>JACZKE010000056.1 GCA_014860225.1 Desulfuromonadales bacterium
CGCCGCCACCACCTGGTGCCGCCAGCGCGTTGCCACTGAAGACCAGCAATGCTGCCAATACAATGAGAACCAGTGATTTTAATCTCATGATAACCTCCTAAATGTTAGCGCCTGTCCAAAGATTGTCTGAGCTGATTGGACATCCTTGTCCCGAGGATCGCGCGTGATGCGCCATGATCAGTCGCTCCCCCATTTTCCGTCCGCAAATCTGTTTGAGCCTTAATGATTTCTCCTCTTCCCAAATAATATGCACTGGTTGTTTTCAACCAGAGCATCAGCCGGATTTCTGAGTATTGGCTCCCCTGAATTATATGAAAGTATTAATCTTTGCTGTGTATTTGCAATCAGCAGATAGGTTGATTTATAGATTTATTTTTTAAGGTTCAGCTAATGCAAAAGGATGAGAAAAAAGAAGGCTGAGAAAATTGATACGAAGAAAAGATGAGGGGCCAGTTCGGGTTACAGGTTCTCTTTCGCCCAGAGAACCGCTTGAAGCCGGTTGTCAACGTTGATTTTATGAAAGATGTTATGGAGGTGGGTTTTGACGGTATGAGAACTGATGCACATCCGGTCGGCAATGGCATCATTCGAGGCGCCGCTTGAAAGCACCCTCAACAGTTGGAGTTCGCGCTTGGACAAAGCATGGTCGGACGGTTCCTGAAGATCCTTGCGAAGGTAGCTCTCCTGCAGGCATTCGCCGAGGATCCGCCGGGAAATCCAGAACTCGCCGGAGTTGATGGCGCAGATCCCGTTGATCAGATCCTCGACAGAGTCGTCAGTATACAGGAAGCCGCGGACGCCGTTTTTCAGTGCCACCTTTTCGATCCCATGCTCATGCAGTACATTGAACAGCACCATCAGGTTGTGTGCGTGTGATTTCCAGATTTTCGAAGAGAACAGGTTAACCAGGTCAGCCCGATCCAGGGTATGCGTGTCGACCAGGATCATCTTCAAGCCGTACGGGATGCCCTGATTGCTGATTGGAACGGCCTCCAGGTTCTCCGCCTGGAACCATTTGGCGGCCGTATGGGTGCTGATGCAGTCAATCATCAATTCCCGCTCGAAACGCAGGGCGCCCACGGCATAAATGTGGTGTCCTCGGTAGGTGCAACCTGCACATTTGTTGAGTAGGCCACTGCTCATCTCGTCTCCTGTGGAAATAATTGACAGGATTCGTTTTCGGAGATACGCATTGACAGTGTTGTCAATTTCCGCCTGCTTCGAGCGGCCAGAAAGAATGGATCTCTTCTAATTTTTAACGCACGATTTAAGTCCTGTCAAACGTGATGCCCGGCAGAGAAAAACCGAAAAAGACTCTATAGCACCTTCATTCATCCCCGCGAACTCGTTGCCGGAAGTTGTTGAGCTTGTGCGCGTCTGGCTGAAGCCGGCATTCCCTGAGAATGCGTATGCGCCCCTGATTTTTGCATCCTTTCGATCAAGCCTGGGATGCAGCCTGCCTCCGGGTGCCGGTTGATCGCAACCTGGAGATAACTGCAGCGATGTGTGGAAGAGGGGGGGCAGGGTTGGGCATTTTACAGCAGGTAGTTGATCCGTCCGGCAGTCAGGGTAGAATGTCGTTGGTGCCTGAGAACCTTCTGCGGGCAGGAGAGACGATTGCTTTGGGGATGGAAACAGCTCGGTTCAGCGCCTGATATTGGAATAACTTTTAGCGCGCAGGCTGACCTGGTCATTGTGACTCTTGAGACTCTGTGAAACCTGATCGGCCTCTGCCTTTGTCATTAAACCCTTCTCAATAAAATACTGGCCGAGGCGTTGCTGCAGGGAGCGCTGATAGTTCAGCAGCGCCTCCACCTGGTGCGGTTTGAGATAGCCAAGCTCGACGGCTTTTTTACCGAAGCGCAGGGAATGGCCGCGATGGTCCATAATCTGCGCCACTTTAGCATCTGACAACCAGCCCCAGTTCTGGGCGATAACCCCGAGCGTTGGCCGCTGTCGCCTCTGCCAGACCAGCGCTTCAATTAATTGCCGGTAAGACACTCTCCCCTGATAATAGCTGAACATGCCGAACTCAAGTGGAATTGAAGGTATCGATGACGGCCGCGGCTGTGGCCTCTGCTGCGCACGCCGGCGGGTTGAGCTGCGGCCCCGATGTGATGTGGTTTGTGTGGGCCATACGTTGGCAATCGTCTGGCGGTTGCCGTGGCGCTTTTCGAGGAAATCAATAACCAGGTCGTAGGCCTGACGAATTTCCCGGAAGCGCTCCGTCTGTTGTTTGCGGATCTGTGCCGATGAATTCGCGTGGGCGTCAGGATGATGAGCCTTGGCCTGGTTGCGAAAGGCTGTCCTGGCACCGCTCGGCTGAAGATAGTTGAGAAATTCGCGGGACAGGTTTATCTCTTTGCCGAAAAGGGTTCGGCAGGCATTGAACAGGGCTGTTTCAGATTGAAAATACATGGTCAGCAAAGCTCTCTGTGGAGTGTCTGTCCCTGCCTTTTTTATAGCTTGTTGAGCGGAAGAAAAACAAGAGGCATTTACGGTCGCAACGAGATTATTTGCGAGAATCGTGTTTAAAGATCGTCGGGCGTGAATGCCACCACGTCATCGATGCTGTCGCTATCAGTGAGCAGCATGATCAGGCGGTCGAGGCCCAGGGCGATGCCGGCCGCTTCCGGCATGGTTATCAATTCGGTCAGGAACTTTTCCGGGAGCGGATAGGGCGCTTTGCCGGAGGCGCGTCTTGTCTCTTCGGCAGCGTCGAAACGGCTGCGCTGCTCGTGCGGATCGGTCAGCTCCGAAAAGGCGTTGGCTACTTCCAGTCCGTCAATGTAGAGTTCAAATCGTTCGGCAACCAGAGGCTCACCCGGTTTGGTGCGGGCCAGGGCTGCCAGGCTGGTTGGATATTCAGTCAGGAAAGTCGGTTGGAGCTTGCCCAGATGCGGTTCGACTTCGCCGGTCAGGACCTCTTCAAATCTGTCCGCAGTGAGGGAAGACTGCAGACTCATTGGAGCATACCGTGAGAAAGCTTCAGAAACCGTCAGCTGTTGCCATGGCATGCTCAGATCGATCATGCGCCCCTGCCGGGACAGCTTGCCCTCCGGGACCAGCACAAAAAACAGCTCCATGCATTCGGTCATCAGGGCATGGTAGTCAACCCCGGCCCGATACCATTCCAGCAGGGTGAACTCGGGGAGGTGGTACTGGCCCCGCTCACTTTCACGCCAAACCCGGCAGAGCTGAAAGAGCTGTTCGTAGCCGGCGGCAAGCAATCGCTTCATGGCCAGCTCAGGTGATGTGTGCAGAGCCCATGGACCGCTGGCGACGATATCAATGTGCGCTTCCGGAGCATTGGCCGGAATGCGGTGCGGGGTCTCCACTTCGAGGTAGCCGCGATGAATGAAAAAATTGCGGATCTCCTGAATAATCCGGGCTCTTTCTGTCAGCGCTTGACGTTTGCGGGCCAGCGCCCAGTTTGGTTCTTTCATGATTGTTGGTTGTCCGGTTCTGTGCCGAACCATCTGCGCATCAAGAGGAAGAAATCCTCTACCAAAAGGTAGAGGCTGGGGACCAGAATCAGGGTGATCACTGTGGCAAACAGGATGCCGAAGCCCAGCGAGAGGGCCATCGGGATCAGGAAACGGGCCTGTCTGGAGGTTTCGAAGATCATGGGCGCCAGGCCGCAGAAGGTGGTCAGGGTGGTCAGGATGATCGGTCGGAAACGGCGGGTTCCGGCGGCAGAGATCGCTGTCGAAGCGGAGGCGCCCTCGAGTCGCTGGCGGTTGGCATAGTCGATCAGTACCAGGGAGTCGTTGACCACGACCCCGGAGAGGGCAACGATCCCCATCATGCTCATCAGGCTGAGACTGTAGCCCATGAGCAGATGGCCGAGGATGGCACCGACCACGCCGAACGGGATCGCCACCATGACAATCATCGGTTGACTATAGCTGCGGAACGGGATCGCCAGCAGAAAGTAGATGGCAATCATAGCCAGAATGAAACCCTTGAACAAACCGCCGGTGCTCTCTTTCATGCTGGCCTGGCGTCCCTGGTAACCGTAGGTTAATCCCGGGTAGTCGCTGGCCAGCTCGGGAAGAATCTGACTGTTCAGGGTGGCAAGGATCTGACCCGTCTGGCTGAGTGGCTCGACGTCGGCGGTGATCGTTACGGTGCGACGGGCGTCGCGGCGGTTGATTGTGGTGTAGGCGCGGCCGCGTTCGACTTCAGCAATTTCGAAAAGGGGAGCGAAGGTTCCGGCAGGGGTGCGGATCATCAAATTCTCAATACTGAATTCGCTGCTGCGTTCGCTTTCCGGCATGCGCACCCGGACCGTGATCTCGTTGCGTCCACGCTGCTGACGTAACGCTTCGGTGCCGGAAAAAGCGTTGCGTACCTGGCGGGCGATTTCACTGGAAGTCAGGCCGAGGCTCTCGCCGCTAGGTTTGATACGGAAGTCGAGCTGTTCTTTGCCAAGGGTGACGCCGTCGTCGATATCCTTGACGTTGGCAAATTCATCCAGTCTCTCCGCCAGTGCGTTGCTGGCCAGCTCGAGAACCTCGGTGTCGCGATGCGAGAGTTCCACGGTCAGAGCTCCCCCCCCTCCGGGGCCACCGCGATCTGATTCGTAACGCAACGATTCGAGACCAATAATCGGACCGACTTCTGTGCGCCAGAGCTGGGTGACCTCGCCGGTGTTCAGTGGCCGGATGCCGGGCGGCGTCAGGTAAGCCGTCACTCCCACCTGGCCCTCATCGACCATGGCGAAGACCCCCTGCAGCAGCTCTTCACCACCATTGGCTGCGGCCACATTCTCAATGCCGGCAACCAGAAGCTCTTGAATCCGCAGGGCTTCAGTCAGTGGACTTCCGGCCGGCAGCACGGCGGTAACGACCGCCTGGTCCGATTCCACCCGCGGCATCAGGATCATGCCGATGCGGCCACTCGTGACATAACTGAGAACGATCATCAGCACGGCCAAACCTATGGCAACGGTTAGAGCGCGCCAGCGGAGACTCAGTTCAAGCAGCGGCCGGTAACGCTTGTCGATAAAGCGCGAGACGCCCGCACTGAAACCCTGCTGCCAATCGTGCAGGCGGGCGGTCAGTTTGCTGGAGGGGGTACTGCGGGTGTGGGCGAGGTGGGCCGGCAGGATAAACAAGGCTTCAACCCACGAAACGATGAAGACGGTAATCACCACCACGGGGATCATCTTCCAGATCTTGCCCAGGGTGCCGGGGATAAAATAGAGCGGTAAAAACGCGACGATGTTGGTCAGAATGGCATAGGTGATCGGAGTGGCCACATTGCGGGCGCCGAGAATCGCAGCCTTGGCCATGCCATGGCCGCGTTGGCGGTATTCATAGATGTTTTCGCCAGCCACGATGGCATCGTCGACCACGATCCCCAGGGCGATTATAAAAGCAAACATCGACATGATATTGATCGACACGCCCATGGCGGGGAGGAACATCAGGCCGCCAAGGAAGGAGATCGGGATGCCCATGGTCACCCAGAAAGCCAGCTTGAATTCAAGAAAGAGACCGAGCAGCAGCAGCACCAGGACCAGACCCAGGGCGGCGTTCTTCAACAGCAGGTTGAGACGCTGCTCGTAGACCTGGGAACGGTCGCGGTTGATATCCCAGTTGATCCCCGTTGGCAGGTCGGCCTCGATTTCGCTCATGGCGTTGCGAACTGCCCGGGAGACACCGATCGGGGTTTGGTCGCCAACCCGGTAGACGTCGAGACCGATGCTACGCTGGCCGTTGTAGGTGGCAAAGCGATTACTGTCTTCGAAGGTCTCACGGACCGTGGCAAGGTCCTCTAGCAGAACCACCGTGCCGTCGGCGGTGCTGATGATTGGAATGCGGGCAAATTCTCTGGCCCAGTCACGGCGATCGGTAACACGCAACATGATATCGCCGCCACTGGTTTCTACGGCTCCACCGGGAATCTCGGTTGAAGCCGCCTCAATGGTCCTTGCGATGCCGTCGAGAGTGAGGTTATGGGCGCGCAACTTCTCCTGCGGTACGTCGACGTGAATCTCCAGATCACGTGCCCCCGAGAGATCGATCTGGGTGATCCCGGGATCCTGCAGCAAGCGGTCACGAACCTGCTCAGCCGTCTCGCGCAGAGCGGCTTCCGAGATGTCGGCGTAAAATTGGATATTAAGGACTTCACGGCGGCGGGTCAGCAGCGAAACCTGCGGTTCCTCTGCATCGACCGGAAAGGTGCGAATCCGGTCGATCTCCTGTTTGATCTCCTGGTAGACTTTTTGCTGGTCGGCGTCAGCCAGGAGTTCGATGCGGATTGATCCGCGGCCCTCCGCCGCAGTTGCTGTCAACTCCTTGATCCCTTCAAGACTGCGCACCGCTTCTTCGACAACCAGTATGATGCCGTGCTCTACTTCCTCCGGGCTGGCTCCGGGATAGGCGACACTGACGGTGACCAGATCGAGCTCGAACTCAGGGAAGACCTCTTTCTTGATCTGTCCCGAGACGAAGATCCCGCCGAGCAGCAGGGCAATCATCAGCAGGTTGGGGGTGACCCGGTTATAGGTCATCCAGGCGAGCGGGCCCCGCTGCCAGAATTCTTTACGCGAAGGCTTCATGGTTCGACTGCCTTTGCTTCCGCGGGGTTTGTGGTCTCAGTGTCCTTGAGTCTCAGGCTCATACCCTGTACCGGCGAGGGTAGGTTGGATGTGACCAGAAGTTCGCCGTCGCGGATTCCGCCGGTGATCAGAACCTTGTCCTTGCCGCGAAAGGCAATGTCCACAGAACGGATATCGAGGGTCCCCTTATCATCCATAATCCAGACATGGTTGCCGTCGTGGATCAGATCACGCTCGATCGCCGCAGCGTGCGGCAAGCTTGCTCCTGCGATTTCAACCCTGACATAACTGCCGAGCAGCAGTACTGGCTGTGCCTTTGCGGAAGCCTGCAGGGCAAGCGGGTCGCTGACTTCAACCAGCAACCTGGCCATGCGCCCTTGCTCCTCAACCGTGGCCGTCAGCCCGATCACCTGTCCGTTGCGGAAGCTATCTGCGCCCCAGGTCGCGTTATCGAAGATGCGCACCTTTGAGCCCGCGGCGATACCATTATGACCGGTATCGATCCATTTCAGCTGACTGGCTGGAATCGGCGCTTCGATCCAGTAACTATCGCTGCCGACCAGCGTTGCCAGGGTGGTGCTGGGTGAGACGATAGTGCCGATATTAATTTCGCGGGACATGATCACGGCGTTGAACGGGGCCTTGATAACGGTTCGCTCCAGATCAAGCTGTGCCTGTTCGAGGCGAGCTCTGGTCCCGTCCAGAACGGCGCGGAGATTCTCAAGCTGCGGTTGCCGGAGCATCAGCGCCTTTTCTTCCGCACTGACCATTTCGCCGAGCAATTCATATTCTTTCTGAGCAACCCGTTGCCGGCCCAGTTCTAATTGTTGGTCTGCTTCGACCCTGGCGACCTCGCTGGCGAGTTGCTGCACTGCAAGCTGGTAGTCACGCGGATCGATACTGAGTAGCTGCTCGCCCTTGGCAAAGTGTCCCCCCGGGATCAGTTTGTCACTTATCTGGAGAATCGCGCCGCTGACCTGGGGTTTGAGAATGACCTCGCGCCGCGGTATGACCGCACCCATGGCACTGACAGTTGTCGTTTGCCGGCCGAATTCAATGGGGCGCACATCCACGATGGCGGCATTGCGAACCTTGGCCCTGGGCTTGGCTTTTGGACCTGACTGCAGCATCCAGACCGCGACAGCCGCAGCGCAGATGACAACGAGGATCGGCAGCAGCAACCTCATTTGAGCGGTTCTGCGGTTCTGCATGGAGGGGGTCTGTGGCTGTTGATGCTGGTCTGGACACATGCTATTCACCTGGAATGATCGGCCGCTCGGGCTGTCGTGACATCTTCCAGCCACCGGCTAGAGCCCGGCAGAGGTTAATGCGGTTGACGAAGAGTTCCCGCCGTGCTGTAAGCTGGGTGCGCTGCAAAAGCTGATTGGAAAGCAGCGCACCGAGAACCCGCTGGTAATCCTCGGCACCGTTGAGATAACGGTCGCGGATACGCCAGGAGGCTTGAATGGAAAGTTCCAGCTGACGGCTGATGCTGGCAAGGTACTCCTGCTGTCTCTGCTCCTGGGTCAAGGCATTCTCAACCTCTGTAAAAGCCTCGAGAACCGTCTGACCGTAATCATGGAGGGCCTCAGCGGCCACTGCCTGGCTGCGCTCGACTTCAGCTCGACGTCGACCTCCATCGATCAGCGGTGCGAGCAGATTGGCGGCCAGAGAGGCCAGCCAGTCGTCAAACAGGTCTTCGATCTGTTCACTTGTGGAATCGACCCGACCGGTGAGGCTGAGACGGGGGAAACGATCGGCCACAGCAGCGGCGACCCGCTGGTCAGCCGCCTGCAACTGCAGCCATGCGGCGCGCACGTCGGGGCGTCGTTGCAGCAGGCTGCTCTGCAGCCCGGTAGAAGGTAGCGGCGGCAGTTCGCCGAAATTGCTTGAGGCAAGTGGCGGAGCCTGGTCGGGAGCCACACCAAGGAGCACCGCCAACTGGTTCTGCAGCACCTGAGCCCGAGCGGCGGCCAGGGCCCGTTCACCGCGCCGACTCTCAACCACCTGACGCTGTTGCAAAAGGTCGGCGATACTGACCTGGCCGGTGCGAAACTGCAGGCTGACCAGTTCGAGAGCCTGCTCGTTGGTGTGCTGCTGCTGCTCGAGAATCTCGATCTGGCCAATCTGCTCGAGAAACTGGTACCAGGTTGTCGCTACCTGGGCAGACAGTGTCAGGGCTGCCGTCTGTAAAGACTCCTCGCTGGCCAGGGCATCGAGTACGGCAGCCTCACTGGTGGAGCGAATGCGTCCCCAGAGATCGATTTCGTAACTAGCGACCAACCCCAGGTTGAAACTCTGTGACGAGTTGCTGCGGGAATCGATGCGTGAACTGCTGGTGCTGCCCCCTGCTTCGCCACTGAGCTGCGGAACCAGGTCGGCACCTGACCTGCGTGCCACAGCCCGGGCCTGGTCAAGACGGTCCCAGGCGCTCTGCAAGGTGAAGTTGTCAGCGAGAGCCTGAGCAATCAGGCGATCAAGGGCCGGGTCCTCGAAGTTTGTCCACCAATGCACAGGCAACGGCGTCTCTCCGCTTGCAGAGAAAACCCCCTGTGCCTGAATGACTGATGCCTGGTAGGTGGCTGCCGGGGTACAGGCGGCGAGCAGCAGGCAGATGAGGCCAAGGCAGAGCCAGGCGCATCGATTGTTCGAGGTGTCGTCGGCTTGTATCCGCTTGTCCAGCATGTTTTGTGACTCTCTGCGATAGTTGCGTATCTGTCTATCTCGTGAATTTAAAGCTCGCCGTATCTTAGACGAAACAGTTATGGAAAAGTTTAAAAAAAAACGTCCGCATGCGGACGTTTTTTCTCTCAGGTGGCTGGTTCGAGCTACTCCTTGACGCGGGTCACGTATTCGCCGGTGCGCGTGTCGATCTGGATCAGGGAGCCTTGCTCGACGAAAGAGGGTACCTGCAGGGTGTAGCCGCTTTCCACGGTGGCCGGCTTGTTATTGCCGGCGGCGGTGTCGCCCTTGACCCAGGGATCGGACTGGGTGACGCGCAGGTTAACGAAGTTGGGCAGGGTAACGCCGATGCCACGTTCGTTATGCAACAGGACTTTGACCTCCATGTTGTCGACCAGGAAATAGTGGTCATCGCCCAGGACTTCCTCGCTGATCGAGGTCTGCTCATAAGTCTTCTGGTCCATGAACACGTAGCCGGTTTCGTCTCGATAAAGGTACTGCATGTCGCGCTCTTCCAGACTCGCCGGTTCAAAGCTTTCGCCGGAACGATAGGTGCGGTCGAACAGGGAGCCGGTGATCATGTTGCGCAGCTTGCATTTGTAAAGAGCCTGTCCTTTGCCGGGCTTGGTGAAATCAAACTGCACGATGACGTGGGGCTCGTTGTCGATCATCAATTTGATGCCTTTTTTCAGATCTGCACAGCTGTACATGTGAAACTCCTTCAAGAGTAGATGTCGTTTGATTTTACGGTGCTGATTTTATACACAAAAGAGTGGCTTGTGTCATGGCTTTTCTGCGAGATGAAAGGGATGGCATGTGAGGAGTGAGGAGTGATGAGAAGACGAAACTTAAGCTGATGCAGGTTGTATAATGAGGCAACCTGCATCAGCAGAACAAACGGCAACTGCTGCAGCGGCTATTTGTCTATTCGAGGCACCACGACAATCCCGGTTTCCGTCACCGTGTAGCCTTTGCGTAAGTCCGCCTCCAGGTCATAGCCGATCTCTGAACCGTCCGTAATCACAACGTTCTTGTCGATAATCGTTTTGCGGATCTTTACATGCCGACCGATGGTGACATTCTCGAAGAGGATGGAGTCTTCGACCAGGCTGTAGCTGTTGATCTTGCAGCGAGGGCCGAGGATGGAGCCCCGGACTGTACTGCCGCTGGTGATGCAGCCGGCACAGACATAGGAGTCGAGGTTCTGGCCGCGGCGGTCTTCTTCGTCAAAAACTGTCTTGGCAGGCGGCAGGTTGCCCTGGTTGGTCAAAATTGGCCATCTGTAGTTGTAGAGATTCAACTGTGGCGAGACCTTGACGAGATCCATGTTCGCCTCGTAATAAGAGTCGAGGGTTCCTACGTCCCGCCAGTATCCCCGCTCTTCGCTCTTCATGCCGGGGATCACATTGTCATTCAAATTGTAGGCAAAGACGCGGTCGCCGTTCTCCAGCATCATCGGGATCACGTGCTTGCCAAAATCCAGATCCGCATGGTTTTTCTTGCCTTCCAGCAACACTTCGATCAGCTTGCGGGTGGGAAAGATATAGTTGCCCATGGAGGCAAAACAGGTCTCACGCCCCGGAATCCGTTCCGGAACCGTCGGCTTTTCGGCAAAGCCGGTGATCCTGGCCTCTTCATCCACTGAAAAAACTCCGAATCTGCTGGCCTCCTCTACCGGCACCTCAAGTGCGGCAATGGTGATGTCGGCGCGGTTCATGCGGTGGAAGTTGATCATCTGGGTCACGTCCATCTTGTAAATGTGGTCGCCTCCGAAAACAGCGACGTATTCCGCATCGGTCGATTCAACAAATCTCAGGTATTGCAGGATTGCATCGGCTGTGCCTTTGAACCACTCCTCGCTTTCACTGCTGGTCTCAGGGGAGATGTCGACGTAGAACTCGCCGAGGCCGGTCCATTTGCCCCAGGATTCCCGGATGTGCTTGTTCAGTGAGTAGGCCCGGTACTGGGTGAGGATGTAAACCTTCTTGATGCCGGAGTTGAACAGGTTGGAGAGGACGAAGTCGATGATCTTGTATTTGCCGCCAAAAGCCACGCTTGGCTTGGCCCGACGCAGGGTCAACGGGCTGAGCCTTTCCCCCTTGCCGCCGGCCAGAACCATGGCGATGGTGTTTCTACCCACATTGTCCATAGCATACATTGCATGCATCTCCTTGTGAAACCAACGTTCGACTGCTCTGCTGAGCTACATTCTGACAAAATCTTTCTTAAATGCAAGGAAAACGTAGTGCAAAACCTTTGTCTTGACCCCTTTGTCCATGTCGACGACCTGGTGTCGGGGCAGATTGTTTTTCGTCAGGGGCTGTGCTAAATTTCCCATCCCAGACATTTACTTATTCGAGGAGTGACCAAGATGACATCCAATGACCTCAAACGCGGACAGGTGATCCTGCTTGACAACGCACCCTGCCTGGTACTTGACACCAGCAGCCAGAGTCCTTCGGCGCGTGGTGGCAGCACCCTGATCAAAACAAAATATCGCAACCTGCTCACCGGCCAGGTGCTGGAAAAGACCTTCAAGGCGGGCGACCGTGTCGATGCCGCTGATTTCGAGAAGCGCAAGGGCCAGTTCCTGTATGCAGACGGCGACAATGGCATGTTCATGGACCTTGAAAGTTACGAGCAGTACGAATTGGGAGACGAGATGTACGGTCCGGTCAAAGGTTACCTGATCGATGGTGCCGATGTTGTTCTCGGGGTTTTCGAAGGACAGGTCGTTTCCATTGAGCCACCAATGGTAGTGGAGTTGTTGGTCACCGAAACAGCGCCGGCGATCAAGAACGCCACGGCCCAGGCCCAGACCAAGGAAGCGACTCTGGAAACGGGGTTAAAGCTTCAGGTGCCCGGTTATCTTGAGACCGACGAACGGGTCAAGGTTGATACGCGGGAATGCCGGTTCGTTTCCAGGGCCTAGTACCCAGTAACCTATAAGATGTCGCAAGATTGCGCAGGGATTTGGCGGGTCAGCAAGGCGCGTCTTCATCTGCCCAGCCGTAGCTACTCAGCTGAAGGCGCAACGCCGCTGACGCGGCAAAGAACCAGCAAGATGCGATAGCTTATGGGTTACAGGGTACTCGTTGTAAGGCGTGAGGTGTTAAAAACATAAAAGGACGACTCCCGATCGAGTCGTCCTTTCCTTTTCTGGCGGGCTGCTTTCGCGTTTCGAAGCCAGCGCCGCGCACATCGGTTTTTTTGCACTTATGCAAAAAGACTTGAAATTGTCATTGCAGTATTGCAAAACCATGTTTTAGGCTGGTTTTAAATCAGCTGTAAATCCACTTCCTGTCCGGCTTTATCTCTTCCTCATTCCTGACATACCGGCAACCTTGATTTCTTAAGGCACTCTCCGCGCTTGAGGTTTTTCGCGTTTCTGCAAAAACGCTATTTTATCCCTTCCTTGTTCACTTGCCTTGATTTGTATCCAAGATACCGAAATTAAACAGGAATAAAGTTTTTTAAGAGCGTCTTGCGATTGGTATGCGAGTTGCGATGTCATTTGCCATAGGCAGCTCGGACGGCACAGCAAAGAAAGAGCTTATGCAGATGCTTGAACACATACCCGGTCATCGCAGAAATAAGCCAGTCATCGGTACCATCAAGGCGTGCTGGCCTTTGACTCACCGGGTTCAACAATTGAGACAATACGGTTTGGATAACTCGACAGCGATCACCAGGGAGGCAAACATGAGCAAGCAGCGCACATCATCAAAACGTGGATGGACGGTCGTACTGGCCGGTACAGGCATCAACCTCGCATTGGGCATTCTTTATACCTGGAGTATCTTCAAAGGTGCTATTGCCGATTCGATTTCTGCCGGCGGTCCCGGGGCTTTTGCCTGGGACAAGGCCTCGATCAACGACCCTTATGCCACGGCCTGTCTGACCTTCGCTGTGGCAATGATCCTCGCCGGCAAGGTGCAGGACAAGTTCGGTCCCCGGATCACTTGCATCATCGGTGGTCTGATGGTCGGCAGCGGTTTCATCTGGATATCGCAGACGACCGATTACTGGTCCTGGATCGTTGGTTTCGGCGTCCTGGCCGGGATGGGCATCGGTTTCGGCTATTCCGCCGCCACGCCGCCGGCGCTGAAGTGGTTTCCACCGGCCAAGACCGGTCTGATCGCTGGTATCGTCGTCGCCGGCTTCGGCCTGGCCTCGGTTTACATCGCGCCGTTGGCCCAGTACCTGCTCGGTGCCTATGGCCTGCAGCAGTCGATGCTTTACTTCGGCTTCGGCTTTGTCGTTGTCACCTGCTTCTTCGGCATGTTTCTGGCCAACCCTCCGGCTGGTTACGTGGCTGATCCTCAAGCTGCCAACGCAGCGGTCAAGGCCGTCGTCGTCGAAGACAAGACCCCCTCACAGATTCTTAAGACTGCCCAGTTCTATACGCTCTGGGCCTGCTTTTTTATAGGCTCTGGCGCCGGTCTTATGGTTATCGGCAGTGCCAAAGGGCTGGCCACGGCGAGCATGGGTGAGCTGGCTTTCCTGGTCGTGGCAATCATGGCTATCGGCAACGCCGCCGGCCGCATTGTCGCCGGAGTGGTCTCCGACAAGATCGGCCGCGTCAACACCCTGGTCATCATGCTGGTTTTCCAGGCTGTGCTGATGTTTCTGGCCATTCCGGTTATCGGCGGAACCTACAACAATCCGTTGGCAATGCCTCTGTTGGTGACCTTCATGGTCTTTAACTATGGTACCAATCTCTCACTCTTTCCATCCTTTGCCAAGGATCTGTGGGGTGCCAAGAACTTTGGTATGAACTACGGCATCCTCTTCTCAGCCTGGGGCATCGGAGCTTTCGCTCTGGTGCGCGTATCCGAGATGTTGCGCGTCAAAACCGGCGGCTTCACCATGTCGTTTGCTGCCGCCGGCGCCCTGCTGGTGGTTGGCGCCATGCTTGCCGGTACCTTGAAGACACGCAGAGCCGAAGTCCCGGTGCTCGAAGGTGCTTTCGAGACGGAGGAAGACCTGGCTCTGGCAAAAGCAACCAACGATTAATCGTTCTTTACCGTTTGCAAACCCTCCTTCAGGTTCAAACGGCCGCGGCCCCGTCAGTAATGACGGGGCCGCTATCTTTGTGTGGAAAGAGCTTTAACTTGGGGAAGACTTGTTTATTTCTGCACACATGATAAAGCATATTAAGTGTTGACTCGTAATTATCGGTGAATAGCATGCAAATTCTGCTGGCACTGAAAAGTCGCATCTATTATCAAGGATTGAAGCAGATGATCAGGGATTAAGTAATTCTGAGCGAGCCTGTCTGCTGATATGTCATGTGTCTGCAACTTTCATAGCAATACAAATCTCAATACAAATCTCTTTAATATTTATCTCTAAGTATCATTGCAACCTCTTTTTCCTCTGCGATAATAACAATTAAAGACGTCTCATCAGCTTCCGGGTCGGAACCCGCACTTCTGCTCTCCAGGTTTTCCGGATGGGCACTAAACAGAGGAGGCTCCTGGCAGAACTTTCACAGTAACCACCCGAAATCATAAGGAGCATGACATGAAGACACCGATGAAAATAATCAAATTATTGCTGGTTTCCTTGGTCAGTGTGTTGCTGGTTGTCTGGTCAACCCCGATCCATGCATTGACCTCTTCTGCTGAGGATGCGCCGATCTACCTGGCCAGTGGCGGCGGTGGCGGCAATGGCGGTGGCGGCAATGGCGGTGGCAGCGGTGGCAGTGGTGGCAGTGGTGGCAGTGGTGGAGGCAGCGGCAGTGGTGGAGATCATACGGGTGGCCAGGGCAGCCCTGGCATGACAGGTGGTTTCGGTAAAGGCAGCATGCAAATGGAGCGAGCGCGTGAAATGGAACAAACGCTTGATCAGGCTGGCAAGGTAAACCCGGAAGTCCAGGCAGATCAGGATCGTGATCGGGACCGCGATCGGGACAAAGATCAGGACCGTGATCAAGATAAAGAGAAGGACAGAACTCACCAGTAAAAACATCTGGAAATTCTGTTAGCAGGCAGGCGACAGTATGCAGATCGCCTGCTTTTTTCTGTTCAGGTGGTCCGATATTGACAGCGAGCAAGTCATGGCGCAATATGACAACTCTTTTCAGGAGACGCCATGACAGCTGAACGCCGCCGCACAACATCTAAAGTGCCCTCAAAACCCCGCGCCGAAGAACTGACTCTGACCATCGAGCGCATCGATGACGATGGTATGGGGCTGGCGAATCACGCCGGCAAGCCGGTCGTCGTTTTCGATGCGCTCCCCGGCGAGAAGGTCGTCGCCCGTGTGGTGCATACCGGACGGCACCGGATCCTCGCCAGCACGCTGCGCGTATTGCAGGCGTCCCGCGACCGGATCGCCAAGACTTCATGCCCGCATTATCGCGCCTGTCAGAGTTGTGCCCTGCTGAGCTGGAAGTATACCGCCCAGTTGGAGTGCAAGAGCAAGCGCGTGGCCGACGCCCTGGCCGCTTACCCGAGCTTGCTTGAAGTGCCGCTTGGTGAGGTCTGGGCCGCTCCGGAGACCCTTGGCTACCGGGCCAGCGCCAAGCTGGTCGTGGCTCGCAAGCGGGGCAAGGCTCAGGTCGGCATGTACCGGCGCGGCAGCCACGATGTGGTCGATATCGCCGACTGCCCTCTGCATCATCCGCTGATCAATCGGGTCGCCGCCGTGGTTCGTGAAGAACTCGACCGACGCAATATCTCGGCCTACGATGTCAATCACCGGCGCGGTCTGCTACGCTACCTGCTGATCCGGGTCAGCCCGACCTACGACAAAGCGATGGTCACTTTCGTCACCAGCGAACGCAACTATAGCGAAGTGACGCACCTGGCCAAGTGGCTGCAGCGAAAAGTCCCCGAAGTCATCTCCGTCCATCAGAACGTCAACGCCAGCTCCGGCAACGTAATCATCGGCCGCGAAACCCTCAAGGTGCTCGGTACGCCTGACCTGATCGATCAGGTCGGCGACGTGAGGCTACGCCTCGGACCGACCTCGTTCCTGCAAGTGCATCATGTCCAGGCTGCCCGTATCTATCGCCTGGTCCGCGACTGGTGTAATCTCAGAGCCGGTGAATCGGCCCTCGACCTTTACTGTGGCGTCGGCGGCATCAGCCTGCACCTGGCCCCCAAAGCACATCAGGTGCTCGGCATAGAGACCGTCGCCGAAGCGGTGCGCCATGCTCAGGCCAATGCGAAGATGAATGGCTTCACCAACTGTAAGTTTGTCGCCGGTGATGTCGAAGCCCTGCTCGAGGAGGACCTGCCGCTGTCAGGGACACTCGGTGCCGTGGTGGTCAATCCTCCGAGATCAGGATGTGCTCCGCAAGTCCTGACGGCGATTGCAGAGATGCAGCCGCGCACGCTGGTCTATGTCTCGTGTCATCCCGGTAGCCTGGCACACGATCTTGCACTTCTGGTGGATAAGGGGTTCCATGTCGATCAGGTTCAGCCTGTCGATATGTTCCCGCAGACACCACATATTGAGAACGTTGCCAGGTTGACGTTCACGGGCAGCCATAAGCCGGCCGGATTGAGCGAAGCAAGCAACAAAGCCAAGAAGCCTTGAATCAGGATCCGTTGCTCAGGTAACACTCGGGAAAAGACCTTCAACTCTGATTCTGAACGGACCCATAACCGATACAAAGGCTATGGCCACTAAGTCACAAAGGCACCAAGGAATCGGAACATTACAGATTAACAGCTGAGGGCTTATTCTTTGTGTCTTGGCGTCTTTGTGGCTAACCTGTCGTTTTTTCGGGTTTTCCAAAATAGCCCTTTGATTGGTTAGCGAGCCGATTTGGTCGTTACGCCTTCGGTTTGCGGTGCCGATAGTTGTCTATCAACAGAATTGCTGCGACACAGAGAAAAGCTGCCCCGAACAAGGCGATCGCCCCGGTCGGGTTCTGCAGCAAGCTTGGGAAAAAGACCAGCACAATGCCTATGCCCGCCATCATCACGCCTGAAATCAGTTTCAACCAGCGGCCCTGCTTTTCCGTCAACTGATGTGCTCCCAGGGTCACCGTAAAAACAATCACGATAACCAGCAGCGGCATTACATAGATGACATTATATAAGGCCAGGTAGGTATAGTACTGCCAGGTTGTCAACCCATGCAGGGTGAGGATACGGGTGAAGACCATCGGAAACCCGGCTGTACAGAGAAGCTCGTAGCTGTTTGCGGCAATTGCCAGCAGGATCGTGCCGCCAAGCAGCGAAAAGTAGCTGGGCGATTTAATGAGATTCCTGACGCGATGGTAAAGCCCGGGCTTGGCTTTTTCCGGTATCGATAAACTCGGGCCCTTGTGAAAGAAGAAGTAATCCTTGATATTAAAAGCCCCGATCAGCAGCGCCACCAGGCCAGCCAGAAGAGTGACGAAGCGGATGCCGCCGGTTGCCAGGAAGAGGTTGAGCCAAGCCGCCATGAACAGGAAGTAGATCAGGCCGGAGAAAGTGACAAAGACTATGCCGACGGTCAACATGCGCATCCGGGAACGTGCATGGATCATCAGCGAGAGTAGAAAGAGCAGGACAAAGAAGGCGCAGGGATTGATGCTGTCAAGTAGGCCGAGTGTCAGAGTCACCAGCGGCAAAGAAACTTCCCGGGCGTCCCATTTCCCCAAAAATGGGATTGCGACCACGGTGTCTTCGGGAGCGTGTTGCCTGGATCTTTCGGCGCCATTATTCTGCTGTAGCCGCAACAAGGCATCCGGGCAGCCATTGGCAATGCACTTCCGTAATTGGACTTCGATCTCCTGTAATTTATCATGATCGATGCCGATCCAGACCTTGTCGCCCAGGAACAGGGTTGGTGTTGCCAGCGGCAGGTCACCGTAGGTAGATAAAAGCTCAACCAGCTCGGTTAATGCGCTTCGATCCGACCAGATATCCTTTTCGATCAAGTCAATCTCTGGTAGCTGGCCGGCAAGTTCATGGATCAGAGGTCCGTATTCCTGACATTTTGGACAATTTTCGGCAGAATAGTAATAAAGTTTCGCGGCATCGGCCGATACCGTGCTAACGATGCCAAGGGAAGCAGCGCAGAGAAGGGAGAGACAGAAGGTGATGACAAGAAATCGTCGCGTGTTCATAGCCGTCTGATATTGGTAAAATTTTGCAAAAAACTTCTGCTTATATTTTAGCAGAGTCTTGCCATGTTTCTGTTTATTGAACACAGAAGCATTTGAACGGTCCATCCGGGGTGCGATAAGTGATGTCTCAGAAAATCAATGTTCACAAAGAAGAAGCCTTGCTGATGCGCAATCTCTGGTTAATGATTTTCTTTGTCACCCTGATCTGGTCTGGAATCCAGCCCAAAGATTATCCAACCTGGCTGCTCGAAGTTCTGCCGGCCCTGATCGGTTTTGCCGTAATGGCAGCAACCCGTCGCAAATTCCCTATGACCCGCTTGGCTTATGTTTTGATCCTGTTCCATTGCGTGGTCCTGATGGTAGGGGGGCATTACACCTACGCCGAGGTCCCCCTGTTTGACTGGATTCGCGACTGGTTCAACCTCGAGCGCAATAATTATGACAAGCTTGGCCACTTCATGCAGGGCTTCGTACCGGCGATCATCACCCGCGAGATTCTGGTGCGCAATGCAATCGTCGCCGGCAGGGGCTGGCTCGTGTTTATCATCGTCTGTGTCTGCCTGGCAATCAGTGCTTTCTATGAATTGATCGAGTGGTGGGTGGCTATCTTCTCGGCCGAGGCGGCCGAGGCATTTCTCGGTACCCAGGGATATGTCTGGGACACCCAGTCGGACATGATGTTCGCTTTGATCGGAGCAGCTTTGGCCTTGCTGTTTTTGTCAGGCTTGCACGACAGGCAAATAAACCGAGGCGTGGGACGCGGGATGCCGGGCGCAGTTTAAAGCCGGTAAAATCACGAGCACAAAAAAAGCCATGTCGACGGTGTTGCCGTCCCATGGCTTTGGCTTTTTATGGAGGTTCCCGCGTTCCCCGTTCCGGGCTTTAAGGAGCTATCGGCATTTCATAGTCGGTCATGACAACGTCCATTTTCAGTAGAAAGCGACTGAATTCATTGAAGGTCATGCTGGCCGGTTTGACCAGGAAAAGGGCGACGATGCTGACGACTGCTGCTGCAGCCATCCAGTTGAGAACGAGATTGCGCAACTCCCAGTTCGGCTCTTCGACCTCTTCGTTCTCGGGATGTTCCTTGGCCGGAAGCTTTGCGGCCATCTGCCGCATGATTTTTCCTGAGCAGAGAAAGATCACGGCAGAGATTGCAAACTGGGGAAGAATCTCCAGCGAAGCCAGTCCGGTCCCCAGGATGCCGGCATAAAATGCCAAAACGCCTAGTCCGAGCATGGTCATCTGACGGCTGAGCTTTGCATTCATGCTTTGAGTTTCTCTCCCTTGACAGCGTAACTAGTCATCACGCTATAAAATTATCGACAACGGCAACTCCTGTCAAGAACGGATCTTGCCTGGCCTGACCATCTCGGCCTGAAACAGGTGTAGAGCATCGCTGCCGGCATGGCGCAAACCCAGGTAGAGGCCCGGCAGGCTGCTGGCCAGTCCGAGCAGGGCAGATGCGTGAAGAAATGCAGTGTTTCCTGTCGCCTGAGCCAGGGCAAGCATAAGGAGAAAGGCTGACATCAGGGCAAAGACTGCACGGCAGGTGCGGGTTAGCTGCTCAAGCCCCTGACAGATAACCATGCTGAACATCCCCCACATGGCGAGATAACCCATCATCGGAATCGGTCCGGGAATCGAACCGTATCCGGCCCTTGGCAGAATATCGAGAGCCAGGATCGAGAGCCAGAAGAGGCCGAAACCGGTAAAAGCGATGGCCCGTAGAAGATTGCTTTTCAGGGAATTCAGACCGGCGGAAATCTGACCGACGGCGCCCAGCATGATAATGATCGCCAGAAGATGAAGATTCAGCGACAGAACTGGCAGTTTGTCGGCGGCGTAGCTTGCCGCAGTGATGCCGTAACAGAAGAGCCCAAACACCGGCAGGTTGTCGAGATTGGCAGCGGGTCTGTCCGGAGCTGCATAACCGTTTCCTGCAGGGGCAGGTTCCTGATGTTCTGCCCGATCGGATAGCTCGCGATATTTCCGACAATCCTGATACTGACAGGAGCAGAACTTGATAATCATGCTGGCGTCATGTGAAGAAATGTAACCGCAACCGACATCACAGACATCTTCATTGTCATCGTAGTAGGGACAGATCACTGTGTCTTGCATATGCGCCTCCTGTGCCGGTTAACTCCGGCTTGTGGACTCGGTTGAAAAAATGGGCCCGGCCTTCAGGCAAAAGTGAAACTAAGCCGGGCCCCATTGGAGTCACGATATACTTATTGAGCAAGGCATATACCAAAAGATGGTTTGTTCGTATGGAATGGTTTTATTGTTTAATATCAGGAGATTACGTCGTATATTGTGGGTGGACCTGACAGCTGGGAAGGACATGGAATTCGCAGATTTGCAAAAGCTGTGAATCAGCTTTTGCATTTGTGCAAACATGCGAATCAGGGAATCCGAACAGTGGTGTGTTTTCTGTGCAACTGAACAAGCGTGCGGGAAATGGCATAAGCTTTGGCGTGGTCGTTAAACTTGATCAGATCGGCTCCTCCGGCTGCCAGCCACCGCCTAACGCCTTGACCAGCAAGACGCTTGCGGTCAGCCTGCGGCCAATAAGGCCCAGCGATACGCGTTCATTGGTAAGCGCGATTGCCTGGGCGACCAGCACATTGAGATAGGTTATGGCACCGGCCTGGTATTGGGTGTTGGTGATAGTTACAACCTGTTGGGCTGCATGTACAGCCTGATCCTGGATCTTTGACACTTCCTCCAAAATCCGCAGGGCCGCAAGGTTATCCTCAACTTCCTGAAAACCGGTCAGTACAACCCCCCGGTAGGCGGCCACTGTCTCGTCATAGGCGGCCAGGGCCTGCTCCGACTGGGCCTTGCGCAAGCCACCATCGAACAGGGGCGCCGACATTGTCGGCCCGACAGACCAGAAACGACTCGGCCAGTCAAGCCAGGAGGAAAGTCTCGATGACTCATATCCGGCGGCAGCGGACAGCTGGATTGTTGGAAAATAAGCGGCCCGGGCGATGCCGATCCGGGCATTGGCCGCTGCGACCTGACGCTCGGCAGAGGCGATGTCGGGCCGTCGTTCAAGAAGCTCGGAGGGAAGACCTGCCGGGATGGGCGGAATTGCGGTTGCCAATGTCGTCGCTGGCAGGGAAAAGGCTTCGGGGGGTTTGCCGATCAGCAGGGCGATGGCATGTTCCAGTTGCGCGCGCTGTACGCCAAGATCGAGGGCTTGCGCCTCGGTGCTTCTGAGCTGGGTCTCGGCCTGAAGAGCATCTGTTTTTGCCACCACCCCGGCGGTATAGCGATAATTAGTCAGTTCCAGTGATTTACGATAAACATCGGTCGTAGTATCAAGAAGTTGCTGCTGGGCGTCCAGTACCCGGAGCTGAAAATAATTGACGGCCAGTTCCGCCTGAATACTCAGAGTCACCGCAGCCAGGTCTGCGGCACTGGCCTGGGCGGCTGCCTGGCTTGATTCGACGCTACGCCGGACTCTGCCCCAGAGGTCAAGTTCCCAGGTTAAATCCAGCGGCAGAAGAAAATCCGAAACCGGAGAGCCGGCACCGGTTTCGGTCCCCAGGTTTCCAGATTGCCGAAACCGGGTGGCCGAAACACCGGCCGACAGCGTGGGGAAGTAGCCGGCTCTGGCAGCCCGCACCAGCGCGCGTGCCTGACGGAACCGGGCCTCGGCGGAAGCTACATTGAGGTTTGATATCGCAACCTGTTCCACCAGTGAGTCCAGAACCGGATCCCGGTAGATTTCCCACCAGCGCTCGGTCAGCATGCCGTCCCGAGGCTGTGCCACCTTCCAGTCTTCCAGCTGCTTGTAGGCCGTTGGCATGTTTGCGACCGCAGTTGGCTTCACATAATCCGGACCAACCGTGCAGGCAGTCAACAACATGGCGCAAAGCAGCAAGATGATCCGTATGGTTAAATCTGTCGATTTCACATATCCTCCAGTCCTGGGAGTCTGTCTGCCCGTATTGTCCGACAGGCTCCTGGCAGGATCTGATTGCAACTTATCGTTTATCACTCATTGGCCAGCGATTTTTATTCGCTGGCAACAACGTCCTCGAGGTTTTGATCTTTGCTGTGATCCTTGGCTACCAGCATATAGATGGACGGAATGATGAAGAGTGTAAACAATGAACCGATCGCTATGCCGCCTACCAGTACCAGGCCGATGGAGTTACGGGCAGCAGCTCCGGCCCCGGTGACCAGGATCAGGGGGAAGTGACCGGCGATGGTGGCCCCGGTTGTCATCAGTATGGGTCGCAAGCGAGTCATGGCGGCTTCCTGAACCGCTTGCCGCTTGGTGTGTCCCTTCTCCTGGAGTTTATTTGCGAATTCCACGATAAGAATGCCGTTTTTGGAGACCAGACCCACCAGGGTGACGAGCCCGACCTGGGAGTAGATGTTCATAGTCGTCGTCCAGTTATGCGTCCAGAACGGGACGCTGGGGTCGGGCATTTTTAGAAACGTAAAAATCATGGCTCCGAACATAGCCAGGGGTACCGAGCCGGCCAGGATCACGAACGGATCACGGAAACTGTTGAATTGTGCAGCAAGCACCAGGAAAATCAGGGTAATGGCCAGGGCAAAGGTCCGAATGAAGGTATTGCCTTCGCTGCGTAGTTGGCGCGACTCACCGGTGTAGTCCAGAATATACCCCTGAGGCAGAATCTTGGCGGCTTCGCCCTCCAGGAAGTTTAGAGCTTCGTCCAGGGGGCGAACCGCCACACCACTGATTTTGACCGCGTTAAGCTGCTGGAATCGGTTCAGAGATCGCGGTACGGTGCTGTTTTTGATCGTGGCAAAGGTGCTGAGTGGCACCAACCGACCATTCGGGCCGGTGACGTAGATGTTGCTGAGTTGCTCCGGATTCAGACGATCGATGCGCTGAATCTGCGGGATGACTTTGTAGCTGCGACCCTCGATGTTGAAGCGATTGACGAAGTTACCTCCGACCATGGTCGCCATATCGGCTCCCACCTGTTTCAGGTTGAGACCCAGGTCGGCCACCTTGTCCCGATCAATAACAAACTCGGACTCGGGTTGATCGATTTTTACGTCGATAATAGGCGGAAAAGCGAACATGCCGCTCTGCATGGCCGCGAACTGGATCTGATTCGCAAAATCCAGGATCTGTTCGGGCTCGGCGGTGGAGGCCAGAATGAACTCGACCGGGAACTGACCGCCGCCGGGCAGCGCCGGCGGGGTGACCGGGAACATTCTTATTCCCGGGATATCGTGCAGTTTTTGCTGGACTTCGGGCATAATTTCAAAAATTGTGCGGTCACGTTCCTGCCAGGGCTTGACCACCATCCCCCCAAAACCAGAGGATGGCATGGTTATCTGAAACACGAATTGGGTTTCCGGAACGCTCAAAAACGCCTCGTTGACTGCTGCAGCATAATGACTGGTCTGGTCGATGGTAGAATTGGCGGACGCGTCCAGAATGCCGAAAATGACTCCCTGGTCCTCGGTGGGTGCCAACTCCTTGGCCGACATGGTGAACATGGGGATAGTCAGCATGCTCAATATGATCCATACCATGTAAACTGCCGGTCGAGCGTTCAGGCTGGCGTTGAGCAACTTTCCATAAAAGTCACGCAATCGGTGGAAATCCCGTTCGATTTTCCCGGAAAAGCCACGTTCATTCATACCTGGTTTGAGCAACCGTGAGGCCATCATAGGTGACAGGGTCACGGCCACAATGCCGGAAATCATTACAGCCCCGGCCAGGGTAAAGGCAAATTCCCGAAACAGAGATCCGGTCAGCCCGCCCTGCAACCCGATCGGCGTGTAGACTGCAGCCAGGGTCACGGTCATGGAGATCAGCGGTCCCAGGAGTTCACGCGCGCCCAATATGGCCGCCTGCATGGGCGTTTGTCCCTCACTCATGTGGCGTTCGACGTTCTCGACGACCACGATGGCATCGTCGACCACCAGGCCTACGGAGAGTACTATGGCAAGCAGTGTCAGCAGGTTGATAGTGAATCCGAAGGCCTGCATGAGGAAAACGGCGCCGATGAGAGACAAAGGAATCGCCACCACCGGAATGAGGGCTGACCGCAGCGATCCCAGAAACAGAAAGATGATTACGACCACAATCAGCAGGGTCTCGCTCAGGGTCTTGATTACCTCGTTTATGGCATTGTCGATATAGGCGGTGCCGTCGTAAGCAATACGGCCTTCCAATCCTTGGGGCAACTGTTTGGAAATCGCCACCATCTCTGCACGTACGAGCTTGATTACATCCAGAGAATTGGCGTTGGGCAGTGGCCAGATCCCCATGAAGACAGCTGTTTGGCCAGAGAAACGCACCTCGGCATCATAATTTTCAGCACCCAGCACAACATCGCCGACATCCTCCAGGCGTACGACGCCACCATTCTCTTCGCGAATGACCAGGCGTTTGAACTCTGCCACGGAGCGCAGGTCGGTATTGGCTGTCAGATTGACCTGAATCAACGCTCCCTTGGTGCTTCCCACGGCCGCCAGGACATTATTAGCCGTCAAGGCTTCGGCTACCTGCGTCGGGCTGACATTGAATGCGGCCATGCGGTCTGGTTTCAGCCAGATACGCATGGCAAAGGTGCGAGCGCCCAGGATATCGGCCCGTTGGACACCTTCCAGAGCAGAAAGCCGGGGTTGTACGACACGTACCAGGTAGTCGGTGATCTGGTTCTGTTTGAGAAAATCAGAGGTAAAGCTCAGATATGCAGAAGCGAACTGGCTGTCGGCCGATTCCACGTTGATGACCGGGACCTCGGCTTCCGGGGGAAGGTCTCCCCGTACCTGGTCCACTTTGGAGCTGATTTCCGATAGTGCCTTGATGGGATCATAGTTGAGTTTCAGGCGGGCGCTGATGGTGGCAATCCCGTGGGAGCTTTGCGACTCAATGTAATCAATGCCGTCAGCGGCCGCAATGGCCCGTTCCAGTGGCACGGTGATAAAACCACGCACCAGTTCGGCACTCGCGCCCACGTAGACAGTCGTCACGGTGACCACGGCATTGTCGCTGCGCGGGAACTGGCGTACATTCAGGGAGCGGATGGCCTGTAATCCCGCGATAATGATCAATAAGCTGATGACCAGCGCCAGTACAGGTCGACGGATAAAAATATCGGTGAATTTCATGGACTAACCTTCAGTTGGCCGAGGAGCCAGCTTGAATTCCGGGGCCAGCTTATTGTCCACGATCACGTTCTGGCCATTGCGAAGCTTGAATACACCGGTACTTACGATGGTCTCTCCAGCCGCGAGACCAGCTGTGACGACGATAAAGTCACCGCGTTTCTCCCCCAGACTCACGAACTGCTGACGAACGGTTTTGCCTGCAGACGCACCCGCTTCATCCTTTTTCTCTTCGATGACGAAGACCGAATCACTGTATGGCGCATAGAGCACGGCCGTGGCCGGAATTGTCAGCACGTCCTTCACCTCCGGCAAGACCACGGTCACGTCGGCAAACATGCCGGGACGCAGCTGATCGTCGGGGTTGGCCAGCAGCGCCTGCACACGGATATTGCGGGTGGCACTATCCACCTCCGACTCTATGGCCGTGATTTCACCGGGGATATCCTGTCCGGGCAGGGCGTTGGATTCAACCCGTACCTGCAGACCTGTGCGGATTTTGGCCAGTTCTTGTTGGGGGAGCAGAAAGTTAACAAAAACAGGACCCAAAGACTGCAAAGTGACAATCGCCTGACCGTCATTGATAACCTGGCCCAGGTTGACCTGGCGAATTCCCAGGCGTCCAGAGAACGGTGCACGAATGGTTTTTTTGGCGATCATGGCCCGGATATTGTCAACCTGGGCCAGGGCCTCGGTGAGCTGGGCCTGGTTGCTGTCATAGTCAGACTGGGAAATGGCATTGTTGGGCAGCAGTGTCTTGGCGCGTTCAAAGTTAATGCGGGCCAGCTCCGACAGGGCTTCAGCAGCCCTGAGCTGGGCCTGCTCGACGGAAATGTCCTGTTGCACAAGCAGAGCGCCAGAAGACACACGGTTGCCGGCTTCAAAAGCGATGTGCACCACCTTGCCGGTCATTTCGGCGGTTAGTGTCACCCCTTGCACAGCGTCTAGCGAACCGATCGCAGTTAAGGATGATTCCCAGGTGTCAGCCTGAACCGATGTCGAAGTCACGACTTCGGGTGGTGGTGTAAATTGTTCGCCCTGGGAGATCATCGCCCTGATTTGCAAGGCCTTGGTGCCTGCCAGGGCCGCGACAATGATAACCAGGCCAAGAATGGTTAAAATAATTGGTTTTTTCATCAGTGTCTCATCTCTTTCCAAGGATATGATGCAGCTCCAGGCGATTACGTTCTGCTGTCATCAAGTTACCCGCGCGGTGGCAAAAAGTTCTGTGTGTGCAACCCGGACGTCCATTTGCCCATGCATAAAACGGTGAGTCTCAGACGAATCCTGGCGACTGCCGTTCAGCTTAAAACCCATACCGTCATTCAATCAATATCCTTCTTGTTGATTCCGTATTTCTTCAGCTTACGGTAGATCGTCGCCATGTTCATGCCGGCTTCTGCGGCAGCTTCTTCAACATTGCTGCCATGTTTGCGCAGCAGGCGGGTGAGGTAGTCGGTTTCGAAGCTGCTGAGCGCGGATGAATAATCCGCCTGATTGGCAACTTGTCCGGTCCGGTTGGTTTCAATCAGTTGCGTCAGTACCGGCAGTCCGATGTAGTTGCCGTTGGAGATGGTCATGGCCGCTTCGATGACGTTGCAAAGCTGACGGATATTGCCGGGCCAGTCGTAAGTGCGCAAGGCCTCCATGGCCTCTGGAGTCAAGCCACTGAAATCGGTGCCGAATTTGGTGTTCTGTTTGCGGATGAAATGGCTGACCAGCAGCGGAATATCTTCCTTCCGCTCCCGCAACGGCGGCAGATGAAGATTGATGACGTTGAGGCGATAGAAAAGATCTTCGCGGAAGGTTCCCGCGGCGACTTCTACAGTCAGGTCTGAATTGGTCGCAGAGATGATGCGTACGTTCACCTTGGTGGGCGTGGTGTCGCCGAGACGACGGAACTCCTGCTCCTGCAGAAAACGCAGCAGGGTTTTTTGCGTATTAAGTGACAGATTACCAACTTCGTCAAGAAACAAAGTGCCGCCGTTGGCGGCTTCAAGGAGACCCTTGCGATTCTCTAGCGCCCCGGTAAAAGCTCCCTTGCGGTAGCCGAACAGCTCACTTTCCAGGATGTTCTCCGGCAAGGCTCCGCAGTTGACGGCGACAAAACGATGGTTGCGGCGTGCGGAGTTGTGGTGTACGGCCTGGGCAATCAGCTCCTTGCCGGTACCCGACTCGCCGGTGATCAATGCCGAGGTGTCGCGTACCGCAACCTTGGCTACTTTCTCCAGGAGAGCATGGATGGCTGGCGAGGTACCGATAATGTTTTCAAATTTGAACTGTCCCGACAGCTCTTCGCGCAGTTCGCGGTTCTCCTCCACCAGCTCGTGATGCTGCAAGGCATTTTTGACCCGGTAGATCAGTTCATCCGGTTCGAATGGCTTGGTCAGCATGTCATAGGCACCTCGCCGCAGGGCCTGGATCGACATCTCCACTGTGGCGAAGGCCGTGATCATAATGACCGGCACTTCAGGGTCGCGGTTACGCACATGCTGCAGTACTTCGAGGCCGTCCATCTCCGGCATCTTGATGTCGCTGATGATCAGGTCATAATCGCCGGCGCTGAATTCAGCAACGGCCTGGACCGGCCGGGTAAAACTTTTGACCTTATAGCCCTGATCTGTCAGGACAGCTTCCATCATGCGGCAGAGGCCGAGTTCATTATCGATCAACATGATGCGTTGAGCAGCCATCAAAATTCCTCCCGTACGAGGGGCAACCGAATGGTGACAGTTGTCCCTTGTTTAAGCCGACTGGTTATCTGGATACTTCCGTGGTGCTGCTCGATTATCTGTCTGGTGATCGCCAGACCGAGGCCGGTACCCCGGTCCTTGGTTGTGTAGAAGGGTTCAAAAATGCGATCGAGATCAGCTTCGTCAATACCACTGCCGGTGTCGGTAAATGTCACAATTGCGTCATCCTGCTCAAGGGCTGTGCTGACAGTCAGCGTGCCGCCATTCGCCATGGCAGCTCCGGCATTGAGAATCAGGTTGATCGCTACCTGACGAATCTGGTCGCCGTCGATTGAGATGGAAGGCAGGTCATCGCTGAACTTCTTGACGATTTTCACCCCGCGCATGTCAGTATGATTTGCAGCAAAACTGACGAGCTGATCGAGCAGCTGGTTGAGGTCGGTCAGGGCAAATTCCGGCTGGGGGGTGCGTGCATAGCTGAGCAGATCCTGAACGATCTTCTTGCAGCGCTTGCTCTCGCGTTTGATCTCATGGATGAAATGGTAATTGGGATCTTCAGGATCAAGCTTGTTCTCAAGATAGCCGGCATAGCCGAGGATGACGCCGAGCGGATTGTTGATCTCATGGGCGACTCCCGACGAAAGAATACCCAATGACGCCATCTTGCCCTGTTGGGCGAGACTTGCCTCAAGTTCCCGGTTGCGTTGCAGGTTGCTGGTCATGCGGTTGAAGGTCACGGCCAGTTCTCCAAGTTCATCGCGGCTGGTGATCTCCATTTGACGATGAAACTGGCCGCGTTTGATGTCACGGATGACCGTTGTCATATGGCGGATCGGGTCTGAGAGAACTTTGGCGGCGAGAAAAACCATCAGAATGGACAGGGTGCCGATTACGATGGAAATAGCGCCGAGACTGCTGAGGATGCGTCCTTTGATCAGGTTGGTCTCGCGGTAAAATTCATCTTCGTAGGAGCCAACGGCGATAATCCAGTCCCAGGGCTGATAATAGAGGTAGCGGACTATCTTGCGGCGAGGCTGGATCTCACCCGGGTTCTGCCAGGGATAGCGGATCCAGCCTTCGCTTTGTTCGCACATCTGCTTAATGAAGTGGATGCCGTTCGAATCCTCGGCGGCATAGATGTTCTCACCTTCGGCCTCGGGGTGGACTGTCAAGGTTCCCTTACGGTCCATGCAGTAGATATAGCCGGTTTGGCCGACCCGTTTTGCTTTGATCCTGTTTTTGAGCTCTGCAAATGCCTGAAGCTCAGTTGCCGGGTTCTCATAGGCTTCGTCCAGATAGACCCCGGTAGCGATAATCCAGTCCCAGGGCTCATAATAGCGATAGACCACCATCTTCTGCCTGGCGACACTATCGCCAAGTTCGGCATTACGCCAGGGATAGATGATCATTAGAAGTTTGTCGGGTGCGGCCTCGATCGCGGTCTTGCACATTGTGCGGATAAAGTATCTACCGTCCTCATCCGTCTCGTCGTAGACATTTTCCCCTTCTCTGGCGATGTGCACCAGCAGGTCGCCCTTGCTGGACATTGCATAGGTGTAGCCGGTCTCGCCGACCTGGACCCTTTTCATAGCGCTGCGCGCTGCCGCTTTGGCACTGGCGAGATCGATTTCGCCGCTGTTCGAAAGCCTGTCCTGGCTTTCAACCATGCTGTAGGCAAAGTTGGTCAAACTCGACAGCTCCTGCTCGGTCGTGGCCTTTTTGTCTGCCCGGTAGACCTGAAACTGTTGATTGTGGGCATCGAGGAGGTCAATAGTAAATGCTGCCAGATGGTCGAGGTCGTCCATGCTGGTCTGGGTGATGCCGAGGTGCGCCTGGCGATAGGCGATCCAGCCGACCACCGTACCCACCACGAAAATCGGAATCAACACCAGCGGTAATACGACGACTGTCATCTTCCAGCGGATCTTGAGGTTGTTGACGAATTTGAACATAATACGGCCCATAAGTGGAGATTAGTTGTTGTTCAGAAACGTAGCGATTATGCGGTTTGCGGGATGAAAAAGCAAGGATGCTCGGCTTGTCAATAAAGCTCATACTTCAACAAACGACACTCAATCGGCCCGTTGTAGAGCACGATGCGGCGAGAGGCCTTGAGACCGACGCGTTTGGCGAGGTTGAGATTGCCGGTAAAGATCCAGGCGGTCCAGCCTTTCCAGCGCTGTTTGAAGGTATCACCGATCTTGCGGTAGAAGGCTTCGAGTTCTGCCTCTTCACCGATCCGTTCACCGTAGGGAGGGTTGCAGATCAGCGTACCGTGATCTGCGGGTGGCTCGAGTTTGGTAAAGTCTGTGTAAGACCAGCGGATTTGTGCTCCGATCCCGGCATTCTCGGCGTTGCGTCTGGCTAGCTCAATAGCACGTTGATCCCGATCACTGCCAAAGATCAGATTAGCGGTAAGCGTGCTTTGAATCTGTTCTGCTTCCTCGATCAACTCCTTCCATGCCGAGGCGTTGAAGTCGGGCCAGCGCTGGAAGCCGAAGACAGGCGAAAGCAGGCCGGGGGCTGTGTTGCTGGCGAGCAGAGCTGCCTCAAGCGGCAGGCTGCCAGAGCCACACATAGGGTCAACGAAATGGGTTTTCTGATCCCAGCCGGTTAGAGCCACCAGTCCGGCGGCGAGCGTTTCCTTGAGCGGGGCGATGGTCGGGTCGCGGCGATAACCCCGGCGATGCAGGCCGGTCCCGGCCAGGTCGAGGCTGATAGTGCACTGATTTCTGACCAGGTGCAGGTTGATGCGCAGATCGGGATCTTTCGGGTCAACGTTGGGCCGCCGGCCACTGAGATCCCTGATTTTGTCAACAATGGCATCCTTGGTTTTCAATGCCGCAAAGCGGGAGTGTGTCATTGCTGAGTCACGCAGGTTGGCATCCACGGCCAGAGTCATCTCCGGGGTCATGAGCTCATGCCAGTTGAGCGCATAAACGCCCTCGTAGAGAGCTTCCTGGGACGGGCAGGGGAAGCTGATGATCGGGTGCAGAACCCGGTTGGCGGTGCGCAGCCAGAGGCAGGCCCGATAACCGTCACTCAGGGTGCCGCTGAAGTTGACGCCGCCATTTGCGGGGATGACCTCGCGAGCGCCCAATCTGCTCAGCTCTCCAGCCAGGACTTCTTCGAGTCCCTTGGTTGTTGTTGCAAAAAATTTCACTTATTGCCTGTTCAAAGTTTATGCGGTCGATCGCTTTCCAGGGCGGCTTCCGGCAGGCGGAAGTTGCGGCGGTAGGTGCGAATTTCCAGCAGAGTGATCTTAACCACGCTGACGATTGGCACGCCTATAATCATGCCGATGACGCCGTAAAGCTTACCGCCGACGATGATAGCGAAAAAAACCAGCAATGGATGAAGGTTGGAGACCCGGGAAATGAGTATAGGGATCAAAATAAAGTTGTCAACAAGCACCTGTGCAATCAGGACATAGAGTATCACGATCCACCAGAACTGTCCGCCGACTCCGAGGTCGGCAAAGGCGATCAATAGACCGGGGATCATGCCGATGATGGGGCCGATATAGGGGATCAGGTTGGTGATTCCGGCAAAGATACCCAGCATTGGTGCATAACGGATATCCGTAAGGGATAAACCGCCAGCGACGACCAGGCCGACGATAATTGCTTCGAGAACCCTGCCGCGCACGAATTGCGAAAGCTGGCGGCTGACCAGATAAGAGAGGTCATGAGCCATCTCGAAATGCCGGTTCGGGGCAAGCGACACGCAGGCGCTCATGATTCTGCGGCCATCACGCAGAAAAAAGAAGGTGAAGAGCGGCACGAGAATCATCAGGCCGCCTATTTTCATGGCCGATTGTGGTGTCTGGGCCAGGATTGCTGCCATTAATTGCTCCGCCCAACTGCGAAGCTTCATTGGTAAGCTGTAGTCCTCAATGAATGGGAAGCGATCGTGCAGGGCTGCCATGCTTCTTTTTACGCCTTCGATAGCCTGGTGAGTATAGCGCGGGAAGTCGGTCCGCATGTTGCCCCAGAACTCCTGCAGGTGAGGAACCAGCCAGAGAATCAAGAGCGTGGCCAAGCCAAGAGTTAGAACATAGACAATGAAGATGCTTACTGTGCGGGTGAAGAGCCTTTCAAGTTGAGTCACTATAGGATCAAGAAGAAAAGCCAGCACCAGCGAGAAGAGCAACGGCAGGAAGAGTACGGAAAAAGCGGTACGTGAGATACCGATCAGCGAAGACACCGATGAATAAACAGACAGGCCGCAGGCAATTGCAGCTGAGAGGATAAGGAATGCCATGGCTGCCTGGGCACGGGACCAGCCGCGATGCTTTTGCACAGGGTTGTTCATGTCTCAATATTTCCGGGAGAGACGCGTTCACCAGCCTGGATCCGCAACCGGCGGATTTCCTGGCTGGCGGCCTGGAGCCGTTCACTGACAACCCGGGTTAACCCGAGAAGAATGCTACTGGAAACAGAGGGTTTCCTTTCAGCAAGTTCGAGGATGTCGGCGCGAAATAATCCAACCAGTTCCGTGGATTCCATAGTTCGTGCAGAGGCGCTGCGTGGTGCCGGCGCCGTCAGAGTGGTTTCACCGAAAAAATCCCCTGGTATGAGACGAGCCAATTCATCTTCGGCACCGCTCTGATCACAGGCATAAATCTGCACTGAACCGCTGCGAATCATGTACATGCCGGAACCGGGGTCGCCCTCTTCGAAGATGGTTTCATTGGCCTCGTAGTTGCGAACATGCACAAGATTTTCAAGAGTCGACAGAGCACGCGGCGAGAGTTCCGAGAAGATTGGCAAGTGTTTCAGAAAATAGGCCAGCGACTCATCATCAAGCTTCTTGCGGAAAATGTTGATCCAGAGGGGATCCATCGGTTTCTCCTGTTACTGGCTGTCAAGCCGGGTCTGGACGTTCCTGGGTGGAGACAAGCTCCTGGTGATTTTTAAAGAAGATTTCCAGATTGTCCTGAAGTCGCGGGCAAAGGATAACGCGCATCATTTGCCGGCAGCAGACTGCTGTCTATCCCGAAGCATGTAAAATGTCTCTCACGGAGGCTGTTAGTGTTGGCTGTTTGTTGACACCTTTGTTGAGCGTTGCTACCTTGAAAATGTGAAGATGAAAGTATTGCCAGAATGTATATATTTTGAAGATAATCGATTGTTTAGGTAGTTGCAAGGAGCTTCTGTGACAAGCTTTGATGTGCGCAGACAGCCGACCTCTGCCGGTGTATACCTGATGAAGGATGCTGCCGGCAAAATCCTTTACGTCGGCAAGGCCAAAAATCTTCGGGCGCGTCTGCGCAGTTATCTGCAGGCCGAACGTGATACACGGCCGCAGATCAAGTTTCTCATGGAACGTACAGAAACCATCGAAACGATCGTGACAGACACAGAAAAAGAAGCCCTGATCCTCGAAAATACCCTGATTAAAAAACATCGCCCTCGCTACAATATTCATCTGCGTGATGATAAGACCTTCGTTTCCCTGCGCATTGATCTGCGTGACGAATTCCCGATGCTGGAGATTGTCCGGCAGGTTCGTCAGGATGGCGCTCGCTACTTCGGGCCGTTCGCTTCATCTTCTGCGCTGCGGCAGACTCTCAAGGAAATATATCGAATCTTCCCTTTGCGTCATTACCCACCGGCAAAGTGCCGGCAAAGGGGACGACCCTGCCTGTTCCACCAGATAGGCCAATGCAGCGCACCCTGCCACGGACTTATCTCTCCTGCTGCGTATAAGCTGCTGGTAGATGGCGTTCTTGCCCTTCTCGACGGTCGACAGGGAGAAGTCGTTGATATGCTGCGGCGGCGCATGATCGCTGCCTCAGGTGAACAGAAATATGAAGAAGCAGCTGCACTGCGTGACCATATCCATGCAATCGAGCAAACTGTTGAACAACAAAAGTCGGTCCGCTATGGAGTCATTGATCAGGATGTCGTGGGGATTTTCCGGCAGGGGGGGGAAGTCGAGGTCGTCATGCTCTTTTACCGTCAGGGGAAATTAACGGCACGGCGCAACTACAACCTGACCTGGCAACTGGATGAAGCCGAACTCCTGGCAGAGTTCATTACGCAATTTTACGGTCGTGATGTGCCGATCCCGGAAGAGGTTGTGCTCCCTTTTGAGATTGAAGGGATGGTTCCTCTTTCGGAATGGCTCACAGAGCGACGAGGTCGCAAGGTTCGTGTCCTTGTACCGCACCGTGGTGAGCGTATGCGTTTGGTTGAATTGGCGAATCGCAATGCCAGGGAAGTATGGCAAGAGCGCGGCAGTCGCGACGAGGCCCGACACAGAGTTCTTGCTGAGATCAAACAGCGTCTGCACCTGCAGCGTTTACCACAGCGTATGGAGTGCTTCGATGTTTCAACAATCCAGGGCCAGGCTACTGTGGCCAGTATGGCGGTTGTGCTGAATGGTGAGCCGGCCCCGGCTGAGTACAGGCATTATCGGGTGAAAACTGTGGTTGGTGCCGATGATTATGCGGCATTGCAGGAAGTCTTGCAGAGACGTCTGCAGCGTGGCCTGGAGGAGGGTAACCTCCCTGACTTCATGCTCATCGATGGGGGTAAAGGTCAACTGGGGGTTCTGACCATGGTCCTTGACGAGTTACATCTCTCCGCCGGGATTGATATTGCCGGGATCGCTAAAAGCCGCGTTAAGGCGAATGTCCGTGGGCGCTCAGTTGATCGAAGTGAAGAACGTATTTTTCTTCCTGGCCGTAAGAATCCGGTGATTTTGAGACGCGGCTCTGCAGCTCTTTTTCTGCTTGAGCGGTTACGTGATGAAGCCCACCGCTTTGCAATCACCCATCATCGCAAGGTCCGGGGCAAGGCTCATTTGCAATCTTCTTTGGGCGATATCCCGGGCATCGGCCCCAAGCGACAGAGGGCGCTTTTGAAGCACTTCGGAAGCCTGAATAGAATCAAAACCGCCAGTCTGATTGATCTGCAGGCGATGCCGGGTTTGCCGGCACGGATAGCTGAAGAGATATATAGACATTTCCATGGTTGATGGCGAGAAAGGCAAAGGCTCCCGGAAGGCTGTGAAGCGCAGCTGAAATGAGGTCGCAGGGAATGATCCGTAGATATTTCGATGTAACAACAGCATGAACCTTGTCAAGTCCTGGTTGCCAGACGGTTTACTATTAAGAGAGTTGTGTTAGCGTTTAACTGTAAACGGGATATGACGTTATCGGGTGTCATCCGTTTGAAATGAACCTCATTTGATCTGGGTGCATAGCCAACGTGTAATCAATATAGCCAAATCTACTGGAGCAGATTATGAATGGAAAAAATGGTGGATTGAGCAGACAAGACCGTTTGATTAAGCAGAAAGTTCATGATCCCTACAAGACCGACATCAATCCCAAGGAACCGACAGTTTGTCCCGAGTGCAGCGTCGTTTTCAGAGGCGGCAGATGGCAATGGCAAGCCGAAATTCCGGAAAATGGGTATAAGGAAGTCTGCCCTGCCTGTCAGCGTATCCGGGATAACATCCCCGCTGGGATACTGACCATGACCGGCAACTTTTTCAGTGAACATCGCCAGGAAATGCTGAACCTCATAACAAACAAGGTCGAAGAGCAACGTTCGCAGCACCCCATGAAACGGCTCATGGCAATTGAAGACAAAAAGGATGGCAGTACTATTGTCACCTTCACTGATACACACCTTCCCCGTGGTGTTGGGCAGGCTATTAAGAGGGCTTATGACGGTAAACTTGATATCCATTACACTGAAGAAGCAAGCATCATCCGTGTGTTCTGGGAGCGATGAGCCGTAATTTCAAGATCGGCTGCACGGTTCCTGATGAAGCGTTTGCAAACTGTTGCGGGATTAATCAAGAAGCAGAGGGCTGGTGGTAACATCCGCCAAATTTTACCAACTGTCAGGTTATTCGAATCCATGAACATCGAAAGGCCCCTGGTTAACCAGAGGCCTTTCGATGTTTCCTATCGGTATGTCTGTTTATTCAGCGGCGACTTCAGCATCTTCAACAATAACGTCATATGCATAGCCGTATCCGAAATCTTTATCAATGACCAGAACGCCGTTGATGGTAACAGTGTCGCCCTTTTCAGCTGTGGCATCGGTGGTGACGGTCAGGTCATTGGCTCCGGTTTCGCCGGTGCCATCCTGAAGGTGAATCCAGTTTTTGCCCATGATGCCGGGGCTGAATTTTACCACCTTGCCACGAACTTTCACCGGTTTTCCGGCCAATTCGGCTTTCTTGGCAAAGATGTCTGCAACGGTCTGACCGCCCTCTGCGGCAGTGATACCGGAAAGGTCGACGTCAGTCGTTTCAACGACGGTCTTGCCACCACCGGTCATTGGCGGATGACTGGCAGGCATATCACCGGTCAGGCTTTCTGCGCCGCCAACCAGCACGGAGGGGACGAAGTAAACCACGTCAAAGGTGCGGTCGAGGGTTTTGCTGTGATAGTCGGGCATCGGCATCCCTTCGGGGATAACAACATCATCATCGACCTTGACAGCAAACTGGGGAGCTGCAACCCAGATCTTCTCGCTGCCGGTGTCTACCTGGATATAGGTGTAACCAGCGGCATCCATGGTTTCCAGGACTTTGCCGGTTTTGCCGGGAGCAGATTCGGCTGCTGCCGGAGCGGCTTGCGCAGAAGGCTTGGCTGCCTCAGTTGTCGGCGCAGGTTTGTCTTCGTTGCAGCCAGCGAACAGGGTAAGAGAAAACAGAGCTATACAGAAAATAGTCATCAGTTGTTTCACGGGTAGATCCTCCGATCCTTTAATTTGTGGGCGGAATGCCCGGTCAGGTATTTGTTGAATGTTTCTAACATCGATTTGGAGTTATAGCATAGTCGGTGTGAGCACAGCAAGCCCTACTGATCGATCAGACGGTGATATTTATTAGTGAGTCTGTGCAGACGGTCAGCCAGCTCGTCGGACAGTTCTCCTGATGTTATTTGCCAGTCCCAGTTTCCCATTGCCTGGCCTGGGGTATTGAAGCGTGCCTCTTTGTCGAGGCTGAGGAGATCCTGGCAAGGGATGATGCAGAGGTTGGCAGTGCTTGCCATGGCCAGACGGATAAGTGCCCAGGGCATTTCCGGACGATGTGTGCCAAGGTATTTTCGAATACGGTCTTTTTGCTCTTTTGTGAGGCCATGCCACCAACCCAGCGTTGTGTCGTTGTCGTGAGTGCCGGTATATACCACGCTGTTCTCTGTGAGATTCTCTGGCAGATATGGGTTGTCAGGGCCGGAATCGAAGGCAAATTGCAAGACTTTCATTCCCGGGAAACCAAAATCATCCCGCAGCTTCTCAACCTCGGGAGTAATGATCCCCAGATCTTCGGCAACGATTGGCAAGGTTGTTCTCTTTTTACACAATATTTCGAAGAGCTTGCGTCCCGGCACTTCTTCCCAATGGCCGTTGACTGCGGTTTCCTCATCGGGAGGAATCGACCAACAGGCCTGGAAGCCGCGAAAATGGTCGATGCGAACCATGTCGCTACTTTGCAACTGGTGTTCGAATCGCCGTAGCCACCAGCGAAAATCCTCTGCCTCCAACTGGTCCCATCGATAGAGAGGATTGCCCCAACGTTGACCGGTTTCGCTGAAATAGTCCGGTGGTACCCCGGCGATTGCCGTCGCTCGTCCGTGCTCGTCCAGTTGGAACAACTGCTGGTTGGCCCAGACATCCGCCGAATCGTAGGCGACAAAAATCGGAATGTCGCCGAAAATCTGGACACCATTACGATTGGCGTAGGCTTTCAGTTTGTGCCATTGCTCGGTAAAAACGAATTGCTGATATTTGTAGTGCAGGCATCTCTCTTCAAGCTTCTCTTTCCACGCATTCAAAACCTCCGGCTCTCGTGCGCGCAGGCTCTCCGGCCACTCAGACCATGCCTGCCCGGAAAAAGCTTCCCGCAAAGCCATGAAGAGGCTGAAGTCTTCCAGCCAGTCTGACTGCTCATAACAGAATTTATCGAAAGCCTGATGTCTTGTCATTGTCGGCTTGCTGAAGAACTGTTGCCCCGCTTCCTGCAACAAGCTGCTTTTCAGCATGTGCACCTGGTTAAAATTAATACCGTCGCTTTGCTTGATGACGGCCTCGAGCCGCGAGCCGTCCAGGTCACCGCAGTCGACAAGCTGCTGCAGGTCGATCAGGACCGGATTGCCGGCAAAGGCCGAGAGGGCATTGTAGGGCGAGTGACCGTATCCGGTCGGCCCCAACGGTAAAATCTGCCAGACACTCTGGCCGGCCCTGACCAGAAAGTCGATAAAGGCAAAGGTCTCCCCGCCGAGGTCGCCAATATGAAACGGGCCCGGCAGGGCTGTCGGGTGAAGTAGAATGCCGCTTGCTCGCTGCATAGATTGATTCTCCTGTGAGCGGATTATGACACAGCAGAAAGCAGAAACAAGCAGAAACCTTATTGACTCTCTTTGATGGGAATAGCTACGGTCTCGCCGATATCGTTAACTTATGAGACTTGGTTGTTTGTGTAAGTTAATGTATATTCGTATACTGCTGTCAGTTGATCTCGGCACGACGTCTTTCTCTAAATCGGTAAATAACAGGTCTCCGCATGCTGCGTTCCAGACTACTCCGTAACCTCCTGATTCTGTCTCTGGCGATCGCCATACTTTTGCCTGCCTATGAATATTTTTTCGTACATCCTGCGTACAAAGATCTGCTGACTGAAGAAACCGAGAGCGAGGCCGTTCGATATGCCAGTTACATGGTGCGGGCTCTCGGTCTGGAAAACCAGCTTCTGGTCAAGGATCGTCTCCCGGCGGGGCTGGGGAAAAGCCTGCAGCCGGCGAGCAGGGATCATCGGCTGATCAAGTTGCGTATCTTCACGGCACAGGGTGAGATAATTTTCTCAACCAAGCTGGAAGAAATCGGCAGTCTCAATAGTAATGACTACTTTCGCGAAATTGTTGCCAAAGGACAGGTGTCTTCCAAGGTCGTCAGGAAAGACGACAAGACTGCCGATGGTGATGTCGCTAAAATCGATATTGTCGAAACTTATGTGCCGTTCATGGCCTCTGATGAGTTTGGCGGCGCTATTGAGGTTTATTACGACATCAGCGATAGCGTCAGCAGGATCAAAGCCCTGTCTTTGCATTCCATGGCCACTACCTTGTTCATGTCATTGGGGTTTCTTGCCGCTATTTTTTTTGCACTCACTCGCGCCCAGATGAGCTTTCTGCAACGGGATGCGGCAGAAGAGGCCCTGAGAGTTGCCAACGGAAAACTCGAAGCGCGGGTTGCCGAGCGGACCCGGGAGCTTTCGGATACCAATCTAAAGCTGACGGATCAGATTGTCGAGCGAGCTCGGGCGCAAACAGCTCTGGGGATGGCTCTTGAGGAGATCAAGGCTGATCGGGAAAAGCTGGAAGGAATTCTGCGCTCCGTACCGGATGGAGTTGTAGTGACGGACGGCGACTTGAATGTCCTGCATATGAACGCTGCCGCGGAAGGTATATTGGAGACGCCTCTGGAAAAGGCTTTGGGCCATCCCATCGCTATCCTCAGTAAGGAAGTTGATTTCATTAAAAAGATTGGACAACGACTTGATCTTACTTATGGCCCCCAGTTCTTTGATTTCGAGCTGTCGGGCGACAGCAGTCTCAGCCGTCGAGCTTACCAGACACGTGTTTCTCAGTTTATTTCAGATTCAAACGACTTTCCAGGAATTGTCCTGCTGATCCGCGATGTTACCAGGGAGCGGGAGATTGAGCATATGAAGAGCGCTTTCCTTGGCATGGCTGCTCATGAATTGAACACGCCGCTCACAACGATCATAGGTTACACGGAGTTGCTTACAGCAAAGGAAACAGCGGGTACTTTCAATGAGCAGCAACAGAAAGACTTTCTTTTGTTGGTCCACAACAAGGCTTTGGCCCTGGGCGGGTTGATCGATGACCTGCTCGACATCAGCAGGGTAGAGTCGGGGCGTCCCCTCGATCTCTGCCGCCAGGATTTCCTGCTCAGCTCCATGATCCGTGAGATTGTCGTATCCTACCGTAATGAGTGTCGTTGCCATCAGTTTGAAGTGGCGCTGCCGGATGAGGCCGCGAGCCTTTGGGCCGACCCGTCACGCCTTGAACAGGTCGTAGATCATCTGATCAGAAATGCCGTCAAGTATTCACCGGAGGGGGGGCGCGTGAGGGTAACTCTGACCGTGCATGATGGCGAGTATGAGATCTCCGTTGAAGACGAGGGCATTGGCATGAGTGAAGAACAGCTTGCGCACATTTTTGATCGTTTCTATCGTGCGGATTCATCAGATACAGCCGTGCAGGGTGTCGGATTGGGCATGAGCATCGTACGTAATATCGTGCTGGCGCATCAGGGCGAAATCCATGTCGACAGCCAGCCCGGAAGTGGTACCAGGGTCTGCATTACCCTGCCGATGACTTCATCTGCCGGTCATGATGAAAACGATCAACCCTTCGCAGCCAATTCAGGAGGCTGCCGATCTATGCTTTCCTGATTGACCCCTCTATCTGATTTGCGTTAAAATCAAACAGTAAACGGGCTTTATGCCCGTTTTTTGTTGTCAGTAACCGGTAGCCGGCTCATTGATAGTTCGAAAGACTCCTAGAAAATAAAGTGTGAGAAGAGGCCAGATTGAGTACCCGTTTTTTACAGGAAATCAAGAAGCGCAGAACTTTTGGTATTATCAGCCATCCCGACGCTGGCAAAACCACCCTGACCGAGAAGTTGCTACTTTTTGGTGGTGCCATCCAGATGGCCGGGGCGATCAAGGCGCGCAAGGCAGGACGTCACGCCACCAGCGACTGGATGAAAGTCGAACAGGAGCGTGGCATCTCCGTGACCACTTCGGTGATGAAATTCGGGCATCGCGACTGCGAGATCAACCTGCTTGACACGCCGGGCCACCAGGATTTCTCTGAGGACACCTACCGGGTATTGACGGCAGTTGACAGTGCACTGATGGTGATCGACAGTGCCAAAGGGGTCGAGGCCCAGACGGAGAAATTGATGGCCGTCTGCCGTATGCGCAATACCCCGGTGCTGACTTTCATCAACAAGATGGATCGCGAAGGGCAATACCCTCTCGATCTGCTTGCCGATGTTGAGGAGAAACTGCAGATTGAGTGCGCGCCGATGTCCTGGCCGATCGGTATGGGCAAGCGTTTTAAAGGTGTTTACAACCTCTATCGCAAGGAATTGCGCCTGTTTCGGCCCGGAGAGCAGCGTCTTACCGAGCATGTCCGTGTGATTAAGGATGTTAATGACAGACAGCTCGATGAGCTGCTCGGCAGCGCTGCCGATGAATTGCGCGCTGATATTGCACTGCTCGAAGGCGCTGCCAACCCTTTTGACCTGGCAGAATACCTCAAGGGCAACCAGACTCCGGTTTTCTTCGGCAGCGCCATCAATAACTTCGGTGTCGAAGAACTGCTCGATGCGCTGGTTGATATCGCACCTCCTCCCGGGCCACGTCAGACCCAGAGCCGCTTGGTGGCACCGGAAGAAGAGGCTTTCTCCGGTTTTGTATTCAAGGTCCAGGCGAACATGGATCCAGCCCATCGCGACCGCATCGCTTTTTTGCGCATCTGTTCGGGACGTTTTCAGCGCGGTATGAAAGTTCGACATCACCGCATCGGCAAGGACGTCAGTCTTTCCAAGGCGATTATTTTCATGGCTCAGGACCGGGCCAATGTTGAAGAAGCGTTTCCGGGCGACATTATCGGCCTGCACAACCATGGCACGATCAAGGTTGGTGATACCTTTACCGATAAGGAGGTGCTCAAGTTCACCGGCATCCCAAGCTTTGCTGCAGAGCACTTCCGGAGGGTCCGGCTGAGATCTCCTCTTAAGGCGAAACAGCTGGAAAAGGGCTTGACGCAGCTTTCGGAGGAAGGGGCGATCCAGGTGTTCCGGCCGTTAATCAGCAATGACTACATCGTCGGGGCTGTAGGCATACTGCAATTTGATGTCACCATGGAGCGGCTTAAGACGGAGTATGGCGTTGACGCCATTTACGAGAATGTTGATTATGCCACGGCCCGCTGGGTAGGCAGTGCTGATCCGAAAAAGCTGGCAGAGTTCGAAAAGAAAAACCAGGCGAACCTGGCGCTCGATGCCGAAGGCAATCTCAGTTATCTCGCACCCAGCGAATGGCGGCTCGGCTACGTTATGGAGCAGTGGCCGGGTATCGAGTTCTTCAAGACGCGGGAACATGATTAAGGCTCGGTATCCGACTCGGTACTCGATTGACAACTGCGGGAAAAATAGATATGTTTTACCCGTACTCTCTAAAACGTAAGGAGTCTGCCATGAGCACAAAAGTTCTGGAAAAAGCATACACCTTTTTGCGTGATGAGCGTGGTGCCACGGCAGTGGAATATGCCATGATGCTGGTACTGATTATTCTGGTTTCAATTGTGGCCGTGGGTGCCCTGGGCCTGGCAACTGAAGGGTCATTCAATAAATTTACAACCACATATGATTCTGTAACTAAATAAACAAGTATTGTCAGAGACAGCTTATTTGATTTCTCAATGTCGGGGATTGGTTTACAAGCCATTCCCCGTTGTTTATTGCCTGCTCTGCTAAAAACGGTAGCGCAGCAGCATTACAGGAAAAATAACGGTTCTATAGGCCGACCTGGCCACCGGGACGCGAAGGGCGCTGTTAAGAACGAGAGACAGCCTCTTGAGGTTTGGTGTTTTTATCTTACAGAAAGATATCAAGGCTTTTTCTTCGTGCCTTGGCGTCTGGCGAAAAACTTTGGGTTGAAATCCGAAAAATAACCATGATTCTACAGGGGTGGCAGATGGCCGGACCGGATTGGCGTCAGGATCGTCGGCGGGTAAAAAAAATATTGCAGGAAAAGCAGGCTCAAGGCGATGTGTTCGTCCAGGGTTGGCTGCGTACCGTGAGGCGCAGCAAGGGGGTGGTTTTTCTCGCCCTCAACGATGGATCCTGCCTGGAAAGCCTGCAGATCGTGGTCGGTGAGGGTGCGGCAGCATTCCCGGTGGCGGGAGAACTTGGCACCGGTGCCTGCATCGGTGTGCATGGCGAGATGGTGGCGTCGCCGGGAGAAGGACAAAGCTGGGAGGTTCAGGCCAAGCAAATCATTGTCTATGGTGAAGCCGATGACAGCTTCCCTCTGCAGAAAAAGCGCCACGGTTTCGAATTCCTGCGCTCGATTGCTCACTTGCGGCCGCGTACCAACGCCTTTGGTGCCGTGTTTCGCGTCCGCAGTCGCATTGCCCATGCGGTCCACAGCTTTTTTCAGGAACGCGGCTTCGTTTATGTACAGACACCGATTATCACCGCCAACGACTGCGAAGGTGCCGGGCAGATGTTCCGCGTAACAACCCTGGATCCCGAAAATCCCCCCCGGGTCGATAGCCGCATCGCCTGGCATGAAGACTTTTTCGGCTCCAAAACCGGCCTGACGGTCAGCGGCCAGTTACAGGCTGAACTCTTTGCCACGGCATTTACAGACGTTTATACATTTGGCCCGACCTTCCGGGCTGAAAATTCCAATACCAGTCGACACGCTTCCGAGTTCTGGATGATTGAACCGGAGGTGGCTTTTGCCGACCTTGCGGCCAATTGTCGTCTTGCAGAAGACTTTTTCCGGTTCATGGTTACGTATGCTCTGGAGCACTGCCAGGAGGATCTGGCGTTCTTCAATAAGTTTATCGACAACAATTTGATCGAGCGGCTTGAAAGCGTCGCGGCGACCGCATTTCAGTTGATGAGCTACACAGAAGCAATCGAATGCTTGCAAAAGAGTGGTGTGAGCTTTGAATTTCCGGTTGAATGGGGTTGCGATCTGCAGTCGGAACATGAACGTTATCTGACGGAACAGGTCGTCGGTGGGCCGCTCTTTGTGACTGACTATCCGGAAGGGATCAAGGCTTTTTACATGCGGCGCAACGATGATGGGCGGACCGTGGCGGCCATGGATCTGCTGGTGCCGAAAGTTGGCGAGATTATCGGCGGCAGCCAGCGTGAAGAGCGTCTGGATGTTCTGCAACACAAGATGCGGGCCTTCGATATTCTTCCGGAAAGCCTCGACTGGTACCTCGACACGCGCCGCTGGGGGAGCTGTCCTCACGCCGGTTTCGGGCTGGGATTTGAGCGCTTCCTGATGTATATCACCGGGATGGAAAATGTTCGCGACGTTATCCCGTTTCCACGCACGCCGGGTAATGCACGGTACTGATCAGCACGGGGTCTCAACGACAACGTGCGGTCGTCGCAGCGCCCACAAAGACATCAGGGTGTGTACGGCCAGGGTGCCGACGATCAGCGCCCCGGCGAGCAGGGTTGCCGCATGCGGCGACTCTTGCAGAACCAGCCAGACCCAGAATGGCCCGAGGATCGTTTCAACGAGCAGGATGAGGCTGACTTCCGGCGCCGGCAGATAACGTGGACCCTGAGTAATCATGGTGAAGGAAACGGGAAGCACGAGGCCGCCCAGCAAAAGCAGGAAGAGCATGTCGGGGGTTGCAACCGCCATTGGTTGAGCACCGGCCAGCAGTGCCGCCGGGACGACCAGCAGATTGCCGAACAAGTTGGCAGGAACCATGTTGACCGCCTTGCTGCTGCGCAGGATGACGATGTTGCCGGCCCAGGTGAGTGTGGCTCCAAGCGCCAGCAGGTCGCCGAGCAACAGGCCGCTACGCAAGCTGCCGGAAAAGATCAACAGAATTCCCCCGAAACAGATAAAAATGGCAATCCAGGTGCGTCTGGCGATATTCTCACGCAGGAACAGCCAACTGAGCAGGCTGCTGAACAAAGGCGCCGCCGCAAGAATGATCAAGGTGTTGGCGGCTGTGGTGTGCTTGAGCGAGTTGACGAAAAACAGGCTACCGACGGCGACCACCGCAGCAGAAAGAAAACCTGCTCGACCGGTATTGCGAAAGCTCTGCACGAATTGGCTGCGATAGCAGGCTGCGAGAAAGATCGCCTGCATGATGCCGGTCAGCAGGCAACGCCAGAAGAGCAGAGTCCAGACATCACAATGGATCAACCGCACCAACAGAGCATCCGGGCTGAGAATCACCACGGCGGCAAAGGTCAACAACAAGCCTTTAAGATGTGTGCTGTGATCTCTCATAGCGGTGATAGATTGCATAGAAAGTGCAGAAACGCAAGCCGGTTTTCGGTTTGACAGGATTCCTGTCATATTGTAAAACATCCGATGACTTGCCTGGCAATTTCTGCCGGTGCTGTTGATCAAAAAACACGACGTGATGACAGCCTTACCGGCTGCATCCGTTTTTTGCTGAGTGGAAAGGATTTAAGACTGTGCCTTTGACAACGGTAGGCAAAATCGGTTTTATCGGTGGCGGCAATATGGCAGAAGCCTTTATCAAGGGGCTGATGAACGGTGGTTTCCCGGCTGGAGACATTCTGTTCTCGGAACCTAATGAAAAACGGCGCCAAATGATGGAAGAACGTTATGGTGTCAACTGTGCTGCGAATAACGCGGATCTGGTCACTGCCAGCGACATCATCGTCCTGGCAACCAAACCGCAGATCCTGGATAAAGTCCTGGAAGATATCGTCGCCGTATTTAACGACGAAAAGCTGCTGATCTCGATCCTGGCCGGGATTACAACGACAAGGTTGGAAACCGGTCTCGGTGGCCGGTCGCGCGTCGTACGTTCCATGCCGAATACCCCGGCTCTCGCCGGCCAGGGAGCTGCGGCTCTTTGTCCCGGTAAATATGTCGACCAGGAAAATCGTCGCATAGCCCAACACCTGTTCGAGACGGTCGGTATCGCACTCTGGGTGGAAGAGGGGCAGATGGATGCGGTCACCGGGCTCTCCGGTTCCGGCCCGGCGTTTGTCTATACCTTCATTGAGGCTCTGACCGCAGGTGGGGTCCAGGAAGGCCTGCGGCTCGATATCGCCCATGCGCTGGCGGTGCAAACGGTCGCCGGCGCGGCACTCCTGGTACAGACAACCGGTGAACATCCTGCGCTGCTGCGGGAGAAGGTCTGCAGCCCGGCGGGAACCACCATCAGTGCCATCCGCGTTCTTGAAGAGCGCGGGCTGCGGGCCATGATGATGGAAGCGGTCGGTGCCGCGACAGCACGATCCCGGGAGCTTGGCAAAGAGAATAAATAGAGCGGACACGCTGAATTTTATAGGGCCGGTCAATTGACCGGCCCTATTCTGTTTAAGCGGTTTGCGGTCGGCGCAATCATCAAAACCGCATTTCAGGTAACCCTGAAGCATGACCGGAAAGTCTGCTTCGCAATGCTCGCTGTAAAGCAGAGATGTCTCGATTTAGCCGGCAATAAAAGCTGTCTGAAGAGTGCATTGCATAAAGGTGGGCACGCTTCTGAAGACAGACAAACAGAGCGCCGGTATTCATTTGTACAAAAGTGATTCCTTCTTGCATAAGCAATGCATTTACGCATAACATGTGTCAATGCACCGGGGAGGTATGTAATGACCAATCAGGAATCGCCCATCAACCCGCAATCACTTGCTGCAAACTTTTTGGACGCGATATCTGTCCCGTTACTGGCTTGTGACGGACAGGAGCGAATCGTCTTCGTCAACCCGGCGGCCGCAAGTCAACTCGGCGTCAAGGTCGGTATGTCGCTTGTTGAGCCGTTGCCCAAACTGGCAGAGGCGATAGGGAATTTTCGGCGCAGTGCAACCAGTAATCCGCCATTGACGATCCTGCGCGGTGCCAGCGCCCCTTACCTTGCGATGCTCAGTACAGTGAAAGACGCCGATGGCCAGAAGTTGACGCTTTGCCTTCTGCCGCCCGCACCATCAATCCCTGATTCCGATCGCCGTGTCCTTGATTTTGAGGCGTTGACGCTTGAGTTGCATGCCATTATTGATTCTTCCTCTGATGGCTTGTTCGTATGCGACGGCGATGCGAACGTGATCCGGGTGAATCCGGCTTCGGAACGTATTCATAAGCGGATGGCCTCCGAAATGGTCGGGCGCAATATGCGCGAGCTGATACCTGAAGGATTTATCGACCGTTCAGCCGCACTTGAAGCCAGCCTGCAGAAGAAAGTTGTCAGTCTCCTGCAGAATATGCCGAACGGCAGAAAACTGATTTCCATTGGCACGCCAGTCTTTGACCAGAGCGGCGAGCTGATCCGGGTCGTGGTCAGTGAACGTGACATCACTGAAATCGACAAATTGCAGCGGGAGTTGGAAAACCAGGAGGCCATCAAGGACCAGTTCCGTCACCAGATGCTGGAAATGCAGCAGGCTGAGTTTGAGGGCAGAAAAATTATTGCCCGCAGTCCGAATATGATCAAGGCGCTGCGCCAGGCGCTGAAGGTTGCTGCCGCAGATTCATCGGTGCTGATTCTCGGTGAATCAGGGGTCGGCAAAGGTGTCGTCGCCGATATGATTCATAGCAATTCTCAACGCGCCGACCGACCGTTGATAAAAATTAATTGCGGTGCAATCCCCGAATCGCTGATAGAGGCAGAACTGTTCGGTTATGAGAAAGGCGCCTTTACTGGCGCCAGCCCAGGTGGCAAACCGGGACAGTTCGAGTTGGCACATGAGGGTATCCTTTTCCTCGATGAAATTGCTGAACTGCCACTGGCTGCCCAGGTCAAGCTGCTGCGTTTCCTTGAAGACGGACGGATTACACGCCTGGGCGGCACCGAAGAACGCAAGCTGGATGTGCGTGTGCTGGCGGCTACGCATCGCGACCTGGAAGAGATGATCGAACAACGGACCTTCCGGCTCGACCTCTATTATCGGCTCAATGTTATTCCTATTCATGTGCCTGCGGTCCGCGAGCGCAAGGACTGTCTGGTGCCTTTGATCCGGCATTATATTGATCATTTTTCTGCTATCAACAAGGTGTCGAAGCGTCTGACCAGAGCTGCACTCGAAGCCCTCGCCAATTATTCGTTCCCGGGCAATGTCCGGGAATTGATGAACATCAGTGAACGGTTGGTGGTCATGTCGGAGACCGAGGTCGTTGACCTCGCTGATTTGCCCTCTCAGGTTGCCGGATCGGTGAGAACAGGTGTTCCCGAGGATCTGGACTGGCCAGAGACTATGACCTTGCAGCAGGCTCTTGAGGCCGTCGAACGCAACCTCCTGGCCCGAGCGCGTGAGCGTTACCGCAACCAGACCATGATTGCTGAAGCGCTCGGTGTGAACCAGTCGACGATCGCTCGTAAATTGAAACGTTACGGCCTGTCATGATTCTTCCCTTGACGTCGCTTGATTACAGTGACTTATGTCGCTGCCTAACCTGTCTATGCAGTTACGCATAAAATCCGGACGACTGTGCAGTCCACGGCCAACACAGGGCCGATAATATTCCTGCCACTCGCATTATGTCTCCGGTGCGCTCTCCTGGCACTAAGGTCTTCTGGTGACTTCCATTACTTTCAAGTAACTGCAATCAAAGACGTTTATCTTAGTGTACCAATGTGTTAGAGTCTTCCCATCTTACTGTCTCGTAGCTCCTTTGCTAAAATAAAACGGAGTTTGGCATCAGCTTTGCTAGATGTTATTTCACGTGCTTCTTCAGTTCCGCTGTTAAGCCGTATTCAAAGTGGTATAATCTATCGCTTTCGAGTGAAGTTTAATCGGTGGGTTCTCGACATTCTGTCGACTCACACACTACAAAACAAGGAGAAACGGTATGAAAAAGTATCTGGCAACATTGCTGGCAGTGTTCTTTGTAACGGGCATCGCATGCGCTGCTGACACCTTAAAGGTTGGTGTCCAGGCCCCCATTACCGGCAGCTACGCGAATGAAGGGCAGGGGATTGAGAACGGCGTGCGGCTGCTGGCAGAGCAGCTCAATGCCAAGGGCGGCGTGATGGGCAAGCAGATCGAAGTGATCGTCTGCGACGACCAGGGAACAGCAATGGCCGCCGCCATCTGCGCCAAGGATCTGGTTAACAAAGGCGTCTCGATGGTTATCGGATCTTACACCTCGACCTGTGCCGAAGCCGCTCAGGACACCTACTTCAAGGCAGGCGTCCTGCAGACCTCCGACGGTACCGCCGACAACCTGACCGAGAAGGGTTACTGGACCTTCCTGCGCAACTCCTTCCCCAACAGCGCCGAAGCCGAATTCGCCGCTGACTACATGGTCAACGTCAAGAAATACCAGCGCATCGTGGTGCTTTCGGATTTCTCGACCTATGCAGACGGCCTGGGCAACGCCACGGAAGCTGCGGTCAAGAAACTGGGGGGCAACATCGTCTCGCGAGATAAAATCAAAGCCGATTCGCAGAACTTCACCCCGGTTCTGACCAACATCAAGTCGAAAAATCCTGACGTGATCTTCTTTGCCGGTTATTACTCCGACGGCGGTCAACTGCGCGCCCAGCAGATGGCCCTCGGCATCAAGGCTGATTTCATCGGCGGCGACGCCAATGACAATCCCGATTTCGTCAAACTCGCCGGAACGGCGGCCGAAGGCGCTTACATCATCAACGTCCCCTCCCCGGATGTGCTGCCCTACGATGTGGCAAAAACATTCATTGCTGACTACCAGAAAAAATATGGCGAAATGCCTCCTTCCATCTGGGGCCTGATGAACATCGACGGCATGCGCGCCATCATTCACGCCATGGAGCAGAACAAGAGTTTCGATACTAAAAAGGCCGCCGATTACCTGCACAACATGAAAGAGCCACTGCCAGGGATCACCGGTCCTATCGCCTTCGCCAAAGATGGCAATCGCATGGGCGGCGCCTACGTGGTCAAAAAAATTCAGGCCAACGGCGAATATGCCCACGAATATGTCCAGTAATAAGATCTGAGTCGTCCCAGGGGGAAGCCGATCGCTTCCCCCTTTTTTCTCTAACAGCCTGTCGGACTATACGGGCCGAAGCGAAAATTTGGATGTTTGAGAACAGATTTTAGCTCATTTGCAGGTTGATAGCCGTAGCTATGGACCAAAAAGGAGCTGAAATATGGGCCAAGCAGCCGGATTTGCAGCAGGCTCATGGATACTCCGACAGGCTGCTATAAATACTCAATTCGCACGGTTTCCCCTGCTTCCTGGCAGCAGGGTCGCAAGGTGATTTATGGATATTTTCCTGCAGCAGCTGGCCAACGGCCTGACCATCGGCAGCATGTTCGCCCTGGTGGCCCTGGGCTACACCATGGTCTACGGAGTCATGCGCCTGATCAACTTCGCCCACGGTGACATGGTCGCCGCCTCGGCTTTTGTCGGCCTGACCATCTACACGCATGTCACGGGACAAGCCACTTCTCTGGCCGCGGTGGTCGCCATCTTTCTGCTGTCTGCTGTAGTGATGGCTGTGCTTGGCGTCGTTCTCGAGCGGGTTGCCTATCGTCCACTGCGTGAGGCGCCGCGCCTGTCGGCAGTGGTCTCGGCACTTGGAGCCAGCCTCGTCATCCAGAACGGCATCATGTTGATCTGGGGGCCGCGCATGCGCATCTTCCCGGAGCTGGTGCCCCAGGTCTACTGGGATTTCGGTGGTGTGGTCATCAGCCTCATCCAGGTGATTATTCTGGTCCTGTCGCTGGTGCTGATGATTGCTCTCTATCTGTTCGTCGAAAAGACCCGCATCGGCGCGGCGATTCGCGCCAGCTCCATCGACCAGGACGCGGCTCGGCTGATGGGGATCAACGTCAACAGCATCATCGCGTTGATCTTTATCATCGGTTCTTCCCTGGGCGCCGTTGGAGGTTTGTTTATCGGCCTTTATTACCGTGGTATCACTTTCAACATGGGCTGGCAGTATGGCCTCTACGCCTTTGTTGCCGCGATCATCGGCGGTATCGGCAATATCCCCGGAGCAATGCTCGGGGGCATGCTGCTCGGTCTTTTTAACGCCTTTATCGCCGGTTACGTATCCAGTACCTGGGCCGATGCCTTTACCTTTATCCTTTTGATCGTGATCCTGATTATCCGTCCCACCGGTATCCTCGGTGAGCGGGTTGCGGAGAAAGTCTGATGAAAACTATACAACGTTTCGCTTATCCGATCTTCTTCGCGGTCATGGCGATCTTGCCGCACGTTCTGGATTCTCGCTGGCAAGCCGTGGCAATCACCTTTTTGATTTTTGCTGTCGTTGCCCTGTCGCAGGATATTATCCTCGGCAAGAGCGGTATGTTCAACATGGGGCAGGCGCTCTTCTTTGGTCTCGGTGCCTATACCACGGCAATCCTCAACAATGAGTACGGCTGGTCGATCATCGCCACGATCCCGTTGGCGATTCTGATCCCGGCTGTCTGCGGAGTCCTGCTGGCCGGTCCCATCGTGCATCTGCGCGGCGATTACCTGCTGGTCACCACCATCGGTTTCAATATCGTCTTCGTCCAGGTGGTACAGAACAACCTCGGCGGCATCACGGGCGGTCCGAACGGCATCTTTGGACTTGATTCTTTAAGTTTCTACGGAATCGATCTGACCAGTCAGGTGTCGGTTTACTACTTCGCCTTTGCGGTGCTGCTGCTCACCCTCGGCATCATGCGTAATCTTGCAGGCAGCAAGGCCGGACGTGCCATGCACTATCTGCGCGAAGACCAGTTGGCGGCGGAAAGTATCGGCATCAACACGCGCATCTACAAAATATTCGCCTTTGCCCTGGGTGCCGGTATCGCCGGTCTGGCGGGCACAGTCTTCGCGGTACAGTATTCAGCAGTCAGTCCGGAAGCATTTGACTTTATTCAGTCGGTGCTGTTCTTCAGTATCGTCATCGTCGGTGGTTCCTCTGTGCCTGGCGTTTTGATCGGTGTGTTTGTCATGTTCGTGTTACCGGAGATCTTCCGTGAATTTGCCACATGGCGCTTCTTTATCTTCGGTTTTGCGATGATTGCGGCGATGATTCTGCGTCCGCGCGGCATTATCCCGGCCACCTTTGGCAAAATTCCCAAGTTCTTGATCAAGGAAAACAACCATGGCGCATAACGAACTGATACTGACCGATGTCACCAAGCGCTTCGGGGGATTGACAGCCGTCGATGCTTTGAGCTTCAAGGTCTCAGCCGGACAGATCTACGGCATCATCGGTCCCAACGGCGCCGGCAAGACCACGGTCTTTAATTGCATCACCGGCATCTACAAGTCTGAACAGGGCTCGGTCAAGTGGCGCGGCGAAGAAATCCGCGGCCTGACCCCTTACCAGATCGTCGATCGCGGTATCGTCCGCACCTTCCAGACGATCCGTCTGTTCAGCCAGATGTCAGTCGCCGAAAATGTCATGAGCGGCCGTCACATCAAGAGTAAACAAAAACTCTGGCACGGTATCGTGCATAGCCCATGGTCGAAGCGCGACGAGTTGGCAAACTGGCATAAGGTAGAAGAACAGCTCGATTTTTTCAATCTCAGCGAGTTTGCAGCCATCCCGACCGGCTCTCTTCCTTACGGCATCCAGCGGCGGGTCGAGATGGCCCGGGCGATGGCAGTCGATCCGACCCTGTTGATTCTCGACGAACCGGCCGCCGGTCTCAACGACAAGGAAACCATGGAGTTGCTGCAGACCATCTTCAAAATCCGTGACAAGGGAGTCACGGTGCTGCTGATCGAGCATGATATGGACATGGTCATGGAGGTGACCGACTATCTGACGGTGATCAACTTCGGCAAGAAGATTGCTGAAGGCACCCCCGAGGCAATCCAGAAAGATCCGGCGGTCATCGAGGCCTACCTGGGAAGTGAGGATGACGACGATGAGTAACGATGTCTTGTTTGAAATCAAGGATCTTGAAGTTTCCTACGGAGCTATCGCTGCCATCAAGGGGATCTCGCTGAAGGTGCACAAAGGCGAAATTGTCGCCATACTGGGCGCCAATGGCGCCGGCAAAACCACGACCATGCGCACCATCAGCCAGCTGCTCAAAGCCAAGGCCGGCTCGATCCGCTTCAAAGAGCATGAGCTGACCAATTTACCGGCGCACAAGATCGTCAAACTTGGGATCAGTCACTCGCCGGAAGGACGACGGGTCTTTGGCATTTTGACTGTCGAGGAGAACCTGACGCTCGGCGCTTTCTCGCAGAGCAAGCTGGATCGCAAAACCCTGGCGTGGGTTTATGACCTGTTCCCGCGCCTTCAGGAGCGACGCAAGCAGCTGGCCGGGACCTTGTCGGGCGGCGAACAGCAGATGCTGGCTATCGGGCGAGCCCTGATGAGCAATCCGGAGATGGTGCTGCTCGACGAGCCGTCACTCGGCATTGCGCCGATTCTGGTCAAGGCGATTTTTAAACAGATCAAGGAAATCGCCAAAAGTGGTGTAACCGTTCTGCTGGTGGAACAGAATGCCAAAGCCGCTCTGAAGCTCGCCGATCGTGGTTATGTGCTGGATGTCGGCAAAATTGCTCTGTCCGGGACTTCGGCAGAGCTGCTGGCATCGGAAAAAGTCCAGGAAGCTTATCTAGGCAAGAAAAACTAGTCTTTTTGCGTGTCGGGGGAGAGACCAATGAATTTTAAGGATATCCTGGTTCATATTGACAACCGTCCGAGCTGCGCGTCGCGTCAGGATGTTGCCATCAAATTAGCCAAACAGCAGCAGGCGCGCTTGACAGGTCTCTACGTCATCGCGCATCCCTATTATGCCTCACACCATGTCGATTCGCAGGCGTTGGCCGAAGAGGCCCGTCAAAACTTTGCGCAGGCTGTTGACTCGGCACAGCTGGATTCGGCGTGGCTCTGTGTCGACAGTTTGCAAAGCGGTCTTGAATTGTCTCAGAATATCAATCTGCAAGCCCATTACCATGACTTGCTGGTTATCAGTCAGACAGACCTGAACACTCCTGATCGCACGATACCGCCTGACCTTCCCGAACGGGCAGTGCTCGGTACCGGGCGTCCGGTGATGATTGTTCCTTATGCTGGTGAATTCAAACGCCTCGGTCGGCGAGTGATGCTCGCCTGGCGCGGCGGCCCGGAATCTTCGCGTGCTCTGCACGACAGTCTGCCGTTGTTGCGTCAGGCAGAGCTGGTGCGGGTCCTCAGTGTTCAAGGTATAGGTGGCGACGAATCATACAAGGCGCACAATGCTGACATCTGCGAACACCTGCTGCATTACGGCATCAAGGCCTCCGGAGAGAAACATGTCAGTGGTGATTTGAGCGTCGGTGACATGCTGCTCAACCGTTGCGCCGACGAAGGTATCGATCTCCTGGTGATGGGCGCGTTTGCGCAATCCCGTCGCGGCCAACAGACCCTTGGCGACGTCGGTCGTTACCTGCTGGAGTTCATGACCGTGCCGGTGTTGATGTCGCATTAGCAGCTTGTTGAACGATGCAGGCTGCTCTTGCGTCAAGTTTGTCAGACGCAGTAACATAAAGGCAACCGTTAAACTTTTGCCGGCACTCAATCAAGTGTCCTGTCCCGCAAGAGGATCGTCATTAACATGGAAAGAGGTCTGCACGCTGTTCCGCAGAGAAAAGCTTCTGCTGAAGGAAATTTTTACCCGATAAAGGCAAACGCCATCGGACCGGGAATGAATGCGCGCATTCAGCGCCTGCGTAAGTTGAGTGTCGAGACAGAGCCCAGTCTTTCAATTGAGAGGGCTCTGCATGAGACCGCTTTTTATAAAGAGAATTACGGCAAATACTCGATCCCGGTGTTGCGTGCGCTGAATTTTCTCGACCATTGCCAAAAGAAAACCCTCTATATCGGTGATGACGAACTGATTGTCGGTGAGCGCGGTCCGCGTCCCAGGTCAGTGCCGACCTTCCCTGAGTTGACCTGTCACAGTGTTGACGATTTCCATGTGCTTAATAGCCGCGACCAGCAGCGCTACACCATCAGTGACGAAGATATCGCAACTTATGCACGCGAAGTGATCCCCTACTGGCAGGGGCGGACGGTGCGTGAGCGGATCTTTGCCCATGTGCCCGATGAGTGGCGTGCCGCTTACGAGGCAGGTGTCTTTACCGAGTTCATGGAGCAGCGTGCGCCTGGACACACTGCGCTGGACGGCCAGATCTATCGCAAGGGGATGCTCGATTTCAAGCGGCAGATCGCTGCCGAGCTGGCCGCCCTCGATTATCTCAGCGATGTGGAAGCGACCGACAAGGCAGAGGAACTCAAGGCGATGGACATCTCCTGCGACGCCGTGATTCTCTTTGCCGAACGGCATGCCGAGCTGGCCGAAGCTCTGGCGGCCAGTGAGGCGGTTCTGCAGCGACGGGCGGAGCTGCAAAAGGTTGCCGCAGTCTGTCGTCGAGTGCCTGCGCATGCACCGCGGACTTTCCACGAGGCGATCCAGATGTATTGGTTCGTGCATTTGGGCACCATCACCGAACTGAACGGCTGGGACGCAATGAACCCGGGGCACTTCGACCAGCATCTGGCGCCATTTTACGCGGCGGAAGTTGCTGCAGGCGCTCTGTCCCGGGAGCAGGCCAAGGAGCTGCTCTGCTGCTTCTGGATCAAGGTCAACAACCACCCGGCACCGCCTAAGGTAGGTATTACGGCACGCGAAAGTGGCACCTATAACGATTTCACCAACATCAATATTGGTGGTATCAACAGCGATGGCAAGGACGGCGTCAGCGATGTCTCCTATCTCATGCTCGAAGTGGTCGAGGAGTTGCATATCCTGCAACCGGGCTGCTCGGTGCATGTCAGCAGCAAAACCCCTGAGCGTTTCCTCAAGGCTGCCTGCAAGGTGATTCGCCAGGGGCATGGTTACCCATCGGTGTTTAACCCGGATGTCTATACAGTCGAGTTGCTGCGGCAGGGCAAGACGCTCAAGGATGCCCGCGAAGGCGGCTGCAGCGGCTGCATCGAGGTCGGTGCTTTCGGCAAGGAAGCCTTTGTCCTGACCGGCTACCTGAATGTGCCGAAGATCCTCGAGATTACCCTCAACAACGGCGTCGATCCACTCACCGGCAAGCAGGTCGGCATTGAAACTGGTGACGCCCGCAGTTACACGAGCTACGAGCAGCTGTATGGCGCGTTTCTCGATCAGCTCAACTTTTTCGTTGACACCAAGGTGCGGGTCAGCAACTACATTGACCGCATGTTCGCCAAGTATGCGCCGGCACCGTTCCTTTCGGTGGTGATCGAGGATTGTATCAGCAAGGGCAGGGACTACTACGATGGTGGACCGCGCTATAACACCAACTACATCCAGTGTACCGGTCTCGGTACCACGACTGACAGTCTGTCTGCACTCAAGAAGCACGTATTTGAAGAGCAGTCATTCAGCATGGAGCGCTTTCTTGCAGCGATCGCCAGGAATTTCGCAGGTGAAGAAGTCCTGCGCCAGACGATTGTGAACAAGACACCGTTCTTCGGCAACGATGATGACACTGCCGATGACATTGCTTTGCAGATCTTCGCTGATCTGCTCGCTGCCATAGATGGCAAACCGAACGTCAAGGGAGAAAGCTTCCACCTCAATATGCTTTCCACCACCTGCCATATCTACTTCGGCAAAATGACAGGCGCGACCCCAAACGGCCGTTTGGCTGGCAAATCGATCTCCGACGGTACCTCGCCCTCCCACGGCGCCGATACTCATGGGCCGTCAGCAGTGATTCGCTCGCTGACCAAGCTCGATCACACCATGTCCGGCGGTACGCTGCTTAACCAACGCTTCCTGCCCAGCCTGCTCAAACGGGACGAGGACGTCGCCCGGTTGGCTCAGCTGATTCGCAGCTACTTTACCCTGGGCGGGCATCACATCCAGTTCAATGTCGTTGACACTGCCACTCTTAAGGCGGCTCAAAATGCTCCTGAGGATTATCGTGATCTGCTGGTGCGTATGGCCGGATACAGTGACTATTTTAACGATATGAACGCCGACCTCCAGCAGGAAGTGATCGAGCGCACAGAGAACGAGTCATTCTGAAATGCAGAAGGGCCTGATTTTTGATATCAAGCGTTATTCCATCAATGATGGTCCCGGCATCCGGATTACGGTCTTTTTCAAGGGCTGTCCGCTCAACTGCCGGTGGTGCCACAACCCTGAGAGTATCTCACCGAAAATTCAGAAGCTGTTCACGACCGGCAAGTGCATCGCTTGCGGAGAATGCTGCCGGATCTGCCCTGCACAGGCCTGCACCCTGTCAGCGCAGGGCGTTGTTACCGATGACAGCCTCTGTACGCTGTGCGGAAAGTGTGCGGAGGTCTGTCCGACTTTGGCGATGCAGATGTCGGGAAGCTACCGCTCAGTCGATGAGCTCGTCAAGGTGATCGAGAGAGAGCGGCCGTTCTTTGACCAGTCGGGCGGCGGCGTAACCTTTTCCGGTGGTGAGCCGTTGCTCTATCCGGATTTCCTCGTCGAAATACTCGAAGCCTGCGGCAGACGGCAGATTCACTGTGCCGTTGATACCTCGGGGTTCGTCAGTAAAGAGACGCTCCTCAGGGTGGCCAGGCATACCGACCTGTTCCTTTATGATCTGAAAATGATTGATGCCGAAAAACACAGGCGTTATACAGGTGTTGACAACCGATTGATCCTCGATAACCTCAGGTCCCTGGCAGAGAGCGGCGCAATGATTCAAATACGCATTCCCCTGATTGGCGGCGTTAATGATGATAACGACAGCCTCGCTGCTTCAGCCGCCTTTATTGCCGGTTTGCCTGGAGAAAAGAAGACGGTGAATCTGCTGCCATATCATGATGTCGCCCGGGGAAAGGATTTGAAGCTTGGTCAGGTGCGTGACCTCAAGGGACTCTGCGAGCCGGCTCAGATGGATCTGGAGCGAGCGATCGACCTCTTCGCTGATTTTGGTCTGATTGCGAGCGTGGGAGGCTAGGGGTCTTTCCCATGCGGTAATGCATATGAAGGATATAAAAAAATTGAAATGCATATGTGCATAGTATGAGGATTGTAAAAATAACAGGCACTTAGGTGCTTATCCGTATATATACCATGCTTATATGCATAATAAGGTCGGGTGTTTATTTGCCTTGCCCCTTAAAATGAAATCCAGAAAATTTAAATACTAAAAAATCCCTGTCTTTATTCAACATGTTGTTGCCCACTCTTTTTCTTTAAAAAATTCAAGTATTTCAATGGTTTGACTCTTCCCTTCTAGTCGTCTCATCCCCTTATCCGTGCGATTCAAAATTCTCTTCATGACCTAAAGGAAGCGTGTTTCGCCGTTTGGCATCTTGCTTGCTCTACTTATGATGTCAGAATGAATTAGCGTATGGCATGCTCGTTCCTGTGTCTGCGCGCGGATCTTGTCTGACAACTTCAAATAAATGGAACAAGAAAGGTGCCAATCATGAACCTGTTGAATAATGCCATCCTGAAAGTCCCGACACCTGTCAATGAACCGGTTTACAGCTACGCGCCCGGCACACCTGAGCGTAGCAAGCTCAAGGCGGCGATTGATGAGATCACGTCAAAAGAGGTGGAGATTCCCCTGATTATCGGCGGTCAGGAAGTTCGTACCGGCAAGCTCGGTAAAATCGTTATGCCTCACGATCATCAGCATGTTTTGGGAGAGTATCACCAGGCTGGTGAAAAAGAGATCAACATGGCAATCGATGCTGCTATGGCCGCCAAAGCGGGTTGGGCAAATCTGCGCTGGGAAGAGCGCGCTGCCATCTTCCTGAAAACGGCCGAACTGCTTTCAGGCAAGTATCGCTTCATGATGAATGCGATCAGCATGCTGTCTACCAGCAAGACTGCATTCCAGGCTGAGATCGATGCAGCCTGTGAGCTGATTGATTTCCTGCGTTTCAATGTTTACTACGCACAGCAGGTCTATACCGATCAGCCCCTGTATTCTTCAAAAGGCCTCTGGAACTTCGTGCAGCAGCGGCCTCTGGAAGGCTTTGTTTTTGCCGTTGCTCCATTCAATTTCACCGCGATCGCCGGCAATCTGGCCACGGCACCGGCCATCATGGGCAATACCGTCCTGCTCAAGCCGGCATCATCTTGTGTCTATACGCCTTACCTGTTCATGCAGATTCTCAAGGAAGCCGGGATGCCCGACGGCGTCATCAACTTTGTGCCGGGCCCCGGCTCGATGGTCGGCAGGATCTGTCTCGATCATCGCGACCTCGGCGGTATTCACTTTACCGGCTCGACCGGCGTCTTTCACCAGATGTGGCAGACGGTCGGCAGCAATATCGCCAAATACAAGTCGTACCCGCGCATTGTCGGCGAAACCGGCGGTAAAGACTTTATCTTTGCTCATCAGAGTGCCGACGTGAAGCAGCTGGCCACCGCTATCATCCGTGGTGCCTTCGAATTTCAGGGTCAGAAATGCTCCGCAGCCTCGCGCAGCTATATCCCGGCATCAATCTGGGGGCAGGTTCGCCAGATTCTCGAAACGGACATGGCCAGGATCAAGATGGGGCCGAGCAATGATTTTAGGAACTTTTTTAATGCGGTCATCGACAAATCAGCCTTTGCGACCATCACCGAATTTATCGATTATGCCGGGGACGCCAAGGATGCCGAGGTCATCATCGGTGGCGGCTATGATGACAGCACAGGCTATTTCATCGAACCGACCGTGATTCTGACCAGTAATCCACACTTCCGCACTATGGAAGAAGAGATTTTCGGGCCGGTCATGACCATCTACGTTTATGACGATGCCAGGTACGAAGAGACGTTGGACATCTGCGACCGGACTTCAATCTACGCCCTGACCGGTGCCGTGTTTGCCAGTGAAAGACAGGCTGTGAGCCTTGCCATGAGCAAACTGGAAAACGCCGCAGGCAACTTCTATATCAACGACAAGCCGACCGGAGCCGTGGTTGGCCAGCAACCGTTCGGTGGCGCCCGGGCTTCCGGCACCAACGACAAAGCCGGCTCTTATCTGAACCTGGTTCGCTGGGTTTCGCCGCGAACGATCAAAGAAACTTTCGATGCACCGTCGAGCTTTGAATATCCCTTCATGGACGCCGAATAATAGGGAATGTGGAGGAATCAATGTCTCTGTTTAATTTTCTTGTCTCAAAAACGATCATGCATGTACCCGGTCCGATTGTCGGTTTCTTCGCCAAGAGTTATATTGCTGGTGAGAATCTCGTCGCGGCTGTTGCGACCACCCGGGATCTGAATCACAGGGGAATGCTCGCGACTATCGATATCCTCGGTGAGTTCATCAAGACCAGGGAAGAGGCAACCTATTTTAAGCAGCAGTGCCTTGATATTCTGAACGGGATCGACAGGGAAGGCCTTGACGCCAACCTGTCGCTCAAACCCACTCAGATGGGCCTGGAGCTCGACAAGGAGTTCGCTTTCGCAAACATCCGTGAAATCGTTGCCCAGGCGGCCAGCCTGAATAATTTCGTACGCATCGACATGGAAGATCATCCCTGTACTGATGACACCCTCGAATTCTTCCGCCGCCTGCGCGAAGAGTTTCCAGGGCATGTCGGCGTGGTCTTGCAGTCCTACTTGCGTCGAACCCTGGACGATATCGAAAGTTTGAGTGACGGTCTGCTGCATTTCAGGCTCTGCAAGGGCATCTATAATGAGCCGAGACTGATCGCTTACAAGGACATGGCAATCATCAACCGCAGTTTTGTCTGTTGCCTTGAAAAGATGTTCGAGAAGAAGGCGTACGTCGGCATCGCCACCCATGACGAAAAGCTGATATTTGAGGCGCAGCAGCTGATCAGCAAGTTTGGTCTGAAACGGGACGAGTACGAGTTTCAAATGCTGCTTGGTGTTGATCCTGAGTTACGCGACATATTGGTTGCGCAAGGGCATCGTCTGCGCATCTATGTTCCTTTTGGCAAGTCGTGGCTGCCGTATTCCAAGCGTCGCCTCAAAGAGAATCCAAGTATCGCCAGGCATGCTTTGAAGCAGATGCTTGGCATGTAGCTGGTTTTCGTCCGGAAACGGCCCTTTTCCGCAATCTCTGCGTCAATCTGTGGATTTGATTGTGCGGCGTAAAGTGCTACGCCTCCGCTCAAATCCTTGATTTCCTTGACCTTGCGAAAAATTGCTCGTTTCCGGATCGAAAACTGTGCTTGTGCTATCCGGAGTTTCCATAGATGAAACCCTGAAGGGGGGATGATCGCTTGTTGATCTCCCCCTTTTCATGTATTTTCTTTCGGGATCAAAACCGAGAAATAGCCACCAAGTCACCAAGGCACAAAAAATTTCTTGGCGTTTTAGGTTGATTGAGACGGCAAAGTGAATCGTTGTCTTTTGTCCTGAAAAAGAACTTCCCGGGATCTTGGTGACTTGGTGACTGGCAATCCAGTCGCCTGCGGACTCACAGACGTTTTAGCGGTGTTTGAATGACTCAACAGGCAACCCTGAAAACCGTATATCGCCTCTGGTGGCCCCTGGCTGCGACATGGCTGATGATGGCGGTCGAAGGACCCTTTCTGGCAGCTGTCATTGCCCGCATGGGCGAGAGTGCCACCAATCTGGCAGCCTACGGAATTGCCTATGCTTTTGGACTGATTGCCGAGGGACCGGTGATCATGCTGCTGAGTGCCGCGACCCGCCTTGCCCTGGGCCGTAGTGATTATGTGCGTTTGCGAATGTTCGCCATGGCCCTGTGCGGCATGGTCACGCTGTTGCTCCTGCTGCTGGTATCCCCACCGATTTTTACTCCCCTGATGACCACGGCTCTTGGCTTGTCTGTAGATGTTGCCCGCCATGTGCACCAGGCGTTGTGGTTGCTTCTTCCCTGGCCGGCGGCCATCGGTATGCGTCGTTTCTACCAGGGGGCGTTGATCGCCCATCATCAGCCGGGCAGGGTTGCCGTTGGCACCATTGTCAGACTTCTCGCCATGTCCTCGACGGCGTTCTCGCTCTGGAGCTTTGAAGCCCTGGACGGTGCAAGCCTGGGGGCCTGCTCCCTCAGTGCCGGGGTGGTTGCCGAAGCGCTGGCAACCCGTTGGCTGGCCCGGAGGGCGATCGCAACCTCGCTGGGAGAGTCAGAAATGGAAATGGTCATGCCCTCCTATACTGCACTGAGCCGCTTTTATCTGCCTCTGGCGATGACGCCGTTAATCGGCCTGAGCATCCATCCGGTGGTCACATTTTTTCTTGGCCACAGTCACAGGGCGCTTGAGTCACTGGCAATCATGCCGGTCCTTTATGCGCTGACTTTCCTGTTTCGCGCCCTGGGACTTTCTTTCCCTGAAGTTGCCATTGCCACGTTAAGGAATGGCGAGCAGAATCGCGGCGTGATTCGAAAATTCGCAATCATCCTGGCGTTGGCATTGGGTGGAGGGTTGTCGTTGATTGCATTTACGCCGCTGAATGTCTTCTGGTTCGCAAGCCTCTCCGGATTGCCTGTCGAGCTGGTTCGACTGGCGATTCCACCCTTGCAGATCATGGCGGTTTTCCCGGCCCTGACGGTCGCCATTGGTTACCAGCGGGCGATCCTGATCGATGTCGGCGTCACGCTGCCGGTAATACTGGCGACAGTGATTGAAGCCCTGGGAATTTTCTCGATTCTGGCTCTGCTTATACTATACTCAACGCTTCCGGGAGTAACCTCTGCCGCGCTTGCCTACCTGCTTGGTCGTTGTCTGGCACTGCTTTACCTGTGTTGGCCGTGCGCCGGTGTAGTGCGTCGCAGCGCTACCATCCCTTGATAGTCTTATTATGGAGTTTTTGATGCAGGAAGATAATACCCGCAGCGGAGTCTGGTTTGTTCTGATGGCTGCGGTTTTGTGGGGAACAACCGGAACATCCCAGGCGTTTGCACCTGCCGGGTTCGATCCGATGGTGATCGGCACTCTGCGCCTGGCACTTGGTGGTGGCGCAATGTTGCTGATGGTGGTGTTACGGAGTGGCACGTCGCAGCTGCGTGGCTGGCCACTTAAGGCGACGCTTGTCGCTGCGGTTTTTACAGCGCTATACCAGGCCTGTTTTTTTGCCGGGGTCGCCAAAACCGGGGTAGCTGTCGGCACCATCGTCGGCATCGGCAGCGCACCGGTTGCAGGTGGGGTCCTCGGCTATCTCTTTCGAAATGAGCGGCCGGGACGACCCTGGTTTGTAGCGACTGCACTTGCAATTTGCGGTTGCGTTGTGCTGACACTCAGCAGTGGAGGAGATGTCAGCATCGACCCGGTCGGTGTCGCCCTCGCAATCGGTGCCGGCATCTCCTATGCGGCCTATACGCTGGTCATAAAGGGGCTTCTGGAAAAACATGAGCCGGACGCGGTTATTGCAGTAATTTTTTGTATCGGTGCCCTGATGCTTGCCCCTCTGCTGATCGGCCGTGACATTGCATGGCTGGCCGCACCGCGCAGTATCGCGGTTATCCTGCATCTCGGCCTGGTGACAGCGGCGCTTGCCTACTGGTTCTTTGTCCGTGGTTTGCAGCGGGTTCAGGTGGCGACTGCAGTGACGCTTAGTCTGGCTGAGCCTTTGACGGCTGGCTTGCTGGGATTCCTGGTGTTGGGAGAGCATCTGAATCCACTCTCCTTTGCCGGTATCGGCCTGATATTTTCCGGGCTAGCAGTCCTTACTTTCGTTGGTCGATCGGTGCCGGACACCTCGGCTGAATTCGGCGGCTGACCGGATGGTCAATCAACGTAAAGCCTATATCTACGCTCTCGGAGCGGTTTTGATCTGGTCGACAGTGGCTTCGGCGTTCAAGATATCATTGCGTAGCTTGTCGCCGGCCCATTTGCTGCTTTACGCCAATCTGGTCTCCGTTCTGCTACTTGGCGGCATTCTTCTCTGTCGCCGTGAACTCGGTCTGGCCTTGCCGAAAAACCGCCAGGAATTGTTGCGCTCAGCCTGCCTGGGGCTGCTTAATCCCTTTCTTTATTACCTGATACTTTTCAAAGCTTTTACCCTGCTGCCAGCTCAAGAAGCTCAGCCGCTCAACTATACCTGGGCGATTACCCTGTCGCTTCTCGCTGTACCGCTACTCAAACAGCGTCTTTGCCTGCGTGAAGTTGCGGCTATTCTGGTCAGCTACAGCGGCGTGCTGGTGATCTCGACCAGGGGTGACTTGTTCGGACTGAATTTCTCCGATCCGTATGGTGTCACTCTGGCGCTGGGCAGCACAGTCGTCTGGTCACTTTACTGGATTTTCAACACCAGGGATGAGAGGGCACCTCTGGCCGGATTGTTTATGAGTTTTCTCTGTGCGCTGCCGATGATTTTTCTCTATTGCCTGATCTTTACAGAAATGCAGCTTCCCGATGCGAGCGGCTTGTTTGGCGCTATCTATGTCGGCTGTTTTGAGATGGGGATTTCCTTTTTTCTCTGGCTGCAGGCTCTTAAATACACCGCCAGCACCGCGCGGGTCAGCAGCTTGATCTTTATCTCACCTTTTATCTCTCTGATCCTGATTCATTTTCTTGTCGGAGAGGAGATCCTGCCTTCAACCTTTTACGGACTGATCTTGATTGTGGCTGGCCTTATTCTGCAGCAGTTTGCAAGAAAAACCGCTTCAGTTGCAGGTTGACTATTGATGCCGGATTGCCGTCGTCTCTTACCGGGTATTGGATATTGTTTGTTTCTTTCGGGAGAGGACCTTGAACAGACCGAGCAGGCCAACCACAGTAAAGAAAACTCCACGCCACTTACCAGGCTCCTTGCCTTCACTCAAAAAAATCACGTCATCCGCTATGTCCAGACCGGTCTGCTTGGCCAGTTTTAACAACTTCTGCTGGTTGCCGCGGGCAATGATGCCGGAAACCAGCATGCCGGTTATTTCCCTTTGCCCCTTGAATTCATCACTATGTTCACGGCGGAAGCGCTGCTTATCAGGGATTGTATCGGTTAAGAAGTGATAGTCCTGAAAGAGTTTCAAGAGATGCGGGTTGCGAGTCTCAACCATGATCCTGATCTGCTCCTGATCAGGATGCGACAGAAGAGGAACCAGCAGAGCTTCCATTTCCAGCGATCCGGATGTTGAGACGCCACGATCAAGATCTTGATAGCCTCCTGTGACGATCAGCCACTCCTGAGGTGTCCCGGTTTGCTCCAATGTCTCAACAGTGATAGCTTGTGGTGTCTGGTTGTTGAACCAGAGAATCAGGTCAGTCACGCCCAGGAAAAGCAGAACCAGACAGACGGCGATCAGGGTATAGCGGAAACGACGCATAGAATATATCCGTTGATGATCGGTTAAGTGAAAAGAAAAGAGAGGGGCTGCCGGGGCGGCCCCTCTCTTTATTTAGCAGGTTGTGTCACTCGGGGCAAGGATCAGGCTTCCGCTGCGTCCTCAACCAGGGCACCCTTCTTCTGGGTTATCAGGGAGATGATTACCAGAGTAAGAATGCTGGCCGGGATGGAGATAGCTGCCGGGCTGTTGAAAGCCACCGGCGCATCCTGCGGCAGCAGACCATAGCGGACCCACATGTCCGGCGAAACCAGGATCAGTCCGAGGGAAGAGGTCAGACCGACCAGGATCGAAGCCGCCACGCCCTGGGCGGTGGCCTTCTTCCAGAACAGGATCATCAGGATCGCTGGCAGGTTGGCCGAGGCCGCTACGGCAAAGGCCCAACCAACCAGGAAGGAGACGTTCATGCCTTCGAAGATGATGCCGAGATAAATGGCAATGGCGCCTATGACCATGGCCGAAATCTTGCCGGCCCGGACCTTGCCCTTGTCCGTCATGTTCATGCCGAGGAAGTTGTCCATCAGGTCATGAGCCACCGCACCCGCCGAAGCGACGATCAGGCCGGAGACGGTGCCGAGTACCGTGGCGAAGGCCAGCGACGAGATCACGGCGAACAGGACAACCCCGAAGGAGAGGGCCAGCAGCGGTGCTGACATGTTGTTGTCGGTGATGTTGATGACGCCGTTAGTCATGGCGCCGAGGCCGAGATAGAGAGTCAGGATGTAAAAGAAGCCGATGGCTGCGATAGCGACGATCGTTGATTTGCGGGCAGCCGCCTGGCTCGGTACCGTGTAGTAGCGAATCAGGATGTGGGGCAGGGCGGCGGTACCGCAGAACAGCGCGAGCATCAGCGATATGAAGTTGAATTTGTCCAGCCCGCTGGCGTTGTCAACCTTGAATTTCAGGCCGGGACGCAGGATGCGGCTTCCGGGAGTCGGCTTCTGGTAGTAGATAGTCGTGGTGCTGTCGCCGACCTTGACGTACTTCTTGCCCCACAGCACCACGGTACTGTCCTTGAAGCGGTTCAGGAACTCGAGAGGGCCGACTGCGCCGGTCTGGGCAATCTCTTCGCCATTGACTGTGATCTCTTTGATGTGGCCGACAGCAAAGAACTTGCCGTCTTCCTTGGGAGCACCGTTGAACAGCTTGGTGCCGTCTGCCATTTCAGTGACATAGAGCGCCTCGACCAGCTCGTAACCCGTGGCAGCTTCTTTGAGATGCCAGACAGTCTCCAGGCCATCCTGGGCCAGTTTAACAAAGCCGGCCTTGCCGAACTCCGAGTCGAGTCCGGCCACCACCTCGTAGCCGGCGACCTGCAGGTGACCGTTGGCAACCTCCGCCTGCAAATTCTGGAACTGATGGTATTCCTTGGTGTCGCCCTGATTGGGGTCGGTACCGAGCCCGCGGAACAGCACGAGGGCCACGACGATGGTGGAGCAGATCAGCAACAGGGCGCCCTTGAAGAACTGCACGTAGGTGGTGGAGGCCATGCCGGCTGTGGCGACGATGATAGTGACGACCACGCCGACGATGCAGACGCCGACCCAATGCGGCATTCCAAGCAGCGGTTGCACCAGAACTCCGGCGCCAACCATCTGTGGAATCAGGTAGAATACCGAAACGACCAGGGTTGAGATAGCCGCCATCAGCTGGATCGACTTGGAGTTGAATTTCGAGTCGAGAGCGTCGGTAAAGGTGTACTTGCCAAGGCGCTTCATCGGCTCAGCTACCAGAAACAGAGCGACCATCCAGCCGGCCAGGTAGCCGATGGAGTACATCCAGCCGTCGAAACCGGCGGTGGCGATCATGCCGCAAATGCCGAGGAAGGACGCTGCTGAAAGGTAGTCACCGGCAAAGGCGATACCGTTGGTGAACCAATGGATATTGCCGCCTGCGGCATAATAACCGGATGCCGAAGTGGTGCGCCGGGCCAGGAAAAAAGAGAGGCCGAGGACGAACAGAACGAAAAAAACAAACAGGCCGATGGCCAGGGGGGATTGTGTGTAAACCATGAGATTCTCCCTTATCAGTTCAGGCGCGTTTCAGCGGCGGTACAGAAGTGGTTGTAGATGACTGCCAGCACCAGGGCGAAAATGATCAGGAAGAAGCCGTAGAGAACAGCCAGGGTCTGACCGAAGTAGACTTTTTCCATTAGCGCCGGGTAAGCAGCGTTGATGACGACAAAGCCGAAGTAGGTCAGAGTGTAGACGATGAACATGGAAATGCCGATCTTGCTCTTGTACGCGGCAGCGTTATCCTTGCCGAGTTTTACTGCTGGTCCGTGTCCCATAAGATGTGACTCCTTTTCCGGGGTTTTTGGCCTGAGTTCTCTCCAATACAGCGACATCTGGTAAACATGTGATCAATAAATTGCGGAGTCGATGGAGGTTTCCGCACATCAAAGTCCAGGGATTTCTTGCGACGCCTCTCAAAGCATGCTTACGTGTAAACAGCCGGAATTCTGTGGCATGAGAGTCTTTTAAGGGTACTTATTCGGGAAAAAGAACCACATAATGGGGTGGTAATTTTTGCGACATGATACGTCGTTCTAAAAAGAAGTCAACAAAATATTCAGTTATTATGCCGATTCAAGGGTCTCTTCACGTAAAATATCTGAGTTTTCAGGAGAATTATGGTTTGTTAAAAATGATTGGTTGTGAGGATAAAAAGATGTTTTATCTTATCGGTTACAAGATCCTCCATATGGTTATTGCTCATTGAAGGCAATGTCTTTACGTCGTCTGCAGGGACACGTTATAAACCTATTGATGGAGATATTAAGGTGTTTTTTTGCGAAGGAAGGATATATCGATGATCGAGTACAAGGTTGTAGAACTTGCCATCGTTACCGATGAGTCTATTGAGGATGTATTGAACTGCTGGACAGTCCAAAAATGGCACTTCGACAGCATCCAGTTTGTCGTTCGCGAAGGCAGTAAGCGTCCTTCGATGGCTTTTATTCTCTTCACCCGAGAGACGGCCTAGGAGGTTTGGATACTATACGCGTCTAAGTGTAAATTTGGATGTTTGAGGAATGCCCCGCAACCTTTTGGGTTTTTCAATCGTCCGGGTTGTCAACGTCCCGGTAGGATATGGTGTGACGGGGATCTGACGAAGGAGAGGCACCGCAACGCTCGCAGGTCGGTTCCACTGGCTCGTCTTCGACTGTTTCCACGGCGGTAAGTTCCAGTGGTTTGCCTCGACAACTGCAATACCATTTTCGGTAAATGGTCATCATAGCCTCCTTAAGGATTTCGTATGATTTGATTACCAGTATGGCAGGGATTTGATCAGAGGCAAGGCATCAACGCGAAAAGTGGTACGGAAAGCAGGGCTCTATACGATAAAGTGAAGGGACGGTTCATGCGATCCGTACTTTCGTGGCTAGAGACCTGGATGAACGGGGGAGCTTCGGCTCCCCCGTGTCTGGTCTTATTACCATTTCTGCCCATGGCATGAGTAACAACTTGGTGCCGAACTTGAACCACGAAGGTCTGTACCGTGGCATGACACACAATCGCTCGTGCCATTACTTTTCACATAGCTGCGGTGATTTTTTTCCGCATCAGTGAAATACGGATGGGCGAAAGGTGCTGTCGGGTCGGTGGCTGGAGTCAGAGTATCCAGATAATCGGCCACAGCATTGGCCTCCAGATCTGTCATGCTGACGCCGTTATGACCTGACGTGATGTTCGTATAGGCCGCATCCCCTTTTCCTGATAAATCCATGATGCCGCCTTGGCCGATATTGTGGCATCCGATACAGTCGCTGTTGACGAGCGCCTGCCCGTCAGGTGTGCTCGGTGTGGTGCCCGGATCAGTCGTTCCGCCGGTGGCAGGAGTAAGGGTATCCAGATAATCGGCTACAGCACTGGCCTCCAGGTCTGTCATGCTTACGCCGTTATGACCTGACGTGATGTTCGTATAGGCCGCATCCCCTTTCCCTGATAAATCCATAGTGCCGCCCTGGCCGATATTATGGCATCCGATACAATCGCTGTTGACGAGCGCCTGCCCGTCAGGTGTATTCGGTGTTGTGGTGCCACCTCCGCTGCCGGTACCAGGATCGGTCGTTCCACCGGTGCCGGTGTCCGGTGTGGAGGTCCCACCCTGGCTATCAAAATATGTCGCAAGAGCAGTGATTTCATCGGTAGTCAAAGTATTGCCATTATGGATAGCGCCGCCGTTGAACTTGGTTGTGACCTTGGCGCCATCGCCGGCAAGTTCGCGATAGCTGGTGTCGGTAGTTCCAACCGTGTGGCAGTGCGAGCAAGTGGCACCGGTGGCGCCGATAAAGATCGCCTGCCCGTCAGGTGTGCTCGGTGTGGTGCCACCGCCTGTGCCAGGATCAGTCGTGCCACCACCCATACCCATACGGGCCTGATAGAATCCTTCGGCGATGTTGATTGCGTTGGCCAAGTCGTTGTCAATCGTTGTCACAGAATCAATCGGGCTGCCCGACTCAATCTGTCGGATTGCTTCACCAGTGATGACAACGGCCATGTTTGCCATGTCGCCGACCGTGAAATCAGTGCCGATTGTACTGGCCAATTGCTGATAAAGATCCGAGTTACAACTCTCCTGAACCAGAACCACGATATCGCTAAAGCTCACTGGAGAGTCGGCAGAAGGCGAGGCGCCCCCAAAGTTGAAATTCCCGGTTGCTTCCATGAAGGCGTTGACTGCCATGTTCGCCTGAAGCAGGACCAGGTCGCTTTCGGTGACAGTACCGGTCTTGGAGGCCAGTACGGCCATCGGATCTTTTTTAAGGTCGCTTACAGTAAGTCCACTCAGGGTGGCCTGGTTCAGCATCTCAATGACAGCTTCCGGAGACATGCCGTTGGCCAGTAAAGTTGTCAGGGGTGATACGATGACCGGATCTTCGTCACCGGCTAAGACCTGACGCTTGATGAGGCCGGCATATGGAACGCCGGCATGTTGACCTTTGCTGTTGAGATTGATCCGGATGATTGAACCGACATTGATCGGCTCATTGAAAGAGAATTGTCCGGTGGCACTCGATGTGTCCGCGCTGCCCTGGATCAGTGTCTGCTCATCGGCACTGAGTTCTTCAAACTGGGCACCGGTGATGTAAGGGTCGACCGCAATGCCAGATGTAATGCTTGTAGTCTCGGCACTATCAGCAACGCCAGGGTCATCACTTCCTCCACCGCCGCCACAGGCGGTCAAAAAGCTCGTCAACAAGATCATCGCTAACCATATGCTACTTTTCATAATGCACATTCCTTTCCCTTTCAAGAGGAGTTTTTTGCAAAGCATTTATTTACAGATTTATTCTTTGTACTTTGCAGGTTGCGAGTCTCAGTGGGTGGCAGTTCCACGGAAGAAGCTTCGCAGGTGTTTTGATGTCAGATCCGGAAGATCAATTCGGCCGATCTTTCCTTCTCCTCCTGGGGGATGAACAACATAGAAATGCGGATTAAATCATTAAATTAATCATGACAAACTATAAGCAAATAGTTTGCCAATAATGGCACAGGTTTTGTCGTTCAGAATATTTGCTAATGATATCAAGTTATTAAGTATGAATTATAATTGTTTTGCGTTCTTTTCGGGATGTCGTCGCCGAATTTAGTGTGGATTTTTTGCCAGTATCGTGAAGTTCTCACCACATAATTGAAAATCACGTGCAGCCGGATAACGTGAGAAATCTAATTTGCGGGATCTATAAAAGCCTGCAGAATTGAATTCCGCAGGCCCGGGAAGGACAGTGTGGTGATAGGCGCGGTAGGCGCAACAGGCAGCCTGAAGTCTTTAAGGTAAGAGGGTCAATCAATCTCACCAGAATAAATTAGACGAGAACAAAGTACTGCGATCTTTTCCCAGCTTTTTCAGTAGACTAACCCGGTTTTCTTGCGCACTTTTCGCAATGTCTTGCTCGCTGCATGTCTTGCCTTGTCGGCACCTCTGGCGAGAGTCTCGCGGATGCCGTCGGGATTTGCAAGGAGTTCTCTACGATACTCGGCCTGTGGAGCGAAGTAGTCGCGCACGGTTTCAAATAATTCCTGTTTGACTTCACCGAAGGCCAGTCCGCCGGCCTGGTACCGCTGCCTTAAAGCGGCGTCGCCTGCCTTGTCAAGGAAGAGCCGGGACAGTTTGTAGACATTACAGACATCAGGGTCCTTCGGCTCCTCAACCGGGATCGGTGCGGTGACGATGCGCATGATCTGCTTACGCAGCGCCTTGTCTTCTGCAAACAGGTCGATCGTGTTGCCGTAGCTTTTGCTCATCTTCTGACCGTCCAGACCTGGCACCGTGGCAACCTCTTCGTCAATTTCGGGCTCCGGCAGGGTGAAGATGTCGCCATACTCATTGTTGAACTTGATGGCAATGTCGCGTGCGACTTCCACGTGCTGCTTCTGATCCTTGCCAACTGGAACTTTTTCACTCTGAAAGAGCAGGATGTCTGCCGTCATCAATACCGGGTAGGCAAACAGTCCGTGGTTGGCGGCGATGCCCTTGCCGATTTTGTCCTTGTAGCTGTGACAGCGCTCGAGCAGGCCCATCGGCGTGAAATTGGACAGTATCCAGGCCAGTTCCTGGACTTCCGGGACATCGGATTGCACCCAGAAGGTACTTTTCTCAGGATTCATGCCGAGGGCGAGAAAGTTTGCGGCTGCTTCGAGAGTGCCGCGGGCCAGGGTCTTGCCGTCACTGAGGGACGTCTGGGCATGGTAGTTGGCGATGAAACAGAAAAGCTCTTCGTGCTCCTGATACTCGATCATCTTCTTCATCATGCCGAAGTAGTTGCCGAGGTGCAGAGAGCCGGAAGGTTGAATGCCGGATAGAACGCGCATGGTACTTCTCCTTCGGTTTAACTTGAGTGGCCGAGAACTTAACAGAAAAAAGAGTGAAATTCAATCGGTTACAACAGCAGGTATGTCATGAGCCCTTGCCGGTCATGGCTGGGATGCAGGGGGGGCAGAGTAGATCGCTTCTGGTCGGGTTCCCGGTTTGTCTTCGGAGTCGTTGCGATAGAAGCGCTGGGTCGGATAGGCGTAGTCGATATCGCTGTGAGCTGCGAACGCATCGAGGATGTCTTCCCGTATTTCCTGGTCCGAGCCGCGTCGTGTGCGTGGGTCGCAGAGATAACGGATGGACCGCACTGCTGACAGTTGTAGAAGGACTTTTGTTTCAAGAGGAACCTTCATTAAGTTTATTAAAAAGTCATTCTCGCAGTCTGTCGGACTATACGGGCCGAAGCGAAAATTTGGATGTTTGAGAACAGATTTCAGCTCTTTTGCAGGTTCATAGCCGTAGCTATGGACCAAAAAGGAGCTGAAATATGGGCCAAACAGCCGGATTTGCAGCCGGCTCATGGATAGTCCGACAGGCTGCTAGGCATAGCCGATGGTGTGTCAACGACAGTCAACGTTGGGTTCAGATGGATTATTAAGCCCTCCGGGTATCACAATTTTTAGCAAGAGCGCCGAAATCCGGCACTGGCAAATGTCCCGAGTTGGGGAATACGCTCTCTTAACAATATGAGAGCAAAGGATTGACATTTTAATTCTATGTGCATAATTAAAATACACTTACGTTTTAGGGAGGCTCCCCGATCAGGCTATTTTGACTTAACCGAGAAGGCCTACTATGCCAGGGAGGTAAAAGATGAAGAAGATCAATTTTTTCAAAGGGATGGTCTTAGTATTTGCTTCACTATTACTGTTTGGTTGTGGGGGAGGGGGGTCGAGCGATGACGGTTCAATCGATGTCACAGATTCTCCCCAACCCCCCCCTTCTGCCGTGGACGATCCTCTTCCGGTAACGCCGATTACACCACCTCCGCCACCCCCGCCACCGCAAGCGGTTGTGGATGATCCTCCGCCCCCCGAGGTACCGGTACCGATGTATATCTCCAGTGGAGTGGGGACGCAGTCTCCCCCTTCGCACCTTCACACAATCATTCCTGAAACCGGAGAAATCGCAACGGATATCGGCAGGATAACAGTAGCAGAGACCGGCCTCGAGCCTGCCATCACCGACCTGGCAGTGACTCCAGGCGGCCTGTTGTATGGGTGCTCTTACGACACGTTATACTTGATTAATACACAGACCGCCCTAGCCACAGACCTTGGATCCTTGGGCGTAAGTGGGGTGAACGCGCTCGCTTTCAACAAAACGACGGGTTTCCTTTACGGTGGGACCACCTCCGGCAAGATACTCAATATCAACCCGAACAAACCCCAAGAAGCAACGGTTCTTTTCGAACTTTCCCCAGGTTATAGCTCGAGCGGGGACATGGTATTTTCTCCTGAAGGGATCCTCTACGCTTCCCTGAAGCGTGAGGGGCAAGAAGACGATTTCATTGCCGTTATCGATCTGGAGAACGGCACTTTCCAAACGTTGAATGAAACGGGAAGCGGAGCAATTAATATTTTCGGACTTTCCTATTTCAATGGCGAGCTCTACGGGGTAACGGCGGCAAGTACGACGGCTTATGGAATGATTTGGTGGATAGACCTCCCTACGGGGAAAGCTATTTTTATTGATGTTCTGCCTTTTTCCGCCTTTGGAAGCAACTGAGCCGCTACAATCCATTTGTGGCCTGCTGGCTGGCAATAGAAAAAATGATGATCTACCGTTCATTCTTCGTCAGCCAGCTCTTTTTGTGGAACATCTGAAGCGTCCATCTTTTGAAAACGTCTGCGCGTAATCACGCTCGAATATCTCGTAATGCGTATCGAGAAGTTGCCAGCCCGGGCAGTTTCCCTGGCTTGCAACCCCCACCAGTTTATTGGCTATGACTGCCAGCTGAAGCCAACCCTGATTCGCCATCAAAGAAATAGAAGAACCTCGTTGTCCCAGTAAAACAAGGTGGCCACCCTTAACATGGACGCGACCCTGGTAAGCAGCGACAAGACTCAGACCCTGTACTGCTACGACGGCTACCGTGCCTACCAGCACTTCTTGTGCAAAATCGGGTAGATTTTAAATGGTACGTCAAGCATGGCGCGTAGCGCCTTGACTGGCGCTGCGGCGGGAGTAATCCCGCCTCCTAGCCGATAAAGGTGTATTAACGGAGCGTCAGAAAGCAATCTGGTAGACATCATTGAACGATTTCACAAAATGAACCTCGAGCCCCTCTTTGAGGTAATCGGGCAGGGCTTCATAGTCATTGCGGTTGTCGTTCGGGAAGATGAGAGATTTCAGCCCTGATCTACGCGCAGCAATTGTCTTCTCCTTGAGGCCGCCGATTGGTAAAACGCGACCGGTCAGCGTCAGCTCGCCGGTCATGCCGAGCTTCTTCTTCACTACCTTGCCGGTGATTGTCGACACCAGCGCGGTTGCCATGGTAATGCCTGCCGATGGGCCATCTTTGGGGGTCGCGCCGGCCGGAACGTGCAAATGGATGAAGTGCTGGTCAAAGAAATCTGCGTTACCACCGTAATCGTTGATGTGAGCCATTATGTAGGAATAGGCGATTTCTGAACTTTCGACCATGACTTTACCGAGTTGCCCGGTCTGCTTGAAGCCTTTGCGCTTGGCCAGCATGGCAGTCGCTTCGATCTGCAGGGTTGCACCGCCCTGGCTGGTCCAGGCCAACCCGGTAGCAACGCCGGGAACTCCTTCGAAAATTTCATCGGTGGTGAAAGCCGGTTTTTCAAGATAATTTTCCAGGTCCCGCTTGGTGATGGTGATTTTTTTGAGACTTTCGTCTTCACCAAAGGCCATGGCTGCTCGCCGCATGATCTTTTTGATCTGCTTCTCAAGGTTACGAACACCCGCTTCACGGGCATAGCCATCAATGATCTGCTTGAGCGCTGCCTTCTGAATCGTCACCTGGCTACGTACAAGGCCGTGGCTTGTGAGGGCCTTGGGGATCAGGTAGCGTTTGGCAATCTCAAGCTTTTCTTCAAGGATATAACCGGACAAACGGATAATCTCCATGCGATCGAGCAACGGGCTTGGGATAGTATCCAGTTGGTTGGCAGTTGCAATAAAGAGAACGTTAGAGAGATCGAAAGGTACGTCGAGGTAGTGATCGCGGAAACTGTAATTCTGCTCCGGATCAAGGACTTCGAGCAGGGCCGAGGCCGGGTCACCCTGAAATGATGCGCCGATTTTGTCGATCTCGTCGAGCATCAGCAACGGATTGGCGGTGCCGACTGTCTTCATCGACTGGATAAATTTGCCCGGCATGGCGCCAATGTAGGTGCGGCGGTGTCCCTTGATTTCGGCTTCATCGCGCATGCCGCCGAGTGAAAAACGAAAGAACTTGCGGCCCAGAGCGTCGGCGATGCTGTGGCCAACGGACGTCTTGCCGACCCCTGGCGGACCGACCAGGCAGAGAATGGAGCCGGAGATGTCACCTTTCATTTTGCCGACGGCGATAAATTCGAGAATCCGCTCTTTGACGTCTTTGAGGCCGTAGTGATCGCGGTCCAGAATTCGCCTGGCCCGGGCAATATTGTAGGAGTCCTTGCTGAACACTCCCCATGGAAGAATGGTCAGCCAGTCGAGATAGCTGCGACTGACATTGTATTCAGGTGAACTGGGATCGATCAGCTGGAGTTTCTCCATCTCATCTTCTACCGCATGTTGCGCTTCCTCGTTAAGCTTGAGCTTCTTGAGCCGTTTTTGGAACTTCTCAATTTCTGTGTCTTTGCCTTCTTTTTCGAGTCCAAGCTCTTGCTTAATCGCCTTGAGTTGCTCGCGCAGGAAGAACTCGCGCTGCTGGGCGGAAACCTTTTCCTCAATTTGTTGGGAAATCTTGGTCTGCAGACGGGAGACTTCCAGCTCCTTTTTGAGCAGTACCAGGACTTTGTCGATGCGTTTGCGGACATCGAGGGTAGCCAGGATCTCCTGCAGCTGCTGGCCGTCGGCAGTGGTCAGGTTGGCGGCGAAGTCCGCCAGGCGTCCCGGGTCATCCAGGCTGGAACGATTGAGAAAGAGCTTGATCTCCTCGCTGTAAAGGGGATTGATCTGGACGAGCTCCTTCAGTGTCGAAAGGATGGCCATCGAATAGGCGCGCAGCTCCGGGTTAACCGACAGTTCTGTGGCAAAGTGATAACGCACCCGGGCGTAGAGTGCGACGCCTCGTTCATTGATTTCCTCGATGACAAAGCGCTCCAGGCTGTTGACCAGGACGTGCGCCGCATTCTTCTCGGTATGCAGCACTTTGACGATCTTGGCGGCGACACCAACCTGATGCAAATTCTGGATACCGTCTTCTTCATCAAGATCCCGGACCATGACCAGCCCGATCGTCTGGGTCTGGTGTTCCATCGCCTGCCGTAGCGCGGCCACCTGACCCTGACCGTTGAGTACCAGGGGGATCATAATACCGGGAAAGGCCGGACGCGGACGCAGTGGGATAATCGGCAAACCGGTAGGGAGAACTTCCGAAGCAACGACCATGCTGCCTTCGTTTACTTGCTCTTCGATAATCTCTGAGATTTTGTCTTGATCGATTTCAAAGTTCGACGCCATGTTGTCAAGCTGTTCTTCATCAGCCATGCAATAAACTCCTCATAAGAAAGATTTCTTCCCGAAAGCTAATCATCTAAGGGGCAATTGTCAACCTTGGGGTGAGATTGAACATGCAATGGCAGATAGATCGTCGCATGCAATAGGATAACCCAGGAGACTGTCGGTCTATCCAGGGACAACCGAGACAAAATCAAGTGAGTGTACCATGGGGCCGATTTTTTATGCTTCTCTCGACGGGTTAGGAGTTGTGCCCTGTTCCCCCTTAAACCCTCTGGTACTGGTCAACATTTTGGCGGGGACCGGTAGTGTCGCTTTAAGAGGGCGGCTGAGCCCTTGCAGGTCGCGACCGGCCGGAGCCTGGAAAGGGCGCAGGCCGAACTCCGGAAGAACGGCGAACAGGTGATCGAAGATGTCGGCCTGGATCGACTCGTAGGCACCCCAGGCGGTGTCGTTGGTAAAGACGTAAATCTGCAGGGGGAGCCCTTCTGCTGTGGGGGCGAGTTGACGGATAAGGAAGGTCATCTCCTGGTGGATGCCGGGGTGCTGGCGCAGGTAGGCGATGCAGTAGGCGCGAAAGGTGCCGATGTTGGTTAGGCGGCGGCCGTTGGCCAGCACCTCGAGTTCGTCGGCACTGATGTGCTGGCGGTTGTGCTCTTCAATCTCGCGCACCTTTTCTTCCAGATAGGGACGCAGCAGGCGAATGCTCTTGAGCTGTTCGAGCAGCGCTTCATCGATAAAGCGGATGGTGTTGATATCGATGGGGATGGCTCGCATGATGCGGCGACCACCGCTTTCGCTCATTCCCCTCCAGTTGCGAAAGGAGGAGGAGACCAACTCATAAGCCGGGATGGTGGAGATGGTCTTGTCCCAGTTCTGCACCCGCACGGTGGTCAGGGAGACGTCGATGACATCGCCGTCGGCGCCGTGCTTGGGCATTTCGATCCAGTCTCCTTGCCGTACCAAGTCCATGGTGGTGATCTGTACCCCCGCCACCAGGCCGAGAATGGAGTCCTTGAAGATCAGCAATAGAATGGCGGTCACCGCCCCCAACCCGGAGATGAAGAACAAGGGACTGCGATTGGCCAGCTGCGCCAGGATAAGGATGAAGCAAAGAAGAAAGACGATCAGTTTGACCGCCTGCACCAGTCCGCGAATGGGCAATTGCTGACGCGCCGGGTTGGCGCGGTAGATGTCCATGCCGGCATTAAGCAGCGCATCGAAGACCAGGAAGCCGGCCAGGATGAAATAGATGTTGTTGAGGCGTGTCAACAATCCGAACAGCTCGTGGTCCGCCGCCAGTACCAGCGGCAGACCGAAGGCGAAGATTACTGCCGGCAACAGATGTGTGGCGCGATCGAGCACCTTGTGTGCGATCAGCTGATCGTCCCATTGCACGAGGCTCTTCTGTACCATCTTATTGATAAATGGCAGTACGATGACGCGCGTGGCGTAGTAGGAGATCAGGGCGACAGCGAGCAGTACGCCGAAAGGCAGCATCTGTGAAAAAGCATCTGACATGATGGGTAACTCCTTTGTTCTTGGTTCAGGGCATCCTAGCATCAAAAAGGTTAGAGAACCAAGGAGCCTCTTCCACCATGCGGCGCATACCGGTCGCCGGCGTGCTGTTACTGTTGATCCTGCTACTGCTGCTGATATTAATTATGAGGCTTCCTCTTTGACTCAACGTCATCTTGTGGAATAATGATCGGCACTTTCAATTAAAGGAGTCTTCCCCACATGTCCGAGCAGCCCCAGCGGCTTTTTCTGATCGATGCTTCGAGCTATATCTATCGCGCATATTATGCCATTCGCCACCTCAGCAATTCACAGGGGATGGCGACCAACGCCATTTATGGATTCACCAATATGCTCCTCAAAGTGATACGGGAGCATCAGCCTGAGAGGGTGGCTGTTATCTTCGACAGCAAGGGTCCGACTTTCCGCAAGGATCTCTACCCTGAGTACAAAGCAAACCGGTCTGCCATGCCGGAGGATTTGGCACCTCAAATCCCCTATATCAAGCGGCTGGTAGACGCTTTTAATTTGCCTGGCATAGAAATGGCCGGTTACGAGGCTGATGACATTATTGCCACCCTGGCAAAAAAATTTGCCGCCAAAGGGATGCAGGTGACCGTGGTAACCGGTGACAAGGACCTGATGCAGATCGTCAGTGATCGGGTCCGTCTGCTTGACACCATGAAGGACAAGGTCTCCGGTCCGGCAGAAGTCGCCGAGCGTTTCGGCGGCGCCGACAAGGTCGTCGACGTCCAGGCACTGGCGGGGGACAGCTCCGATAATGTCCCCGGTGTTCCGGGGATCGGCGAGAAGACAGCAAAAGCCTTGATAGATGAGTACGGCGATATCGAAACCCTGCTGGCCAATCTCGACCAACTCAAGGGCAAGCGCCGTGAAAACCTGCAAGCTTTCGCCGAGCAGGCGCGTCTGTCAAAGCGCTTGGTCACCCTGATCGATGATCTCGATCTGGACGTCGATGACAACGCCTTTGCGCTGGCCGAACCGGACCGTCAAGCCCTGACCGTACTCTTTAAGGAATGTGAGTTTCACAAACTGCTGCAGGAATTTTCCGCGGCTGAACGAGCCAGTGCCGGTGGCGATGGCTACCGTGTCGTGTTGAACGAAGCCGGGTTGACGGAAATGCTTGCTGCGCTGGCAAAAGCCGAACGCTTTGCCTTTGATACCGAGACGACCGGACTCAACCCCATGCGTGCCGACCTGGTCGGGCTGTCTTTTGCCGTGACTCCGGGACAAGCGTGGTATGTTCCGGTTGGACACCGTTATCTCGGCGTACCGGAGCAGTTGCCTCTCGATAGCGTACTTTCTGCAATCAAGCCGCTGTTGACTTCAGCCGGCCACTTGAAGATCGGTCAGAATCTCAAGTACGACATGCTGGTGCTGGCACGGGCTGGAATTGAGGTTGCCGAGCCGCTCTACGACACCATGTTGGCCGCATATCTTGCCAATTCGGCGGCCAAGTCCCATGGCATGGACAGCTTGGCCGCTGAACTGCTCGATTACCGCACGATCAGCTACAGCGAGGTTGCCGGAAGCGGTAAGAAACAGATCTGCTTTGATGAGGTCGAGGTTGAGAAGGCGACGGTCTATGCCGCCGAAGATGCCGATATCACCTTGCGGCTTTATGAAAAACTCCAGCCGATGGTTATTGAACAGGAGCAGGAGAGCCTCTTTAATGAAGTTGAGATGCCCCTGCTGCCGGTTCTGGTGGATATGGAGAAGGCAGGCATTCGCATCGATCCTGAATTCCTCAGCGGACTTTCGGCCGAGCTGGAGAAGAAGCTTGCCATACTTGAGAAGCAGATCCATGAAATGGCTGGCGGTCCCTTCAATATCGGTTCTCCGAAACAGCTTGGTGACGTCCTGTTCGAACGGCTTGGCCTGTCGAAGGGAAAGAAAACCAAGACCGGCTGGTCGACCGATGTGGAGGTCTTGAACAAGCTGGCTGACGAACATGAGATCGCTGCGAAAATTCTTGATTACCGTTCTCTGGCCAAGTTGAAAGGGACCTACACCGATGCTCTGCCAAAGCTGATTCATCCGGCGACTGGGCGGATTCACACCAGCTTCAATCAGGCCATCACGGCCACCGGTCGGCTATCGTCCAGTGACCCCAATCTGCAGAATATCCCGATTCGTACCGAAGAGGGGCGACGCATCCGCGAAGGTTTCATCCCGTCTGACGGCTGTCTGCTGCTTTCGGCTGACTACTCCCAGGTCGAGCTGCGCATCCTCGCCCACATGGCCAATGAACCGGCCCTCAAGGAAGCCTTTGCCCGCGGGGAAGATATCCACCGCCGCACAGCCAGCGAAGTGCTCGGCCTGTTTCCGGAGCTGGTCACCGACGAGCAGCGTCGTGCAGCCAAGGCAATCAACTTCGGAGTGATTTACGGCATAAGCGCCTTCGGCCTGGCCAAACAGCTCGGCATCGGCCGCAGCGAGGCCCAGAAATTTATCGACACCTACTTCGAACGATACCCCGGTATCCGCACCTTTATGGACTCCCGTATCGCAGAAGCGCGTGAGAAACTGTACGTCACCACCATGCTCGGCCGGCGTTGCGCCATCCCCGAGATCAACAGCAAAAACGGTGCGGTGCGTGGCTATGCTGAGCGCAATGCCATCAATTACCCGGTACAGGGCTCGGCGGCAGATATCATCAAGGTAGCCATGGTGCGCATTGCCCGTCGCTTGTCTGCCGAAGGATTGGAGGCCCGCATGCTACTGCAAGTCCACGATGAACTGGTTTTTGATGTGCCCCGGGCGGAGTTGGAGATCGTCTCGGCTTTGGTCAGGGAAGAAATGCAAGGTGCGGTGGAACTGTCTGTACCCCTGTTGGTTGAAATTGGCAGCGGCTACAACTGGCGCGAGGCGCATTAGGCAAGAACGGTGACGTAAGCTGGGACTGCAAAAAACCCCTTGACTACAGAGGACCGTCACCTCTACGCCTCAGCGATCGCGGTTCTGATCCTTTTTATCCTCAGGGCGCCTTAGCCGCAGCCATGGGAACATTCTTCGGCCATCTAAACCGCTGACCTACCCACGGACTTCCCCGATCCAGGCAGAAATCTGCTTGACTGCGTCAGATTTGTCAAAGACATGCTGTACAAGCAGCTTCGCTTTCTCGATATCTTCGTCCGTCCAGTTCCCGGAGATGATGGCTTTACGGCAATCCGGAACTTTACACCCGATCTGCCTGGTCCGACTCAAAAACTCCAGGCCGGTCATATCAGGCATCATGTGATCGGTCAACAGGAAGTCAACACAGGGAACCGTAACCGGGCAGGAGTCAACTCCCGGTTGTGAACAAAAGTAAAGGCCGGGATTCGCATAGGATTTTACTTCGATATTCAACGCATTCAAAATCCTTTTAAAGAGAATTTGGAATAAATCATCATCATCGAATACGACCGCATTTTGCTTTGGCAAAAGGTCTCCTCCTCAGAGTGTGAGCAGCTAATTTAATAGTGATTGTTTGCTCTATGAAAGAATAACAGCCACATCTCAAAAATCTCTCAAAAACAGGCCACGATTGATGTTTTTTGGGTTAATCGATGACCATTGATTCCAAAAGCTCCCTCCAGCAACAAACCCCGAGAACACGCCTGCTTATTCGCTCACCGGCATGACGTTATCAGCCACTGTCATGCCTCATAAGATGATATCTGTTTTATGCGGTGCCGGATGAAATCTGCTCTCATTGTGTCAGCCGCCTACTGGATGCTTTACTTTTCTTGCGCTGTTGTAATAAAAATATGAATAACTTAGTTTTCAGAGAGGTTGGCGATGAAGATAGAAGTTCTCGGTGACGAGTGCAAAAAGTGCCGGATTCTTTTCGAGAATGTCAGGCAGGCGGTGGCTGAAAGCGGGAAGAATGTGGAAATTGTGCGAACCAACGATCCCGAGACGCTGGAACATTATGGAGTCCGTTCCCTGCCTGGCCTGGTGATCGACGGGACACTGCAGTCTATCGGCAGGTTTCTGTCAGTGGCGCAAATCAGGGATCTGCTTGAACGGAAGTCTTCCGCCGTTTGAACTGCTGTTGACGCGAGCCCACCTTTTCTTCCTTGTAAAGCACCGCATACCGATCGTTGATTCCTGACAAGTCTTCAAGCTGAAAAGAAAAAAGAAGGCTTTATGTGCATCTGTGCCGATGGTCTGCCAAAGGCGGTTCAATCTGCGCCTACCGGTTCTCTTTGAGAGATCCTAGTAACCTGGTTGAAGTCTGCAGAGATTGCCGTTGGCGTGAGGCACAGTAATCAACTGCACAGACTTGACAATCTGGCGAATAATAGTGATGCTTGCCGGCATATGCCACATTGCGTATTTTTAAAGTCAGGAAGTTGTAAATGTTAGTGTTGTTATCTTCCGGACAAATTGCATGGTACTCACCTGTGGCAAGTTCCTTCCTCAACATCTAACCGTAGAAAGAGGGTGTGAAATGAAAGATATTCATAAACAATTCATGATCTTCAAAGAGGAGTTCCCGGAGCTTTACGGCAAGTACGAGGAGTTTGGACGTGAAGTCCACTTGAACGGAGGGCCGTTGCCGGAGAAGGTACGGTCATTGCTTAAAGTGGCGATCTCTGGAGCTTCGGGACATCAACGAGCCCTCGAAACACACCTTGCTAAAGCGCGTGAAGCCGGCACCTCGGAAAAGGAGCTCATGCATGCCCTGCTCCTCTTGATTCCGACTTGCGGTTTCCCGACATTCATGGAAGCTTTCAGCACGTTTAAAGGGAAAGATTAGAGCTTCACCATTTACATGAGGCATGAAAATCTTTATCTCAAGAAGGGAGCATGGGTCTCGGGGGAAAATAAGCGGTCGGGTACATTAAAGCCAATCTGAGGGTTGGTTTTCTCGCAGACATGTGGGCAAAGGTCTTCCGGTTCCGGTCTCTGTCGGGCTCTGAATTACACACCCTTGCGCTTGATCCCCAGCTTCTTCATTCTGGCTTCGAGGGTTGTCGGTTTCAGACCCAGTATTTCGGCGGCCCCCCGTTTGCCGCTGACTCGCCATGAGGTGGCTTCCAGTGCCTCAAGGATATTCTCCCTCTCCATATCGGCCAGAGTCCTAATCTCCTTCCTTTTAGGAGTTCTAACCGCTTGTCGAAAGTAATCGCCGAGGGTGAGTTGATCTCCCTGGCTGTGAATGAGAGAGCGTTCGATAATGTTCTCCAGTTCCCTTACGTTGCCCGGCCAGTGATATTCCTTGAGTGTATCCATCACGTACTTGGGGATCGTCTTAATTTGTCTCCGAAGTTTCGGGCCATGCTTCTGTATAAAGAATTTCACCAGAGCAGGTATGTCTTCTCGGCGTTCTCGCAGGGGCGGCGACTTTATCGGAAAAACGTTTAAGCGATAATAAAGGTCTTCCCGAAAAGTACCTTCGGCCATAGCATTTTCAAGCTCCCGATTGGTCGCTGCAATCACTCTGACATCTACCTTGATGGTATTCATTCCGCCTACGCGCTCTAGTTCGCCTTCTTGCAGGACCCGCAAAAGTTTGGACTGTAACTCCAAGGGCAGATCGCCGATCTCGTCAAGGAATATCGTCCCACCATTAGCCAGTTCGAAGCGACCGAACTTGCGCGCCGTCGCCCCGGTAAATGAGCCCTTTTCATGCCCGAAAAGTTCGCTTTCAATGAGGTTGGCAGGAAGTGCTGCACAGTTGACCTTCACCAGCGAGTGGTCCTTGCGAGGACTCAGATTGTGAATGGCACGGGCCAGTAGTTCCTTGCCGGTTCCTGTTTCGCCCAAGAGCAGAACCGTGGTGTCCGTCACTGCTACCTGCTCGACCTTTAGTAAAACTTTTTTGAAAGTCTTGCCCTGGCCGACGATGTCGCTAAAGTTGGGATTAAGGTGGAATTCTTCCTTGAGGTAGACATTTTCTGCTTCCAGCCGTTTTTTGATTTCTTCCAGTTCTCCGAGAGCGTTTTTCAATTCATTTTCCCGGCGTATTCGCTCGGAGATGTCCCTGATGATCAGGACAAACATGCGTCGGTTTTTCCACATGAAGGTCCCTCCAGAGATCTCGCTGGGGAAGATTGTTCCGTCCTTTTTTTTGTGATTGATCAAGGGGACCCGACTTATCCCTCCGACGGAAATTTCATCAAAGTAGGCCTTGCTTCTTTGAGGCTCGGCAGAGACATCGCTGGACTTTAAGCTTGAAAACTCTTTTGTGCTGTATCCATACAACTCTGCAGCAGCCTTGTTGACTTCCACCACATCGCGTGTTTCGGCATCAAGGATAACAATAGCGTCCGATTCGGCGGAGAAAAGGAGCCGATATTTTTCTTCTGATTCTCGCAGAATCTTCTCTGCCTGTCGGCGACCCTTTCGCTCTTTTGTTTCCCCCAATTGACGCAGAATAGCTGGAACCAGTCTAGCCAGATTCTCTTTCCGGATAAAATCGTGGGCACCAGCCTTCAGCAAAGCCACAGCATCTTCTTCGCCAATGGCACCGGAAATGACCACGAATGGTAGATCATCATCAATGCTCTGCCAGATAGCCAAAGCCTCTTCGGCACTGAATTCCGGCATGTGGCAATCGGAAATCGCCACATCCCATTTTCCATTTGCCATTGCCTGTTGCATGTCCTTTGCGTTCTCTACCCGCGCCCATTGAGGTGCAAACCCTCCTTTTTTCAAAGCCCGAAGCAATAGCAGGGCGTCGTCGTCTGAATCATCGATAATCAATATGCGTAAAAGCCTGTTCATAATTGTTGTGCTTTCCTTGAGGGTGCTGGTTTGATCTATTGACCATATGCTGGCGAGTTAGTCACCTGAAAAAAGCATATGAAATTAAGGATAAAAAGGCTGATCTGTGGCTGGTTTTTTCGTCCCTGACATCCTTTTCTTAAAGGGAGGGAAGATGCATATGATGACTCTGCCGCAGAGATGGACGTGTCGCTGCGATTCAAGCTTATAGTGAATGCTCCGCGAGAACGCCGTCGTTTGTGTGCCCAATATATCATGAATGTCCCAAGATTTTGCAGGAGGCCTAAGTCTTTGCTGCCCGAGTTTTAGATCACTGTGTATATTTAAGGGGGGATAACGCCTGAAGTTTGAGTCGAAAATTGTCAATGTGTTCATTTCGGAACGGGAGTTGCAGCGATAAGTTTATAATGCGTTTAATCCTGCATGAAACGTTAAAGTAAAAAAATGTTTTATATTTATAATGTCATGAATGTGGACAAATGTAAAGGGTGCGTCTGCTCTTTTTGCGAATGAATTGAGTGTTATAAAAGATTGCACTGCCAGAGTGCCTGGCTGATTATCGCGTTCCGCATCTTGCTGTAAAAGTCTATAAGTGCCTGAAAATGAGAGTTAATTGATTAAGTTCTGGAGACGTCATTTTGGATCTCCGCTGTTTGGGTTCGTGTTTGTTGCAGCGTTGAGGCTTTCAAGGTACGTAAAAGTCCGAATAAAACAAGCAAACAGGTACTTAAATATATTATTGTGTTGACCCGAAGATTAAAAATGATAACTATCATTGATAATAACGCTGTTATTATAGGCGAATGATGAGTATATGTTGTTCGTCCAGGGAAGGCTTTGGTTTGTGTTGAGAGCGTTGGTAGAGCAATTCGGAGTAGAAAAAAGGGAGTGAGGGTATTGTGAACAGTCGAATAATTGATAAGGCGACAGGTATAACCAGAATATTTTGCGTGCTCTTCCTGTTGCTGCTGATGATGGGTTGTGAGGCACCTCTGGATCTGGAAGGTGTTGCGCAGGTATCCAAGACGCCTGTGAAGCGCTTCGATCGTTTTCAATCAGCGGCAAAGCATGGAGAGACTCTCGTTGTTGTAGGATTCAACGGTACAGTGCTCGTGTCCGATAATGGGGCAAAGCAGTGGCAAAGGCATGAATTGCCGGGTGCTCTCGACCTCATAGAGGTCGTAGCATGTGACGATGGCAGCTTTGCCGCCCTCGATGCGACTCGCAGACTCTGGGTGTCAATCGACAAGGGCAACCGTTGGGATTCAAAAAATATTGACACCGAGGATGCCGTAACGACTTTAACCTGCGCCCCTGACAACAAACTTTGGGTTGGCGGTAGCTTTACCTCAATTTACAGCACGGAAGACAAAGGGGACACCTGGACATCTAGTTCCCTGGGTGAAGATGCCATGTTTACCTCCATCCAGTTCGTGGATGAGCTATACGGAGTGGCTTCAGGTGAGTTCGGGATGCTTGTCATCACCAGCGATGGTGGGGAGTCCTGGGAGATCGGCCCCAGCATGCCCAATGATTTTTATCCGGAGGCGACACTCTTTCTTGATCATGACAATGGGTATGCAGTCGGCCTGAATGGCAAAATTCTCAGAACGATTGATGGCGGTGTCTCATGGACACATGAGGACTCTGGTATTGATGCACCCTTGTATGGAATCACCATGCATAATGAGGATCTCTATGTGTTCGGTGAGGGTGGAATGATGCTTCACCAGAAAGATGGTCAATGGAGGCAGATCGCGCACGGCAAGCCGACAAGGTCATACTTGCGAACTGCGCTGTCTGTTGATAACCGTCATTTGCTGATTGCCGGCGGCGCCGGAGCGCTATTCCTTGTAGCGACTCAGGACTAACGCCGAAAATACCGATTAAGTAACGGGGATAAACATGACCAAGATCAAACAAGCTATTCACCACGTGTTTCACAAGATTGACGATCTCCTGTTCGGGCTCCCCTATCTCTGGTTGGGAGTGATCGTTATCATTACGATTTTCTTCGCAATCCAGATCCCTGGTGTGAAGATGTATTCTGATTTCGCTGATTTGCTGCCTCAGGAGCATCCGTATATCAAACTGCACAACGAGATCCGGGATGATTTCGGCGGAGCAAACAACATTATCCTCGCAGTAGAAGTTAAAGATGGCGATATTTTCTCCAATGAAACTTTGAGGATGATCCACAAGTTGACGGAAAAGGTCGACATGCTGCCCGGCGTGAACCACAACATGGTCTCCAGCCTCACACACCGGACTGTACGCAAAGTGTGGTTGACTGAAACGGGTGACGTTAATTCTGCGCCGCACTATGATCCGATTATCGAAGAGTTGAGCGAAGCCGAGCTGGGACAAATGCGCCAGGAGGTGATATCTAATCCACGCGTTTATGGGCTATTGGTCTCTCCCGACCTCAAGGCCGCCCTGGTCAAGGCGACCTTCAATGAAGGAGAGTTGGACTATCAGGCTATCTTTGCCGGGACACAAGCACTCCGTGCTGAAGAAGCGCAGCCCGGGATAAAGATTTACGCTTCAGGCGCACCAATGCTTGTAGGTTGGGTGTTTACCTACGTTGAACAGATTCTGCAGATCTTTCTCTATACCTTGGTCGTGATGGTCACCTTGCTGTTGCTTTATTTCAGGCGACTGTACGGAATTGTGCTGCCGCTTCTTGGCATTGTCCTGGCCACAACATGGGGATTGGGAACCCTTTCCCTGCTCGGTTACAATCTCGATCCTCTAACGCTGGTGGTCCCCTTCCTTATCTCCGCTAGAGCTATGTCACACGGAATTCAACTGGTCGAACGGTATTACGCGGAACTGCGGAGCGTCAGCACGGCTAAACTGGCGGCAAGGAATACCTTCAATAGCCTGTTCCGGCCGGGTTCGCTTGGTGTAGTCTCCGATGCCATCGGTCTGCTGCTGATCGCTCTTGGTTCTGTGCCGATCAACACCAAGATGGCCCATTACGCTTCACTGTGGGCGATTTCAATTATTTTCATCGTCCTTATTTTTATCCCGCTGATGCTGTCGGTCCTGCCCCGACCGCATGACATCGAGTATAAGGAATCAAAGCTGGATGCGCTCATGATCTCGTTTTCCGGCGTCGTAGGTTCGAGGAAAGGCGCGATCACCGTTTTAAGCACGATGGTCGTTCTGCTGATCTGCGGCGCTTATTTCAGCTCCTGGGTACAGATCGGCGAGTCGGAACCGGGATCTCCCCTGTTGTACAACGACCATGACTATAACGTTTCTTCCAAGGCGATCAACGACAGGTTCCCTGGCTCCGAAGAGTTGTTTATCGTCGCACGTACGGACAAAGAGGGCGGCATCAAACGTCCTGATGTGTTGCGCGCCCTGGAAGACCTGGAAAATCATATGCTGCTAGATCCGGAACTTGGTGGCGTTAAGGCCTTGCCGGGCTTGATAAAACAAGTCAACCGGATTTTCCACAGCAATGATCCTCGCTGGGAACAGATCCCGGACTCTGGATCCTATGTCGGCGGACTGCTGTTCGCGTACAATGCATCCAGCCCGATCCCCGGCGCCGACAAGGAGTTTATCGATTCCGAACAGCAAAGAGCGAATATGGTCTTTTATTACAAGGACCACAAGGGTGGCACGATTCGTCGGGCTATCCATATGGTCAAAGAGTGGGTCGCGACGACCGGATCCAAGGTGGAGGGTCTGACGATTCAACTGGCCGGTGGACAGATCGGCGTGACCGCGGCGATCAATGAAGCTGCTTACAGCACCAACATGCTGGTCATCCCGCTGGTTCTGTTGCTGATCTTCGTATTTGTCACACTATTCTATGGCTCCCTGCACGCTGGACTGCTGATGATGTGTTCAATGGCCTTCGCGACGGCCCTGACTTATGCCTACATGGGGATCAAAGGCATCGGCATAAACGTCAATACCGTCCCGATTATTGCTGTCGGCATCGGTATCGGTATCGATTATTCGATTTATGTCATGGACCGGATTCGCGAAGAAGTCGGAACCGGCCTTGATCTGCCTGCAGCAGTCAGGCGTACTTTCAGCACGACCTGCAAGGCGGTGGCCTTCACGGCCATTACGCTGATCGGCGGTGTGGTTATGTGGGTATTCATCTCTGACCTGCGCTTCCAGGCCGATTCGGCGTTGCTGCTCTGCGTGATGCTGGTCCTCAACGCGCTCTCGGCGATTTTTATGGTGCCATCATGGGTGCTGATTTTCAAACCCGTATTCATTACCTCGGCCCACTACGACACGGACGGCATTCTCGTCGTCGCTGAGGAGTCTCAAGCGGATGAGGAAGAACCGTCCGCTGCTGTCAAACAGTCTCTTCCGGCGACCTCATAGCAGCCGGGTCAATTTGTTATTAAAAATCGGAGAGTAGTTTCTATAGCCATTTCAATGGAAGGAAAGGGAGGAACATCATGCAGATGCCACACCGAACAACAGTGTTAGGTTCAAAGGTCAAGACCGTACTTTTGACGGGTTTACTGGCCATAATAGCAACGTCTCTTGGCGTAACCGCTGCTTGGGCCGATGTAAGCGGCTTCATCGAGAACGACACTCACTATCGTGACGATCGGGAACTGTCAAAGGCTAGAAACACTTTCCAGTTTGAATACAGCAAGGATTTGGGTGCCAAGGGCATCTTCTCCGAGATGAGGTTCAACACGACCCTGCGGGCTACCTACGATGCCGCTTACGACCTGAATGACGACGAGTGGGGGGATAAAGCCGGTGGGCCGGTCATGATCCAGAATATTGGAGGTAATGGCCCTCTTGCTCCGGCCACGGAAGTTCCATTCGGTTACGGAGCGCCTCTGCCTGGTACCTTCTACACCCCTTTTGGGGGCGCTGGTCTTAACCCGAATAATCCCAACGAAGGGCTGGAAGTTCTCGGCCAGAACTTGCACAGTCCCGGCGGCGGCCTGACCTTCGGTGTCCCGGTGCGGCCCTGCGACAAGGATTCGCGCGGCTGCATCGACGACTACATGGACGCCGACAGCGACGATCTGCGATTCCCCGAGTTCAACGACCGTCAGGACTGGCTGCGCGAGTTCTACATCAGCGGCGCCATCCCGATGGGCGACAATGAACTGGGCCTGAAGCTCGGTCGCCAGCAGATCATCTGGGGACGCACCGACCTATTCCGGGTTCTGGACGTCATCAATCCGGTTGACTTCTCGCGCAACAATATCTACGACGAGCTCGAAGACATCCGCATTCCGATGTGGATGCTGCAAGCGGAATATCGCACCGGCGCCAACAACATTTTCGACGACCTGAACTACTCAGCGGTCTGGAACTTCGACAAGTTCCGGCCGAACACACTCGGCCAGGGCGGTACTCCGAATCAGATCCTCGACGCCGGCAGCTTCTTCCGCGGCATGAAGAACCTCTGGGACAACGGCGGCACAGTGGGAAACTTCGCTGGCTTGGACACCGCGGTTGAATTCCCTGAACACGTGATCGGCATCCGCGAAGCTGATATGCCGGAGTGGTCGCTGGCCAACACCCAGTTCGGCGGCAAGGTCGAAGGTGTCTACAAGGACCTCGGCTTCTCGCTGAACTACTACAACTACCGGTCGCAACTGCCGACGTTGCGTGGCGGCATTCCCGCCATGAACCCCTTTGGGCCGCTGACGGTAGATAATGCTAATCTTCCTCCCGAATTGCAGAATGATACAGGCGCGCGCCCGCGCCCATTCCTGCCGGCCTTCGACATCGCCTTCGCGCGGGTCCAGCTATTCGGCGGTTCGCTTGATTACTACGCGGACACCATCAAATCTGTCATCCGCCTGGAAGCCGCCTACACCACCGGCGAGGAGTTCATCAACACCGCCGACCCCAAACTTTACTCCGATTCGGACGTGGTCCGCTGGGTCCTGGGCGTTGACCGCAATACCTTCATTCCCTTCCTCAACAAGAAGAAGGCGTTCCTGATCTCCGGCCAGCTATTCGGCCAGCATCTCCTCGATCATGAGCTTTACGATGGGCCTCTCGGCAAGGTCGGCATCCCTGACTGGGAGGACAACTACATCGCCACGCTGCTGGTCAAGGGCTGGTGGATGCAGGATCGCCTGAGCCCGCAGTTCCTTTTGGCTCATGATTTCGAGGCCGAGGCCACCGCCTTGGAGCCGAGCATCAGCTGGCTGATCACCGACAAGCTGAGCATCAGTGCCAAGTGCAATTTCAAGGTTGGCACCGGCGCGCGCCAGTTCGACGACCTGCGCGCCGACAATCAGTTCCCGCCCTTTACCTCGGCTCCGTTCCATGACAATCCTTTAGCGGCCCAGGCGACAGGTTCTTATGGATATGAGCCGTCGAGCCGCTTCCGCTCCGGTCCGATCGGCATGGCGCATAATGAAGACGAAGTTGCCATCAGCATCCGTTATGCTTTTTAGGGGCACAAGAAACCGCGCAAAGCTTTGCGTGCAACGATATTATTGGCGATTCGTAAAACTAATAGTGAAGAGGAGAATGGCAATGACTAAAAAGGTTTGTGCATTTTTGGTGGCAGGGCTCATGACGCTGACCGGCGTGGCTTTTGCTGCGACGGCGGCCGATGTGGATACTTCTCTGTTCCCCTACAAGAACTTCGAGGTAGATGCGGTTAAATTCAAGCCGGGGACGGTGGTCAACAAGGCCAATGTTGAGCAGTACAAAGATTCCCTGGATGTGGCAATGTATCAATTCATCAAGGACGGCATGTACGAGTTTACCATTGCCGAAACCACCTCGTTTGATCCGCCTGCACCATATGTCGAGGCAACCCGCAAGAATTTCAGCAGCACAAAGCTGGGCGAAGGCAACCTCGTTGACTTCGTTGCCGGTCGACCTTTTGTGGCAGAGCCGAGCAACGAGGACCCTAAAGCGGGTGAAAAGCTCGCCTGGAACAACAAGTATGCTCTGATTGCCGGCGACGGTGGAACGATATACCCGTTCTACTGGAAATATCGTGATATGAAGAGCGGCAAGCTCGAGCGTCAGATCAAACTCGAGGTGCACTCGCTAAATTTCAAACACCGGACCACGGCAGAGCCAATCCCGGACATCACCCCCAACCCCTCTGAAATTTTCAGAGGTCTGTATATCGGTGTGGAAGAACCCTACGACGTCAAGAACACCCAGTTGCTGATCCAGCGTCACGAGGACGACCTGAAGCGTGACAACGCCTGGCTGTATCTTGGTTTTCAACGTCGCGTCAGACGGTTATCTTCCGGCCAGACAACCGATGCTTTTCTCGGTTCCGACCTCATGATCGAGGATTTCGAGGGATACAATAACCGCGTCGCCGATAACAACTGGAAATATCTCGGCACGGAAAAACTTCTACTGCCTTTCTACAACCACAACGACCTCAAGGAATTGTCAGATGAGTTCAAGGAACCGGACGGCTATCGTTATGTGGACTTCGGCGGCCAGGGGAACTGTTTCCCGAAGGTGACCTGGCAGTTGCGCAAGGTCTATCTCATTGAAGCGACCCCGGTCGACCCGGGTCATCCAATCAGCAAGCGCATCATGTATATGGATGCCCAGACTGGCTTCTTTAGTCGCACTGTCTCCTATGATCGTGCTGGCAAGCTCTGGAAAACCTGGCTGATTGGTGAATCGCATCCGGACCATCACCTCGAGATCAACAAGGGCTCGGGCATCCCGCAGTGGGATTCTTTCACGATGATCGATACCCAGGCTATGCATTGCACCACTGGCCAGTTTCATGCCCATAACGACCCGAACGAGGTTTCGGCGGATCAGTTCACGCCGCAGTACCTGCGTAAACGTGGACAATAGGAACGGCCGGATGACAACTATCTGAGCTGAGTAAAGGGGGGTGCGGGCAATCGTACCCCCCTATCTGTTTACTCGCGGGTTGGTGTTTACATCATTATATAACAATGTTTTTCTGGATCGCACGAGCTTCCTAATATATTGGGTGTTTGCCAGAATTTCGGGAGCATGGCCGATTGTCCATGATTTGTACCTGTCGTGAATATAATGGAAAAGCTCTGGTTTCTCAGGCTGTTGCCGGTGTTCCGGGGAGACATTTTCATGCGGCACGTGACTTGCAAATTACCTGGTTGATTAGGATTAAAAATAGGCTGGAATTTTTCCAACAGAAGTTGGATGTAAGAAAGGGGACCACATGAGCAGTCGAGTCTTACCTCAGTTTGATCTTCTCACACCTCAAAGTATTTCCGAAGCGGTCGCTATGCTGGCGCAGTACCAGGGCCAGGTCGCGGTTCTGGCTGGCGGCACAGACTTGCTGGTGTGGAACTACATCCGCAAACTCAAGCCAGATTACGTCCTCAGGCTTTCTAATCTTGATGGCTTGGATTACCTGAACTACGTCCCTGGTGAAGGTCTCAGAATCGGTGCCAGGGCCAAGGTCGCCCAACTCCTTGAGCACCCTGATGTTGCTGAAAAATTTCCGGCTCTGCACCAGGCGGCATCAACCTTCGCAACGCCACAGATCCGCAACATGGCGACCATAGTGGGTAATGTCCTCCGCGCCTCCCCGGCCGGTGACTGTTCCTGTGCCATCCTCGCCCTCGGCGGCCAAGTGCTTCTCCAGGGGCCAGGCGGCCAGCGACTGGTCGATATCGACGATTTTTGGGTGGCCTACGGTGTTACAAAACGAAAATATGATGAACTGGCAGTGGAACTACGCATCCCGGAACCAACATCGGCTACCCGCTCTGCTTTCATCCGCATGACCCGGGTCCACGAAGATCTTGCTAAACTCAACGTGGCTGTTCGTCTCGAAATGAGTCAGGATACCTGCAGTCAGGCCAGGATTTCCATGGGCTGCGTCGGTCCTACCCTGGTTCGTCTCAAACAGACCGAGAAACTGCTGAACGGCAAGAAGATCACCGATGAACTGCTGCAACAGTTGGCTGCTTCAGCTCAGGATGAGATCACTCCCATCGATGACCAGCGCTCGACGGCGGATTATCGACGCCAGGTCGCAGGGGTCATACTCAGGCGAGTGATCGAACAGGCAATAGAGACGCACTAATCGCGACTCGACCGAGTGATACATAAGGAGACAACCATGAAAACCAAGATGATTACGCTCTGTGTCAATGGCAGGGATCACCGCTTCGAAGCGCCGGTCAACCGGACCCTTCTTCAGGCCCTGCGCGATGACCTGAGACTGACTGAGACCAAATATGGTTGCGGTACCGGAGAGTGTGGGGGATGCACGGTTCTGATGGACGGCAAAGACAGTATCTGCTCATGCCTGACCCTGGCAGTGGAAGCTGAAGGCAGGCATATAACCACCGTTGGCGGCATGACACGGGATGGTGAGCTGCATCCGATCCAGATTGCCTTTATTGAAGAGGGTGCCATCCAGTGCGGCTATTGCACGCCGGGGATGATCATGAAAACTGCCAGCATTCTGGCTAACAATCCGAATCCTAGCGAGGAGGAGATCCGCAAAGGTCTGGATGGCAATGTCTGCCGTTGCACCGGTTATGAAAAAATCGTTCAAGCGGTACAGCGTGCCAGCAGGATGCTCGATACTTCGCAAATTCAGAAATCAGGAGGCATGGGACAATGAGCGAAAAAACCTTTGTCGGCAAGAATATTCCCAAGTTGGACGCCAGAGAAAAAGCCACAGGTCAGTCTATTTATGCCGCCGACCTCCAACTGCCCGGCATGCTTTATGGAAAGATCGTCCGTTGCTGGGATCATGCCCATGCCAAAGTGCTCAACCTTGACCTCTCCGAGGCCGTCAAGGTTCCGGGCGTCGTCAAAGTTTTGGGGCCCAAGGATGTTACACAAAAGAACTACAACACCGGGGTTTTAGACCTGATGGTGCCAGAAGAATTGGGTCAGCTTCTGGGTGATATCGAAGATCAGCGGATTTTCACTGACCATGTCCGACATCAGGGTGACGCCATCTGCGGGATCATTGCTGAAAGCGAAGAAATTGCCGAGATTGCTGCCGGAAAAGTCAAGGTGCTCTACGAGCCATTGCCGGTCTATCTGAGTGCGGAAGAGTCTGCCAGGCCAGATGCTTTTCAGTTCGACGAAAGGAAACCGGGCAACCGAGCCTTCCAGCTCCCTGAACAGATGTTTCCCGGCAATGCGTACGGCTGGGGAGACGTGGATGTTGAAATGGCGAAAGCCGACCTGATTGTTGAGGAGACCTTTTATCTACCAAAGGTAAAACAATGCCAGATGGAACCACACGCCTACGTGGCTCATTACGACCAGACCGGCCGATTGAACTGCTGGACCTCGACCCAGATGCCCAAATGTGTCCAACCCAAACTGGCTCGCCTTTTTGAGCTGCCCCTCTCCCGGGTTAACCTGGTCTCTACCACTATCGGCGGCGGGTTCGGTGCCAGACTTGGTATGGTCTTCGAGCCAGAAACCTGCGCTATGGCCCTGGCTGTCCCTGGTCGTCCTGTCAAGGTCCAGTCGGCACGAGAGGAGGATTGGGTCGCCTCTGAAAGTCGTCATCCAGGTAAATACTGGATGAAGCTGGGCGTCATGAAAGACGGCACTCCAGTCGCCATGGATGCTCATTTCACATCCAATGCCGGCGCTTATTTCACCCATTCCTCCGGTGTGCCCTTTACCACCGGGTCATGGCTGACCGGAATGTACAAGTTCGGTGCGATCCGTTACAAAGGTGATACCTTTTACACCAATCAGGCTCCCAGTGGTGCCTTTCGTGGCTACGGCAACCCCCAAACCAACTTTGCTCTGGAGCAGATCGTCGACCAGGCTTGTAATCAACTCAATATCGACCCTGTCGATTGGCGGAAAAAATGGCACAAAGGGGTGGGTGATGACGGTTGGTGCATTGGCGTCCCGTATTCTTCCTGTGCCCTTGATGAGTGCCTGGAGCGCGGTGCCGAGGCGATCGGCTGGAAGGAAAAACGCGCCAGATATGCAAACCAGAGTGGCACCCTACGCCGTGGTGTCGGTGTCGGTGTGATGACCCATACCAGCGGGGCCATGCCGATGTTGCTGGAACACACCACCTGCACAGTCAAGATGAATGAGGATGCTTCTGTGGTGATTACTCTCTCCTGCTCAGACTTGGGACAGGGGTCGCATACAGTACTCAAGCAGATCGCCGCAGATACCCTCGGTATGCCGATGGATGAGATCCACATTCTTGTCAACATGGATGCGGCCGGTTTCGACATCGGTTCCCACGCCAGCCGGACTACCTATGTCGGCGGTGGTGCCGTTATCAAAGCCTGTGAGGATGTTAAACGTCAACTCATTGAGCGCGCCGCCATCCGTCTGGGCATTTCTGAAGAAGAGTTGGAGATCGAAGATCGGCAAGTCTTTGCCAGACATGACCGTGACAAGAGACTCTCCGTCAAGGAGATCTGCCATACGGGGGTTTACAACTTTACCAACCCCGAGACCGGCGAGACCAACGGGGTTCCTGGGCAGATCAAAGGGTATGCCAGTCACTTTCCAGGCCACAACTCTCCTCCTTTTGGCGCTTGTTTTGCGGAAATCGAGGTCGATATTGAGACCGGTGTGGTCAATGTGCTTGAGTTAGTCATCGCCCATGATATCGGCCGGGCCATCAACCCCATGGCAGTCGAAGGGCAGTTGCAGGGAGGGGCTCACCAGGCCCTCGGCATGATCCTCACTGAAGAGACCTGTTATGATAAAAAGGGATTATGTCGTAACAACAGTTTTACCGACTACAAGATGCTCGGTCCGGTTGATATGCCAAAATTAACGACCATTCTGGTTGAGCAGCCCGATCCGATAGCGCCCTTGGGGATGAAAAGTGTCGGCGAAGCTGGGCCAGTCAATCCAGTGGGGGCAACAGCCAACGCCATATCACATGCTCTAGGCATTATGTTTACCGAGGCACCGATCACGCCTGAGAGGATTCTTCAGGCTCTTTCGGAACAAAAAGTCGCTTAGAACCGTCTGCAGGGGGAGAGTCCTCTCCCCCTACTAAGATTGGCAGCGAACGCAATATCTGCTACGATCCTTAAGAATTTCATTCCGCTGCAAAAGCACAAGCATGCAATTTTTAGACATCGAGACAAGGCCGTGGATTCATTCCGTGCGTCCAGAAAAAACTCGGGAAGGACTGGGTACGTATGTGGGACTGGATAGCTAAACTTGATGAAATACGTCGCAAAGATCAGCTGGCCGTTCTGGTGACGGTTACCAAGAGTACCGGATCGACACCACGCAAGCAGGGTGCCAAGATGATCGTTCTCGCCGATGGAACCTTCTACGGAACCATTGGCGGCGGCGTCGTAGAACATTACGCCCTCGAAGAGGCGCAGCTGTGCCTTGAGGAAGCTCATTCCAGAGCTACAGAGGTGCCACTTATACAGAAGGGTGAGTTCCCTGCCTGCGGTGGGACGATGGAGCTGTACATGGAAGTCATTAACAATAATCCGTCACTCTACCTGTTTGGTGCCGGGCATGTCGGTCAATCCTTGTGCCAGGTTCTCGAAGGCACACCTTTTCGCATCCACCTCATCGATGACCGGGATGAGTGGATCCATTCTCCCGGGATTCCTGGTGCCACCATTCGCCACCACTGTCGTTGGAGCGATTTTATCGAACATGCCAACTGGTGCGATCAGCGGAGTTATGTCGTGATTCTTACTTTCAGCGGCAGCGTCGACCAGCAAATTCTGGAAGAAGTCCTTCCTCACCCTAATCGCTATATCGGCATGATCGGCAGCAAAACCAAGTGGGGACGGGTTGAAAAGAATCTGACGGAAAAAGGCTTCGATCTCTCTGGAGTGCGTTGCCCCGTTGGCCACGACAATGGTGGCGACTCGCCGCGGGAGATCGCCGTCAGTATTGCCAGCCAGCTCCTTTCGGTCTACAACGGACGCGAGTGAGGATATGGATAAACAGCTGAAGGATCGGGTAATCCTTATCAAGGGAGCGGGAGAGATGGCGACCGGCGTGGCCTGTCGCCTCTACGCTGCTAATCTGCGACGAATCCTCTTGCTGGAGACGGCGTCACCCCTGGCCGTTCGCAGGCATGTCTCATTCTGCGAGGCCGTCCATGAGCGGGTTAAACTGGTGGAAGGCATCGAAGCCGTTCGGGTTTCTGAGCAGGCCGAGCTCGACAAGGCCTGGGAGAACGGGCAGGTCGCTGTCTGGGTTGATCCGCAAGGCGAGAGTGTCTCCTGCCTCAGGCCCGACGTCCTGATTGATGCAATCCTCGCCAAACGAAATCTGGGCCTCTCCATCAACGACGCGCCATTGGTCATCGCCCTTGGTCCAGGTTTTGAAGCCGGAAGAGATTGCCATGTCGTGGTAGAGACCAACCGTGGACACGATCTCGGCCGCTTGCTTCGCTCGGGGAGGGCTATGGCGAACACCGGGATTCCTGGTGCCATCGGCGGCTACACGCAAGAACGAGTCCTGCGTTCACCTGGGGACGGTCTTTTTGTCACTGCGAGGATGATTGGCGACGAAGTCCGCACGAGCGAAGTGATTGGCCGGGTCGGCAACGCCGAAGTGGTCACATCGATCAACGGCATCCTCCGCGGTCTCATCCGCCCCGGTTCCTCGGTGCAGAAGGGGCTCAAAATCGGTGACATCGATCCGCGGGGTGAGAGGATCTACTGCGAGACGATCTCGGAGAAGGCACGATCGATTGGTGGGGCCGTTCTCGAAGCGATGCTGGCCGCCTATAACAAGTGAGTTTGCCATGACTCCGATTGAAAGCATCCTTCCACTGGCATCGCGGGGCGTGTTGAGCCTCACTGGAGGCGGTGGGAAAACCAGCCTGATGTTCCACCTGGCTCGGCTGTTGGCAGAGACCGGCAAGACAGTCCTGACCACGACCACCACCAAGATCTTTACCCCTGCGACCTCCCAATCCGAAACGGTGCTGGTTGCTGCCGATCCGAAGGAGATCCTCTTACGGGCAGCCCCTTTCCTGGAACGGACAGGACACGTTACCGCCGTAGCCGCGCGACTCGACGTTGCCGGTAAACTCAAAGGCTTTGCTCCAGAGGCCATGCGTCTTTTTGAGGATTCGGGGCTGTTCGACTGGATTCTTGTTGAGGCCGACGGCTCTGCCCGGCGGCCTCTCAAGGCTCCCGCCGAGCATGAGCCGGTGATCCCTGCCAATACGAGCGTTCTGATCGCCGTGGCTGGCCTTGAGGTTCTCGGCCGTCCCCTGACCGAGGATCTGGTGTTCCGCGCCGAGCTTGCCGGAGAGTTGATGGGAATGGCAGAGCAAGAAATCATTACTGAATGCGCCCTGGCTCGTCTTTTTGCACACCCCTCAGGCCTCTTTAAAGGTGCCCCGCATCAGGCTGCCCGTTTTATTTTCCTCAATAAGGCAGATAACCCCGAACGCTGTGAGGGGGGCGAGCGGATTGCGGCTCTGCTGCAAAAGAATCCCGGGCCGGTGGCAGACACTCTGATTGTCGGGCAAGCCCTGGAATCGATTTGTGTCCACGCCTGCTATTCGCTCAGTAGACAATCATGAGCTGTATTCCCCGAGTGGCCGGCATTATCCTGGCTGCGGGCAGCAGCTCCCGTATGGGACGCCCCAAACAACTACTCCCTTTTCGCGGACATACCCTTCTAGAGTGCATCGTCGACACTGCCTTGAACTCGTCTCTTAGCAAGGTTGTCGTGGTCCTTGGCCACAGGGCCGATGAACTGCGTCCCCTGCTTGCGGGCCGCGATGTGACGGTGGTTCTCAACGATGATTACCAAAGAGGTCAGAGTTCCTCGATTCAGGCCGGACTGCGGACGGTCAGGGAAGATGTTGATGCGGCACTCTTCCTCCTTGGCGATCAGCCTCTCGTTACTCCGGAAACCATCGATAGCATCCTCTCCGCCTACGCAGTCAGTCAAGGCCTCATTGTCATGCCGGTCTTTGACGGCCGCAGAGGGAACCCGGTCCTCTTCGATCGCCAGACTTTTGATGATATCGATTCCTTGACGGGAGACACCGGGGCGCGGCTCCTGTTTCAGGATTACGCTAACCACATCGTGGAAGTACCACTTCATGACCCCTCCGTCCATTTTGATGTTGACACCGAACAGGATTTTAAAGTTCTTAAAAAGATGGAATAGATTGTGTCGGCTGCAAAGCGGGAAACACGGTTGCCTTTTGCGGGACACCGATATTGCCTGCTAAAATTACATGATAGGATTGTCGGCCATGCAGAATCGTTGGACTTTGGCTCTTGGTTTCATTTTGTCACTGATTGCTCTCGCCTTTCCGGTGCTCGCTGCAGAAGTCAGGATTTCGGCAGCTTCCAGCCTGACCGAGGCCGTCAGCGAAATCTGTAGCCGTTATAGTGCCAGGCATCCAGGGGTGACCTTGGTCCGCAACTTCGCTTCCTCGGGAACTCTGGCCAACCAGATCAACAGTGGCGCTCCGGTAGACATTTTTATCTCTGCCAACCCAAAGTGGATGGATTATCTGATTGAACAAGATCGGATTCCTCAGGGCGGAGTCAGGGTCCTGGCCACGAACGCACTGGTGGTGGTTGGAAGCAAACAAAAACAGGGGAAACCCTTTGCTGCCATGACGAAGTTCGCTCGCATCGTTATTGGCAGCCCGAAAAGTGTGCCTGCGGGGGAGTATGCTGAAAAAGCACTGAAGGCTGTCGGTATTTATGAACAGCTGCAGGAGGAAAACCGACTGGTGATCGCCAAAGATGTCCGCCAGGCGCTGATGTATGCAGAGCGAGGGGAGGTCGATGCCGCCTTTGTCTATCGGACTGATGCCCTGCTGGCCCGCAACGCGGTCATCATATACGTGGTTCCACAGGAGCTCTACCCGTCGGTCACTTATCCGGTTGGGCTGACTGCCGAAGGGACGAAAAATAGGGCGGCAGAGGATTTTTTTACTTTTCTGACATCGCCCGAGGCCGCCATGGTCTTGGGAAAATACGGGTTTGTCACAGAGATGCAACCGTTTTCACCCTGAAAGAATATAGGTAAATGTTCGAATTCTCCCCCACCGACTATCAGGCTATGGCTCTTTCGGCCAAGGTGGCGATCACCGCGACGATTCTTTCGCTACCCTTTGGATATGCGGCTGCCTACATGCTGGTGTTCAGTCGGCTCCGGGGCAAGGCCGTATTGGACGGGGTCATCAACCTGCCGCTGGTGGTGCCGCCGGTGGTCGTCGGTTATCTGCTGCTGCTTTTGCTCGGCGAGCGGGGCTGGGCGGGCGCCCTGCTCAGGCAATGGGATGTGCATATTGTCTTCACCTGGTGGGCTGCGGTACTCGCATCGCTGGTGGTAGGTTTCCCCCTCTTGGTGCGTTCGATCCGCATCGGTATGGAAGGTATCGATGAACGATTGCTGCAGGCCTCGCGTACCCTTGGCGCTCCCTGGTATGATAGCCTGACGACGATTATCCTGCCCCTTTCAGGGCGTTCGGTCATGGCTGGAGCGACTCTGATGTTCGCGCGCAGCCTCGGCGAATTCGGTGCCACCATTATCATTGCCGGTAATATCCCCGGAGTTACTCAGACCATCCCTCTGGCCATCTACGACTACACCAATACTCCCGGAGGGGATAGCATGGCCCTCTCTCTGTGCCTCGTGTCTGTGGGCATCTCCTTCTCGGTTCTGTTGCTTAACGAGGCCCTTGTCAAGCGATTCAGCAGACACAGGCGGCCATGAAACTGTCCGTCTCCCTGAATAAACGATTTTCTGGTTTCGATTGCTCTTTTAATTTTACCACCCATGCCAATCGGATTGGTGTTTTCGGTCAATCCGGAAGTGGTAAATCGACTCTGGTTCATATGCTGGCCGGACTGGTTCAGCCTGACAACGGAGTCATCGAGCTTGATGGTCAAGTACTGTTCGATTCCAAGGCCTCCCTGTCAGTTCCTACGGAGCAACGCCGCATTGGCGTGGTTTTCCAGCAGGCCCACCTCTTTCCACACATGAGTGCCCGACGTAATCTTTTTTATGGTTACCGGCGCACCCCGGTTTCGCAACGCCAGATTGAGCCCCAAGCCTTGATCAAGGTTCTCAATCTTGAGGATCTTCTTGAGCGGAACGTCAATAATCTCTCGGGAGGAGAACGTCAGAGGGTTGCTCTCGGGCGGTCGGTACTTTCCAGTCCCCGTCTTCTGCTTATGGACGAGCCTCTGTCGGCGCTCGACGAAGGACTCAAGTATCAGGTTATCCCATATCTGACGGCAGTCTTCGATGAGTTTCAGGTGCCGGTTTTGCTTGTCTCTCATTCCACCAACGAAATCCGTCTGATGTCCGATGAGGTGATCGTGGTGCATAAAGGGCGGGTCTCCGCACAGATTGACCCTGAGACCCTGGCACGACAGCGTATGGGCCGCAGACGTGCCGGTTATATTAACCTGCTCAAACTTCAGGAGTCCGAGCCGCAGGATGGCTTACTGTCTTTTTGCTGGGAGTCAAACCGACTCCTGCTCTCGCCGGGGCTCGGGCCTGAGCCCGGTATGTTCGAGCTTTCGTCAAAGGATATCATTCTGTTCAAAAAACACCCTGAGGCGACTAGCGCCCGAAATCTGCTGCCTTGCCGGGTGGGGGAGGTCTTTGACATGGAAGGGCGCATTGGGGTGGAGTTGCACTGCAACGATGGACAACTTATCGCGGAGGTGGCGCAAAAGGCGATCGAAGAGCTCGATATCGTCCCGGACCGTGAAATCTTCGCGGTGATTAAATCATCGGCATTTCGCCGGCTTTATTGACTCTTTCGCACCCTCCCGCCAATGTTACGCCTGAACGGCGGTTCTTCCTCGGCGGCAGCGACCCCTCCATGCCCCCTTGACAAATTCGACATAAATTGGTACTACAATACCAAAATGCTTTAAGCGGACTGCCGGAGAGTTCAATGCCAGAAAAGCGCAGGATGACCCAAATGTCAATAAATCTGGCGGGGACGAACCCTCTGAATACATCCAGACTGGTGATGCTGAAAGTGTCCTGTCACACCTTAGTCTGGTCATGACGCGTAACTGTCAGAAGGACTGGCCTTGACAACTGCACCGTTCACGGTTAAACGCCGGACAGCCTGGGGGGATTGCGACCCGGCACGTATTTACTATACCCCGCGGGCCGTCGATTATGCCGTGGAGGCGATAGAAGCTTGGTACGAGGCAGTTTTGGGGATATCTTGGGCCGAGTTGGCCGAGCATTCTGATCTCAATGTCCGCTTCATACGTGTGGATTGCGATTACCACCGGCCATTGGCTGCCAGTCAGGTGGCTCATCTGCAGGTGTGGGTCACCGGAGTGGAGTGCTCCCATGTCACTTTGACCGTGATCGGAGAGGACGGCGATAAAGCTCTCTGTTTTCTGGCCCGCCTGGTGTGTCACTTTGTCGAGAGAAGCAATGCCATCGCGATTCCGATCCCAGCGGAATTTCGCCAACGCATTGAAAGCTATAAGGACAAATGCGGTGATGCGATAGCAACTGTGAAGAATGGCAATCGCTCGGGTCTCGTCTCGGCGCGGAGTGCAGGGGGGTCGGAAACGGATGTCTCCGGTTGCAACTGTCTTCCGGATGGCAGGGCTCCCTTTTCACGACAGCGTCGCGTGGTGTACGGGGATTGCGATGCCTCCGGTATGCTCTATGCTCCCCGGGTTTTTTATTATGCTATTGAGACTGTTGAGGAATGGTACGAGGAGATCCTTGGCATCTCTTGGATGGATCTGGTCTGTAAGCACGAACAAGGTGCGCCGTTTGTCTCCGTTAGCTGTGAATACCTGCAGCCAATTTTTCCTGGACAAACGCTTACTGTCACGGTCCGGGTGACCCGGTTGGGTGCGGCCAGTCTCGGATTCGCTGTGGTGGGTTATGATGCCTGGGGTTCTGCTTGCTTCGATGCGCACCTTGCGGCCTGTTTTATCGAACAGGATGGGTTTAAAACGATGCGTATCCCGGAGGTATATCGCGTACGAATTCAGGCATACCAGTCTATCTGCGAGGCCTTAGAAGGGAACGAGGCAAGCCTAGCATGAGCGAAAGCGTGCAGATTGGCAGCGGCGGAGTGCCTTTTGATTTGACGCGCTCTGGATGAGACGCCTTTCTCTCCTCAAATGACAAAGGTATGCAAAGGCAGATAATTATCTTGAACTGCCAGTTCCTGATGTGCTCGAAATAACATGTAGATTTGTCGAACCCAGAAATTCGCCAACCTATTTTGGAAGGTCTTTGCTGCAGTTGTTGTTTGAAACGGGACACTGAAACGATCTTTGAGGAGGCTGGGTTCGAGTCCCTGGCGGTTATGAGATTACGCAACCCGAGAATGCCCCCTCCTTTAGCTGCCTGGGTGATCAAGGGTCAGGTGACAAAGCCGATAGATTGCTCAGAAACTCACGGATGAAAACGGTTTGGAGCAGTTGGTGTTACTTTTAAGCTTTGCAAAACGATCGTGTCTCCTTGAAAAAGTCTATCTGCGGAACGTGATTCTCACCGACTTACCAAGACCTGGACAGGCCCTTGGAGTGTGGCAACTGTAAAGATCTCAGGATATGTTTTATTCTTGGAAAGAAACGGGCTGCTTCTCACGTGGAGTGACGGTGCTATGAGCGACAGGTACGAGGCGCAACAACAGTTGATTGAGCAACTCAAGGATGAGATTGAGCAGTGCAAGGAGACCGAAAAATATCTTCGTGAGTCTTTACGCAGGGCCAATGTGGTCTGGAAGCAGGCGTTCCAGTTCATCGGTCTGCTTGATTTTACAGGAGCGATGATCGAGGTCAATCAGGCCCCCTTGAATTTTGGTGGAATCGAAAAAGAAGAAGTCCTGGGGAAGCCCTTTTGGAAGGCTCCCTGGTTCAATCGTTCGGACGAGTTACGGGAAAGGGTTCGCACCGCCTTTTCTAAGTCGATAAAGGGCGAACTTGTACGCTTTGAGGAGTGGCTTATTGGCAAGGCCGGAGTTCTCCGGTGCATAGACGTTTCAATGAAGCCGGTTCGTGATGAGTCCGGAGAGTTCGTCTTCGTGATTCTCGAAGGTCATGACATCACCGACCGGAAGCGAGCAGAGAAAAAGTTGCAAGAGAGCGAGGAACGCCTCCAGGCGATTCTGGATTATTCGCCGGCCGTCATATTCATCAAGGACACCAAGGGCTGCTATCGACTGATCAACCGTAAATTCGAAGACCTCTTTGGTGTGAAGCGGGATCTCTTTATCGGCAAAAGTGACCATGACCTTTTTGCCAAAGATGTGGCAGACAGGTTCCAAAAGCATGATAGATCTGTGTTTAAGTCCGGCAGTGCCATTCAGGTCGAGGAGGAAATACCTGATGGTACAGATCTGGTCTCCTACCTCTCTGTCAAATTTCCCCTTCAGGATGTCAGCGGAAAAATCTATGCAATCTGTGGGATATCCAGCAACATTACTGAACGTAAAAAAATGGAAAACGCGATACGCGAGAGCGAACGCAGGGTCCGCGCTGTCAATAAGGAACTCGAAGCCTTTGCGTACTCGGTTTCACACGATCTCCGGGCTCCATTGCGCAGCATCGATGGATTCAGCCAGATTCTTCTAGAAGACTACTCAGATGTGCTCGATGAACTTGGCAAGGACTACTTGGCACGTGTTCGGGCCAGCAGCCAAAGGATGATGCAACTCATTAACGATCTTTTGAAACTCTCACAGCTGACACGCGGCAAAATCATCCATCGCAAGATCGACTTGAGTCGCCTGGCTCGTGAAATAGTTGACGAGTTGCAGGAAGAACAGCCGGAGCGTCAGGTTGATTTTCTCATCACCCCGGAACTGGTAGCTAAAGGTGACGGGGCGTTGATGCGGGTTGTGCTGAAGAATCTGCTCGAGAATGCTTGGAAATTTACCAGCCGTACCTGCCGTGCGAAGATCGAATTTGGTTCTCTTGCCTCGCACGAAGACGAAGTGACCAATGGCGAGGGTGAGGGTGAGACTGTGTTTTTCGTGCGCGATAACGGTGCAGGCTTTGATATGGCTTTTCAGGACAAACTGTTTGGGGCCTTTCAGCGACTGCACCGTACAGAAGAGTTTCCCGGTATCGGCATCGGCCTTGCTACCGTCGAGCGTATAATTCGCCGGCACGGTGGTCGGGTTTGGGCGAAAGGGAGTGTCGGCGAGGGGTCAACTTTTTTCTTTGCACTGAAATCTTGATCTGATCACCAGCGTATCATCTGAGCGTTGCGTTGTCTGTGACATAAAGAAAACATATGTAAAGTTTGACCTGAAAGAGCTCAATAAGTTTTGTTGTTAAAAAAACAGCAATGCAGTACGATAATACAAGTAAAGCCTTTAACCGCTGCTCAGGATGGTGCCATGGAACTCTTAGATTCATACGGCCGCAAGATCAATTACCTGCGTTTGGCCATTACCGACAGATGCAATCTGCGCTGCCAGTACTGCATGCCTGCCGAGGGTGTTCCCAAGCAAACTCATAATGACATCCTCAGTTTTGAGGAACTCTTACTGTTGGCTAAAACGGCCATATCCATGGGGATCGAAAAAGTCAGGGTTACTGGCGGAGAGCCATTGGTCCGCAAAGGTATCGTTGACTTTCTGGCCCGACTTGCGTCTATTGCCGGGCTAAAGCATCTGGTACTGACGACCAATGGCCTGCTCTTGCAGGAGATGGCTGCGGATTTGCGCGGGGCTGGAGTGCAACGTCTGAACATCAGCCTTGATTCACTGCAACCGGAAACCTTTAAGCGGATTACCAGGTGTGGAGACTTGGCGCGGGTCATGGCTGGCATTGATGCTGCCGAAAAGGCTGGTCTCCCTATCAAATTAAACATGGTTGTGATGCGGGGGATAAATGACGCTGAAATCCTGGATTTTGTCAGACTCTCTATCGACAAACTTTATACTGTGCGCTTTATTGAATATATGCCGACCATCAAAGAAGATAACTGGAAATCGCTGGTCATGCCGGGCAGAGAGATCCTTAACCGCATAGAAAATGAGTTTGAATTCAAAAGTCTCGATCATGCTGAACTTGCCGGGCCGGCACAAAACTATAAAATTGATGGTGCTCTGGGTAGCTTTGGATTAATTACCCCTCTTTCGAATCACTTTTGCGGTGCGTGCAATCGAATCCGCGTGACATCTTCCGGGAAAGTCTGGAGCTGCCTTTTCTCCGAGCAGGAATACGACTTGAAACCGTTTCTCAGGAGCAAAGATGCAACCGCAGTCAAAGTCGCTCTGCGCCGCATCACCACTGCCAAGCCTGAAAAGCACCAGATAAGCTGCTGTGAGGCCGAACATAAGGCCTTCACCATGTCGAGCATCGGAGGGTAAATTATGACTGCTAATGTCGTTGCCGTTTGTATCAGCCAGAACAAAGGTGAGCGCAAAACCCCAGTCGAATCGGTCACTCTATTACCGGATCATGGTATTGTTGGTGATGCCCATGCAGGCAACTGGCACCGTCAGGTCAGTTTGCTAGCCCAGGAAAGCATCACTAAAATGCGACAAATGGGTCTGGACGTACAGGCTGGAGATTTCGCCGAGAATATTACGACGCAAGGAATCAATCTTCCAGCGTTGCCGGTGGGTGCCATGTTGAGTATCGGCCGCGCGAAGGTTGAGGTGACCCAGATCGGCAAAGAGTGCCATACCCGATGCGCCATCTATCAGCAGGCTGGCGATTGTGTGATGCCCAAGGAAGGGATTTTTGTTAAAGTCCTCGAAGGGGAAACGATTCAGACCGGGGACCCGATCGAAATCATCCAGCGGACAATTCTGTCCGGTTTGTTATAATTAAGGATATGCATTTTGCCTGGCAACGAGCCCTATATACATAGCAGCCGAATACGTTTTACCCACACAGATCCAGCCGGATACGTTTTTTTCCCGCGTTATTTTGAGAAGTTTCAGGCTGCTGTCGAAGATTGGTTCAACATAGAATTGGGGGTCGACTACGCTGGTATTGTGCTGAATCGGGGTGTCGGGCTTCCGACAGCCCACACTGAATGCAACTTCATGAAGCCGTGCCGGCTTGGCGAAATCCTTGAGCTGTCGTTGCGGCTGACGAAGGTAGGAAGCACCTCATTGACCGTAGAATTTTTCGGTTCGGTTGCCAAAGAGCAGCGTTTACATGGCCGGTCCGTACTTGTATTTATCAACCTGAAAGATGGTACCCCTGTGCCTATCCCACAAGATCTGCGGCAAAAGCTCGAGATCTATCAGGCGCAGTACTGAACGCGGCGTGTCTGGCGCAGCTTCTTCCGTTTATTTCCTCCCTAAGTCCTGCATAATCCTTTAGTGCTGTTGCTTCTTGGCATTGTCTGTGTGCTCAGCACATAGCTTCTCTTGTTAAGAGCAAAAAAGTACAGGCCTTCCTCTTGTGGGGAAGACCTGTGTTTTTTAACGTGTATCTGTTCTCAAGTTTTTGAAGGGATGAGTTGGAAGAGCTATCTGGGTTTAGGCCGGGGTGATGGCAAACACACGCACCGGACTGCCTGATCCATCAACGATTTTCATCGGCGCTGTGATAAGCATCGCCCCGGTGGGCGGCAGTTGATCGAGGTTGCAAAGACTGGCCAGGCCGAATTTGCCCGCCCCATGGATCAGGGTATGGCATGGCAGTGGCGTATCGAAGAGAAAGCCTTGTCCCGCATCAGTGCCGACGGTTTCTGTGCCAAAACCAGCTACATTGCGTTCGATCAAAAATTCAACACATGCAACGCTTGGCCCAGGGGAGTGTGGCCCATCTTCTTTGATATTGAGAAATGAAGGTTCCGCTATACGTTTGGACCAGTCGGTACGCATCAGAACCCAGGCGCCAGCGGGAATACGACCGTGTGTCTTCTCCCAGTTTTCAATAAATTCCGGCGTCAGCAAAAAATCAGCGTCAGCAGCAGATTCTTTGCTGGCATCAATGACACAAACCGGGCCGACATGCTTTCCAGCGGGGATGGTGTCAAGGGTGTTGTTGGGCAGGTCTTTGCCGGAAATCCAGTGGGCCGGGGCGTCGAAATGGGTCCCTGTATGTTCGCCTACGTGAATAGTGTTCCAGTACCATGCCGGCCCCGTTTCATTGTATTTGGAGATGACCTCTCTGCTAAAAGGGGGAGATTGGGCAAATTCGGGCGGAAGGGCAATTACCGGTGTATTCTCTCCGAGGGGGTGGGTCAAATCAACCACCTTAATGCTTCCGTCCGCCAGATTGCTAAGGACTTGGGCCAATGCCTGCGAAGAATTCGTCATGTTCATGATTCAACTCCTGTCTCGTTAAGGTTGCTGGTCAATAAAGAAATTTTTTACCGGCCGAGAAAAATGGCATCCGCGTTTATGCTTGCAATGCAGAGTGCGTTCTTGGGTTATTAGTAATGTCAATTTGGTACCTCAATACCACGATGAATATATTAAGGCAAGAAGGATGTTGTCTTTTGTCATTGGTCAGTCCTCGCGAGGCAAGCTCTTCAGGCGACGGTCGGAATGCCGCGCGATTATTCTTCAGCGATGACCGCAGTAGTTTCGATCTCAATCACGCTTTTCGAGGCGAGGAGGCCGGATACAAATATCATGCTCATGGCAGGGAAGTTCTTACCAAGCAGTTGGTTCCAGATTTTGCCAAGTTCCCGACGACCTTCAAGGTACTCCTGCTTGTTGGTGCAATAGCAAGTCATGCGACAGATGTGTTCCGGAACGCCACCTGCTTTTTCCAGAATGGTCAGTGTGTTTTTCAGGGCCTGTTCAAACTGGGGTACAAGTTTTTCGCTGTAGAAGTGATGATTCTTGTCCCAGCCCACCTGGCCAGCGATAAACAAAATTTTGCCAGGACCGGCTAGAATGCCGTTTTCGTAGCCTGTTGCAAGTGGCCAGTCGTCTGGTCGGATAAGCTGTTTCTCGATGCGCATTGCATGCTCCTCTCGAGTGCAGCTCTGAGAGCTAGACTCAATAAGCCAGTGGTATAAACATGTATAAAAGTACTGAAATACTTAAACATGTTTTTTTCTGACGGTCAATAGTTTCGTTCACCTTTCAAGCTGCGTAATTGACGCCTGTTTTGTCTTGGCAACTGGCTCTGGTCGGAAAACCTGACACTATGGGGCTTCTTCCGTTTTCCCTGTTGGTTGTCATCAGAAGTGTTTTTTTGAGCTCCTCTGTTGTGCAGCTTAAAGTCTGTTAGGGAGAAAGTAAAAACCGAATTTATTTTTCCAGCGTAACGTGGTTAAACCGATGTTTAAAATTGTTCTTTTGTTTGTGACTCGTGATTTCTCATATTGTGGAAATTGCCCAAAATATTGGGAGGTAAGTATTTCTGCTGGGTGTGATTTGACTTTGGTTCTCAAAGATAATCTTGTAGAAACAGGCGGTTGTCAATGCGCAGATATTGGTTGAAGATGTGGCATATGGATTGCAACTTGAAAGCAATGCAAATGATTTTACAAAACAATGTTCTGTCGGTTTTATCTTAGCATTAGTTTTAGCCATGATTAATTACTCCGGAGAGATATGATCTCCCGGCTAATGCTAACAGTGTTTTGTATTACCTTGACACGAGATCCTGGGCTAATGTAGCGTTCCTGATAAAGGTAATTAGGTACCACAATGCCTGCCTGGGCGGATTGAATCATCTCCGGAACCGGTACAAAAAAGAGGAGGACGACCTTGAAACAGAGCGAAATGGTGGCACAGAAAGATTATTGGGCGAAGAGCGCATGCAAAATGTGCATTCATACTTGCGCGATAAGGGCTCATGTCGTTGATGGTGTTGTGGTGAAGATCGAAGGCGATCCAGACAACCCCGGCAACCGTGGCAAATTGTGTCCCAAGGGACAGGCCGGAATTAACCGCCTTTACGATCCGCACCGGGTTAAAACTCCATTGAAGCGGACCAACCCTGAAAAGGGTGTCGGAGTTGATCCGAAGTGGGTGCCGATCTCCTGGGAAGAAGCCCTCAGCACGACTGCCGAAAAACTTAAGTCCGTTCGTGAGGACGATCCACGCAAGCTTTTAGTGTCAATCAACGATTTCCATCGCATTCATATCTGGGGCTGGGGTGCAGCTTTTGGCTCTCCGCACTACTTTTCGACTGTTGGGCAGTACTGTGGTGCCGCTTATCATCCGACTAACGGCATTCTGGATGGTGCCTTCGCTGCGATCAACGACTATGACCACTGCAAGTACTGGATCCAGATCGGTGCCGGTGACGGCTTCTCGGCCCACCTGCACCTTGCTTCGTCGATCAAGCGGATGGCAGATGCCCGGGTTAACCGGGGCATGAAGCTGGTCGTGGTCGAACCGCGCATGTCGGCCGGTGCGGCCAAGGCTGACGAGTGGATCGCCACGCGCCCAGGGACCGACCGGGCATTCGTCCTCGGCATGATTTACACCATGCTCTACGAACTGAACGTCTATGACGCCTGGTTTATACGCAAGCATACCAACGGCATCCACCTGATCCAGAAAGATGGCAACTTGCTGCGCAATCCCGAGAATAACAAGGCGATGGTCTGGGATACAGCGACCAGTCAGGCAAGGGATTTCGATGCTGAGATGGACATTCAGGATATGGCCCTCGAAGGAAGCTACCAAGTTAATGGCGTAGAGTGCCGTCCCGCCTTCCAGGTGATCAAGGATTCTCTCGCAGATCATACCCCGGAGCGAATGTCTGAGATCTGCTCGGTCTCGGCCGCTACGATCCGCCGGATCGCCAAAGAGTATAGCGACGCGGCCAGTATCGGTAGCGACATCACGCTTGACGGTAAGGAGTATCCCTATCGCCCGGCCGCGGTCAATTACTACCGTGGCGCTATCGGCCACGTCGATGGCGGACTCGATGCGCTGGCTATGAAACTGGTCAACCTGATAGTCGGTAATATTGATGTTCCTGGTGGGCATCTCGGCGTTGGTCTGAACCACCAGCAGTTGATTATTGAAGAAGGTCAGGATGGCATGATGAAGCCACAACCTCACCTTTTGCATCCTCCGGGGGCTTTCACAACCAAGCCGGACAGCTTCCAGATGATTGAGTGGTACCCGATCGGCATCGATCCGGGCCACCTCTGCGCGGCGAACATTATGGATCCTGAGCACTTCGGCTATGACTACCAGCCCGAAGCGTTGATCATCGAGCACTCCAACCCGATGTGGAACCTCTCGCAGACCCCGAAGGTCAAGGAGGTCTTTGAAAAGCTCAAGTTTATCGTCGCGATCGATATCGTTCTCAACGAGTCGTCCGACTGGGCCGATATCGTCCTGCCGGATCTATCCTACCTGGAATCAGATCTGCTGATCTGTATCGAATCGCCGATGGTTACGGGATATTTTTACCGGCGTCCGGTTATCAAACCGCTCTATGACGGCCGCGATGCGACTGATATTCTTTCGGATCTGGCCGAGAGGATCGGTTTCTTGCCGAACTGGAACGGGTTGTTGAACCACACCTGTTTCCTGGCACCAGAGTACCACTTAGAACCAGATAAGGTTTACGGCAACTTGGAACTGACCGATCGGATGGCCAAGAGTATCTATGGCCCGGATCAAGGGCTCGAGTGGTTCCAGGAGCATGGGCACGCCACCCGTTTATTGCGCCCGGACGAGTTGTACATGTCTGCTGCCCAGAAAGGGCTGCGGATTCCCATCTACTTCAACTTCATCAAAGAGGTAGGTGAAGACCTGGATAAGAAAATGAAGGCTGCTGGTCGTGAGTGGGATACTTCCTCATACTTACCAGTACCGGTCTGGAGGGATAGCCATCCGCTGCACAATGTCGACCCAGAGTTCGACATGTACGCTTTCGCGTTCAAGGAAGCACAGTCGAACTTTTCCGAAAGTACCACCATGCCATGGATCGAAGAGGTTATTTCCTGCCAGCCGATCCATCTGGGGGTGATGATCAACGGTAAAACGGCCAAGGCCAAGGGGATCAAAACTGGTGATGTCTTAAAAATTGAATCTCCCTTCGGTGAAGTTACGGGACTTGCCCGGGTAACTGAGGAAGTGCATCCGGAATGTATCGCCATCTCCAATACCATCAGTCGCTGGTCACGGCACCCGGTGGGTAAGAGAAGGATTACCACCCACTTCAACCAGTTGCTGCCGGCAGATGTCAAATGGACTGATGGCATGACCGGACACCTGGAGACATCAACCAGGGTTAAACTGACCGTTGTTGCTGAATAGGAGAATAAAATTATGCGTTATGGAATGGTTATAGACCTAAAGCGTTGTGTGGGGTGTCAAGCTTGTACCGTTGCCTGCAAATCCGAAAATGGCAACGGCCCTGGCATAATGTACACCAAGGTCCTCGATCAGGTTTCTGGTGAATATCCCAATGTCCGCAAGCAGTTCGTACCGGTACTGTGCAACCACTGCAAGGATGCTCCTTGTGTGCGGGTTTGCCCGACCGGGGCGACCTACAAGCGTGAGGACGGGCTGGTACTGGTCGATCACAACAAATGTATGGGGTGCCGGGCCTGCTACGTTGCTTGTCCTTACAATAACCGGATTTTCCTGAAAAGAGGAAAAACCAAAGAGGGGTATTATGGCAAGAAATTGACCCCCTACGAGGCGGTCAAGTACCCGGAGCATCAGGACGGGATCGTTGAAAAGTGTAAGTTCTGTGTCGATCGCATCGATGCGGGCCTCACTGAGACCTCATGTACGCAGACTTGCCCAGCTGATGCCAGGATTTTTGGTGATATTGATGACCCTGAAAGCAAGGTCAGTCGCTTGATCCGAAGCCGCGGCGGTCGACAGCCTCTGTGTGAAGACGATACTGATCCGTCAGTTTACTATCTAGATTAGGAGAAATCTCATGGGTAGAAGTATCCCTTTGGTTGAAAAGGAATTTGTTTCCGGATTCAGGCAGCAGAAAGAATGGGCAGGACTCATCGCCAGCGCTTTCTTCTTCGGCAAGGTTGGTTCCGGGCTGTTTATTATGTCAGTTTTCCTGCCGAGCAAGCTTGGTATGCTGGTTGGTCTGATGATTGTGCTTTGTGGCAAGGGTGGGGCTCATATGCTCTACCTGGGGAGGCCGATGCGCTTTTGGCGCGGTATGGCCAGGCCCGGCTCTGCCTGGGTTTCTCGCGGAATTTGGGCAATGACCTTTATGATGATTTCTGGTTTTGCCCTCTTTGCCGTGCCGCAGGATAGCGCATTGTATCTACCGCTGGCCATTTTCGCCGTGATCAGCGCCTTTGTGGTTGCTGTTTACGACGGCTTTCTGCTGACCTCGTCACCCGCCATCCCCATCTGGAATACCGCGCTCATGCCGGTCATGTGCATGTTCTATTCATTCCTGGGCGGAACCACGATGGTTATGTTTATGGCGCATTTTAGTATCATACAACTGAGTGCGGAATTCACCACCTTGCTTCCCAACCTGGAGATCGGCCTGTTGGTGGCCAATCTGCTTATTGTCCTCCTTTTTTTGGTCGGCAGCATTAACACCGGCAGCGCCGGGCGAGCGTCTTTTGATCTGCTGGTTAAGGGCCCGTATGCAGTACCCTTCTTCTCTCTCGCAATCGGAGTGGGGCTGGTCTTCACTCTTTTGATGAGTGTTTTTGGCGGTGCTCATGCTGGCGTTGGCACGGTTGCCCTGATCACCGTTGCGGACCTGGTTGGTCACTTCTTCATCTTTTTTCTACTGTTGAAAATCGGCGTGTTCAAGCCGGTTCTCGGATTCCTTAAAATATAGTCAAAAGGGGAGAATCGGGTATGTTGCAATTCATCATTCAAGGAAGGGGTGGCCAGGGAGCTCAGCTTGCTGGAAAGCTCATGGCGGACATGTTCTTTCAGGAAGGCAAGCATGTCCTGGTCTATGCCACCTACGGTGGGGCACGCAGAGGCACTCCAGTCAGCTCATCACTTAGGGTTGATGATAAGCCGATCCGGATGCGTTGCGACATCGAACATCCTGACACCATAGTCTGTTTTGATCCCAGCCTGCTTGAGGGTGGAACCCTGCTGAAGGGGGCGACGCCGCAAACGATCGTATTGATCAATTCATCGCTCCCAGCCGAAGCGTTTTCTCATCTGGGAGATTTCAAGGCTGTTACGGTCGATGCCAAGTCGATTGCCCAAAAACACCAATTGGGGCGCATTGTGAACACGACCCTGGTCGGGGCAGCACTTGGGCTAATCGGTTATGCCAATGTCAAGTTGCTGGAAAAGGTTGTCGGTGAGACCAGCCCGGTCAAGTCCGAGAACAATGTGGCGGCTTGCATGGAAGGGTATCGGCTTGTCAGTGAAGGGAGATTTTAGATGTCCGGTACAGTGAAAAGAGTCCCGTCGATTTGGACGACCGGGTCGACGGATATATTGAATACCGGTACCTGGCGTAGTGCTATTGCTGTGCATGAAAAGCGGCCGGCCCCCTGTTATGGGGCATGTCCCGTCGATGGAGAGATCCCGATATGGGTACAGCAGGTTCGTAATGAGGAGTTCAACGCGGCCTGGCTGACGCTGGTGGAAAACAATCCAATCCCGGCAGCTATCGGCAGAACCTGCCATCGCCCCTGTGAGGGAGCATGCAACCGGACCGAGTATGACGGCGCCGTCTCTATCAATGCCCTGGAGCAGTATGTCGGCGACATGGCGATTCGTGAAGGCTGGGCCTTTCCGGCTCCCGCACAGGAGTCGCAAAAGATGGTCGCAGTCATCGGTGGGGGGCCTGCCGGGCTGTCCTGTGCTTACCAGCTCCGCCGCAAGGGTATTCAAGTGACGATCTTCGATGCCAACCCTGAGTTGGGCGGAGTCCTGCGTTACGGAGTTCCAGAGTACCGTCTGCCGAAAAAGATGGTTGCTGCCGAGATTGAACGGATTACCGACCTAGGTGTAAAGGTCGTTGCCGGACGCAAGCTTACCGGAGAGGATCTCGGAGAACTCGAGAAGAATTTCTCGGCCATTTTTGTTGCTTTCGGTGCCCATGATGCAAAGAGACTTCCCCTGTTTACCAAAAGCGACAGCCGGGTGCTGGACGGCATTGATTTTCTTCGCAGCATTAGGCTTGATGCTCCCCTTAAAATCGGCAGGAAGATCGTGGTCATCGGTGGTGGCAGCGTGGCTATGGATGTTGCCGGCTCGGCACTCAGGTTGGGACAGCAGGCACAAATCCTGGCCTTGGAAGGCAGAGCGGTCATGCCCGCTCCTGAAGACGAGATTGAGGATGTGATTGAAGAAGGTGCCCTCTTGCACGATGGTGCCATGGTCAAAGCTGTTGAGGACCTTTCCGGAAGTCTTCTGCTCCATTGTATCAACGTTGAGCTCGACCAGAATGTCTCGCCCGGAGTGATCAGACCCATCGAGATTGCCGGCACTGAATTTACTTTGGAGGCTGACACTGTCGTTCTGGCTATCGGCCAGGATCCGGAATTGGCTGACTGGGAGGACCGTATTCAGGTTTCCAAAGGGATGGCTGTTGTCGATGCTGATTACAAGACCAGCCGTGCAGGAGTCTTTGCTGCTGGTGATGTCGCCAATATTGAGCGTTTTGTATCAACTGCGGTCGGCGACGGCAAAAGGGCCGCTTACAGTATCGCTCGTTATCTCGGACATCAGGATGCAGTCGAGGAAGGATTTGCGGACAGTGTTAAAGAGGTCAGCTTCAAGGATATCAATACGTTCTATTTCCCGACTCAGAAACCTGTTGAACGGGGCAAGGTTGATGTGGACATCAGGAAGGCTGGGTTTGCCGAGATACGTCTGGGTTTAACCGATGAGCAGGCGCTGGATCAGGCCAGGCGTTGCTTCAGCTGCGGGTCTTGCATTGAATGCGACAACTGCGCCATCTTCTGCCCCGACATGGCCATCCTGAAAGATGCGGATTCGCCGCTGTATTACAAAGTTCTTGATCAGTACTGTAAAGGTTGCGGCTGTTGTCTGGAGGAATGCCCCCGAGGGGCAATGGGCGTTAAGGAGGAAACGAAATGAAAACAGATAGCAATAGACTGCTTCTTAGCGGCAATCATGCTGTCTCGCATGCGGTCAGGCTGGTCAAGCCGAACGTCATGCCCGTCTATCCTATTACCCCGCAGACGCCGATTCTCGAACTGATCACTGAATTCCATGCTGCCGGCGAGATGACTGGCGAGATCATGACCATGGAATCGGAGCATTCCGCCATGGCCGCTGCGATCACTGCTTCTTTGACCGGAGTCAGGGTTTTTACTGCGACAGCTTCGCAGGGGCTGTTACTGATGCATGAGATGCTGCATTACGCTGCCGGTGCGCGTGCCCCGATCGTCATGTTTAATGTCAATCGGACACTAGGCTCTCCCTGGGGGTTCTGGCCCGATCAAACCGACAGCCTTGCACAGAGAGATACCGGCTGGATTCAGTACTACTGTGAAAACGGCCAGGAATCACACGATACCACCTTGCAGGCCTTTCGGGTCGCAGAACAGATCTTGTTACCTGCTATGGTCATCCATGAGGCATTCTACGTCTCACACTCTATGGAGGCGGTTGAGATTGCCACCCAGGAACAAGTTGATGCGTACTTACCTGAATTCAATCCTCCCCATCGGCTCGACCCGCAGATCGGCGAGTCATGGGGGAACACGGTCTCCCAGGTCATGTTTCAGAACCATCGTCGGGATATGGGCGATGCTATGGAGAGAGTTCTTGACGTTGCAAAAAAAGCTGACCAGGAGCTTCAAGATCTGGTTGGTAGGGGCTATGGCATTCATGAGCAATATCGTTGTGAAGGTGCCGAATTCATCATCACAACCATGGGGAGTATGACCGGAACCGCTCGGGATGCTGTTGATGAGTTAAGAGCTGAGGGGGTGCCGGTGGGCCTGCTCAAGATCAAGCTTTTTAGACCTTTCCCGGTCGCTGATGTCCGTGAGATTCTGAGTGGCATTGCCAAGGTGATGGTTCTGGATCGCAACTTTGCACCGGGAACAGGCGGCATCCTTTACCAGGAACTTAAAGCGGCTCTGTATGGGTTGAAAGGGGCTCCTGAAATTCACGGATACCTCGCTGGAGTCGGAGGAACAAACATCTCTCCTGTCAATATCAAGGACATGGTCCACTCCGCCATAGGTGAAAAACCCGTGGCCCACTCTGTCTGGAAAGGGTGAAGATAAATGGGTTATGAAATACAAGAAGAAAAAGTTTTTAATTCAGGGCATGCTGCCTGCCCAGGTTGCAGTGAAGCCTTGGCGCTCCGGTTTATTCTCAATACTCTTGGCAAAGATGCTATCGCAGTGGTTCCTCCCTCCTGTATCGCAATTATTTCCGGGCCGCAGCCGCTTAGTTCGATGAGTATCCCTGTATACCAGACAACCCTCGAGGCGAGTGCCGCATCGGCTGCCGGGATTAAAAGGGCTCTCATCTCAAAAGGCAACAATCACACTAACGTGGTCGCCATCGCGGGTGACGGCGGCACCTATGATATCGGTTTTCAGGCCCTGTCGGCTGCTGCCGAGAGAAACGAAGATATCATCTATGTCTGTCTCGACAATGAAGGGTACATGAACACCGGTACCCAGAAGAGTTCGGCAACACCTTCGATGGCATTTACCACATCGACTCCCGCCGGAAAGCTTTCGCCGAAGAAAAATGTGCCGGAAATTATGGTTGCTCATAATATCCCCTATATGGCTACAGCAACCACCGGTTATCCGGATGATCTTGTCCGTAAGGTGAAGAAGGCGATGGAGATCAAGGGTGGCTTGAGATTTATCAACGTTCTAACACCCTGCCTGGCAGGGTGGGGGGTCCCAGATAGTGCCGGCCCCAAAACCTCCCGTTTGGCTGTTCAATCTGGTATCTACCCACTCTACGAAGTGGAAAATGGTGAGACCTACACCCTGAATTATGGACCTAATGGTCTTTCTGTGGCCGACTATGTTGCCACGCAAAAACGTTATCGGCATTTGTCGCCCGAGGATGTTGAACTTCTCCAGGCGGAGGTTAATCACGACTGGGAAAAGCTGCAGAAAAAGTTTAAATGACCACCTTAGAAAAAAAATTGGATTGATCAGGGCAGCACATATTGAGTGCTGCCTTTTTTTGCACGATGCCTGTTTCTCGAGAAAGTCAGCGACTTTGATGAGAGTCAAGTGAGGAGATGTCGCAATAATTAAACACTGTTTGTATTTCTTGTACGTTTAAGAAAAAAAAATGGTTAAAAGACGAATAATTAATAAAAAATAATCATGATGGTTTTGGTGCGCAGCTCTTTGCCAACGTTGGAATTGCTTGTTGTCAAATAATTTTTACCAATTTGGTTACAAAATGTAAGTAGCTGAAATCAAGCATGAAAATATTTATGTACATGTAGAGTAAATGCGGTTTTAGCGATACTTAAGGGGTTGTTAGGAAGATAAGGATGCACTTGTGAGCCAGCAATAAGTAAAGAAGTACTGAAATGCCTCATTATGATTGACAGCCCATAGCTCGAAGAATAACATCGTTTTAAATAAGTATTGAGGTGCTTCTTGGCAGGTTAACACGAGGCTCTTTCCTTTTTAATTATAACGATCCCGAGAGTAACAAGTTGGCTAGTCCACCAAGACGAAGCAGTAGTAGGGGATTGATTGGAATACAGGTTTCTGCCGAACAATTTGGTGACTAAATAAGTCAAAAGAGAGTGAGACTATTTTGGAAAAAAAATATTTTATTCATGTCGTAGAGGTGGTTCTGTCTTTACTTATTGTCTGCAGCCTTTTCTGGGTAGCTTTCTTTGTCACACCGGTTGTGCAGGTGAAGAAAATCGAGCGGTTCCCTTTTGAACGCAGGGATTTATTTTTCTCCGCGCAGTCTCTTGATGAACAGGGCCAGGCTGTCTGTGTTGTCGGCAGCTACGGCAAGATCATTCGTACGGGGGACGGCGGTGCAACCTGGGAGATTCAGGAGACGCCGGTCCGGACTCATCTGCAGAAGGTCGTTGCATGGGATGCACAGTCATTGCTGGCTATCGGTGACAAGGGGACTGTTCTGGTCACGCGGAATGCAGGCCGCGACTGGACCCGCGTCGACGTGCCTTCGTACCAATTCGGGGACCAGTTGTTGAGCGCGGAGATTGACCCGGAAAGCGGTCGTGCCTGGGTTGTCGGCAGCATGGGGACGGTGCTTGTTAGCGAAGATCGGGGAGACACGTGGCGCATGTCGCATCCCCCAGAAGACGTGTCATGGAACAACCTGACGATAGCGCCGGGCGGCACTATGTGGATCGTGGGCGAATTCGGAGCCGTCAAGTACTCCAGAGACAACGGTGCAAGCTGGGAGCTCGCCGCTGTCCCCACAGAGGCAAGTCTTAATGCCATTGATTTCTCTGATGAAACCCACGGGGTTATCGTGGGGTTGTCCGGGACGATCTTGGCGACGTCTGACGGCGGCCAGAACTGGCAGCTGGTAGAGACTGAGGCCCGGTCGCATCTGTTTGGCCTTTTATGGGATGGCAGCAGCTACCATGCCATAGGCGACGCCGGGATGATCTTGTCGTCTGATGCACTGGGTATAGAGTGGAAGGTCGGTAAACTGGCGCCTCAGAACTTTGGCTGGTATACGGGAATAACCCGAGCGGGTAACTCCTATTTCATCTCCGGAGCTGGTGCCGGTGTCTATTCCGAAGGGGATTGGAAGCCGTTCGAACCCGGCCAGAGGAACTACAAACAAGGGAGTAATAACAATGGCTAGCTGGATTGCGGATTTCTGTATACGTTGGCGGCGTTCGGCGCTGGCGGCCATCGCTCTGGTGACCCTGGTCCTCGGTTACTTTGCCCTGCAGGTGGAAGTCAAGACCATTTTTACCGACCTGCAGCCAAGCAACCATCCCTATGTTCAGACCAATGAAGAATTCAAAAATACTTTTGGCGGCGCCAACGTTGTCACCATCATGGTTGAGCCGAAAGAGGGTGACATCTTCAATTTCGAAACCCTCGAAACGATAAAGCAGATCACCGATGATCTCCAGTACGTGGATGCCGTCAACCAGTTTCAGATTGTTTCACTGGCCTCCAAAAAGCTGAAGAATGTAATCGCCTCAAACGTTGGTATTGAATCTCTGCCGATCATGTGGCCCGAGTTGCCAAAAAATCAGGACGAAATTGATAAAGTAAGAAAGGACGTCATCTCCAACCCTATGGTGTATGGAAGTTACGTTTCCTATGATCAGAAATCGGCCCTGATTACTGTGGATTTTATCGATCGCCTGATTGAATACGACAAAGTCCTGCCGCAGATCAGGGGCGTTATCGCCAAAGCAAGCAACCCGAACATCAATATCAAAGTCGTCGGCCAGCCGATTCTGGCCGGGCTGGTCCTGGAGTATCTCCCGGAGACGCTTAAGATCGTTTTGCTGATTGTCGGAGTGATCGCACTGATCCTCCTTATCAGCAAGGGGACGCTGCGGGGGATGCTGTTGCCGCTGTTTTCGGGGTTAATCTCCGGTATCTGGATCTTCGGGGTCATGAAGCTTCTTGATTTCAACCTGGATCCGCTTGCCATTGTCATTACTTTTATTATCTCGGCCCGAGCCATTTCTCATGCGGTGCAGCTCAATGCTGCATTTAATACCGAAAGAGCCGCCGGTCTTGAGGCGCGTGACGCTGCCCGTATGGCTCTGACCAAACTCTTCAGGCCAGGCATGCTGGGTCTTGCAACCGACATGGGCGCCATGCTGGTCGTGGCCATGACACCAATCCCATTGCTGAACAAGGCGGCCATCATCGGCGCCATGTGGATTGGCGCAATGGTCATCTGTACCATCATCATGATCCCGGTCATGCTTTCCTGGTGTAGTGGCCACCACGAAAAAAGGGTGCTCCCCTGGAGCGTCAACCCTCTGATGAAGGCAGTGTTGCGATGGTGTGGGAGACTGTCCACAAGCAGGAGCATGGCCACCCTTATTCTGAGCGCAAGTCTTGCGGTACTCTTGGTGTCGGGCTATTTCGCCAAGGATATTACCATTGGGGATTCGAATGCCGGTTCGCCGATCCTCTGGCCCGAATCCGAGTACAATCAGGACGATTCCGCCATCAATTCACGGTACCCGGGAAGCGACCGGATGTTCCTGGTCGTCGCCGGTGAAAAGGAGAACACCCTCAAGGAACCCGAGGTCCTCGAAAATATCTCCCGATTCCAGCAGTATATCGAAGCGCAGCCGGAGATCGGTGGAACCGTTTCCCTGGCGGACGTGATCCGGCCGGTCAATATGATCCTCCGAGAAGGGAATCCGCGTTATTACAAGCTCGGTGATGATGCTCTTATCAACGGGGAGATGTTGTTTTTCGCCCTGACCGGCTCGGATCCCGGTGATATCGATCGCTTTACCGACAACAAGTATCAGAATGGCTCAGTGATGATGATGTTCCGCGATCACAAGGGGGACACCATTCGCAAGGCCATCCAGGCCATCAAGGACTTTGCAGCGGAGAACCCCATGAACGGGGCATCCTATCGACTTGCCGGTGGTTTGGTCGGTGTCCTGGCTGCCGTCAACGAAGTTATATTCTCCGGTCAGATACAGAGTATTGCCCTGGCCCTTTTGTTGCTGTTTATATTCTGCGTCATCGCCTATCGAACAACCCAGGCCGGCCTGTTCTTCCTGCCAATGGTTCTGCTGTCAAATACCATAACTTTCAGTTTTATGAGTCTGGCTGATATCGGCCTTAATATCAACACCTTGCCGGTTGCAGCGCTGGGGATCGGACTCGGAGTTGACTACGCTTTTTATATAACGGACCGGGTCAAAGAGGGCTACGAGAGCACTGGCGATCTTGCCGAGAGCATCAATTACGGTCTTATGACTGCCGGCAGGGGAGTTCTGATTACGGCAGCGACCATGATCGCTTCAGTGGTTTTCTGGTACTTCTTTTCATCGCTGCGTTTCCAGGCCGAGATGGGTCTGCTGATCGCGGTATGGATGACGGTTTCGGCGGTGAGTGCTCTGTTGGTCATTCCGTCCATGATTTATCTATTCAAGCCACGCTTTATCCTGGGCAATGCCTACCAACAGTTGGAAGTCGATCGGGAGGTGGAGTCAGTTTCTCTGGTTGATGTTGTCGCTTCAGAGCGGTCTGGCGGGATGTAAGTTTCATGTTCCACCAAGCCAAAACATAAGAAGAATATGGAGGAACGCATGATGATGAAATGTAGATGTATGTTGGTAACGCTGGTAATGCTTGGCATGGGTTCGGCTCTACTGCCAGAGCCCACCCAGGCAGTGGAAATTGGCAATTTCGAGTTCAACGGTTATGTCCGGCATTACATGGGCTTTAACCTTGACGATGTGCCTGAAACCAGTGGCGACGACAAGTATGAAATGTCCATGAACCGCCTGACCCTTCTCGGTCAATTAAGAGGGAATCTGGGCCCGGCCACTCTTACCGCTATCGGCAGAGTCTCCAGGGAACAGATCACGGATTATCTCAGTGACCTGGAAGATCTGGCCGTAGCTTCCGGAGGCGAAGGGAATTTCGATGATGAGTATAACGAAGCGGAAATCCGTGAACTCTATCTCGATATCCCCATCGGCGAACGGGTTAAGCTGCGTCTCGGCAAGCAACAGGTTGTCTGGGGTGAGACCGACTTCTTCCAGGCTCTAGACGTGGTCCACGGCTACGATCAGACCTGGCGTTCTTTTCTCGAACCAGAAAATGAAGAGTGGCGAAAGCCGCTGATCCTGGTCAATACCGAGATCGATGTACCTGAACTGAAGGGCTCTTTGCAACTGCTCTGGCGTCCGGGATTCGATGACGAGGAAGACATTGGTAACAGCTACGATATGTTCGGTGGCCGCTGGTCCCAGAACGGTAGCAGAGGGTTTGATCTCAATGCCGACAAGGGATTTTTCCCCTCATTGCCTATCGATTATCATCACCCTGAGGGCGATACAGACGATAGTCACTACGGCGCACGTTGGTCGGGTACCCTCGGCGAGAATGATGGCCTTGCCTACAGCCTCAACTACTATCATACCCAGGCCCAGAACCCTGTCCTCTTCCCTACCGGATCAGCTCCATTTGGTCTGGCATTTATCTACCCGGAAATAGACATCTATGGTGGATCGCTGAGTGGCTATATCCCACTTATCGATTCCGTCTACCGTTTCGAGGCAGCGTTCATCCCGAATAACCCTTTTAATGATAACTTTGGAGGGTTGATAAAGAAAGACACTCTGCGCGCCATGATCGGACTCGATACCAACCTGCGTCTGCAGAACATCTTCGGTACCAGCAGCCCGAGTATGTTCACCTTGCAGGTTTTTGATACCTACATTAATAATTATGAAGCTGCTGAAATGATTACGAATGCTTTCGGAACTACTGAGGATGAGCACACTGCCTGGGTCTCATCGATTTTTACACTGCCGTACAAGATGGACACGATCACTGTGCAGTCGGTGACCGTCAATGATATCAGTAACGGCGGTGGAGTATTCGCTCCTTCAGTGGAGTTCCATTTTGGTCCAAGTTGGCGGGTCAAGTGTGAAGCGGACTTGTTCTATGGCGGAACCAAGAGCGATACTCCTGGCGGGGCTTCTCTCTTCGGTTCTTATGACAACAACAGCCAGTTTCTCACCCGGGTCACCTACCAGTTCTAGTTCGGCTGTGTGGCAAAAGTAAAACACATTGTAAGTCAGCGCAAAAGGAGGAAACAAAAATGAGTCTTCATTTACGTAAGACGTTGGGTTTGTCAGCGTTCCTGATTCTTTTGGCAGCAACCTTTGCCGGAAGCTCCATAGCAGGGGAGGTCGCAGAAGGCACCGTTCTGAGCAAGGATAATCTGGCGGCCCTGGAAAATGACACCTTCCAGGGAATCAAAGTCGGTGATCTGTTGACCGACAGTCAGAAGATGTGGATCATGGATTATAAGCTGAAAATGAAGCTTGGGAAGACCACTGAGCTCAAACTGGACCCGGCCTATCTGGAGGCAACCAGGAAGTATGCTGGACAGGCTAAATTAGACGCCGGTACCAAGACCGTCAGTAACTATACCGCTGGTATTCCTTTCCAGAATGTGGAAGTGAGTGATCCCGATGCCGGCTATAAGCTGGCCTGGAACCAGTATTACGCCAACCCTGTCATGGGTGACAACTGGATCGCCACCGGGGATGTCACCATTGTTGACGGTGATAAAGGGACGATTGACCGTTTCGAGGCAATCAGCGCCAAAATGATCATGGAAGGTCGCACCACTGGTGGCCCGAACCGTCTTGGCAACGAAGAGGATCACGCCCGTTATCTGCTGACGCTTTCCAAGCCTTATGATCTTGCTGGGCTTGGCATTTACACCAAGCAGTATAGCAGCGGTAAACTGGATGATGCTTGGGTCTACGTTAAATCGATCAGGAGAACCCGTCGGGTGGCCGGCGGCAAAAGCTGGATGGATCCGCAACCCAAAATGGACCTTCTCAATGATGATAACCAGGGGGTCAACGCTTATCCGCTGTGGTATCAGAGCTGGAAGCTGTTAGGTAAACGCTGGATACTGGCGGTGGTTACCGGTCCCAGTCCGAAAGATAAGCACAACTACAACGATTACGTAGAGCAGGCACCCCCTTTCTGGAATCAGACCAACGTGACTTGGGAACCGCGTGAGGTGTACGTTGTCGAAGCGATTCCACCGGCAGAGCACCCTTATTCGAAAAAAATTCTCTATATGGATGCAGAGTATCCTTTCTTTTATCAAAGCGATCTCTATGACCGAAAGGGAGCTTTCTGGCGTTTATGGCGAGAAACCTATAGCCCGACTACTTCTGTGGATGGTCAGCCAGGTCTTGCCTTCTTCTGTACACAAGCCATCGATTTCCAACGCAATCGAGCGACCTACATCGATATCATAAGCACTAATCTGAATAGCCCTGATTTTAACGATAGAGCCTTTTCGCCTGACATGCTCCAAGCTGCAGGTCAGGGGGGACTTGATAAATTTCTAAAATAGATTTTCTGTTTGTTGCCCCCCGTCACGAAGACGTGCTGTTGTAAACGTAACGGGGAGGTTTTTTTGAGGGTTGCAGAGCCTGCCTGTTGTATCCGGTTTTCCCGATATATCAGGAAATTATCAAGGTTTTGGGGCTGGTGCTTGTTCTGTTGCGATCGAATGAGTCCGGGTGAGGGGAGAGGAAGCTCTAAAATCTCGTGGAATTGAGTGTAGCCGCGCAGGCGTTGTGTGGTGGGCACGATAGTTGCTGCATATAAGTGTGTTATGTCGATTCCTCCTGATCCGTTTTTTAGGCTTGAGCTGTATATCCTAAACTCGTCCAGGGGATAGAGCCGGGCAGGTGCCGTGCAGCTGCCGGAAGGTTACAAAAGGTGTGCGAATGATCGATGAGACTGTGGCGTTGCCTATTATCAAGGTCAGCGGAAGGAACCATTGGCAAACCGAAGATACGATTGTTCGGGAAATTCCGATGACGCTCTACTTCAACAAGGAAGAGATTGTCACGGTTCTCTGTTCGCCGAACCAAGTCAAGGAGTTGATGATCGGGTTTCTGATCTCGGAAGGCTTTGTTCGACACCGGGATGACATCTACACCATCGGACATCACTGCGAGAAAAATATTGTACGGGTTGAGGGTAAGCCTCGTCCAGCGCAGAAAGAAGTCATGAATCGGCGGGTCATGTCGGCCTGCTGTGGCAAAAGCCGGGTTTCTTTCAACTTTGAAAATGATGCCTCTCTGGTCAAGGTCCAAGAGTCAACTGCAAAGATCAATCTCGACCAGGCCGTCTATTATGCCAATTATCTCGATGAGAATTCTGACCTTTTTAAGGAGACTGGCGGCATTCACAGCGGTGGTGTCGGTCGCTTTGGGGATGTTCTTTATACCTGCTACGATATCGGTCGACACAACGTACTTGATAAAATCCTTGGAAGGGCCTATCTGCTGAATCTGGATCTTGCTGACCATGTCCTCTTCTTCAGCGGCAGGGTATCATCGGAGATTCTCCTGAAAATAGCCAAAATGAACATCCCGATTCTCGTAGCTCGTTCGGCTCCCACTGATTTGGCTTTGGCGCTTGCAGAGGATCTGAATATCACAGTCATCGGCTTCGCCCGCGGGGACAGGTTGAATATCTACACCTGGCCCGAGAGGATTGCGCTCCCGCCGCAATTATCTGCTGTCAGAATCTGAAAGCCGGTTGATTCTTAGCCAATTCTGGACTAAGAGAAGCACGCACTCTTCTTCCCGTATGCTAAGAGTCCTTCCTGATGTCGGTTTTTTTGTTTGTCTCCCTTGATAGACAAAGGAATGGCAGTTTAATAGCTCTGATTTTGAAATTGAAGGGGAGGACTGATGAGGTGAATGGGGTCGTGCCTGAGCGAACCATTACTTGCTGACACAAATGCACTCACGATCTGTCGCGGCTGAACATCCGGTACGTTTGCTCTTTGGGCGCTGATGCCTGGAGAAGGACGCCCTTTTAAAAAGCAAACCTAGTGTGTCGACGAGAGCTGTTAAGGGCCGTTTCCAAGGTAATCGTACCCAGGACCGCTTTGGTGAGATCATCGATCTCGTTGGTAATGCTTTGAAGCTCCTCCATAATCGGCGTGCCTGCCTGATCCCCGAGGTTGGGGCCGTCGAGCTCTGATTCAAGCGTTTCGAATAGATCTATGATATCAAGCAGCGTCGTGCGGTTGATGACTCCGGCAAAACGATACCCGCCACCCGCACCACGTACCGCCTGTACCAGTCCCGAACGTACCAGCGTGCGAAGAACTTTTGCAAGGTGGTGAGTGGAGATCCCGTAATTGTCGGCAATGTCGTTAGTCGAGAGTTGGCGTCCGGGATCGCTGGCAAGTTCAAGTACAGCATAGATGGCAAAAAGACTGGCCTTTTGTAGCTTCATGGCAGGATTCCTGTTGAGATTAGCTGGTTAAACATAATTGAGCTGATCATCCAACTCAATGTCGGGTTCCGTCAGTAAGCCCTGACTGCGGGGAAAAGACAGAACCAGTTTATCCTCGCGGTCTATCATTGTCTGCACTGATGTTATGCCTGCCTGCTTCAGGCATTGGCCCAACTACTCGAGCAAAAGTTGGGCAATCCCCATCTCTCGTGACTTCGGTGAAACATCTAAAATGAAGACCCAGCCATAATGAGGGAAACCAAATTCCAGTCTCAGACTTCCCCGACGTTGAAACCGACAATACTTCATCTTTTTTCGCGGCAAGGGAAAGCCGGCCTTTTCCACCTTCTTTCAGGCGGCGGTCAAAGACCCCGCTCCAATAATCCGATTTTTCAGAATCAGCACCCACGCTGTCAAATGCAATAACGGCATCACGGTCGGCCAGTTTGGTATGAGGATGGTGTTCTGATCTGTCATATCAATCTGTCGTGGAAATCTTACTCTATGCAACCGTCTTTGAGCACGCGGACGGATACAGGTAAGCGGCACCGACGGCCATCGCATGTGATAGCTTTGAGAATGGTTGCTTTTGGATGTATGTGTTCATTGCGTGTGCATAAATATAATTTAATATGGTATTGTGGTACCATGATTATGGTTAATGCACAAGTTGTTTTTTTGCGTATGATCTGAAGCCTGAACCCAGTTTGAAAAATGGGTGCTCGGCTGGTTTTATCTCAGGCTTCCGGTTGGCAATAAGATATTGACAGGCAAAAAAGCAATGTGGTACAAAAATACCAAAATATCGCGATTCAAAATGAATGGCAGGTCGCTTGGTAACTGGAGACTGTTAGAACAAAATAAAAAAGGATCATGTTTGCGGGCATTTATGACCCGCACACTGAAAGGTAAATGCTGTGAAAAGTAAACAAATTGACCATATCTGTATTGCCGTAAAGAATCTCGATGCAGCGCGGAAAGTATGGGAACCTATCCTGGGCAAATCAGAACCGGACGATCCTTACGTGGACGAGCCGGAAAAGATCCGGGTTGCCCGCTACTGGCTCGCCGGCGTCGGTTTCGAGCTCATGGAATCCACCTCGGCTGATGGTCCAGTGGCCAAGTGGATCGAGAAGAACGGCGAAGGCGTCATGCTTATCAGCTTTAATGTGGAGAATACCCGCGAAGCAATTCAGGAACTTGAGAGCAAGGATTACCCATTTATTCCGAATCCCGAACCTCTTGCTGACGACGTCACCGGCAAAGCTCGCCCCTTCCGGGATTGCGAATTCGCTTTTCTTCACCCGAAAAAAATGAACGGTGTTCTTCTAGAGCTCATCGATTATAAGTGGAAAGAGCACGAATGAATGGGTGGTACGGACAAGCAGTGTCTCTGTAACTTTTTCACGGCTGACTCCGCTTTCAAGGCAGGTCGCGAGTTGTTTGCGGTCGGCGAGATCGATCTGACCTGCCCTGCCCGTTGAGAAGGGCGGGGAACACTGTGCCATGCTGATCGGGAGCCTGATACCAGGAACAGAGAACGGAAGGCAAATGACGATGCAGGGCTAAAGGCTTGCTTCGTCATTCCGCTTTCTTTCGAGTAGGGTTTTCCCTCAAGTCCCTGTCCTTAAAACCAGTTTCGCAACGCAACCCTTCGTGCAAGCCTGCATTCCTCCGCATCCTGAGAAAATCAATAAGCTGCAAAGCTGAGGCCGGCATAGCTCCCGCTCGCCGGATAAATCCCTTAGATTCCAGAGCTTTTATAGCGATGACTGCCGACAAGTTCGTGAGCATTCCGCATAGTATCGCTTGGTAAATCCGCCAATATTTTCTTGACATATAAAGTGGTATTGCGGTACCTGTATGCACAAATAAAAGGTTTTGCCCGATGCGGAGGCTAAAAGATGTTTCTCGATGCTCTTGACGGAACATGATCGTTAGATGCTCTGCTTTGTTAAGAGTTTTCAATATTTATCGAATTTAAATGCTTGCGGATGAATTGTCAGACCAACAACTGGAAGGGGTAAGAAAATGAGGTATGCAGAGACAGGGTTTGATCTGGAAATTGATCTCTCCCGAGGGAGCATTGACCGGGTAGAGACTGACCCGGAATTGTCCAGACTTCATCTGGGTGGCCAGGGTACTGCTGCAAAGATACTCTGGGACAGAGTTCCGCCGGAGGTTGACCCTCTTGATCCAGAGAATTTACTCATATTCAGTACCGGCCTTTTGCAATCAACGCCTGTTCCCGGGGCCAATCGTACGGCTGTTGATACCTTTTCTCCGCAAACCGGCTTCTACTCACATTCGTTGTTCGGTGGGTTCTTTGGTCCGGAACTGAAGTATGCCGGATACGACAAGATTATCTTTCGTGGCAAGGCATCTGATCTCGTTTATCTGTGGATCAATAACGACAAGGTAGAGATCCGTGACGCCTCTCATCTGCGGGGCAAAGGTGCCCAGGAGACGGCGCTTATCCTTAAGGAAGAGGTGGGAGAGCCGAACGCTCAGGTTGCAGCGATCGGCATCGCCGGTGAGAACCGGGTTTATATGGCCAGTATCGAGCATGCCAACTCCAGCGCTTCACGAGGGGTCGGCGTGATTATGGGCGATAAGCGAATCAAGGCGATCATTGTCCGCGGAACCAAAGATGTAAATGTTGCCCAGCCCAAAGAACTCGCCGAGATTAGCATTCCCATGTACCGAAAGATGTACGACAACAAGGATTGCGGCGATTCCATGGCTCACGGCGAGGGCGATGCGTTCCATGTCGACAACTTTGCCTGGGGTAACGCCCGTACCCGAAGGAGTGAATTTTTCAGCAAGGAGATGGAAAATGACTGGTTGTCGCTGGAAGACAAGCTGCGTCAGCGTTGGACCGGTTGTCACAACTGTCCGAAGGACTGTCATCAGGCGATCAAATACCCTGGGAGAATGCCCTATTTCCAGAAGTGCTACAGTAAGCTGACTTATGCAATGGGAGCCTTCGGTGATCTTGATTTTGACTACAACATTATCGGTATCACCCAGGAATATGGGATGGATGCCTACTCGACACCGCAGACGATCGCCTTTGCTATCGAGCTCTATGAGGCCGGGATCCTGACTGATAAGGACCTGCCTGACTTCCCGGGTCCCGATGGCGAGACAGTCGAGGGCTACAAGGTTAACGAGGCGCGGTTCTTTTATCTGGTCGAAAGAATCGCCCGGCGTGAGGGGATCGGTGATGTTCTGGCCAACGGCATCTACGCTGCGGCCCGACAGATCGGCAATGGCGCCGAAGCGTATGATCACAATACCATCAAAAAATTTGAGCAGGTGCCTATCAAGCTGGGATACGTCAATTTCCCTTATTTCTTGATGTATGCGACTGGCGAGAAGATGAACATCACCCAGATTGAGGGGTCTTTTCCCCAGGCACCGATTGCTGACAAGGCAGAGCGTGCTGAGTTTGTGAAGAATTGGGACGCAGCTCCCGAAAGATTCAAGAAATGGTTTATGGAGTGGGAACCGCGTCAGAATCCATCACTTGAAGCCTCTGTCCACATTTGTGACTGGAATGAAACCATGCATTACGTTGATGATGCAATCGGTACCTGCGCCTTCCTGTCATCTTTTAGAGGCCAGTTCGGCGGCCGCCCGCCCTATCACATCTACAATCTGCCTGCTTTCATCACGCATGCTACCGGGATCGAGTTCGATACGGACGGGCTGTGGGAAGTAGCGCGGAGAAACCGCAACCTGATCCGGGCTCTGAATGTCAGAAGAGGATTGAGCAGAGTTGACGAAAAACCCCCTGCCAACCATTGGAAGAAGCGGGAGCCTGAGACCGAGCAGAAGTTGCTTGACATGTATTATGAGTTTAAGGGCTGGAACAATGACGGTATTCCCACCAAGGAGACCTTGGACAAGTTGGGCCTGGAATACGTAAGCAATGACTTCATCCAGCGAGGGATTCTGCCCGAGTGTGAAGGCGATCAGTCCTGAAAGTCTTTGATGAAACAGTGAAAGAATAATGCGCAGGGGGTGGTAATCGTGAGCAACGGGTTGAAAAAGCGAATCGTTAAAGAGATAAAAGTCGATCTTGATAAATGTATCGGTTGCCGGGCATGTGAGATGGCATGCTCCGGATTTCATGCCGTGCCGAAATTCAGCAGCACCAATCCGGCGCGATCGCGCATCCGGGTGATTATCGAAGACCGTAAGGATGTCTATGTGCCGGTCCGGGCAGGTGACTATGCCCAGGCTGAATGTAACTGTAGAAACAGCTACGTGATCAACGGTAAGGAATACTCGGAGTGCAGCTTCTGTACTGTCTCCTGTTCGACCAGGGACTTGTTCAAGGATCCCGATTCAGGCCTTCCTCTGAAATGCGATATGTGTGCAGACGATCCGACTCTGCCAGAACCGATGTGTGTGCAGGTGTGTTGTTGTGATGCTCTGACTTACGTCGAACGGGAAGAAGAGGGTGAAAATGAAGTCGGGCCGCGCGGGGAGATCGAGGTAGGCCTGGAATCACTGGTCAACCGGTTTGGCATCGACAAGGTCGTTGATCTGGTCTCACAGCTTTCCAAAACCAAATAGAACGACAGGACAGGTGATAGCGTGGAAACCTTAGCTCCCGAAAAAGAGATTATCGAGGTCATCAAGGAAAACGGCGGCGACTCGTTCAAGTACTGTTATCAGTGCGGGCTCTGCGATG
>JACZKE010000057.1 GCA_014860225.1 Desulfuromonadales bacterium
CTGCGGAAAAAGACAAGAACTGGCCGACCGGCTGGAGACGATCGGTTTGTGCTGCGGCTTGAAGTTTTGGCGGGGAGGGCACTGAGGGTGAAACAGCCGGGGCGACGACTAAGATTAGAATAGGTATTGTGTCCCCATTACCAAATCCGTATTGCCCCATTTCCATGGTCAAAAATGCGTATTCTGAGCCAATTCCGCCACTGATTCCGTCGCAAATCGTCCACCCGTTCCGATCCAATTCGTCCACTGATTCCGATTGAATTCGACCACCCATTCTGACGGCAATTCGCCCAATTTTGCCGACCTGTCGGAATTGGTAGATGGTTTGTCTCGGAATCTTGCAGCGCCGCTGGGTAACCTGGGAGCCGGGGGCACTTAAATCAAGTGAGCCCGTATCCAGAACGATTGTAACGAAAAAGGACGGCTGCCAAGGAACACTCTTTAATTCGCAAAGCGCTGACCTCCATATATGGTAATTGCGTGACATGTGACGGAAATCCTGATGAGTTTTCTTCTCCTTCATGCTCTCTCTTTCTTCTTTGCCTTGTATTATCAGAAACTTACGCCCCATTTGCCAACAGCCTATCTCTGGCATGCTGGTTGCAAACCTGTACTCGAGCAGGGCTCTTACTCAATCCGTGTGAGGTGAGCCGCCTATGGCTGGACTCTAATGATCACGTTCAGCTGATCCCCGTGATGTAATGTCTCCTTTTTCAAACGGGTTCCATGGCTCAGGGCTTGATGGTCAATCAACAGGAGTTTTCTCATGATCTGTCCATTCGTGATTTTAGTCATCGCAGTTTTTTTGTTTCAACTTTCTCTGGATGCGTCCCGGTCCATAACCTTCATTTCGGGCATTTACCCCCAGGACAGCTCAAGAAAATTTAAAAATAACTTTAGGCACAGCCATTGATCCAGACGAGCCCTTGCCAGGATCAAAGTTTGGCTTAGAACGAAATAAATTCAGGGACGGACGGGCGAGAAATATATCTCCTACGTTGTTAGTTTAGCCAAAAATAGTGAAAGCAAGTTTTGGGGTTTTCGTGTTTCGCTATTGCCAAATCAGGGTAAAGAGTGAGCGGCGCCGAAGTTTTTCTTGTTTTTCGTATGAACAATAACCATCCATCAAAGGGAGCAGAGAAATGAACAAATCTTTAACACTGAGTGCAATGTTGCTGGTTTTGGCGATCTTCGGTTGCGGACCATCGGAGGAATCAAAATCGGTGCAGGGTTCAAAAGAGACAACGACGGAGAAGGTGAGCGAAGCGGCCAAGTCTGCAGTCGAGGGAGTCAAGGAAATGGCGACGACCGTTGCCGATAAGGCCGTCGAAATGAAAGAAAATGCGGAACCTGCGATCAAGGAAGCCGCTGCAGACACCAAGGAAATGGCTGTTGCCGCTGCCGATAAAACCGGTGAGATGATGACCGATGCCAAGGACGCGACCGTGAAGGCTGCCGATTCGACTGGCGAGGCGGTAAAGTCCGCCGCAGTCGCAACAACGATGGCCGCCGACAAAGTTGTCGAAGCTGCCAAGCAAGCGGTCAGCCCCGAGACGATCGTACTCGAAGCCAGCTACGGCAATGTTACCTTCCCGCATGCGATGCACTCTGGCGAGTTTGATTGCAACACCTGCCATGGCGAAGAAACGCCCGGGTTGTTCGGCCTCGACAAGGCCAAAGCCCATGTGCTCTGCAAGGATTGCCACAAGCAGAAAGGGGCCGGCCCGACTGATTGCATGGGTTGTCACAAGAAGTAATCGATACGGTGGGATGGATCAGCACCCTGCTGTCGTTTGACACGGTTTGATAATAGGCAAAGGCCGCCGGCTAGATCTCCGGGTGGCCTTTGTTTGTCGCCCCGCAACGTCAAATGAGTCAAGCCTGCCTCCGTCATCCCCGTCATAAGATTGCTCAGGAACGTTTGAATGCGCTAAAGGCGGACAAATGAATCTGGAACTAGGAGCCCAAATCCTGAAGAGCTCCCAGCGCTACCCGCACCGCATCTCGTTCGGCTTGCTGCTTAACAGCCAGGTCGACAGACTCCGCCACCAAACGTTCAGCCAGTACCGCACAGACACAGCCAGCGGCAAAGCCATAAACCAGGCCCATTTTGAACAGGGTGCCGGCCTCCATCTCGTAATTGAGGATCTTTAGCTGGCGGTACTCCTCGCTTATCCCGTGCAGGCAACGCAACAGGTGCGGGTTGGCCGAGTCGCTGCGTTCCTGCCCCTCGTAGAAGGTGTCGACGCTCGCCGTAACGCCGAGGTGCGCAGCGATGCCGAGCTTTTTCGCAGCTTTGGTCAATGCCACGGTGACATAGGGGTCGGCGGCGGCGGGGAACTCGGCCGGGGCGATATCAAGGGCAGCGCCCTGACGGCAGAGTGCGGCACTGGAGATCACCAGATCGCCGGCTTTGACCTCTTGGCCGATGCCGCCGCTGGTGCCGACCCTGATGATGGTGCGGATACCGACCGCGACCAGTTCGTTGACGACGATCGACAGTGATGGCGCCCCCATGCCGCTGGTGGCGGCCACGAACTTGCGTCCCTCGGTGTTTTGACACAGGTAGCTGTGCAGGCCGCGGTTCTCCGAGAGCGTCGCCAGGCATTTGACGCCGTCGGTCTCCATGGCAATGCGCCGTGCCCGCTCCGGGTCGCCGCAGAGCAGGGCGGTGGTCGGCGGCGTCGCCCCGAGGTCTTTGTGGCCGAAGCCGATGTGGTAAAGCCGTCGCTGGCTCATCCTGTTGCCCTCCCTTGATGTTGCAAACAATTACAATATTAGAGTTTTCCCGGTAGATCGCAACATCCGTCGCCAATTAGGGACCGGAAAAGGTCCGGGGTCAGGCGTGACACCTGGTAATTTCATGCTAATCTGCAGCACATGGCACGCAAACCAAGAGTTCATTATCCCACTGCTGTTTATCACGTTATGCTGCGGGGCAACGCCGGGCAAACTATCCTTGCCGACGAGGCGGACCGCACACGGTTCCTCCTGTTATTACAGGAAGGGATAGAACGGTTTTCTTCCCGCATCCATGCCTTTTGCCTGATGACAAACCACGTCCATCTCGTTGTTCAGGTCGGTGCAATGTCCATTAGTCAAGCCTGACCCCGTCACCTTTGCGAGTGATCGCCGCTGCGCAACGAATTCTTCTTGACAACGGAAATGGTCTGTTAAAATTAAAATGTACGTTATTCGTTGCGGTACTAAGAAACATTTGCTGCTTTACCGAGGAGAAATGCGCATGACTAAGATCTTGACGGCTAAATTTGCATCCGAAGATACTCTGAAGAACGTAGAAGACGATATCATGAATGGCCAGATTTCCGGATTTCCGAATGAAAAAATCTTCGTCGATAAAGATAAGAAGGAGATCAAGGTCATCGCTTCGACAGCCATCGTGAGTGGGATCAGGGGAATATTCGAGGCTCATGGCGCTGATAGCGTGACTGAATCGGATTGGAAGGATTAACACAGGACTGGCTTGCCCAGCAACCACCACCCTTGACCTGGAGGACACCCTCGCGGGACATTCACGCGAGAGTATTTCGGCTGCCTCATCCATAGAGCCCGAAGTTGCACCTCTTTGCGCGAAGAAAGGTTTTACGCTGGCGTCCCGGCCTTTGCCTGTTAGGTGAACGATCAATTGACATTATCTGGACTGCCTGTAATTTTTCTATTCAACGCAGAGATGTGATGGCATTCGGAAGAAAGAAAGAATTTTGAGCCGTCCTTGGTAATATGCCGACCGGGGCGGTTTTTTCGTTGATGCGGATAACTAACGGAGATCTCTGTGAAAACTGGAATCGTGCTGATCGCCTTTCTGGCCCTTTTTCCATTGGCTGGCCAGGGGTGGGCGGAAGACATGAAGATTCGTCCCGGTCTCTGGGAACACACCTTCACGATGAAGACCCAGGGTGGCGAGATGGAGAACGCCATGGCCCGGATGCAGAAAGAGTTGGCCGGCATGCCGCCCGAACAACGCAAGATGATGGAACAGATGATGGCGGCGCAAGGCGTGGGGGTGGGTCCCATGGGCACCAGCGTCAAGGTCTGTGTCACCAAGGAAATGTCCGAGCACGACTACGTGCCGCAAAAAGAAGAGGACTGCAAGCAGCAGGTAATCAAACGCACGGGCAACACGATGAAATTCAAGTTCGATTGCGCCGGCGATCCGCCGTCCAGCGGCGAAGGCGAGATCACCATGAGCAATTCGAAAACCTACACGGGAAAGACCACGATCAACACCAAGGTCGATGGCAAACCTGAACGCATGGAGATGACACAGGCCGGCAAGTGGCTGTCGGACGACTGCGGCAACGTCAAACCGTCACGGCGCTAACCATCACTCACTCTGAAGTGGCGACACTATATGCTTCGGGGTCGGACCAAGCTAATCTAAAGCTATACATTGGAATTACACATCAAAAACAGGCTTACAGGCCGATTTTCAGCACCGAGTGGGGGACAGGTCCGAAATTTATAAATAATATCATGTTGTTTTAAGCTATTTTATGTGAGGAGACAGGGGACATAACTAATTTGTCCCCGATCTCAAAACTTGCGACGCCGTCAGCGGCACCCGTCGTATATGGCAGATATTCCATATGCGACGGAACTTGTTTGCCAACTTTAGTTTTGCTTTGTTTCCCTTTTTAGTCTTTACTCGCGAAATCAAACCTTTACCGTTGCATCATCCACAAACTATTTCCGGCACGCTTGTTGCTCATGATTAAATACGTTCATTGCAGAAGACAGAGCCGGGTACAGCCCACTGAATTCTGCCAGCCGCCATCGACATTACTGACAGGGGTCATTTCTCTGAGAATGGCTAATGCGCGCGAAAGGTTTGATTTTGACGATTATCAAAGAAATTAACATCGCCAGGCTTCCCATAAGAGTTGGGCATTCATGGTATTCTACCGGGTATAATTTCCACTAAACTTTGAGGTAAAGGAAAATCCATCATGTTAAAGAACATATTAAAACCAGTGAGTCTCCTTTTGGTCTTTTCTTTTCTTCTGTTAGACCTGTCCGTGCAAACAGCCAATGCGCAAATGGTCGACACCAGTACCGTGATCGCGGAGCAGCAGCAAGAAACAAACCGGGAGCGGGTTGCCGTATTTCTGGATCGTGAAGATGTGCAGAAAGTTATGGTTCAGCAAGGCGTTGATCCTACTGAGGCACAGAAAAGGGTGGCCAGTCTTTCCCCTGCAGAGCTAACGAAAATGGCCAATTCCATGGACCAGTTGCCTGCCGGTGCCGATGGTGGGGCAGGTGCGATCGTTGGTGCCGTGGTTTTCGTCTTTGTGGTGTTGTTGATCACCGATCTTCTGGGACTCACGCATGTTTTCCCTTTCGTTAACGCCCAGAGCTAACCGCCCGGCAAATTCACGCTTGATTCAGGCTGGCAGTCGGATGATTGCCGGCCTGTTATTTCTGGCGCTACCTATGCTTCTGCAGGGCTGCGGCCTCCTGCCGATGGGCCCCCTGACCAGGGCGCCGGAAGTTCCCGCCAGGGCCATGATCACGGAAGTGCCTTTTTTTGCCCAGGATGAATTGCAGTGCGGGCCGGCAGCCCTTGCCATGGCGCTCAACTGGAGCGGTGTTGAGGTGCAACCCTCTGACCTTTCACCCGAGGTCTATACCCCCGGTCTTAAAGGCAGTCTGCAGAGCGCTCTGATTGGTTCAGCCCGTCGGCATGGTCGGATCGCATATCCCATCACCGGCAGCGATGCACTGTTGGCCGAGGTCGCTGCCGGCCATCCGGTCATCGTTCTGGTCAACCTGAGTTTTTTTTGGTACCCGAAATGGCACTATGCCGTGGTTATTGGCTTCGATCAGGAACAGGGCGAGGTTATCCTCCACTCAGGACTCACTGCCAGGGAGATTCTTAGTACCCGGACTTTCATGAATATCTGGCGGCGTAGCGATTATTGGGGACTTCTGGTGTTGCCGCCGGACCAGATGCCGGTTGAAAGTAACGAAGTGGAGTGGCTTGCCGCCGTTGCTGGTTTGGAACAGGCTGGCCAGTTGCAGGATGCCGCGACCGGTTATGCCACGGCCCTGACACGATGGGAAGCAAGCTTTGCGGCCTGGATGGGTCTTGGCAACAGCCGCTACAGTCTGCACGATCTTGGAGGCTCCGCCGAGGCCTTTCATCAGGCAACTCTGCTGCAACCGGAAAACGGCATGGCCTTCAACAATCTAGCCCATGTCCTGGCCGAACAGGGCAAGCAGGAAGCAGCACTGGTTGCGGCGCAACGAGCCGTGGATCTCGGTGGGGCGTTTCTCGATACGTTTCGGCAGACCTTAGAAGAGATAAAACTCAAATAGACACCACCCGGTTCTTTTTATCTGAGATCGGATATTTGATTGCAACTTTGGGTTTAGAGGCCAAACTTGTAAAAACCCCTTCTCCTTCTATACTTTAGACATAATCTGGCAAGAACTCATCTTATGCTTCATTGCCGGCCTCCGGCCGCAATGCTTTGCTGCATAATTCGCCAGCGTTCACTAAGTTTCCACCGAGCGTCCAGCGATCCTGTTTTTTCTACATTGGCAGGTGAGACACGAACCGGACCCGTCGCATGGTTAAGGATCATCCGAAACCATCAGGGAGACAGTTCAATGTATAAACGCTCTTTTCTGCTCCTCCTCACTCTTCTGTTCCTTTCTCTGGTTGGCAGTGCAACCGAAACCCAGGCACGAAAAAAATATCAGTTCCGTGGCGACAAAGGGTTTGCACCTTTTGAATACCTGGATGAGACAGGCGCCCCGGCAGGGTTTGATGTCGACATTCTGCAAGCAGTCGCCGAGGTCATGAATCTCGATGTTGAGCTAAGCCTCGGCAACTGGGAACATGTGCGTAGCGAACTTGAACAGGGACAAATCGATGCATTGATCGGCATGCGCTATTCAGAGGAGAGAGCCGCGACGGTGGACTTTTCGACGCCCTACCTGATCAACACAAGTGCCATTTTCGTCCGCTCGGATTCGTCGATACAGTCCTTTGAGGACCTCAGAGGGAAGAAGATCATTATCCAGCGGGGCGACATCATGGATGATTACATCAATGTTATCAACCTGACGGCCAACATTGTCTTTGTCGACAATCAGACGGAAGCCTTAAAGCTTCTGGCCTCCGGGGAACATGATGCCGCACTCTGTTCCAGGCTGCGAGGTCTTTACCTCGTCAGTCAACTGAAACTCGACAATATCACGGCTGTCGGGCCGAAATTGGCGGCGGGCCCGTACGGTTTTGCCGTGGCCAAGGGGAACAGTGATTTACTGACTCAGCTCAACGAAGGGTTGCGGATTCTCAAAGCCACTGGCCGGTATGATGAAATCTACCAACGCTGGTTCGGCCTCTATGAAAAGAAAACGTTCTACCGGGACCTGTTCAAATACGCAGTTTGGGTCCTGGGTCCGCTTCTGCTACTGCTCGGAGCGGCAACAACCTGGTCATGGACTCTTAAAAAGCAGGTGGCGTTAAAAACCCGTGAGCTTAGCGATCAGTTTGAGAAACGGCAACATGCAGAGGCCCGACTGGAATCGGAAAAAAGGTTCCGGCAACTTATCGAGGCCTCGCCGGTACCGATCGTAACTATCGGTAGTGATCAGCGACTGCTCTACGTCAATAAAAAGTTCAGCGAATTATTCGGCTACACTCTCGAAGAACTCACTGATACGGCAAGTTGGTGGGCACTCGCATGCCCCGATCCGAATCAGCGTCAGGCGGTACTGAGCGCCTGGCAGGACTGTTTCGACGGCCGTGATCCGGTATCTCTTGCCAGTGAGCCTTTTGAGGTCGATGTCACCTGCCAGAACGGATCGATCTGCCATGTGGTGTGCCGTCACGCCACCATAGAAGGGTTACATGTGCTTGTGTTCAACGACATCACCAAACGCAAGCTGGCCGAGACAGCTCTGGAAGAGCGCGGCCGCATTGAAGCCATGGTCTCAGACATTTCGACACGTTTTATAAACCTCTCCTTTGACAAGCTGGGCCCAGAAATAGATCGGGCTCTGCAACAGATCGGCCAGCAGATCGGTTTTGATCGCTGCTATGTCTTTGAACTCGACGCCAATGGCCTGACTATGAGTAATACCCACGAATGGTGCGCAAAAGACATTGAATCGCAACTCCCTCGACTACAGAAAGTTCCCTGGGATAACTTCTCCTGGTATTTGCAGGAGCTTTCTGAAAAGGGGTTTTTCTATTGCCCATCAGTTGCCAGCCTGGGGCCCGAAGCACAAGTAGAGCGAGAGGAATGGCTCCGCGAGGGTATTAAGTCTCTCATCACCGTTCCTATGTTGCTGAAAGGGGAAATGATCGGCTTTATTGGTCTGGATTCAGTCAAGAGAGAAAGAAGCTGTCCCGAGGAGATCCTCTTTCTGCTCAGGATTGTTGGCGAATGTTTTGCAAATGCCCTGGAGCACCGACGGGTCGATCACAAATTGCACTCAGCACACCAGCGTTTGCAGGACATCATCGATTTTCTGCCCGATGCGACCTTCGTCGTAGACAAGGGTGGAACAGTGATGGCCTGGAATCGCGCCATGGAAAAGATGACCGGTGTAGCCAAGGAACAGATGCTCGGCCAAGGCAATTATGCCTATTCTGAGTCCTTGTACGGCGAACGCCGGCCGACCTTGATCGATCTTGTCCAAAACCCCGATTTCGGGCAGAACATGGATTTCAGAGAAGGGGATGAGAACGCTCATGCCCTCTTTGACGAACTGTACCTGCCAAAGCTCTATGGCGGTAAAGGTGCCTATGTGTCGGCCAAAGCCTCGCCTCTTTGTGATCGTAAAGGAACTTTTAACGGGGCTATTGAGTCCATACGTGACATCAGCGATCGCAAGGAAGCAGAAGAGAAACTGGAAGCATCAAACCGTGAATTGGAAGCCTTCGTCTACACCGTCAGCCATGACTTGCGGACCCCTTTGACCCCGATCATCGGTTACGCCGAATTCCTGTCGGAGACCTATCGAGGCCAGCTCGACGACCAAGCCATCAGCTGTTTGGCGGAAATCAGCTCCTCTGGCAACAAAATGCTCAGGTTGATGGCAGACCTCCTTGAGCTGGCCAAGGTCGGTCAGCTGGATATGCCGCGCGAACCGGTCGATGCCGGTGCCGTGGTCGAAGAGGTGCTGGAAGCTCTTGCACAACAAATTATCCAGGCCGAGGTTCAGGTCACAGTAAACACCCTTCCCATGATCAGGGTGGCACGCACCCTTTTGTACCAGGTTTTCAGTAATCTGATCAGCAATGCTATTCATTATGCCGGCAAACAGGGGAGTCCCATAGAAATAGGAGGGGAATGCCACGCTGATTCGTTAAGACTTTACGTCCGCGATCATGGCCCTGGCATCCCTTCCACAGAAAGGGAACATATTTTCGAGGCCTTTTTCAGGGGCTCATCTGCAAGGAATTCTGCTGGTAGCGGGGTCGGGCTTGCAACAGTGCAAAAGATCGCCCGGTTATACGGCGGCAAAGCCTGGGTTGAGGAAACTCCGGGAGGAGGGGCAACCTTTTTGCTTGAGATGCAGGAAGATTCGATTTGTACCGATCAGACCATCGGTTGATTCCAGGAGCCGGGAACACTCAAAATAGAGTGTCCCTTTAGAGTTTCCTCAATATGATCCACATCATGCAGAACGGGGAGGGGAGAAAGGCTCTGCAGGAAGTGTTGCTGCGTGAGCGTTCGATTGTCAGTCATTCCGGCGAAGCGACCGAACCGGTGTAGAATGGTTCGCACTCTCCACCAGGGAAAAGGTCTCTCCCCATCTTTAAGACTTTCTCCACTGGCCCGGCGAGAGATTTGAGCAAATTCGGCTTCTCCACTTGCGGGTCATGGAAACTCCCACGGATGCTTTGACGCACCTTGGCGCAGCCTTCGGCGTCGATTAATGCCAGGGTCAGGTCCTTGAACTTCTCGTTAACCAAATCGAGCCCTCCCTGGAGGGCGACCCGGTGCTTGCCGGTTGCCAGAGCGACATCCTGCGCCTGGGCAACGCCGTGCTCGACCTGCCAATCGGAGACGAGAGTGCTGATCTCGCTGCTGCCCCCCGGTCCCTGAAGGTTGCTGGCAAAGTTGTAACCCTTGGTGACCAGCAGTCCCAGCGGCCCGGCAAAGAAAAAGGCGCTCACGTCAACGAGGTTGAAGTTCTGACTGGACTCAAACTGGGAGAATTCCTGATCGAGATCCCGGCCAAGGAGCTTGATATCCTCGCCCCGCAGGGAAACTTTTCCCATGATCGTCGGTCTTATCTCGTTCAGGGTCTTTCCCTGCGCCGAGAGGTCCGCGGAGAAATCCATCGCCCCTGCTACGACCTGCCGCGGCGACAGGATTTTGAAAAACTTCTCGATGCTGAAGGCGGAAAGTTCGTAATGGAGGCCGTAAAGGGGGATTGCGCCGGAAAAATCCGCATGGAAGCTTCCCGACCCCGGAGCGCCGAAGACCTGCATCGTGACCGGTTTAAGATCGATGACGCCATTTTTCCCGCTGGCCGAAAGGTTCACTGCGGACATCGGCAGGTCATGACTTCGAATCACTCCACAGGCAAGTTCCGCCGTGAAGGAAAGATTTTTCAACAGATTCGAGATTTTCCAGCCCGAAGGGCGCAGCTGGCCGATCGTCAGGCTGCAGTCCGATGCCTCGAACTCCGCCCCCGATTGGTGGTCCGAAAAGATCAGGGTCCCTTCAGATATGGAGACTTTCGACCAGCCCAGGGTGACTTCAGTATCGCCGTCCGGCTCCTTTTTCTCGTAGTTGAATGTCCCGTCTTGATGCCGTTCGATGGAGATCCTGGGATGTTTCAGCGCGAGCGTCCCGATCCGGATTTTATTTTGCAGTAAAGGAAGAAGCTCAATCCCGAGCCTGACCTTTTCTACACTGGCGACCTCATCCCCCCGCTGAGCAAGGTGCACGTCCTCCAGATTGATGTGCAAACTCGGGAAGAGGCTAATCCCCAGACCACCGCCGACCCTGACCCCCATTCCCAACGCTTTGGAGATTGCTGTTTCCAGCCGGGTCCGGTTAGCATCAGTGTCCACAACAAGCAGACCCACTTTGAGCAAGGCGAGCAGGGTAATGAAACCGCAGATGACAAAAAGGATGGTTTTTACAGGTTTTGACATGGTCTCGTCCCAGATTTGCATTGATTGACCGGGGTCAGTCGGGTTCATGAAATGACATGATTATATACCGCAAAATAGTGGCAGGCGCTCCCCGCCAGAACGAAGAGATGCCAGATCGCGTGATGAAAGCGCAGCCGCTTCCAGGCGTAAAAAATCAGCCCGAAACTGTAAAACAGGCCGCCCGCTAACAGCTGCAGCAAGCCTGCGGTGGGGATCAAATCAACTGCCGGCTTGATGACGAAGACGATCAGCCAGCCCATCGCCAGATAAATCAGCGGTCCCAGTATTTTGAAACGATCGATGTAGAACATTTTAAAAATCACCCCCAGAACAGTTATCTCCCACACCGCACCAAACAAGGTCCATCCCCAGTTGCCGCGCAGGAAAACCAGCACAAAGGGTGTGTAGGTTCCGGCGATAAGGAGATAAATTGTCGCGTGATCGAGGATTTTGAACAGCCTTCCAAGGCGCGCATGGAATTTAAAGATATGATACAGCGTAAACACCGCGTAGGAGATTACCAGGCTCATTCCATAGATGATAAAGGTCAGGAGATGCACGCCATTCCCATCGCTGTGCGCATGCAGGAGCAAGGCGATCAGTCCGGGAATGCTCAGAATGAAGCCCAGCGCCGGGGAAGCAATGTTGGCGATCTGGGTTGATTTGTAATGTCGCTGCTCCATAAATAGTCCGGCACTCTTCTGGATCGGTTTCCTGAATTTTGTGCTCTTTACTGTTTAGATTTTATCAAAGAATGGTCCGGCAGAAAGGGTTTCACTGGCATAAGTTGGAATCGGGGGACATAATACCTATTCTAATGTCAGTCAAGTTACTATCAGGGGGTCTCGGGACACTTCCACAAGAGCTAGAGACACTCAAAATTGAGTATCTCTAAATACCAATCCTAAATTCTATAACAGAGAGTGGAGGTACAAGATGCCCCATGTCGTTTTGGAAAATATCAATTCAGCAAAAGTGGCTTTTGACAGCGTTGTTCCGTTCACAGCCAGAATTGAAGGTGGTGTGCTGAAAGTGACCGACAAGTACCTCAATGCAACCCAGAACAAAGCGCTCGTCGAATCCCTGGCCGTTGAAAACGGCAACAATCAAAGCTTTTTCGTCGAGCTGTCTCAGAAACAAACCAGCTTGACGGTCAGGTTGCTGCCGCTCACGGATCCTGAAAAAACCCCGGGGGTGAAAATGATCATGGCGATGGTTGCCAAGCAGATCAAAGATTCCAATCCAAGCGTCAGTTATGGGAAAACCAACTTGCAGGACTTTCTGCTGTAACAGGGCCCCCGGTATCCGGGGACACGAGGACAATGGGGCCGGACCAGGCTAACCAGGAGCGTTGCTGAAATGACGACAGATTTCCCCGCGGCTTTTTATACTCCACTTGGTGATGATCACTACCAGCCGACCGAAGCGACCGCCGGACCGTGGTCTGCGGAGCTGCAGCATGGCAGCCCTCCCTGCGCTTTGCTGGCCCATGTCATGCGCCGCCATTCTGCCAATCGTGCTCTGCTGCTCTCCAGGGTCACCGTTGAAATACTCGGGCCAATTTCGATGGCACCTTGCCGGATCAAGGTTGAAAGAGTCCGCCCCGGCAAACAGATCGAGCTGCTGCGCGGGTCTTACTATTGTGGTGACAAGCTTGTCCTGCTCGCGAATGCCTGGAACCTGCTACCGGAAGAGGGCATCACGGCCGGGGAGGTGGTGACCTATCCCTTTGCTCTGCCGGCGTTGCCGCCAGCCACTGCTGGCGTGCCACTTTCTTTTGAGAGTCCGTACGATTTCAAATATGGCCAGGCACTCTACTGGCACTTTACCGAAGGGGCATGTCACGAAAAGGGCCCGGCGACCGCCTGGTTCCGCAAAAGAATTGATTTGATCGCAGGCGAAACCGACGACGAGCTTGATCTGCTCTTCTCTGCCGTCGATTCCGCCAACGGCATCAGTGCCGAACTCGACCCGGCAAAGTGGTCGTTTGTTCCGGTGGATATGACTGTGAATCTCTTTCGGCACCCGGTAGGCGAGTGGCTGGGGATGTCAACACGCATGATTATTCACGACAACGGCATCGGTCAGACCCAAACCACACTGTTTGATCAGCAGGGCAGTATGGGCGCCGGGCTGCAGACGCTTTTTATCAGGCCGATCCCATAAATAGTGGCATAGACCGTAGGTACCACTGATATTCCCTATCCAGTTCCTAAAACTGGAGTTGGTGACACACAAAAGCCAGCGCCTCATTTTATCGTACGTTACGGTTTCTAAACTGCTCACTCTCGCCTATAATTTAATGTATGTTTGGCACCATTCTTACCAGCATCGGTGACCTGACCAATGGCCGGCGCAACGGTCATGGCAGCAAGGAGACGGTGATCCTCAGGCTGTGGCAGGATCTCTAGTTGCTGGCTCGGAAGGCCGAAGGAGACGCAAATGCCTAGAGTCGTTGTTTTGGGAGGCGGTTACGCAGGGCTGGCCTGTCTGATCGAACTGTACAAAAAGGACAAGAGCCTGGAGCTCCACCTGGTGGATGCAGATGCGGACCACTGCAAAATAACCAACCTGCACAAAACCTTCCAGCACCCGCTGGAAAAGTTCACCGTCAGCTATGCTGAATTGGCGGAGAAATATCATTTCACCTTTCATCGGCACAGGCTTGATTTTTCTGAGCAGGATCTTGCTCGCTGGCATCAACAGCAGAAACTCCTATTGCATAAGGCAGCGCTGCCGTACGACTGGCTGGTTGTCGCGACCGGTGCTGCGCCGATCCAGCTTGACGCTGGGCCGGGGAACTTCGGCCAAAACGAACTGCGCCGTGGCGAAGGGAAGGTTCTGCTGGAAAGTTTTCTGGAACCCTGGGCGGAAGAACCGCTACAGATTTCCCTGGTTGGCGGCGGGGCCACCGGGGTCCAGGTGTTGTTTGAACTCCACGAACAGTTGCGGAAAAAACGGATTCCCAACAAGCTGCGGCTGATCGATCAGAACCAACGTCTGGCACCAAGCCTTCCCGAAGGGGGGCACAAATACATTGCAAAGAAACTGCGGTGGGCCGGGATAGACTACCTTCCCGGGACGAACTACCTTGGTCAAACTGATTCACAGATCCAATTGACGGAGATGGCGACAGGCCACGAATACACCCTGCCTTCTCAGCTGACTTTACAGTTTCCCGGGGTGTCTGCTGCCCCCACCACAATGGTGACCAATGCGTACGGACAGGTCATAAGCATGGGGAGCACGCTGGAGAATATTTTGTCAGCCGGGGATTGTTCCAGGTTTGACTCTTCGGGGTTGAATTCCCTGACAGCTCAGGCCGCTGTGAGAAAAGGCAAGTTAGTCGCTCGCAACATTGTTCGGCTTAGTGGCGGGGAAAAACCGCAGACTTACCGTTACCAGGAAAAAGGCTACCTGGTTAGCCTGGGCGCTGTCGATGCCATTGGCTGGATCGGGCTGCGCTGCAATCTGGTCAGGGGCTTCCCGGCAAGTGTCATCAAGGATGCGTTGGAAACCCAGTACGACCTGTTTCTTGACGGCGTTGATACTTACCTTGATTTCCTTTAGCAAAGCCCTCCTGCCTGGTCCAGTTCTGTCGTGCGCACATGACCCTGTCTGCCTGTGCAATTGTTTCAATATTCGGTTATAGTTAGACTCAAGAAGCCATCACGGCCCTGTAATGAATCCCACCAGAAACCGTTTTCCCCATAGGTGCGCACAATGCAACTGAAAGAATATTTCGAAAGCAAAAAAGGCGTTGGCGTGATGTCCACGGCCGACCTTCAAGGCAGGGTTAATGCAGCGATTTATGCGCGTCCCCATGTCATGGACGATGGAACGATCGCCTTTATCATGCGTGATCGCCTGACCCACCGTAATATCGCACAAAATCCGTACGCGAGCTATCTGTTCATCGAAAAGGCCGTTGGCTACAAAGGGGCGCGGCTTTCCCTGAAAAAAGTCAGAGAGGATGATGATGCCGAGTTGCTCAAGAAGATGACCCGGCGCAGTCTTAACCCCGAAGAAGATGCTGCCAAAGGGCCAAAGTTTATCGTCTTTTTTAAAATAGAAAAGGCTCTGAAGCTGATCGGTGCTGAGCGCCTGGACATCGATCTTGGCTGAACTGATAGTGGCCGGCCGGATGTGTATGACATCAAAGCCCGTTTTCAGCATGCGAGCTCTACCCAGACTGTTGCTGCTCAGCCTCTCCATGCTCTGGTCAGGAGATTTGACTTTGGCTTATAAAGAACCCGCCTACAGGGTCATAAGAACCTATCCCGCGTTCGAATTGCGCCAGTACGACACTTATGTCGCGGCCAAGACCCAGGTAGCCGGTGCCTTCGATGAGGTTGGCAACCAGGCTTTCCGCAATTTGGGAACTAACAGCAGATCAATCCGGAAACCTGACGGGACCTGATTGCGGAGTTTGTGTCGAGAGACGGAGCAGGTTGGGGTGAAGAACCGGCCTTGCGCCACCGGATACAGGTGCTATCTTTGAACAGGGTGGCACGTCAGGGTAATGTCGCCTTTGAGCAGCTCCGCAACCCCCTCCCCAAGGCGCCATCTCCGTGTGGCGGGCACCTGAGAGGTGAGCCATGAAGCCATCCCCCTATCTCCCCCGCGAACTCCCCGAAGGGCTCGCCCCTTTGACTGATCTCGCCACCGACTTGCGCTGGACCTGGAGTCATGAGAGCGACGCCCTGTGGCGGATGATGGACCCCGAGGCCTGGGAACTGACTGAGAACCCTTACGTAGTGTTACAGAATCTTGCTGAGGGTCGTCTCGAAGAACTGGCTACCGACAGCGTGTTCAAGGAACATCTGTGGCGCCTAGCGGCACTGCGCGAGGAGTATCTCGGGCATACCGGCTGGTTCGGTGAGAGCCATGGCGACAATGTGCTGAAGGGTATCTCCTACTTCAGCCTGGAGTTCGGTCTGGGCGAAGCCCTGCCGTTGTATGCCGGGGGGCTGGGTATCCTCGCGGGGGATTATCTCAAGGCGGCCAGCGATCTCGGTGTGCCGGTCACCGCGGTGGGCCTGCTCTACCAGCAAGGCTACTTCCGCCAGGTGCTGGATGCCTTTGGCTGGCAGCAGGAGGCCTATCCCTACAACGACCCCACCACCCTGCCGGTCCAGCCGGTTGCGGCCCCCTCAGGCGCCTGGCTCAAGGTGCCGGTCGAACTGCCGGGGCGTGTCGTGCAGTGCCGGGCCTGGCTGGCCCGGGTCGGCCGGGTGACCTTCTACCTGCTCGATACCAACGACCCCCTGAACAGTCCCATCGACCGCGGTATCACCGGCAAGCTCTACGGTGGCGGCCAGGAGATGCGCCTAGTGCAGGAGATCGTCCTCGGGGTCGGCGGCTGGCGGCTGATCGAGGCCCTCGGACTGGATGTGCAGGTGTGCCATCTCAACGAGGGGCATGCGGCCTTCGTCACCCTGGAACGCGCCCGTTACTGCATGCGGCGATACAAGCTCGGATTCCGTGAAGCGCTATGGGCGACCAGGCCCGGCAATCTCTTCACTACCCATACCCCGGTCGCCGCCGCCTTCGATACCTACTCCCGGAAGCTGGTGGGCAAATACGGTCAGGGTTATGCCGAGCAGCTGGGAATTTCCCCGGCGGAGCTTGCCGCCTTGGGACACCGCAACCCGGACGACCCCGAGGAGCCATTCAACATGGCCTACCTGGCCGCGCGCACCTGCGGCGCCATCAATGGCGTAAGCCGCGTGCACGGTGAGGTCAGCCGCCGCATCTTCCAGGCGCTCTATCCTCGCTGGCCGCAGGCCGAGGTGCCGGTCAGCCATGTCACCAATGGCGTGCACGTTCCATCTTGGGACTCCCTTTGGGCCGACGACGCCTGGACCAGGGCCTGCGGCAAGGAACGCTGGCGCGGCCTCCCTGAGCCAATGGCCGAATCCATCGAGAGCCTGAGTGACAAGGAACTCTGGAGCTTCGAGGTCAGGGAACGCAGCGACCTGGTCCGTTACGCCCGTAAACGCCTAGCCCGACATCTCGCCGAACGCGGTGCCGACCCCGAGGCCGTCGCCGAAGCTCGCCTGGTTCTCGATCCCAACGTACTGACCCTCGGGTTCGCGCGGCGCTTCACCGAGTACAAGCGTCCCACCCTCTTGCTGCATGACACCGAGCGATTGCTCCGCCTGCTGACCCATCCCGAGCGGCCGGTCCAGCTCATCGTCGCAGGCAAGGCCCATCCCGAGGATGGATCCGGCAAAGGTTTCGTGCAGCAGTGGTCGCAGTTCGTACGTCGCCCCGAGGTCCGTCGGCGCGCCGTCTTTTTGGAAGACTACGACATCGCCCTGGCCCAGCAACTGGTCCAGGGGGTGGACGTGTGGATCAACACCCCGCGTCGCCCCTGGGAGGCCTGCGGGACTAGCGGCATGAAGGTGCTGGCCAACGGGGGCATGAACCTCTCGGTGCTCGATGGCTGGTGGGCGGAAGCCTATTCGGCGGAGGTCGGCTGGGCCCTGGGCAACGGCCTGGAGTACGGTCCTGAAAGAGACGCGGTGGAGGCCTTGGAGCTCTATCGCCTGCTGGAGGAAGAGGTGGTGCCGATGTTCTATGATCGTGACGTCAAGGGCATCCCACAGGCTTGGGTTGCGCGCATGCGTATCAGCATGGCCCAGCTGGCGCCCCAATACAGTTCCAATCGCATGGTGCGCGAATACGTGGAGAAGCTCTACCTGCCGGCAGCCGCCGCCTACGACCGTCGTTTGGCTGATGGGGGCAGGATGGCCAAGGATCTGTTCGCCTGGGAAACGTTGCTGCAGCGTCGATGGCCGAGCATCCACTGGGGCAAAAAGACGTGCCGGGAGGAGGGTGACACTCTGGCCTTCGAGGTCCAGGTCTACCTTGGGGAGCTGCCGTCCAATTGTGTGCAGGTGGAGCTCTACGCCGATGCGGTCGCCGGGGACGAACCGGTGTGCGTAAAAATGGAGCGCGGCGCCGCCATCGCCGGCTCCGTCAACGGTTTTATTTACGGCTGCACCCTTGCCGGCGGCCGTCCCCCGGGCGACTACACCCCCCGCATCGTCCCTCACCACTCCCAGGCACGGACACCGATCGAACTGAACCTCATCGGCTGGTGCCCGGGCGTTTGAGGGCGTGGTCGAGAATCTCGTCACCAGCGTCCGAAAAGCGTGCCAACAAAGCTGGCCGCGGATCAGCGCTCGACCACAGGACCTTGAGGGCGGTGACAGCGACTCCGAGCCAGGGACATTCAATACTGAGTGTCCCTTTTGAGCGTCCCCAGAGCACCCAACGTCCCTTTGCAGGAGAGAAGCGGGCCACTAGCACCCTGTCGAATTATCCATGAGCCGGCTGCAAATTTTGCCCGTATAGTCAGACAGACTGCCTAGAGGTGGCGTTTGACCTTGATCGCCAGGGTACTGACGCCGATAAATGCAACACCCATCAAAACGAGCGTGACGGGCCAGCCTAAAGAGTCGACGAAATGCTGCGCGGTGTAGTAGCCGATGAAGCTGAGCATGGCGATGACCGTAGTGAGTAACAGGGCCCGGCTTTGCAGCACCACGCAGGCATAGAGCATCGATGCGGTCACCGCGAAATGCAGAAGTTCGAAGGGTGTCTTGTAGACGAGGTCGAACAGGCCGGTGTAAACCATGATCGAGCCGACCAGGTAGCCGAGGCCGGCCAGACCGGGATGTCGCGCCGCTTTGTGCAGACCAAAAGCTGTCGACATGACGCACATGCCGGTCAGCAAGTCTGCCCAGTTCACCGCCGAGGCAATGGCGATTCGGTCGAACAGACCGGCGTTAAGCCAGCACACGCTGATCAGGATGGCGGGTGCGGCCAGCCTGCGGTAAGCGGTTTTCTCCAATGCGGTGGCAACCAGGAAGAGTGATGCGCCAAGGACTATGGCGATGAAACCGAAAGGGACGTCCAGCAGGTCAAGACCGACCTGCATAAAACCATAGACGAAAAACAGCGACGTAAAGGCCAGCACCGTCAGTTGGTATTTCCACAGCAGCACCGCCTGGTGGAGCGCCATTACGCCGAAGACGCTGAGCACTGCGAGCCGCCAGTTGTCACTATGCGGGAACACCTCGTGGATGAACACGAACCAGCCGCTGGTCAGCATGAACACAGTAGCGAGCGTCAGCGGCAGGATGAGCTTCGGATACTTCTTCTCGTGCAGCGCGGAAATCAAGACGATGAGTAAGGTGTAGCCGACGCCCAAGGTGACGCCAATCCGCATCACGCTGCCCATGCGGTCCCAGAACATGCCGATATAGGTGCTGATTCCGGCAAGAATGAAAATCGCGCCGAGATACGAAAACAGCGTCTTGGCGACATCGCTGCTGCTGCGCCGGGCGGGTTCAGCCCGGGTTGCGGCCGGGTTGTGAAAGGCAGCTTCAACTTCAGCCGGGGTAATGTCATGGCGGTGCATGAGCTGTGCGATGTTCACCAGCGCGCCCGGTTTGTCATTGACGCTGCCGATACCGAGCAAGGCAGCGACCAGCGGCCAGCCCCACCAGCCACCGCCAATGAGAACGCATACGACGACGAGGATCAGCAGCCAGATCATGGCGAGACGACCCAGCCGATGAAGTGCGCTTGGTTGCCGTAATACACCCCATCGGCATTAGGCAGACGGATGCTGCGCCCATTTTTCGTCAGTTCAGCTTGATTGCGGTAATGGGAGGAATAGAACAGTCCGGTGAAAACGCGATGCGAATAATTATCGCCGCCGGAACTGAACTGGTAGCCGTCGGGCGCAATGCTCGACGTATCGATTGCCACCCCGGCAAGATCGGGGACATCGATCGCCGTCACTTTTAATGGGGTCTCGGCAGGTGCGGTTACTTGTCCGGCGGGTGCGAGGCCGGCGGGCAGCATGATGGCAATTTCTCTTACAGCTCCGGTTTTTGCGCTGTAACGCCAAAGTCGCGGGTTTTGGTAGGCCAGAGAGCTGCCCAGGTAGTTGACCTGGACGCGTTGGTTAACAACGGAGATCTGAATGCCGCTCGGGTAATTGTAATTATAATTGGTCGCGTAAAGCACGTCGAACTGCGGGGGAGCCACCAACAGGGCGGGAACGCCTGAAATCAGCAGGAATACAATCACGAGCAGCAGGGGCAGACCGAGGCCAAAAGCGATCGTGGGGTTCTCACGGAGAAACTTTTTCATACCGACCACTCCATCTTGATGCTGTGCTTATGTTGTTTAAATTGACAGGAATTGCTTGCTATGCGTTGGCGCCAGGAGACCATATACGGACTCCTAGGCAAGCACGGGAAGACCCTTGCAAGGGACATGCAGTCCCGAATTGGCATGTTCATTCTTCTAACCCATGGCCCATGGCGTGTCAAACGCAAAACCCGGATGGGGATAACTTCTTGGGAAAAGGGAATTGGGGACACTCCATGATAAGTAAAGTCAAGGGGGAAACGGAGATTTCCCTTTAGCTCACGGATATCCTCCTGGCGTTACTTGCTGTACCCTTCGTGCCGTTTGATCTTTTTGTTCTCTTCTTGTGGTCCGCACGATCTTGCGACCAGACATCCATTTGCCGTCTCAGGGGTTACCCATCACGGAAGATTGAGTTAGGGTCAACCCACCGGCCTCGAAACACTCAAAACGGCGTGCAACTCACGGCTCACGCAGTCCCCAACAGGCGAGGTCCGGCGGGAAGATCACAGAGCAAAGGGGGGGATTCTTTTCACCTTCCTTGCTCAGACCACCTGTGGTGGCTCTTCTGAAACAAAGGGTGTGCCGCGACGGTCAACAGCCAGCATATATTCCACCAGCTTTCTGGCGACCGCCAAAGTTGCCCGGTTACGGTTGCCTTGTGACAATTCCTTTTCTCGCACAGCGGCTAAGTGCGGATTCCAGTAAGGCGCCAGTTTTGCCGCTTCGACCAAGATGGTTTGCAGGTGCTTGTTGCGCTTCTTAGAGATCGGTCCACGATGATCCTTTCCCGCCGATTCCTTCTGAGCGCTACACAACCCGCAGTAGCTGATAGCCTGACGCGAGTTGTTGAACCTGGCTGGATCGCCAATCTCAAGTACCCAGGTCAAAGCCGTAATCTCCCCAACACCATCAATGCTCATCAAACATTCAACACGCTCTTTGATTTGAGTCTCTTGACGCAGGGTCTTGATCAATCTCTTCTGGATCGCTTCAAAGAGTTCAAGGTTGCTGCGACTCAACTTCAGCAACTCTTTGACCGAGTCCGGTACATCTTCGACCTTCTCCAAGAGCTGATTAAAATACGACCGACTGTGCAACCGCCGCTTCTCGTAAGGGGCTCCGACCTCCATCAACAACCCGGAGATCTTGTTCTTCATTTTGACGCTCGTTCGAACCACCATGTTTCGGTAACGAAGGATGCGTCGCAACTCTCGCAATTCCTCCGACATCATGTTGCATTCAGGAAGAAGGTTGACCCGTAACAGATCCGCTAATTTCTCCGCATCGTCGCGGTCATTCTTCTTCTTGGCCGCTGTGATCGCTTTCAGCATCTCTGGATGAGCGACCTTCAGTTCAACCGCGTACGGCTTGAGAAAGTCATAGATCCAGCCAGTGAAAAGGGTCGCTTCCATTGCCCCCATCCAAGGGCCAGGAATCTCCGATTGCCATTGCCGTAAGGCTTGGCGTTCAGACCGAACGGTTCCATGCTGAACCGTTTTCCCGGCGACCGTCTTGATGCAGTAGGCGATAGTTTTCTTGTGGACGTCCAAGCCAACGTAGTGAATACTCTCCATGGGAGCCTCCTTATGGGTCTGACTCGGGGCGATTTATTCGACCCTGCCGCTCATTATGAGCTGTCCGCCATTTGGAGGCTTCCGCTTTAAATTACTTATGCATTCAAACACTCAATACTGAGTGTCCCCAATTACGGATGAGCGTTTAGAAGAGTAGGACCATCCAAGCTTAGAGACAGATTCCTGACTATAGCTGGAATACTAAATGCCCGGGAATAACTTAAGCTGGGTTTGGCAGATAACTTTCATAAGCATTTTAGCTCTGAGTTTAGAGAGGCGCGAATTTTAATAGCGAGTTTATTTTTTCTATATGTCCAGGCATTGGGTTGACATCCGCCTTGTTGATACTTACTTTAAGCTGCGGAACAAAGCCAAATATAAATATTTTTTAGGAGGTAGCACCACCATGTCAGTAAGTAAACGTAAGTTCAAGGCCGAGGTTAACAAGATCCTCGACCTTATGATTCATTCCCTATACTCACATAAGGAGATTTTTCTCCGCGAGTTGATCTCCAACGCGTCCGACGCCATCGACAAGGCCCGCTATCTTTCGCTGACTGACAAGACAATCAACCCGGCTGGTGACGAGTGGCAGATTGAGTTGATCCCCGACGCTGAGGCTGGCACGCTGACAGTGCGCGACAATGGTATTGGCCTGACCCGAGACGAAGCTGCTGAGGCGCTGGGCACCATTGCCCACTCAGGCACCAAAGAGTTCCTCAAATTGCTCGAAAGCCGCAAGGTCAAGGACAACCCGGAGTTGATTGGCCAATTCGGCGTCGGCTTCTACTCCGCTTTCATGGTCGCTGACCAGGTCACGGTCCTCACCCGCCGCGCCGGTTCAGCGGACAATGAGGCAATTTGCTGGAAGTCGGAGGCGGATGGCAGCTACACCCTTGAAGATATTACCAAGGATACGCGCGGTACCGACGTCATCCTCCATCTCAAGGAAGATGAAAAACAGTATTTAAAGGAGTGGGAGATTCGCAAGGTCGTCAAGCAATACTCCGATTTCATCGAGTACCCGGTGGTGATGGGTGTGACACGCAATCAGCCCGACCCCGATGACAAAGAAAAGACGATTGAAAAAACCGAGACTGAAACCCTCAACTCGCGCAAGGCTATCTGGATCAAGGACAAGAGCGAGGTCAGCGAAGAAGAATACCACGAATTCTATAAGCACATTTCCCACGACTTCAAAGAACCGGCTAGAACGATCCATTACCGGGCGGAAGGCGCCACTGAATTCTCGGTTCTCCTCTACCTGCCGAAGGAGCGTCCGTTCGATATCTACTATCAGGACTACAAGATCGGCCCGACCCTCTACGTGCGTCGGGTACAAATCATGGATCACTGCGAAGCGATGCTCCCTCCCTACCTGCGCTTCGTTAAAGGTGTCGTTGAATCAGCCGATCTGCCGCTCAACGTCAGCCGTGAGATTTTACAGGACAACAAGGTCGTCAACGTTATAAAGAAGAACATCACCAAGAAGATTCTCGACACACTGACTGAGATGAAGAAAGAGGATCCGGAGGCCTACAACGCGTTCTATGATCAGTTCGGTCGCATTCTCAAAGAAGGGGTTTACCACGATTTTGAGCGCAAGGACGTAATCGCTGAACTGCTGCTCTTTGAGACGACTAAGACCGAACCGGGTAAGAAAATCACCCTTGCAGAGTATGTTGAGCGCATGCCTGAGGAGCAAAAAGAGATTTACTACATGACCGGCCCCGATCGGGCTACAGCCGAGTCATCTCCTTACCTTGAAGTTTTCAAGGAGAAGGGTGTAGATGTGCTGTTGATGACTGACGACATCGACGATCTCATTATCAGCAGTCTGGGGAAATACCAGGAGAAAGAGCTTCAGTCGGCCATCAAGGGAGACCTTGATCTGGGTGACGGCGACAAAAAGAAAGAGAAACAAAAGGAGTACAGCGACCTTCTGGCATTGATGAAGGAGCAGCTCAAGGACGTGGTCGCCGAGGTACGTGTCTCAGGACGGCTCAAGGACTCAGCGGTCTGTCTGGTTACTGGCGAACACGATCTTGACCCGCAGATGGAAAAGATGTTCCGCGCCATGGGCCAGAACGTCCCCCACGGACAACGTTCCCTCGAAGTCAATCCTGACCACCCGCTGATCAGCAAAATGCAGGCGCTCTTTGCCACCGACGCCAAGAACGACCGGCTCAAGGAGTATGTCGACCTGCTCTACGATCAGGCGTTATTGCTTGAAGGCGACCGCCCGCGTAATCCGGTGGCGTTTGCCAAGGCAATGTCCCGGTTGATGGCTGAGGTGGCATAAGACATAAACATTTTTCGAGAAGCTCTGAACCGCCTGTCATAAAGCCTGACAGGCGGTTTTTTTGAGGCTGTATGCGTTAACGCCCAACCCAGGTAAAAGATGAAAGCTGCGATTGAACTGATAAAATGAAATATCTCTAGAGACCTAAGGACTAAGGAGTGAATATTTTTAAAAATTCGCCTGAAATCGTTGCCCTCATAGAGCAAGCCGCTAATATTGTCGCCTTGACCGGGGCAGGACTTTCCACTGCTGCTGGCATCCCTGACTTTCGCGGCCCGCAGGGAATTTACATGACCCGGAGGTACGACCCGGAAAAGACTTTTGATATCCGCGGGTTTAAGCGCGACCCTAAACACTTTTATGAGTTCGCATCTGATTTCACTGAATTACTCGCCCGCATCCGCCCGACTTTCGCCCACACATTTCTGGCACGCCTTGAAGCGGCGGGCAAACTCTCGGCTGTGGTCTCTCAAAACATTGACATGCTCCACCAAGCAGCGGGTAGCAGTCACGTTATTGAATTGCACGGGTCCCTCATCTCGGCGACTTGCTGCGATTGCAGTAAAAACTATTCACCCCTGGATGTGACATGGTGGCAACAGGCGATGGCTGCCAATTCCCGCACACAGGTGGCCCTTTGCCAATCATGCGGCGGTGTGATTAAGCCGGATATTGTTTTTTACGGTGAGCAGGTGCGTAGGTATTCAGAAGCGGAAGCTGCTGTCAAAGGATGTGACTTATTGTTGGTGCTCGGGACCTCGTTGACAGTCTATCCCGCAGCTTTACTTCCTGAGGCTACCACTGCACCAATTATTGCCGTGTCACAAGGACCTGTCGCGCTCACTCCGGCAAAGCATCACCATATTGTCAATGCCGACCTTGATGAATTCTGTCGTAACATTGCCGTACATTTAACACTCGAGCCTGTTGGACTTGGGAAGTCCATGCGAAAATCATAAGCTGAACAATCCCTTGAGTTGGTTGTCCGCATGTTCGATGCGATCTGGCGCGAAGGAACGCGGTGGAGCTGCCTTCCAGAGGTAAAATGAGCAGACATCATAGTGGCTTGATAAAATGTAGATGGGCGTGGCCTGTCTGGAGAAGATAAACTTAACGAGTCTGGCCGTACGTGCAGGGTGAGACAGGTCAATTAAATCAGCGCGTTGGCCATTAGTTTTGAGAAAACGGGTGAGGATTTTATAGCCGTCTCGGCCTGCCGTCGCGTGGGACTTCGGGGGACATAATACACATTGTAATTTTCTGTTTCTTTTATACTCAACATTAGAATAGGTATTATGTCCCCCGATTTAGCGTGTTGGCCATTCTTTTTAAGAAAACGGGTGAGGATTTTATAGCCGTCTCGGCCTGTCGTCGCGTGGGACTTCGGGGGACATAATACACATTGTAATTTTCTGTTTCTTTTATACTCAACATTAGAATAGGTATTATGTCCCCCGATTTAGTGGTTTCAAGGTCAATGAAGACGAGATGTTCGGGTATCATGTAGGGCAGTTTTCGCATGTGAAGGTTAATGGAATGACAACAGGTTCAGGATAAGGGGTTTCTCTCCTGTCGGTCAACTTTCCGTCAGGATTGATGATGAAAATCATCAATATGGGAGTTTGAGCGAATCTTTAGCCCAGCTTTGAACCCAAAGGCTGGAATTAAAAAGTCAGGTCATGGAAAGATAGGAATCTGCTGATTTACGGTCGATTTTTAATGCTTTGTATGGTATTGCTAGCAAGTTATTTTTGGCTTTCATTTAAACTACATAGGCTGATTATAAATCCAAGATTTAAACGATAAAGGCAAAGCTGGGGAAACCCGGTGACGCAAAGCCACGGACCCTCCTTCGCTTACAGCTTCGGCGGGCCGCCGGGTTACCGAATATGAGCAGCATTTTCTGTCGAATTAACGGGAGGGGTATCACGCTTTATGCGTGATGCCCTTGTTTTGTCTGGGGGGACAAAATGAGTAAAGCCGGTTTATGGCCCAGAGAGAAGCCGCGTCCTACTGAATCAAACGCGGAGATCCGGCTCTACGAGGCGTTCGCCGACGATCTGTCGATACGCGATAGCCGCTGGTATCAGAACAACAACTCCCTCGATCACAGCCCGCGCGAGCAGGCCCACTCCTTTGTCAAAAAGCTGGTCAGCCGACTCACTTCTGTCAATGGCTTTACCCTCTGGCATCACCGGAAATGCAGGTTGAGTCAATGAGTCGGTCGTCTGCCAGTGAATGCCTCTTTTGCCAATGTGCATCCAGCAAACGTCTGGTCGCCGAATATGGATCGGTATTCGCGATCCTCGATAAGTATCCGGTGACTCCGGGGCATCATCTGGTGATCAGCAAACGCCACGTCAGCGATTACTTCGCCTTGTCTTACAACGAAAAGCGCGACGTCGAGTCGCTGCTTTCGCTGTTGCGCAGACAGATTCTCGTAGACGATCTGACAGTTCAGGGGTTCAATATCGGCATGAACTGCGGTGAGGTGGCCGGGCAGACGGTGATGCATGCGCATATTCATTTGATTCTGCGGAGGGCAGGGGATGTTGAGAGTCCGCGGGGTGGGG
>JACZKE010000058.1 GCA_014860225.1 Desulfuromonadales bacterium
GGGCGGCGGGGCGCTGGCGGGTCTTCGGCTCATTGTCGGATCGCCCTACCTGCTGGGAATCTGCTTGTTGATCTTGATCTACACGACCTTGTCGACTTTCCTTTATTTTCAGCAGGCCCAGATCATCCGCGACAGCTTCGACGACCCGGCAAAACGCACCACGATCTTCGCTGCTATGGATTTTGCCGCCAATGGCCTGACCATTGTCGGGCAGGTATTTCTCACCAGTCGCATCGTCAAGACTTTTGGCCTCGGCTGGACTCTGGCGCTGGTCCCATTGCTGCTTGGTGTCGGCTTTCTGCTGCTCGGTATCGCCCCGCTGCTTGCGGTGTTGATCGCCGTCCAGGTTGTGCGCCGGGCCGGTAATTACGCCATCATGAAGCCTGCTCGGGAAATGCTTTTTGTCGTACTTGGTCAGGAGGAAAAGTATAAGGCTAAAAACGTTATTGACACGGTCATTTATCGTAGCGGCGATGTAATCAGTGCCTGGGCATATACAGGGCTTCAGGCTCTGGGCCTTGGTCTTTCAGCCATCGCTTTCATCGCAGTACCGATGGCCGGCGGGTGGGCGTGGATCTGCTACCAGCTCGGCAGAATGCAGGAAGCACGAGCAAAATCTGAGGAGATATCACCATGAATACACAAGATTATCGGATGTCCAGAAGGGTTTTTGTCGGTTCCCTGGCCGCCGCGCTTGCCGCTGCCTGGATTGCTCCTGCGGGATTGCGAGCCGCGGACAAGGCCGCGCTCCGCAAGACGATCCCTGGCACCGCCGAAACCCTGGCGGTCATTGGCCTGGGCACATCACAAACTTTCGACATCGGCAGCGACAAGGCGGCACTGTCCGGCCTCACCGAAGTTCTACAGGCTTTCTTCTCCAACGGCGGCGAGTTGATCGACTCTTCGCCCATGTATGGCACAGCAGAAATGGTCCTCGGCGAACTGCTGAACCGCATCGTGCGCCGGGATCGGTTGTTTGCCGCGACCAAGGTCTGGACTGATGGCAGACAGGCCGGTATCCGGCAGATGGAAGACTCCCTGCAAAAGTGGAGTATCAATCGTTTCGATCTTATGCAGATTCACAACCTGCGTGACTGGCAGACTCATCTCAAGACCCTCAGGGCCTGGAAAGACGACGGCAAAATCCGTTACATCGGCATCACCACCTCCCACGGTCGTTATCACCGGGAGCTGGAGCAGATCCTGCGTAACGAGTCGCTGGACTTTGTCCAGCTAAGCTACAACATCGAGGTTCGCACCGCAGAAGAGCGCTTGCTGCCGCTTGCGGCTGATCGCGGGATAGCGGTCCTGGTCAATCGCCCTTTCCAGCGCGGCGAGATCTTCCGCAAGGTCAAGGGGAAAGCATTGCCGGATTGGGCCGCTGAATGCGATTGCGCCAGCTGGGGACAATTCTTCCTCAAATTCATCGTTTCCCATCCGGAGGTCACTTGCGTGATTCCTGCCACTTCCAAGGTTCATCACCTGCAGGACAATATGGCCGCAGGTTTTGGCCATATGCCCGACACTGCGATGCGTAAAAGGATGGCGGACTATTTTGAAGCGTTATAAAGGTGCCTTGTCGAAATATAACCGCTTTTCAAGGTTCGCAGCAATTACCTGGCTCCATGCGTTTAGATGGTTTCCATCCGGAAACTCCGGAAAACATAAGCTCAGTTTTCGATCTGGATACGAGCAATTTTTCGCAAGGTCAAGGAAATCAAGGGTTTGAGCGGAGGCGTAGCACTTTACGCCGCACAATCAAATCCGCTGATTGACGCAGAGATTGCGGAAAAGGGCCGTTTCCGGACGAAAACTAGATGGAGTATTCGATCAACTGGTTAGGATTGATCAGTGTCCTGCTCAGCTCAGCTTGATCGACTCCAAGTGCAGTGATTGCCAGATGTCCCGTTCCAAGACGTTCCACCCAACCTTTGGCCTTGAGGTACCACAGGTGGAACTCAACCAATTCGAGCGGAGTGTTGAGAAGCCGGGCCATCTCGTTCTCTCCAAGTCCTGGACTATTCATATTGCGCCGGCGCTGAACGTATAACAAAGAAAGCAGACGTTCACGGGTTATTTTGTCGTTGCCGGGTGCCGGCATCTCGCTGGCCTCCGACGCGAGCTTCCATTTGTAGTTCCAGTAATCCTGATATTTGACGTCGAAAGCGGCACGGGTCTCAGGAGCTGAGAGTGTCTGGTGAGCTTCAACGATCTGCAGGAATCGGTCATTGTTGGCAAATTCGGGATTGTCGGGATGGTACTTCTTGGCGAGATGCCGAAAGACACGTTCAATTGTCTCGGCATCGGCGTTAGGACTCAGTTGCAACAACTCGTAATAATCGACGAATTCATTTGTGCTCATGAGAGCCCCCTCTATGGATTGGATTTTAAGGATTTTGGCTGTTACGAATCTATGTTAAAGGCTCAGTGATAAGAAACCCAGCTTTTTGTCTGTTTTGAACAACAAAAAACCTGCCTCAGGGGGAGGGGACCCAAAGAGGCAGGAAATATCACAGGACTATTTGGTGGGAAGCCCTGTGAGGTATTAGGCTATCAGGTATAAATTAACGTACAATTGATATCTGTCAATGAATTGCGGCAAATAATTCATCGAAAAAAAGATCGAATACAGATCAAGCTCAAAGACACTTGGTAACGATATGCGCCGGTCAGAGGACACCGGTTCGTTGTGCACGACCAGAAAACCCTATTCACCAGGATTATCCGGTGCGATGTTCAGCAATCCGGGGAACATGTTGTCCGGATCATATTTTGCCTTGATCTTCATCAGCCGCGGCAGGTTCGAGCCATAGCATGCTCGTAGCATATTGTTCTTATCCTCGACAAACCCCGGAAAATTCAAGTATCCGGCTCCATCGGAAAACCGTTGCAAGTCATCGTATACGTCCCTGGCCCAGGCGATGTTGGCGTCGGTATCTTCATGCTTGTGCCAGTTTGCTTCAATGGCAACCATGACAGTGGCATCGCGTTTATGAAAAGGCGTCGAGAAATCAGGAACCCGGGACATCGCTCCTCCCAGGAACCAGACATCGATGGACGATTCCAGTGACGGACGTTTTTTGGTATGGGTGGCCAGCGTCGCAATGAGGTCTTCATCAAAACGTTCTACGTAGAGTGATTTCCAGTAATAAAGTCCGCCGTCAGGATAATCCTTGTCAAGAAACTGCTGGGCCTCGAGCCAATTCATCTGCGCACTGAGATCGGCGATCGGTTCGGTGATCGAACAAAGCGGCTGGATTGCTTCCAGGCCTTGCTCGGGCGGCCCGGTGTAACAGCCAAGCAGAATAATGACAGGTTGCCCATAATGCTGGGCGGGCACCGCTTGAATTGTCGGTGCTGTCCAGTAAACGCCGATTACCATCAATTCGTCCGGCGCTTCTGCCATGTAGTCTCGACAGAAAGTCATGACTTCGCGGGCTTTTCCCAGAGGATAGACCGGAGCCGACATCCAGACTTCTGGGCCCAATTTATGAAGGTTGAATTCAAAACTGGTGACAATACCAAAATTACCTCCGCCGCCCTTGATCGCCCAATAAAGGTCTTCATTCTCCTGTGTAGAAGCGCGCAGGATCTGGCCGTTCGCTGCAACGATTTCAACGGACGCAAGGTTGTCTATGGTCAGACCGTGCTTACGCACTTGCCATCCTAGTCCACCGTGCAACGTCAGACCGGCAACGCCGGTTTGGGAGACAACACCTAACGGTGCGGCTAAATTAAATTTCTGGGTTTCGCCATCGACATCTCCCAGCAGGGCTCCACCCTCGACTTTTGCAATTTTGTGCCGATCGTCAACCTCTACTCCGCGCATTCTGGAAAGATCGATGACCAGACCATTATCGGCTATAGCTGCGCCGGACACATTGTGGCCACCTGAACGGACTGAAAGCAGAAGTTTGTGATCACGGGCGAAGTTAACCGCAGCGACTACATCTGCCGTCCCGGTACAACGGGCAATTAAAGCAGGTTGCCGATCGATCAAGCCGTTCCAAACTTTCCGCGCGGTATCAAATTCACTGTCACCTGGTTGCAGAAGTTGTCCCTGAAAATTATTTTTCAAATTCTGAACTGCCGAATCTGGCAAGCTTATCAGCGTGCCATCCCGGGAAAGAATTTTTGTCGCAGGCATAATAAAGACCTCCCATCAAAGCGCTGTTTTATGCATAAACTGTCTTTGTTTATCAACGTTAGCGGGCGCTTCTCGGCCCGGCCAGAAGCCAGATCAGCAACCCCAGGACTGGCAACAAAAGTATAACAACGACCCAGATGACCTTGGCCCCGGTCGTCGCAGAACTTTGCACAGTTTTGATGATCGCCCAGACATCGGCGATCAGGATAAGCAGCCCTAAAATCCCACCGACTTCTATTCCCATGGAAACCTCCTGTTTGGTTTTCTCACGCGTTCTGACTCAGTTATTATCGTCCAGCAGGGCAGCTCATTCTTCCGGTATGCTGTTTATAGGCGACCCCTCCTTGCATCAAGTATAATCGAAGAACGGTGCCTGCCAAGTTGTCCAGGAATACTCTGTCAAAAAAAGTCGAAATCCTGGAAGCTGATATGTTGCGGCCACAACGGGAATCAACATCATAAATCCATTGCACAACCGGCACCTCGGTCTTGAGTATCATTGCCGCTTGGTTGATCATCACCTTATCTTTATTGACC
>JACZKE010000008.1 GCA_014860225.1 Desulfuromonadales bacterium
GCCCCGTTCCGTGCCTCCAGACAAAACCTCCTCTGAACCCGTAAGTTCCACAGCCGGCTGTGGTTCAATTCTCGTGCGCCAGTCGATCAGCCGATGGATGCAGAACATCGCCCACCCGAGTCCGGCGGCGGAGACCAGAAGCAGGTTGGTCGGACCCATGGGGATAGCTAAAGTGGCGCTCAGAGCGGGACCAGCCAGAGCACCTGCGGTTCCACCGGCAGCGATGAAGCCGAACAGGCGCTTGGCTTGGGCATCGCTGTACAAATCGGCCATAAAACTCCAGAACACCGAGACGATGAAAAGGTTGAAAACACTGGCCCAGATAAAAAACCCGCGCGCTACCCAAGTATGAGTCAGTCCGGAGCGAAACAGTCCGAAAAAGAGCAGCAGGCAGGCGATGAAGAAGAGATAAACCAGCGGGAGAAACCGTTTGCGGGGATAGCGCGAAGTCACCCAGCCGAAGAGAGGAACCGCGGCCAGCATTACCAGAAAAGTGCCGGTAAACAGCCATTGCAGGTGTTCGACACCTCCGGCAATACCCATCTCGTCACGCATCGGCCGCACGATGTAGTAGGAACACAGAAGGGAGAAAAAGTAACTGAACGACCAGAGCAATGGCCAGATTTCTTGCGCTTCCACCTTGACCATTCGCTTCAGCCAGAGATGGACTCGCGGGGTCCGGGATTCAGCGAATTTATCCATGAAGATCGTCCTCCACATGCAGACAGGAGTCTCTCCAAGTATATAGTGGGCACTGAATATTTCACTTACTTTGCAATGATTCTTGGCAGCCATTCAGGCACTACCCACGCATCAGGAAGATGACCATTACCTCTTCGCTTTTTTGTGAAATGTTGAGATCAGGCATGATGGCTTTTCCCGGATCGACCGACCGGGATGGTTGGAAATGAGCGCCCCCGCAGCAGCGTGCTGCGGGGGCGCTGACATTCTTTCTCCGGATAGGGCAAGAGCCACTAGCAGCTCTGTCCCTTTCCAGCTTGGTCCGGCAATCTAGCACCCTGTAACCCATAAACTATCGCATCTTGCTGGTTCTTTGCCGCGTCCGCTGCGTTGCGCCTTCAGCTGAGTAGCTACGGCTGGGCAGCTGAAGGCGCGCCTTGCTGACTCGCCAAAGCCCTTCGCAATCTTGCGAAATCCTATAGGTTACGGGATACTAGCGCATTTCGAAAGTCAGGCAGTCCGGATCCCCCTCTTTCATGCCAACCTGGATGCTCGTGGCCGCGCATTCGAAATGCACGTTGTACCGACAATCCTCAGTCTTGCAAGCCCCTACCCCAGCAATCATGTCATCTACCCCGCCGCGGACTGACGATTCAAAGAACGTGTCACACTTAGGATCGCTCTTTGGGTGACCGATAGTAACCGCTATAGCGTGGCAGGTTTTTTTGCTATTGTAGGCGCAATTGGAAACCGCACAATTCCTTACCTCAGGCATTTTCATGGGCATAGCTGTTCTCCTTTATTTTTGTGGGAGGCAATCGGACCATTTCGTCCTGAGATCAGTAACCCTTCTTCATAGGCTCGGCATCCATCTTCTTTTCAGGCGTCATACCTTCTTTTTCAGGCATCATACCTTCCTTCTCACCGAATTCCGGCGCCAACCCGAAAAACTCCTGCTGCTCGCGATCGGGAGCCAGTGAACGCAGGGTCTTCTCGTTGGGAATCCCGGTTACCTCCAAATCGCGGTCGGTCTGAAACTGGCGAATCGCTTCAGTAGTGTCTTGCCCGATAATGCCGTCGGCGTCCCCGACCTCATAGCCCTCTTCCTTCAGCAGGTTCTGAAGTTCGCGAACCTGTTTCTCACTCAGAGAGGATGCATCTTTCTGCTGGTGCATTGTCGCCATGCCTGACGACTCCATGCCGGACCCAACAGCCGAGGATTTGTCGGCTTTCGAGTCCTGGCCGCTACCCAGCGTCAGACCAGCAAGGCCAAAGCACGACATGAGAACTGTTGCTGTGATAAAAATCGATTTCTTCATAAGACTTCTCCTTTCTTTCCATTGTTAAAATTCGCAGCATACTGATTGTCACGACACCCACGCCTGACCACCAGGCAGGACATCAGTGAAAACCAGCGATTTCTCCAAGATTCGCTGCCTTGATGTCTCTTTATAACAGGCATAAAATTGGCGTCTATAAACAAAAAGGACGAAAAAACAATATTTTAGGATTGAATTTTAAACTGAATGAAATGGTGAGGAATAGCAGGAAACCGATTTGGAACTAGTGAATGGGGGGCGAACTCTGTACTGGCTGATCAGGTCTGATTGTACGGCGGTACCGGCAGCTTTTCGAGAAGGGAATGAGGAACGATGACGGTTATACCGGTCGGGCTCTTGAAAAGATCCAACGGCACCTGTACGGCGGGAAGGTCGGCTCCACCCGTGCGCATGGCCGGGATGTGGATTTCGCCGGATTCGATGAATTCGATGATATCACCGAGATGCCCCAGGCCGATGGTCAACATTGCGCTAGCCGGAGCCCCGTGGCCCCGCCGGTTGGCATGCGCAAGCACCGCCGGGACGCCCTGCAGTATCGCGGCCGAACGGCATTTTTGGAAGTATTCGAGTCGCCCTCCGATCACTGATCCCAAGTCGCCTACAGCATCTGAACCGGCACTCAGGGACTCCCGCACATTGCGATAGAGTTCACGATCTTCGATCTGCTCCAGATCGACACCGTAATGTTCATGCAAGAGCATCTCGGCATTTACAAAACCCGACGTATCGGCCAACCAACGCGTCAGTGTCGCACCGTCGAAACCGACATCAGAGATAGCAGCTGGCTCAGCAACTGTCCAACTGCCGAAGAATCCTTCGGGGAGCAGCAGGGCGACCTGCCGACGACGGATCAGCCACTCGCCGATGCGGAAGGTCTCAATCTGCGCCTGGAGGGTGTCGGCTCCATTGGCGCCGGTGACTACGCTGCGATGGCTATTGGCAATAATAAACAGCTGTGTTGGAGCATCGTGATTCACCTGGAAGACGACTGCACCGAATTCGACCGGGAGATCGGCAACTGTCGCCGCCTGAGCATTGGCTCCCGACAGCAGCCACACCAAACCGAGCAGGATCAACGCTCGAGTGAAACCGAGACGGAGTCCGGTGGGTTTTGCGAAAGGCTGTGGGGAGATTTGATCAAGCATCAGGAAATTCCGTGACCTTGAAGGCGAAAGCCTTAAGGTCGCTTATTTTGGATCTCCACCTTTAGATGGATTTGGCTTTTTCAGAAGATACCGAAAGTTTGTTGATTTTGCGCAACCATCGTTACATTGCCATAAAGAAAGGGGGCAAGTCAACGATGCATACGAAAAATAAGCATTGTTTTACAGTTGGTTGCGGCATAGCAAACAGGACAGCCCTACTGAATAAGGGCTAAGAATATTCTAGAGAAATTTTAAGGTGTGTTTGGTATGGTAACGTAGACCCACAACAAACTCACGCCGAGGAAGATCCTGCCTCGTGATATCCGGCAGGATTCCCCCCGTAGAACCGACCGAGGTATAAACCCTTGAGCCTATCCGCTATCCTGCTTGTTCTTCTCTCTGCTGTATGCCATAGCGTCTGGAACCTTCTCGCCAAGTCGAGTGGAGGTCCGATCGCTTTCATGCGCCAGGCACTCCGGTATTCAGCCCTCTGCTATGCGCCCCTGTTCCTGGTCTTTATTTTTCTCATCGACTATTCACCGATTTATCTGACCTGCATCCTGGCTTCAGGCTCTGCCGTGGGACTGTTTCTCTTCTGCCTCAGTAAGGCTTATCAGTACGGCCAGGTCTCGGTCGCCTATCCGATTGCCCGTTCGTTTCCCATCCTGGTCGTTACCTGGGTTCTCTTCCTCTGGGGTGTGACACCCTCGACTGTCGGTATGGCAGGGATCGTGATGATCGTCATCGGCTGTTTTGTCTTGCCTATGGGCAGCTTCAGTTTTGGACCGGATGGCTTTACCCCGTCCAACTATCTGAACCGCAGCTGTCTCTGGGCCCTGCTTGCGGCAATCGCAACCAGCATCTTTTCAGTTATCGACAAATACGCCGCCGTAAACATGCCGACCGCACCTGTAGACCTGGCGATCTATTCACGCATCAATTATGTTTACCTGCAGAATCTGGTGGCGTTGATAGTCATGGAAGTCTGCACCCTGCGCCTGAGACAACCTTATCCTGTCGCCCATCGCTATCGTGCCCTGCTTGCCGGGCTGATTTTCCTGGTCTCCTATAGCCTGATTATTCTGGCCTTGACCAGCGATCCGGTCGCCTACGTTGTTTCCTTCAGGCAAGTCAGCATCCTGATCACTGCTGTGGTTTCGATGTTCTATCTGGAACGTCGGGTTTCCAGGCCAAGACTGGTCGGCGTCGGCCTGATTTTTGTCGGTGTGGTTATGGTTGGTCTGGCTTAAGATGAAGACTTCCGGACAGCACCACATGCTTTCGATGAGGCCATTGCCCTTTAGTTCCCTTGACCTTTAGCCTCGCCAATCACAGCTTTGAATGATACCTTTGATTGGATTGTCAGGAAAATTCTAGAGTAGCGGAGCATTAATGAAAAAACACATTCTTGTCATAGATGACGATCCCGTCCTGTTGACGATAGTTGCTGATTACCTCAAGGATGCCGGTTTTGCTGTTTCGACAGCAAACTGTGGCATTTACTCTAACAACATCATTTATGGCAAAAACCCTCCCGGCATGATTATACTCGACGTCATCATGCCGCTCATGTCTGGCGTCAAAAAAGCCAAGCTGCTTAAAAAACGCGAAAAAAGTGCCCACATACCGATACTTCTCATGTCTTCAAAAGATGAACAGGAACTCAAGGCACTGGCCGATGAAGCCATGGCCAATGACTACCTTTGCAAACCCTTTACTGCAGAACACCTCATGGTAAAGATCAGGAGTTTATTGCCGTAACACACACTTTTGAACAAAACCGTTTTTCGCTCTTTTTCGTACTTCGCCTTCCCTCTTGCCTCATTTACATCTTGGCTTACACTGTAATAGTCTTGGTTTTACTGTTTTCAGCGTCCTTTGGAGTGTTTGTATGAAGAATCCCGCAAGCGGTCACGTCGGTCCACTGGAACGGAATACAGTTAAACTTCTTTACGAGCAGCAACTTCCTGCGCACAAATCGACCCTGCAACAACTTGCCCAGGAGATGCGTATTTTCCTGGAGCAACAGGGCCTTGCTCCGGCAATCAAGTATCGTGTTAAGAGCTTTGAGGCCTACTTTGACAAGCTTCGTAAACGGAATGGCCATGAGGGCAACGCTCGCAATGTCACAGTCAATGACTTTTTCGGCCTGCGCATCGTCTGTCCTTTTCTTGAGGATATTGAAACCGTCTCGAGTTTGATTGCCACCCGATTCGAGGTACTGGAAACTGAACGCAAGGCCAATCAACACTCATTTCGTGAGTTCGGTTATGATTCGCTGCATCTTGCCATTCGTTTTGAAACGCAACAAGCGGGCCGTCTGATTCCAGGGATCCGGAAAGTCTGCGAGATACAGCTTCGAACCATATTGCAGGAGGCTTGGGCCGAAGTGGAACATGAACTGGTCTACAAATCCGACATATCGCTTCCCAACCAGTCGGTTCGGCGCAAGCTGGCCTCTCTCAATGCAACCCTGACGCTCTCTGACCTGATTTTTCAGGAGATTCGCGACTATCAGAAGGAGATTCGCCGGCATGGGAGCAAACGTCGCGCCATTGTTGAACGTGAACACCAGGATCAGGGCTTTATTGCTATTTCCCATCCGACGACGACGAATCCACCTGCCCGCATGGGTCCGATACCTTCATCCGTGGGCAGCCATCTGGAAAAAACCATGCTGCGCGCCCTTGAAGCCCACAGCAATCACGAGCTGGAAAATGCCATAGACCTCTATGATCAGTTGCTCAGTATGCAACTTGACCGCAAAGTCCGCGGGCTTGTCTATAATCATCGGGGCATGGCATACTTTGCCATGGGACACCACCAGAGGGCACTCAAGGATTTTTCCAACGCCGTCACTTATGATGCGGAGAGTGATCGGGGATATGCAAATCGTGGACTATGCTATCGCGTTCTGAAGAGATCCGAAAAGGCTTTGCAGGACTTCAACCAGGCCCTGAAGATCAATCCGAATCGGCCTGAAAGCTACTTTGGACGTGCCCAGACCTATTACGACATGCAACAATTCGATCTGGCTTTAGCCGATTGTGAAAAGGCCCTTGGTGTTCATTCAGGTTATCAACCGGCCCGGGAACTCATCAAGATCCTGCAATCTGATTTTCCTTGATTTTCTCACCGGGACTTTTTTAAATCTTGTGACTCAGGCCAGGTGTCATTATCATACCGACGAACAAAATCAACAGCAGCCCCTTCCGGATCAACGTATATGGCCAGCCAACCAGAAAACACCAAGCTTCGACAACAGGTCGAAACAGCCGTAAGGCAGGCTGAGAAGCAAGCCCGCGATTACTATCGTCTTAATTTGCCAGATGCCTCGATCGACCTTTCCTTACGTGGTCGCTGCGCTGGTCAAGCCAGGGTTGATCGCAATGGCAAAACCTGTCTACGCATAAACAAACAACTGCTGGCGGAAAATCTCGATGACTACCTGAACAATACCATCCCGCACGAAGTGGCCCACCTGATCGTTAACTGGCAATACCGCAACAAACGTCAACGTCCGCGGCCACATGGGCCGGAATGGCGGGCAGTCATGCAAAACTGTTTCAACCTTTCACCAAAGCGCTGTCATAGCTACCAGACCACCCCCGCGCGTATCGTCCCAAGGCCCTTTCTCTACACCTGTAACTGCCGCGAACATCATTTGACCAGCATCATGCACAACAGGATATCCCGTAACTATCAGGCCTTCTGCAAGGCCTGCAAAACCCCGGTGAAATTTATTGCGCAACAGAGCCCGTAACTTTCCCCATCAAGCCTTGTCAGTGTTACGTTTCTGTAATTCGTAGCACTTTTTGCTTGACCCACCTCTATCGCAATCCTAGAGTGTTACAGGAATGGATCCTGTCGTGCTTGTTCCACAGCACGCTTCATTTCCCAACCTTGCAATTTATTTTGACCAATACTCCGTGAGGTTGGCAAAAACCTTTCTGCAAAAGGAAATCAATCATGCACATGGCAGATGCACTCGTCTCTCCGGCTGTCGGCGGGACATTATGGGCTGCTTCAGCTGCTATGATCGCCTACAGTTCTTCGAGGGTGCGCAAAAACCTCGACGAGCGAAAAGTACCGCTCATGGGTGCGCTCGGTGCATTCGTTTTCGCTGCACAGATGATCAACTTCACAATCCCGGCAACCGGTTCGAGCGGCCACCTCGGTGGCGGTCTGCTCCTGGCTATCCTGCTGGGCCCGTACGCGGCATTTTTGACCATTGCCTCGGTGCTGATGGTACAGGCTCTTTTCTTTGCCGATGGCGGTCTGCTCGCCCTCGGTTGCAACATTATCAATCTCGGTGCATTCCCGGCGTTCATCGCCTACCCCCTGATTTACAAGAAGCTGGTCGGCCGCAAAACATGCCAGTCGCGCATGGTCATGGCGGGGGTCATCGCCGCCTTAGTCGGCCTGCAATTAGGTTCCCTGGGTGTCGTGCTGCAAACAGTTGTCTCGGGAGTCTCCGCACTGCCGTTCAACACCTTTCTACTGTTGATGCAACCGATTCATCTGGTCATTGGCGTCGTTGAAGGAGTGGTGACCGTGCTCGTGGTCTCTTTTATTTATCGTGCCCGACCGGAAGTGCTCGACAGTGCTCATCAGGACAAGCCGCTTGGTGAATTGCCCATGCGCCCATTGCTGGCCATACTCATTATCTCTGCGCTACTGATTGGCGGCGGGTTGTCCTGGTTTGCGTCAGAGTCTCCCGATGGTCTTGAATGGTCGATTGCCAGAATCACCGGCTCCGACGAGCTACCGGAGACAGATCACAAAGGACACAAGCAACTGGCCGCCATCCAGGAGAAAACAGCCCTGCTCCCTGGGTACAGCCTGCCAGCTGAGACAAGGGACGCTCATGATCCGACTCCGACTGCGGCAGAAGAGCGTATCGGCACCAGCCTTGCTGGGATTGTCGGCGGCACGATTACCTTGTCATTCTGCCTCCTGATTGGCATTTTCCTCAAGAGGAGAGCACATAGCCAGCGCATCCAGGCAAGCCGCTGATACGAGTAACCGACAGGTTAGCCTAGTCGATAACAGGGTAAAAACAATGCTGGCGATAGACGGCTCACTCCTCGATTTCAAGCAGCTTGACTTGCTGGCTATGCGACAAACGGCCATACACCGTCTTGACCCGCGGGCCAAGGTCCTGACAACGCTCATCTTTATCATATGCGTTGTTTCTTTCGGCCGTTACGAGATTTCCGCAATGCTGCCATTTCTGATTTACCCGGTGGTTTTAATGACCGTCGGCGATCTGCCCGGCGGTTATCTTCTGCGCAAAATCCTGATCGTGATCCCTTTTGCCTTGGTCATCGGCATTTTCAACCCGGTATTTGACCGACAGGTCATTATGCAGTTCGGCCCCTTTGAAATCTGGGGTGGCTGGATCTCCTGCATGTCAATTCTCATGCGTGCTATCCTCACCACCAGCGTCGCCCTCATCCTCGTAGCCGTAACCGGTTTTCCGGCGACCTGCGAAGCACTTGAAAAGTTGGGAATGCCGAAGGTCTTCGCTGTGCAATTGCTCTTTCTCTATCGTTACATTTTCGTCTTGACTGATGAAAGTGTACGGACGTCACGCGCGCGCCAGCTGCGCACTTTCGGCAGGCGGGGACTCGGCATTCGTCAGTTTGGCTCGATGATCGGCCATCTATTGCTGAGGACATGGAACCGGGCCGAACGTATTCACATGGCAATGCTGTCCCGCGGCTTTTCCGGCGAGTTTCATACCACGCACCGGCAAAGCCGATTCGGCCGCGAGGAGATCGTTTTCATGGGCGGCTGGATCGCCTTCTTCGTACTCTTTCGCGTTTACAACGCTCCGCAACTGCTGGGCAGACTTTTCACAGGAACCATGCCATGAGTCATCATAAGGTTGAGGTCAAAGACCTGCGATACGTTTATCCCGATGGTACCGTAGCCCTGCACGACGTTTCTTTCCGTATCCACCATGGAGAATCGGTCGCCATTGTCGGTGCCAACGGAGCAGGAAAATCGACCTTGCTGCTCCACCTGAATGGCTATCTGTCAGCTACTTCTGGAAAGATTGTGATCGGCGACATACAGCTGGCCAAGCACAACCTGACCGAGATCAGACGGACCGTGGGCATGGTCTTTCAGGACCCGGATGACCAGCTGTTCATGCCGACTGTCTTCGATGATATTGCCTTTGGACCGCTGAATATGGGACTTGCCGCAGCTGAAGTTGAATCCAGGGTTACTGAGGCTCTGGAAAGGGTGGGGGCCGCAAATTTGCGCAATAAGCCGCCCTACCACCTTTCGGGTGGCGAAAAGAAGCGCGTGGCGATCGCCACTGTGCTCTCGATGCTGCCGGAGATCCTGGTCCTGGACGAACCGACCAACGGACTCGACCCGTACGCCCGAAGGCAACTCATTGCATTATTGCAGGCGTTCCATCACACGCGGATTGTCACCAGTCACGATCTCGATATGGTCTTGGAGTTGTGTGAACGCACGATTATCCTGCAGGAAGGCCGGGTAATGGCTGACGGCCCGACTCTTGATATATTCGGCAACGAGGAGCTACTCAAAACCTGCCGGCTCGAAAAACCATTGGCCATGCAAGGTTGCCCGATCTGCTCTCCCGGAAGTCGGGTCATGCCGGAGCAAAAACCGCTGGTCCCTCCACACGGTGACAAGAATCACGATCATGAGCATTAAAGATTTGTCCTTTCAGGTTCACTTCATCCAGACAGGATGACCAACCTCGACAGGGCAGACCTGCACCAAGCACATCTCTAAAAGCAAACCCTTAAATGTAAACCGTTGTTTTATTTACAATAAAAGCATTTTTACTTAGACAAAAAAATAAAATCAGGCTAACGTTCTCAGCAGGCAAGAGGTCAGAGGTCTGGCCAAACGACAAATTCTGCCGCCGATTTGAGAAACACTCCATTGCGGAGAACGTTAAACACGTTTGCGACTGTCATCAGATTTTATTTAACCCAATTCCGGGTCAATCGAGCGATATCGGCCCATCAAACCTATTCCTTGCGGAGGGTAAGTATCCATGAATATCCACGAGTACCAGGCCAAAGCGATCCTGCGCCACTTCGGGGTTCCGGTTCCGGAAGGGCACGTGGTCTACAACAGCAACTCGGCCCGCGACTGGGCGCGGCGGCTCGGTGACGGGCCCTATGCAGTCAAGGCC
>JACZKE010000059.1 GCA_014860225.1 Desulfuromonadales bacterium
TTCAGCCCTCCGCACATTGTTGTACGAAGATGGCTGGTCCGCCGGAAAAAGTTCAAGTCGTTAAATGGCACGATGCCTATTTCTCCTAGAATTTGCGGGCTATTACGACTCAGTGACTGCCCAACGTTGGGACACTAATGATCTAAAATAAAAGAGGAGTACTCGCAGATGTGGCGATTAACCAGGCAAATAATTGTTATCGCGTCTTTCATTGTGGCAGGACTGCTGATACAGATTGAGCCGCTAGCGGCCCATGGTGACGAGAAACACGGTAAGGCAAACGAGATGTCGAATCATATGCAGGCCATGTACGCTCTCAAGGGTGAAATTCCCGAAGAATATCGAATCATGGAACGCACCCCGATTATCCCTGACAAGCAATCCTTGAATCGAGGCAAGGAACTGTACAATCAACAGTGCGCCGTATGCCATGGCAAGGAAGGCCGTGGCGATGGGGCTGCAGCCAAGAGTTTAACCACACCTCCGGCGAATTTTCTCGATCTTGAACACAGCTCAATTTACGGTCCAGGTGAAAAGTTCTGGATTCTTGGCAACGGCAGCGGCGACACTGGCATGCCGGCTTTCCCGCAAATCGATCTGGTTGATCGCTGGAATCTGGTGAATTATGTACTGGAACTGCAAGGGCCAGAAAACATGAATCAAGGGCAGATGCATCATCATTGAGAAAAGATTCTTTTTATAGTTCTTGTTTTATGCGGGTGACACCCCACCAGTGAGCAGGGTGTCACCCGTCTTTTTTCTTGTATAACAGAAATGCCCGCCCGTCTACAGGTCGGGCCTTTCAGCTTTTACACATAGCCTGTTTCGATCCTCAAGCCTGGCCGAGCATCGCGGCCATGTCGGTTTCGACCTCACCGATCGGACCGATGTTGAAGTTATCCACAAGGTAATTAAGGACGTTGGGCGTAATAAAAGCCGGCAGACTGGGGCCGAGTTTCATGTTCTTGATCCCGAGAGAGAGCAGGCTCAGCAGCACGACCACCGCCTTCTGTTCATACCAGGACAGAATAATCGAAAGGGGCAGGTCGTTGACGTCGCAGTCGAACGCATCAGCCAGGGCTACGGCGATCTGAATGGCGCTGTAGGCGTCGTTGCACTGACCGACATCAAGCAGACGGGGGATACCGCCGATGTCGCCCAGGTCGAGCTTGTTGAAGCGAAACTTGCCGCAGGCCAGGGTCAGGATGACCGTGTCCGGGGGCAGTGTTTCCACAAACTTAGTGTAGTAGTTGCGACCCGGTTTGGCACCATCGCAGCCGCCGATGACGAAAAACCGTTTGATGGCGCCGGATTTTACCGCGTCGATGACCTTGTCAGCCAGACCCAGAACTGCATTGTGCGCACACCCGGTCAGGATATCCTTGTCAGTTCTTTCCTCGAAAGCGGGTGATGCAAGAGACTTGTTGATCACCTCGCTGAAATCCCAGCCCTCGATGTGCTTGACGCCGGGCCAGCGTACGCGACCCCAGGTATACAGACGATCCTTGTAAACATCTCCGGGACGTTGGATGCAGTTGGTGTTGAAGATGATGGCGCCAGGGAAATCCGGGAATTCCTTATGCTGGTTCTGCCAGGCGCTGCCGAAATTGCCGGCGAGATGCGAGTATTTCTTCAGGCCCGGATAGCCGTGAGCGGGCAGCATTTCGACGTGGGTGTAGATATTGATGCCCTTGCCTTCGGTTTGTTTGAGGAGTTCTTCGAGCATCTTCAAGTCGTGCCCCGAGACGAGGATGGCTTTGCCGGCTTTGGCCCCGATATTGACCGGCGTCGGAGTCGGGTTCTGGTAATGATCAGTATGGGCTTTGTCGAGGAGTCCGGTGCACTGAATATTCATCTTCCCGCATTCCATCGCAAGATTGACATAATCCATGAGGTCGAGGTTGTCTTCGAGGATAGCGGCCAGAGCTTTGTGGATGAATCCGTAGATCGCGTCGTCGTCGCTTCCGAGGATATGGGCGTGGTCTGCATAGGCGCTCATCCCCTTGCAGCCGTAGAGCAGGAGGTCCTGGACAGACTTGATGTCAGGGTCCTTGCCCGGTTCCCTCACCCCATGTTGGCGCCCCTGCTCGACCATCTTCTCCGTGGAAGCTGCGAGACGCCAGTTCTGCGCCGCTTCGGGAATGGCGGCACTATAAGAGCCGCCGGCCGCCTTTTCGTACATGGACATGGCCCGATCCCGCATTGCAACGGTTTTCTCCGCAACCTCGGTCAAATTGTCCGGGTCGAAATCGACATTGGTCACGGTTGAGAAGAGGGCTTCGACCATGTGAACATCGACATCACGGTCTATAGCGCCCTTTTCGCGGGCCAGGTTGGCCCAGAAGGCCACTCCTTTAAGACCCCAGACAATCAGATCCTGTAGGGCAGCGACATCAGGTTGTTTGCCGCAAACGCCTATTTGGGTACAGCCCGTACCGTTGGCTGCCTGTTCACACTGGTAACAGAACATTTCTTCCATGGTTCTTCTCCTTTAATAAATGAATGAACGGGGATGATGAACTGGGAAATGAAATTCTAACAGGCAATCAGCAGATTTCCAGAGAGACAATACCTGGTATGCATAAAATTCGCTCCGGAGTTCATCTGGAGATCTGGAGGGTTGAAGCTGAATCTCTGCAACTAGATGTCAACAGGCGTGCTCTCAACAATGACTGGGAGGTTGCCAAAGGTGAAAAGTTGCATTTCATCAGTTGCCTGATTTATAAAAAAAACCACAGCCAGGAGGGTGACTGTGGGGTAATAGGTTTCTGCTTTTTCTTAGGAGGCAGAACATGAAGAAGTATGTTCTGCCAGTGATGGCTTACAGATATAGTCAGGTATGCCAAGAAAAAAATACAGGGAAAATATATTTTAGATGGCCCTCAGGATGAGGTTGGGCATAGCTCCAGGTTCATTACGCAGTTCTTCTAAAAAAGATTACCAAAGTGCAAATCAAACTTTCCTTAAGGCGAGCGCCGCATTGGCAATAAAAATAAGCAGTGCTCCACACCCGCCAGAAACTGTCAGTGCCGGGTCTGCGACCAATAACGGGCCAAGCAGGGCAGCCAGCAGTATCCGACTCGACGAGATGATGGATCCCTCTACGGCAGTGACATAAAGAAAACCATAGGTAAACAGATACTGACCGAGAACCCCGGCAGCCGAACAGCTCAGCAGGTAAAAAAGATCTTCGGCATTCGGCATAAAAATGGCCTCGTGGAAGAATAGCAGTATCATCACCATGCCCAGGCCAAACATAAAAAACAGTATCGTCTGCGAATCGTGATAGCGTCTGCTGATGTTGAGGTAAATAACCGCAACCGCAGCCGTTATCCCGGAGCTGAGGCCCCAGAGGTTTGCCAGGCTGAACCCGATGCCTCCTGGCGCAAAAACCAACCAAACCCCTGCAAATGCCACCATAACAATGATCAATGAAGACAGGTCGCGCTGCCCACGCAGAAAAAACCATGAGAAAGCTGCAACAAAAAGAGGATAGGTCATATTCAGGATGTTGGCCTCAGCCACCGACCCCATTTCTACTGCCTTGTAGAAGCAGAACACGGCCACGGTGTTTGCTACTGTGCGGCCGATAAGATAATGGAATCTTCTGGGTTGCAGCTTTTGCTTCTGCACAACCATGGATCCACAAACGACAATGAAGCCAAGCAGAAACCGTGCAAAAACAAAATATGCAGACTCAATGCTTACATGGCCGTCAGCCCAGCGAATGATGAGGGTGGCAAGGTAGAAAAAGAAGGCGGAACCGAAAACGGCAAGCCAGCCCACGGCTTGCCGAGACAACCTGATGTTAAGCCCAAGAAATTGACTATCCATGCGGTATCAAGCTTCATCTAAAACGGAAAGAATTTATTCGTCAATTCTGCAAAAAAGGCTTTTGAACGGATCATGTTTAGCAAATTCTCAGGCTCTTAGATAGCTTAATTGTCTCTGAGTAGATAAGCCAGAATTGTCACAGCAGCTGTATACCTGAAAACGAACGGGTAGACAGAGTCAACTGGTTAAAATGTTTGAATTCCTGATTCCTAGTAAAGAATCAAACTAAGTCGGTACGGACTCACATAAAGATCATCTTTGATGTCGAATTTAGGCATTTCGTCTTTGAGAAAGAATTGAGGGTTAGTAATTATTGATTTTATAACTTTCGTCAAATCCCCTCCTACTATCTCAACGCCGGCTGTTTTGCGTCCACGCATCCACGAAGCCGAATATTTTTTTTGTAACTCGGCCCTGACACCATTCTGTCCGCAAGCCTCGACGATTGCTTCAGCCAATTCGATTTCCATGGCTCTACTCCTTTCCTGATGGTTTTTAAGGCATGAAACTTCTTAAGTCTTGAATCATTTTTCTATGGCGCAAAAAGAGCCCCATAACTTTGGGAGGACAAAGCCATGGGGCAAAAGTTTTTATAGGAGGTTTTCTAGATGACTCTCTCAGGGTCGCCTGCCACAACAGCCCTTTGATAGTTTTAAGATAAGAGGTTGCTCAACAAAAAGAAACGTGAGGTTTCGTAAAATAGCAATCATCACGCCACAAAAGCCAACTACGTAAATGCACACTTTAGAGCTCGTTTTGAATGTCCAATTGATAGCATGGACAACTAACGCAACAGCTTAGGAAAAGCAAGCGCAAAGAAAACCTTTCTCATCTGTTGTGTTATTTATGCTATTTCTTTGCGCCTTGCCCCTATCCTTTGGCACCCTTGCGTTTGGTATTTTATATTCCTTACTGATAGGAAACCTTGAAAACCAGCTCTTCCGTCGACTTGGGATCAAAGAGCCCTTTGTCTTTTGCTTGTTTCACCCAGTCTTGACGAAGACCATTCAGGAATTGCATTTTCTCTTCGATGAGTTTGTCATATGGCAGCCCGATGACGGCCTGGGCCTTTTCCTTGCTGGAAAAATCCGGGACAACGTAATCACCAGCATTGTATTTGGCCAAAATCAACCTCAACTTGATACGGGCATCCTGTGCCTTATTGATAGCGCTTCCCAGCACGCGCAGAGTCTCCTCCGGAGCATGGAAAAAGGAACCGTGGGCAGCGATGGAAAAATCCCATCGCCACTGGCCATGACGAATATCCTGCAATGCCAGTTCCATTTCTTCGGCGGTTGCGCCTAGTTCCCAGGCCTTGGCTGCCTCGAGGTGGGCTTGAGCTAACACGCTCATGGCCGTACGAGACATTTCGTTTTTGCGTTCCAGTTTGCGTTCGACAATCGCCTTGAACTCCTTTTCATTCTTGCCATGACAGTTCAAACAGGTGTTTTCCATGTTTTCCAGCGGACTGCGAACATTGTGTGAAGAATACTTGATTCCGCCTTCGCGGACATAGGGCATGTGACAATCAGCACAAGCCAAGCCGTTCTGGCCATGAATCCCGGTGATAAACGTCTCATACCCGGGATGCTGTGCCTTGAGCATCTGCGCTTTGCTCAACTGGTGGGTCCAGTCGGCGAAATCGATCTGATCGTAATAGGCTTCCATCGCTTCGGCCGAAAAACCATTGTCCCAGGGGAATGTGACCACGGCCGCGTTCTTTTTCTCGCCATTGGGATCGGTCCACTCAGTCTTTTTAAAATAGTACTCTGCGTGGCATTGGGCACAGACCAAGGTACGCATTTCCTGGTGGCTGGCATCGGCATATTTGAGACTGCCCTCAGCATCGAGTCCCCGCTTGAGATAATCCCTGGTTACAGTCAGCTTCATGGTCTGGTTGTCGTGGCAATCAGCGCAACCAATCGGGTTGACGATTTCATTGCCGAAGCGGGCCCACTTGCCGGTAAAATAATCGAGTTCCCCTTTCTGGTCTATTAATCTCGGCACATCGGGTGACTTGCAGGTCCAGCAGGCTGTTGGCATCGGCCCGCTGTTACCATCCACAGGCGCCCCGGTCCGCAAGCTATTGATGTTGTCTTCCAGCGCGTAGGCGTGTCCCCTCGGCGCATTGTAATCCTTGGAGAATCCATAGCCTGCCCACAAGACAACCAACGCAGGGTCTTTCTTCAGAACATCGGTAATTTGGTCACTCTTCTTTGTCTGCAGGTAGGAATCGTATTCGCGGGGAAAGTTTTTGCCCCATTCAGAACTCCGCGATTCAAACTTGGCAATCTGTGGCACCGCATTGATGGCTTCCTGAGCTGCAAGGTTCTCATTGATAGAGATTCCCAGCAGGAAAAGAGGGATGATAACGACGACTGAAACGATGATCAGAATGGTCGACTTCTTCATCAGCTTTCTCCTTGCGGTGTAATCTAAAGATCTTTGACGCCGAGGTTAAAGTCTGCTGCGGTCAAGGCACTCAGAGTGCCGTGGGGCACAGACCGATGGCAGTCCCAGCAATACCGGTCTTTTTCAGAATTATCGGGATATAAGGCATGGTTAGCCATGATCTGCGAGACCATCTGATCGTGGCATTTGACGCAGTTGGCCTGAATACGGCTGGCGGCATTATCGGTAATGATCAGGTTGTTGCCATAATTGCCAAGAGTCATGGCCACCGAATGATTGAAACCGTCACGCGCCTTGGCAAGCCATTTATCAACAAATGAATCACTTGGCAGATGGCAGCCTGCACAACTGGCAAATTCGCGATGGGAACTGTGCTGCCAGGTTGCATAATGTGTATTCATTGTATGGCAGTTGACGCAGATTTTCGGATCGTTCGACAGATATGAAACAATCTTGGATTGTTTGGCAACATAGGCAAACATGCCGATTGCCATAATTACCGAGCAGAAGGCGATGACATTCATAATGCTGAATTTTTTCATGGGAAGCCTCATCAACCAGAAGACGAAATCAGCCTCTTTAACGCAACAGCCGGAACAAAATTCAAAGCATATAATTAATGTATACTAACGTAAAGCGATTGGGAGTCAAGCCCTGATTAATAATTTTGTTTTGATTGAACTGCCGGTTCGGGACTGTTAACGCGGGGGAGAGTGATTTGCTAAACAAAAGAATGGATTCTCTTATAAACTTGCCATATTTATGTGTAAAACTAGTGTCCGGTTGATAGCGTTGAATAAAATAGCCATTTTCGTTTCAGGTGTGGTGGTTTCCGAGAATGTTACAGTTAACGACTTGGCACATCGCAGCTTTCGCCTGGCGAGATATTGAGAAACTTCTCCGGCAACAGCGTTGCAACCGGCCCTGGCCCCTCCATGGGCATCCTCTCCACAATCCGTCCTTCAAGCGTCACGAGTAACGACTCACCTGGCTGGTTGCGGGTTGCCAAGTAAGCCCCTTCAAGTGTGCGGTTGTCACCTTCCATGGCAACCGGGTAACTCTTACCGGTCTTGCAATCGGTGAAGATGGCTGCATCGGCTAAGTAACGGTACATGCCACGTATGACTATTGGACCACCAGATTCTGCTCCGGCAACATCTGGCTCATTGAGCGAACACCCCCAACCAAATCCGAAAAGGCTCATCAAAGCCAAGTAAAGACAGACATTTCTCACACCATTAAACTCCCTGATGCACAAGACAGCTAAGACCACAATTTGCCGACCTTGTCGAAGCCAAACCGAGTTCCCCACTTTGACTCTTGGCCACCGGAAATTAGTGCTTAAAAAGATGGCCTAAAAAATCTGGTGTGGCTAAGAAGTCTATTGATGTTTCTCGCCAGATGAATGAGTTTGATTAAAGAAAAAGTTTTCAAGCTTGAGAAAATATTTTCACGATATCCATCCCCCTGGCATTGTGGAAATTGCCATTATGGGATACTGACAAGCGCGTAGCCCTGCATCTGGTAACCGATCACCGAGACGAAACCATTGCCCACCTGATCAATCTCGGGCATGATCGTATCCTTGTCGACCCCCATCACCTCTGCTGCGTAGAGACATACTTCCAGTTTCACCCCATCTTTCTTCATCTGGCGAAGAGTTTCCTGGAACTTCACGACCTCCGCCCACTCCGTAGCGTTAAAAGGATTCCTGTCAGAAGAAATAAGTTTCACTGCGGGCCCATGGAAAACAACGGCAATCCTGGGAGCTTTTTCAAGGGCATTTACTTCTGAGATCTCATAGGTGTTCTTCACAGCCCAGAAGACTATGTTAGCGACCTTTGGGTTTCCTTGGCCCACATCGAAGATAGCGTTGTAACCATTGACCCCGTTCAGTGCGTTATCGTAACCCCCTGCATAGATGGGTGTTGTCACCAGGACAGCGAAGGCCATCGCGAAGAATAGACACAAAAAAAACTGGCTGATTCTCTTCTCTATTTCACTCATAATGGGTCTCCTTTCTGTGGAACTAAAGTGTGTCTTCTGCAAAAGTGTTCAGTCTTTTAAGGATTGCCAACAATAAAACCTTGCTCATGAAGTTGTTTTTCATTGAGTAGGCCTGCTAGCTTTGCAAGTTGTTTGAGGGCAAGCCCCGTGGCTTTCCGCCGCAGTTTTACATCTGGTTCGATTTTGTCACCTATTTTTTTGAACTCTACCACGGAAAGATGACCAGTCAAGTCATCTTTGGTGAAAGCAGTTTCCAAGATAATCTGAAGGGTTACAATGTCAATGCAGGCGTTGATGACAGGGGAAGTGGATATTATTCACATATTGCCGCAGGGGTAAAAGGTCTTACTATAAATCCTTAGATGAACCGAGAGAAGCAGTTGCGACAATAAAATAAGAATGCTGCCAAGTTGCCTTCGCTGGTGACTGTTAATCGTGATTTTCAGGAAGGACAGCTTATTTATGCCTCGAGAACCAATCTTAGTTTGGCTGCAAGGTCCCCGATGGTGAAAGGTTTCTGTATGAAATTCAGTCCCTCATCCAAAACCCCTCTTTCGGAAATAATATTGGCGGTATGTCCGGACATGAACAGGCATTTCAGGTCTGGACGTTTTTTGTCTATTTCATCCCACAACTCGCGTCCATTCATGTCGGGCATGATGACATCGGTCATCAGTAAATGAATCGGACCTGGGTATTCCTGGGCCATTGCTAAGGCTTCGGAAGGCTTGCTGGCGGCCAGTACCTTATACCCGAGTGCTTCCAGAAGTTGCCTGACAAGAGTCAGCAAGGAGATTTCATCTTCGACCAACAGGATGGTTTCATTTCCCATCGTCAGTTTTTCAGCAGTGGCTTCATCGTCATCTGCCATTTCACTGGCTTCGACTGGCGGAAGGTAAATTTGGAAGGCAGAACCTTGGCCTGGTTTGCTTTCCGCGTAAATGAAGCCCTCGTTTTGTTTGATGATGCCATAGACAGTCGCCAACCCGAGGCCCGTTCCCTCATCAGGGCCTTTAGTCGTGAAAAACGGTTCAAAAATCTGCTTCCTGGTTTCCTCGTCCATCCCCTCCCCATCATCGGCGACAACCAACCGCACGTACTGGCCAGGCAGGCATCCTGGACGCTGTTTGCAATCGTCTTCATCGAGTTCCGCATTGTGAGTTTCAAGGGTGATTTTGCCGACACCGGAAATAGCGTCGCGAGCATTCACAACCAGGTTGACCAGGATTTGATTAATCTGGGCCGGATCCATTTTCACCGGCCAAAGATTGGGGGCGGGCTGCCAAGCCAGGTTGATGTCTTCAGGAAGCATCCGGCCGATCATTCTCAGCATTCCGGCAATCGAATCGTTGAGATTAAGAATCTTCGGCTCAATGACCTGCTTTCTGGCAAAGGCCAAAAGTTGCCTCGTCAAATCCGACGAACGCTTGGCGGCATTAAGTATCTCTTGATGGTAATCATGCAATTGGGAGGACTCTTCATCAGAAAGCATGGCCAGTTCCATATTGCCGATAATTACACTCAGCATGTTATTGAAATCATGGGCAATGCCGCCTGCAAGTCGTCCTACCGAATCCATTTTCTGGGCTTGGAGAAGCTGTCTCTCAAGTTCCAGCCTTTCCTGTTCTTCTTGTTTGCGTCGACTGATATCGCGCATGATGACGAACGATTGTTTTCCATCCTGAGAGAGGATGACCGAGTCGACCTCCACGGGAAAGCGCGTTCCATCTTTGCTGATCGCGGTCAACTCAACGTCCCGGACGAGACCTCTCCGCCTTCTTTCCTCCAAGCCTTTGGCCAAACGCGGATCATCTGTATCGAGTACGGATGAGCGCGTCATTTTTGGAAATTCCTGCTCGGACCAGCCGAACATGTTACAGGCAGCAGGATTGGCGGCTTCGATTTTTCCGTCCGGAGTGGTGAGGAAAACAGCTTCAGGGCTGTACTCAAAGAGCGCACGAAATTTCCCCTCACTTTGCCGCAAGGCATTTTCGGCCTCTTTACGCATGGTAATGTCCCCGGCAACCCCCAGGATACCGATAATTTCCCCTTCGGCATTCCGTAATGGCGTCTTGATGGTTTCAAACAAACCTGAATAGCCGCCCTCGGCAAACGTCAACCATTCTTCATTGACACTGGGCCCTCGGATCTCCAATGCCTTGCGGTCATGCTCGCGAAAAAAGTCTGCCTGCCCTCTGTCTTTAAAATCATAATCGGTCTTGCCGACGATCTCCTCTTCTTTGGCGCCGAAAAACCGCTCGAACGCTTGGTTGCAGCCCAGATAAACCCCTTGAGTATCTTTGAGCCAGACCAGATCGGGAATGGTTTCCACCAAAGTGCGATAGTGGGCTTCGGATTCCCGGGAAGCCTCGAGCGCTTTTTTGCGCTCGGTAATGTCATGAACAATGCTGATGACGCCGTCCCGCCAGCCGAGTTCTTTGTCGATAGCTGTAATGGTATGTTCTGTCTGAATCAGGGTCCCATTCTTGGCTTGCATATGGAATTTGCCGTGAAAGGTCTCCCCCTCTTCGAGGACGTTTTCACTTTCGCGTTCGAAGTTCTCATAATCTTTGGATTGTTCGTAAAGAAACTGCGTATTCCGGCCGATCATCTCTTCGGCGGTGTATCCGAACAGACGTTCCGCCGCAGGATTACATCGTAAAATCGTCCGTTCAGCCGGGTTGATCAGAAAAACCGCATCACCTAAGCTTGCCAGGGTTTTTTCCAGAAGATTCTGCGTATTCTTCAATTGCTTTTCAGTCCATTTGCATTCCACCTCAAGAAGGGCGCGGCGAGCCAGCCAATAAACCAGGGCTGTGGTTGCTCCGACAAACAAAAACCCTTTGAGGATTTCCGCAACCAAGATATCTTCTCCTATGTAACGGGTCACCAGAAAGTCCGTAAGAGTAATCCAGAGAACACCGGACACTGCAAAGATTAATGCAATTTTGACAGGGGTCATGCGGAGGCCGGCGATGGCAAGATTTTCCGGAGTTTTTTCGGGCTGAACATCTTGATTTTGGAATTCCGAATCAGTCAACGTAGGTCCCCCCTTCCAGATTTGCGGGATATTTCGCAAGCGGTTCATTTTTCGGAAGAAACGCATTTCTCTAAAACCACTATCAAGTATATCCAAATCACGGGAGAATGTAGTCGTTACGACTGATGCCACTCCTGATAAACAGGAAAAAGCCACCCGGTGTAAATCCAAGTGGCCATCATTTTGTGTCAGTCCTATTTATATTCTTATATTGCATCAGGGTCCTCATCTTGGGCAAAATGCGAAAATCTTGCTGCCCCGTACAAATAAGAATTGTTGTGCTTACCGTTTCCGTCACATAAAAAAAACAAAGCACCCCGAAAATACACGAGATGCTTTGTTATCATTCACATTCTTTGCAATTCCCGTTGCAGGAATCTACATCAGATTACCCAACTACTGTGAGCCAGGTTTTATTGCTTTTTAGAATGATGAGGCTTTCACTAAATGGTCAGGCGGATCAGAGACTAGCATATAATCTTCCTCCTTATTCCTTATAGACCTCTTGTGCTATTGAGGTAATTTAACTATATCAAAACATCAATATGGGATGCAAGAGGACCACTCGAAATTAACCAGGTGGCCATAATTTTGTTGATCAAGAAGCATCCTAAATACGGGGGATGTGTTATTGATAGAGCCATTTAAGACGACAAAATGATGGCCACCTGAATCAACACTTGGTTGCCACTTTCTTATGAGTCAGGGTTAGTGAGAATTTCGTATTTAGGCCAACCTGAGCACCGAAGAACAATGCAGTAGCATTTATTGGACACTCATCGGTTTGTAAAAAGTCAGTCGAAAAGTCTGGTCCAAGTCTGGTCCTGAGATGAAAACTTGAGGGAGAGGGAAGAGACAAAATTGTTGTAATGAAAAAGCCCCAACCGGTTATGGCTGAGGCTTGCTCTGACGGCAACAAATTCTAAAGGGAAGATCAGACTGCAAACACGAATTTGATCAGGAAGTGGGTAATTCAGCCAGCATGCGATTCGGGGCAACACGATTGTGCATCTCTTCGACGAGTTCCCCAATCTTGTATAACTCTAAAGGTTTGTGCACTAAGGTAACACCAAGTGCTTTTGCCTTGTAATAGACGTCTTGCGTGGGTTTCCCAGACATTAGGACTTTGTTCCGTGATGGAACCTTGCATCCCCGTCTGACCGTATTCTCTAGAAATTCGATACCAGTCATGTAAGGCATGCTTAGATCTACAAAATACCCGTCGGCACAAGCAACTTCACGGGTACATTGACTTTTGGAACATATGTTCTCTGCCATCGGATGCTCTGCACAAATGACTTCGTGACCCAAGGATGTGAGATATTCGTGAAACAGCAGTCTGATACCCTCAACATCATCAATGACAAAAAATCTGAGTATCATGAGAAGACCCTCTCCGCTAGCCATCGATTTGTTGAGCTTACATTGAAACATGCTTTACTTGTCAAACGGTGTTTCTTCCATTTCGACAGCGTTGATACAGGCGAGACTATAGCAGATGCATCTCAAGATTTTCTCACAGCAAAATTTTCATAAAATGGTCCAGACACAATCAATGCAGGCAGAGGAACGTTCCTCCTTCCTCCTTGAACGTTCTCAAAACTCCGAATCGCCCACACCATCGACATCCCTCAGAGCGCATCGGAATCGCCCCGGAGACAAAACCCTGCCCCGGAACACACCAACGTTACATTAGGTAGATTTCAGTAAGCTCCGAGTGTGACCTTGCAAATTGAATCTACCGAACAACAAAAATCATCTTGCAAGTAAACGCTTACTTACATAAAGTGGATACTATGAATGTCACTCTCCGGGAAAAGCAGAAGAGAAAGCCGACAGACGTTCGCAAACGTGAAATCATCGATGTTGCAATCAACATCATTGCCTTCGACGGAGCACGGGCTTTTACCGCCAAGAATATTGCTTCCGCAGTCGGAATGACCTCGGGTGGCGTCTTCAGGCACTTTGAAAGTATGGAGGCCATTGTTGGGGATGTCATAGGGAGAATTGAGGATATCCTTGCCGCGGATTTTCCTGCGGAGATTGGTGACCCGCTCGAACGGTTAAAGATTTTCTTTCTTAATCGAAGCCGAACCATCCTTGCGCATCCAAGCTTCTCTCGATTGCTGCTCTCTGATCATCTGGAGCAAACCGCCGGAGCTGAAGCGGCCAAGCGTTTGGTGAAGGCCAAGAGCCGGTCGATAAAGTTTATTCACGAATGCCTTCAGGAGGCTGAGCAGAAGGGTTTTCTTGGCGCTGCGGTGGAAACAGAAGCGGCAACAAGTATCATTATTGGCGCTATTGTTATGTTATCCCATAACCGCCAGCAGGTTACGAGCACCACCAAAAGCAATAAAACTTCCGAAGCTGTGTGGCCGATGATTGCACACATGCTCAGCGCCCCGAGTGGCAGATAAGCAACGTATGAACGTTCAGTGATTAGCGGGTTCGAGATAACAACCAGAAAGGATATATCACATGACACGAGCCAACAAAACGCAAGAGACCAACAAGTCAATCGGTACGTTCGTCGCCGAGGATTACCGGACTGCAGAAGTCTTCGAGAAATACGGTATCGATTTCTGTTGCGGTGGACAGGCAACCCTCGCCGCCACCTGCTTGGAGAAAGACCTTGATCCGGACAAGGTCCTGCAAGAAATCGCGGCGGCCAGGAGCGAACCGCTCCAACGGAGCGAGAACTATGTAGCCTGGAGCCTGCCGTTTCTTATCGATTACATCGTCAACACTCATCATGTCTATCTCAAGGAGAATGATGAACAGATTGCCGCCTACACACAAAAAATTGCCGAGGTACACGGCGCACATCATCCCGAGGTGATCGAAATTGCCGCCATCTTCGGCAAGATTTCCACCGATATGGCAGAACACTTAAAGACTGAAGAAGAGCTGTTTTTCCCGGCCATCAAACGCGCCGACGCGGCCGTCAGCAACGGGAAGAATCTGGACTCGACGGATCGCGATCTGATTAAGACTTCGCTGGAAAAATTGCATCGCGAGCACGAGGAGATCGGCGACGCCATTCACAAAATTCGCCATCTTGCCAACGATTATGCGATTCCGGACGATGTCTGCAATACCTTCGTCGTCACCTACCGCAAACTCAAGGAGTACGAGGACGATCTGCATAAGCATGTCCATCTCGAAAACAACATTCTTTTCACAAAGGCGGCACAACTGTAGCTGGCGGTATGAGGAAACAATCGGATAAAAAAGGAGAAATATCATGGCTAAGCAAGCGTGGGTCGATCAGGATGAATGTATAAGTTGCGGACTCTGCATTGATAACCTTCCGGGTGTATTTCGTTATGCCGATAACGGCAAGGCCGAATGCTTCGATTCGAACGGCGCAACCGAGGCAGAAATCGAAAGCGAGGCCATCGATGTCTGCCCGGTTTCGTGTATTCATTGGAAAGAATGATAATTTTGATCCAGGAGCTGATCATGCAGAAGTACCTATGCACAGTCTGTAGTTATATTTACGACCCTGCCGCAGGTGACATTGGGCTAGGTGTTGCACCCGGAACCGCATTTGAAGATTTACTTGCAGACTGGTTCTGCCCGGAATGCGGAGCGGGCAAGTAGATGTTCGAGCCGGTGAATTAACCTTTCTCAAAGAAAATCTTCCGTGAAAGAGGTTGTGATCGGTGGCATTGCCACGGGTCTCTCAGCGGCGAGCCAGATCAAACTACAGGCTGCCAACGCTTCAGTTTGGTGCTTGGAGAAAGGACCTGACGTTACTTACGCTTCCTGTGGCATGCTTTTTTCCGTGATACGGCGGCGGAATCAGCACTGTCCGGTTAGGGACCTGGAATGGTAGAGCTTATCAATAAATCAATTGAAGCTGAAGGCGAAGAGGATGAACCAGGAGAAGATTCCTTATGATGACGCGCCTGTATAGCACTCGTATCAAGGCGTCGACCCGAACGCCCTGTCGGGCGCCAGTTAACTTTAACATTGTGACTTGAGCCTGTCTTAAAAATCATGACATATGAGAAAGGACCGTCAAGCATGATAGATGAACTGCTAATCAGTTGTGACAAAAAAGCATTGAATTCAAGTTATATGTACTGAATCAAGGACTTTTCTTACTTGAACACCGAGTTCCTGCCCCGAAAAAGGTTTGGGAATGAAATGAATACCTTTGTCCAAAACCCCGTGGCGGGCGATGGCGTTCTCTGCATAACCCGACATATAAAGGCATCGAAGCTGAGGATACATGAGTTGCAGCCGCTCTGCGAGTTCACGGCCGTTCATCATCGGCATCACCACGTCGGTAACCAAAAGGTCAATTTCCCCAGGATGGGATTCGGCAATAGCCAAGGCTTCACTGGGGGTACTTGCGGCCATGACGTGATAATTCCAAGCCTTGAGCTGGGTGGCGGCCAACTTCAAAATGCCGACTTCATCTTCAACCAGCAGCACTATCTCTCCGTGACCTTGGGGGACATCCCCGGGCTCTGTTTCAGGCTCTTCCGCCACTTGTCCGACATGCCTCGGTAGATAGATTTTGATGCTTGTACCTTCGCCTGGTTCGCTGGAGACATCTATGTAGCCGTTGTTTTGTTTGACTACCCCATACACCATCGCCAGCCCCAAACCAGTTCCCTCGCCAACCTGTTTGGTCGTGAAAAATGGTTCAAAAATGTGATCCAGAATTTCAGGCGCCATACCGCAGCCGTCATCGCTGATTGTCAGCATAACATAGTCTCCGTAGGCAAGGCCCGGTTGAGCATCACATTGGGCTTGGTCAAAATGGATTCTTCCGGTTTCGACGGTCAGCTTGCCGACATCGACAATGGCATCGCGAGCATTGATACATAAATTGGCCAGAATTTGGTCCAACTGGCTTGTGTCCATTTTTATTGGCCATAAGTCATTTTGTGGCTTCCAGTTGAGATGGATATTTTCACCCAAGAGGTTCCTCAGCATTTTGAGCGTGTTTTCAATGGAGGCGTTGAGGTCGAGAATTTTAGGATCGATTGTCTGCTTGCGGGCAAAGGCAAGAAGTTGGCGGGTGATATCCCGAGAACGGTTTGCGGCAGATAGAATTTGCTTGAGGTTCTCCTGAATGGCATCCGCCGAATCGAGCTTCATTTGAGCCAGTTCAGCATAGCCAATGATGATGCTGAGCATATTGTTATAATCATGGGCCACTCCTCCGGCCAACTTGCCCACTGATTCGATTTTCTGGGATTGATGAAGTTGGGCTTCGAGCTTTGCCTTCTCTTCCTCCTCTTTCTTCTGAGCGCTGATGTCTTCATCGATGCCTAGCATGCCGATGACTTTTTTCCCTTTGTCGTACAATGGCACCTTGGAAGTACGGACCCAAGTTGTTTGTCCATCAGGCATTATTACTTCTTTTTCGGTACCAATCTTTGGGATCTCGGAATCTATGACCCGTTTATCATCGTAACGAAACGCCTCAGCCTGGTCTTTCCAGCACATCTGGAAATCACTCTTGCCCAGCAAGTCGTCGGGTTGTGAACAGCCGGCAGAAAGTGCAAAAGCAGTGTTACAACCGAGGTAGTTTAAATCGATATCCTTCCAGAACACCCGGATCGGAACATTTTCCAGGATAGTGTGAAGCAGGCTCCGCGATTCTCGTAGTGTCTCTTCCGCCTGTTTCTTCTCTGTTATATCGCGTGCCGTTGCATAAGCAACTTCCTCTTCTCTACTGAGGGCAATACGCCAGGACATCCACTTTATATTGCCATCTTTACAGATGTAGCGGTTTTCAAAATTGTTGGTAAAGCCTCTCTGTTGTTGTTTTTCAATTTCGTCAAGCGTCGCCTGTTTATCGTCTGGATGGACAAATTCAATAATGTCTTTCGAGATGAGTTCTGATTCCGTATAGCCAAGTGTCTCTGTGAAGGCAGGGTTTGTTTTTATGAACCTGCCATGAGGATTGGCAATGCACATCAGGTCGGTCGACGTCTGAAAGAACTTAAAGAATTGTTCACGTTCCTTTTGCGCCTGCTTGCGCTTGGTGATATCTGTCAGCGTGCCGGAGATGGCCACAGTTCTGCCATTCTCGATGATTGGCGCCTCATGGACCTCAACCCATATTTTTCGGCCCTTTTTGCCAATGCATTCGATTTGGTAAGGCGGCTGTCGTTTGCCGGCATCAATAGCCCGCTGGGTCATACGAACGGCCTCGCTATTCACAGGGTTGTCCGTTAAAAAATCCGTCCATCGCACCATCGTCTCTTCAGGTTCGCAATCAAAAAACTGCCGAGATTGGGGACTTATATATGTGAGGACATGATCAATCGTGTGCATGTAAAAGAGGTTTGTACTGTTTTCCACGATAAGCCGCAATTTCTGCTCTGTCTCATGCAGTCTTTCCTCAGCTTGTTTGCGTGCGGTAATGTCTTGGAGATAACCACTCCAAACCACTGGTTCTCCTGGCTCAGAAGGGTTGGGTTTGGAGTTAACCAAGAGCCATTTCAGGTTACCGGAGGGTGTGATAATCCGGACCTCCGACAAAAACTCTTTCCCGGCCTTGTTCGCAACTACATCTTCCTGATAAAAGCGGTCCAAATCATCAGGATGAACAATATCCCAGACCAGGCTCATGTCCTTCAGGAGGGCGTCAGGGTCGAGCTCAAGAATTTCACGGCATGGTCCTGGAGCCACATAGAGAAAGCGGCTGGTGCGATCCGAGGCAATAAAAGAATCATAGAGCATTACCGGCATGGTATTCGCCATGCGCTCATACCGCTGCTGGCTTTCTAATAAAGCTTTTTCGGTTCCTGAAGAGTTATGTCTCTCGTTCTTCATCCTTAGCTCTCCCAGAGAGGTTTGTCGTCTGTCAAACAAATGCATGGTTTGTTTTTGCTTTTCGTGAGGAGGTCGCTTTTTGAATCGTCAAGATCAGGAAGACCAGGAAGGGTTTGGATACATGTTTGCTGTCTTCTTTGTTATTTTATTTGAGGCGACAACTACACTGAAACAGGGGGCTAGCGGCCATTCTTCGTTTCCTGGATACTAGCCATTTTAAGACAGACTCAATGTAACTCGGTACGTCACCTAAGTCAAAGAGAGAAGTGCATCCGAAATTTCGTCCTGCTGAATTTCGACGACTCCTGTAAGGCCGGCCCGTAGTTTTTTATACTTACGCCCTAAATTCTATGACCGCATCAGTTATGGATGATGGCGATATTTCACAGAACTGCTGCAATGTAAGAATGGCCCACCCAGTAAGGGAAGGCCATTTCGTGCCTTATAGATGATGAAATAGGAGGTTGAATTAGAACCTCCCACCTGGATCTTTTTAGGTTTTTCGGGTCTGAAGGTCAGTAATCCTAATTGGACCCCGGATGGCCTATCTCTGAAATAAAGGCGCCCTCAATGATTTGCCCTCCGCCCATAGCGTGATACAAGGCGACTGTATTGCCCAACTTCTGCGCCTGGGAAGCTATCAGGCCGAGACGACTCTGGTGCACCTGTTGCTGCGCAGTGAGCAGTTGCAGATAGCTGGCTACGCCCAGCGCATACTTTCGCTGAGCGGAATTGAGAGACGCCTGGGCCGAGGCCTCGGCTGCGACTTGGGCCGCGAGAATCTGAGAATCACTGTCAAGCCCCTGCAAAACGTCGGCGACGTTGCGAAGTGCTTCGAGCACGACACCTTGATAATGCGCCGCCGCAGCGTCAAAAGCGGCCAGTGCCGCACGCTTTTCAGCAGGCAGGCCGGGGTTGAACAGCGGTTGGGTCAACTGCCCGATCAGGCTCCAAATCGCCGAACCGCTGCCGAACAAGGCGCCGGTGGTCAATGCCTGCGAGCCAAGGCTTGCGCTCAGGTTGATTTGTGGATAGAGCCTGCCGATGGCGACTCCGTATTCGGCATTGGCGGCATGCAGTAAAGCTTCTGCAGCCAGAATGTCGGGACGCCCGCGCACCAGTTCGGCAGGCAAGACCAGTGGTAGATCCACCGGCAAGGAGAAATCATCCAGGTTGAAGGGCGGCAATTTTGTAACCCCGGGTGCCTGGCCGCTCAATACAGCCAGCAGGTGCCCGGCCTGCTCCCGTTGGCTGCGCAGCGCCGGAATGTCGGCACGGGTCTGTTCCACCTGGGTCTGCAACGCCAGGACATCATCCTGGGAAGCTTCACCGAGGCGCACTCGCTCGTGCGCAAGGGCCAATTGCTGTTCCTGGGCATGCAGGATCGCTTCGCTGGATACGAGCTGGGCAGACAATCGTGCCTGGCTGATGGCGGTACTGGCGATTTGAGCGGCTAACGTCAGCCGGGCGCCGGCCAACTGGAAGCGCTGATAGTCGACCTGTGCGGCCAGAGCTTCGAGTGCCCGGCGATTGCCGCCGGTCAGGTCGAGCTGGTATTGCATTCCGACTCCGGCGCTATAGAGACTGAACTCCCGCGCTTCACCGGATTGTCCCAAGGCGCCGGGATTGAAGCGTTGACGCTGCCCGCTCAGGTTGGCATCGAGCTGCGGATAGCGAGTCGAGCCGGACTTCGCCGCATAAATCTCCCCAGCCTGACGCAGCGTGGCTTGCACTGTGGCCAGGGTCGGACTGGTCAATAAAGCCTGTTCGATCAGGGCGTCGAGCTTAGGCGCTTCCAGATTGCGCCACCACTGCATTTCGATGGTGGCGCCCTCAATCAAGCGCTGGGATTCTCCCAACGCGCCCGGCGCCGAAGTGGTACGCTCAGGCAATGGCGAGGCTGTATAAGCGTCTATCCCGGGTCCTGCCGGGCGGCGAAAATCGGGACCGACCGTGCAGCCCGTCAACAGCGTCGCGACGAGGGCGCCGGCAATACAATGAAGCAAAATAGAGTTGGATTCGCGCATTTTTCGAGCCTTCATTGGAAATCCTTTCCTTCACCGCTCTCTTCTTGGGTCACCCCGTCGCGGATGTGATAGATGCGCTTGAAGGTCGGAATAATCTTTTCATCGTGGGTGACGACAATGATCGCCGTCTCGAAGCGGTGGGCCATGTCGTTCAGAATCCGGATCACCGCCAACGCGCGTTCGCTATCCAGCGGCGCGGTCGGTTCATCGGCGAGAATCACCGGCGGACGATTGACCAGGCCGCGGGCAATGGCCACCCGCTGCTGTTCGCCGCCGGAGAGCTGGGAAGGCATGGCCTTGGCGCGATGTTCCACATCGAGGGCTTTGAACAGTTCGACGGCCTGCTTGCGCGACTCGGCGTTAGGTTTGCCGGCGAGCATGGGGAGTAGGGCGACGTTATCGGTAACGTCGAGAAAAGGAATGAGGTAAGGGGCCTGAAAAATAAAGCCGATGCGGTCGCGGCGCAGGGCGCGCAAGTCCTTCACCTTCCAGCCGTTGTCATAAATTATCTCATCCCCAAGCTTCATGCGCCCAGCGGTGGGCTCAATGACCGCCCCCAGGCACTTGAGCAGGGTGCTCTTGCCGGAGCCCGAGGGTCCGATCAGGCCGACCACCTCTCCCGGAGCCACCTGCATGTTGACCTCCTTCAGGGCGTCGACGGCGGTCTCTCCACTGCCATAGCGTTTTTTCAATCCTTCAATCACAATCCCCTTGCCGATCATGTCAGCCTCCGATGGCTTCGGCCGGGTCGACCTTGAGTGCGGCACGAATGGCGATGAAGCTTGACAGAACACAGATGATGACCACGGCGACAAATCCTCTGACCGAATCGAGCGGCTCAAGAAGCACGTACTTGGGAAAGATTGGCGCCCACAGGGTCGCCGTGATCTTGCCTACGACAAAACCGATCAACCCCAGAGCGATGGCTTGTTGCAGGATCATTCCTGCGATAGTGCGGTTCTTGGTACCGATCAACTTGAGCACAGCGATCTCACGGATCTTGCCAAGTGTCAGGGTGTAAATGATAAAGGCGACAATGGCTGCGCTGACAACCGAGAGGATGACGAGAAACATGCCGATCTGTTTCGCCGATGTGGCGATCAGCTTGCCGACCAGGATCTGCTCCATCTGGATGCGGTCATAGACCTGGAGTCGCTGCCAGCGACGGATCGAGTCGGCCACATCCGAGGCAACATAACCGGATTTGATCTGCACCAGGACGGCATTGACATAGGGATTGGTGCTTTGCGAAGCGATAACCTCATCAAGCAAATCCGGAATTCCCGGGCGGTTGAAAGCCGGGGTTTCCACGGTGCGGCGACGTTGCTGGTGGATGGCGTCGTTATCCTTGAGAAACTGGGCTTCACTGGCATCCTTGAGGGGAATGAAAATCATTGGGTCGCCGTTCGAAGAGACCATCCGCCGGGTCAGCCCGACCACTGTATAGTGGTTGCGGCGAATCTGGAATTGATCGCCGAGCCTGAACCCGGTAGCGATATCGGCAACGGCCTCATAATGGCCGCGAGTGATCTGTCGTCCGGCGACAAGATAGGGCGGCCAGCCGGGTGTGCCGGGTTCGCCTGCGGTAATGCCGGTGACCATGGCGCGCACATCCCACTCGCCTTGGCGGACCTGCATGGTAAGATAGGTGACATTGGCCGCCCGCGCCACGCCCGGCATGCCGCGGATGCTGCGCCAGAGATCGTCGTAAAGGCTCGACGGTTCGGCATAGGGGCCCAGTGTGTCTTTTTGCACCACCCAGAGGTCGGCGCCACTGTTGTCGAGCAGGGCCCTGGCATCGTCGACCATGCCGCGATAGATGCCGGCCATGGAGAGCGTCACGCCAATGAGTAAACCGAGGCCGAGGCCAGTCAAGACGAACTTGCCCCAGGCATGCATGATGTCGCGTCCGGCCAGGCTGATCATGGCTGCACCCCTGGCAGTCGTTCCACCACTTTGATGCGGCTGTTCGAAGAGAGTGCGCGATGGCTGTAGACTACTACTTGGTCGCCGGCTTTGAGCCCCTGTTTCACCTGGGTGAGGCCATCGAGGTCTATTGTGCCCAGTTCAACGACCGAGAACGTCGGCTCTCCGTCGTCGATCTGCCACACCCCCGCCTGCCCGTTGAGACGCTGGATGGCGGCATTCGGGATCACCGGGCCGCTCGGCAGCGCCGGCAACGTCACTGTGACCTCAGTCAACTCGCCAACGGGTGGCAGCGGTTCGGGACGCTCGTCGAACACGACCTTGGCCAACATCTCTTCGGTTACGGCATCTGCCAATGGCTCCACGCGCAAAACCCGTCCGGTGCGTGATACCCCTGCCTGTGAGCGCAGTTCGATCCGGGCCGGTAGATCGCCGGCCAGCCCGTAGGCATGGGTCTGATCGAAACGGACGTTGACCCAAAGGTTCTCTGGATCAATCACCTCCACCACCGGCTGCCCGGCCACAACAGTGGTCCCTGGCTCGATATGGCGGGCCGTAACCAGCCCGTCGACCGGTGCCACAAGATGCAGATTCCGCCTCTGGACGCGAACGGCCTCATGGTCGGCGCGGGCGCGATGAACCTCTTCCTGCGCCGAGCGAAGCGCTGCTTCGGCCACCTGCAATTCATATTGCCGGGTGAAAGCGATCTCTTCGCTGGTCGAACGCGCTGCAAGTAATTGCTCATAGCGCCGTGCTTGTGTCTGCGCGAAATCCCGGCGCGTCCTGGCTTCAAGCAATTGCGCCTCTGAACGCTTGAGAGAAGCCTGTTGGGCGCGGATTCTCTCGTCAAGATCCACCGGGTCCATTTCACCGAGAACCTGTCCGGCCTTGACCAAGTCGCCGACCTGCACTTCCAAATGTTTGACGCGACCGGCTGCCGTCGGACCGATCTTATAGGTATAGCGTGACTCAACCGTACCGATGCCGAATAGTTCCGGCACAATGGCGCGGTTTTCTACCGTCGTCACTGTCACTGGTATTGGTGCGAGCGGTCCGGAACGCAGAGCCACATAGACAAAGAGCGCCAGCAGGGGCAAGAGAACGGCCAGCAAAGCCAAGGTCCGCCGTTGTAGAGCGAAATTCTTCAATTTGTACTCCTGATGCTACGGCTGTAAAGGGCAAAAACGCGTGGCGCATCACGTCGTATGCTGTCTACATCGCCCGCAAGCAATGATTGCATGACCAACCCCTGGATGGTGCCGATGAACAGCAGGCTGGCAGCCTCGACATCGATTGCTGGATCCAGTTCTTCCTGTCTCTTGCCGTCTTCAAGTATCTGGCGCAAACGTTCGCCGTAGCGGCGAATAAGCGTCTGGACCAATTTCTTGGGCGCCGTTTCTTCGGCGCGTTGCAATTCTCCGAACAGCATGCGGGGAACACCAGGGTGTTCGGCGACAAATTCTATATGCGCCATGAACACCGCCTCCAACGCGGCCAGCGGAGAAGACGTCGAGTCCTTTGCCTGGTCCACCCGGACAAGCAGCCTTTCCGCGACCCACTCCATGACTGCCTGCAAGATGGCGTCCTTGGTAGGGAAGTGCCGAAACAGCGCGCCCTGGGTCAGCCCCATGCGCTGGGCAATGGCTGCGGTGGTGATGTCGCTCGGGTTCTGTTCCGCGGCCAGTTCGACTACGGTTTCGACCGTCACGGCACGGCGTTCTTCGGCCGGAAGATGCTTGCTGCGCGTGCGCATGGAATACCTCCATAAAGTAAGTAATTGATTACTCACTTTATTGCACGTTTGTCCTGCTTGTCAAGCAGGTTTGTTTTCAGGGTACGATAATGTTAGAGCAGCGCAGGTCGACTGTATACAAAGACGAAATATTTGCAGGGAAGTTGAGGGGGCAGGGGGCAAAGATCTCTCACTAGGACAGGAGGCTAGCAGCCATTTTCCCATTGCCAAGGTGCATCACCTTGGCGGTGGAACCATCCGATTTCACTTCACCAATGCCTCTTTGAATACACATGTTGATATTCGGTAAAACATCACATCATCACTTTCTTGATGATAATGCGCATTTTCTGAATTAGTCAGACCTCAAGGTCAGCCAGGAGTCGATCTTCAGAGACTCTTGCTGCACATTCATTAAGCCAGCTTTGCAATGTATTAATCATGAATGGTTTTGGGAAGAATTGGCACCCAAGTGCATGTATTTCTTCTTGATGCTTTTGTGATACTGCGGCGCTCATAAGCGCTTGGTTTTCATCTAATATTTTGCAGTTTCTTGTTCTTAAGAGTTTTAAATAATCAATACCTCTCAAGTTTGGCATCATATTGTCAGACAAGATGACATCGGCACATGGATATTCCTGAGGACATTTAGCCCCATAATTTTTGCAAAAAAAACAAGCAGTGGGATCAGAGAAGGCTAAGACTTCATGACCGAAGCCCTGTATTATCTTTCTGAGCAAGTCAGAAATGGCTTTCTCATCTTCAAGCAGAATAATACGTAGCTTTTTCGATACCAGCATAAATTACCTCTTTTTAAGCTGTGGTCAGACAAATGCTAGCATACGTTCGCAATTAATCCAGTTGCTGTATTGCTTCTGATACTTCAGACCGAATGTACCGTCAAGAATATTTTAATGCAGGAGAACCGGTTTTTTATTGATGCCGCGCTCAAAAAAGAGTGTCCATTTCCATAATTACAGCTCTCTTCAAAAGATTTGAATTCCACAATGGGCGTAACGGTGCCGCAAACAAGTACGATTGTCAGGCAATTCGATGATCGAGCAATATCGGTGTGGTTCGTCTGATTCCCGAGAGGGCCATCTGCGGTCCACCTTCACCATGAAGTGATAATGGTTTTCATTTTCTTGTTGACAGCCGGGATTAAAGTCAGTAGGTTCTGAAATCAATTTTCAATTCCAGTAAAATCCCCAAACGAAAACCATCGAGGTGATGGGTCCGAATTGCCATTAACCTCTAAAAATAGCCCGGGCCAGTTCATATGACTTAAAGGGCAAATCTTAAGGAGTGTGTTGAGCATGCAGAAATCATTGAGAACACTTGGGGTCCATGAAAAGGCCCGCATCACGTCGATTACGGCATGTGGGGAAATGGGCCGCCGACTACGTGACATGGGATTAGTCACCGGTACCGAAGTCGAGGTTGTCGGGCGAGCCCCCCTGAAAGACCCTGTTGCGCTGCGTCTTCGCGATTTCACCCTGACGCTGCGCAACAACGAGGCGGACTGCATTATGATCGAAAAAATGGAGGAAAAATCATGAACGGCACCGCGACGATTGCCTTGGCAGGCAACCCCAACTCAGGCAAGACCACCTTGTTTAATGCCATCACGGGAGCACGCCAGCGGGTTGGCAACTATCCAGGGATTACGGTTGAGCGTAAGGAAGGCACCATCAACCTGGATGATGTCAAAATCAATGTTGTCGATCTGCCGGGCTGTTATTCCCTCTCGGCTTATTCGCAGGAAGAGCTGGTGGCGCGCAAAGTCCTGGTCGATGAGCGTCCGGATATCGTGGTCGACATCGTCGATGCAACCAGGTTGGAGCGTCACCTCTATCTGGCCGTACAATTTTTCGAGCTCGGCATCCCTGTGGTGCTGGCCCTCAACATGATGGATGAAGCCGGCAAGCAGGGGGTGCGCATCGACAGTGCGCGCTTGTCGTCGCTGCTCAACTGCCCCGTGGTTGAAACCGTGGCCCGTTCCGGCCTGGGCAAGCAGGAGCTGATGCGCAAAGCCCTCGACCATGCCAAACAGCGTGGTGGCATCTGGGAACCATTGAAAATCTCCTACGGCCCCGATCTCGACGTGGCTCTTGACCACATGGTCGAAAAGATCGAAGCGGCCAGATTCATGACCAATCGTTATCCGGCGCGCTGGGTGGCTCTCAAATACCTGGAGGCCGACGCAGAAGTGCTGGCAAGCGGCAGGACACTTGGTGGGCCGGCTCAAGAGCTCGAAGTCATTGTGCAGAGGACCCGGGAGCACATCCAGAAGACCCTGAACACCGTTCCGGAAGCGCTCATCGCCGATTACCGCTATGGCCTGATCAATTCGATTTTGCGCCAGAATGTCTTAAGCCACGAGCGGACACAGGAAGAGCGTATCGATGTTTCTGCCAAACTGGACAGCATACTGACCAACCGTCTGCTCGGTCCGGCCATCATGTTCGGCGTCCTCTACGCCATGTTCCAGGTCACGTTTACGGTGGGCGAAATTCCCATGGGATGGCTGGAAAGCCTGTTCGGCTGGCTCGGTGAAACGGCAACCGCCATCATTCCTGAAGGACTGGTGCAGTCGCTGGTCGTGTCCGGAATCATCGATGGCGTCGGTGGCGTCATGGGTTTTGTGCCGCTGATCGGCATCATGTTCCTGATGATCTCCTTTCTCGAAGATTCAGGCTACATGGCCAGGGTCGCCTACATGCTCGATCGCATTCTGCGCATTTTCGGCCTGCACGGCTGTTCGGCCATGCCGTTCATCGTCTCGGGAGGAATCATGGGTGGCTGTGCTGTCCCCGGGGTCATGGCGACGCGCACGTTGCGCAGCCCGAAGGAGAAGCTGGCTACCTTGATCACCGCACCGTTTATGCCCTGCGGTGCGAAGCTGCCGGTCTTCCTGCTGCTGATTGCGGCGTTCTTCAGCGAGAACGAAGCGCAGATCATGTTCTTGATCACGCTGTTCGCCTGGACGATGGCCTTGCTGGTCTCCAAGCTGTTGCGTTCGACCATTATCAAAGGAGACCCGACTCCGTTCATCATGGAGCTGCCCCCTTATCGGCTGCCGACGCTGCAAGGGGTGTTGATCCATTCCTGGGAGCGCGTCTGGCAATATATCAGGAAGGCGGGCACGGTCATTCTGGCCGTATCGGTTCTGCTCTGGGCGGCCATGACCTTCCCCGGTTTGCCAGAAGAAGCGGCCAGCAAATTTGCCGCGGACCGTCAGGCCATTGCCGCCTCTGCTATTGACCAGGAGCAGCAACAGGCCCTGATTGTCGAGATCGACAACCTCGAAGCGCAGGCAACCTTAAAACATTCGGTCGCGGGACGCATCGGCAGTTTCTTTGAGCCGGTAAGCCAATGGGCCGGTTTCGACTGGCGCACCAATATCGCCCTGGTTGGCGGGTTTGCCGCCAAGGAGGTGATTGTCTCGACCTTTGGTACAGCCTACTCCCTGGGAGAAGTTGACCCGGAGGACTCCTCCTCCCTGTCCAGCAGAATTGCCGCGGATCCGGCCTGGAATAAAGCGACCGCCCTGGCATTGATCGTCTTTGTCCTGCTGTATGCACCGTGTTTTGTCACGGTCGTTACCATGGCCAAGGAATCCTCCTGGCGCTGGGCGCTGTTTTCGACCTGCTTCAATACGGCCCTGGGTTTTGGTCTCGCTGTGGTTGCCTACCAGGTAGGATCATTATTTCTGGTGTAGCAAGGGACTTGATCACCAGGGCCATACAACCATAAAGGAGAAATAGCATGATGGCTTTAGACACCTTGATTGCGGTTGGCATTGTTTTCGTGGCGGCCATTTACCTCTACCGCAAATTTGCCGGAACAAAGAAAAGTGGTGGTTGTGGTTGCTCATCAGGTGGTGGGTGCTGTGGCACAAACAACCATTCAGTTGAGTCACATTGTTGTACGTCGAAACACTGATGCTCAAATAATCGTTAAAGACAGTTGAAACCATAAATGCCCGGGAGGGGCTTAATAAGGCAATTCAACCGAATTGCCGATGACGTGAAACAGGAGATTTAACGTGTTCAAATTGCAACATTCCATAATCGTAAACATTGCTGCTCTTTTGACGGGTCTTTTGGTGCTGGCGACTCCGGCTCTGGCGGTTCATCCGGAGGAAAAGAGCGAGATTGAAAACCTGAAGCAACGCATCGAGATGCTCGAGACCCGGCAGACGGCAACGGCATCCAGCGAAGAGGAATCGGGCGTCGATTTTGGCCGGATCAGCAAATACGTCACCCTGCACGGACTGCTCGAAGCCGAAGCCTATTATGCCAAGCCGGAGGGTGGTAAGGAGGAAAGCGATCTCAATCTCGCAACCGCAGAGTTGTCCATCGAAGTGACCCTGAATGATTTTGTCGGTGGCCACCTGACGTTGCTCTATGAGGAAGAGGAAGGTGAGGAAGACGATATTGACGTTGACGAGGCGGTCATCAGCCTGGGTTCTCCCGGACAACTGTTTGGCCAGACACCCTCACTGCATGTGGGTCGAATGTACGTGCCGTTCGGCATGTTCAACAGCTACATGATCAGCGACCCATTAACGCTGGAACTTGGCGAAACCCAGGACACAGCCGCTCTATTCGCTCTGGAGGGTGATGTGTGGGTTTTGAAAGCGGGGGTCTTGAACGGTGAAACGGACGCAGACGGTGACAATAATCACATCGACAACTGGGTCGCTTCGCTTGAGTTGACACCCGTAGAAAATCTTGCCTTTGGTGTGTCCTACATAAACGACCTGGCAGAAAGTGACAATGGACTGGTGCAGGATGAAAGCCTTTATTCCAGCAACGTGGCGGGCGCCAGTGCTTCTCTGTCCGTTCAATGCGGCCAGTTTGGCTTCGAAGCCGAATACCTCACTGCGCTTGAGGATTTTGATTCTGCCCTGGTTGGTGTTGGTGAAGACCTGACGGGGCGGCGGCCCGCAGCCTGGAACCTGGAACTGGCCTGGATGCCAACCGAGAAGCTTCAACTTGCAACCCGCTACGAGGAAGCGAATGACTTCCAGGATGACGTGAAACGCTACGGGGCGACTGCCTCTTATGGCTTATACGAACATGTTGTCGTTGCTCTGGAATACCTGCGCTCCGATGCGGATATTGCTGAAAACGATACGGTTGACATGGTAACCGCGCAGTTGGCATTTGAGTTTTAATCAGTAAGTGAATGAGTTCCCATATCCAACCTCGTATAATTTGGGGTTCACCTTCAAACGGATATTTCGTGATCTATCCTATCTGTTCCGACAGATAGCACTGAACACCCATTTGGTCGATTTGATCCTGCTGCTCTTCCAGCCAATCAATATGGTTTTCCTCGTCCTTCAAAATCTCTTCAAGCATTGTCTTGGTGCCATTGTCACCGACTTC
>JACZKE010000060.1 GCA_014860225.1 Desulfuromonadales bacterium
AACCCTCTCGGGTGAACGCAAGGACGAGTCGGGCAACCAGAGAACCTGGCATCGTCGTGAGCGCGGCCATGGCAAGTTCATGCGTACCGTAGACCTGCCCTGCGAAGTTGATGCTGCCAAGGTTGTCGCCAAATTCAGCAATGGTGTGCTCCTGGTGACACTGCCCATTCAGGAAAAGGCCAAACCAAAGAAAATTACTGTCAAGGCTCGCTAGAGGAGGTGACACCATGGGACAGAAAGATATCTCAGTAAAGGGCGGCCGTAACATCAAAGGTCAGGAACAGACGCGTGATCTTTTCATCCGGCCCGCCGTTGACATCTTTGAAACCGATCAGGGCTTAACGTTGTTGGCTGATTTGCCGGGAGTCGCCAAAGAAGACTTGCAAATCAATATAGACCGAGGTCTCCTGACCGTTCAGGGCAACGGCAGATCGCATCTTGGCGGAGAACCCATATCGCGTGAATTCATACACGGCAATTTTTACCGCCAATTTCAGCTTCCAGATACAATTGATTCGGAAAAAATTGTAGCAGAAATGAACAATGGGGTTCTGACCCTTCAACTGCCCAAGTCCGAAGCCGCCAAGCCCAGGCATATCGAAATCACTGCCACATAAAAAACGTATGTGGATGCAAAAAAAGTGTGGCCAGCCCAGTCACGTGCGCAAGGTGCGATACATAGAAGTATCACACCTTGTGTTTATTTACAGCGGGCCGAATTCTCCTTTTAATCGACCTTGAGTATCAGCAACGGGCCATCCGGAACGATCGCCCAGCGGGCATCCTGGCCGAATCTTTCAAGCAGTTCGGCGATAGCCACACTGATTTCTCCAACCGGCTTGAAATGAAACCGCTTCAGTGTGTCGGCATCGATTCCCTGGGTGTGTACCCAGATTTCATTCTTCAACATAACCTGGTAAGTCTCCTGGGCACACCATTGGTCAGGGAGAAAAAACTCCTTCTTCATCAGCTTTTCAATAAAAGCCTGTGGTGTGGTGGCATGCTCGAAAACTGCCCGGTACTCTTCACTGCCAAACCCTTCCAGACACTCGGTGGCGATCAGAATCACACCGCCTTCGCGGGTTGCTCCTGCCACACCCGAGATCCCCTTGGCGGTCTGATACAGGTTGCAGTCGAGCGGAGCTCCGGCATTGGTCGTCACCACAAAATCGAGAGGTTCGTTCAGAGATTTGACACAATGACGGGATAGGAATTCGACTCCTCTCAGATGCGCTTTGACCGGGTGACCTGCAAAAACTCCGGTGATTTTTTTGCTGGTGTCGAGAGTCACGTTGACGATGAAATCTGCCCCGGCCTGTTCCATGATGGCCAGACCGGCTTCGTGGAAGGGATTCCCTTCCAGGACGCCGTAACGGGTCTGCGGATGGGCCACCATCTCGGGTCCATGCATGAATTCCAGTGTTTTTACCGACGAGATTCCCGGCAGAATTGATTTGCGGCCACCGGAGAATCCCGCCCACATATGTGGTTCGATGAAGCCGGTCAGGATTTTCAGGTCAGCCGCCAGGTAATGCTTGTTGACCAGAGCCGGCACCCCATCACCGATATGTCCGACCAGAAGCATGTCCTCATGATTTTTCGAAAAGTGGTTGATAATGCGATAGGAGGAGGCGATCTTTTTGCCGACCAGGCGTTCCAGCTCCTGTCCTTCGTTGGGACGATGGATGCCGGTGGCTATCAGGATGGTGATTTTTGCAGAGGGGATGCCCGCTTCTTCCAGGTGTTGGATGATAATCGGCAACAGCAGGGCATTCGGCACCGGCCTTGTGATATCACTGATGACAATAACTGCATCGGTTTTGCCCCGAGCTAATTCTTTGAGTGGCTCGGACTCAATCGGCCGGGATAAAGACTGTTGGACAGCATTCTCCGGCACCTCCAGAACCTCGGCCTCTTGCGGATAAAGGACACCGACAAAATTAGATGTTTCAGGAAACTCCAGGTTCAGCCCCTCTTCACCATACTTGAGATGGATGTGCATGATCTCCTCCCCGTTTGTGTGTCCGACAGTCTCCAAAAGTATACAGGAAACTTTTTGACTCTTTTGGTGATTGGTGTTTTTAATTGGTTACGCTTTTGTGGTATAGTGTAACTACCTCAAACGCAAAAGAGGTCTCTCAAATGTAAAGGAGGAAGATGTTATGCCAGTCTCCGATCCGCCGGGTCATTTAGGGAAGTCTCATCAATCTGAAAGACGATAATAATCTGGATCACAGCAGCCGGGTGATCCGTACAGATTCCCACGACGGGAATCGCAAAGTAAATAAATGATCGCAAGGCACCCCGGGAATCTCCGGGGTGCCTTGATGTTTCTGGGAATGGTTGCACTCAACATTTTTATCGGCCCGGAGTCTCAGGAAAAGGCGGCCTCACTCGTTCACGGCAATGGGATAAACTCCGTATCTCCGGGAACTCCGGGGAAACAGCCCTCCCGCCAGTTCTCTTTCGCTTGTTCAATCAACTCTTTGCGGCTGGCCACCAGGTTCCACCAGACAGTCCGCTTGCCGAGAGGCCTCCCGCCAATCATAACCAATCTGGAATCCTCTTGCGCGACAAATTCTATCTCCATGGAACGGTCAAAAACCACCATGGTATGCAGCGGCAATAAAGTGCCTTTAGTCTTGAGAGCCCCCGCGACCAGATAAACCGCACGTTCCTCAATGTGATCGGGGAGAGTGACGCTACCGCCAGCTTTGATGTTGATTTCGGCATAAAAGGTTGGTGACCAGGTTTTGACTGGCGAGCAGAGGCCGAATGCCTCGCCGACCATCACCCGGATTGACCTGCTGCCGTCACGCACCTCAGGCAGTTCTTTCGCATCATAGTGAAAGAATGCCGGGTCGGTTTCCTCGTCGTCGGCCGGAAGTGCCACCCAGAGTTGCAATGCGTGCAGGTTGTGTCCTGCCGAACGAATTTCCGGCGGTGTACGTTCGGAATGAACAATACCCCGGCCGGCGGTCATCCAGTTGATTTCGTCAGGTCGTATAGGCACAACATTACCGAGACTGTCACGGTGAAGAATCTCGCCTTCAAAAAGGTAGGTGATCGTGGCCAGGCCGATATGCGGGTGCGGTCGTACGTCAATCCCCTGACCGGGTGCGAAACGGGCCGGGCCGAGATGATCGAAGAAGACAAAAGGACCGACCGATTTGAGCTCGGCGGCGGGCAGCAGGCGGCGCACCGAAAATCCGCCCAGGTCTTTTTCTTTCGGTACAAGCAGATAGAGGATCGGAGGACTTGGTCCCTGCTTGCATCTGCAGGTGTCTGTTTGATTGAGAAGATCGCTCATGAAGATTCCTCCGCAGTTGTTTATATCAGAAGCTGTTGCTTAAAGGGCGGTGAACGCTTTAAGTTTACTGTCCACGACTGCGGCGTTCAGTGATGGTCTCACCACCGACACCGTAATTATCAGTATCGATTTCATCAATGACGACGACAGTGGTCTTCGGCCCGCGGTTGATGACAGCGACCAGCAGGTCGGTCACGCCTTTGATGAGCGCTGCTTTCTGCTCCGCGGTGAGTGCTTCCTGTTCACGGGTAATCTTGATGTTGACGTAGGGCATCAGGTCTCTCCTTAATAATGGGTATTTCGTCAGAAACAGGGCCGTTTCTGGACGAAAACTGTACTTGTGTTGTCCGTAGTTTCCGGATGGGTACTATGCTGCCATGCTCTATGTAGTAGAATAACGACTTGTCTCTGAACTGCAAGAGAGAATAGCTCGGATATACATACATCTCATCCGCCGTCTTGTTTTTTTCTTGGGAACATGCTCCGGTTGGGATTGATGCGGAAAGGGGATTCAAGTACACTCACTCTGCAATCAAGAGTGAGAGCCGTCAATTCGATCTACAAACAACCTGGCCTTAGAGTCTGTCGACAGGCTCCCTGGAGTAAATATATGATTCTTGGCATTGCCGGCAAAGCCGCTACAGGAAAAACCACGGCAGCGCATCATCTGGCGCCTCTGCTTGATAAAGAGTGCAAAATTGTACCGATGGCAATGGTGCTGCGCGATGAGGTTGAAGCCTTTTTACGTGCCATTGGCGCCGATGAATCGGTGCCGCTGGTCTATGGCTGTCAAGATGATAAAGTCCGGGTCTTTTACGTTGACGAGCAGCTGGCCATGACGCACTGTCCAAAGTGGCCTCATTTTGTTTCGGAGCACCAGGAGATTCAGGATCGACCGGGACAAACAGCTGTCACGGTACGGCGTATCCTGCAATGGTGGGGGACAGAATATCGCAGGGCCGAGGATCCTGATTACTGGACCAAGGCATGGGGGCGCAAGATCGAGCAGCTCGACCTGAAACATATGCATGTTCTGATCGATGATGTGCGTTTCATGAATGAGCTGCATGTGATCAAGGAACACGGCGGTTTGATTGTCAAGATCGAACGTCCCGGTTTTGACGGAGCGAACAATCACGCCAGTGAAACCTCTCTGGATGTATACCATGACTGGGACTGGGTTTTGTTAAATGACGGTACGCTCGATGAGTTCGAGGCAAAAGTCGAACAGCTCGCTACTCAGCTGGTGGCAACTGCCGGGTAATGTGACTGCCGATAATCTTGTCAGAACAGGGGTCGGGCCAGAGCTTGACCTCTTTTTTTAGCGGTTCTATAACCCAAAATAAGGTTTAACGCGGAGACGCAGAGGTCGCTGAGTAAAACATTTTGAGGGAAAAATGACTGACACCTTGGTCACTCTTCTCAGCGTCTCCGCGTCTCTGCGTTAATTATTGGACTGACCTTTGTTTGGATTATAGGTCCGTTTTTTAGTGCATAAATCTGAGCCGGGACAAGCAATGCTCACCTATCTCAAGCTATTGGCCACCATGGCCTTCTGGGGCGGCACCTTCGTCGCCGGGCGTATGCTTGCCGGGGTGGTGCCACCTTTCCATGCAGCATTTCTGCGTTTCGCCATTGCCGGGGGAATCCTGCTGCTGGTGCTGATGCGCGTCGAAAGGCGCCTGCCTCGTCTTGACCGTTACCAGCTGGGTTCGGTGATCTTGTTGGGCTTGACTGGCGTTCTTGGATACAACGTGGCTTTCTTCTCCGGCTTGCAGACGGTTTCTGCCGGAAAGGCGGGGTTGATTATCGCCCTCAATCCCGTCGGGATAGCCCTGCTCTCAGCCCTGTTCGGTGGTGAACCGTTGCGCCTGGTCCGAACCATTGGTGTCGTGGTTTCGGTCGCCGGAGCGATCCTGGTCATCAGCAACGGTCACCTCTCGCTGCTGGCCGGCGACGTCGGTGTCGGCGAACTGACACTGCTGGCTTGTGTCCTCTGCTGGGCTCTCTACTCAGTGATCGGACGACGTGCCATGCGCGGTATGTCACCCTTGACGGCCGTGACCTACTCGGCCATTGCCGGGACCCTGTTCCTCGCCCCGGTGGCTCTGGCCCAGGGAGTGATGGCCAAAATTCCTGATTACGGTCCTGAAGCCTGGGCGAGCCTCCTCTATCTTGCGGTCCTCGGCACGGTTGTCGGCTTCCTCTGGTACTACCAGTCGATCCATGAAATTGGTGCGGTCCGGTCCGGGGTCTTCATCAACTTTGTGCCGCTGTTCGCCATGCTGTTCGGCCTGCTGATTCTTGACGAACCAGTGTCCCTGACCTTGCTGCAGGGCGGCGCGCTGGTGATCGCCGGTGCCTGGATCACCAACAACAAAGGTTTTTGCAGAAAGCCTGCATAGCCGAGTTTCCTGACCAAATCCGCCTGTGATCCGGCTTAAATTATCGCAAACATTGAAAGATACCCATGCACCACAGGCAGCTGCCGCAGGGTTCATTCTTGACGTGACAGTCCTGTTCAAACTCATCCGTTTGAATGTAATTGCAGGGTGCCAGGCTGCAGCTGGCACAATAGGGGTACTCATAAGAGATGACATTGCTCCGGAAACTTCGGAACTCCTGTGAGTTCCAAATTTCCAGAATGCTTTGCTCGGCCAGGCTGCCGAAAGGTTTCGGGACAACTTTCTGTTGCCAGCCACTGGCAAAGCAGTGGTAGTGATGCCAGAGGAAATAACAGGGGTGAATGCTGCCGTCCCAGGAGACAAAGGCACTGCCTTCCTCGACAAAATCGCACTGCCGCTTTTCTTTGAGCATCAATTCAGGGAGCTTGAGGTCAAAATCAAGCTCTTTGGCAAGTTGTTCCGCTTCGGCAAAAACTGCCGTGACTCGATTCAGCCACTGCAGGTCGAGAGAGAATAATTTTTTCAGGTCCAGAGAAATTCCTTTTTGTCCGGCGTCATCTTTCATCGCATTGACTAAGTCGACGACACGCCGTTCATCAGAATTCTTGGAATATTTCCATATCGTTTCCGGGTAAATTGAGAGGTCAAGGCCGACGGCCGCGGCTTTATCCTGCCAGTGTTGAAAAAGCTCTACGGCTTCTTTCGAACAGGTTTTATAGGTTACCTCAGCGGCATGCTTGGCATCGTAGGGCAGAGCGTGCGTGATGAGTGCAAAGGATGCTCCTCGCTCTGCAGCCCATTTCAGTGACGGCAGCAATTCCTCTAAATTGCTGCGCATCAGTACAAACTCGACGCCCGCTTGAAACTCCGGCTGTCCCAGGATTGCTTTCGCTTTTGTGATGGCCGAAAAGGCTTTTTCAATGGCAATGATTTCGCCGCCCTCCCTGATTTTTTTGAAGGTGTCCGGAGCAATGGCATCCATTGAAAGACAGATTTTGCCAAGTCCTGCATCGAGAAGCGATAAGGCCCGCTGTTCGTTCAGAAGCAGACCGTTGGATTGGAATCCGATCCAGCCGGTCGATGGCATCAGCGGTTTGGCCCTCTTGATAAACCGTTCCAGTCCGGGGTGCAGTAATGGTTCGCCGACACCATTGAGGATGAGTGCTTCGAGTGTTGGCAGGGCTGGGTCCAGTGAATTGAATATCTCGTCAGACAGATCGCCTTCAGCAATATGGCAGTCATCTGACTGCTTGACGCACATAAAACAGCTCAGGTTGCAACGCGTGGTTGTCTCTACGAAGAGCTTGGATGGATATAGCCGCAATGCAGTTGGTACAGGTTCGGACGTTGCTGTTGTTGTCTTTGTTGGTGACATCTTGTTCTTGTCTCGGCTACATTTCGACTTGGAGGATGTTTTCCGCTAACAATCTGATTGATGTTTAAATTCGAGGGTAACTGGTGGCTTTAGGTCGTTTATTAGAAGCAAAAGGGTTGATATCTCATATACCCTGACATTGTTTTGCCTTTATTGGTTATGAATAATTCGCAAATAAACAACGGTCTGGTTATGAATGTGGTAAGCAATCTCTCCAAAGGTTGCCGGCCCGCAGAGACCGCTCCCGGAATATCTGTCGAGCCCTGAATAAACATAATTAAGAATGCAGTTGCAGGAAAAAATCATCTCGACACCCAGATCCAATGACAGCTTCTTGGAAAATTTTTCCGTGTAATTATCAATGGGTCTGGCATGCCTGTATTCCTCGTTTTTAAACACTGGAGCATAAAAACGGACCTCGCCATCAGCGCCAAAATTTCTATGGAAACTGGTGTTAATCAAGGTGCCGTTAATATTTGAAACCAGAGGGAGCCTCAGGTCCAGTTTGTTTTCAAGGATATATTTGGCGAAGTCTACCTTCACACCATTTATATAAGCCTCCTTCGTATTGAAACCCGATTCGGGGAATGTGATTCTGTCTCCGGAGCCCTGTCCGAAAATGTTTAGCATGCCAACTTCCGCTGATTTTTTGTTGTACAGTTCGACATGCATCACGACGGCACCTTCTTGATGCTGACTGGGAATCATGCCGTTATATATCCTGGGTTTATGGGTTTCTCTCTCATCCAGGTGCGTCCCTGATATCCATCCGATCAGGGGGCGCATTGCGAAATCTTTGAACGAAAAGGCCTCCATTGAAAACACAAAGTGGCATTTTGATCCCGCAGGCATGATGATAAAGCTGAAACCATTTTCAGGGCTGTCCAGGTAGACATTCTTTATAGTGTTTTCGTCATATGTTTTAATGCTTATATTGGAAGCCACCGTATCCAGATCGGTGACAAAGATTTTTTTGTCAGTGCATATCCCGCCAAAGTCGGTCATGAAATAGGGTATCGTCCCTCCTATCCAACGCCCGGCGGGAAGTTTGTCCATGAGTCTGGCGTCCCCGGCAATTAACAGGGTTTGGCCTTTTAATATCCTTTCTCTTATTTCTTCAAGGTCATGGAGACAGTCAAAAATCATTCAATTCACCATGTTGCTGATTTTGTAAATGTCTTTTTTGACAGATGGTAACTCTGAGTTGCGGACGAACAGTTCTCTTAGTTGCGAGGCAAGCCTGTGAAGATTCGCCTTGCTGGGTTCACAGAGGTAAAGATGCCGAATGCGTGCGGTTAAAATATTCGCTGCCAAAAACTCAAAGCTTATTGTGCTTTCGCCACTGATGATTTCTTTCCAGATGCGGTTGCCGGCGTCAGGGATCACTGTTCCTAACATGACTCAATATCCTCATTATGCGGCAAAGCAGGTCTGAGGAAAAGCGATTCCCCCAGACCTGCAATATTCAATGCGTTATTAAAAAGGAAGTTTCCCGAATCCCATGAGCCCGATAGCAGGGACGTAGAGACAGGTGAAACTCAAGACAAGAAACATCCAGGCTGCAACCTTCGCATTTATCTTGCCGTAAGTCACGCCAACAACCGTTAAGCAGATAACGACAAACGTCAGGTTCATGAATGCCAGGTAGGGGGTCACACCGATGATTGTCGTGCCATCGGCTTTCAGGCCACCGCCGGTATAAAAGAGATAGGCATACATAGCGCAGACAATCGCAACGACCAGAGCGCCGTTGCCGACGGTACGCATATCTTCCAGTCCCGTCCAGAGAGCATGAGCCGTTTGCAGATAAAGAACGCCAAACACGAACAGCAGGCCGGCGGTAAACGGGTCGGCGAAAATGGCCGCCTGAAGAATCGCGCCAATTACAACCAGGATACCGACAACGCCGGTGACAAAGCCGGTACTTTTGGCCTCGCCCTTACCCAAAAAAAACATGCCGACCGGAACCCACATCATGCAAATCAATAATAGCAATGCTAAAGTCATTTGATTTCTCCTTACATCTTTAGATATCCGCAGAGGACGCTTTCTTCTCCACGCATAAGTTTATGATTCTGGTTTATGATTCTGCGGTCGTTGGATCAATAACCTTGTGGACCGCGCTGATGCTGTTGGCCGGGAATCCTCCCTGCAAGGCGTGGTCTCGTACCATCTTCTCATTTGGAGCGATGTAGATGCAGTAAATCTTGTCGTCGGTGACATAGCTCTGCACCCATTGAATCTTTGGCCCCATCTCTTCCAGAACACTGCAGGATTTCCGGGAAATCCCTGTCAGTTCTTCCGCACCGAGAGCCCCGGCTCCCGGAAGATCTCTTTCAATCATATATTTAGGCATAGTCCCAGCTCCTGGCTCACGTTTTTAAGGTTGATAGATATAATCCAGTCCCTCATATCCGCAGGCCGGGCACTTGATAGGTTTTGCTTGCTTCTCTTTCATGCCGGCACAGGCGGTCAGCGACAAAACCAGGATCATCATAAATATTAATGAAGTCAGTTTTTTCATCTTAATATTCCCTTTCGTTTAAGAGATCGTTGTCATTTGGCCTCTATCCTCGATTGAATTCAGGAGCCTCGCCAAGGCTTCCTGGAGACAAGCCTGGTGCTTAGAAGCTTATTACCCCACCCAGCGCAATGGTCTTGGTTTCCTCTTCGAGATCACCGATCGAGATTTCATTGACGTTGTACTCGGCAACCAGTTTGACATGATCATTGAGAGTATAGAAAAGGGCGCCTGTCGCTGTTTTATTCTCCCATTCGTCGGGGTTGGTCTCGAGCTCGTTGCGACCATAGGAGGCCACCACCCTGGCTGGGCCATAAGTGTAGGAGGCCTGCAGGAGATAGCCGTTGCTGTCGACTTCATCGCCATCTGCTTCAAGCAGCGGCAGCCCAAGAGTGTTGTCAACGCCAGGGCCGAGCAGCAGGCCAACGCCTGACGCGTCGAAGCCGGAGGCTGTCAGGCTCAGGCCGATATATTTCGCCTGGATGCCGTAAGAGACACCCTTGGAGTCAACCTCAGCGTCCGTATCACCGGCGTCTTCGGAAGTCTGCTGTAAGAAACCGGCCCAGGCGGTTACCGAACCCTTTTCAAAAGTGTACAGGTAGGTCAGCTCTCCCTGGAACTGCGGCGCACTTTCCTCGGGGACCACCGCAGAGTCAAAATTATCCGCGGTGTGGGCGGGGTCAACAATGCCGATGGCAAGCCGGAAGCCGGCCAGGACCGGAGAGCGGTAGGTGATCTGAGCGTTGGGGAACGGGTAGATGTAGCCGGTGCCGATGTTGCCGAAGGACACGCCGGTGCCGTCGATCAGCCCGAGGGTGTCGCTGACGTTACCGTAGCCCATCAGGATCTCGTCGAGAAAGATGTTGGAGCGGGAGAACAGGCCGAAGTCCTTGCCGATCAGTACCTGGCCCCAGTCACCATCAATCGTGCCGTAGAACTGGCGCACGTCGATGCCGGTCTCAGTGACATTCTCATCGCTGTCGTTGATCGTGACCCAGAACGACGAGCGGCCGCCAACCGTCATGTTGTCGAGTTTTTTACTGAAGTTGAAACCGATGTAGTTGGGCAGAAAACCCATCTTCACCCGGGATTGATCGCGGTCAACTCCGGAAATCTCGTTGTCGCTGCTGCTGTAGACATAAAAGGTGTTGAAGAACGCGTCCGTGGTAAACGTTGCCCCATTTTGATCGTAAAGGGTAAATGCGGCTTGCGCCGTACCGACCGCAAACATTGATAAAACCAGCAATGGTGCAGCAATCTTCAAAAGTACTTTCCTCGTCATTGGTGTGCCTCCTTAAAGTTTGTGTGGACAATTGTGCCCAATACCTGTCGGGTGTTTTCTGTACAGGACGTCCTTGTTCCGGACTGGGAACCGATTCAAATAGGGAGATGTGCAGTCCTTCGTCCATCCAGTGTAAGTGGAACTAACCGGTTTGTGACGGGTTCGATTGAGCCGGTTGCCGTACGACTCTATTTCACCCGGGGGAGAATTCATCTACCGGTTAAACCATGCTTGATTCCACTACAGGACCAAGTCCCGCGGGTTCCCGTGTCCCGATGTTGTCGGCTAGTGCAACCACAGTGCCAATGCCATAAAACGCCGTTTATCGTGCTTTTTGATGCATTTTATGATGACGCCATGCTCTAAATTTCTGATTATTGTAGAGAATTAGGATATCGCCGGGGTTACGCATGGGGAAAGGGATGCATGCCTCGACCGCACAGCTGGGAGGAGGATCTGCTGTGTTTTTCTTTGCGAAAGAAACGCAAGATCAGAGAGTTGGCTATTTTTACCAAGAATCCGGCGGGGGGTGTTTTGGCCAATCCCTACTGGATTATGTCAGGTATTTAAGGTTATTATAAGAAATGTAGAGAATCTCTGCGATGTGGAAAAAAATCCCGCTCCAGGCAGAATGACAAAACAGGTCGGTTGATTAAAAAATAACGATGTTTGACATTGTGGTACGGGATTTGCTGGAGGTTTAATGTATTGATTGTGCAGGGATTTTGAGATTCTCTACGGTCTTGAAGCGAAAATTCCCCCTGATGCGTATCGATGGAGAATGTAAATGTCAATTGGTTCTCAACTCCACTGCAAGTTTGAAGTCCCCGAGATTATCTTTGGCCGAGGTCTGCTCAGTCAGGTGGGCTCATGTGCGCGCCGACTTGGCGGCAAGAAAGTTTTTCTGGTCAGTGATCAGGGGCTTTTTAACGCCGGCTGGGTGGACCGAGTCATGAAAAGCCTGCTTGATGCCGACCTGTCCTTCGTTTTTTATGATCAGGTCACGTCCAACCCCAAAGATTTCGAGATCGAGCAGGGTGCAAAAGAGTATATCGCCAACGGTGCTGATGTGATTGTCGGCCTGGGGGGCGGCAGCGCTATGGACGCCGCCAAAGGGATTGCCATCCTGGTCTCCAATGGCGGAAATATCTGCGCATATGCAGGGAATGATAAAATTCACCGTCCCCTGCCGCCGCTGGTGCTTTGCCCCACAACCTGTGGGACGGGGTCCGATGTGTCTCAGTTTGTGGTTGTCAATAACACTCAGGAAAGATGTAAGCTGACCATAATGAGCCGCTGTGTTGCACCGGATATCAGCCTCACTGATCCCGATACCCTGCTTACCTTACCCGACGAATATGTCGGTACAACTGCTATGGATGCACTGACTCACGCCGTCGAGGCTTTTTTCTCCGTGGCATCTTCAACCCTGACCGATGTAAATGCCTTGCGGGCACTGAGGCTGCTTTCAAACAGTCTCGCCGATGCGGTACAGGAGCGGCGTCCAGAGGATATGGAAACGCTGGCGCGGGCAAGCTTGCATGCAGGCATGGCCTTCTCCAATTCTCTGCTCGGTATAGGACATGCATTGTCTCATCCCATCGGCGGTCTCTACGATGCCAATCATGGCAGCGTGAATGCTGCCCTGTTGCCAGAGGTGCTGCTGTACGATTTTCCCGTAGTGACCGATAAAATAGCGGAAATGGCCAGGGCTATGGGGTTCCAGGCAGTGAACGACCTCGGTGGAGCGAAGGAAATGGCCTATGAAACAATCATGGAAATGCTTGAAGTCGCCGGCGCCCCCAATTCATTGCGCGAACTCGGAGTGCGCAAGGAAGATCTCCCCCTGCTTGCGCAAAGGGCGATAAAGGATATTTGTGTTATGACCTCACCTCGTGAAACCGATGAAGAGGATCTGCTGGCTTTATTGCAGAGGGCGTTCTGATGAAACAAATCAAAGCCAGAATCGTCGATGAAAAGTCTCTGGATCTCCTGCTCGGGATTGAGAGTTCAAAAATCGGTTTTTATGGCGAAGTCAAGCAGAAGATACAGGAGCTTGAATCTGCAAATCTTGGACTCAGGACCAAGAAGGCAGAACTTCAGGCGGTGTTCGATTCAATCAGTGACGGGATCGTTATCTACGATAGCTCTGGTACGGTTCAGCAACGCAATCATGTTGTGCCCCGCCTTTTTCCCACGGAAACGCTGCTTGGCAAGGGCTGCAAGGCTCTTTTTCATCCAGACCGGACGACGGATCTCGAGGGGTGCCCGGTTGGTAAGGCGCTTATGGGAGAGAGCTTTCATACGTCATTTTCAATTACCAGAGGCGAAGGTGAAAACTATTTTTTCGATGTTTCTGCAACGCCTCTTGAGGGCCCTTCGGGAAACAGGCGGGCGTTGCTGTTCATCCGTGACGTCACGGAACGGCGAAATCATGAACTGCGCCTGCTCCAGGCTGAAAAAATGTCAAGCATCGGCCTGCTGGCAGCCGGTGTCGCTCACGAAATTAATAACCCGATGACTTCTGTCGCTGGTTATGCAGAAGCCCTGCAGAGGCGTCTCAAGGAGATGCCCGGATTGGCTGAAGACCCGAGGCTGAATGATTTCCCCAAGTATCTGGAAGTCATTGTCAGGGAGGTTTACCGTTGTAAGACGATTATCGACAGCCTGCTCAGTTTCAGCCGCAAGTCAGAAGGGAGTTATGGAAGAGTCAATATCAATACGATTATCAACGAGGTGCTGCAGCTGGTGCGCCACCAGGGTCGTGATAAAAAGATAGTCCTTGAAGAGAACTTTCTGTTGCCGTTGCCAGAGGTCTATGGTGATGCCAGTGCTTTGCGTCAGGTGTTTCTGAATCTGATATTGAACGCTTTTCAAGCTATTGATGATGAAGGCGTGGTCAGTGTCGAAACCAACGCCAATGAGACTCATGTCATCGCCAGGGTTGTTGATAGTGGGTCAGGAATTGCCCCTGAAGCTTTGGAGCAAATATGGAACCCGTTTTATACAACCAAAAAGGTTGGCAGGAACCAGGGCCTAGGACTTGCTATCTCTTACGACATTGTAAAGAAGCATGAAGGGACAATCATGGTGAATAGCAAGCTTGGAGAGGGAACTGTGTTTAACGTGAGGTTACCCATATGTCAGGAAAAATGATGGAAAAAAAAGCAAAAGTTCTGATTGTAGAAGATGAGAAGCCATTGCGAGAGCTACTCGAAAGCGAGCTTACTCGTAGTGGTTACAGCGTGCAGGTTGCTTCTGATGGTATAGAGGGCCTGGCGAGATATTCGGAAGAATGTTTCAGCGTTGTGTTGCTGGACGTAAAAATGCCCGAAATGGGTGGGGTTGAGACACTGGAACAGATGCAAAATCATTCTAATATCCCTGAAATTATTATGTTTACTGGTCACGGGGATATTGAAACAGCAGTCAAGTGCATCAAGTTGGGAGCCTATGATTATCTCACCAAGCCAGTCAAGCTGGATGAGCTGGAGATGATTATTGATAAGGCTCATGATAAAAACCGGTTGAGGCGGGAAAACATTAATCTGAAACATGAATTGAGCAGGCTGGAAAATCATAAAGTCGTTGGCAAAAGTCCTGAAATCCTCAAGGTGCTGGACATGGTTCAGAGGTGGGGGGCAACCGATGAACATGTGCTTATTTATGGTGAAAGCGGTACTGGAAAAGAATTAATTGCGAGGGCGGTTCACGATGCCAGCGCTCGCGTCAACAAGCCCTTTGTCACAATCAACTGCGGGCGGCTTGACGCGAATACTGCAGAGAGTGAACTCTTCGGGCATATGCAGGGAGCTTTCACCAGCGCAAACAAGGCACGGGCCGGCCTGTTTGAGCTCGCCGACAATGGCACCCTCTTCATGGATGAAATTTCAGAAATGCCCCTCGATGTTCAGGTCAAGTTGCTGCGCGTACTGGAGACGGGGACTTTCCGGCGTTTAGGAGGCAGCAGGGACATCGAGGTTGATGTTCGTTTTGTGTTCGCATCCAATAAAAAGCTTCAGAATTGCGTTGATCAGGGTGGGTTCCGGGAGGACTTTTATTATCGCATTAATCTGCTGCCGATCAATCTCCCACCTCTGCGTGAGCGACGGGAAGATATCCTGCCTCTGGTGATGTATTTTCTGCAGGAGAATAAAAGTCTTGGACAGAACTGGGACGTGAGTGAAAGAGCGATGGCGGCACTTTACGCATACGATTGGCCAGGGAATGTGCGTGAATTGAAAAACACTGTACGCCGGGCTTGTATCCTTGCAACCGAGCCGGTCATAACGGTTGATCTGTTGCCTTTTTCCGCGCCTCTGGTGCCTTTGGCAATTAAAGATCACATTAACGCCGATGCTATGCCAACGCCGCTCTGGGTGATGGAGCGTGAGCATATTGGCAAGGTTCTGGCAAAGGTACATGGTAACAAAAGCCGGGCGGCCAAAATCCTGGAAATTGATCGAAAGACCCTTTACACCAAGCTGGAAAGATACGAGCTGGATTCCTGAGGCTCTAATTGGACGAAACCGTGAAACTTATTGATAACCAGGGTAGAAGAATTAATTATCTGAGGCTTTCTGTCACAGATCTCTGCAATATGCGCTGCTGCTACTGCATGCCGGAGTCCGGAGTTGCCAAGATCGGCCATCGTGACGTGCTTAGCTATGAACAGATGCTGACACTTGCCCGGCATGCCGTTGCTATGGGGATAGAAAAGGTCCGCATCACCGGTGGTGAGCCACTGGTGCGTAAAGGCATTGTGGGATTTCTCGGGGAACTGGCAAGAATTCCCGGGCTGCATCAGTTGGTGCTGACGACCAATGGTCTGCTTCTCGAGCAAATGGCCACCGATCTGCGACGTGCCGGTGTACAGCGGTTGAATATCAGTCTGGATTCTCTGCAGCCGGAAGTTTTCTCCCGGATTACCCGACGGGGAGACCTGAAACAAGTCCTGTCTGGTATCGCTGCCGCTGAAAAAGCTGGCTTTCCGATAAAGATCAACATGGTTGTGATGCGTGGTGTTAACGATTCAGAGCTTGCCGATTTTGCTGCATTAAGCCTCGAGAAGTCGTATGCCGTACGCTTTATCGAGTATATGCCGGTCATTAAGGATGACAACTGGCAGTCACTGGTTCTCTCTGGAGAAGAGATACTGAACAGCCTGGCCAGGCACTACTCGTTCACACAGGTTGTCAGCGGGGGGCTGAGCGGTCCTGCCCGGGAGTTCAAGATTGCGGGTGCCTGCGGCACGATCGGAGTCATTACACCGCTTACCGGCCACTTCTGCCAAGATTGCAACCGGGTTCGGATATCGGCTTCGGGAAAGGTCAGAAGCTGCCTGTTCTCTGATGAAGAGTTTGATCTGAAGCCCGTGCTGGCGACCGGAGACCTGGCCTCAATCCAGGCCGTTTTGCGCAACCTGGTCATGTCAAAGCCGGCAAGCCATGGGATGACGCAAACGTCATCCTCACATGCTCCTTTCGCCATGTCGCAAATCGGTGGCTAGGAGTTTGTCTGACTGCCTGGGAGCGACTGACTATACAGAACCCGGGACTCAGCACGATCTGAGTTGCATTTTGGTGCCAAGTTTTAAACGAACCCTATGATGGAGATAAGATATGCCTGCCAATGTTGTTGCAGTGAATATCAGTGAGTGCAAAGGTGAGAGAAAAACCTCGGTATCCTCTGTCCAGTTCATGGAAGACCATGGGATTGTCGATGATGCCCACGCTGGACGTTGGCATCGTCAGGTCAGTCTGCTCGCCAAGGAGAGTATCGACAAGATGCGCAATCTCGGGCTGGATGTAGATTCTGGAGATTTTGCTGAAAATATTACGACGCAGGGCGTTGATCTGGTCGCACTGCCCATTGGCACCCACGTTGCAATTGGCGAGGCGCTCGTAGAGGTGACCCAGATAGGCAAAGAGTGTCATAACCGTTGTGCAATTTATCACCAGGCTGGCGACTGTGTTATGCCGAAAGAGGGGATCTTTGCCAGGGTTTTAAGGGGTGGAGTTGTTCAGACCGGTGATGATGTGAGGGTTTTGTGATGAGCCGTAATGCCAGCGAGCCCAAGAAGTTTGTTCTTTCCGTTCGTGTTAATGAAATAGAGAGAAAGCAATTACAAGAGGCCTCTGAGAAAACCGGCCGGGATGTTTCAACGCTTTTGCGCCTGAGTCTTAATACGGTAATAAAAGATTTGCAGTCAAATTAAGCGGATTGCGCAACACCTCGGGCACCTTCTCCGCATTCTCATGCAGTCATCCTGTCCCGGTGCGTCAAATCTGTGGGAAAATTACACGCTGTAGAGAAAATCAACAGTTGGCTTTGCTTGAAAATTCATAGCGTTACATCTGCTTTGTCCATATTTGTCACAAAAAAAACTTTTCTGCTTAATCGCTTCGCACCGGTGGCACTGTAGCGGGCACACTATGTTAACCGGGACGTAAGCGAATCCATGATTGTAGCCTCGGTGCTCACTAAAGACCAGGTTATGGAGGAAGACGAGAAAGAGCCTGGCCTTATAGAAACCGGAGGCCTTGCTCCTCTCCTTGCCCCGGCGTCTCTGGTACCGTTAAGTTCTTCTTTTGCCGCTCATCAATTCCTTGTTATGCGCAACCCGGATATCCGGATTTTATTTTATTTTTATCTTTTCTGGGATCATTCGTTATCAATTCAGATCTGTACAGGGTAACAGTCGGGGGGAAATTCCCCAGTGTGGATAATATCCATAGCCATGGCAGACGCATTCAGTACATTTCTCCGGTTTTTTGTTTCATATTTCCCCGCCCTGTCTCCCCGCCCTGTTTGCTGAAATCATAAACCCTTCCATAGCTGCATTCTAAACCGGTGTTTGTAATTGGCACTCGACTTGCTATTAACATCGATCAGGGAGATTGGATTCACCTGTAACATATGGAAAACAAGAAGATAATGAGTTGCCAAAAATTAAACATGGTTATCGGGAGGTGATCGAAGAGCAGTAAACGAAGTCAGGTTTCCCAGGTCGTTGATTGTTTCTGGAGTCAATATCCAATCGGTTCTTTGATGATAACAATGGCATTGAAGAGTCAAAACCACAACAAACAAGGAGGAAGTAAAATGTCACACAACAAAGATGTCAAGCGGACCCTCAAGAATGAAAGACTGGAATACCCGATCAAAATGATGCATGCTTATCCTTCCGTCAATGTCGGATGGGGCGCTCACACCATGGTTGGCAATGACGCCAAGGCGCTGGGCATGACCAACGCTCTGATCGTCACCACCGGCCTGCGCGGCACAGGTATCGTCGAAACAATCCAGGGTGTGCTGAAGGCCGCCGGGGTCGATTCCGATGTCTTCTCCGGAGTAACGCCGAACCCCAAAGACCACGAAGTTATGGCCGGCGCCAAGGTTCTGGCTTCAGGTAAATTCGACGGACTGATCAGCCTTGGCGGTGGTAGCTCGCACGATGCCTGCAAGGCGATCAAGCTGGTCCACAGCCATGACGGTCAGGATGTCAGAACCTTTGAAGGTGCCTTCAAGGCAACCAAAGCCAACACGGTTCCTCAGCTGGCCATCAACACGACTTCTGGTACCGGTTCGGAAGTTTCCTGCTTCTCGATCATCAATCACACCGACAAAAAGTACAAGATGGCCCTTTTTGATCCCAACTGCACGCCGAGCAAATCGGTCAATGACCCCCTGATTCATCAGTGCATGCCTGGCGACCTGGCTGGTTACACCGGCATGGATGCCCTGGCTCATGGCGTTGAAGCAATCAGTTCCCGGCTCGGTGTTGTCTCCGCGTATGGTCCTGGCCTGAGCGCAATATCTTTGATCTTTGGCAACCTGCGTCAATCGGCAATGAACAGAAACAACGACAAGGCGATTGAAGCGATGGTCTGGGCTGAAATGGCAGCTGCCTACAGCTTCAACAGTGCCGGCCTCGGCCTGATTCACAGTATGGCTCACGCTCTGGGCGGTATGTACGATGCTCCTCATGGTCTGTGTAACGCTATCGGTCTTGGTCCGGTCATGAAGTTCAACCTGCCGGCATGCCCTGAGCGCTTCAAGATGATGGCGCAAGCTGCCGGTATTGATGTAAACGGAATGTCCGATATGAAAGCCGGCGAAGCATTTATCCAGGCTTGTCTGGATCTGAAAGCAGATCTGGGCATAACCAAGACCTTCAGTGATCTCGGTCTCCTGGAAAAAGACATCGAAGGTCTGTCACGCTTCTCGGTCAACGATATCTGTACCGAAGGCAACCCGACAGACACCGGTCTGCAAGACATGATCGGAATTTTCAAGGAGTGCATGTAGTTGAGTAAAGAGTAGTCGTTGAATTACCAGGACGTATGATGCTGCTGACCCCGCAATGGAGCGATCCGGCGCGGGGATCAGCAGCCTCTTTAGCTGATGTTCATCCTTGCGTCAGGCCAGTCAATTCATCATCAATGTGAGGCCAAGTATGATTACCCAACAAGCGGTTTCCGATTTTCTCAACGCCGGCGGCTACATCGCCGATGAAGCCATCGCTACCGCCGTTTTTCTGGCCATCCGCATGGAGAAGCCGATTCTGATAGAAGGCCCCCCGGGCGTAGGCAAGACCGGCTTGGCCAAGGCACTTTCCGCGGCCCTCGATTTCCCGCTGGTGAGACTGCAATGCTATGAAGGAATCGACGAAGGCAAGGCACTCTATGACTGGGAGTATGGAAAACAGCTACTCTATACCCAATTACTGCGCACCCAGCTTGATAATTACATATCTGTCTCGGCTGATCTGCGCGAAGCCGTTGATCGGCTTTCTGCTGAAGAAAGCCTGTTCTTTTCAAAAAACTTTCTGGTGCAGCGGCCGATTCTGCGCAGTTTCCTCTCGGAAAAACGTTCGCTGCTGCTGATCGATGAGATCGACCGCTCCGACGACGAATTCGAAGCACTGCTCCTTGAGTGTCTGAGCGATTTCCAGATCTCGATCCCCGAACTTGGGGTGATCGAGGCCAAGCGCAAGCCGCTGGTGATCCTGACCAGTAATGGTACGCGTATGATCTCCGACGCATTACGTCGGCGTTGTTTGTACCTCTATATCGGTTATCCGGAATTGGAGCGGGAAGTGGCAATCGTTCGCGTCAGATTCCCTGAGCTCTGCGAGGACCTCGCAAGGCAGATGGTGGAATTCCTGCGTAAGGCCCGCGAACTGAATCTGCGTAAACCACCAAGTATTTCCGAGACCCTCGATTGGGCACATGTTCTTACCATCCTCAAGGCAACCGAGCTTACGCCTGAGGTGGTTGCCAGTACTGTCGGTGTGATTTCCAAACACCAGACCGACCTGCAGAAGGTCACGGAGCTGGCTGAACAGGAACTGGCTTCGTAATGGAACGCATCATCACCCGTTTTGTCGCCGCACTGCGAGAGAGCGGGATTCGCATATCGCCTGGCGAAACTCTGGACGCGGTTCAGGCGCTGGCGCTGGCAAAAATGGAAGGGCGCAAGGCCTCGCGGTTGCTCCTGCGCTTGACTCTGATAAAAAATGTCAATGACATCCCAACCTTCAATGAGGTTTTTAATTGCTTTTTCAATCGATTCCAGTGCGTCGAACCGGACGCGGATCTCCCCGCGCTTATGGATGCCGCGATCAATGACATGGACGGTGAATTTACTTATCTGAACGAGCACCGAGATGACGACCATGAAGAACCCGGTCCCCTTATCAAGCTCGACAGCGAGATTAGTCCGGAAGATCTGGCCGAGCTGAAAAGTCTCGCAGAGATTGACCCGGACGATTCGGACGGCACGGAAATCGTTATGCAGATGAAGGGCTATCGCGGCAAAGCGAAAAAGCCACCCCGGCCGACCAGGCGTTATACGCAGAATCCTCTCACCATAGAACTCAACAAGAGCAACAGTTATGGTCACCGTGTCACATTTACCCCTGAAGAACAGGCTGCCATGCAGGATGTCGTATCAAAGATGATGCTGCGCCTGCGTAAAGATATGCGGCGCATGAAGACCAACCAAAATCGCGGCAAATTGCACGTCATGAAGACGATTCAAAAAAATTACCGCCATGATATGGTGCCTTTTCAGGTGATATTGCGTCGCAAACGCCGGGAGAAACCGCGCCTGGTGGTCCTTTGCGACGTCAGCTTTTCCGTAAGCCATGCTTCGCGTTTCATGCTGCTGTTGCTGCATACCCTGCATAATCAGCTGCTTGACGTGCGCAGTTTCATTTACAACCGGGATCTGGCTGAAATTACAGAAATGCTGGCCAATATGCCAGTCAACGACCTGATGGAAACCATCGATCACGGAGATATTGTCGATCTCGATGAAAACAGCAGTTTTGGCCAGGTTTTTTTGAAATTTAAAAAAGATTATCTTGAAAATCTGCGAGGCCGACCGGCCTTTATCATTCTCGGCGACGCACGCAACAACTACGATGAGGCCAACGACTGGGTGCTTGACGAAATCCGTGAGAAAGCCCGTTACATGCTCTGGCTGACACCCGAAGATCGTGAAACCTGGAGTCGCGGCGACTGCTTGATGGACATCTACGGATCCTATTGTGACAAGGTGGAAGTTGTGAAGACGGTCGACGATCTGAGTCTGGTCGTCGAAGACCTGCTGCGCGATATCTATGCCGACCAAGCCCATCCGATCGACAGAAAACTGCTGCGTGAAGCCAAGGCAGCCGAAGCAAAAAGCTATGATTCCAGCGACTATTACCGTCGTGGTACAAACAACGACAGCGAGCCGGTATTCGACCCTGAAGGGCGAAAACACTGGTAATTTCAATAAATAGTAACTTCAGCACATAAGCGAGTGCATGTGGTCTGCAGCCATTGCTTGCGTCCAACGTTGTCACTTAACTTCCCGCAAACAACAGCTGCAGCCCACATGCTGTGCCGTTGAATAAGGAAACTGAATAGTTACAATTTTAAAGGGAAAAGGAAACAACATGAGTTGCGACAGTAAAGATCACTCAAAACATATGTGTGCCCTTGTCGCACAGGGGCTGGACGACTGCATCAAGGCCCTTTCGGATAAACCGATCGTCGAATGCAAGCATTGTGGAGCCATGGCGAACAGCATCGAAAACATCTGTGCTGCTCATTTAGGGGATACTGCACCCAATATCGAAGGAGGTCACGGTTTCGTCAGTCTCGACGAGGTCGGCAAACCGCATGCCGGCTATAAAAAATAATGGTGGCCAAATCAATCAGGACAATGATATGGCCAGGGTCCGTCGGGCTATCCATGAACCGGCTGCAAATTTAGCCCGTATAGTCCAACAGGCTCCTGGCCGTTGTTGATCTTGCCAAAGGAGCGAGACATGAGTCGCATTTTGCTTGCACCCAGCCGCTATATCCAGGGCGCAGGAGCCATCGCTGAAATCGGTTTACATGCATCCAGCCTTGGTGACAGTGCCTTTGCCATCGGCGGGAAAACCGCCCTGTCGATCTGTGGCGTGGCAATCGAGGCAAGCCTGCTCGAAAAAGGTCTCAGCTATCGTCAGGAACAGTTCCGTGGTGTCTCTTCGCGCCAAGAGATCGACCGTCTCGCTGATTTAGCCACTTCACAGGGGGCGAACATCATCTTTGCCCTGGGGGGCGGCGCCTCAATCGATGCGGCCAAAGCTGTGTCCCACCAGATGAACCTGCCGGTTATTGTCGTTCCCACCACGGTTGCAACCGACGCGCCCGGCTCCGCCCTGTCGGTTGTCTACAGCGAGGATGGCGTATTCGAGAGCTATCTTTACCTGCGCCGGAACCCCGACTGCGTGCTGGTGGATACCGCCATTATTGCCGATTCGCCGGTCAAATTCCTGGTGGCCGGTATGGGCGACGCCGTTGCTGGTTTCTGGGAAGGGGACACCTGCGCGCGCAGCGGTAAGTTCAATGCGTTTTCCGGGGGACAAACGCCCACTCTGACAGTGCGGGCACTCGCACGGCTCTGCTATGAAACCTTGCTTGAATCAGGCTACCAGGCGAAGCTTGCCGTGGAGCGCAAGATGGTGACCCCGGCGGTGGAGGCGATTGTTGAAGCCAACACCCTGATCAGCGGTCTCTGCTCCGAAAATGCCGGACATGCCGGTGCTCATGCCATTCACAACGGCTTGACAACCCTGCCGGCAACCCGTGAAAAGCTTCATGGCGAAAAAGTTGCTTTCGGTCTGCTCGCCCAGTTGGTCATGGAGGGGCGCCCTGCCAGAGACATCGAGGAGGTCCAGCACTTCTGCTGCACGGTAGGGTTGCCGGTCTGCCTGGCAGATCTAAATCTTTCCAGTCCCACCGCTGCTGAAATCAGGCAGGTTGCTGAAGCCGCGGTCGTCGAAGGGGAAACCATCCACGCCACCTGGTTCGCGGTGACCTCTACCATGGTCGAAGCGGCTATCTGGACGGCTGATGCCCTCGGAGCAGCATACAAAAAGCGGCATGCGTGTTAGCGCCCTGTGCTGTCGCGGGTGAAGTTATGCGTATGGCCAAAGGTAGGAAAGAGGATGATGCTGTGAAGACTCAGCCCAAAAAACCGGTTGTACAGATCGCGCTGGAGTCGCAGGTCGAAGAGTTGAACCGGTCCATCGAAAAACTCGAGGCCTCAAGGAACAACTATGCCTTCCTCTATGACTTCGCCCCGGTTGGCTATTTTACCTTCGACCGTGATGGGTGCATCTGCGCGGTCAACCAGACCGGGGCAGCTCTGTTGGGAGTCGAGTGTGACGACCTGATCGGTCAACCCTTCGAACACTACATCGCCTACGATGATTGCTTCGTCTTCGCTGGTTTTATCCGTAAGGTTTTTGCCAGTCCGAGGAAGGAGACCTGTCGTCTGCAGCTGGTCAAGGGAGACCCTCAACCACTGTATGTCAGGATCGAGGCTCTGGTCGCCGAATCGGGACAGGAGTGTCTCGCCGTACTTGTCGACATCAGTGAGAAGAAACGTTCGGAGCAGGCGCTTTCGGAGAGTGAATACAACCTGGCAAAAGCCCAGGAGATGACCCATGTCGGCTCGTGGAGTTTCGATCCGAAGACCGAGGAGGTGCGGGCATCGGCTGAACTGCTGCAGATTCTGCGCCTGCGCCCCGAAGAAACCACCCATGAAGCCTTCGCCAGCGTGGTCCACCCGGAGGACCATGACAACGTCATGGCACATCTGCGGCTGGGCATTGACCATGGCAAGAGCTATGAGATCGAACACCGGCTGCTGTTTGACGATGGCACTCTGCGCTGGGTTTATTCGACTATTGAACCTTCAATCAACAGCGCCGGCCAGGTTGTCAAACTCTATGGCACAACCCAGGACATCACCCAGCGCAAACAGGCCGAGGTAGAATTGTGCAACAAAACCAATGAGTTGCAAGCCATATTTGATTCTATCGGCGACGGAATCGTTGTCTATGATCATTCCGGTTCAATTCAGCACCATAATTTGATCAGCCCGCAGCTGTTCCCTACAGAGACTTTGCAGGGGAAGACCTGTCGAGATGTTTTTCATAGCAGCGTCCCCTCCCTGCCGCTGGTATGCCCGGTCGAAAGGGCATTAAAGGGAGAGCGGGTAGATACCTCGCTGATCGTTGAAAGTGAAGGGCAGGAAAACCGCCATCTGGATATTACCGCCACTCCAATCAAGGATGGCCATGGAGAAAAAAACCGGGTACTGGTTTTTTTCAGGGATGTCACGGAGAAACGACTCCAGGAGCTGCACCTGATTCAGACTGAAAAAATGTCGAGCGTTGGCGTGCTTGCCACTGGCATCGCCCATGAAATCAACAATCCGCTCACCTCGGTGGCCGGCTTTGCCGAAGCACTGCAGCGACGTTTCCGCGACCAGCCGGCATTGAAAGAGGATGCCCGGCTCAAGGATTTTCCACATTATCTGGAGGTGATCGTCAGAGAGTCTTATCGTTGCAAGGGGATCATTGATCCACTGCTCAGCTTCGGTCGCAAATCGAACGGCATAGCAGTCAAGGTTGACATCAATATGGCTCTCGGCGAAGTTCTCGAGTTGCTCAGGTACCAACCCGGTTATCAGCAGGTCCGGGTTGTCAGTAACCTGAAGCCGGATCTGCCCCGGGTGCTTGGCGATCCTTCCGGGTTACGTCAGGTCTTCATGAATCTGCTGGTCAACGCCTACCAGGCGTTTGATGGCCCTGGGTTTGTGGAGATAACCACTGAAACAACAGATAACGCCATGGTCGCTGTCACAATCCGTGATAACGGTCGGGGCATGGCGAAGAATATTCGCGAACGAATCTGGGAGCCGTTTTTTACCACCAAAGAAGTGGGTAAAGGCGTTGGACTTGGTTTGGCCCTGACCTACAATACAGTCAAGCGCTGTGGAGGAGAAATCCGGCTGGAAAGCCAGGTGGGTGAAGGGTCAAAGTTTACGGTGCTGTTGCCGGTCTGGCAGGGGTAACGGAACTAGGAGGCTGTCCGAGAATAAAAGCCCGGCTGCAAACCCAGCTGTTTGGCCCATATTTCAGCTCCTTTTTGCCCCATAGCTACGGCTATGAGGCTGCAAACGAGCTAAAATCTGTTCTCAAACTTCTGGATTTTCGCTTCGGCCCTTATTCTCGGACAGCCTCCTAAGCATTGTATGCCTTATGAGTGACCGGTTTCCGCAAAAAATCTTACTACTATCTCGGTATGCATAGGAAAGCCCAGCTCAATGGGCTCTTCTATCAGCACAACCTCCTGGGTCTCCTTTGAGCTGAAAGGTTTCAGATTGTCCGGGGATTGTTTTGCTGCCAGGCCGAAGACCACAAGAGTGTCATCCAGGCCGTTCTGGACATCATACAGACCTATCTCTTCGGCCTCAATGGCGATGCCGGTTTCTTCGAGCAATTCTCGCCTTCCACCCTCCTGCCAGGTTTCGCCCACATCGATATATCCCCCGGGCAACGTGAGGGTTCCTTTCTGAGGCTCGATGTTTCTGCGGATAACAACAAGACCTGCAGCAATCGGCAGCAGTACCACGACGACCGGAAGCGGGTTGCGGTAGGATCTGTTGCCACACTTGCGACACGTTCTCGGCCAGGGGTCTGTGGTGAACCTGCACCCGCAAAATGAACAGTGGAAATTTTTTGACAGCATGAAAGCTCCATCGATTTTGTCTTGAATCGTGCCCTGGAGAGCGACGCCAGGCTGTCCTGATATCAATTTTACCTCGAATGGGGATGGAGAATATGGTTTTTTTACGGTTTTTATTCCTTAATAGATTAGTTGGCACCAAAAAACAGAACGTAGGTTGATTTATTTTGTAGACAAAATTCTCAATGTAGAGAAATGCCACACTCGGCTTGTCTTCTGGTCTTGCCAGCCGATTGCTGGTTGTCCGATATCTCCACACTTTCGTTGACTGCTCTTTGTCAGCAGTTACCCCGGACCCTCTAGTTTACTGCCGCAAAATAATGTTTTGTTCTGGCATCACCGTTGCAATGTTGTGATGTTAACGATGCGCAACTTCCGATTCGCGCAAAACCAAATTTCAAAGGAGCAAGACATGGAAAAGAAATTCGAAGCAGAAAAACAAGAGCAGGAAAGCTGTAACGAAGAGCCTCAGGTGCTGGAAGAGATCCAGGTCGAGGAACTGGCGATCGACGGCATCTGCGGGGTCTACTAAGATGGCTGCGGCGGGCATCAAGCTGCATCCCGCCTGCCGCGTGCGGCGGGAAAGGTTCGGCCTCCTGTTTTACGATTCGCGGGGGCCGCGCCTTCTCTTCGCCGAAACCGGCAGTCTGCTTGCCCCGGACTATTTTGAGTCGGTGCGGAGCAGGCAAGATCTTCCGGAGGGATTATCCGCGCAGCAAAAAAAGGTGCTGCAGAACTTTATTACCAAGCTGCTGGAAAGGGGGTTTCTCCGTGAGCAATAAATTTGTCGAACAGGGGCTGCGCTCTCCGGTAAACCTGACCTGGGAAGTGACCCTGGCCTGTAATCTGCGTTGCCGTCACTGCCTGTCTTCCTCGGCAGAGCCGGCAGCAAATGAACTCAACACGGCCGAAGCCCTTGCCCTGGTTGAACAGCTGCATCAGGAGGGTGTTTTTCAGATTAATTTCGGTGGCGGCGAGCCCTTCATGCGCCCTGATTTTTTGCAGATCCTCGATGCCTGCCACGCCAGGGGTATCATGACCTGCATCTCGACCAACGGCACGCTGATTACCCCGGAGCTCGTCGAACAGCTCTCGCGCACCCGCCTGGTGGCCATTCAGGTCAGTCTGGACGGCGCAGAAAAAAGTACCTGTGAGGCGATTCGCGGCAAGGGCACCTTTGAGGATGCAATCAAGGCTCTTGAACTGCTGACCCTTTCACCGATTCCGACCAGCATCAATACCGTGTTGACCAAAGAGAATGCCGACGAAATCCAGGCGATGCAGCAACTCGCCGAGCAGCTTGGCGTCACTTTGCGAATCAGTCGCTTCCGGCCGTCAGGGCGGGGCGCAGACAATTGGGAAGAGCTGCGGCCGTCACCATCACAGCTGCTGGCATTTTCGGCTTGGTTGGCCGAAAACAATAATGTTCGCACCGGAGACAGCTTTTTCTCGCTGACCTCCCAGGAGCGACAGGGGCTGGGGCTGAACCTTTGCGGTGCCGCCAAGTTGACCTGTTGTGTCAGTCCGACCGGGATGGTTTATCCCTGTGCCTTTTTGCAGAGTGATCGCTTTGAAGCCGGGGACCTGCGGCAGAACAGTTTTAAGGAAATCTGGGACAACTCGGAGATCTTCGAGTCGTTCCGTGGGCTGCGCATTCATTCCTGCGAGGACTGTCAACGTTTTGACCAGTGCCACGGCGGATGCCCGGCGGTCGCCTATCATCTTAAAGACGATATCCAGGGTGGCGATCCGGAGTGTCTCGAGCGTTGTGTGACCTCGATCGCGGATGACAGAAAAAAATCCAACGCGGCCTGATCTGCAGGGACGATCCTGGTGATCGTCCCATGCATTACAATAATGATTTCGCGTTATTGACGGAGACCTGAACCATGATGTTCCAAAACCTTTTCTCACCTCAGAAGCTCGGCAAGGTAGAAGTTAAAAACCGTATCTCTTTTCAGCCGCATTTGACCAACTTTGCTGAAAATTGCCTGCCGAGTGAACGGCACATGTACTACTGGGGTGAACGGGCCAAGGGCGGTGCCGGGTTGATCACTACCGAGGAGATGAGTGTCCATCCCACCGATACAGCCTATGAGAAGCTTGTTGAGGCATTTCACCCGGAGGTTATCCCCGGCTTTCGCAAGATTACCGATTACGTTCATCAATATGACACCAAGATGTTCTGTCAGCTTAATCACAATGGCCAGCAATGCGACGGCAGCATCTCGCGTTTACCGGTCTGGGCGCCGAGCCCGGTGCCCGACATCCTTTTTCGCGAAACTCCTAAAGCGATGGAGATTGAGGATATTGAAGAGGTCTGCCGTTTCTTCGCGATCAGCGCAGAACATGTGCGTCAAGGAGGTTTTGACGGTGTAGAACTGCAGTTCGGCCATTCGAGCCTGGCGCGCCAGTTCCTCTCGCCGTTGACCAATTACCGCCAGGATGAGTTCGGCGGCAGCCTGGAGAACCGCATGCGCGCGCCGCTGATGTTTATCAAAGCGGTGCGCAGGGCGGTCGGTGATGATTTCACTCTCGGCATCCGTATGTGCGCCGACGAAATGATTCCCGGTGGGCTTGATCTGGCCCAGGTCCAGGAGATCTGTGTGCTCTTCGAGGCCAGTGGTCTGATCGACTTCGTCGACTTGTCGATCGCCACCTTTTACAACCTCTACCTAGTCGAAGGTTCCATGCACACGCCGCTCGGCTATACCATTCCCCTGGCTGCCGGGATCCGTGAAAAGATCGAGCTGCCGGTATTCTGTACCGGGCGGATCAATGATCCGGTGATGGCCGAGAAGGTGCTCGCTGCCGGTCAGGCCGACATGATCGGCATGTGTCGGGCCCTGATCTGTGATCCCTTTCTGCCGAAGAAGGCAGAAGAGGGCAGGCTGGAAGATATCCGCTCCTGCATTGCCTGTAACCAGGGCTGCATTGGCCGCATGGGGGTCAACCGGACCCTCGGCTGCGTGCAGAATCCGGCGGTCGGCCTGGAAAAGCAATGGGGCGAGGGCACCCTCAGGCCGGCGCCGGTCAAGAAAAAAGTCATGGTTGTCGGTGGCGGACCCGGCGGCATGTGGGCGGCCAAGATGGCCGGCCGTCGCGGCCACGACGTCACCTTGTACGATCGCAACGAAGCCCTGGGCGGCCAGGTGCTGACCGCCATGAAGGGGGCCGGACGCGACGAGTTCGGCGTGATCATCCGCAATGAAAAAGAACAGGTTGACAAGGCCGGGGTCAAGGTGGAACTGGAGACTGAGGTGACCGCAGAGCAGCTGCTGAAAGCAGGAGCTGACACGATCATCGTCGCCACCGGCAGCAAACCCAAAGCCCACCCGGTGGGTGGCGCAGACGGAGCCGGAGTCTACAACGTTTGGCAGGTGCTGGATGGCCAGGCTGAGCTGGGTGAAAAGATCTGCCTGATCGACTACGACGGCCATCACCGCGCTACGGCAACCGCCGAATTCCTCGCCGATCAGGGAAAAAATGTGCACATTATCTGCTCCAGCCTGTTTATCGGCGCGGAGCTCGGGCCTACCCAGGACTTGTACCTGACCCGTCAGCGGCTGTTGGGTAAAGGTGTTACCTTCACTCCTGATATAGCCGTTATGGAAGTTTCCGGCGACATTGGTGAGAAGTCGGTGAAGGGCTTCAACGTCTATTCCAACGCCTGGGACGAATGGGGCCCGTACGATAATCTGGTGTTGGCCATGGGACAGGAAGTTGACGAAGACCTCTACTTTGCGCTCAAGGGCAAAGTCAAAGAGCTTTACCGGATTGGCGATTGTGTGGCTCCCCGCAAGGTCGACATGGCCATATGGGAAGGCCACAAGGTGGGGAGGGAAGTCTGATGGTTGCAAAATACCTTCAGCATGAGAATCCCCCGCCGGAAATCCTGGTGTTTGTGGATTTGCCTGACGGCGAGTTGGACGAAACCGGTAAAGGCATCCTGTCGGAAGCCTCCAGGCTGGCGAACACCCTGGGCTGCAGCTGGGCAGCCCTCTGCTTCGACGCTGCAACGGACCAGGCAATCGAAGGCTTCTCCCCTTACGGGACCGCGCGGGTCACTCTGATCGAAGCTCCTGACGGTATCTGTGACTCCCTTGAGGCCCAGGGGAACCTCATCGCGCTGGCCGCCAGTAAGCTTGAAGCCAGGCTGCTTTTGCTCCCGCATAACGATCTGGGCGGGGCTTTGGCCCCGATACTGGCATCAGCATGGAAGAGCGCACTGTTCACCGAGGCGATCGCCTACAGCGGAGATAATGACACGCTGAAACTGACCAGGTCGATCCTGGGTGCTCAGGTTGCAGAGTCGAAAATCTGGAACAGCAGGAATCCGCTGGTTCTTACGATAAATCCGCGTGTTTTGAGTGCTGTGGTGATGCCTTCCATGCGCCACACGAAGGTTCAGATCGAACGCTGGCAGCCGTCAGTGCCGACTGCCGCAGGCTTGACCAGGATCATCCAACGGATTCCACCGGATCCGCAAACAGTCGATGTCTCTGAAGCCGAGGTGATTATCAGCGCCGGGCTTGGCTGTAACGAGAAAACCTTCGCTCAGGTTGAGGAGTTGACCCGACTGCTCAATGCCTCGCTTGGTGTGACTCGTCCGGTTTACGATCTCGGCTTTGCCGGCTTCGAGCGGATGGTCGGCCAGACGGGCAAGACTGTCGCTCCCCGGCTCTACCTGGCCCTGGGAATCTCCGGATCGATGCATCACCTTGGCGGGATTAAGGATTCCAGGCAGATTGTATCGGTTAACATCGACCCGAAGGTGCCGATTTTCCCCAATTCAGATGAAGGATTTGTCGCAGACCTGCGTGACGTGCTGCCTCTCCTGATTGAACGTGTTAAAGCAGCGACAGGAGGTGCCGCATGAAACGCACATATGACGCGATAGTCGTCGGTGCCGGTCCGGCCGGTTCGTCGGCGGCCCTGACCATGGCTCGGTCCGGTCTCAATGTAGCCCTGCTCGAACGGGGGTCCTTCCCGGGTGAGAAGAATATGTTCGGCGGCGTCCTCCATCGCATGACGGCTCTCGAAGAGGTCTTCCCCGACTTCTGGAACCAGGCCCCGTTGGAGCGTCACGTCGTCCAGAAAAACCTGTCCTTCATCACCGAGGGGTCGTGCTTCAACGTGAGCTTCGATAGCGAAGAAGCGGATCGCCCCCCCTACAATGGCTACACCATTTTTCGCCCCAGATTCGATCACTGGCTGGCAGGGGAGGCGGTTAAGGCCGGAGCGACACTGCTGACGCGCTCGACTGTCGATGATGTGATCATCGAAAACGGCAAGGTTGCTGGAGTGACCTTGTTGCGTGATGAGGCACAACTGCGCGCCCCGGTGGTGATCGCTGCGGACGGCGTGCTCTCCTTTACCGCTAAAAAGGCAGGTCTGCGGTCTGCTGAATTCAGTCCGTCCAACCAGGGAGTCTGCATCAAAGCGTTGATTGATATGACCAAAGAGGTCATCGACGACCGCTTCGGTCTGGTGCTTAATCAGGGAGCCTCCAAGGAGATCGTTGGTTGCACGTCCGGCGTGCGTGGCGGCAGCTTCCTCTATACCAATTATGATTCCCTCTCGCTCGGCATGGTCCTGGAATTAGCCAGTTTGAATGAAAAGGGCAAAACTCCCTACGATCTGCTCAACGCGTTCATGCAGCAACCGCAAATGGCCAAACTCCTTAAAGGGGGGCGACTGCTCGAATACTCTGCGCATCTGGTTCCCAAGGGTGGCTATGACATGAAGCCCGAGCTCGTCGGCGATGGCATCATGGTTGCCGGCGACGCTGCGGCATTCTGCATCGTCACCGGACTCAATCTGGAGGGGATCAACCTGGCCGCGCAATCCGGAGTGCTGGCCGGCAAGGCGGCGATCGAGGCTCACCGGCAACGCGACTTCAGCAAATCGAGCCTGACGGTTTATCGGAAAATGCTGGAGGAGAGCTTTGTTCTCAAGGATCTCAAGCTTTACAAGCGTGCGCCGCAGATGCTGCACAACGACCGTATTTACAGTCAGTATCCTGAGCTTGTCTGCAGCATGATGGATGAGATCTACCGCATCGACGGCAAGCCGAAAGACACCATGACCAGAATGCTGCTGAGCAAGGTTAAAAAAACGGTCGGCTTGAAAAATCTGATGGCCGATGTCTATTCCGGATGGAGAGCCTTATGAACATCAATCTTGATGAAATCTTCGATTACACGAGCTTTAATGTCGATCGTGACCCGCATATCATCCTTGATGAAAACCTCTGCAAAGTGTGCGACCAGAGATACTGTGTCAATGCCTGCCCGGCGCGTTGTTATGCCTGGTCGGAAGAAGAACAGAAGATGACCTTTGTCCATGATGGCTGTCTTGAGTGTGGAACCTGCTATGTGGTGTGCGAAAAGAAGGCCTTCACCCGTTGGCGGTACCCGCGCGGCGGTTTCGGTGTGTCTTACCGAATGACTTGAGTCGGCAACAGGCAACAGGAGAAGACATCATGACGAAAACAGCTATGCAGATGCTGGTGCTGCTCAGAGAAACCTGCGATCCCAAGCCACCGGCAAGGCTGACCGCCGACGGCTACGGGGTGCGTGAACGCGGCCTGCGCCGTATCGCCAATCCGGCCGACCTGTGTGCGCTCGAGATGGCGATGCAGCTGGCCGACAGCAATAACGGCACTGTGACGGTGTTTGCCATCGGCCCCGACCGGCTCGATGACCATCTGCGCCTGGGGCTTGCCATGGGGGCCGGTCGCGCGCTGCGTGTCTGGAACCCGGCTTTCCAGGGAGGCGATGCAGTCTCAGAAGCACGACTCGTGGAACAGATTGTCAATATCCTTGAACCAGACCTGTTCTTTACCGGCAGCCGGCTGCTCGACCGTGGTGGAGATCCTGCGCCCGCGCTGGCGTCAGCCAATCTCGGCAGGCCATATGTCACCTCTGCCCTGGCGATTGCATGCAGCGATGGTGAGGTCGAGGTGCTGCGCAAAAGCGATCGGGGTGCCCGACAACGGGTCCGTGCAATGATGCCCTGCACGCTGCTGTTTGAAGCTGATAGCTGCGAGCCCCGTTATCCGGATCAAGATGCACTGATCAGGTCGCTTGATATAACAATTGAAGTTTGGGATAGGCCTGAACTTGGTCTGTGCCTGTCTGTCCTGGGTGCACCCGGAGCGCTTCTTGGTAAAGATAAGTGCAGTTTCCCCCGGGTGAACCCGAAACGCATTGTGACCCCGGATGCAAATTTACCAGCTTTTGAAAGAATCCTGGCTCTGTTGTCCGGTGGTATTAAACCACGGCAAGGTAACGTCCATGCCGTCTCCACGGCGCAGACAGTTGACATGCTGTACGATATTTTTGAAGCTGAAGGACTGATCGGTGGAGGCGGGGCATGATTTACCGGTTGGTAAAGGGGGTCACTGCTCAGGAAACCGCTGATGGTGGGTTCCTGGTCGCATCGCGGCCGTTGCGTATGCTGCGTTTGAACCCGTCCTTGTTGAAACTGGTGCGACGCATGGGGCGGGATTGGCTGACTCCTGCATCAACCGCCGAAATGAACGTGTTGGAAACCCTGGCTAAGAGAGGATTTGTCGAAAGACAGTGGCAGAGCCTCAGCCTTTCCGGGAACCTGCCTACGATCAGCGTTATTATTCCGGTGAAAGATCGCGCTGATGATCTGCGTAACTGCCTGACCTCTCTGCAAGAACTTGAATATCCACAACACAAGCTTGAAGTCGTGGTTGTCGATGATGGCAGCAGCGACGATACCCCCCGTGTTGCTGAGGAGCTTGGCGCTGTTCTGGTCGAATCAGGTCAGGTTGCAGGCGGCCCGGCTTTGGCTCGCAATAAAGGCGCTGCGGTTGCCAGTGGCGAGATTCTGGCCTTTATCGATTCGGACTGTACTGCATCACAGCAGTGGCTGATGGAACTCCTGCCGGTTTTTGCCGATGCGGATGTTGCGGCCGTCGGTGGCCTGGTGGATGGCATGTACACCGAATCCGCCCTGGATCGCTATGAAGCCGTCATGTCGAGCTTGAACCTGGGGCGCAGGGAAATGTCCGGAGGGCAGGGGGGTGATACCTTCTACCTCCCCAGTTGTAACCTTCTGATGCGCAAGGAGGCGTTTACCTCTGCCGGAGGATTTCGTTCCGAACTGCACGTAGGTGAGGATGTTGATCTGACCTGGCGGTTACGCGATGCCGGCTGGAAAATTGTATATCTGCCCAGAGGGACGGTTTTTCATGCCCATCGCAGCAAACTCTGGCCTTTTATGAAGCGGCGTTTCGAATATGGTACATCGGAGGGGATGCTTCAGCAGCTTCATCCGGTCCGGGGCAAAAAAATGATTGTGCCACCGATGTTGGCAGCCATTTTGTTCCTTTTAGCTTCAGCGCTAATCTGCCAATCATTGCTGCCCCTAGCGGTGGCAGCCGTCCTGCTGCTGGGTGATACGGCTTTTGTCACCACGAAAATGCGCAGGCAGAAGTTGCCGATCTCGTTTGTTATGGTTCTTCTGGCGCGCGCGCGCTCAGTCGGAAGTCTCGGCTACTATCTTGGTTATCATCTGTTGCGATACTACCTTGTCCCCCAACTTCTGGCCGCTATCATTTATCCACCGCTCGGTCTGCTGACTCTGGTTATGCTCCTCGGGGCAGGAGGGGTCGATTACCGGGTACGCAAGGCCAGGCTTACGCCCATCGGGTTTTTCCTTTACTACTTTCTTGAACAACTTTCCTACGGCAGTGGTGTCTTCTGGGGATGTGTACAAACGAAGAGCTTTACCAGTTACAGGCTTGACGTAAACGGTATTTCGCAAAACATCTGATTATAAAGGATCATGGATGACTGAAAACTCGTGCAATGCAGGTGGCTGCTGAAAGTCGTCGTAGAGACCCTGAATCAACCGGACAGACTTGAAACCTTTTCAGAGAGCATGCCTGCCCCCCGAAAGTTTCCTGCAGAGATAACAAGACACAACACTAGCAGTCTGTCGGACTATCCATGAGCGGGCTGCAAATCCGGCTGTTTGGCCCATATTTCAGCTCCTTTTTGGTCCATAGCTACGGCTATGAACCTGCAAATGAGCTAAAATCTGTTCTCAAACATCCAAATTTTCGCTTCGACCCGTATAGTCCGACAGACTGCTAGATAAAAACACGTCGATAATCCTTCACAGGGCGATCCGGAGACTAGCGCCCCTGTGATGAGCTCCTGGCCTTAATGTTCACTTCAAGCAACTAAAGCAGAGAGGACTTTTTTTCAATGAAACAGATGTGCATATTTTTTATCTTATCCTTTGTGCCGACCTGTGCTTTGGCCGGAGGTGAAAACCTTACTGGTATCAGCACCCTTGCTCAAAGCACATATGGCTACTTCGGTCTGTTTTTTTTTGCTGCTGCTTACCTCCTGGTTATGTTCGAAGATCAATTGCACCTGCGGAAAAGCAAGCCGGTATTGCTGGCCGCTGGGCTGATCTGGATATTGGTGGCCCTGGCTTATGCCGCCAATGGAGATATTCGTACTCCGCATGAGGCGATAAGTCATAATCTTCTGGAATATGCCGAGCTTTTCCTTTTCCTTCTTGCCGCGATGACCTATGTCAACGCCCTTTCAGAGCGGCATGTCTTCAGGGCGCTTCGCTCCTGGTTGATTACTAGCGGGTTTTCTCTGCGCAGCATCTTCTGGCTTACCGGAATGTTTGCTTTTGTGATTTCTCCTCTTGCCGACAACCTGACCACCGCACTGCTTATGGGTGCCGTCGTGACCTCGGTTGGAGCGTCTAATCAACGTTTTGTAGTCATTGCCTGCATCAATATCGTGATAGCTGCCAACGCCGGGGGCGCGTTCTCACCTTTTGGAGATATCACCACCCTGATGGTCTGGCAGAAGGGCAAGCTCGATTTTTTCGAGTTCTTCCAGCTTTTTATCCCTGCCCTGGTGAACTGGCTGGTACCTGCTGTGATTATGATGACTTTCATCGGTAAGGAAAAACCCGAGGTCCTGGACATGAGCTTCACCATGAAAAAAGGCGCCCGGCGCATCATGGGACTGTTTTTTCTGACAATCATCACAGCGGTAACTTTTCATAACTTCCTCCACCTGCCGCCAGCAGTCGGTATGATGTTCGGGCTGGGTTACTTGTCTTTTTTCGGCTACTACCTGAAGCGCAAGGAAAACCGTGTTCTTGGTACCGACAATCCCCTTGACATCACCCGTGGAAACCAGGAACCTTTTGATCTGTTCCAGAGAATCGCCCGGGCCGAGTGGGACACCTTGCTCTTCTTTTATGGCGTCATCCTCTGTGTCGGTGGCCTGGGCCAGTTCGGCTACCTGGCGATTGTGTCCGAGTTCATGTACACCGACCTTGGAGCCACATGGGCCAACGTCCTGGTAGGATTACTCTCGGCCCTCGTCGACAATATTCCCGTTATGTTCGCTGTACTGACCATGGATCCCCACATGTCTCACGGTCAATGGCTGCTGGTCACCATGACCGCGGGTGTCGGTGGCAGCCTCCTGTCGATCGGCTCTGCTGCCGGGGTTGCATTGATGGGCCAGGCTAGAGGGACCTACACCTTTGGGCGCCACCTGGCGTTTGCACCAATCATCGCTCTCGGATACGCTGCCAGTGTCGTGGCGCACCTGTTTATTAACAGTCGTTTCTTCTTGCATTAGACTATCCGTGAGTGCGCATGATTCCGTTCGTGCCGCTCGCATTTCAACGTCTCTTCAAGTTATAGTTACGGTCATTGCGTCTGAAACGCGTAAGTTTCCGTCAGGAGTTTCCGGATGGACTCGAGATATAGATAGGGCTTCAAGTGGCTAAGCTTCTAGAGGTGTCTATGGTGGATCAAGGTCGCAGAGCAGTAAAGCTTCTTGTAAATGGTTTCCGTTATCGTTTTCTGAAACTTACGGGAAATGCGTCTCGGCTGCAGGCAATCAGTCTCGAGGTTACCCACCGATGTATCTGCCGGTGTTGCATGTGCAATATCTGGCGCATTCCAAAAAAGATTCCGGACCTCGACCTGTCTGTCTGGACCGACCTGCTCTCTTCTCCGCAGCTCAAGGACTTGCGGGAGCTCGACATCACCGGCGGCGAGCCGTTCCTGCGCGATGACCTGACGGAGTTGCTGTCCTGGATATGTCGGGTTCAGCCTGACCTGTTCCCCAAACTGCGGACTGTGGCCATCACCACGAACGGCATACTGACGGATAAAATATTACAGTGCGTGGAAGACGTCATTGGTCCCATGCAGGCACGGGGGATCGACCTGGTGCTGGCGTGCGGCATGGATGCTGTCGGAGCACTGCATGACCAGATTCGCAACTTCAAGGGAGCGTGGCAACGACTCAACAGCACCCTCGCCGGTCTGTGCGCGTTGAGAACGAGCCATGCCAACCTGGTGCTGGGTATCAAAACCACCATTGTTCCGATGAATGTCAACGAATTGCATCGTATCGCCCTGTTTGCGCGCGAGCATGCCCTCTTCACCATCGTCTCGCCCTGCATCATCACGACAAACCGTTTCGCCAACCTTGGCCTGGCGGATGATCTGAAATTTGATACAGCCGCTCTGCAGGCCATGAAGCGCTTTTATCAAGGTCCGGAATTTGCCTGGAGTGGCCATCGGCAGGCCATGTTGCGCTATCTTGAGACAGGCCATATGAAAAAGCCCTGCTCCGCTGGCTTCAACACGGTTTTTGTCCGCCATACCGGTGAAGTTTTCCCATGCCCGGTCATTCCGGTCAAGCTGGGCAACATCTGCCACGAGAAACTGGGAACGCTTTTGGCGAGCGCCGGATCGGCACGGTTCCGCAGGCATATCGGTACTTTTACAGAGTGCCGCACCTGCACCGAGCCAGGTCTTGAGCGCATTGCCTGGCCCTTCGAGGGTTTCAGCTGCCTGCGTCGCATGAGCGGGCTGGGGACGAGAGACTTCGATCGCCTGGCCCGACATATGGGGCTCGACAAGTACCTGTGAGAGCCGCTGGCAAAAAGCCAGGCAGGGAAGGCACATGAGCAGTTGGTATGATTACAGTGTCATTGCGCTGCTCCTTCTGGGGAGCCAGCGATTTCTCTACAAAGTCGCCGCAGAGAGAGGCTGCAGCTCCAGCCTGACAACGGCAGTCTTCATGGGCACGGTCACCCTGTTGAGTGGCGCGGTGTTCCTGGGATCGGGATCATCCGCACAGAACCTGTCTGCCCTGATCGGACTGTCGCTGGTCAACAGCATCTCCTTTGCGATCGCCACCATCGCTCACATGGAAGCTTTGCGGCATCTGCCCGCAGCGGTCACCTTTCCACTCACCCGACTGAGCCTGGTTGTCGTGGTCGTCGTCTCGGTCGGTTTTTTTGGCGAACAGCTGAGCTCCTTGCAATGGTTCGGAGTGCTCCTGGGCTTTGCCGTGGTCGCCGTTCTGGCCATGGACATGAAAAACGAGGCGCGACCGCAAGGCGACAGGCGTACCGGTTTCCTGTTTGTAACCACCTGCATTCTGTGCGGAGCGATCGCCGCCATCACTAGCAAACTCGCAGCTGTCTCCACCAGTACGGCCGGGTTTATGACCCTGTCCTATCTGCTGGGGACATGCTTTTCACTGGCGATCGCGAAAAAGTGGGGCTACGATAGACACCCGGGGCGCAAGGGCGAAGCCTTCGGCATCGGTGTTTTGATGGGGGTGCTGAATTATTTCGGTTTCTCTGCCTTTCTGACCGCATTGCAGCGCGGACCGCTGTCAGCGATCGCTCTGATAACCGGGATGCACTTCGTCATAGCCATCATCCTCTCGGTATTTCTCTACCGGGAAAAAATGACTTTCCCCCGGGGGCTCGGCATCGGATTGACGTTGCTTGCGGTATTTTTTCTCAAACAATAACGGCGCAGAACAAGTGCTATGAACGACACCCGGAGTAAATGGAACAACCGCTGGCGAGAGAAAGCTGCCACTGCAGATCTGCAGGCCGATCCCTGGCTGCAGCGTATATTCCCTTTGCTGCCGAAAGGGCGGGCTCTTGATGTCGCCTCAGGCGCAGGGCGTAATGCCCTGTTCCTTGCTGAGCGGCAATATGCGGTCACGGCAGTCGACATCTCGGATGAAGCACTCGAACAACTGCGTCTCGAGGCGGCCGCTCGTCATCTTTCAATAGAAACCCGACAGATTGATCTGGAGACAAATCCTCTCCTTCCCGAGGGTCCCTTTGACCTGGCGCTTGATTTCTTTTACCTGCACCGACCGCTTTTGCCACTCCTGCGAGAAACCGTGCGGCCCGGTGGGGTCGTGGTTCTGCGCACCTTCAGCAGTGCCGGAGCATTTAGCGGTGGTCCGGACAATCCGGATATCGTCCTGCGCCCCGGAGAACTGCTGCAGATGTTTGGTGGCTGGGATGTTCTTCTCCATGAAGAGGGGCTTGAGCCATCACGTAAAGGCGGTTCAGTGGCCGGAATTGTGGCCCGAAAAAACCTGTGATCGCATGTGGTTCAATTCTCAAGCGATGCAATGCTTTTCTGAAAGTCGAAGAATGAAAAAAGCGGTATACAGGCAACCAGCGTATACCGCATCTCAGCATTAAAGATCGTTTTTTCAAAAAAACTTTATTGGATTATTCCGTCGCACTTTTATCTGTGCATTATCAATGATCGACTCCGATCATCACGTTGGAGGCTTTAATGATCGCATAGGCCGGTTCCCCTACAGCTAGACCGAGTGCTTTAACAGCGTCATTTGTGACGATGGAGGTTACCCGGTCCCCTCCTGATAATTCGATGATGACTTCCGCATTGACTGAGCCAATGATAATTTCCTTGACTGTCCCTTTCAGTGTGTTACGGGCACTGAGTTTCATAGTCAGCTCCTTTGCAGTTATTTGTCTGTTCTGCTTCTCATACTAGCAGTCATTTGTCGGATAGCAACTCGTGGAATTTTAACGAATTCTTAACAATCGACCTGTCGTCAGTTGGCAACGTAGAAGAGCTGTTCACCATTGACCTTGAAGTCGGTGATCAGATGACGCCCCTGCTCTGAGACGAGATAGTCCATGAACTTCTTGGCCAGATCTGCCTTGACATGCGGATGTCTGGCCGGGTTGACCATAATCACCCCGTAGGGATTGAACAGCCCGGCGTCACCCTCAACCGCGATCTTCAGATCGGTTTTGGTCTTGTAAGCGAGGTAAGTGCCGCGATCACTGAGCGTATAACCTACGCGCTCGGTCGCCATGGTAATGACCTCGCCCATACCGCGGCCGGCTTCCAGGTACCAGTCGCCGGCCGGCGTTATACCGGCGGCTTTCCAGAGCTGCTTCTCCCGGGTGTGAGTGCCGGATTCGTCGCCACGGGAGACGAAAGTCGCTTTGGCCGCTGCGATCTTGCCCATGGCCGCCGCGATATCCCTCATCCCTGTGATACCGGCCGGATCCGACTCGGGTCCGAGAAGCACGAAATCGTTGTACATGACGTCGCGGCGATCGATGCCGAAGCCGTCAGCGACGAATTTATCCTCCAGGCTGCGGGCGTGGACCAGCACGACGTCGACATCGCCGGTCTCGCCCAGTTTGATCGCCTTGCCGGTGCCGACAGCGATGACGTCGACCTTGCAGTCGTTGGCCTCTTCAAAAGGCGGCAGGATAGCAGTCAACAGGCCGGAGTTTTCGGTGGAGGTGGTAGTCGCCAGGCGCAGATGTTCAACAGCGAAGGCCGGTGAAGCAAGCAACAGCAGGATAAATAGGGTTAATAGGCGCTGGATCATGAGTGTTCTCCCTGAATTATGGGCACCGACGTCAACGCCGGGCCGGAATAGAGGTTAAAAGTAAAACTGCGCCTGCAACCGGAAGATGGTGTCATCCTTATTGGTCGCAAGGTCGTCCGAAACCAGTGTGATATCGGACTGCAGTTTGAGGTTGTGTTTCGCGAAGTAGTAATTTGCTCCGAACTGGGTTTCATTCTTGTCAAACCTGGCCGAGGCATTGGCATCGGTCGATTCTACGGCCGAATAGCGCACACCCAGTTCCAGCTTCTCGGGGAGCACCTGGTAGCTGGCCTGCAGATAGTAACCGTCGGCATCCCAGTCTGAACCAAGATCCGGATCGGCGTTGAGCGTATAATATTCGCCGGCGAAGGTTGCTCCCATCCAGGTGGCGTTAAGATTGGCGGTCATCAGCAGCCAGGCCAGTTCATTACCGTAGGCTGCAGAGAAGGCCGCTGCGTTCAGGCTGTCCAGACCCAACGCCACATCCATCACGTCGTTGTCTCTGTCGAAGCCGGATCCGACATCGGCCGAGCCGACCTTTTGCCAGGCGAAGGAGCCGCCGATGTTCACCAGCAGCTTGTCGCTCGGCCAACCGGCCTCGTCCATCTTGTAGGTACCGAGGGGATTGAAGTCGATGCGCCCTGTAAACATGTGGTTGTCATCTGCGTTGCTGGTATTCGGGCCGTTGCCGTTGAACAGGCCGAGACGATAATCGACCAGCTTGTCGGCAAAGCTGCCGGCGGCCTGGATCCCCTGATCGCGGCCAAGATTGAAGGTATCGTTGGCCAGCGAACGCTCCGGGAAAAGCTGTCTGCCCGCGCCGGTCAGCTCTTGGCGGGCCTGTGCAGGTTTGAACTGGCCGACCTGAACGATCAGCGGCGTACCAAACTTGTAGTTGATTAAGACATCCTCGGTACGGAAGCCGCTGGAGACATCTCCCTGGAATTTGTAGCCGAAATTTTTGCTGTACAGATTTCCCTGCATCACCAGCTTGAAGCGGCGGATGTCGAAATCACTCTTGGCGTCCTTGGTCGAGTCGTCAAAGTCGGTGTACCGGTAGACCAGCTGGCCCCAACCTCCGAGGTTGAAGCTCGAGTTGCCGTCAGCGCTGGTCGCGGTCAGTCCCTTGCCAGGAGTGTAAGCGATCACGCTGCCTTTGTTTGCTTCGGCGTAATCTTCGGCGGTGATGACCCCTTTGTCCTTGAGGATCTCTTCCAGAGTCCGTGCCTGGACGTTCTCTGCGGCCAGTAAACCTACAGCCATTAGGCCACATAGAGTTAGCCCTATTACAGGTCCTATCTTCATCTGCTCTTTCTCCTTATCTCATTTTGGAATGAATTGTTTGCCCCGGCCGATCCGGAGCAAAATAAACCCTTATGCTTGCCTAATGCCTTGATCTCATCGTCAACATTGTCTGAGTCATGGCTTCACAGGGAGATGATAAAAGGCAGCTAAGCTAACCCTGACCAGCATCAGGCAAGTATTGCTAAGAAGCTCTTGCTCGCATTGATTGCCATCCGTCCCCGGCAATTCCGTCTTATCCTGACTCGAGACAGGAAAAACTTATAGCACACAAAAAAATCACAATATAACCAAAAATAACCAATAACAACTAAAAACAACCAAATATAACTTTGCGGCACATGCAACCTGAGTGCCAATAAATTTTGGGAATACGTGAGGAAAAGTGCCCATGAGTCTGTCGAAGTATCCATGAGCAAACTGCAAACCTGGCTGCTTGTTGTTTTCTCGACGCCTTTTTGGTCCATTTCTAAGGATAAGGACCTTGAAACTATTTAAGACCTGTCCTCGAATATCTAAATTTTCGCATCAGCCTGCATAGTCCGACATACTCTTGGGTATGGGACCTGGTGCGGTTGAGCTTAGACTTCGACCGAATTGATCAAGCTGAAACCGTAGATAATCGCTACGATGTGGAATTTTTGGACAATTTTGTTGAGCGTCTATAAATATAATTTACTGAAAACAGTTCTTAACTAAATAGCGTGATATTTTGAAGTCAGGATGAAGTGAGAGGGCTGTCACAAAAAAATCAGTTTTCAACATGCAGATTGGTAAGGGGGATGCCTTATTAAAGACGAAGGCGGCAGCTTGGCAGCTTGACTTCCCGGGAAAGAGCATTTTGCCACTTTGGCTCAAGTCATAACCCGGGGAGCTCTAAGCCAGCATACCAAACCGGCTAATTTACAAGGATTATGGGCTTTACCGCTGTATTCATGGTCTTCACCTCTTTTACTGTTTGCAGAGGATAAATTTTCAAGAGTGTAGAAGAAATGCCCATTCCTTTTGCAGCACGCTTGCCACCGTCTGTTTCTTCGGTTCCAAAATTCCCCATAAGATCAGTTCAGGGCCCCAATAAAAAGCATTTTGATGGCATTGTTACCTATGAAACAGATAATATTTTAGGGACTTATAAAATTAAACCAGTGTTATGAAATATGGCATTTGCATTGCATCTAGAATCGAACAGGTTGGGCTTCTGGAGCTTTACTGCCCATAAAGCAGTGTCACAACCGACAAGGAATGGAATGCCGTGCTTTTGCTTAACGCAATACTAGAGATTGCGGGGTTGTAGCGTCATCTCTGAAAGTTGAAAGCTTCCGGTCCTGTTACCTGTTAAGGGGTCGTTCTTAAAGCACAGGGTCTATGGTATAGTTGGAAACGCCTATGTATCCCGAATGGAAAAGAGCGTCTTCACTTACGTACATAACTTCTAAAAAAGGAGAATGGGAATGGACAAGATTTTAAGAATCAACATGGGTGCTGCCGGTGGTCCACAGCAGAGTACTGAAACAGCTGGTGAGTTTTCTGTTCTTGGCGGTAGAGCAACGACTTCGATGATCGTCGGTAAAGAGGTCCCCCCTGATTGTCATCCGTTGGGCGCTGAGAACAAATTGGTTATCGCCCCAGGGATGCTCAGCGGGACTGCTGCTGCCATATCAGGTCGCATCTCGGTCGGCTGCAAAAGCCCACTGACTGGTGGGATCAAGGAATCGAATGCTGGTGGTCAGGCGGCCCAGGTGCTCGCTCGTCTTGGCTATGCTGCGATCGTCATTGAGGGTCAGCCTGAAGGGGATGACCTCTATAAAATTCATATCAATAAGGACCGGGTTGAAATCAGTGTCGACAATAGCAATAAACTGCTCGACAATTATCCGTTGATCGATAAATTGCGTAAAGAGTACGGCGACAAGGTTGCTTATATGTCGATCGGTACTGCCGGTGAGCGCTTGATGGCTTCAGCTTCCATCGCTTGTACCGATCCGGAACTGCGCCCGACCCGCCACTGTGGCCGCGGTGGTGTCGGCGCGGTCATGGGATCCAAGAAGGTCAAGGTTATCATCCTTGATGATGCCGGTTGCAAGAACCGCGCGCCAAAAGATGCTGAAAGATTCAAGACGGCTAATCGCGCCTTTGTCGAAGGGATCAGAAAGCACCCGGTCTCGGGTGAAGGTCTGCCAGCCTACGGCACCAACGTCTTGACCAACGTCCTGAATGAAGCGGGTGGCTATCCGACCCGTAATTTCAAAACAGGTCAATTTGAAGGGGCGACCAAGATCAGCGGCGAGTCCCAGGCTGAGCTTGAAATCGCACGCGGTGGAAAAGCAACCCACGGTTGCCACCGTGGTTGCGTCATTCAGTGTTCCGGTATCTACAATGATAAAGAAGGTAACTACCTGACCAAACAACCTGAGTACGAGACAGTTTGGTCTCACGGTGGTCATTGTGGCATCAGCGATCTGGATACGATTGCGACTCTCGACTATTGGGATGATAACGTTGGCGTCGATACCATTGAGATGGGTGTTGCTATTGGTGTTGCTATGGACGCCGGAGTGATTGAATTTGGCGACGACGCAGGTGCAATCAGTCTGCTGCGTGATGAAGTTGCCAAGGGCACCGCACTCGGACGTATTCTCGGCGGTGGGGCAGGGATGGTCGGCAAGGCCTTTGGGGTTACGCGTGTGCCAGTGGTCAAGAATCAGGCCCTGCCTGCCTATGATCCACGTACCGTCCAGGGGATCGGCGTGACCTACGCGACCAGCACCATGGGTGCTGACCATACGGCAGGTTATGCTGTCGCCACCAATATTCTTAAAGTCGGTGGCGATGTGGATCCATTGAAACCGGAAGGCCAGGTTGAGCTGTCTCGTAACCTGCAGATTGCAACCACTGCAATCGATTCGACCGGACTTTGCTTGTTTATCGCCTTTCCGATTCTTGACCAACCGGAAACCTTCCAGTCGCTGCTCGACCTGCTGGGTGGATTCTACGGTATCGAAATGACCGGCGATGATGTCGTTGCTCTGGGTAAAAAGGTCCTGACGCTGGAGCGTGAGTTCAATAAGGCTGCCGGATTCGGTCCTGCGGATGATCGTCTGCCGAGCTTCTTCAAGAATGAAAAGTTGCCACCACACAACCTCACCTTCGGTGTAACCGATGAGGAATTGGATCAGGTTTACAACTGGTAGTAATCGCAACTATGCCGGGGGAGGCCTGATTCAGGTCTCCCCTTTTTTTTTTGAAGCAGCAGACAACGACGATATCTCTTGATAAATTTGGAACTGGTTTTTATGGTTGAGAAACGATCAATAAAGTTGATTCTCCCCTTGGAACAGCTGTCTGCTTTCTTCTTGTTGCTTCAAAAAGGAGTCTGGCTGCGAGTTCAGACCGGCTGCAGTGTCGCAAGTTTGCTGACAGAACAGTTTGGTATCGCAGAGAATTATATTGTCGAGCGGATTACGACGCTGTTTTTGGATTTTAAGCCGATCGACGATCTAGAAACAGCATATGTGACTGATGGCTCTACATTGGCCCTCTCTTCGGCCATGCCGGGTTTGGTCGGCACTACGATGCGCCGTGGAAGCCACCTCGCAGCCATGCGAGGAGATATCTCGTGCCCGAACCGGCAACAGGCCGTAAGTGTTATGGGTCGGATCAAAATAAAGCTGTTCAATCTGGTGATGAACGAACTTGGCGAAACGTTTCTGGCCCATGGTGTCTTCCTGACAAATGGCGAGTTGGATAATGTGTTGAGCGAAATGGATGATAGCTTCTGGCAAAGTGTCGACACCGCCTTTGTCGGCGACCTGCAGATCGATTCGGCCAGTTTGGTTAACCAGATCCGTTGTGCTGACCCAGGTGACGAGATCCTTCTCAAGGTCGAATTTAAGAGATGAGCCCAGGAACAGTATAATGGTCGTCGTGTCTCCAGAAGTCTATCGGACTATCCATGAGCCGACAGACTCCTGGAAGTAGAGGTCAGGGAGAAGTAAAATGAAAGTAACCGTCAAACTATTCGCTTCGTTTCAGACGGGGCGCTTCAAGCAGGAGTTGAGAGAGTATCCTGATCAAACCCTCATAGGCACTGTTGTAAAGGAACTGAATATCCCTGAACGGGATGTCGGAATCCTGCTTCTCAATGCTGTCCATGCGGACCTGAAAAAACCGCTGTCAGACGGCGACATATTGGCAATCTTTCCGTTGGTTGGTGGTGGTTAAGATGGATGCCTTGCAGACATTTATCAAAGAGGATGCTTTCGGTGACCTGGTTTCCTGGAAACGGCAGCAGCAGGCCGCGGAAAAATTCCAGCTGACTGTCGCCGAAGTGGAAAGCGTGATCCTGCAGGCCAACCTGCTGCCAGCCCGCTATCAGCGCAATCAACAGATGATTTCAACCATGCAGCAGCTGCAGTTATTTCAGAGCAGGGTGGCGGTTGTCGGTTGCGGTGGACTTGGCGGCTATGTCCTTGAGGAGCTGGCGCGTCTTGGCGTCGGCAGGATTGTCGCCATCGATCCGGATATTTTTGAAGAGCATAATCTGAACCGGCAACTGCTCTCATCAATCGAATTGCTCGGCACATCAAAGGCTCTGGCTGCAGTACAGAGGATTGCAGAAATCAACCCGGCCGTCAGGGTGAACCCGATAGTGGCCGCCTTCGATAAGGAGAACGGCCGGGAGATGCTGGGTTCGGTAGACTTGGTGATTGATGCGGTAGACAATATACCGACGCGTCTCAATCTCGCAGAGATCTGCAGCCAATTGAATATCCCCTTGATACACGGCGCTATTGCGGGTTGGTTCGGTCAGGTTGCCACCATTTATCCCGGAGATAAATTATTGCAGAAGCTTTATGGTAACTGGACCGGTGGCAAGGGGATTGAAGCCGAACTTGGGAATCCATCCTTTACACCGGCAGTGGCGGCCAGTCTGCAGGTTGCGGAGGCCTGTAAGCTGCTGTTGGGGCAAGGCCGCCCGCTGCGTAACAGGATGTTGTCGATCAACCTGCTGGATATGCAGTTTGAAGACGTTCCCCTGTAAAGTCATGCTCTCAATTAATGCACTTCCTGGTTAATGATAGCTTATGCATATAGCCGAAATTATAAAAGGAAAAGGACTTTTTCCTCCAAAGCGACTGACTGTTGCAATCACGACAAACTGCAATCTCCGTTGTGAGCACTGTTGGGTTGAGTGTGAAGGAGTAGAAGTCCTGAGTATCAATGCACCAGCTGCCGGTATAAAGCGACTGATCAAGGAGTTTGTGGATATCGGCGGTGAGGAAATCTGCCTGACTGGCGGTGAACCGCTCATGCACCCCGACCTCCTGCAGATACTGTCCTTCTGTCAGAGCATTAACCTGAAGAGCATTCACTTGCAGACGAATGCAACCTTGCTGACTCCTGAAGTCATGCAATCGATGTTCACGGTCGGCACACAGAAACTCCATTTCCAGGTCAGTCTCGACGGGGGAAGTCCGGCAACTCACGATCTGGTGAGAGGGCAGGGTAGCTTTAAAAAGGCTGTTTCAGGCATTGCTCAATTGGTTGCTCATGGTTATGGGAATAAAACGACCATCGGGTTTACAGAGATGCAGCATAATTTGCATGAAGTCCCCGTGTTGTTGAAGCTTGCGGCGGAAGCCGGTGTCGCCTCAGTCGTTGGCTGGAGCCTTGTCCAGCATGGCAAAGCGAAGTGCACAGAGAGTGTTGCTCCCCCGCTGCCGGAACAATACGTTCAGATGCTGGAACGTTATCACTCGGATCGGGAATTCAGAGACCTCTATGACCAGTACGGACGTTTTGCGGCGATTGAATGGTTCAAGGGGCGCGATCAACCAGGCACCCATACCTGCAGGTTTATAGAAAAGCCTTATGTCTCTGTATCTGGAACATTTTATCCATGTACATTGCTCCAGCATGATGGTTACGCCGCATTCGATTTATTTAATCGATCTCTAGTCGAAGCCATTAAAGGAGCGATTGAGAATTGGGTAAAGTTGCAAGCAAAGACCAAAAAGCGCAGCAAAGAGCTGGAATGTTTCAAGGGCTGTGCTGGCGCACAACATTGTGCCGGTGGTTGCTTTGCCAGGGCATCCGTGATTGATGGCTCGGAAAGATGCGTTGAAGACAGGTGCCATTTAAGACGAGCCGTTTATGAATGGCATCCTCCAGATTAACCTGTCGAATCTTTCTGCCTTTTTTTCCAGAAATAGGCATTCCGGCTCTGCTGGCCATCGTTTACCTGGAATCTTTCGGACCATTATGAATGCAGTCATGGGCAAAAATGAAAGGAAGGGTGAGACGAAATGATGGATAGAAATCAATTGTACATGAATGGAGAATGGGTTTCTTCCGCAGGCAGCGGCACTATTGAAGTTGTAAACCCGTACACAGAAGCAACTATTGCCAGAATTCCTGCAGGCTCTCCTGATGATGTTGAACGTGCCGTCAGATCAGCAAGGTGCGCGTTTTCCGGGTGGGCGAACACGTCTGTCGAGAAGAGAGTCCATTTACTGGAAAAAGTGCATCAGGGGCTTGTGGCACGCCAGGACGAAATTGCTGAATTGATCACTGCAGAGGTTGGGACGCCTTTGAAAATCTCTAAAAGGATCCAGGCATTTCTGCCCGTGGCAAATCTTGAAAGTTGCTGTACATTGGCAATGTCCTATCCTTTTGAAAGGATCCTCGCGAATTCGACAATCTATAAAGAACCGGTCGGTGTCGTCGCTTGCATCACCCCGTGGAATTATCCTTTACATCAGGTCGTTGCTAAAATTGCGCCGGCCTTGCTGATGGGCTGTACCGTGGTTCTAAAGCCAAGCGAAGTTGCGCCGTTGACGGCATTCCTGCTGGCAGAGATCATGGATGAAGCGGGTTTGCCGCCCGGCGTTTTTAATCTGGTGACCGGAGACGGGCCTGACGTCGGTGAAGCACTGGTGCGGCAGGATGAGGTTGATATGGTCTCCTTTACGGGTTCCGTCGATGCCGGCAAGAGAGTCGCTGCGGTGTCCTCCGAATCCGTAAAACGCGTCGCTCTGGAGCTGGGTGGCAAGTCTGCGAGCGTGATCCTTGACGATGCCGATCTGGCAAAAGCCGTAAAAGGCACAATCAACGCATGCTTTCTGAATTCCGGACAAACCTGTAATGCCCTGACGCGAATGCTGGTTCCAGAAAGTCTCTATGATGAGGTCGTAAACCTGTCTATCGAAATCTGTAAGTCATTTAAATTGGGAGATCCTCGTGAGGCTGACACCAGGCTTGGACCGCTCGTCAGTGAAAGCCAGAGGTCGCGTGTTCGCCAGTACATTGAAACCGGTATGAAAGAGGGTGCCGATTTGTTGTGTGGAGGGCCAGAGGCCCCGACTGAACTTGCTCACGGCTATTTTGTGCAGCCCACTGTTCTGGGTAAAGTGACCTCGGCGATGACGGTCGCCCAGAGTGAAATCTTCGGCCCGGTTCTCTCTATTCTGACCTATCGAACAGAAAATGAAGCAATCAGGATTGCCAATGACAGCAGATACGGCCTGGGTGGCGCGGTCTGGTCCGGCAATAAAGAACGAGCCATGAAGATTGCTAAAGAAATGAGGACGGGACAGGTTGACGTTAACGGTGCAGCTTTTAACTTGCTGGCCCCTTTCGGCGGCTTCAAACAATCAGGGTATGGCCGTGAATTAGGTGAATTTGGCTTTGAGGAGTTCGTGGAAGTCAAATCTGTGCAATCTTGATGCACTCATAAAAAACGGATATATAACCAAAACAACGGCTACGGATAATTAACGTAAAGACACTAAGACAAAGAAAGACGCACAGAAAACCTTTCTCACGATAACGTTAGTACGAAACCAAAACGCTCTGTCTCAAAGGATTAATGATAACTGCCCTGACACGATTGATACCAGTCGTCGCGCGTCAGCGGCAACCTGCTGGCTTGTCGTCCTGACTTGACCAGCAGACTCTGGTAGAGCCCGAGCCGGCCGGTTTCGAAGCCAAAGGCTGAGCCGGCCATGTAGATCCTCCAGATTCGATAGGTTTCGGGACTGGTCAACTCAATGGCCCTGTCACGATTGGCCTCCAGACGTTTGACCCATAGACGTAGAGTCATTGCGTAATGCTCGCGCAAGCCTTCAACATCGCGGACTTCGAAACCGGTCTCTTCGGCGATACGCAGCGAGGTGCTGATCGGCATCAACTCGCCATCGGGGAAAACGTATTTGTCAATGAAGGAGGGACCGCCTTTAGGTGCATTGGACATTGATTCCGTGATGCCGTGATTGAGGAAGGCTCCTCCTGGTTTGAGCTGACGGTAAGCCTTTTGGAAATAACTCGGTAGTTTTTTTTCACCGACATGTTCGTACATACCAACGCTGACTATCTTGTCGAACTGCTGCCCGGCCGGGATATCTCGATAATCACAAATCTCGGCTCGGCAACGATCTGCCAGACCTGCCTCCTTGATACGCGCATTGGCCAGATCTGCCTGGGGTTGGCTGAGAGTGACCCCGAGTGCCTCAACACCGTATCTCTCTGCAGCATGCATGATCAGACCACCCCATCCACAGCCAATATCGAGCAGCTTTTCCCCCGGTTTGAGGCGCAGTTTTCGGCAGAGGTAATCAAGCTTGTGGTACTGGGCCTGATCGAGGCTATCGCTCGGACTGTGAAAATAGGCACAGGAGTAAACCATACGCTGGTCAAGCCAGAGGCCGTAGAAATCGTTGGAGACATTATAGTGGTACTGGACAGCCTGGGCATCCCGCAGTTTCGAATGCGCCCGGCCCTTCAGGTTGAGGGAACCGCGCTCTCTTCCTGTCTGGCGTTTGCCGGGCAGGCCCAGAAATTTCCGGGCGAGGCCAAGTTTTTCCGATATTCGCCATTGCCTGCCGATCAGGTGCTCAGCCAACTCGAAACTGGCCTCAAGATCTCCAAGGATATCAAATTCATCAGTAATATAGGCTTCTCCAAGTGAAAGTTCGCTCGGGTTCCATAACAAGCGCTGCAGAGCCGTCGGATGTTTGAGGTCGAGAGTGAATCGCGGAGGTTCCTTGCTGTGCCGCCACTCGGCGCCATTCCAGAGGCGGATGGCAAACGGTTTGATGGACGTCGTAGAAAAAAGCTCATTGAAGAATTCGAGGATCTTCAGAACAGCAAAATCCCGGCCCGACGATTGCTCGGCCAATTGTCCGGACATAAGGCAACCTCCCTTGTAAAATTAGACTTAATAAACCAATAAAACAAAATTGGAAAATTGCAAGGCCAAGTCAGCAAAAGACTTTTTTGCCGGTTGCGATTCACAGCAATCCCCTTGATATCTGTCTCCAACTCTTGATCGCTGGTTGTAAATCATCAAGGGAGTGACTATATTGTCAGATAGTTTCAAGCCTACAAAAATCAGTGCAATCTATAATTCCGGAAAAGGAGCGCCCGCCATGTTGAAACGCTTTACCCTGTTGCTGATGACAGCCCTTGTTGCTCTGCCCCTGCTCAGCGGCTGTGGCTACAACCAGATTCAAAAGAATGAAGAAGCGGTCTTTGCCGCCTGGGCGGATGTTGAAGCTACTTACCAGAGACGTGCCGATCTGATTCCCAACCTGGTCGAGACGGTCAAGGCCTACGCTGCGCATGAACAAGAGACCCTGCAGGCGGTTGTCGAGGCCCGCGCCAGTGTCGGTAATGCCCAGGTCAGCACAGGCGACCTTGCCGACCCTGCTGCCATGCAAAAATTCCAGGAAGCACAGGGAGCACTTTCCGGTGCCCTTTCCCGTCTGCTGGTCGTCGTTGAGCGGTATCCGGATCTGAAGGCAAACCAAAACTTCCTCGATCTTCAGCATCAACTTGAGGGAACTGAAAACCGTATCAACGTTGCCCGCCAGCGCTACAATCAAGCTGTACAGTCTTTCAACGCTTCGATCAGAACCTTTCCAAACAACCTGACGAACAAATTTCTGCTGCACCTTGAGCGCAAGGAACCCTTCAAGGCTGAAGCAGGTGCTGAAAATGCGCCAAAGGTGAAGTTTTAACAATGCCTGTGCGTCAGTTCATCCTGAACCTTCTGATCTTTCTTCTCCTGCCACTGAACGTTGTGGCTCTCGATGTGCCGAAACATAACGGTTATGTCAATGATCTCGCCGATGTGATTTCACCCGGAACAGAACTGAAAATCGAGCATTTTCTGCATGGCTTCGAGAACAGTGATTCGACTCAGTTGGTGGTATTGACTATCGAGTCCCTGGAGGGAGAAGTCCTTGAAGAATACAGTTTGCGTGTCGCAGAAAGCTGGAAAATCGGTCAGAAAGGTAAGGACAACGGAGCCCTGTTGTTGATCGCCAGGCAGGAGCAACAAATGCGCATCGAGGTCGGCTATGGTCTCGAAGGGCGCCTCACAGACCTGCTCGCCGGGCGCATCATCGACAATGAAATCAAGCCGCACTTTCAAACCGGAGATTTTGACGGCGGTGTGATCGCCGGGGTCACCGCCATGGCCGAGGCGGTACGTGGCGAATACCAGGGCAGCGGGGCTACGGGCCAAAACCAAAAACGCAACCCCTTGGGATTGCTGGCTCTGCTCCTCTTTCTCGGCCCCGGCTTAATGCTTCTTGGCGGAGGTGGTCGGAGCAGCCGACACCGGCGTGGCGGATTCTGGGTCGGCGGCCACGGTGGAGGTGGCGGATTTGGAGGCGGTGGCTTCAGTGGAGGCGGTGGTGGCTTTGGTGGTGGCGGGTCTTCCGGAGGTTGGTAAAGGACCGTTTCCGGACGAAAACTTTACCTGTGTTGTCCGGAAATTCCAGATGCAAGCCAATTAACTTCTGATGAGCAACATAAAGGTTGTGTATGAAGGCAGCAAAAGACTTCTTCACGGAAGAAGAAATAATGCGCATCGAGTCGGCAGTACAGCAGGCCGAAAAATTGACCAGCGGCGAAGTTGTACCGATGGTGGTCGACGAGTCTTACGATTACCCGCGTGCAGAAATTCTCGGTGCCGGCTTGTTCTCCCTGGCTACCGCAGTGTCTCTTAGTTGGGCCTTTTTCGGCGAATCACTCTGGCATTTCCTGTGGCTCTTTGCCCTCTGTTACTTCCCCTTCAAACTACTGATCCGCAATGTTCCCTCGCTGCGGAGACGTCTTATCCACCCTGCTGAAATCAGCGAGGAGGTTGCGGAGAAGGCGGTTATTTCCTTTCTTGAACAGGGGCTTCATCATACCCGCGACGAAACCGGCATTCTCATCCTCATCTCCCTCTTCGAACGCCGGGTCCATGTCCTGGCCGACCGCGGCATCAATGCTGTCGTTCCCGCCAACCATTGGGACGGCATCGTGCATACCATCACCGAGGGCATCCACCGCGGCGAAACCTGCAATGCGCTCTGCCTGGCCATCGAGACTTGCGGCCGAATCCTCGAGGAGCATTTTCCGGCTAAAGATGATGATACTGATGAACTGTCCAATCTTATCCTTGGGTGATTTGACTGCTTGACAGATGCCGGAAACCTGATCGTTGCTCGGGAAAACATCAGGGATCGTTGCCGACTGCGACCAGATGGCCGGGTTCCGGGCAATAACAATGCGGTGGCCGCGGAGCTTTGCGCCGATCCTGGTCAACTCCGACATCAAAGTCAACCACCACTGGCAAGTGGTCTGAATACTTTACCAACGGCACCTGGAAGCTACGCACGTAAATCTCTTTGCTGTGGAGGACAAAATCAAGACGCCGCCGCGGCTTTTTGCTTGGGTAAGTCGGCAAGCCATCGATGTTGGCATTCTGTAATCCTGTCGCCGCCAGAAACAAGTCGATTTCGCGATCGCCCCAGAGCATGTTGAAATCCCCCGCAACGACACAGGGCCTTGTGGTCCTCTTCACCAGGTCATACAGGGCGCTCAGTTGATGATGCCGGGTTCGGGCGCCTAGTGACAGGTGCGCCAGGTAAACTACCAGGTGTTCAAGCTCCAGTTCGATGACCAGCCGTTTCATGCCGCGCTCAAAAAAATGAAAGGTTTCGTTACGGATTCGATTACGCGCCAAAAATGCATTTCCCTGCTGTTTCAGCACCGGGACACGCCTCCAGATTGATTTCTCGCCGTACTTGATCGCATGCGAATGATAGTGGCCAAGCGATTCTGCCAGCTGCTCGACCTGGTTTTGCCCGCCACTGCGATACGATCCCTGATCCACCTCGATCAGGCCGACCAGATCCGGCTCCAGCTCACGTATGAATTTAGTAATGCGCGCCAGGTTCTTGTGCGAAGTGCGTGCATAGTTATGCATCCACGGACCTGTCGCGTAACAGATATTGTAAAGTAAAAATCTCACAGAACCTCTCAGGTGGGTTTAAGCTTATCCATGACCCGACACTCTCATGAAACATTAAATCACTATCACGTGATAACGCAAGAGCTGCCAGACAAGCTTGGGCGAACACTTTTCAGTTCATTGTGTGATCCCTGTCCAGACAGGTATACTGTCACCGGTTATCACGAAGTGACTACCAGGCCAGAATGGACCTCTTATCGCCGACAGGTTATGCGGTGAAGCAGCGCAAGATTATCCATATTGATATGGACGCCTTTTATGCCGCGGTCGAGCAGCGCGACAACCCCTCGTTGCGCAGAAAACCGGTGATTGTCGGTGGTGAGCCCGGATCCAGAGGTGTGGTAGCGACCTGCTCCTACGAAGCGCGCCGGTATGGTGTTCACTCGGCGATGTCTTCGGTGCGGGCTTACCGGCTTTGCCCGCAGGCAATCTTTGTGCGGCCGCGCTTCGAGGCTTACCGCGCCGTGTCGCTCCAGATTCGTGAATTATTCCATGAATACACCGATCTGGTCGAACCACTCTCCCTCGACGAAGCTTACCTCGATGTGACCGACAACAAGAAAGGCATCGCATTCGCGACCAGGGTGGCGCGGGAAATTTTACAGGAGATCCGCAATCGTACCGGACTGACCGCTTCGGCCGGAGTGTCCTACAATAAGTTTCTCGCCAAAGTCGCTTCGGACGTGAACAAACCGGCCGGATTAACCGTAGTCACTCCGGAACAGGCTGAGGATTTTATTGCCGAACTGCCGATCCGGCGCTTCCATGGTGTGGGGCGTGTCACCGAAAAACGTATGCTGGCACGGGGAATAGCAACGGGTGCCGATCTGCGCCGTTGTTCACAGGAGGAGCTGCAGAAATTATTTGGTAAATCGGGCTCTTACTTCTACGATATTGCACGGGGGATTGATAATCGTGCGGTGATGCCGAACCGGGTCCGCAAGTCGATCGGTAAAGAGACGACTCTGGAAGAGGATTGTGCTGATAAAGGTGAAATGATGATTGTTCTCGGCAAGCTGTCCGAGCGGGTCGCTGCCCTTGTCCAGGCCAACGCCACCAGCGGGCTGACCCTGACTCTCAAGATCAGGTATGATGACTTCCAGAGCGTCACCCGCAGTCATACTCAGATCGAGCCGATCAATGATGCTGAAACCATGATGCTCCTGGCCGAAACACTGCTCGACAAAACCGAGGCCGGCCCGCGACCGGTTCGTCTGCTTGGTTTGATCGTGTCTAACCTGACCACGGACATCCCGCTCGAAGAATCCGCACAGATGGAATTGCCGTTTCCCTGATCAAAAGTGGTCAACAGGTGTCTGGCATGCGGGTGAAGTGGGTACAGGGCGTGACCTCAAGCCACTGTAAGCTACTGCGAATCCTGACTTTGCTTCTTAGCCAAAAGCCGGCGCTTGCGCAGCCTGGCCCGGCCGCCGAAAAAAAGCCCGCATCCGGTTAGGACCCAGACGGTGATAGACAGGATGGTTTCGCTGGTTGTCAGCATATTGAGACTCCTTCGATTACTTATTTTAATCATAGCAGCAGAGACAGTCCCATGCCTTGACGCTCATCAAGTTTTGCCGATCAATGCTTATGGAACACCTCATACTTCTGCCACACGTGTCATCGATAAAGATTTAAAAACATCCCTTGAGAATTTGAGCAACCCTGATTCACCGTCTATACTTTATGAAGTATATGCCATCCAGTGTTCGACATGGATCAAAAGCGACCGCGACAATATGGACGACATCAAACTTTACGAAGAAATGATCAGAATGAAAAAAGCCGGGCGGGCGGGTGTCCTGGTCACGGTTGTGGAGAGTCGCGGCTCGACCCCACGCAAGGCCGGAGCAAAGATGCTGGTCCGTGACGACAGATCAACCCTTGGTACCGTCGGGGGCGGTGCAGTTGAACGGCGGGCATTGCAGGCTGCCAACGAGGTCTTCGCTACGGGTCGGGCGCGTTCGATCGTCTGCGAGCTTACGGAAGCCCACGGCATGACCTGTGGCGGCAGCCTGCAGCTTTTTCTCGAACCTCTGGCACGTATCCCCCGGCTGTTGATTGTCGGTAAGGGACATATCGGCCAGGCCTTGCAGGATCTCGGTACCCGCACCGGGTTTGCGGTAACCATGTTGGAACCTCCTGAAGATGAGCAGTCCTGTTGTGAGCTTCGCCAGGAACTGGACTGCCGGTTGAACGAACAAACGACTTACGTTGTGATCGCGTGCCCGACACATCCTCAGGATTTTCTCGCCGCCAGGATCGTGTTGGAGAATCAGCCCCATTTTGTCGGCATGGTCGGCAGTCGGCGCAAACGTACGAGCATGGAAACCTATCTGGCAGAGAACGGCTGTAGGGAAACCGCCATCGCCTCGGTGTGTACTCCGGTCGGACTCGACATCGCTGCCGAAACGCCGGCAGAAATCGCTCTCAGTATTCTGGCCCAGATAGTCCGGGATTATCGCCATTATGATCAACACATTGTCAGCAATAGTTCTGGCTGCAGGCCGATCCCGACGGATGGGTCGTAGCAAGCCGCTCCTGCCTGTGGGCGGCAGAACGGTTCTGCAGCAGGTACTCACGGCGCTGGGAGCTGCCGAACTTGACAAAATTTTTGTGGTTCTGGGCCAGGGAGACCAATTGCTTGCAGACAGCCTTGACGGTTTCCCTGTTTCGATCATCTGGAACCTGGCACGTGAGAGCGAAATGTCCGATTCTCTGCGTGTGGCTCTGAAGGCTTTGCCGCCTGTTGATCATGGCGTCATGATCTGCCTTGGCGACCAGCCACTGATCGCTGCCACCACCTATCGCCGACTGGCCCTGGAACATCTCTCCCGACCTGACGCTATCATCCAACCACAGTTCGGAGGTCGCAGAGGACATCCGGTACTCCTGCCGGCATCGATTCTCCGGGAGATCACCAATCGGTCTACTTTGCGCGATCTGCTTGCAGCGCAGGCCTCACGGGTGCTGCGTATTGAAGTTGATGATCCTGGTATCCTGATGGATCTCGACACCCCTGCAGATTACCGGCGCACCCTCCATTTGTGGGCCTCGCGCAACCATAAAAAAACGGTCCTATAACCCAAAAGAAGGTTTAACGCAGAGACGCAAAGAACGCAGAGTAAATACCTCTTTTTGGGAATAAATGACTTGGCTTTAGTCCTTCTTCTCAGCAACTCTACCGTGTTTGCGTTAATTATTGGATTGACCTTTGTTCAGGCTATAAATCCGCAAAAAAAGTCGTCGATAAAACCGTCGACGACTTTGAACAACCGGGGATCTGACGCATCAAAAAGCTAATCAGCGATGAATTTCAGCAGCTCCTCTTTGATCAACCCCTTGAACATCGGCACCTTGTAGGCGTTGTGCTCAAGTGGCCGCGCATCGGCCATGGCTTCCATGGCGGCTAATCCGGCTGCTTCAGCATTCAGAGGCTTGCCCTGCAGGGCCTGCTCGGCCTTTTGACTGCGCCAGGGGATGGGGGCGGCACCGCTGAGAACTACCCGGGAATCCTTCACAGTGCCGTTATCCATAACCAGAGCGAGGGCAACGCCGGCTACGGCAAAATCCCAGGACTGGCGAGCGCGTATTTTGCGATAACTCGATTTCAGGCCCGCCGCAGGTTTCGGAAGCTTGATGGCGGTAATGATTTCACCCGCTTCGAGATATATTTCCCGGCGGGGATCATCGTTCGGCGCAACATGCAGCTCGCTCAACGGCAGACTACGCTCTCCCTGCGGTCCGCTCACCTGCAGACTTGCATCCAGAGCGAGCAGAGCCGGAGCCGTGTCGGAAGGGTGGACGATGTAGCAGGCGCTGCCACCGAGAATGCAGTGAAACTGATTCTGCCCGTTGAAGGCAAAACACTCTTTGCCGCCTTTGCGCAGACAGTCGAATTCTCCACGGTAGTACCAGCAGCGAGGTTTCTGACAAAGGTTACCGCCGAGAGTGCCCTGCTCGCGCAGCTGAGGGCTGGCCACTTCAGCCGCTGCCTGGGACAACACAGGATAACGGGCTCCGATGTCGGCATCAGTCTCCAGGGTGCGGATGGTTGTCAGGGCTCCGATCAGCAGGCCGCCATCTGACAACTTTCTGACTTCCTGAAGGCCTTTGAGGGCGCTGATACTGACCACTTTACCGGCCGGGAAAACGCCGTCGTGCAGACAGCCGAGCAGATCGGTACCGCCGGCGTGCAGATAAGCATCCTCAGCGGCCTTGAGCTCCTCGACGGCCTTTTTGAGGGTTTCGGGACGCGTGTAACTAAATCCTGGCAGCATGGAATCAGTCCTCCTTGCGACGGCTGTTGGCTAAAGACGACATGACCTGCAGCGGATTGAGTGGAGTACTGGTGATGCGTACTCCGGTGGCATGACAGACTGCATTGGCAATGGCCGCGGCAGTCGGGATCGTGACCGGCTCGCCGAGACCCTTGGCACCGCTGTTGTTCGCTTCAGGATCAGGCAGGTCAATCGGCAGTGAGGTCATCTGCAGGGGCACATCGAGGGCTGTCGGCAGCTTGTAATCATGCCAGTTTTTGTTCACAAGCTTGCCGGTCTGGCCGGCATCGAACTGACGAAACTCTGTCATGCCCATGCCGATTCCCATGGTGATGCCGCCAAATACCTGGTTGTCATAGGTCAGGCGGTTGATGACCCGGCCACTTTCATTGCTGCCGAGAAAGCGAAGCAGCCTGATTTCACCGGTGCGGGTATTGACTTCGACTTCGCAGAATTGGGCGGCGAAAGGGTTGACCGACTTGCCCTCCGGATTTGGTCCGCGATACCCAATGCCGATCACGACACCGCGCTTGTTCAGTTGCTTAATGTCGGTGATTTTGACCTGTTTGCTGGAATCTCGTGTGGAGACTACAATTTCTCCATCAAAACGGAGTGCGTCAACCGGTTCGTTGAGATCCTCTGCGGCCATTTTCAGCAACTGGCGTTTAACTTCGACAGTCGCGGAACGCACCGTCGGTGCTTCGGTCGGAACCGTCTTGCTGCCGCCGCTCGGTGTTGCGTACTGGGTGGTGCCGGTATCGGCATTCTCGATCTGAATTAATTCCGGCTTTATTCCCAATTCTTCAGCGACGATCATGGCCATCACAGTTTTAGTGCCGGTGCCGATGTCCGAGGCGCCCATGTTCAGATTGACGCTGCCATCAGCGAAGAGCTTAACAATGACTGTAGATGGCGGCCCGCCACCGCCGACGAACCAGACACAGCTGCCCATGCCGACGCCGCGCTTCAAGTGGCCGCCAGCCTGATTCATCCGGGAGGCTGCCTGACGGGCTTCGGCCCAGTTGAAGGCCTCGGCGCCCTGCCTGATGCATTCTTCGAGTCCGGTGGTGGTGTAGGGAATGCCGCCGCGGCCCTGGCTCACGCGGGGAACATTGCGCAAACGCAGTTCCACCGGATCCATTCCAATGGCTTCTGCAAGCTCATCCATGATCTGTTCAAGAGCCCATGAACACTGCGGATGACCCGGCGCCCGAAAAGGCCTGGCCGGTCCGCCGTTGATAAAGATATCCGTGGTTTCACAACGCACGTTGGGACACGTGTAGAGATCCCGCACCAGCCAGTCGAGAATCGACGTCCCGCCGGCCGGGTAGGCCCCACCGGTAGCGGTGGCTATAAACTCGAGTGCTGTCAGGGTGCCGTCCTGTTTGACACCGGCCTTGATTTTCATGTTGGCGGGCGGACGATTGCCGACACAGAGAAATGTTTCTTCCCGGGAGAGAAACAGTTTGACCGGTCGGGCGGTCTGCCGGGCCAGCAATGCGGCGATGATTGTGTACTTGCCCGGTTGCAGTTTGCTGCCGAAGCCACCTCCGAGATAATGGCCGACAACCCGAACTCTGGACAGAGGTAAGCCGAGGGTTGCGGCCACCTTCGACTGGACCGCATAAACGCCCTGCGATGACTCCCAGATGGTCAGACTGCCGCCATCCCAGTTGGCGACGCAGCCATGCAGCTCCATCGGTGTATGCAGCTCAGCTTCGGTGCGAAATTCGTGTTCCCGGATCACGCTGGCAGCGGCAAATCCGCTTGCGACGTCTCCTCTGCTGTAGCTGTCTTTTTTTACCTGGTTGCCGTCGGGATGAACTTTGGCTGCACCGCTCTTCAGGGCCTGCCGTTCATCAATCACGAAAGGCAGGACTTCGTAGTCGACCAGAATGGCATGCAGGGCATCCCGGGCCTGCTGCGGCGTATCGGCGGCTACGGCAGCGACAGCCTCCCCTTCAAAGCGGCAATGGGGGTCAAACAGCGGGCCTTCGTGGCCCTTGGCCCATTGCCATTTGACTTTGGCTGCCGGATTGTCATTCGTCAGGACAGATCGAATGCCGGGCATTTTTTCTGCTACGGAGATGTCGACCTTCCTGATGCGGGCATTGGGATGGGGACAACGTAGAATGGCGCCGTACAGCATGCGCGGCAGGTTGATGTCGGCGGGGTAGACTGCTGTCCCGCTGACCCGTTCGTAGCCATCGACCCTTGGTATACGCTTGCCAATGATATTGGTTTTATCCCAGGGTTCCGGTTCTTTGCCGGCAGCTGGTGTCTCTGGTACCGGCAGGTCCTTGATGTAATACAAATCCTTCTGATTGTCGGCCATGGATTCCTCCGGCACAGTTCAAGAAGATTTTTTTACTGGAGCTTCCTCCGGCGTAGCCCAGACGCTGAGCCGCCAAAATGGAACTTTTGCGAAGCTGCTCAATTGCGTTTCTTTGCCCCCGCAGAGTTGACGGCATTGATGATATGGGGGTAGGCGCCACAGCGACAGAGATTACCGCTCATGCCTGTGGCTATTTGCTCCGACGTCGGATCCGGATTGATGCGCAACAGCCCTTCGGCAGCCATAATCTGTCCCGGCGTGCAGTAGCCGCACTGGTAGGCGTCCTCCTCGAGGAATGCCTGCTGGGTCTGGCCGAGTTGCTCGCCATTCATCAATCCTTCGATCGTCGTGATCTTGCGGCCCGTGGCTTCGACGGCCAACGTCATGCAGGCGTAGCGGGGCCGACCATCGATCAACACTGTACAGGCCCCACATTCACCCCGTTCGCAGCCGACCTTGGTGCCAGAGAGGCCGAGTCGGTCGCGCAACACGAACAACAGGGACCAGCGGGGCTCCACCAGCAGCCTCTGCTGGCGACCGTTGATGTCGAGGGTGATTTTGGCCATATCTTCGGAAGTGATTTCACTGGCTGCGGCCTGGGCAACATTGACATTGATCCTGCCGGAGACCGCGACCAGCGCAGTGGTAGCGCCGGCAGTGGACAAAAATCCGCGACGTGTCAATCCTTTGCCGCAGGAGCAGTCATGCTCACCTGTATTCTCGGGCATGAAGTTCTCCTTTTCAGAACGTTCATAAAGACTGTTAAATCAAAAAAACATTTATGATACATGGACTTACATTATGAAATATATTCTTTGTATGTCAAACAGGGTATTATCATCTGCTCCTGCCGAAAATAGTGACAAGCGACGTCAGGGTGCCACACGGTGAGGAGGCCTGCATTCAGGTGGATTCATCCGGATTGTCTCCGAATTCCCAAATCAGGTGTGCTATATATTCAACATTTACGCATACGTGAATACTCACTCCGGTTCCGGGTTTAAGTTTTGTGTTTTACAGGGGGGCAACCTGTCTCCTCTCAACACCTTCAAGAGGTCAGGAATGCTCACATTATTCATCAATGTCTTCCTCAAAATATTCATGATCTTTACGCCGTTTTTCGTCATCTCGGCCTTCTTGTCTCTCACCAAAGATGAAGCGCCGGCCGAACGTCAAAGGATTGCGATAAAAGTGACATTGGCGGTTGGCCTGACCTGCTTTGCCTTATTTTTGTTTGGTACTTATATCTTCGCCCTGTTCGGCATCACTCTCGATGCCTTCCGCATCGGCGCCGGGGCGGTCCTGTTCATCTCGGCGGTTGCAATGATCCAGGGCAAAGCGACCGTCTCCCCCATGGATTCAAAGGAAGACGTCGCTGTCGTGCCTCTGGCGATCCCGATCACCGTGGGGCCCGGCACGATCGGTGCTCTGCTGGTCATGGGGGCTGGCCTTAAAACCGTTCCTGAGAAAGTCACAGCCTGTTTAGCACTTTTGTGCGCTGTTCTGGCAGTCGGTGGTCTGCTCTTCGCTGCTGGTCGTCTTGAAAGGTTCCTTGGCCAGCAGGGGTTGACGATCCTCACCAAGTTGACCGGGCTGTTCGTATCCGCCATTGCCGCACAGATTTTTTTTACCGGTCTCAAGAACTTCCTTGCTTAACCAGGGAAAGGCATAAGTCAATTGCATCCTCAGCACAAAACAAGTCGGCCGACGAGAAAGCACGAGCCAAGAGGACTGACCCTCCTTCACGAGGACAAGGACCTCATCGTTGTGGAGAAACCTTCGGGATTACTGACCATTGGCACGGATCGGGACAAGTCGCGAACGGTCCATTATCTGCTCAATGATTACGTCCGCAAGGGCAATCCTAAATCGCGTAACCGGGTGTATGTGGTCCATCGCCTGGATCGGGACACGTCCGGTATCCTGATTTTTGCCAAAAGCGTTCAGTCCAAGCAGTTTTTGCAGGAGCATTGGGAGCAGACCGACAAGCATTACCTGGCCATCGTCCACGGTCGACTGGAGCCGAAAGAAGGAATGATCTCCAGCTATCTCGCCGAAAATACGGCACAGAAAGTCTACTCGACCCTGAACGCCGCCAAAGGGAAACTTTCCCATACGGAGTACAAAGTCTTGCAGGAGACCAAAGGTTTCAGTCTGGTGGACATTCACCTTCTTACTGGCCGGAAGCACCAGATCCGTGTACATTTTGCCGACAAGGGTCATCCTGTTGCGGGGGACACGAAATACGGAGATGGCGGCGCTGTTTCGAACCGGCTCGCCCTTCATAGCCGATCGATTTCATTCCTCCATCCCTTTAATGGCAGAAAAATGACCTTCGACACCGGGATGCCGGAGGATTTTGTCCGGTTGCTCGATAAACTTTAGTTCATCTCATTGACTGCATCCAGCAAGCATTCCTGGGCCCGGGGAAAATGCAGAAAATACCTTTATCTCCTTCACAACAGATCGGCAGTGTGTTAGTCAAAGGCAATAAATACTGTCAAAAAAGGAGAAGATATGTCGGAAAACGCAAACAACAAGACCGCCAAAGTACATTATACCGGGTCTCTGTCTGACGGGACGGTGTTTGACAGCTCACGTGAACGCGAACCCTTCGAATTCGTGCTCGGTGCCGATCAGGTGATTAACGGTTTCGACGTTGCGGTGGCCGCTATGGCCGTCGGTGAAACCAAAACCGTGACTATCCCTGTCGAAGACGCCTATGGACCGCATCATGAAGAGTTGCTGCATGTAATCGAATACAGCCAGTTTGCCGAGGGTGTGATCCCCGAAGTCGGCATGCAATTGCAGTCAGACGGTGGCGAAGGTTATCCGCCGATGGTCGCGACCGTGACTGAGGTCACCGATGATACGGTGACCATCGACGCCAATCATCCGTTGGCCGGTGAGAATCTGACTTTCGAGATCGAACTGCTGGAACTGGTCTAGGAGACTGTCGGACTATACGGACCGAATTTGCAGCCGATTCATGGATAGTCCGACAGCCTCCTGGCGCCACAACCAGGTGAAACGTTAAGGTTTTGTGACGACTATAAAAAGGTCGTGCCTGGTTTCGGTATAAGTCCTCGTTGTTATTATGACGTTTGAGTCGCTACAACAGGAGCAAACAATGAGCTATGTCTATTTAAATGGTGAATTCGTCAAGAGCGATGTCGCGACGGTTTCCGTCTTCGATCAGGGCTTTTTGTATGGTGACGGCATCTTTGAAAGCTTCCGTTCCATCGGTGACCGGCTTTACCAGTTTACCCAGCACTTCCAGAGACTCCTGCAGTCGGCTGCAGCCCTTTGCTATCCGGTGACCTTCACCCAGCAAGAACTGGAATCGGTTCTGCTGGAGCTGCGACGAAGAAACGGTTTGCACGAAGCTTATTACCGGATCATCATAACCCGCGGCAAGGGGCAGATCGGATTTCAGCGCACCATGGAGAATGATCTGACCTGTCTGGTGATAGGCAGAGAATTCCAGGGCCTCGACAACGCCTGTTATCAAAAGGGCATCCAGCTGCGCGTGGCCGAGACCCGCAGAAACGCACCCGAAGCGATTAATCCCAAAATCAAGTCAATCAGCAATCTCAACAGTCTGCTGGGCAAACTCGAAGCCACATCCTCGGGAGCCTTTGAAGTGATCATGCTGAATAACAAGGAGCATATCTGCGAGGGGGCTTCTTCGAATATTTTCTGGACCAGGGGCCAGTGGGTCTTTACCCCCGACGCTTCGACCGGATTGCTGGAAGGAGTGACCCGCTCAACCATCATACGGCTGTGCGAAGAAAAGTTGAACCTGCGTGTCATCAAAGGTGAATTCAAGCTTCAGGATCTGAAGTTCTCCGACGAGGTTTTTATCACCTCCACGTCTTTGGAAGTGATGCCCGTGGTCAAGGTCGACGATTTCACCATTAACCAGGGCTTGGTCGGTCCGATTGCCTATGGCTTGCGGGAGGAGCTGCATCGGGATATGGGCAAGTTGACCTGAGGCTGTACGGGACAATCACTTCAGCCTGTATTGTCCGACAGATACTGGCCGCTTAGTCATAGCTTCTTGACCGTCCGAACGTTCTCCCGGTACTCAGACGTTGAAACAAATGAGGATGTCCCGGGATTACTCCGCCCGCAGCTCCATATCGATCAGCACCTGTTTCAGTCGCTCCAGGGTCACTTCGAGAATCTTGTTGTCTTCAAAGAGAACTTCCTTCTCTTGTAGAGTGTGGGCGAGTTCCTCTCTTTTCTTGGCCAGGCTGTTTTGCTGTTGCCGCTGCTGCTCGGCGATATCGGTAATACCTGCAGCTCTGTCCCGCCATTCTCCTTGCGGATATTTCTTCGGTAACTGTTTCAGGGTCTTCAGGTCGCGGGATTTGATGTATTGATCCACACCCTTTGCGAAGAGCTCGGTTTCTTCGGCGATATCGATGATGCCTTCGGCTCTGTCCCGCCATTCACCTCGCGGATATTTCTGCGGTAGCAGTTTCAGAGTCGTCAGATCGCGGGATTCGATATACTGGTCCATGCCTTGCGCGAAGAGCTTGGTTTCTTCTGAGGTGGGCATGGTCAACATGGGCAGGCTGCTGCACCCGCTCAGCATGAGGTAAACCAGAAGTGGAGAGAACCAGCGGATTACTGTTGTCATGATAGTTGCTTCCTACGGTCAATGAGATAGTTGCTGTTCTTGAGCTGTTTCAGATGCCCTTTCATCCTTGCACAATTGTGGCTGATGGTCAAAAGGGAAGGATGTTCCAGATTTTCGGAGAGTGTGATGGCAATGGACATGGTCAGTAGCGGAAAGGTGCGCTTGATGCCATACCGGTCAGTGCCGAGAATGAAACCTGCCTTCAGGTCTTTTTCATCGTAAAGTTCCGGGACGTGACGGTCGAAGGTGCTGATGATGGCTTTCGCGATCTCTTCGGCGCGATACGGTTCCGTCAGGACCACATAATCGTCTCCACCGATATGGCCGACCAGATCTTCCTTGCCGCCGTGCCGTTCAACGACCTCCTGAATCAGATTGCCGACGATGTTGATTGCATCGCTGCCGGTCTTGTAGCCGTAGTGGTCGCCGTAAGCCTTGAAATTGTCCAGGTCGATATACAGGTGGGCGAATGGCAGTTTCTGTGCGATGCGCTGTTCCAGTTCACGATCAATCGCCAGGTTCCCGGGCAGACGGGTCAAGGGATTGGCATCCAGGTGCAGTTGCTCCAGCTCCATGAGCTTATGCGCCATACTGGCAAAGTCCCGGGCAAGTTGACCGAACTCGTCATTGCTGCGGATATCAATCCGGGTTTCGAAGTCCCCGGCAGCAATGTCCCGTGTGGCTTTTTGCAGAGCATTGACCGAGCCGTGAATACTGGCGATCACGGTGAGGGCAACGGGAGCCGAGAGGATGATGCCGATGAGGCTGATGATCAGAGTCAGCCGGTAGGCCTTATTGCTCTGCTGCGACAGCTCGTACAGGCCTTTGTCCAAAGCGGACTGATGCTGTGCCCTGAGGTCGGCCAGCTCTGCAAAGAGCCGACTGCGCAGCGGTGCTGTCGTAGTCGAGGCCATGGCCGCGGCCCGATCCCAGTCGCCCTCGGCAAAGATTTGAATGAGGAGACGGGTCTGTGACGTGTATTCATCAATTCTGGCGGGCAGGGACATGAAGTAGACGGGCAGAGGAAATGTTTTGACGTCAGCGAACAGATTGTCGAGATCTGCGGCGCGCCGTTCGAGCAAGCCAAGCAACTGTGGATCGCGCAGGATGACCAGTTGCTTTTCCAGGTTCTCCTGGCCCAACAGGTTCTGCCTCATGTCCCGCAGCAGGGTAAAGACCTGGAACTGGCCTCCCACCAGTTGCTCGGTACGGCGATTATGGTCATGCAGGCTGATCAGGGCATAACCGAGAGCAAGCATGCTGAACGTGATTATTACCAGATAACCAAGGGCGACTTTCCTGGTTACCGTGAAATAGGACCCCATTTCTGCTCCTGTTCATGGAATCAGTCTCGATTCACGAATCGTTTATATCTACCATACTCTGACCGGAGTGATAAGCCTCATATGTCAGGATTGTCGGTCAGAGGCTGTCGTCAGCTCTTCTTGGTGCTATAATTAAAAAATGTTGCGGATTATGATCCTCATATTGCTTCTGTGGCCGTTGGGAATCGTTCCTGTGATGGCTGCTGCGAATGGTCTGATCGACCAGAGACTGTCCATCCAACTCTTCCCGGAAGAACATCGACTGGAAGGGCGAGCGGTTTTGACTCCTGCTGACAGTAACTCCGAACTGCCGGAAATGTTTCGCCTGGCGGTCGGGGCCGATATCGATGCGGTGACTACCGACGGCAAGCCGACGGACTTCACATTTGACAAAGGGCTCCTGCAGATACCGCCGGGGAGTGAAGTCTCCAATCTGACCATCTCTTACCGGGTTCGTTTCGATGACCCCGTACCGCAGGATTTTGTAGGCATTGAGGACCCATCCTTTGGTATTGCGGCAACGATTATGCCTCAAGGCAGCTTCCTTTCCGATAATTCCGGCTGGCATCCGCTGCCGGTCGACAGGCAAAGTCGTTTCCACGTGACGATTATCGGACCGCCAGGTCTGTACGGAGTCACCGCCGGCCGCCTGGTCGAGCTTGATTCCAGCGCGACACGCTCACAAACGATCTGGCAGACGCGGCTGCCTCAGTCCAGTCTGGCCCTGGCTGCGGGCTACTATCAAGTCAAACGGGAGGATCTTGGCGAGATACAACTCCTGGCCTTTACCAGTGTGGAGAATGCCGCCCTTGCAGCGGACTACCTGGAATCGTGCCGTGAATACATGCAGCTCTACCAGGCATTGTTCGGACCCTATCCTTACGCCAAGTTCGCCGTAGTGGAGAACTTCTACCCCACAGGCTACGGTCTTCCCGGCTGGACCCTGCTCGGTAGCAGCGTGATCAGACTGCCGTTTATCCGCACCACCAGCCTGCCTCATGAGATTGCCCACGCCTGGTGGGGTAATGCGATCGAGATCGATTATCAATCGGGCAACTGGGGCGAAGGGTTGGCCACTTATGTCGCTGACTACTACCTGCAAGAACTGTATGCACCTGCAGAGGCGTTCGAGTATCGACGCAAGATCCTGCGTGACTATGCGACCCTGGTTGAAGCCGGTGACGACCTGCCGTTGACTGATTTTCGCAGCCGAATGACAAAGCGCGATCAGGCGGTCGGCTACGGCAAGGCGGCCATGGTCTTTCACATGCTGCGCAAGCTGATCGGCGATGAAGCTTTTTGGCAAGGTCTGCAGGCCACGGCGCGTGACGGCCTTGGCAAGCACTTCGCCTGGAGCGATTTGCGGCGGCACTTCGAGGCCGCATCCGCTATGGATCTCTCGGTATTCTTCCGTCAATGGACCCGAAGGGCCGGCGCCCCGCAACTACGATTGGCGGATGTCAGTGTCATACCTGTCGATGCCGGTTGGCAGGTTTCCGGTAGCATCCTCCAGGAAGAGCCTGTCTACGACCTTGCTGTGCCGTTGCGACTGGAAACCGCAACACACAAGCATGATCAGACCTTTGACCTTGCCGGAAGCCAAAAACCCTTTGTCTTCACAGTCAACGCTCGGCCGATCAGCCTCACCGTTGATCCCGAGAGCAACCTGTTCCGCAAACTCTACCCTGAGGAACTGCCGGCAACGGTGAATAACCTGCGTGCATCAAAGGCGCCTCTGGTCGTTGTCTCGACCGGGTCCGAGGCATTACTCGGAGCCTCCCGCGATCTGCTGCGTGGTCTGCAATGGCACCAGGCTCCGGTGATGAGCGAAGAAGATTACCTCCGCCAACAACCTCCCGGCAGAGACCTGCTCATGCTTGGCTGGCCCAAAAGCCTGGACTTGCGGCCTATACTGCCTGCCGGCTTCACTGCTGCGGCAAATCAGTTTTCGATCGGTGACAAGACGTATGCAGAAGCACAAGATGTTTTGTTCATGGTCATGGCCAGCCATGAAGATCATCATGTCACGGGATATTTTCTGCCCGGCTCGCTTGCAGCATCCCGGGACACGGCCCGCCGCATCCCTCACTACGGCCGCTATAGCTATCTGGTTTTTCGTGTCGGCAGCAATCAGGTCAAGGCGACCTGGGAAACAGAACATTCGCCACTGAAGATTCTTTTCGAAAAGGAACCTATTCCATGAACTCCATGCGCCTGCTGATCCTGCTGTCACTTGTCGCCGGTTTCACCCTGTCGTCCTCGACAAAGATCCTGGCTCACCCGCATATCTTCGACGTCGCAGCGGAGACTGAGGTCTCCCCGGATGATCTGCTCGATGACCTGCGACGCGTACAGGTCATCTTTTTGGGAGAATTCCATGATCATGTCGGTCATCACAGCGCCCAGCTGAGCATCATCGATGCCCTCGACGATGATGAACGACCGCTGGCAATCGGACTCGAAATGTTCCGCAAGGAAAGCCAGGAGGCCCTCGACCGCTGGACCGGCAAGGATATGCCTTTGCTGGAATTTCTGATGGTCTACAACGACAATTGGAGCATGTGGGAGGCGTACCGGGAGATTTTCATCCACGCCCGCAACGAGGGAGTGAAGATGATCGGACTCAACATCCCGCGCAGTATTACCAGAAAGGTGGCACGCAACGGATTTCAGTCGCTTCCCGAAGAAGATCGAAAGGCGCTCGGCAATGTCGAGTGCCAGGTCAATCCGTTTTACAGCAATTATATCCGCCGGGCGATGGGCGGCTATGGCGGTCACGGCGACCAGTACCTCTATTTCTGCGAGGCTCAGCTGCTCTGGGATACCATGATGGCGCGCAACCTGGTCGCGTTCCTGCGGGAGAATCCGGACTACCGGGTGGTGGTTCTGGCCGGTAGCGGCCATGCCTGGAAATTTGGTATACCCAGGCAGATGCTTGAGGAAGCGAAGATCAGTTACCGGGTACTGCTACCGGAATATTTTTCTCGCGTCGATCGAAGTAATGTGAATGTTGAGATCACCGACTACCTGTGGTTGGACGTAGGTGTGGATGGCTGGACGTTCTCAAACTAGTTTTCGTCCGGAAACGGCCCTTTTCCGCAATCTCTGCGTCAATCAGCGGATTTGATTGTGCGGCGTAAAGGACTACGCCTCCGCTCAAATCCTTGATTTCCTTGACCTTGCGAAAAATTGCTCGTTTCCGGCTCGAAAACTGTTGTATGTGTTGTCTGGAGTTTCCGGATGGCAACAAACTAGTTTTCGTCCGGAAACGGCCCTTTTCCGCAATCTCTGCGTCAATCAGCGGATTTGATTGTGCGGCGTAAAGGACTACGCCTCCACGTGAGGACGCAGCAAATTTCTTGCGTGCCTGCCTTGTCAGGCGCAAGATGCAGAGCCGGACTCTTCATTATGAGTCAAAACTTGGCAGGATGTTCAGGATACCGTTATGGCAAAACAATTTAAAGTCGGCCTGGCCCTCGGTGGCGGCGCTGCGCGTGCCTTCTCCCATGTCGGGATACTCGACGGGTTGACGAAGCACGGCATCCCCATCGATATTGTCACCGGCACCAGCATGGGGGCGATTATCGGCGCCATGTATGCTACACAGCCGGACGTGGCTGCGATCAAGTCGCGCTTCGCTGCCTATATCGACAGTGAGGAATTTGTCGAATCGGGGTTCAACTTCTTTAAGGAACTTGACTCCCATGACGAGGGAATTCTGGCCGAAATGGGACGACTTGCACGGCGCGGAATGTTTAACGCCCTGATGGTTACCAAGACCGCTCTGGTCAATGGCAAAACTGCCATGAGCAGTTACGCTTTCCTGCTTGAAGATTTCAACGTCGACCAGACCCGCATTCCTTTCGCTGCTGTCGCCCTCGACCTGTGGAGCGGCGAAACGGTGGTTCTCGACCAGGGACGCTTGCGTGATGTGATTGCTGCCTCCTGCGCTATGCCGGGGGTCCTCAATCCGGTCAAGATCGCCGGCCGGTTGCTTGTTGATGGCGGTTGGGCCGAAACCGTCCCGATCAGGGCAGCCCGTCAGCTTGGCGCCGACTTTGTCATCGCCGTCGATGTTGGTGAATCTCTCAGTGCCTTCAAAACGCCGCGCAATGCTCTTGATGTCATCGCCCGTGCCGATTCCCTGGCCCGCAATGCCCTTAACAAAGAGCAGCTCAAGTCCGCCGACATCGTCCTCTCACCGCAAAATGGTGTAACCCACTGGGCCGATTTCTCCACCACCGCACGGGCCATTGTTCGTGGTGAAGAAGAAGTCGAACGGCGTATTGACGCTTTACAGAGCGCGCTAACAAAGGCCCGGTGGCAGAGGTGGTTTGGCTGGGGGCGAGACAAAGGCAGACGTTGATTAAACGCTTGAGCTGCCCGGAAGTTGATTGTCGAGACGAAATTGGACAAGCGGGAGTAAAAAGGCTTACAATCCGAAGCTAACTATTCTACATAGAGAAGGAGAATTCTCATGGCAAAAGCAAGCGCCCGGCACATCCTTGTGCCTAGCGAGACAGACTGCAACACCCTTAAAAACATGATCGAAAACGGTGAAGATTTCGCTGAAATCGCCAAAGCGCACTCCAAATGTCCCTCCGGCAAGCAGGGTGGCGGATTGGGTGAGTTTTCGCCTGGTCAAATGGTCAAGGAATTTGATGAAGTGGTTTTCTCTGGTGAAGTCGGCAAGGTCCTTGGTCCGGTCAAAACCCAGTTCGGCTACCATCTGATCGAAATCACCAAGCGCACGGACTAAAAGATCCTGCTGATCAGTCATCTCCATCCGGAAACTCCGGATGGAGATGAACTAGGTTTCCGATCTGGAGATTTATGCAAGGGGCACTCAAACACGGGTGTCCTTTTTGATATTTTGAGGACTGCAGCTTAATATTTTACTGCTCTTACGGGGCAAAGCTCTCCTGCATAAGCGCGGCAAATACCACGGCCGCCGGTGACGCTGTCCGTCGGCAGCGTCTGGCCAACCAGAATTGTCGTTTTACAGCGAAGCCGACCACCGGCACTTTGACCAACTCCCCTCGTTTTAACTCCTGCTGTATCGAGATTTCGGAGAGGAATGCCGCGCCGAAACCGTTGAGAAGTGCTTGACGAACGGCCTCGTTGCTGCCGAGTCGCACGGCGATCTGCAGTCGGGCCGGATCGAAACCTGTCTGTCGCAACGCTTGCTGCAGGGCCTGATCGCTGCCCGAGCCGCTTTCCCTCACAATTATCGGACTCTCAGCCAGGTCGTCGAGGGTGATTGCCGTGCGCCGACTCCATGGATGCCGGGAACTGACTGTCAAAACAAGCAGATCGCCGATCAACGGCAGGTAGTCGATTCCCCGGTCATCACTGCGACTGCCGACCACCACCAGTTCAACTTCATCAGCCAGCAAACGATCGAGCATAGCCCGGCTGTCGCCGGTCTGCATGGTGAGCGCTATCCCCGGATGCTCGGCAGACAGGCGCGGCAAAATCGTCGGGATCAGGTAGTTGGCGGGGATATTGCTCGCACCGACGCTGAGGTAGACATGCTGCAAACCGCGAAATCCGGCCATGGCCTGGCGCAGTATATCGCATTCGGTCAGTACCTGGCGGGCGTGCTGCAGGAAAAGCTCTCCGGCATGGGTCAACAAAACCCCGTGTCCGGTACGATCCAGCAGGCGGAGTTCGACTTCGTTCTCGAGTGCAGCGATATGCTGGCTCACCGTCGACTGGGTGAGTAAACTGATTTCGGCACCGCGAGAAAAGCTGCCCGCTTCGACAACAGCGACGAATAGCTCCAGCTGACGTAAATTCATCAGGACTCCTTATTTAAATTACCGATAAGATTCATCGGTTTTATCGAAATTATCAATTTGACCCTGCGCTGTCAATCGTTGACAATGCGAGCCTGTTTTTATCTACGTTAATTTACAGGAGCAACTGACTATGAAGAGATTTCTGCTGGCTATGATCACCATGACCCTGCTATTTGCCGTGCCCGCCTGGGCAAAGACCCGCTCCGGACTGGTAACCATGGAGTTCGACCTGGGCGGCCAACCCGCTGGCGAAGTGGTCCGACTATGGATTCCCTACCCGGTTTCCAACCAGCACCAGCTGATCAGCAAGCTCCGGCTGAACGGCGACTACGCCGCGACGGGAGTTTACACCGTGCCCGCCAATGGTACGCCGTTGCTGTATGCCGAATGGCCGCAGGGCAGCAAGAGTCGCAAGTTGACCCTCGCCTTCGAAGTGGTGCGCACCGAGTTGCGCCGCACCGACTTCCCAGCTCGCGAGCCGGCCTGGAACCCGACTGATTACGCCGAATATCTGGCCCCCACCAGCATCGGCCCGACAGATGGGGCTGTGAAAGAACTGGCTGACAGGATTGTCGCCGGTAAGACAACCGTGTTGGAGCGTACCAGGGCGATTTACGACTGGACTGTAGAGAACATGTACCGCGATCCTGAAACTATCGGCTGCGGCAAGGGTGATGTCTGCTATCTGTTGATCAAGCCCGGCGGCAAGTGCACCGACATTTCTTCGGTTTTCGTCGCTCTCTGTCGGGCGGCGGGAGTGCCGGCCAGAGAGGTCTTTGGCCTGCGCCTCGGCAAACAAGCCGAACAGGACATCACCACCTGGCAGCATTGTTGGACGGAATTCTTCCTCCCCGGTTACGGCTGGGTGCCGGCTGATCCGGCCGACGTGCTTAAGGCGATGCTGGTCGAGAAACTCGAGCTCACCAGTCCGCGCATCGCAGAGCTGCGAGACTATTTCTGGGGCGGCATCGACGCCTACCGATTCCAGCTGGCCAGCGGTCGCGACCTGGTGCTTAATCCCGCCCAGGCAGGCGAACCGCTCAACACCTTCGGCTATCCCTACGCCGAAGTTGGTGGCAAACCTCTCAACTTTTACGAGCCGCAAAACTTCGTCTACCGGTTCAGCTTCAATGAACTCTAAAAACAGATGAGCAATTGGTCACGGTTGCAGAAAATCAGATTAACGCAAAGTCGCAAAGCATAAAGAAAGACGCAAAGAGAAATTTTTCTGAAAAAACATATTTACATCTGCACCTTGCTTGACCTCTTTACGCCTTGAGTGAACGAAGCGAACGGGCGTTAAGATTAAATAGTGTGATTCCTGCCTAATGCGCATTGGCGTTACAATCTACTGGAGCGAAGTGGCTAACCATAAAACATAAAAACCGGGACACACAAATTTGTGTGTCCCGGTTTTACCAGGTTTTACAGACTGGCCGATTTAACGGTGCTTTTTACCGGTGTCCCGTTAAGCTTTCTCAGTTACCGGCATTGTATTGAGTAATGGCAGTAACTGCGCCAGATCGAGGCCGCTATCTTTGACGATACCGAGAAACACCGGCAACATCTGCAGAAGAAAAGATTTATCTGTCATGGCATCTTTCGCCAGGCCGGGCAAAGTTTGAATGATAAAGGCCTTCTTGTCTTCGAGCGACATCGCCATAACGGCGTCGGTGATTTCCTGTTGAGTCATGCTTTCGTCCTTTTTATCGGTTAGTGTTATTTCCCGCAGCACTTCTTGTACTTTTGACCACTGCCGCAAATGCAGGGATCGTTGCGGCCGATCTTGTTCACGGTCAGCGGCTTCGACTTGACCATGTTGCCTTCGGTGAACAGCCAGCGCCCCTTGCTTCGTTTGAACTGGCCGCGCTCATGATGGTTGCGCAGACCCTCTTTATCACGAAAACGGGCGACAAACTCAACTTCTCCTTGCTCATCCTCAGGCCCGCCTTCGCTGGTTCCGAGAATCTCAAGGCCGTGCCAATCGGATTCCTCGGCCCAGACCCTGGTCCCCTTGTGGTCGTAACCCTCACGATATTCGGGGTGGGTGCTGTCGAAGAGAAAGTCGATCTCGGCCTTCACGTGGGCCGCATATCGGGCACGCATCAGTTGCTCTGCCGTCTCTGCCGTCTTCTTCCCGGTGATGATCGGTTCACAGCAGGCGACATAGTCGCGGCCGCTTCCGCATGGACAGCTGTTCATAGTTATTTCTCCTTATCGGCGACCACCCACAAAAGTCTGCCGGAGTTTATTCATCCGTGGCCACGGTGTCAAGATAGCTTTTGTTTAACACAGCCGTAGCTGACCATCCTCTTCGACATCGAATTCTGACTCTTTCCGAACCGGAACTGGCTCCTGTTGAGCCGGCACTGCCGGCAAAGGGTTTGTCGCCTCTTCCATGATCTTTTCCCCGGACTGTCTGAGAACTTCGGCTGTCCACATGCCAGCCTCTGCTGCCCGCTTGGCAAGCCTGTCGCATCGCTCATTGAACGGATGTCCGGCATGGCCACGCACCCATTCCCAAGTGATTGCATGTTTGTCGGACAGCGCTGCGAGCTGCTTCCAGAGATCCTGGTTAGCGAGGGCTTCCGGGGTGTTCAGCCGATCGTTGCGGATCCAGCCATGAATCCATTGACTCATCCCCCGTACCAGATATTGTGAGTCGCTGAACACGCGTACGGTACTCGGGTTATTCAGCGCTTCCAGTCCCCTGATAGCCGCCAGAAGTTCCATGCGCTGAGAGGTGGATTTGGGCTCGAAGCCGCTCAACTCCTTTTCATGATCGCCATAGCGCAGAATGACACCATAGCCGCCGGGTCCCGAGTCTCTGCCCGAACCGTCGCTGAAGAGTTCGACCACGCCCGCTGCCGGCGGGGTAAAGACGATCTCCAGAGCCTCGAATTCCAGCTCACGCAACAGGGGAATTAATGTCGACAGGTTCGGTGTCTGTCTCTGCAGGTCGGCAAGGGGGATCTCCAGGGTGACGTCATAGCGGACGGTTGCCAGGATTTTCGAGAGCCGGGCCTGGTCTGCATAGGTATGCAGATTTTGCCTGCGTTTCTGGCCACTTACCAGGCTCTTCCACTCGAGAACGCCTTCCAGAGAGCCGAAACGCCTGACCAGTTCAGCCGCAGTTTTTTCACCGATCCCGGGCACTCCGGGGATGTTGTCGGCGGTGTCACCGGCCAGCCCCAGGACATCCGGCACCAGCTCAGCAGGGACGCTGAAACGCTCAAGGACTTCTTGAGGCCCTGAACGTTTATCTTTCATGGTGTCGAGCAGGCCAATCCTGTCGTCGACAATCTGCAGCAAATCCTTGTCGCCAGTGACGACTGTAACCTGGACTCCTTCTGCGGCATAACGACGCGCCAGTGTGGCAATCACATCGTCTGCTTCGAATCCGGGAGCGTCCAGCGCAGGAATATTGAGAGCATGCAGGATCTGTTTGATATAGGGAATCTGGTGCACCAGGTCTTCGGGCATGTCGTTCCGATTCGCCTTGTATTCGGGATAAATCTCCCTGCGGAAGGTTTCTTCCCTGGGGCGGTCGAATACGACGGTCAGATAATCGGGACAGTGCTCGCGAAGCAGGTCCAGCAGCATTTTGGTGAAACCAAAGACTGCATTGGTCGGCATCCCGCCAGAGGTGGCAAGGTCCCTGATACCGTAATAGGCGCGGTAGATGTAGCTGGATCCATCCAGCAGATACAGCTGCGGTGACGATTTCAAGTGTTCCTGGAGTTCTGATGGCTTCATAGTGGCGCTAGAATCGCACATCCTGGAAATTCATCAATAGCTTTTTCTGTGCAGGAATTAAAAGCCACTTCAGCAGAATTTGCGGATTTTGTAAAAACGCCCTTTGATCTTGTTTGCACTCAGGCGGGTCAACGCGAGTCTGGCACTGTCCCGGCGAATAGCGACATAGGTGTGAAAATCGAAGACATTGATTTTGCCGACCTCGCTCCCTGCTATTCCAGCCTCGCCGGTGAGGGCCCCGAGGATATCGCCGGGGCGTACCTTGTTTTTGCGGCCACCATCGATGCAGAGGGTGACCATAGGCGCTTCGAGAGCGGCGGACGACGGCATGCTCAAGGTCTCCAGATCGGCGCGGACAATGATGGATCCGAGATAATCTTCAATTGCTGCCACCCGTCGACTCTCTGCTGCTGTCGCCAGGCTTAAGGCCAATCCCGGCTCGCCGGCGCGACCGGTGCGGCCGATGCGGTGGATATGCACCTCCGGGTTGCGAGTCAGTTCATAGTTGATGACGGCGGTCAATTCCTTGATATCGATGCCGCGCGCCGCGACATCGGTGGCGACCAGAGTTGATATGCTCTTGTTGGCAAAGCGCGCCAGCACCTGGTCGCGCTCGTTCTGCTCCAGATCGCCATGGATTGCCAGAGCTGAAAAGCCGCGTGCCGTCAGGGCGTCGGCCACACTCTGACAGTCTTTTTTGGTGTTGCAAAACACCAGGGTCGATTCCGGACGGTAATGGCCAAGAATCCGCGCCACTGCGGCAAGTCGTTCCCTGCTCTCCACCAGAAACAAGAGCTGCCTGATCTGCCTGCTGTCATGGAGCGCCTCGACCTTGACCGTGACCGGCTGACGTTGCACCGTTGCGCTCATGGCGGCAACCGAGTCGGGGTAAGTGGCTGAAAAGAGCAGGGTCTGTCGGTTGTTCGGGGCAGCGGCAACGATGGCACCAAGATCCTCTTGAAAGCCCATGTCGAGCATGCGATCGGCTTCATCGAGGACGAGCATGCGCAGGGACTTGAGGTTGAGAGTCCCGCGCCTCAGGTGATCGAGAATCCGGCCAGGAGTGCCGACCACGATGTGAGCGCCATGTTCGAGGGAGCTGATCTGGGGGCCGAAGGGGACACCGCCGCAGAGGGTGAGAATTTTGATGTTGTCGGTAAATCGGGCGAGGCGTCGCAATTCCTTGCCGACCTGGTCGGCGAGTTCGCGGGTCGGGCACAACACCAACCCCTGTACGCTGAAGCTGGTCGCTGCCAGTCGCGATAAAAGACCGATGCCGAAGGCGGCGGTCTTGCCGCTGCCGGTCTTCGCCTGGGCGATCACGTCGGCCCCCGCCAGGATCAACGGCAGGCTGTGGGCCTGAATCGGTGTCATTTCGTTATAGCCAAGGGAGGTAAGGTTCTGGAGCATCGAATGGTTTAATGGCAGGGTGGCAAAGGCGGATGGAATCATGGCATGCTCTTCTTTATTTATGTAATGGTTGTAGGACGAGATAGTTCGTCCACATTAACAGAAAACCAGATGTGCTGCTTATCTGTTAGAATAGTTGCCATCTGGAAACTCCAGATAATACATGCACAGCCGACAGGATGACCATTGAAATATCCACCACTGGCAAACGATAGCAATCCCCCTTCCAGGCGTTTTTTAGACGTTTTCCGCTACAGCCGTCGTGCCCTGGAGTTGGTCTGGTCGACCAGCAAACAGCTGGCAACAATCTTTGCCCTGTTGACCCTGATTGCCGGGGTGCTCCCCGCAGCCGTGGCCTGGATCGGCCAGTTGATCGTTGACGGTGTGGTTGCAGCGATGGGCCAGCACCAGCAGACCGGCAGCGCTGATACCACCTATGTTTTACTGTTTGTCGCCGCCGAAGCGGGGGTCGTGGCTCTGATCGCCGGTACGCAGCGCGGCATCTCGACATGCCAGGCTTTGCTGCGGGCGCTGATGGGGCAGCGCATTAACCTGATGATCCTGGAAAAAGCCTTGACTCTCAAGCTGGCGCACTTTGAGGATTCGGAATTCTATGACAAGCTGACCCGCGCCCGGCGTGAAGCATCGACCCGCCCTTTAAGCCTGGTGACGCGGACCTTCGGCCTGGTGCAGAATGGCATCTCGCTGGCAAGTTACGCCTTCCTGCTTGTGCAGTTTTCACCCTGGGCTGTGCTGATCCTGATTGTCGGCGGCATCCCGGAGTTTTTGGCCGAGGCAAAGTTCTCCGGCGACAAGTTCCGTCTGTTCCGCTGGCGCTCGCCTGAGACGCGCATGCAGATGTACCTGGAAACCGTGCTCGCTCGTGAGGATTACGCCAAAGAAGTTAAGTTATTCCGCCTCGGTCCGAAGCTGCTGCAACGCTACCAGGCGATTTTTGCCAAGCTGTTTGCCGAGGACCGCAGGTTGACTCTGCGCCGCGACAGCTGGGGCTTCGTCCTCGGCCTGCTCGGCACCTCTGCTTTTTATGGTGCCTACGCCTGGATTGCCCTGACGGCCATCCGTGGCAACATCAGCCTGGGCCAGATGACCATGTACCTGATGCTGTTCAAACAGGGGCAGTCGGCGGTTTCTGCCAGCCTTTCTGCCATCAGCGGCATGTACGAAGACAACCTCTACCTTTCGAACCTGTATGAATACCTGGAGCAGCCGGTGCCGCCTGCGCAAGGGGAGCTGCAGCAGGGGCCTGCGCCGGGGGACGGCGTGCGTTTTGAACAGGTCAGCTTCTCTTATCCCGGTAGTGAAGAACCGGCTCTTCAGCAGGTCAGCCTGCATATCAAACCGGGCGACAGCCTGGCGCTGGTTGGTGAGAACGGTTCCGGAAAAACCACCCTGATCAAGCTGTTGACCCGTCTCTACCAGCCTGACGCGGGGCGCATCCTGCTCGACGGTCTTGATTTGCAGCAGTGGCAAGGCGACGCTCTGCGCCAGCGCATCGGCGTCATCTTCCAGGATTTCGGCCGTTACCAGTTTCTGGTGGGAGAAAATATCGGCGCTGGCGATATGAACCACTTCGAGGACCGGCAGCGCTGGCAGCGGGCGGCCGAGATGGGGATGGCGCATGAGTTCATCGACAAGCTGCCGCAGCAGTACGATACCCAGCTCGGCAAATGGTTCAAAGGCGGACGTGAACTTTCAGGCGGCCAATGGCAGAAGATCGCTCTGGCCCGCGCCTTCATGCGCACCAATGCCGACCTGCTGGTGCTCGATGAGCCGACCGCCACCATGGATGCCGCCGCCGAGGCGACTATCTTCGAACACTTTCGCGAATTGAGCCGGGGGAAGATGACAATCCTGATCTCGCACCGTTTTTCGACAGTGCGCATGGCTGATCAGATCGTCGTCATCGACAAGGGGCGCATTGTCGAGCAGGGCAGCCACGAACAGCTGATGAAACTGGGTGGCCAGTATGCCTATCTCTTCTCGCTGCAGGCGCAAGGGTATCGATAAGGGGCCGGGCAGGCATCCAGTTGTTACAGAACACTTAGGTGAACAATGCGCGTTCAGACTCGAACTCCATGGCTCTGCCGGAAACCGGATCGATGAAATGCACTCTCCTGGCAATCAGCTGCAGCGGGTTGGCAAAATCGTCCTCTTGTCTGGGGAGCAGCTCCGGGTAATACCGGTCGTTGATTATAGTGTAACCCAGTCCGCTCATGTGAACCCTCAGCTGGTGCTTTTTGCCGGTGAACGGGTACAGCAGGAAATGTGCCCGGTTGTCCCTGAAGGCCACCAGCTTGATCCTCGACCGGGCGTTCATTGCCCCCGGAATCACCTTCGTACGAAACCAGGGTAGCCCCCTGACCAAGCGGTTTTCCACTGTCATCTCAGTTGTTTCCGGACGATGAGTGACTGCGGCAAGTGCTTCGTAGGTTTTCTCGATGCCGCCGGATAAAAAAAGTCCGCCATAGAGCCCCCGGGTCTGTTTGTTCACGGAAAAAAGCACAAGGCCCGAGGTCTCACGGTCTATCCTGTGAAGGGGGACCAGGTTGCCGTTGCCGGTTTTTCTTCTCAGGCGATTGAGCAGACATTCGTCGACGTAGGGGCCTGATGGCGTGACGGGGAGAAATGGTGGTTTGCAGGCGACGAGAAGCTCATCGTTGTGAAAGAGAATCTTTTCCTGCAAGGGGATCAAGGGTTCGTCTGCAACCTCCCTGAAGTAAAAAAGCCTCTTCTGGGGGATGTAGGGCGTCTCAGTGCTGATCGTCGCTCCCACATCATCGAGAACCTTGCCCTCGAGCATGCGTTTTTCCCACGAGCACCTCCCGACCATGGGGAACCTCTGCACCAGAAAATCCAGGATGGACGGGTAGGGCTTTTCGACGCAGGGCAGGCTGATGCGTGAAGGGTATCTGGATATTCCCATAATGAGTGCAATTCCTTGATATCGTCACCACCTATGAGCATTTACGAATGCGTCAATCCATGGTCGCTCTTGTTTTTAAGGGTTAGAATTTATTCCCTCTCATAGACAGACACACTTGCTGAGTCTATAGCTGTTGGCTCCTGACTTCAAGATCGTGCTTGACATTAAATTGGTATTATTTTCCCCAATTCGCTATGATGCCTTTTGCCTCACTGCTATGGCCCTGCAACCACTGTTCGGGAGGAGAACATGTCCATCCACCACAGGCTGATCGCTGAACGCATCGAATGGCTGCTGGATCTGGCTCGCCGCCACACCGCGGAATACCGCAGCCCCGAGGCCTGCCTTGCCCGGGAGCTCTACCTGGCCAAACACCCGACGGCCATTAAGGTGCTCAAATGCATGGATGGTCGTATCAATATCCCGGTGGCCACCGGCACCCCCCCCGGCATCATTCAACCTTTCCGCAACCTGGGCGGCATGTTCGACTTGGGTTGGCCACACCTCGGTGAGGTCCTGGCCGACGATGTCTACCGTATGGTGGCCGCCGGTCGCAGGGTGCTGATCTTCATCACCTACCACTTCTCCCGCGGCGACGCCAGGCGGGGATGCGCCGGCTTCGCTTACAATACCGAGGCAGCTCTCGAGCATTGCCGGACCATCAAGAAGCAGGCCGAGCATATCTTCGGCGCCGGCCATGGCACGGTCTACCCGATCCTCTGCGGTTACGAGACTGATGAGGATGCCCTGCTGGTGCACGGCTTCGGCGACGAGGTTCTTGACCTCGCCGGGCTGGTTCCGACCGATGCGCCCTCCCTCGGTCATCGTCTGAATTCACTCTGCCCCGACATGCCCGAGCAGATGCAGCAGGACCTGCTGCCGCTGCTGCAGGGGAACCTCAAGTGGATCGCCCAGGTGCGCAGCACCTGCCGCCTGCTCGATATCGAGCACCGGGAGTGGATGATCTGCCTGGGACGTGGCTTCGATTTCCTCCACACCCCCAACCTTGCCCTGATCATCGGCCCCTACAGCCCCGACCTGGCCGATCCGATCCGCAAGGCCGCCGGCATCATCGAGGCCAACATGCGCGCTGGCCGGATCCCCGATGACGGCTTTCTGCTCTTCGCCTCGGTCCCCTACGACGAGATCGGCATGGACCGCGCCCGGGCCGAGCTGAAGTCCCGCTTCCTGGCCGGTTTCGCCGCCGATGTGATCCGCGCCGAATTCCCTGAACTCGCCGAACGCATGCACATTCAGGTGGCAGTGCTCTCATGGCGATCACGGGCGCTGGAGTTGCTCGATCGGCTGGGGTCAGCATCGTAACCCGGCGAGGAGAGAGGCTGTCCCTCACGTCACCCGGATAAACGCTGTGTCCTCAAAAACGAAGCCGCTTGCCCTCTTTCATCAACTGAATTACTGTGTGCGGCGTAAAGTACAACGCCTCCGCTTAAACCCTCTATTTCCTTGACCCTGCAATTTGTTGTCCTTTTCTGGATCGAAACCAGCGCTTGTGCCATCCTGCAGGGGGCGTACAGAAGTATACAAACCTGAATGACATTTTTTTGCCAAGCCCAGGCTGACGGTGGTAAAATCCATCTTGATCTACACATTCCTGACTCCTGGTCCCTGGAGGCATCTTAGTGGTTGCAATCGGGGCGTTATGAGGTGAGACTTGTCAACAGACATTTATAAAGTGAACACAAGCTTCAAGAGGATATTTGCATGTATAAAATTATTACACATCCAGGCAGCGCGCATAAGGATGATTTCCTGTCGGTAAGCGTTCTGCTTGCAATCCTTGGTAACGCCGAAATTTTTCGGCGCGAGCCGACCAGCGAAGACCTCGCAGACCTGAACACCTATGTCGTGGATGTCGGGATGGACTACGCTCCTGAGAGGCATAATTTTGATCACCACCAGGATCCATCCCTGCCCTGTGCTTTTCACCTGCTCATGCAGCATCTCGGCCATCACGATGCCGCCATCTTGATGTTCATGTGGTACCCACAGATGAGCATGATGGATGTCAGGGGGCCATACCAGACCGCCGAGCATCTGGGCGTGGATTCAAGTGTGCTCTTCGCAAGTTCTTCGCCGATCGATGGCTATATCCTGTCAACCTTTTCAAAAGTTGACAGCTTGAGCAGCCAGGATGATCTTTATCTGCTCATGAAAGCCTTTGGGCACGACATGATTGCCATGATTGACCGCAAGATGCAGCGGCTTGAGCGTCTGAAAACAGAAGCAAAAGTCATTCAGGTGAAGCATCTAAAGGCCATCGTCAGCGACATCGATAATTCTCCCAAGCTGTCCATGGAGTTGTACCTGCGTTTCCTCAATGACGAGGGTGTCGTGATGAGTATTACCCCTTCTAATCGTGGTGAGGGTTGGGAACTCCTGCGGCTTGCAGATCATAGAATTGTGGACTTCCGGGCTATCGCGGCGAGTCCGGCCATTCGATTCGTCCATGCCAGTGGTTTTCTGGCAAAAACTCAAACCCGACTGCCGATACATGAGGTTGTCCAGCTGGCTTCTCATGCTATTGCTGACGTGGGTCAGGGGTGATTAATTGGTTTCCAGATCGAAAACTGTGCATGTGTTATCTGGAGTTTCCGGATGGTAACTAATTGATGGCATCGTCATCGTGCTGAAGGACACCGGGGGAAAGCGTTGCGGCCCTGTTGCTCAGAGCCCGGAGAGGCTTCTGACGATATCCACTTCGCCTTGCCGGCCGAGAGCCCGCATCGCCTCAATGCTGCTGTCTGCGCATTCTTTGGCGTCTCCAGTGAGGTAGGCGAAGACAAAGGACGCGAGTTCTGCCTGTGCTGCGGCATGCATTTCTGCCGCTGTCTTTATTCTTCCAGCTTCGAGCCACAGGGTCTCGGCGCGCCCCTGATGGAACGCTATCGCTTTATTTGTGAGAGCAAGTTGCCTGGCTAATGATTGATTTTTACTGTATTTAAAGGCGATCACCAGGTTCTCGGGGAATCCTTCCTGGATGAACTCCGCAAGACGTCTCAGCTTATTTCTCAAGATAACCTCTGGTGGTCATTAGGGGCTGTGGTGCCGTTTCAATCCTGTTTGCGAGAGAATCAGGGGTTTGATGGCCAGCAATCTTACCACAACAAGACATCAGGAGACTCTCAAAAGGGGCCTTTGAACCAGGAAACCCCTTTTTCCGGTTCCGCTGGCTCAGGTTAAGATTTTGGTGGAATTTTAATAGATCTGCCACTTTTTTAATGGTAGCGTATCCCCGATTTGCCAAGTGGCGGCGAGTGTACCTTCATTTCCCCTGGATTACTGATGCGACAAACCCACCAAGAGAAGACGACCGAGATCCCGACTATACCTGCTGAAGCAACATCTGGCGAGTTTACCCCCCTTGATCAAGACCGTCGGGAGGAAACACCTTCTGCCGGGAATGTTGAACTGTTGCCGGTTGACAACCTTGACCAACGACCGGGGAGAGATCCTCGTACAGGAAGTGGTTTGCGCAAGTTCGGGACAATCGGCCTGGTGCTGTTTTTTCTGTTCGGCAAGCTTAAATACCTAGGCTTGATTCTGCAGGTCGGCAAATTCAAGACCTTCATCAGCATGCTTGTCAGCATCTGGGCCTATGCCCTCTTCTGGGGATGGTCCTTTGCGGCGGGGTTCGTGGTGCTGATCTTCATCCACGAGATGGGGCACGTTCTGGCCCTGCGCATGATGGGAATACGGGCTTCGGCCCCCATGTTCATTCCCTTTGTAGGCGCGCACATTGTTATGCAGAAGATGCCGAAGAACGCCTTTGCCGAATCAGTAGCGGCTTATGGCGGACCCCTGCTCGGGACGCTGGGCGCCATCGGCTGTGTCGGCATCGGCATGGTGACAGGAAACCTCTTCTGGTATGCTCTTGCCTCGAGCGGTTTTCTGCTCAACCTGTTCAATCTGCTGCCCATTTCCCCCCTGGACGGCGGGCGGATCATCGGTGTCATCAGCCCCAAGCTCTGGGTGCTGGGGTTGCTGGGAGCTGTCGCCTTGTTCTATCTGACCTGGTCGCCGATCCTCGCTTTGATCGTGATATTGGGCAGCTACCAGATCTACACCTCATTCAGGACGTCCAAAACCGAGCGGGCCCGATACTACAACGTCTCGCTCGGCAAGCGGGTCGCCATGGGAGCTGCTTTTCTGTTCCTGCTGGCGGTGACTTCCATCGGCATGCTGGCGATGCATGCGCCGCTGCAAGGGCTGTAGCCGCTGGCTTTAAACGGTCGGATTCGTTCCTTAAAGAAAGAAAATTATGAAGAAGTGTCCCTTCTGTGCTGAAGAGATTCAAGACGATGCGATAAAATGCAAACATTGCAGCGAGTCCCTGGAAGGATTCTCGAGCCTCCGCACAGATGAAGAAAAAACTCCATGGTATTTCCGCACTACATTTATTGTCCTCGCACTCTTTATGGTGGGGCCTCTGGCGTTACCTTTGATCTGGTGGCGACCTCGCACGTCGCCGGCATGGAAGATCGGACTCACCATCGGTATCCTTGCGATCACCTGGATTTTGTACCTGCTTTCTCTGGAATCTTTGCGGGCTATCCAGGAGTATTACCGGCTCATCGAAAGCCTGTGAAAGGTTTTTGCGCTGCCCTGCTGATGGAGCCTGCCGGGGCAGGTAAGATTTGCAGGCTCCTGACCTCCAACCTGCCCTGGAAAGATCGTTATGGCCCCAGATAGCACAGACGAAATCATTGAAACTGCGGAATTAATCGATACGGCACAGATTCCGGGTGGAGGTGGTGAACTTCAGCTTTTCAAATGCGATGCCGAATACTCGATCAGCATTGACGGCAGCAATACCCTGATGAGCACCTGGGCTCATCAGTCCGAAGATGCGTTGGCCGAACTTGCCTGCCGCAAAATCGCAGGTCGTGTTCAGCCCCGGGTGCTGATCGGTGGCCTCGGTATGGGTTTTACGCTGGCTGCAGCACTGCGTCACCTCGGCGCTGATGCGGAGGTGGTGGTGGCCGAGCTGGTGCCTGGCGTGGTAGCCTGGAACCGGGGTGTGCTTGGCATATTTGCGGGTCATCCGCTGCGGGATGCAAGGACCACGGTGCGTGAGGGCGATGTCGCCAAACTTCTGCGGGCACAGCGCCAGGCCTATGACGCGATCCTGCTTGATGTCGATAATGGCCCCAAGGGTTTAACCCGCAAGAAAAACGACTGGTTGTATTCGACCGACGGGCTGATCGCGGCTTACGAAGCCTTGCGACCGGAGGGGGTACTGGCCGTCTGGTCTGCTGCTCCGAGTCGCAACTTCATGGAACGGTTGCGCAAGGTCGGATTCAGGGTGAAGCAGTCCCGGGTATCGGAGCAGGATAATAAAGGCGATTTACATGCGATCTGGCTTGCAGAGCGTGGGTGTTAAGATAGATTGCCAGTATTTTTCTCCCTCGTCTCAATGGCATGTCAATGTTGCGGTGCTATAGTTAGCCCATGAAGAATTTCGCTCGTCTGGTTCTTATGATCGTATGCCTCTGCGGCTTGTCCGTAACTGTTGCTCAGGCGCAAGAAGTATCGCCGGAATTTGCCGCATGGTTGGCGCAGTTGCGTGTGGACGCCCTTTCAGCAGGGATCTCGTCAGAGACGCTGGATGCGGCTCTCACCGACATCGCAGAGCCGCAGAAGAAGGTGCTCGATCTCGATCTAAAGCAACCTGAGCAAACTCAGTCTCTGGAAGACTATGTCACAACCAGGGTCAACGAGGAGCGTATCGCCGAAGGACGTCGCATGCTGCGACGTTATCAGACCTGGCTGGGCCGGGTCGAAAAGCAGTACGGAGTGCAGAGACGTTTCATCGTCGCCCTCTGGGGGATCGAGAGCAGTTACGGTAAAAACACAGGTAAGCTCCCGGTCATCCCGGCGCTGATCACCCTGGCCTACGATGCCCGCCGCGGCGACTACTTTCGCAAAGAGTTGCTCGATGCGCTGCACATCATCGATGCCGGGCATATCCCCTTGGCGCAGATGAAAGGGTCCTGGGCAGGGGCCATGGGTTCTTTCCAGTTCATGCCCTCTTCTTATCGGCACTATGCAGTCGATGCCGACGGCGACGGCCGCATCGATGTCTGGAATTCGGTTCCCGATGCGCTGGCTTCGGCGGCCAATTACCTTGCCAAAGCCCGATGGCAGAGCGACCAGACCTGGGGACGACCGGTCAAGCTGCCGGAACCGTTCGATTATTCTCTGGCCGGGTTGGAGACCCAGCTGTCGCTGTCTCGCTGGCAGCAGCTCGGGGTGCGACGCAGTAACGGCCAGTCGTTGCCCCGCCGTGATCTCCAGGCCTCGCTGATCGTCCCCGATGGCCCGGGCGGACCCGCCTACCTGACCTACAGCAATTTTCGATCGCTGCGCAGGTGGAATCGTTCCAACGCTTTCGCTGTTGCGGTAGGGACCCTCGCCGATAGCTATACAGCTAAAAAATAATCTGGCAACCAGCCCTTTCAAGTGATGCCCGGGCGTGCTATTTTAACGTCCCTTTGCCCTGCTGCACGACCTGTCAGTCAAGGTCGTTTTGTGCTCTCCAGTTATTACGGATATAAACATGATCGAAGTGAATAACCTGGTGTTCGAATACCCGGGAGTCAGGGCGCTGAATGGTGTCTCCTTCAGGATCGAGTCCGGCAGCATCACGGCTCTGGTCGGGCCGAACGGCGCCGGCAAAACCACCCTGCTGCGTTGCATGGCCGCCCTTGACGTACCATTGCAAGGTGAGGTGTACATCGATGGAGAAAATATTCACGAAGATCCCCGCGCCTGCCATCGTAAGCTCGGCTACCTCTCCGATTTCTTCGGCCTCTACGATGAATTGACGGTTCGTCAGTGCCTGCTGTATGCTGCGGCCTCCCGCGGCATCCCGGATGGCATGCAGGCCCGGGCGACTGAACTGGCAGCGACACGGCTTGGCATAGCCGGGCGAATTGAAATGAAGGCTGGTACACTGTCGCGTGGTTTGCGGCAACGTCTGGCTATCGCCCAGGCGGTAGTCCACGAACCGCAGATTCTGATTCTCGATGAACCGGCATCGGGACTCGATCCCGAAGCGCGACATAGCCTGGCTGAACTTTTTTTGACTTTACGCGAACAGGGCATGACCCTGGTGGTCTCTTCGCACATCCTCTCGGAGCTCGACGAATATTCCACAGAAATGCTGGTTTTACGCGACGGCCGTATCCTTTCACACGACCCGATCAAGCAAAAGCGGGTTTCGGATGTTCGTCTGAAGCTTTCGCTGGTAGGGCCTTACGACGGCCTGCAAAAACTGCTCTCCGGTTTGCCATACGTCTCTGCCGTCGAGGGCGATGACACGTCAGTAAAACTCACTTTCAGCGGCGATGAAACTGCCCGTTATCATCTGTTGAAAAGTCTTCTCGACCAGGGTCTGCCGGTTTGTGTGTTTGCCGAGCAACAACGCAACATGCAGTCTACCTATCTGGAGTCGGTGCGCCGCAAGGACAGCCAGGACGGTTTGTTATGAATATCAATCCCGAATTCCGCAGGAATCTCTGGATGGAGTTGACGCCCTACCGGTTGATCGGTATGCCGATGGTCCTGGGGGTCCTGCTGTTTCTCGCTTATCTTCTTGATGGCAGGCATTACGGCGCGAGCGTAGCCAGAACTGCGCTGATTCTGTTCGGCCTGTTGGCCTTCCTATGGGGGACACGTCTCGCTTCTGAAGCTCTTATCACAGAGATCCGTGATCATACCTGGGATAACCAGCGGATGTCGGTGATCGGTCCCTGGTCGATGACCTGGGGCAAACTGCTCGGCACCACCATCTATCCCTGGTACGGCGCACTACTCTGCATGCTGGTCTATTTGACCTCCAGGCCATCGATTGGCCTGTCGGTGATCGAGACGGCCGTGCTGATGGTCGGCAGCGGGCTGCTCGGCCAGGCAATCGGCCTGCTCTCCAGCCTGCAGGCAATCAGGAAGAGCCAACGCTATGGGCGGTTTCAAACCACGGCCTTCCTGGTGCTGGGCGCCGGTTGCGCAGTTTCGTTGCTCAACTGGCCGTTCACTGAATCAGCAAAAGTCTTCTGGTATGGGCAGGTTTACCCTGAAGATCGCTTCATTCTGATCAGCCTGCTAGTGTCCCTCGGTTGGGCGATATTTGCGATCTATCGGCTGATCCGGGTCGAGCTGCAATTAAAGAGCCTGCCCTGGGCGTGGGGATTGTTCGTACTGTTTCTGGCGGGTTACGTCGCCGGTTTTCTCGGCAATGGCAGTTGGGTGACCGGTCAGAGCCTTGCTCAGCAACGGTTGCTGAGCGCCTTCCTGATCACCCTGATGCTGGCCTACGGCACGGCTTTCAGCGAGCGCAAGGACCCGGTGGCATTGCGGCGATTGTTGCAGTATCTTGGCCAGCGTCAATGGTTCCGGGCCATGCAGATCTTGCCACTCTGGTTGACCACGCTGCCTTTTGTTCTGCTGGCTTGTGCAGTCCTGGTTGCCGTGGATTTAATCTCCGGGTTGAATGCGGGCATGCAGATCGCGGGTCCCGCTATGGCCATGGTGCTCTTCCTGCTGCGTGATTTCGGGATATTACTGTTTTTGAATCTCGGCCGGATTCCGAAACGTGCCGACATGCTGACGGTCGTTTTTCTGGTCCTGCTTTACGGTGTCATACCGACGATCCTGGCTGCTCTTGGTTTTGATCGTCTTGCCGGGCTGTTCTGGCCCTCACCGGGCGTGCCTGCCGAAATCGTCCTGTCGTCCGCGTTGTTCCAGGCCGTTGTCATGCTCTGGCTGATGGCGCGCCGTTGGCGCAAGAGTCATCAGCATTATTGACGGCATGCGCAAACAGGAGCATCTTCCCCTTGATAGCACGGAAAAAACTGAACGATAGTCAGAAAAACTTAACCTCCTTCTAATTGACAGCCATGGGGCAATCAGCTAAGGTCCCGCATAAGTCCTTGTCTGTTCATCTCTTTTTACAACAGGACGTTCCTTACTTCAGCCCGATCCGCTGCAAGCGGTTTACATATACATAAGGATCTTGATCGATGTCATTTGAATCTCTTGGCCTGTGCGACGAACTGTTGAGCGCGATTGCCGCTCAAGGCTATACTACACCGACCCCAATCCAGACCCAGGCGATCCCGGTGGTTTTTGAGGGGTGCGATCTGTTGGCGGGGGCTCAGACCGGCACCGGCAAGACCGCAGCCTTTGCCCTGCCGATCGTGCAGATGCTGAGTGAAACGGTCCTCCCTGCAAAACGCAGAAGCCCGCGCGCTCTGGTTCTGGTGCCGACCCGCGAGCTGGCTGCCCAGGTCAGCGGACAGATGCAGAACTACGGTCGGCGCTTGTCGCTGCGTTCCACCATGATTTACGGCGGTGTGAATATCCAGGCGCAGATCGAACGGTTGCACCGTGGTGTCGATATTGTTGTGGCGACGCCGGGGCGTCTGCTCGATCATGCGGAACGCAACACGATCAACCTTTCCAAAATTGAGTTTCTGGTGCTGGACGAGGCCGACCGCATGCTCGACCTGGGCTTTATCGATGACATTCTCCATGTGGCGGAGTACCTGCCTTCGCAACGTCAGAATCTGCTCTTTTCAGCAACCTATTCGCAGAGCATCAAGCAGCTTGCCGACGAGCTGCTTGATCAGCCGCGTCGCATCGAAGTGGCACGGCGCAATATCGCCGCTGATGCCGTGATCCAGGCGGTCTACCCGGTGGATCGCAACCGCAAGCGGGAAATGCTCTCACACCTGATCCGCAAAGGGGAGTGGAATCAGGTTCTGGTTTTCACTCGCACCCGCTACGGTGCGGACAAACTGACAGAAGAGCTGCTCTTTGACGGCATCAAGGCCGCCGCCATCCATAGCAACAAGAGCCAGTCGCTGCGGACGCGCACCCTGGCGGAGTTCAAACGGGGTGAATTGCGTGTACTGGTAGCGACCGATGTGGCCGCACGTGGGCTCGATATCGAGCGCCTGCCGCACGTGGTGAATTACGAGCTGCCACAGGTCCCCGAAGACTACGTGCATCGTATTGGCCGCACCGGCCGGGCCGGGAAGGACGGCGTGGCTGTATCGCTGGTCTGCCAGGCAGAGCAGCCCTTGCTGATTGCGATCCAACAGCTGCTCAAGTACCCCATCCCGCTGCAGACGATTGCCGAATTCCCGCAGGTTGCGGTCAAGCGAGGGGTCAAGGCGAAGGTCGGCAAGCCCTCCAGGGGGTCGTCCAGGCCAAAGCAGAAGTCGGCCAAGGTGACCAAGGCAAAGCCTGCAAAGACCAAATCGCCAGCAAAGGCCGCAAATCCCCGTAAGGGAAAAGGCGCGACGGAACGTCCCGTTGCGAAGACCGGTCGTCGTGGCAGCAGATCATAAAAACCCTAGCAACCTGTCGGACTATACTGGCCGAAGCTGCAAATCCGGCTCATGGATAGTCCGACAGGCTGCTGATATCTGAATTCGTACAGGAGCTTACAGCATGAACAAAACGTTATTACTGATCCTCTTCGCGGCTCTGATCGTTGGTGCTGCCTTCCTGGCAATCTCCAGAGACTGGCAGGCTCCAATGGTGAAACTGACTGACGCAGCATACGTCAATCACAGTGTGATCGCCGCGGCAACTGACAATCGCGGCCTCGGTGAAATCTGCTACTATTTGGATGGCGAGATCGATGGGCAATCCTGCGTCAATACAGCCGGCGCAACTTCCTACGAGCTGACAGTTGATCTGTCGGAGCTCGTCGATGGTGCGCATGAGGTCTGTGTGGTGGTTGAAGACGCCAACCCGTATTTTCCCAACCGCGTAAATCAGTGCCAGAGCTATGTGCTTGACAAGGTTGCACCGAAGGCCGTGCTGGAATCGGCGACCCGCTACATGCAGCGTGGTGGTGGCGCGGCGGTGTTTGTGTCGACACCCGAACGCGAAACAAATATCCGCTTGACCGTCGGAGATCACCAGTTCCGTTTTGTCAGCAACGAAGAGGGCACACGTCATTTTGCCGTTTTTGCCCATCCGCATGACGTTGAAGTGGCTGATTTCAAACCGATGGTGGAGATCGAAGACCTCGCTGGCAATATCCGCCGCCTGCTTATTGGTACCGTCACCAAGGATCGCACCTTCAGCAAGGATATCCTGAACATCCCGCATGCGTTTATCGAGAAGAAATCGCTGGAAATGCTCAATAAGGAGGGAGCAGGCAAAGAGGCCTTCCTCGAGATGAACCGGACCACGCGTATTGAGAACCGGGCCAAGATCAAGACGTTGCTCTCGTCTGCGCAGAGTCGCGAGCCCCTTTGGAACGGGGCCTTTTACCGTAATCTCGGTGCACCCAAGGCGCAACATGCCGAACATCGCACCTATCTGCTAGACAAGGTAGAGATCGATCAACAAACCCATTACGGCATCGATATCGCCGGTCTCGCTAAAATGCCGATCAAGGCCGCCAACGACGGCGTGGTGATCTTTGCCGAGTACCTCGGGATTTACGGCAACTGCGTCATCATCGACCACGGTGGCCACGTTTATACCATGTATGCCCATTTGTCGCAGATGGACGTCAGCCCGGGCCAGACTGTGTCCAATGGCCAGGATCTTGGCCGCTCTGGCAATACCGGTATGGCCGGGGGCGATCACCTCCACTATGCTACCTATATCAACGATATCCCCGTCGAACCGTCCGAGTGGTTCGATCCGGCCTGGTTACAGACCAGGATCGATGACATCTACAAGGACTTCAAGTCGGCAGAATAAACCGCTTTGGCTTGTACAAATTCACAGGGCATTGACGCCCTGCCCGGGTTGGTCGGGCAGGGCGTCTTGTGCTTTGTGCGTCCCATGCTGTTTCAGCAAGGTCTTTGGTGTCTTGACCCGCACGAGCACATCGATTAACGTGTGCTCCCTATTAATGCCCTGGAGTCTGAAAATGCCCATAAAGCCCGCTCTGTCCGCAATCAGCTCGGATGCTTTTTCCCGGTTGTCACCGGCCGAACAAATTGATGTTCTGCGCTGCCAGGATGCCCAGCAAAAGACCCGGTTTCTGCTTGATGCCGAGAATGGCGCCGAACTCATGGCCCAGTTGTCGACGCAGGAAGTTTATCTGCTTGCCGTGGAGCGAGGCCCTGAACATCTTCCTGAACTGCTGAGCCTCGCCACCCCTGAGCAGTGGAGCGGGTTTATTGATCTCGACTGCTGGGATGATGATCACTTTGATTCCACCAAGACCCATCGCTGGCTGATAGCGCTGCTGCAAGGTGAAGAAGAAACTGCCTTTACGGTTCTCAGAGAGATGAATTTCGAGCAGTTGGTTTTGATCTTCAAGTCTGAAATGGATATCCCGTCAGGGCCGGAAGCGGATGAAAACAGTGACGCCCGCATTGATGCAATCAAGCGCGATGGCGGTTATGAGATTTGCTACCACACAGAGAATGGCGCCAAGCTGTTTCACAAAATCCTCGATGTTCTGCAGAGCTACGAGCCGGAATTCTTCGTCTATCTGCTCGAGGCGGTCCGTGCCGAAACCATGGGGTTGATCGAGGAGAGTGTCTATCAACAACGGACCGGACGCCTGCTGGATATGGGCATCCCGGAACCTTTTTCCGCCCGCAAGATTTATTCCTGGCTTGACCCGGAAGAATACCGGCAGGCCCCCTCGTTTAAAAAAATCGCCCTTGGTCCTTGCGAAGGAAGTGCGCCCGGTTTTACCCTGACCCTGGTTCGTCCCAAAGGTCTTCTGGCCGCGGTTCTGGCCGACGGCATGAGTGAGGAAACGGCCTGGGAGATGGCCAGCGTGGTCAACAAGGTGATGATGGCCGACCGGGTTCAGATGGGTGATATCGATCAGGTCAGTGGCGTGATCAGCAAGGTGGATGCTTATCTCAACCTGGCCCTTGAATGGCTGGCCGGTCAAGATGTTGATGCTGCGAAAGAATGTCTGGCCAACTGCTACGGTGAAGACCTGTTCCGCCTCGGCTTTAGTTTGACCTTGAAATTACAACGTCGTGCCGCTGCTGTCTCCAGGACTACTGTTGCTCCCTATCTGGATCACAACGCCCGGACATGCATCGCGGCCCTCAATCGCAAGACGCCGCTCTTTTTCGAAGGAGTTGCCGATGCCACGCGGGGCGGGAAGCGGCTCTTTGCCAGCCTGGCCGAAATTCACGCGGTTGATAAATGGCTGGTCAGGATCGAGATACAGCGGCAGCTGTTCGAAGATGTCCTGCAGTTTGCCCTGCCGGAACCGGCGCTGCTTGATCTCAGCGGATGTCAGCCTGACCAGGCCGATGAAGTCACCCTGGTGGAATTCTTCCTGACCTCTCTGGCCAACAGGCTGCTGGGGCGGGAGTTCCAACCGCTGCCGATTGCCGAGGAGGAACTTGCCGGCCTTCATGGCATGGTCTCCCAGTCGGGCGTGCTGAATCCGCGTCTTCGCGAAGAGACGGTCAAATGGCTTGATTCACTGGCGCAGGGTGGTGGTGACTTTGCCAGTTATTGTCTGGATATCTGGGAAGACGAGTTCTGCTCGGTTGGTTTCGAGGATATTGACCCGCGTTTTGTCGGTGGACTGATTGTTCGTCTGGCGGAGTTATGATACGGGTTTCTCAACCGACAAAGCCGATAAACCGTTGCCATGCGGAGCTTCCGGATGGACACTAAAATTCCTCCTCTGTGCCTCTATGTGGCTAACATGCCACTCCCTTGCTGTAATGATATTCCTCGACCCGCATCTTCTGCCCGGCTGCAGTCAGATAGCAAAAGAGATAAACCGTGCGTTGCGCTGAGCTGTGCATGGTTGTGAAGATGGTCGCAAAATACTGCAGTTTGATCCCCATTCCCTTAATCTCCGCAGTCTTGTCCTGAACCGTAGTCTGTACCCATTGCTGTTCTGCTGATGTGAGTCCGGTGTCGAAAAACACCGGAATGCGATTGGTGACGATGCGCTCACAGCGGGCGTAGTCGCAGGCAAGGCTTTCCACCAGGCGCACATGCGATAAATCCTTTTCGCGTTCCTGGATGATGTCGAACAGGTGCTCGAAGATCGCTTGGCGGCTCAAAGGGAAACGGAACAAGTCACGCTTGCGCCATTCACGCGCCAACCAGGCAAGCCCTGTGGCAAGGGAGTCGGTTGCTGCACATAATTCTTTCAGGAAGGCTTGAAAACAACCGCTGTTGTATGTCAGGTCGATCAGGCGGCTGATCTCCTGGAGCTGCTGCAGCTCTGCAAAAGACAACTCCCGGCTGGCCAGAACCGTGTAAGGCGGGTTCGGGTCATGACGTATCTGCAACGCTGCCGCCTGATCGCGCAGAGGTGAACCCGGCAACAGCTTGACCGGTTCAATCTGCAGGTGGTGCGGGGCGAGGGCGGCAACCCGGTCGATCGATGCGAGGAAGCTGTCATAGTCATCGCCGGGCAGGCCGGCAACCAGGTCGAGATGCAGGTTGATGCGCCCACTTTTGCGCAGGTGACGCACATTTTCTTCGAGCTTTGTCAGGTTGACCCTGCGACCTATGGTGTCGAGGGTGCTTTCCAGTGTGGATTGCACGCCGATTTCAAACTGGAAAGTGTTTTCCGGAACCGTATCAAGAAGCTTCAGGGTCGCTTCGTCTAGCAAATGGGCCGCAATCTCGAAGTGGAAATGTGTTGACTGGTTATGCTCCAGGATGAAGCGGAAAATATCCCTGGCACGACTGGCATCGAAGTTGAAAGTGCGATCGACCAGTTTGACCTTGGGGATCTTGTTCTGCATCAAAAAGAGCAGGTCGGCATAGATCCTCGTCATCGAATAAGTACGCATCTGGTTGTCGCGGGCACTCAGGCAGAAGCTGCAGTGGAATGGACAGCCACGACTGGTTTCGTAGTACACAAAGCCACGCTCGAGATCGGTCAAGCCAGCCTGGAAAGGTGAGGGGATGCGATCCAGATCAGCCAGAGGAGGGCTATTCGGACCGCTGATGAGCTCTTTCTCCTTGCGCAGGACAGTGCGCGGGATCACACCCGGTTGCTGCTGCTGATACCAGGCAAGCAGCAGACTGCGCAAAGGTTCTTCTCCTTCGCCCCGGATCAGCGCCGTAAGGCCGGGGTGGCGAACGAAGAGCTCATCGTCATCAAAGGACACTTCGGGGCCGCCCAATACAATGTTCAATTCAGGACGGGCAACCGCCAGGGCATCAACCAGGTCCAGGGTCGCACGCCGGTTCCAGATGTAGACTGAAAAGGCAATGACATCAGGAGCTTCGGCCAGGAGTAATGAGAGAATCGATTCGCGCGGTTCGTGGACGGTGAATTCACGGATCAGCAATTCACCGCACTCGTCGCCACAGTAGGCGGCCAGGCAGGGCAGGGCCAGGCTATTGTGAATGAACTTGCTGTGCAGGGTGGTGAGAATAGTGCGCATGATGCCAGAATAGCCAAGGTCAGGCGTGACATAAAGGGGAAATCGTCGGGTTTTCAGAATATCGTTATTGAGCGCTCTCTCAGGGTTTTCTGAAGAGAGGCGTCTGCCAGTCCAGGCATGACTTTACCAACCTTTGAACTTGACGACCTTCAGCTCTGGTCGCGCGGTACAAAATTATCCGGTTCCACGTATGTACTGTAATCGTGACGCCGCCAGCGGAAGGGAAGGTCGATGATTTCACCCGGGGTGGAGATGGTATAGAGGGCTTTCAAGGATTCCAGCACTACGCTGCGTTGCTGCTTGACATTTCCCGGCTCGCCCAGCGGGTGGCCGAAAGGCCAGCGCAGGAACACGCTACGTGGCGGCTGCACCTTCTCGGTGAACTCACGCACGATCGATATGCCGATGGTGGCGATTCCGGCTTTCTCGATCTCTCTCTGGATCAGCCCCACGGACTGATTACAGATGCCTCAGGCCGGGGTCAGCAGGACGACGTCAACATTGTCCTGCTTGAGATTCTCGACGACCTGCTTTGCCGTGCGACCGATCAGGGTGGCAATGTGTCTGCCGTCGATATGACCCATAAAGGAATAGTGCGTGTCGGCCAGTTTGCCGATGAAGCCTTCCTGCTGCAACTCCCGCAGCCGGTCGAGCGGCAGTACGATGTTCAGATCCTTTTCAGCGTCGCTGTGGTCATAGTAGTCATGGGTAATCCGGTAATCATCGTTGATGGTTGCAGCGTTTATCGCCCGAAAGCTCGGGTCGCCCTCGCTGTCCTGCATGTCGAAGGGGTCCTGTCCGTTGTGGTGGACACCAGATGTCGTCACCACGGCCAGTTTGCATTCGTTCAGGGGTTTCTTTGCCGGCGTCCAGGGAATCACTTCACCCGATTCCCTGGGCTCATAGGCGGTGATGAAGCGCTGCGCAAGGCTCGGGTAGCGGGTGATCACCTTGGCGATCAGGCGGTTCTTGATCCGGTTTATCAGTGACATTGAGCTCTCCTGTAAAATAGTGCCGATACTATAACTTTTTTCGCATCTATTGTCCTGTTTTATCGTGCTCGTCACTCTCGTACAGGAACGTCGCAGCCACAACAAGGATCCTGTTTTTCAGCCAGCAAGAATCCGGTTTCAGGATGGAAGCCTGACGGAATGCCCTTCTTGTCGACTTTTTGCAAGAGCCGCATTTGAAGGAGAAATTGTTTTCAATCAGCTGTATATGGTAGGTTTCAGGAAATGGCTTCCGGGGAGCTGCTCATTATGAAGTATGCAACAGCAGAGGAGCTGCAGGCTGTCTCTCTTTACCTGATATTAAACTCAGAGGTACAAAGTCGTGGGGAAGAACAAAACTATTCTGGCTGTAGTCGCCGACGCGCAGGGTGAAGTTTTCGAGCACCCTGATTTGCTGCTGGCAGGCATGAACGGTAGTATTGCGGTGAGGCCGCTGGATGCTGAAATGATCCCTATGCCTGAGGGGAGCCGCCTGTTCACCATACCGCAGACACCACCGATAGGCTTCGATCGACGCAGCGGTAAGTGCCTGACGGCTGAGCGATTGCCAAAACAGTGGGGGGGAGGTCCGATTCAGGCGGTTTCCGCATTTCTGACCCCGGGATTCACACGTACCCTTTTACCTGCTGCTGATTATCAACGCAAAAAGATGACTCTGCCGCTCTGGTCATATACGGCGGTCGGCTGGTGTGTCGAGGAAGAACGCTTCTACGTAGCCGCAGTTCAGGTCGATCGCAACAGTCAATGGCAACCTGATCACTTCGACGACCGCAAACTCGATCCCCTGGTGCGGAAAGCGTTGCAGGTCAACCCGGAGAATCGCTTGTTGGAGCAACTGTCACGCTGCGCACTCGATTATCACTGCTTTGCGGCCAAGAACCTTTTCTTCCGGCGCTGGGAGGCTCCTTTGCCGACCTCCCCCACCTGCAACTCCCGCTGTGTCGGCTGCATCTCCAAGCAGGAATCGGACTGTTGCCCGTCCAGCCAGGAACGTTTGACCTTCGTGCCGACGGTCAAAGAGCTCTGTGAGGTGGCCGTGCCGCATCTGCAAGAGGCGGAGAACGCAATTGTTTCCTTTGGCCAGGGCTGTGAAGGTGATCCGATCCTCCAGGCAGATGTTATCAGCGAGGCAGTCACGGAGATGCGCCGTCAGACGGAACGCGGCACAATTAACTTCAATAGCAATGCATCCCTCCCTGATGCCATCGACAAGCTGGCTGCTGCCGGCATCGAATCGATCCGTGTTTCGCTCAACTCGGCCCAGGAAACTCTTTACAACTCTTATTACCGGCCATGCGGCTACCGTTTTGCCGATGTCGTCGAATCACTGAAGCGTGCCAAGGCTGCCGGTCTTTATACCATGCTCAACTACCTGGTTTTTCCCGGGGTCAGTGACCGGCCCGATGAAATTGAGGCCTTGGCTGGCCTGGTCGAGCAGGTCGGCGTTGATATGATCCAGATGCGCAACCTGAGCCTCGATCCGGTTCTCTACCTGTCCTCGCTGGGTGTCTCCGGCTGCGGCATCGGCATGCTGGAGATGCTCACACAGCACAAACGGCGCTTCCCTAAGCTGCAGTACGGATATTTCAATCGGACCCGTGACAGCTTTTTCCCGCCCGGTTACGAGTCTGGGTGGCCAATTCACTCTTAACCTTTGATGAGCGGATGACCCTGATTATCCACCCCTTACCGTAATACCGAATTCCTGATTCACAAAATCAGTTGCTTCAGTCATGAATTTCTTGAAATCCTGACGCAATGAAACTTCGTGAATGGCAAGGTCGTCAACACTTTCGGCGAGTGGCAGGGGCCTGCTCAGGCGCTGGGAAATTCTCTGCAGTGCCTTGCCGACAACCGTCCGTTGTCGATAAGAGACCAGCCAGTTGTGTTCAATCATGCGTGGTGCTACTTGCTGGAGTCCTGCCGGTAACTTGTCATGATTCTTCTGCAGCAGTCGGTAAACCTTCGCTGCATAGCCCTCCAGTGGTTGCGATGAATGCTCTGGCCAGTCCGATGCGAGGAAGTGGTCGTAGAAAATATCGATGATGATGCCGCGGCCGTGTCCGAATTTCGGATGGAGTCTGTGCCGACTCTGGCGGGTATGCGGACTGTTCTGGGCGAGGCTGTCGATGCGGCGGTGCAGTTGCAGGCCCAGGGCCAGTTTCTCCGGGTAGTCGGCAGGTATGGCTCCCTTGACGAAGTCACCCATAAGGCCGCCAAGCTGCAGTTCGGCGTCGTCTCCGGCCAGGTACAGGTGAACCAGGTAATTCAAACTCTGAGAATCTTGTTGTGCAGAATGAGAATTTCGAAGGCCATCAACGCTTTGCCGGCGAGCTGCTGCAAATCAGGTACTGCCAGCGAGAGGTCTGCCGAGGCATCGTCCACGTAGATCAGACCTACGACCCGACCCATCATACTCATAGGCAGAAGCAGGGCCGTTATTGGTGCAGGCCTGCCTAAAAAAGTAGTCAGGGCAAGATTGGCCCCGCTCTGCGGAACCGGGCCGAGAAAATAACTGTTGCTCTCTACGGCGGTTTGCAGCACTGATGGCTCCGACAGGGGCATCTGGAACTGCTCAAAGCCCGGGATTGACTGGCCGTTTTTTGCCAATCGCCAACCGGTGATCTGGCCTGCGACCACCATAAAGAGGGCCGTGCGGGTGTAATTTGCACCGAGATAGGCAATGACCGCATTGGCCACATCATCACGGTCACTGATATTGATCAGCGCCTGCGCCGTAGTTGCCAGGGTAATCTCTTCATCTTCGAGTTCCTCGATCTGATCGTCGTCATTTAACTCCGCAATAACTTCAGAGTCTTCTCCGTCTTCTGTTCTTGCTGATCTTTGAGGCTGTGAGCCCCGGGGAGGATGCGTAAAGCCCAAAATATCCGGAGCATCGTTGTTGTTCGGAGCTGCAACCGAAACGGCTGCCGGGTTGAAGATGTGCAACTGGTTAAGCTCATCGCGAACCTGTTTGGGCGGTGCGATGTAGCGCATGGTGCGTCTGATGCCGTAATACTTTTCCAGTGCAATAACCAGGCGTACTTCCAGGGCCAGGATCGGCCTTACGATGTAGCCGCTACGGAAGGAAATTTCATCAATCGATTTCAGATTGCGTGGGTCGGCCATGGCCAGGGTCAGGTTTTTGCCGCTGACTGCAACCGGCACGACTTTATGTTTGTCAGCAAGTTCCGGACTGATGATCTTGATGATGTCTTCAGGGATATTCTGCAACTGACCGGGGTTTGCGCAGGGTATGGAAATGAGCTTGCCCAGATTTTCAGCAAGCGTGTCTTCGGTAATCAGCCCCATTTCGATAAGCACAGTGCCGAGCTTCCCTCCGAAAATAACCTGTGTCTGCAGAGCCTCATCGAGTTGCGTCTGGGTCAACAAACTTTCCTTGATCAGTAATTCGCCAAGCTTGACCGCCATGATGTGTCCCTTGTGGTGATTATTGCGAAGTGGTGACGTCTTCCTGTTCAGCACTGGCCGTCTGGATGTTCGGTTGATCAGTTAACTGGGTTATGAGAGCTTCTGTCTGGATTTTGAAGTCCGCTCGATTGGCTTTATCAATGGGTTGGGCTGCCGCAGCTTTCACCCGTGCTGGATTAACCGGCGAACCGTTTTTGAACATTCGAAAGCAGAGGTGCGGCCCGGTAGCAAGACCGGTGCTGCCAACGTAGCCGATCGTCTGTCCTTGTGCGACCCGTTTGCCCTGGCTGATGTTTTTGGCAAAGCCTTTCATGTGCAGGTACATGGTTTCGTAGCTGCTGTTGTGGCGGATCTTAATGTAGTTGCCGTTGCCGCTGGTATAACCTTTTTTGATTATGACGCCATCGCCGACGCTCTTGATCGGAGTGCCGGTCGGAGCGGCGTAATCGATAGCCGGATGGGCCTTCCAGGTCTTGGTGATCGGGTGAAAACGGCGAGTTGTAAAACCCGAGGAAATTCGTGAGAAGGACAGGGGGGCCTTAAGAAAGGCCTTACGCAGGCTCTGGCCTTCAGAGTCATAATAATCGGCACGTCGGTCGCCGTCCTGGTAAAGAAATGCCTGGAAAGTAGTCCCTTGATTCGTGAATTCCGCGGCCAGGATGCGTCCGTAACCAGCCGGTTGTCCCTCACGATAACGTTTTTCAACCAGTGCCTGGAAAGAATCACCCTGACGGATGTCAAGGATGAAATCGATATCCCAGGCAAAAATGTCGGCGAGATTCATTGCCAGAACTTCGCTTTCACCGGTGCTGGTGACCGCTTCAAACAGGCTGCTTTCTATTGTCCCTCGCACACGTGCAGTCTCTGTCGTATAGGCAATCGGAATCTTTTCGACAGAGAAGCTCTCCGCGTCGCGGGCGATGATCAACTGCTCGTCCTGGTCAATGTCGTATTCGAAGCGCTCGAAAGCATCATTGCTCAGGCAGAGTCGGTACGATTGACCGGCGCTGAGTCGGGAGAGGGGAAAGACCGGTTTGCACAGCTGGCCCAGCTCGTGGATTTCGGCCGCAGAGAAGAAATCACTCAGCAGGGCTGTTGCTGTATCGCCTCTGGCAACGGTGCCCTTGATGACCTCTTTACGGATTTCCGGAATCGGCGGTGGTTGAGGTATCTCCGGCGCCGCAGTGTTTGCCTCGGTGCTGGTGACTGTCTGACGCAGGAAAAACGGAACGAGCAGCAGTGCCAGCAAAACCAGCAGTAACCAGACGCGTAAGCGCGGAGATGGAGTTCGGCGACTGGCCATGGACTGTTTGGGAGGTTTGAAATCGAAATCCAAGAGATCTTCCTGCCTGTGAAAAAGCGTTAACATCCTGAAAAATAAAACTTCCGCATACTAGCAGGGTCGTAAAGGGCTTGTCCAGAGTTGATCGGCAATTTTGACAGTTGATTTTGATTTATCAGCATGAGCCTGGAACGGTTTTGCTTGCCATGGAAAGGGATGATAAGCTACATCAGAAACGCATTACTGCTTACCCCGGAGTTTGCGGGTTAACATTATTTTTATGTTTTCAGCGTAGAGGAGATTCGTATGATCAGTCAACAGCGCCTTACCGATGAATTTGCCCGATTGGCGGCCATCAATAGCCCACCGTTAAGAGAAAGCGTCATCTCACGCTACCTGGAAGAGCGTCTGCAGCGACTCGGCGCTGAAGTTCGCTTCGATAATGCGGCGGCCATATCGGGTGGAGAAGTCGGCAATCTGATCGCTTATTTTCCCGGGACGGGCAAGGCGACGGAACCGCTGCTGTTCTCGGTGCACATGGATACCGTTGAACCGGGGGGACAGGTAGAACCGGTTTTACGGAACGGCGTGTTTTACAGTGCCGGGGATACGGTACTCGGTGCCGATGATAAGGCCGGGATTGCCGAACTGCTCGAAGCGTTGGAAGTGGCCCGGGAACAGGGGATAGCGCACGGCCCGATCGAAGTGGTTGTTACGATCGCCGAAGAAATCGGCCTGGTCGGAGCCAAGCATCTTGATTACGGCCTGCTCAAAGCCCGCAGGGGATTTGCCCTCGATACCAAGGGTGTCGATCAGATGGTGCTCAAGGCTCCGGGAGCAAACCGCCTGAAAATAGAAATCAGCGGCCTTGCCGCGCATGCCGGCCTTGCTCCTGAGCTGGGCATTTCGGCAATCCAGACGGCGGCCCTGGCCCTTGGCCGAATGCAGTTGGGGCGTATCGATCAGGAGACCACCGCCAATATCGGTCGCATCGAGGGAGGCGTAGCCTCTAATATCGTCCCTCAGAAAGTGTTGCTGGAAGGCGAGGCGCGCAGCCACGACCCGAATAAACTGCAGGCGCAGACCGAGCACATGCTCGCCTGTTTTGAAGAGGCGGCCGACAACATGGCCCGGGAGATCGGCGGCAAACGGGTGCGCCCTGTGGTCAATGCCAAGGTGACGGCCGATTTTCCGAGTATGGCGATTGCCGAAGATGCGCCGATAGTGACTCTTGCCAAAAGTGCAGCGGCGGCGGCAGGTCACGATCTCAAAGTTCGTTTGGGCGGCGGCGGGAGTGATGCCAATATTTTCAATGGCCATGGCATTGAAATGATTATCCTGGCCACAGGCATGGAGGGTGTCCATACTCACGATGAATCAGTAGCAGTAACCGACATGGTGCATGTGACAGAATTGCTGGTTGAAATCATCCGACAGGCTTGAGGCCGCTGACGCAAACGGGAAACGTGAAAATCAACCCGTCTCCAAGGCCGGTTCTTGCAATGTCGCCATCTGCTCGCGCAGTTGCAGTATGTGCTCTCCCCAGTAGTTCACCGTATTGAACCAGGGGAAATGATGCGGAAAAGCCGGGTCATCCCAGCGCCTCGCCAGCCAGGCGCAATAGTGAAGGATGCGCAGGGTACGCAGGGCTTCTACCAGGCGCAGCTCTCGCGGCCTGAAATTGTAAAACTCGTTGTAGCCTTCGACAATCTCCGCCAGTTGCGCTGTCTGGCGCGCGCGGTCTCCTGAGAGCATCATCCAGATATCCTGAATTGCCGGAGCTGTGCGCGCATCATCGAAATCGACAAAATGAGGTGCTTGTCCGCGCCACAAAACGTTGCCCGCATGGCAATCACCGTGGGTGCGGATGAATGTCGTGTCGTCAACTTCTGCGAGCAGCTCGTCTGTTGTCTGCAACAGATCGTGGGTGAGGGCATCGTAATTGGCTTTGTATTCTGGGATGATGAACTTTTCGCTGATCAGGGCAACGGACGCGTGACCAAAGGTTGCGCAGTCGAGTCTCGGCCGATGTAGGAAAGGTTTAGTGGCCGCGATAGCGTGCATGCGGCCGAGGGTACGACCCATAATCAGCAGGTTGTCGAGATTATCGAATTCCGGCGCGTGGCCACCCTGGCGTGGATAGAGTGCAAAACGGAAGTTGCCGAAATGAAAAAGGCTTTCGCCTCGCTTGTTGACTATCGGCGCGACCACCGGTAGCTCATGCTCAACCAGCTCAAAGCAGAACTGGTGCTCTTCGAGAATCTGTTCGTCACTCCAGCGCTGCGGCCGATAAAACTTTGCGATCAATGGGTCTCCATCATCGATGCCGACCTGATAGACCCGGTTCTCGTAGCTGTTGAGGGCAAAAGTACGGCAGTCGCAGAGATATCCGCAGCTCTCGACAGCATCCATGATGAAGCTGGGCGTCAAGGATACGAAGTGATGCTGTTTGTGTGTTTCAGTCATGATTTTCCAGTGTTGAAGGTGCCGTGACGATGGGGCCGTGATGATGGGGCCGTGACCTGTCACGTATTCTTCATCACGGTTTTTTTGTAACGTGTTCTTCATCACGGTCTCTTCGTCACCTCATTAATATCGTTTGCCAGTGAGGCAATGTCGTCCTCGGTAGTCGCCCAGGAGCACATGAAGCGGCAATGCCCGGAACCGATAAAAGTATAAAAGACCCAGCCCTTGTTACGCAGTGCGGAGATGGTGTCTTCCGGCAGCCGAACAAACACGGCATTTGCTTCGGTGGGGTGAACCAGCTCGACTCCCGGAATCGCAGAAACCGCTTCAGCCAGTTTGTGTGCACAGGTGTTGGCATGGCCAGCATGCCTGAGCATGGCATCATTCTTGAGCAGACCGAACCAGGGGGCTGACAGGTAACGCATTTTCGAGGCCAACTGTCCGGCCTGCTTGCAGCGATAGTCAAATTCTCTGGCAAGCTTGTTGTCGAAAAAAACCACGGCTTCTCCCATCGGCATACCGTTTTTTGTCCCACCGAAGGTCAGCACATCAACCCCGGCTCGCCAGGTGACTTCTTTCGGATGAACCTGCAACGCAGCGACAGCATTGGCGAAACGTGCACCATCCATGTGCAGTTTGAGCTTGAGGCGTTTGGTCAGGCCGTGGATAGCGATCAGCTCTTCGGGGGTATAGACGGTCCCCAATTCGGTGGTTTGCGTAATTGACAGAACCTGTGGCTTGGGGTAGTGGATGTCGGTGCGTTTTTTGACGGTATGTTCGACTTCGGCCAAGTCAACTTTTCCGTCTTTGCCACCGACTATAAGCAGCTTGGTGCCGTTGGAAAAGAATTGGCTGGCTCCGCATTCATCGGTTTCAACGTGTGCCGTTTCGTGACAGATGACGCTATGGTACGACTGACAGAGCGATGCCAGGGCAAGGGAGTTGGCTGCTGTGCCGTTGAAGACGAAGAAGACCTCGCAGTCCGTTTCAAAAAAGTTGCGCAGAGCATCACAGGCCTTGGCTGTCCAGGGATCGTCTCCGTAGCTGGTCGCGTAGCCGCTGTCAGCCTGTTGCAGCGCCTGCCATGCTTCCGGGCAGATGCCGGCGTAATTGTCGCTGGCAAATTGATTCTTAAGAGGTTTTATCGTCATATTCGGAACTCAGTGGCTTCCCAAGCGTTTCATCTGCATGTTCATCTGCGCCAGGGCTTCTTCCGCTTTACTGAACATCTCATCACCGGCAAGAATCCCTACCGCACTGGATGCAAATCCCTGCTGCAGATAAGTCCGTGCCGCATGGGAAAGTTTTTTCTGATCCATGGTGATAATACCGTTACGGAAAGTCTGCAGCATTTCGTGGGTCAGCCCCTGTTGTTGATGGACAAACTCCCGGTAACCTCTGCTGCCCGGCGAGAGGGGACGGTCAAGTTCGGCAAAAGCGGTCAGGATCGATTGTTTGACCATCTCATCGCTGAACTCACCCTGACACGCCCACTCAACCGCTTGCTGGTAGACATCAAGTGTACGCAGCAGATGCGGATCACGATAAGAGAGCATTGAGAAGAGACCGCCGTCTGCATTGAATCCAGCCATACCGCCGTAAGCTCCGCCTTTCTCACGAATCTCGCGGTGCAGAAAATCGGCACGCAGCAGCTTGGCCAGAACCATCAGCGCCGGAGCGTCGGGATGGGTGTAGGGAACGGTACGGAAGACGCGTGTAACGTAGGCTACCGGAAGATTGTAGTGCCAGCCCGTAGCACTCGTTCGGCTTGTGAAGGCCGAGGGTCTGCTCTCTGGTATTGCAGGGCCATCCGGAAGTGTGGCTAGAAAAGCGGTCAAAGGTGCTGCCATACTCTGCTGCGAGTCTTCTTCCGCAGTGACAGCCACTGTTGCTCGAGCCGCAACCAGGAGCTCTGCAGCGATGGCTTTAAATGTTTTGGTCAGCTCGGTCATCCCGGAGTCGTCAAGGTCGCTGACTTGCTGGATAAGCTGCGTTTGTGTCATGCCGCTCCATTCTTCGCGCAAAGCAGCGGTGGGGGTCAGCGATGCTGCCGCGGCTCGTGCGGCTATGGAATGGCCGGAACCAGGGATCGAGTTTTCCATGGATGTCCTGACCTGGCCAATGACCGTACGCAGCCGACTGATATCGGTAAAATCCGGTGCGGTCAGCATGTCTCTCAAAATCTCGCAAAGCGTTGCCTGATTACGATCAAGAGCCTTGCCTTTGACCTCCATGAATGGTCGCATGCTGTCAAGGTCAAGAGGGCTCTCCAGCAGGTTGGTGCCGAGGCGAATGCCACCGGTGGCTGCCGTGATGCGGCGCGACATGCCCAGGTAATCATGGCCGGCTGCACCGATCTGCGGGAGCAGCGCACAAAAGATAGGCAGGTAAGGCCGCAGGGAGTCATCAAGGCCGTTGGTATCAAACTGCAGATTCAGATAGGTGATGCCGTTGGTCGGTTGGGTGAACCAGAAGGTTTTACAATCTGCAGTCTCATCGGTTCGGAATGGAACCGTCCGCTCTTCGACCTCGATGTCGGCCAGTTCGAGGATTGGCAGACAGCTTGTATCCTCCTCAGCTTCCTGACTGTGCTGCAGTTCGACGGCTTTTGCCTTGATGTCGGCGATGGCTGCATCGTCGAGTTTTTGTCGTATGTTGAGCAGGTGCTCAGCAAAGGCCTGCTCTTCACGCCGACCGTGCTCGGGGTCGGGGCGTAGCAACAGGGTGACTCTGTGCGGGTTGTCGAGCAGGTGACGGCGGATCCTCTGCGGAAAAAACTCCGTGTCAGACGCAGCATCTCTCAGCCGATCCAGATTCTGACTTATCATCAGTGTGCTAAAAGGGTCCTCGGCATGCAGCCAGGGGCCGAACAGGCGCATCATCAGGCCAAGGCCATATGGATATTGGTCACCGGTCACTTCACGATTGGCAAATTCGTATTGATGCAGAGCTGCATCAATACGCTCCTGTGGAAAGCCTTCCTTTGCAACCCGGTCAAGGGTGTCGAGAATCAGCGCTTCAATTTCCGGCAGTTGCTCCGGCTCTGTCCCCTGCAGGCCGGCAGCCAGGAAAGTGTCGCGATAGTCGTCGTGATAGCCGGTGCCGGGGGAAAGATTTCGGCCCAGACCTGATTCTATAAGGGCCTGGTAGAGTGGGGCTGCCGGGTTGCCGAGCAGAAGGTTCGTCAATATGCCGGTCGCTGCACGTTCGAAGGTATCTTCAATCGGGCAGGTCAGCCAGGCCATCTGTACCATGCTGCGCTGCTGCAACGTATCGTCAGCGCCGACAGGAAAGGTTTCCGTGCAGCGCTTCGGTTCTGACAGTCGCTGTTCCAGGGGGATTTCACTGGCAACTTGCTGGCGTTGGAAACGACTCAAGGCCAATCTTTCAATATGCTGAAGGTGTTCCTCAATGGGCAGGTCGCCGTAAGTAAATATCCAGCTGTTGCTTGGATGGTAGTAGCTCTTGTGGAATGCGCGCAGTTGTTCCCAGGTCAGCTCGGGGATGACGAGTGGTTCTCCGCCGGAGTTCTGGCCATAGCAGGTGGTTGGAAAGAGCGCTGCATTCAGTCGGCGCCCCAGCAGCGATGACGGGTCGGCCATGGCACCCTTCATCTCGTTGAATACCACCCCTTTGATCATCAGGCTGTCAGGGTCGTTCGGATCAGCAAAGTCGAGGCGATGGCCTTCCTGAAGGAAATCCTGCTCTCGCAGCAGAGGGAAAAAAGTGGCGTCGAGGTAGATCCCCATCAGGTTGTAGAAATCTTTGCGGTTCATGCTGGCGACGGGGTAGAGAGTCCAGTCGGCAGCTGTCATGGCATTCATGAAGGTGTTCAGGCTGCGTTTGAGCATGGCGAAAAATGGGTCTCGCACCGGGTATTTCTGAGAACCGCAGAGAACGGTATGCTCCAGGATATGGGAAACACCGGTAGAATCAGGCGGTGGTGTACGGAAGCCGACGGCAAATACATTGTTCGGGTCGTCGCAGGCAAGATGCAGCAAACGTGCACCGGTCGGTTCGTGCTGCAGGGCGATGGCTGTAAGGTTCAGCTCTAGAACCGGCTGTTGCTGTTGTACAAGAAAATTGCCAAGCCTTGTGCCCGGCAAGGGGAGTTTGTGATTCATCAGGAGCTCCATTCCATGGTGTTGTTTTTTGATTAATTGTAGCGCAATGGTATCTGATTAATAGTTTTTTCTGGCATTAAAATGGATGTGATCTCATGTCGAGAGCTGAAACTGCGGTCGTGACATCTGGAGTTTCCGTATGTACACCAGTTAAGAATGGTTACAAATGCGTTACAGGTCCGCATAAAAAAGCCCCGCTGACAAGCGGGGCTGAATACTGTCATAATTTTTCAGGAATGACCAGTCAAAGGATCAGAGCTTCACCAGAACGCGGCCACGCAATTCTCCCTTGAGAATGGCCTGGATGGAATCCTCCAGATCTTCAAGAGCAACCTCCTTGACCAGTGCTTCCAGGTCGATCTTCCATTCTCCGGCAAGCTTGTCCCAGACTTCCTGGCGCAGTTTTTTCGGGCATTGCACTGAATCGATGCCAAGCAGGCTGACCCCTCGCAGGATAAAAGGGAAGACATTGACCGGCAGCTCCGGGGAGCTGACCAGGCCACAGCAGGTCACAGTGCCACCGTAGCTGGTCGACTTGAGAATCGCCGCCAGCATCTCGCCGCCGACTACATCAACGGCACCGGCCCAACGCTCTTTCATCATCGGCCTGTCGGCGTTCTCCATGATCGCTTCCCTGGCGACAACTTCACTGGCACCCAGGACTTTGAGGAAATCCGCCTGGTCAGCCTTCCCGGTTACCGCAACCACCCGGTAGCCTGCTCTGGCCAGAACGGCAACCGCAACGGAACCGACACCGCCGGTGGCTCCTGTCACCAGGATCTCTCCTGCCTCAGGAGAGATGCGCCCGGTCAGGGCCTGAACGGAAAGCCCGGCGGTGAAGCCGGCCGTGCCAAGTATCATGCTGTCGCGTAAAGAGAGCCCCTCAGGCAGAGTGATCGCCCATTCGGCAGGAATGCGGATGTATTCACCGTAGCCCCCTGCCGTGTTCATGCCAAGGTCCCACCCGGTCACCACGACCTGGTCGCCGGGCTTGAATATTCCGCTGGTATCGTTGACGACTTCACCGGCAGCATCGATGCCGGGAGTATGCGGAAAATTTCTGGTGACCCCACGGTTGCCGGTGGCGGACAGGGCATCCTTGTAATTCAGGGAGGAGTATTGGACCTTGATCAGCAGTGGATTTTCGGGTAAGTCGCTGATTGCACGGTTGCCAATCCTGCGGGTGAACTTTTTCTCAGGTTGTTCCTCAACAATCATTGCTTTGAATCTGTCAGCCATTGCGGACTCCTTGTCAAAAATGTCTTTAGCGCTGTCGATGCAGATGACAGGTCTGGTTTCATTTTCAAGCTTATGTTAAACATGTCTATGAATTTACATCAAGCACTTACTTTTTGGTTTTCATATGCCTGAAAGTCTGCTTTTGCTGTACCCGTTTGTTTTTTATACAATAACTTTTAGCTGATAAACTCCATTTTCATTCAATATCTGAAGTTCCTGTACCGGGGGGCCGGGAAAACCATGCCGCTGCGTAAAACACGCTCCGTCCAACAGAAAATGACAGCGATCATTTTCCTGGTCAGCACATTCGTGCTGGTTCTGACCACCTTGCAGTTCGTATTTTTTGAACTGAAGCACAGCCAGGACATTGCCCGTGATGATATTAACTCCCTGGCCAGGCTGATTTCAGCTAATGCGCGATTTCCCATGGCGATTAAGGACCATGCTGCAGTCGAAAGCATTCTCGACTCTCTGGTCGCTCGCAAAGATGTTGTCTCAGCCTACCTGCTTTGGCCAGATGGCAAGTCGGTTGTCGGTTACTCGCGTTCGCAAAACAGTCATTCCCGCATAGATTCATCAAAAGAACTCAAATTCCTCCAGGCCGAGGCTCGCCAGATTGCAGAAGGGGTGCAGTTGGGGACCGAACACCTGTGGCAGGAAAACGGTCGTCTGGCATATTTCATGCCGATCACTTTTGAAGGTAGTCATGTCGGATACCACTATCTCAGCATAGAGCTTGTTGATTTGTACAGGCATCAAATCTCCCTTGTCCTTGGCTGGCTTCTGGTCATGGGCGCAGCCATGCTGCTCACCTATCTGCTGAGCGTGCGCTTGCAACGGTACATTTCAGGTCCGGTTGAGCAGCTCGTTGCACAGATGAAAACGATTTCACGTGAAAAACGTCTGGTTGGTTTCCCGTCGAAAGAATCAAATGATGAGTTTAGCCTGTTATTCCATGGCTTTGATGAAATGATCCGTGCTCTGAAAGATCGCGATCAGAGGCTGGATCGCTACCGCAAGAATCTTGAGCTGGAGGTCCAGATCCGCACCCGCGCGCTGGAAGCAGAAAAAGAGAGGGCAGAGCAGGCGTCAGTCGCCAAGTCTCGTTTCCTGGCAAATATGAGTCATGAGATACGCACGCCGATGATTGGAGTCCTTGGCATGTCTGATCTCTTGCGCCAGAAAGATCTCTCTGAGCAGGATCAGCAACTTGTTGAAACAATCTACCAGTCAGGCGAAGCTCTGCTGGCAATTATCAACGATATCCTTGATTTCTCCAAGGTTGAAGCCGGCCGTCTTGTCATCGAATCTGTCCCTGTTGATCTTGTCAGTCTGGCAGAGGATGTGACACGTCTGATGAACGTGACCGCTCATTGCAAAGGCATTGAAATTGTCCTGGAAACAGCTGTTTATCTGCCGCATGTGCTGGGAGATCCTGTCCGTATTCGCCAGATTTTGTTGAACCTGATAGGCAATGCCGTCAAGTTTACCGAGGTTGGCAAAGTCACTGTTTCGCTTTCGGCCAACTCTCACCAGGCGGAAGGACTGTGTGATTGTCTCTTCGTCATCCAGGACACAGGTGTTGGTATACCGGTGGCAGCGCAGTCGCGTATTTTTGATTCATTTGATCAGGGTGACAGCAGTACGACCCGTAAATATGGGGGAACAGGACTTGGCCTGACGATTGCCAAAGAGTTGACTCAGTTGATGGGAGGGCAGCTTACGGTTGAAAGCAGACCCGGCGAGGGAAGTAACTTTTCTGTGCAGCTGCCGTTGGAGATTTGCAAGCAGTCGGAATTGCCCTTATTGGCGACAGTCCAAACTGCGCGACCAAAACCTCCTGCGGCGGATTCTTTGATCGTCTCCGCATCTGATGCCTCAAAAAGCCGGCGCGTCCTGCTCGCTGAAGACAATCCGACGACACAGAGCTTGCTCTCGATTCTTTTGCAGCAGATGGGTATTGAGCTGGAGATTGTTGATAATGGTCAGAAGGCGATTGATTTTCTCTTGAATGAACAAGTGGATCTGATCTTGATGGATTGTCATATGCCATTCCTGGATGGCTTGGAAGCAACTGCTCAATTGCGAGCGCAGGGGCTATCGACACCGATTGTTGCCTTGACAGCCTACGCCCGCGAGGAAGACGAGCAACGGTGTCTTGGGGCCGGTATGAATGATTTCCTCAGCAAACCCTTCCGTCAGGCAGAGTTGAGAGACATACTGACAAGATGGCTGGGTGCTGATGCTCTGTCGCAGAATTCGACCACCGCTTCCGTGCAGTAAATACTCACACATGAAAAAACATCTTCGAAAAATAGTTTTCCTGGGGATTTTCCTTTCTGCTTATGCATTGCTGATCGCGGCTGTTTTCATATTATTGCTTCAATTGAATGTTAATCAACCTTCTCACACGTTTGAAAAGCTTGCCGCCGTTACCGATGGCCGCGAGATGGTTCACACACTTCTTAATGATCTAGATCAATCCACTGATTTCACAAGAATCTTGCTGCCACTTGGGCCGGATGATAACCGAATGCCAGGAATTCCTGCCATATGGCAGGAATTCCTGCGGGAAAGGCACAATAATACCGAAAGGGAGAACATCGACGGCTTTGACGGGTTCCAGGCCGTCGCAAGCATTGCCGATTTTTCCAAAGGAGCCGTTGCTGAACGATTCCTGTCCAGAGCACCCTCACAAGCATTTCGTCGCGGCAGATTCCTTCTGGCATTGAACAGCAGCGGGAATGTACAGATTATTGACTGCGTGAATCCACAAGAACCCAGAATATCGGCACTTTTGCCATATCATCAGGTTAAACAGATGGAGATGCGGGGTGACATCGCCTTCCTGCATCTCGGTCGCCCGGGAGTACAGCCTGACACGTTGATTACCATTGACTTGAAGGACCCTCTCAAGCCGCGGGAGCTTTCCCGGTTCAGTCTGCCGGAACATGCAATGTCCTTCTTCTTTTTAAACGACCAACTGGTTGTCTATACTAACTCCATAGGCTACGAGTGGGAACAGCACGTTCACCTGTATGAATTTGGCGATGACTTTGGCTTTATCCTTCTTGGCAAGGCAAAGAGTCCTCTTCTTGGAAGCCGATTTTTGATAATAGGAGATTACCTGTTAATTCCGGATTTGCGGTCGGGATTAAGGGTTGTTGATTTCAACGATCCGCTTCAGCCAGTCATCATCGCTTCTGTTGCGCTTCCAGATCAGATCAAGCGGTTGTCTCGACATGGTGACATGGTGTTTGCTCTGGGGGGCAAGAACAGCATATATGTCATCGATCTGCACGATCCTGTGCGTCCCGTGCTGTCGAGTGTTGTTGAAGATGCGAACTATGCTGCAGATTTTATGGAATTTGGCCATTATTGTTATTATTTCACCGAGAATGGCTACCTTCGGGTCTATGATATTCCGTTTTTTACTGTATTGGATGGTGACAAGAAAGGTTCTGCCAGAATTGCAGGGGAATTGGTGCCAATGCAGGCCGACGGCGGTTTTGTCTTGCTGGACAAGAGTCAAGAGTCGCTACCGAGAGGTGTTACCAATGTCCTGAGTCTGCCTGAGAAGACAACTGTCATTGATAAGCTTTTTTGGCAGGGATTCCTGGTCATCCTGGATGATGACGGCCTGGTCCAGTTTTTTCAAAATGGCGAAGAAGCATCATTTGAATCCAGGAAAAGTCTGCAGCTTGCGTCTGGGCAACGTTGGTTGACTGCATCCAGTGACCGTCTTTATGCGGGTGGTGAATCAAGTATCAGTGTTATTGCCAAAACTGACGACGATCATTTCGTGTTATCGGGTCAAATTGAATTCTCTGGTGAGGAATCCTGGGATGGCCTCATCGTGCAACAGGTATTGTCTGTTGCTGCAGGCAAAGAAGGGGTTGTGAGTTTCTCTCTCGAACACCCGGACCATCCCACGGCAAGCCCGGGCTGGAAAATTCCCAAACACCTGGAATCCCAGGCTGATGTGCGGCAACTGGTTTCCCCCGGAGGGGACAGGTTGCTGGCTGCCGCGGGTCCAGCAGGCCTCTTTTGCGGGCGAATCGTTGCTAGTGGCCAGTTCCAGCTTGACGGTTTCCTTGATTTGCCGGCGCCGCTCTTTGCGATGGCATTAATCGGAGATTTTTGTCTGGTATCAACTGGAGCCGAGGTTTGCGTCATCGATATAAAAAACCGCGAATCTCTACAGAATCTCGGTAAAATTGCCTTCTCGGGAGTAGAAAAATTTGCCGTCGCGGCCCCTGACTTCTGGGCTGGTTATGTGCCGGGAGCAGGCTGGTCTGTACTTCCTGCCCCGCTCCTGGTGTCTCCTGGTGAAACTGAGCTTCCAGAAACAACGCTGACAGAATCGCTTCGTGATCAATATCGACTTAACCTTTTCAATGACCACGAAGTCATCACTGTCCCGGGAATTGTGACTATTCCTTTTTTGCCCGGCAGTCGGACTGCAGGAGCAGTACATGGCATTCAGTAACAGGAAGGTCTCATTGAAACACCTGCTGGTTCTATGTTATACCCTCGCGGTCGTGCTGTTGATCGCCTTGCTTGGCCGTGAAGTCCAACGTGACCGACCATCCTTTTCCCTGTCGCACGTTAATACCGAAAATGCACAAAAATCTAATCAATCTAATGTCTTGGCTATTTATGGAGAAGATTTTCATTCCGGCATCAGAGGTGTGTTCGCGAAGTCACTGCTCAACACAGAAGCCTTGCTCTGGCACCAGTTGGTTGGTGTTTCAACAACGGGCATCGATGTCCAAGACGACCTTGCCCTGGTTTCATATTCTGGAAAAAATATAATCAGTATTGGTCTTGATATAGGCAAAAGTCCGGAGATTCTCGACTCTCTTGAACTGCCTGAATCTATCAGGCAGTTCAAGATCGTTGGTGATCAGGCTCTGGTAGGGTTGAAGCGTCAGGCTGGTTTTTCTCTAATAGACTTGAAAGACCCGGGCGACTTAAAGCTCGTCAGGCATTATCCTCTGTCTGGCTTTGTATCCAGTATGGTCGTCGATCAAAGTACCATTTACTATACGAATCTCTATCAGGGGGTTGGACGGATTGATCTTTCCGCGAAGAATCCAGTTCCTGAAATGCTGGTTGCTCTGAATTCCCCCTGGCGAATTGCCCTGAATGGCCATAAACTGGTTGTCGGTACAGTAAAAGGAGGTGTGCATCTTTTTGACATCACTCAGGATGGGGAACTGGTTGAAGCGGGGAGCCTCGATTATCAGGATGTGCGTGGGGTTGCTTTCACCGACGAGGTCCTGGCTGTTGCTCTTGCCGATGGCACATTACATCTTCTTGATTTGTCGTCCTGGCCGGCGTTGAACGCTAAGGCTGAACTAACGCTTCCGGGCAGCCCGATACTCTGCGAACGCATCTCTGGCCAGGCTGGCCTCGCTGTCGGTCTGGTTGCCGGGGGAGTGGTCCTGATAGATGTCAGTGTGCCCGTTGCACCGACAATCAGCGGCTTTCTTAGCATGCCAAGTACGTTCAGGGCGATGAAGCTGCAGCCAGGTAAAATTTATGCAGCGGGTCGTGAGGGGCTGCAAGTGTTCTCTCTCGACAAAATCACCGGGGACGGATATTCGCCCCCGGCAGCAGAAGCCACGTATGGATCTGACGACTATCAACTGCAGTCATGGAATGGTCATGTTTACGGCTACACAGAAAATCGTATAGTCAACTTTGGCAAAATGGGACCAGCTGAAGTTCTTTCATCAGACAGATACATGGCATTTGTCGGAAAACAGGGGGTCAGTCTCTTCGAGCAACGCGAAAACGGCCAGGTACAGAGAGCCGGCTCGCTGATTCCGATAGATGCTGCCAGAGGTGCAATTTTTCGGGATAACTACTTGTATATAGTCCATCATGACGGCTTGCGGATACTCTCCGGGACCCGGCCAGAGGAACTGGTTGTCGTGAGTGACTTGAAACTGCCAGGCCGACCGGTAGATCTCGAGCTCCTTGATTCCACCTACCTGCTCGTCGCCACACTTGACTACGGAGTGCTGGTGTTTGATATTAGTGATCCTCAACAGCCGACACAAATCGCAAGTGTGGTTTTGCCCCGGCATTTACAGTCGATCAATGTTGTTCAGGATGTTCTGGTCGATGGTTCGCGAGTCTATATTTCATTGGGTGCAGGAGGCGTGCAAATTGTCGATATAAGCTCCCCGTCTCAGCCTGAATTGCTGCAGATTATTGATACTCCCGGGCATGCGAAAAGCATGGCACTTTATGACAACCTGCTGTTGGTTGCAGATGGTATTAGCGGTTTGTTCCTGATCGATGTCGATAATCGTAAGGATGCATTGCCCATAGGGAGGCTGCCAACGCCTTTACGCATTGAGCAGGTCGCTGTTGTGGACAACGGCTTGGTTGTCAGCAGCCACCCGGCGGGAACCATGAAATTGCCCTTGCCGCAGCGAGTGAAGAATCTGCAGTTGACCAACAAGAGAGAGTTGCGTATCAATGTTGAGAGGGTAGAGAAAGGACAATACCTCTATCTTTACGATGGGAGGACTTCAGAAAAGATGGAGGTCAGTGTTCAGTAAGGCTGCTAGAACTTGTAGGTCATGCCGAGCCAGAACTGGCGGCCAAGTTCGTAGATGTTGTCAGAATCGCCTGCCGGTGGCGTGCGGTCAAAGACATTGTTGACTTCCAGGGAAAGGATCATGCTCTGCTCCGGGTATATTGCCTTCTCCCAATCGAGCCGCCAGTCGAAAATCCAGTAATCCGGGCGGGTCACTTTCTCATATGCAGTCAAGTCGCTTGGAATACCCCGCTCGGTTTTATCGGCATTGCTCAACCTGTCTCTGGCATCGTATTCGCCCAGGTATCGAGTGACATTTGTAAAGGTGAAATTCCCGGGGAGCCTGCCCGTATAGATAATGTTCAACAGATGCTTGCGGTTGTAATCGAGCCGGGGCAGGTTGTCACTGTCGATGACCTTGCCGTCATACCAGACCTCTTCATCCAAGCTCTGTTCATCGAAAATGTCATCATAAGATTCGTTGCTCGAGTCCTGGTCGCTGCAGGTGTAGTTGATGTTCAGGTAATGCCTGAGCCATTGTCGTTCCCAGGAAACCTTGACGCTTTCATATTTGCTCGAGCCGTTGTTGTTTAAAACATAGAAGTTGGTATCTATGTCACTGATAATTTCAGTGATTTTCTCTTTAGCGAACTGGTCCTTGTTTTTACGTTCAAGGTAGTTAAGCTCCAGGGCTCCGCCCAAAAGTTGCTGCACTACGCCGAGCGTCCATTCGTCGGAGTATGGGGTGTCCAGTTCAGAATGTTTGTCAAGGGTCGCAGAGGATGCGCCGGTAACCGCCCACTGCGACAATTCATTAGTATCCGCATCCAGCAGGCGATTTTCGTTAAGGTAGGGGACAATCGCTTCGCGCAGTTTGTAGGTGAGGAGTGATTCGCCATAGTACCTGTTATAGCCACCTATGAGCAGGGTCTTGCCATTTTTCAGGATATCCCAGCTGCCGGCCAACCTGTATGCAAGGTTGGTGTTGTCCAAAAAATCATCATGGGAAATCCGGACTCCAGGGCGCACCTCTACGGGGCTTAATGTAATCAGGTCTTCCAGGTAGATGGCAAAATAATTGATCTGCGCATCCCGGTTTTGGGCAAGATATACATTCCTTGTCCCGAAATATTGCTCCCCGTCCACGCATGCCGGATCGTCTGGGGCACAGATGACCGCCGCGTTTAACGTGGACGAGTTATGGACAAATGAAGTGTCCTTGCGATCATATTCAGCCTGATCCCATGTGTACTCTGCGCCAAGGTTGATCCCATGAGAAAGCTTGCCGGTGGTGAAAGCGTTAGATAAGAAATCTGCCCGTATTTGAATGCTTTCTTCGGAATTTTCAATGTCTCCAAAACCACCTTCACGGCTGCGGCTAATGCCGATTTCTTCCCCCCAGTTTTTTGATGGCGTGTTGCGCCAGGTGTAAAAATCGGCAGGGGCATCACGGCTGTTTTTGTTTTCGAGATAAGCAGCAGTCAGTTCATAGCTGCCGATCTGAACGTCGCCACGGAAAATCCCGTTGATGGTATAGCCACCGCGTTTGATGGTGAAGTCGCTGTCCCTGGTGTCTCTGATAAAGAAGTCTTCTTCCGATGGGGTATATGAGGTGGTCAGCTCCAGCGTGTAAGGTGTGGGCGGGGTCCAGGCATATTTCAGGAAAAATGTTTCCAGGGTTTTATCATACTCTTTCCAGTCGCCAAAATGGAGCAGCTCCAAATCTGACTGAATCCGTTTGTATGAACCGAGAAAACCCATCTGATCGTTGACCGGGACATCGAGTTCTACGCCACCGTCATACTTTTTGAAGCGGGGTTGTCTGCTAAAGTCGTTGGAATGCTCAAAAGCATCACGATCTTCATCGTCGATCTGGAATTGCGTCCAGGAATCCCGGGTCGTTCGAACATTGAGTTTGCCACTGAACCTGTTTAATGGCATGCGCGTCCTGGCATCGACCACTCCACCGATAAAGCGACCGTATCTGGCCGGGATGTTACTGTCATAGACGGTTACACTATCGATCAGATCCTGATGAATAAACGCTCTTTGCGGGTGTCCCGGGATCTGGTCAATCGCATTCTGATTGTTGGCCAAAGGGTCAATCAGGCTGTTCATGCCGACACCATCGACGGAATAATGGTTTTCATACGCTCTGCCGCCTGAAATGGAAATTCGTGGAGGCAGGATCTCTGCGGCATTTAAAGACGTCCGTTGTTCCTCACCAATCTGTACCCTGGGGAGAATTGTGATGGATTCAGTCAGGCTGCTGTTCTTACCGGGAAGTTGATGGAGGACATCGCTGGAAAGTGTTGACTTTCCGGTAATGAGGTCTTCAGACTGTCCGACCACTGTCACTTGCTGCAATGTCGATACGTTTCCGGTAGCATTCTCTCCTGGCGTGTTTGCCTGCTGGATACCAGTCTCTCCAGAAAAGTCGGGCTCTGCAGCTGACGCAAGAAAGGGTAATGTCATCAACATGATGGCAACAAGGGTTGTGGCGACTCTGAAAACCATGAAAATTATTGATCCATTAGTAAGTTGTTGATAAATAAAAAAATAAAACGCCGTATTCTTGAATAATTCAGTAAATAGTGTCAATCTAAAAGCCCTTGACCTGAGCTTTTTGTGGGCTTTGTGATGACCCGGCAGGTTTCCGCATTTGAGACATGCTTCAAACCGATTGGTGTTTTAAAAGTATGTTCAGTAACTTACCAACTTTTTTTAGATTGGCGCTTTGCCTGCTCCTTTCAGCCGGGGTCCATGGCGGAGTGGCCAGCTATGGCTGGATGAAGAGTCCTGTGGAGTCGCGGTTGGCACATGCCCCGGTTGTAGTTTCACTGCGGCCTGCAATTGACGTTGCTTCACCTGTAGCAACGAAACAAACTCAGCATGAGCCGGTTCCTGTCCTCACCAGTGTGAAATCACGACCGATTGAAGCTATGCAGGCGAGTGCTGTTACACGACCGCCGGCAGCGGTTCCCCGCCAAGTGCCCTCAAAAGTCCTGCCCGGGACGCTTCTGCCCGTAATAGTCGATGAGCCGAAAAATGATACGAACCAGAAGATGCCGTCGGCAGAGACCGTCTGTGCGCTGCCGCAGGATTCTGTTCTGGACAGAGTTCCTGTGCCGCCTGAAATAAGTCAGCCAGACATTGAGACGGTGGGAACAGGCACGCCCTTTGTTAAGGCTGTAAACGAAGCACCGCCGGCGTTGTCGCAAGGAGATGAAAGAGGTCTGCCCGATACTGCGGCTTCTGTGTCTCAAGTTCTAACCGAAGCAACACCCGACTATCGCAGCAACCCCCTGCCAAAATACCCACGTCTGGCCAGACAGAAGCATTGGGAGGGAGTGGTCTGGCTGATGGTCGATGTCTCCGCAGCCGGTCTGGTGGACGATCTGCGGATCGAACAGTCTTGCGGCCACCGGGTGCTGGATAGAGCGGCTCATCGTGCAGTAAGCCGCTGGCGGTTCTCACCGGCAAAACGTGACGGGCTGCCGGTTTCGAGCCAGGTGCGTATCCCGGTTCGCTTTCTTCTTGAGGAAGGTTGATAGCCTATTCTGGGGCGGCGAAATAACTTTTCTTGTAATATATAATGATATAATGTGATTTAGTCTTGCATTCTTATCCCTCGGCATGCTAGAAAATCCCCCTTCGGGGAGTGGCGCAGCCTGGTAGCGCGCCAGTTTTGGGAACTGGATGTCGCAGGTTCGAATCCTGTCTCCCCGACCATTTTGCGCCAGTAGCTCAGCTGGACAGAGCAACGGCCTTCTAAGCCGTGGGTCGAGGGTTCGAGTCCTTCCTGGCGCGCCATTTTTCCTGGCATTGGAAGGCGAAGTTTCCCGTTGACAATGTTTCCCGGCTTTGGCTAAGATCTGTTTTTTTTTGTGGTGGGTGTAGCTCAGTTGGTAGAGCACTGGATTGTGGCTCCAGTTGTCGCGGGTTCAATCCCCGTCACTCACCCCATGAATATTCCGGGCCTGCCTTTTCCCTATCGACCCCTCAGAATGTGGCGGTTATCCGGGGGAAAGCCGGGCCTTAATTGTTTGTGACCTGAATTGTGTCTATTCGGAAACTCCGAATGGCACAAGGACTGTTTCCGGACACTAAGTACCCTGTAACCTATAGGATTTCGCAAGATTGCGCAGGGATTTGGCGTGTCAGTAAGGCGCGTCTTCATCTGCCCAGCCGTAGCTACTCAGATGAAGGCGCAACGCAGCTGACGCGGCAAAGAACCAGCAAGATGCGAAAGTTTATAGGATACAGGGTACTAAATTGCGGGTGTGGTGGAATTGGTAGACACGCTAGATTTAGGATCTAGTGCCGTAAGGTGTGTGGGTTCGAGTCCCTCCACCCGCACCATTTACTTTCGTTTAAAAACCTTATCGAGGATGTCGCTGGTTTTTGCGTTATCGTGGCGCACGGCCAGTAAAGCAAGTGAGGAGTGAACGCATGAATGTCAAGGTTGAAGCTGTCAGCAGCATCAAGAAAAAACTGATTTTTGAGGTTGCCTCAGAGCAGGTCGACAAAGAAATCCGTAAAGCTTTTCAGAAGATCGGCAAAAAGGCCAAGATCAAGGGCTTTCGTGCCGGCAAGGTCCCTGAATCGGTTCTGGAAAAATATTATGGCGGTCAGATGGAGCAGGACGTTCTGACCAGCCTGATCAATGCTACTTATTTCAAGGCATTACAGGAACATGACATCCCGGCAGTCGGTGAACCTAGTATTGTTGAGAGCAGCGGTATCAGTAAAGGTGAAGCCTTTACCTACGAGGCTGAAGTGGAAATCAAGCCGGAAGTGACGGCCAGGGATTACACGAATCTTTCGCTTGAGAAAGAAAAGTTTGTCCCCGACCCCAAAGCTGTGGAAGGGCGACTGGAGGAGATGAGAGCTTCCCGGTCTCAGGTCGAGGTAAGCGGGCGTCAAGACGCGCGTCATGGCGATTCGGTTATAATCGATTTCAAGGGATTTATCGGTGAGGATGCCTTTGCCGGTGGCGAAGGAGAGGATTATCTCCTTGAGCTCGGCTCCGGTTCTTTTATACCCGGTTTTGAAGAGCAGCTGGTCGGTATGCAGCGCGATGAGATCAAGGATGTTGAAGTCACGTTCCCCGAAGACTATGGTCAGGAGGAATTGGCGGGCAAGCCGGCAGTCTTCAAGGTCGTCATGAAAGAGATCAAGGAAAAGGTTGTTCCTGAGCTTGATGATGAGTTTGCCAAAGGTTTCGGCGTCGATACACTCGATGAACTCAAGGAGCAACTGCAGACAAGTTATGAGCTCCAGGAAACCAACCGGGTCGAAAATGATCTACGTGAAAAGCTGGTCAGCAAGCTGATCGAAAACAACCCGCTTGAGATCCCCGAGGCAATGATTGCCAGGCAGCTCGATTATATGTATGACAACATCACCAATCGCATGCAGTCACAAGGGATGTCTCCCGAAATGCTTGGCATTACACCGGAAAATTTCCGTGAAAACTACCGGAAGACGGCGATTGAGCAGGTCAGCGGCAACCTGATACTCGAGGCAATCGGGCGACAGGAGAATATCGTTGCCGATGAGTCTGAGATCGATGCCAAGCTGGAAGAGATTGCCGCCATGGCCAACGCTCCCATTGATATGGTAAAAAAATATTATGCCAGCTCCGAAGCCCGCAACGGGCTGATGGCGCAGATTGCTGAAGAGAAGGTTGTTGGCTTCTTGCTGGAGAACGCCAAAGTGAAAGAGGTCGCTCCCAAAAAGAAGTCTGAGGACAAGGCTGAAGAGGAGGGCATATGAATCTGATTCCGATGGTCGTGGAGCAAACCGGTCGCGGAGAACGCGCATACGACATTTATTCGCGGCTGCTCAAGGACCGGATTATTTTCCTGGGTGGCGGCATCGACGACCATGTAGCTAACCTGATTATTGCCCAGATGCTGTTTCTCGAATCGGAAGACTCGGAAAAGGACATCCATCTGTATATCAACTCACCGGGCGGTCTTGTCACCGCCGGTTTGGCGATCTACGATACCATGCAGTACCTCAAGGCCCCGGTGTCAACCATTTGCGTTGGCCAGGCAGCCAGTATGGGAGCTTTCTTACTGGCAGCAGGAACCGCGGGTAAACGTTACTCTCTGCCGCAGTCGCGAATCATGATCCACCAACCTCTGGGCGGTTTCCAGGGACAGGCAACGGATATCAGTATTCATGCCCAGGAAATTCTGCGCCTGAAAGACACGCTCAACCGTATTATGGCCGAGCACACCGGACAGGAACTCAGTAAGCTATCATTTGATACGGAGCGTGATTTCTTCATGGGTAGCGAAGCAGCAAAAAAATATGGTATCATCGATGACATAGTGACGAGAAAGAACTAAGCTTTCCAAGAGGTGATACAGTGACGCAAAAAAGTGGCCATGGTGACCAATTGACCTGTTCGTTCTGCGGTAAAGAGCAGGAAGAAGTTAAGAAGCTGATTGCCGGTCCGGCAGTCTATATCTGCGACGAATGCATTGAGCTGTGCAAAGACATCATTGCCGAAGAGGCACAGCTCGAGGGGACTACCCTGAGTAGCGGGCGGTTGCCGAAACCCGTCGAGATAAAAGACACCCTGGATGACTATGTTGTCGGTCAGGAACGAGCCAAGAAGGTTCTTGCGGTTGCTGTTTACAACCATTACAAACGCATCGAAGCTTCTGAAAAATCCGGTGATGTCGAAATACAGAAGAGCAATATCCTTCTGCTTGGCCCCACCGGCAGCGGCAAGACCCTGTTGGCACAGACTCTGGCAAGGGTTCTTGATGTCCCCTTTGCGATCGCTGATGCCACCAACCTGACCGAAGCCGGTTATGTCGGTGAAGATGTCGAAAATATCATCCTGAACCTTTTGCAGGCTGCTGATTACGATCTGGAGAAGGCCCAGAAGGGAATCATCTATATCGACGAAGTCGACAAGATTGCCCGCAAATCCGATTCGCCTTCGATCACCAGGGATGTCTCCGGTGAAGGCGTTCAACAGGCACTGCTCAAGATCATCGAAGGCACAACAGCCAGTGTGCCGCCGAAGGGTGGTCGCAAGCATCCGCAGCAGGAGTTCCTTAAGGTTGATACCACCAACATCCTGTTTGTCTGCGGTGGTGCATTCTCGGGGCTTGAAACAGTCATCGGGCAGCGGGTTGGATCCAAGACCATGGGTTTCGGTGCCGAACCTGCAAAGAAAAAAGACCAGCAGATCGGCGAGGTCCTCTGTCAGGTTGAGCCTGGTGACCTGCTCAAGTACGGACTGATCCCTGAATTTATCGGCCGACTGCCGATTGTCGCTACGCTTGACGAGTTGGATGAGGAGGCACTGGTCAGGATTCTCAGCGAACCGAAGAACGCGCTGATAAAACAGTATCAGAAGCTCTTCGATATGGAAAACGTTAACCTCAAGTTTACCGATGGTGCCCTGATTGCTGTTGCTCAGGAAGCTCTTAAACGCAAAACAGGCGCGCGAGGGCTGCGATCCATTCTTGAGAATGCCATGCTTGATGTCATGTATGATATACCCTCACAGGACCGCGTCAGAGAAGTTCTCATCAACGAAGACGTGATTTTCAAGGGTGCTCAGCCTATAATTATCTACGAATGTGCCGAGTCGGCCTGATAGGGTTACTGTCGGGCTTGTGCTCAGCCGGAAGATGTTGAAATGACAGAACTCTCAAAAGACCTCACGTCCGAATCTCCGAAACCAGAGACCTTTCCGGTTCTGCCATTACGGGATATCGTGATATTCCCATACATGGTAACACCTCTCTTCGTTGGTCGGCCACGGTCGATTAACGCTCTGGAGTGGGCGATGGAGCATGACAAGCTTGTGCTTCTCGTTACCCAGAGAGACCCGAAAACTGACGATCCGCTTGCCGGTGACCTGTATGACCTCGGAACCTTGGGTAAGGTCGTGCAGATGCTGAAATTGCCGGATGGCACAGTCAAGGTTCTGGTTGAAGGTGATGTCAGGGCACGGTTGATTGACCTGGAATATACAGATGAATGTATTTTCTCATCTTTGCAGCTATTGCCTGATCATGAAAGTGATTCTACTGAGCAGGAAGCTTTGATGCGCAGCGTCAATAGCACCTTTGAATCGTACGCCAACCTCAGTAAGAAAATTCCTGCGGAAATGGTTACCTCGATTGCCGGCGTGGCAGAGCCCGGACGCTTCGCAGATACCATTGTTGCCCATCTGACTGTACAGATTGCCGATAAACAGGAAATTCTTGAAGAGATGGATTCTCTACTGCGGTTGGAAAAACTTCTGTCGCTCATGGAGCGTGAGGTTGAGATACTACAGATTGAGAAGAAGATCCGCAATCGCGTCAAGAGCCAGATGGAACGCAGCCAGAAAGAGTATTACCTCAATGAGCAGATGCGTGCCATCCAGAAGGAACTTGGCGAAAAGGACGAATTCAAGCAAGAGATACGCGAGCTTGAAGAAAAGATAGAGAAGTCGCGTATGTCCAAAGAGGCGACAGATAAGGCGGATGCGGAACTGCGTAAGCTCAAGATGATGTCGCCCATGTCGGCCGAAGCCACGGTGGTCCGGAATTATATCGACTGGTTGGTTGCGTTGCCTTGGAAAAAAGGCACCAAGGACCAGATTGACCTGATCAAGGCAGAGGAGATCCTCGAAGAGGATCATTACGGACTCGAAAAGGTTAAAGAAAGAATTCTTGAATATCTGGCGGTACAGGCTCTGGTGAAGAAAATCAAGGGGCCGATACTCTGCTTGGTCGGCCCACCCGGCGTCGGCAAGACGTCGCTTGGCAGGTCAGTTGCCAGAGCAATGGGTCGTAAGTTTGTCCGCGTTTCTCTCGGTGGTGTGCGCGATGAAGCAGAAATTCGCGGCCATCGCCGCACCTATATCGGTGCCATGCCCGGCAAGGTTATCCAGGGTTTGCGTAAAGTCGGTGTGCGTAACCCGGTTTTCCTGCTTGATGAAGTTGACAAGATGAGTACGGACTTCCGCGGCGACCCATCCTCGGCCTTGCTGGAAGTCCTCGACCCCGAGCAGAACAACGCCTTCGGCGATCATTTCCTCGATGTTGACTATGACCTTTCTTCGGTAATGTTTATTGCTACGGCCAATACCCTTCAATCCATCCCCGGTCCGCTGCGTGATCGCATGGAAGTGATACGCATTGAAGGCTATACGGAAGAAGAGAAGGTACATATCGCGGAACGCTACCTGCTGCCAAAACAATTGGAAACGCATGGGCTCAAGAAAGGGCAGGTCAAATTCTCGGAAGCCGCACTGCTTGAGATCGTCCGTCGCTATACACGGGAAGCAGGGGTGCGTAATCTTGAACGTGAGATTGCCAACGTGTTCCGCAAGATCGCCAGAGAGGTTGTCAAGGCGGATCAACTTGGCAAGCGCTTTCTGGTCGGGGCTCCACAAATCAAGAAATACCTTGGCGTGCCACGTTACAGCTTTGGTGTTCGGGAGGATGAGCACAGGATTGGTCTGGTCAATGGGCTTGCCTGGACTGAGGTCGGTGGTGAATTGCTGAATGTAGAAGTGACGATCCTGCCTGGCAAAGGGAACCTGACCGTAACTGGCAAGCTTGGTGAAGTTATGCGTGAATCCGCCCAGGCCGCTCTCAGCTATGTACGTTCCCGGTGGATTGAGCTGGGCCTTGAGAAAGATTTTTACAGTCGTGTTGATATCCATATCCACGTTCCTGAAGGTGCGATACCGAAGGACGGACCTTCGGCCGGGATTACCATGGCGACGGCTATCGCATCAGCTCTGACCGGGCTTGCCGTAGATCAGGACCTGGCGATGACCGGTGAAATCACATTGCGTGGCCGTGTCCTGGCAATCGGCGGCCTCAAAGAGAAGTTGCTGGCGGCCAAACGCGCAGGGATTCATCGGGTTCTGATCCCTCAAGAGAATGAAAAAAACCTTGAGGAAGTCCCCGTGACAATTCTGCGGGCTTTAAAAATCCGGGCAGTTGCTCATATGGATGAGGTCCTTGACGAGGCGATCTTGGGAAACTTCCCGGTACCTGTGCCAGCTGACAATGCTGATTATGTGCTGAACCCAGAAAAATCGGTGCATCATTGATAGTTTCAGCCAATTATTACTTGACTCAATTTTGAAGCGTCTGTTATAAAAAAGCAGTTTTCAGCAGGGCTTAATCATTCTTTTACGCGTGGAGGTATGTTGTGACGAAAGCCGATCTTGTTAATTCAATTGCGGAGAAGGCGGGACTGAGTAAGGCCGATGCAGAAAAGGCACTGAAAGCATTTACGGATGCTGTTACAGATGCACTGAAGGCCGGTGAGAAGGTTTCTTTGGTTGGTTTTGGAACATTCAGTGTGGGTGAGCGTGCTGCACGTCAGGGACAGAATCCCCAGACTGGTGCCAAAATCAATATCCCAGCTGCCAAGGTACCCAAATTCAAAGCTGGCAAGGCTTTGAAGGACTCCATTAATTAATTCCAGTTTAAAATGCGTTATCATCGGGATCAACCCCGAATATGACGTAGAAGAAGTTGAAGATAGGAAACGTTAAAGAGGGTTTCCCTTTGCATGGCGTTTCCTATTTTCTATCTGTTGCGGGGCTGTAGTAGAGTCGGTTACAACGCCGGCCTGTCACGCCGGAGGTCGCGGGTTCAAGTCCCGTCAGCCCCGCCATTTTAAGATTGGGCGAATAGCTCAGCTGGGAGAGCATCGGCCTTACAAGCCGAGGGTCACAGGTTCGATCCCTGTTTCGCCCACCAATTACATTATAATAGGGGGCTGTAGTAGAGTCGGTTACAACGCCGGCCTGTCACGCCGGAGGTCGCGGGTTCAAGTCCCGTCAGCCCCGCCAGATTCATTTGAGGCGATTCCTGTTAACAGGAATCGCCTTGTTTGGTCCTGGTAAATTGACTTGGCATAATGACCTGCTATTGTTTCAGCTGTGTTGATACCTGCTCTTTCAATTACTATTGTGTTGAGCACAACCCCTCGCATAATTATTTTCGTCCGGAAACCGCCCTTTTCGCACTCTCTGCGTCAATCAGTAACTTTAGATTGTGCAGCGTAAAGGACTATGCCTCCGCTCAAACACCTGATTTCCTGGGTCTTAAAAAAAATGCTTGTTTCCGGATCAAAAACTGCATACTGCAGCTGTAACGCCACATCGCATGAAAGGTCTTTTGTCCGGCCGTGTCTGCGGTCTCAGCAAAATTTCTAAAGGGTTTTTCATTCATTATTTTGGGTGGATGTGTTACATAAAAAGCTAATGTCGACCTATAGATGTAAAATTGGTACCTCTGATGGACGGGTTCTCGAAAAAGAATTCGAAGCAGAGAATCGTGAAGACCTTCAGGAGAATCTTGAGGAACAAGGTTTCTTTGTTTTTAAGGTTCGCAGGGTTTCACTGCAGTGGTTCACAAGGGGATCGGCAAGCGGGAGTCTAAGCGGTCGTCGTTTCCTTGCCTTGAACCAGGAGATGTTGGTTCTGATTCGTTCCGGTCTACCGATCCTTCAGGTTCTGGATACGTTGGTCGATCGCATGGAGGCAGGAAAACTCTTTAATACCCTGCAAGATATACGCACAGATGTAAAGGGCGGCAACTCTCTTTCCGGGGCCTTCGGGCGTTTTCCGAAGATGTTTCCGCAACTCTACGTGGCCTCATTGCAAGCTGGAGAACAGTCGGGCGATTTGCCGGTCACTCTTGCTCGCTACATCGAATATCAGAAACGTGTCGAAGCAATCAAGGCGAAGGTGCGCAGTGCAACCTTCTACCCGGCACTTCTGGCCGTGGCCGTCACGGTTGTGCTCGGTTTCCTCCTGCTGTACGTGATTCCGAGCTTTACCCAGGTCTATGCTGATGCCAACGTACAGTTGCCGCTTTTGACCCGGATGGTGATTGCTCTGGCTAACGGACTGGTGACGGGGTTGCCGATCTGGGTACCGACACTCCTGATCAGTCTCTTTTTGCTGCGGGTATATATCCGGACCGAAGGAGGGGCGCTTCTGGTTGATCGGATCAAACTGCAGCTCCCTTTTTTCGGACCGTTACTTAATGAATATGCACTTTCGACATTTTGCCGGACTTTTGCAACGACATTGGCCAGCGGCATTCCGATCGTGCAGGCAATGCAGATGTCGCGGGGCACTCTCAACAACAGGATTCTGGAAAGAGGGCTTGCCGGAGCGATCAATCGCATCCAGGAGGGCGCCCGGATCTCAGAAGCTCTGGAACAGACCGGCAACTTTCCTGTCATTGCCTTGCGCATGATCGGCGTTGGCGAGACCAGCGGATCCTTGGTTGATATGCTCGCCGATGTCTCGGAATATTATGAAGATGAAGTAGAGCGTCGCCTGGATCGTCTGACCACAATGGTTGAACCGTTGATGATGATGACGATGGGGCTGTTGATTGGGGGGATCGTCGTCGCCATGTATATCCCGATTTTTCAACTGGCTGGGACGGTACAGTAGACAGGGACCAAAATATGCAGTTTGAACATCTCAAGATTGGAGACATCCTGGTCAGGATGGGGGCGCTTGCTCCTGCTGAAGTCCGTCTCATTCTTGATCAGCAAAGCCAGTCGGGTAAACGTTTCGGCGAAACAGCCGTAGATCATGGCCAGCTATCGGACGAACTGGTTGCCCAGGCATTGGCGCAACAGTTCGGCTTTGAGTATGTCGACCTGGATGCAGTTGTCCTCGATCCGGAGCTGAGTGCAAATCTGCCGGCTGAATTGTCGAGCCGCTACAACTTTATTCCTCTTCAGAAAACCGATGACGGGCTGGTGGTAGCGATCTCGGATCCGACCAATGTTGCGCAGCTCGATGATCTGGAGATGCTACTCGATGTGCAATTGGTTTGCCAAATTGCTGCGGGCAGCAAGATTACCGCATTGCTTGAAAAAACCCGGGGCTCGAAACAGGTTTTGCAGGAGGTCTCCGAGGACTTCAAACTGCAGCTGGTCAAGGAGACTGATAAGGGCGAAGAGGTTTTGTCAATCGAGAAGTTGACCGATGACAGCAGCCCGATTATCCGCTTGATCGATTCAACCCTCTTCGACGCGCTGAATAAACGTGCCAGTGACATCCATATCGAAAGCAGTCCCGACGGTGTGCAGATCAAGTATCGTGTCGATGGTGTTTTGTTCCGTGCCACGGAGCCTCTGGATGGGCGTTTCCAGAGTCCGATCATTTCGCGTATCAAGGTCATGAGTGAACTCGACATCTCCGAGCGGCGCATTCCTCAGGATGGTCGCTTCAAGGTGCGCATGGGCAGCAAGTCAATCGACTTCCGCGTCTCAATCATGCCGAGTATCTTCGGTGAAGATGCCGTTATCCGTATTCTCGACAAGGAAAGCATCGCCAAGGATCTGCATGGCCTGACTCTTGACGTGCTTGGTATCGAGGGCCACGAACTGGCGCGATTCCGACGCATGATCCGTGAGCCATACGGCATGGTGCTGGTTACCGGTCCGACCGGCAGCGGCAAAACGACGACGCTCTATGCGGCGCTGACGGAGATCTATAACGAGCAGGAAAAGATCATCACCATTGAAGATCCCGTAGAATATCAGCTCAAGGGCGTCGTGCAGATTCCTGTCAATGAGAAAAAAGGTCTGACCTTTGCTCGTGGCCTGCGTTCCATTCTGCGGCATGACCCGGACAAGATCATGGTCGGCGAGATCCGTGACCCGGAGACTGCTCAGATCGCCGTGCAGTCTGCTCTGACCGGACACCTGGTTTTCACAACGGTGCATGCCAATAATGTCTTTGATGTGCTAGGACGTTTCCTGCATATGGGTATTGATGCCTATAACTTTGTCTCCTGTCTGAACTGTGTTGCTGCCCAGCGTCTGGTGCGCAGGATTTGTGTACACTGCAAACGGCCGGTGACTTACGATCGCCAGGCATTCGAGGAGTCCGGGCTGGATTACGATCGACTGAAAGGCCACGCTTTCTACGAAGGGGCAGGATGTCGTGAATGCAATGGCCAGGGGTACCATGGCCGTACGGCGATTTTTGAACTTCTTGACCTGGATGATGACTTGCGTGACCTGATTATCAACAAAGCATCGGTCAGTCGTCTCAAGGAGGCAGCACGTGGAGCCGGTACAGCCTTCCTGCGTGATTCTGCTGTGGAAAAACTGCTCAAAGGGGAAACGACCCTCGACGAGATTAACCGGGTCACCTTTGTTGAACTGGCAGGTGGGCGACAATGAGCAGCAGAGTTTTCGTCGGTGTCGATATCCAACCCGGGGGGCTTTACCTGGCAGCCCTGCAGCGTAGCCGTTCGCACACAAGGCTGGTCGGCCTACGCTTTGAAACAATGGAAGATGTCCTGGAGATCTCCAGTCGCCAACCGAACATTCGCGATGCCCGCCGCTTTATTGAAGGCTTGCGTCGCGGGGTTGATGCCCTGGCCGGTGGAGAGGAGCGTATCGCTTTGAGTTTGCCGGATCGTGCCGGCCGGATTTATCTGACGAGTGTGGACACGCCATTCAAATCACATCAGGAAGGGGTTGACGTCCTCAAGTGGCGCCTTAAATCAAGTCTGCCGGCGCCTCCGGCTCAGGTTAGTCTCGATTACCAGGTGCTCGACAAACGCGATGATGGCCGTCAGCGCTGCATTGTCGCTGCCATAGCCAAGCCGGTTCTCGAACAATATGAAGATCTTGTCAATGAGGCCGATCGCCACGCGGTCCAGATCGATTTTCATTCGCTGAGCATCTATAATTACTACCGTCCGCGTCTCGACCTCGGCGATGAATTCATTCTGGTCGGATTGGAACCTGGTCTATTGAGCATCCAGTATGTGTTTGGCCACAGCCTCTGCTATCAGCGTGTTAGTGAGTTCAAAGCAGATCCGCAACGGACTTTTCACGAAATCAACCGCACCCTCGTCGAAGCCTACAAGACATTTCCGGCAATGCAGCGATGTATTGTCCTTGCGCATGTTGATCCTGAAATGGAAGCTGATATGGACAAGCTGCTGACTGCCGCATTTGACCGTGAAATTAAATACCTGGATCCCTCCCTGAAACGCTTTAGCGATGCAGGGAATACAGCTGGGTTGCAACCTGTCGGTTCTGTCGTTGCCGCTCTGGGCGCGGCAGAACGCATGATGTGAAGCCAATGGAGATCAATCTCAATCTCGCAAGCAAGCCTTACCTGAATCGACAGAGCGTCCGCCTCTGGTTGCTGCTCATCTGTGCATTCATGTTGCTGTTGCTGGTGATCAACTGTTCTTACGGCTATCAGGGCTGGCGTCAACTGAGGTTGCTTGACGACCGCTTCCAGGAACTGGAAGCTCAAGCATCTGATGGGCAGGGTGCTGCGGCGGATTACACACCTGAAAAATATGCAATGATCATGAGTGAAGTTGCTCTGGGCAATGAGATTGTAGCCGCTGATCAGTTTCACTGGACAGCTTTACTGGGCAGGTTCGAGGAACTGCTGCCTGACGATGTCAGCATCCAAAGCATTCAGCCTGATTTTAAACAGCGTTCCGTGCAGCTTGCCTGCCTTGCCCGCGATATCTCTGCGATGACGCGATTTATTGACAACCTCCTGACTTCAGAAGATCTCAATCAGGCTTACCTTCAGCGTCACGGTGAAGTTGAATCGGATCTGGGCGGCAGACAGCAGGTACAGGTTGGTTTCTCTGTGGATGTCAGGGAGGCCTTCTGATGCGCTTGAAAGCGATGGCAGAACAGCTGTGGAAATCTCAACGTGGCTTGTTGATTCTGCTTGGAGTACTGCTGGCTTTGAATGTTCTGTTGATCGTTGCGCTTGAACAGCTGATGGTGCCCCGGGTAGCAGAGCAGGAAAGACGTTTTCTGCAACGGCAGGCCGAAGTTCGGCAGATGCTGCATCACCAGAGTCGTGCGGCAATAACTCCGGAGCAGCTTTATGCTTTGGCCAGCCAGGACGTCGTCAAGTTTCATCAGGCTGTACCGGAGTACCAGGAATTCACCGCCCTGATAGAGGAGTTGTTGATCCTTTCCAATCGGGCGCGCTTGAACATTGCCCAGATCAACTACTCCTCGGAGAAGCTGAAAACCAGTCCTCTGCTGAAATTCAGTCTGAACTTCAATGTCGCGGGAGATTATGGGCAGATAAAGAAATTTATTCACTCCCTGGAACAATCGGTGCGCCTGATTACGATCAGGCAAATCAGTCTGCAAGGAGAAAATGACGATGATGTCAATCTGCGCTTGAGTCTGGAAACATTTTTCAGACCGGAGGGGCAAGAATCATGAATCGCAAACGCGTCATTCTTGCAGCACTGCTGGGAGTGCTGGCTCTATGTGTTCTCTACGCATATTTTGCAACTCCCCGGCTTGAAAAGGTCCCTCCCAAAGTCACAAGTCCAAGACCCCGACCCGCTGCAAAAGCGACAGTGGATATGAAGTCAGCAGAAGTGCAGAAACGCATAAACTTCGATTTTCTCGCTTACGAGCCACAAGAGTTTCCCGGTGCGAAAAGGGACATTTTCCGATTCGTCCAACAGCGACCGGTCAGGATTAAACCTCCTGCGCCAGTTGTCAAGATCCCGGTTGTGGAAACCGTGGAACCGAAGGATGTTGCAGAACCGTTTAAAGCCGTCATAGAACCAATAAGTAACTTCACTTTTCTGGGTTTTCTTGAAAAGGCCGGTGAAAAGATTGTTTTTCTTTCCAGTGGCGGGAATCTGTTCCTGGTTAAACGCGGTGAGAGCTTTGGAATCAACCAGGAGTTTGTTGTCGATGATATCTTTGATAATACTCTGAAGGTTCGTCATACTGATCAGGATCGACTGATTACGATTCCCTTGATCGAACAACAGAAGCTAAGGGCAGCAGTCAGTGCTCCGGCACACAGAGAACCACGTCCGGAGGTGTCAATACCGCAGCCAAGAGCGCGGGTTCCAAGATCACGAAGTATGACAACCCAGGAAGGTGAAGCAACTTTACCGGTAATGACGGATGAGAATACCCCCGAAGAAATGCAGCAATTCGAGTCGCCTGCCGAAGGGGATGTCTTGGAGGGAGAAGCCAATGGCACGAATCAGTAATACAAGTTTAACCAGGTGGGTACTCCTGTTGTTTGCAACCCTTTGCTTAAACGGGTGTACATCCTCCATGCAGGCGAAGTCTAATTTTAAAGAAGCGGAGCAACTTGCCTCTGAAGAAAAATTCGACCAGGCCATTGAAAAATACGCCCAGGCTGTTGAGTTGGACCCAGGCAGGAAAGCCTACAAGTTGAAATTACTTTCTGCCCGGACCCGGGCGGCTGCAGAGCATGCCCAAAAGGCGCGCCTGCTGACGAAACAAGGTGAGTTCGACCAGGCCCTGAATGAATATTCTCGAGCACGGCAATACAATGCGGGGATCGAATATATAGACCGGGAAATTACTGATTTGCAGAACCTGGTTGAGGCTGAGAGGTTTGCTGAGGAGGGCGCCGGGTTATACGAGAAAGGGAACCGAAGCCTTGCTGGAAAAGCCATCGACAGAGCTTTGCAACTGGATGCCAATAATGCCAGAGCTCTGGCAATCAACGACCTTTTGAGTCGTGACCAGAGTGTGATCACCATGGATGGCATTGAACTGGATATGGCCTCCAGTGAACCATTTACCCTGAGTTTCAAGGAGACCAAGATCAAGGATGTCTTTGCAGTTCTGACGAAACTTAGCGGAATCAACTTCATCTTCGACGAAAAAGTTCATGACGAGAAAATTTCACTGTTTCAGGAAAAAGCCACTTTTGCCCAAGCGATGGAATTGATCCTGCAGATGAACGGACTGCAGAAGAAAGTTCTCAACAGCAAGACCATCATCATCTATCCACAGACCCGCGAAAAAGAAAAGCAGTACGATGATCAGGTGATTCAGACCTTCTTCCTGTCGAGCATTGATGCAAAAAAAGCCGTCAACCTTTTGCGCACCATGCTGCAGTTACGCAAAGTGTATGTTCATGAGGAACGAAATGCTCTGGTGGTGCGCGACAAACCCGAGGTCATCAAACTGGCTGAACAGATATTAGCTGCAGCAGACAGAGAAAATTCAGAAGTCATCCTTGCCTTGGAGCTTGTCTCGGTCAGCGATGCGGATACTCTCAAGATAGGTACAACATTGAGTACTTATTCCGTTTCGGTCGGCGAAAGTAAAGATGGAACGAATCTCGTCTCTAGCGGTTTATCCGGAGGAACTGTAGGTAACGCGATAACAAGTCTTAATGGGCTTGAGACCTACTTTACCCTGCCTTCTGCGATCTTTGATTTTGCCAAAACCTTAAACAGTACCAATATTCTGGCAAACCCTAAAATACGTGTTCGTAACAAGGAAAAAGCCAAAGTTCACGTCGGCACGCGTGAGCCAATCGTTACCACAATACAAACGGACACATCGACGGCCAGCAATGTTCAATATGTTGATGTTGGTATAAAGCTCGATGTCGAGCCCAACATCCAGTTGGACAATACCGTAGAAACCAAGATTAAACTGGAAGTCAGTCAGGTTATCGCAAGAGAGGAGGCCGGATCAATCGATGCACCGGTAACGGCCTTGACAATCGCGACTACGAATGCTGAAACAGTTTTGACCCTGCGAGATGGTGAGCAGACCATCATAGGCGGGCTTTTTGAACAAACGGACTCCAGACAAAAAACCACCATCCCTTTTATCGGCGAGATCCCGTTCCTGGGAGCTTTGTTCTCCGGGTATGATAATTCTGACGGCAAAAGAGAGATTCTCTTGTCGATCACGCCCTATATTGTCAAGCGGGTCAATGTCCCTGACGTTGACGTTGCAACCATCTGGTCGGGTGGCGAAGACAATCTGAAGTCAGGTCCGAATTTCGGCGCTTTTGTTCAGCCATTACAGAGTGAAGTCGAAGCTACCACGCCGCAATCAGCCCCAGCGGTCAGGGCGCAGCAGGTTGATATGTCTGCAGATAAAGACATGGCTGAAAGAGCTGAAGTCCTTGGGGAAACAAGTGGAGATGAAGTCAAACAGGAAGTGAGTGCCGGGTCTGCAAAACAAGCCGCATCGACGGCTGCGGTTGATGAACCAGAAGAGTCGTCAATCACCGATGTCCAGGCTGCTGAAGAGGCTGTACCGACAGAAGTGATCGCGGAACAGGAAGAAATAACTGCTCCGAAAGCGTCAACTGTCAATTTTGTGGGGCCGCAACAGGTCGAGTTGGGTAAGAATTTTGCTGTCACCGTGCAGGTCAATGATATCGAGGACCTTTACAGTGCTCCTCTCTTTGTCAACTACGATCCGGAGGTTCTCGAACTGGTGGATATCAGCGAAGGAACCTTCCTCAAACAGGAAGGTCAGCTCACGGTCTTTTCCAGCACCCCCAACTCTGCCACGGGGCAGGTGATTATCGGTTATAAACAAGGCTCTGGTGGGCAAGGTGCATCCGGTTCGGGAGACTTGTTCGTTTTGAACTTCAAACCGATAGCGGTCGGCGCAACCCGGCTTGAGGTCAATCGGGTCAATTTCCGCAACCCACAGGGAGTCCGGCTTCAGGTTGCCCCTGAAACGGTCATGATCGAAGTACGTTGAAACTTTCGCGCTGCATATCGAAATCCGGGGGACAGCGTGGACTGACTCTCCTCGAAATGATCATTGCCATAGCTATCCTGGCGGTACTCGCCACAGTGATTATACCGATGGCGGAAGTGACAGCAACGCGTGGCAAGGAACTTGAACTAAGGCGTTCGTTGCGAGAGATCCGTACGGCGATCGATAATTACAAAGCAGATTTTGACAGGGCTGTTGCAGAGAAGAAGATTATTACCTCAATTGATGAGACCGGTTATCCTGAAAACCTTGAAATACTTCTGGAAGGTAGCGACTGGGGTGGACTCTATCCTTATAAACGCAAATATTTGAGACGTTTGCCTGACGACCCCTTCGATGAGTATGATGAAGGGTGGGGACTGCGCTCTTACAAGGACGATCCGGACTCAACCTTTTACAGCGGTGATGACATCTACGACGTTTATTCCACGAGCACGCGTATGGCTCTGGATGGCACGCCTTACAATACCTGGTGAAGTCTATGATTCTGAAGCACAGAAAATCCTCGCAGCGGGCCTTTACCCTGATCGAACTGCTGATCGTCATGTCCATTATCGGTATCCTGGCCAGTATCGTGGTGCCGAGCTACCAGCGCAATCTGATCAAGGCCCGTGAAGCCGTGCTGATGGAAGACCTTTACCAGATGCGTCGAGCCATCGATGCTTATTTCGCTGACCATATCCGCTATCCGGAGTCACTGGATGACCTGGTCACAAGCAAGTATATTCGTGATATCCCCCGCGACCCTTTTACCCAATCAAACGAGACCTGGGAAGAGGTTCAACCTGCCCCGACTATTGATGGAGAAATCGCCGAGGGTGGAGTGGAAGACGTTTATAGCGGCAGCGACCTGGTCGGTCTGAACGGTATCCCATACCGGGAATGGTAGCGATCTGAATCCATAAGTAACCGACGACAAACTGCCCATTGTATTGAACCATCTGCTCACTGCATGACTCATCGCGGAGCCTGCGGTTGTCACTCAGCTTAAAGTAATATCCAGCCACCTCAATAACTGATACTCTCTACCGACCATTTACCAACAGAAGCAGGAATATGATTCAGCTCTTTAATGTCTGCAAAGCTTACCAGCGTGACCAGAATGCCCTGAGCGATGTCACCCTCAAGATCGAAAAGGGTGAGTTTGTCTATCTGACCGGACCCTCCGGCGCCGGCAAGTCAACCCTGCTTAAGCTGCTTTATTGTGCAGAACGCCCAACCCGCGGCCAGATCCTGGTCAATGGACGCAATATCACCCGTTACGGTGCTGCCCGAATCCCTTATCTGCGCCGCAATCTCGGCATCATTTTTCAGGATTTCAAACTCTTGATCCGGCGGACCGTCTTCGAAAATGTGGCCTTCCCTCTCGAAGTTCAGGGACGCAAGCGTTTCGAAATCAGCAAAAAAGTTTATCAGACCCTCAAGAATGTCGGTCTCGAACATCGCCTGAATTATTATCCTTTGCAGCTTTCCGGTGGAGAACAACAACGTGTTGCTGTGGCACGTGCTCTGGTCGTAGATCCGTTGATCCTGCTGGCTGATGAACCGACCGGCAACCTTGACCCGGAAGTGACCCTGGACATCATGGAACTTTTCAAAAGTGCCAACGCGAGAGGCACCACGATTATTATGGCGACCCATAATCGCAATCTGATCCAGCAGTTCCCGCGTCGAATTGTATCTCTGGCCGCCGGCAGCATTGCTCTGGACGACTGGCCTCAGTTCCGGAGCCCTGCCGGATTGACAGGACGGCCCTGATGGTATTGCGCGCCGGTTATTTTCTGAAACGTGCCTTACGCAACATGCGGCAAAGTCCGGTGCTGAGCCTGGCGTCCGTTGCTACGATTGCTGTCGCCCTGGCGCTTCTTGCGTTCTTCGCTATAGCAGTATTGAATGTACAACAGTTGACCGCTTCCTGGGGGGAAACACTGGCAATTGTTGCTTATCTTGATGATGTGCCGGATGATAAGATCGTTAAAGGCTGGGTCGATGATATTGAAAGCTATCCCGAGGTAGCGAAGGTCACATTCGTCTCCCGCAATGCTGCTTTTGAACGGTTCCGCAAACGTCTTGGTGATGATGCCGACCTGATTGAGGGGCTTGGTCCGGAGGTGTTGCCTGCGTCACTGGAAATTTCTTTTGCCGATGATTGGCGCAATGAAGCCGCGATCGCAAGTGTTGTGGAGCGCCTGCGCAAGGACCACCGCTTTAATGACCTGCAGTATGGTCAGGGTTGGCTGGAAAAGCTGGAGGCTTTTCTCCTGCTGCTCAGGGTGTCTGGTTCAGCACTTGGTGGTTTTCTGATTTTTGCGGCTCTGGTGATTGTCGCCAATACAATCAAATTGACACTTTATGTGCGCCAGGATGAACTCGAGGCCATGGCCATGGTCGGAGGCACCTCTCTCTTTATAAAATTGCCTTATCTGGTGGAAGGGGCTCTGCAGGGCCTGCTGGGTGGTGTGACAGCTCTTGGTCTGAGTTTCCTGGTTTTTCAGGTGGTTCTGCAAAAAAGCCTTGGCAGTCTGCTGCTGATTACCGGGATCGACACGATTCACTTTCTGCCGCCTGTCTGGCAGGGTATGCTGGTTGTCGGTGGCAGCCTCATCGGTTTGTTGGGCAGCCTGTTTGCTTTACGTAAGTTTGTCCGTTTCGGATCATCATGAGAACCATGTCGGATATGGTTGCTAAGAAACTTTGCTGGATGTTGCTTGTCTGCCTGCTTGCACCTTTCTTTGTTGCCGCTGCTGCAGACGACGAACTGGAAGCGAGTCGCGAGCGACTTGACCAGATCCAGCAACAGATCGAGGAAACCCTGAAGGGGTTGCACAGTAAAAAATCGCAGAGTGGAGAACTGTCGGAAGATCTTGAACGCCTCGATGCCGAGACGCGCCGCATCGAACTGCAGACAAAAAGCAGCAAACAGCAATTATCTGAGCTCTCTGCTCGCCTGGAAAAGCAACGTGAGGCTCTGCATAAGATAGAAAAACAGAAAAATCAGACAGAAGAACAAATTCGTCACCGTCTGGTTGTTCTCTACAAAACCGGCGAGGTAGGACTGGTCAGAGCCTTGCTTTCTGAGGCAGAGCGTCCGCGGGATATCGCTGAAAAATATGCATTCTTGTCGAGAATGGTGCGACATGACCGCGAATTGCTCAACGCATATCGACAGCAGTCACAGAATTATCAGGCTGCAGTGATTGAAATTGAGGGTTTACGCAAGAAACAGGCAAGCATAGTTCTGCGCGAAAATAAAGAACAGGAAACTCTTCAGAAAGCCCGAAAGAGTAAAGCGGCTCTCCTTGCAAAAGTGAAACAGGATGCCGAACTCCTCAACGGGATGTTGCAGGGCTTGCGCGCCAAAGCGGCCCGACTGAACGAACTGGTCAAAAAACTTGAAACGGAACATACGCAACCTTATACTGAAAATCTGAAGGGACTTTTACCTCTGAAGGGACGTCTGTCGTGGCCCGTGCCCGGTAAACTCAGAGTCGGGTTCGGTACCAGCCGTCACGGTGACCTGGGCACGCTCATCGAGAGCCACGGTTTCGACATTGAAGCTGCGGTTGGAACACCTGTGCATGCTGCAGCGAACGGCAAGGTGATCTTCGCTAACAACCTGCGTGGTTATGGTAAGCTGTTAATCATCGATCATGGCAGCAAGTATTACACTCTTTATGCACATATAGCGCGCTTTGCCAAGCAGCTTGGAGATTCCGTTGCAGCTGCTGAGGTTATTGCCTATTCAGGCTACGAAGGCCGTGATGCAGTTTATTTCGAGATACGCCAAGGTGGCAAACCCCTCGATCCTGCCGGCTGGTTAAAACCACGTTGATATTCTGGAGGCCGGTATGTTTAAAAACAAGTTGTTCATTCTTCTGCTAACCCTGGTGCTCTTCTTGATGTTTGGCGTGATATCTTTCGCGCGCATTGAGGTGCCCAAGGTGAATGCTGCTTCTGATTATCAGGAACTGCAACTGTTTACTGATGTCCTGACTATTGTGAAACGCAGCTATGTGGAAGAAGTGTCGATCAAAGAACTGGTCTATGGCGCGATTGAGGGGATGCTCGTCTCGCTCGACCCGCACTCAGGTTTCATGCCTCCTGAGATCTACAAGGAGATGAAAGTCGATACCCGGGGTGAATTTGGTGGTTTAGGTATTGAAATCTCCCAGCGTGACGGCGTTCTGACCATTGTTTCACCGATAGAAGACACACCTGCTTCACGTGCCGGGTTGCAGTCGGGCGATCATATCCTGAAAATTGAAGACGAATATACAAAGGGTATGGAAATCATGGAAGCGGTGCAACTGATGCGTGGTGCGCCGGGAACCCAGATCACCATTACAATTATGCGTTCGACCTTTGAAAAGCCTCAGACGTTTATCATGGAACGTGAGATCATCAAGGTGAAGAGTGTCAAGTCGAAAATCCTCGAAGACGGTATTGGCTATGTCCGTCTGACCCAGTTTCAGGAGCGTTCTGCTGAAGACCTTGGAAAAGCTCTTGACAAATTACGTGAAGATAATAACGGGGCTCTGCAAGGACTTGTCCTCGATTTGCGCAATAATCCCGGCGGACTCCTTGACCAGGCTGTCGATATTGTCGATCAGTTTATCTCAGAAGGTTTGATCGTTTATACTCAGGGTCGCGAGAATGAGGCGCAAATGGAATTTTCTGCAACGCGCAGCGGAACTGAGCCCGATTATCCAATTGTTGTGCTGATTAATGGTGGCAGTGCAAGTGCCTCGGAAATTGTCGCCGGCGCCCTTCAGGACCATGGACGTGCCGTGATCATGGGTCTCCAGAGCTTCGGCAAGGGGTCTGTCCAGACAATTATCCCGCTTAGCGATGAGTCCGGGCTGCGTCTGACCACGGCCAAGTATTACACTCCGAACGGCACCTCGATTCAGGCCCGTGGCATCGTTCCTGATGTCGAAGTTCTACAGAGTGAAATCAAGGCAGTCAAAGAGTTCGACCATTTCAGTGAAAGGGATTTGAAGAATCATTTCGATACGGAAAATAACGGTAAGAATTCCAAGAAAGCAGATGCAAGCCAGCTCGATGAAGAGAGCCGCAGTGATTTTCAGCTGATGCGCGCGCTTGATCTGCTTAAAGGCTTGAAGATTTTTCAGGGCCTGAAGGCAGCCTGATTTTTTGGTACACTAAGAAATATTATCTATGAAGAAACCAACTAAGCGGCGCCGCTCTAAGAAGCGGCGCCCTGATTTTTTTCAAAAAAACAGATTCCTGCTGATGCTGTTGGGGGTGATCGGACTGGCTATATTCAGTCTGATTCTGCTTGCCCGTGTGGAGGAGAAACCTCTGCCACCAGTGGCCCCGCCAGCGCAGAAACCATCGATTGATTATGCCAAAACAGTTCTTCTTGAAGTTGAAGCGTTTCTTTCTGCTCTCAATATTGACGCCAGTAAAATTCAACGTGACCTTGATCCTGAGCCTGCTCGTTACACAATCCAGGGCGAGTTCCCAGCCTCTGAACTCGTAGCGGGTTTGCAGGAACGCTTGACGCAGATCCCGGGCGATTATTCCGTGCGCTTGAGAGAGGCAAATTCACTGACCGTTGAAAAGTCTCGTCAAACGAAAATTGTTATCCATTTTATCCTGCCAACCTCAGCAGTTCCTGACGGCCCCCTGATGGCGATAATCATGGATGATCTCGGGCGAAGTACCCGCACTGCTGACTTGCTGGTCTTGATGCCTCAGCAGGTGACATTTTCCATCCTCCCTGGTGAACCGTATGCTGTCCAGGTCGCAGAACTGGCCCATGCAGCCGGACGCGAAGTCCTGCTGCATGCGCCGATGGAGCCGCAAGAGTTTCCTGATGTCAATCCTGGCCAGGACGCCTTGTTTGTCAAATACGATGACACTGAAATTCGCAGGCGTTTCGATCAATTGCTCGCTTCGATTCCTTATGTATCAGGAACCAACAACCATATGGGCTCTCGCTTTACGGAGGATGTCAGGGCCTTGGCACCAGTGATGGCGAGTTTGCAGGAAAAAGGTCTGTTTTTTATTGACAGCCTGACGACAGGGCGTTCCCGGGTGTCTGAAGTAGCAAATCAGTATGGGGTGCCAACGATGAAACGTGATGTGTTTCTTGATAATGTCGCTGAAGTTGAAGCGATTATTCGAGAGATCCGACGTCTCGAGGGCAAGGCGCGTAGCAATGGAATGGCAATCGGCATCTGTCACCCTTATCCGGAAACTCTGGAAGCCTTGAAAAGGGAACTGCCTGGATTGACAGCTCGTGGCATTACTATTGTACCGATTTCGGTTTTGTTACAGAAACAGTCTTTGGCTCAAGGCAGCTGAGTGCTGATCTTGGCCATGATTGCGGTAAAATTCTCGAAATTCTGGTCGTAGAGGATTTCTTCAGGAAGGTCGGAACTGACTTTACGCAGCAGCAGGAAAGAATCGCCAAGACGGCCTTGATCGTCGAAGAGGGTACGCTCAAGCAAAGGAAACAGATCAGAGCGTTCTTTGGAGAGAAGACGCTTTTCAAATTCCTGAAGCTCGATTGTTTTGTGCGAAACCTCCAGTCCATGTTCATCAAAGCGATAGAAGGAGAGCTTCTGCTGGTAAAAATTCCGGGTGTGGGGAGCACGCTGCAAGAGGAAGTAGGAGCGCTGCGCTGACTCGCGAAACAGGTCCCAGATCGGGTCATGTGGCTCAATGGATCGTTTTGCGCCGTAAAAGTAGCGGAAGACCAGCTTGGTAAAGCACTCCTCTTCGATGAATCCGGATATCTTCTGATCAGAGAGCTGGGCAAAGTAGCCGGCGGCACTAACCCCGTCATTGTCAACCAGGGGTCTGCCACAGACCAGGCATCCTGTTTCGAGTTCCTTACATCGTATCTCGTAAGCGCTCTGGTGCTCTCTCTCAGCATGGACCATGGCTAACCGGTACTCGTCCAGACGCCGCAATTCAGTGTCGAGGGAGTGCAGGTAGACCTGGCGTGCCACATTGGCAATCTGCACATGCACTTCAGTCTGGCGGCCGTGAGTCAGAATCGGGTAGATCTTGCCCTCGGGGTTGGTGTTGAGCGACTCAACTTTGGGACTCTTGGCAATGAAACCTTCCATACAGCGATAACCGCGGTTGATGGCATAGGCTTTCAACAACTGGTATGGATCTCTGAAGGGGCCATCGTAGTGAATGCGATTGTCAACCAGGCAGGGCAGTATGCGTAATGGCCGGCGGGACAGGCCATGAGAATCGAAAAAATCATAAATATGCCGACAGTTGTCCATGGATGGAGCATCTTTAACCGGCACGATAACCCGGTCAGCGGCATAAAGAGCGTTCTGGGTAAAGATGTCCAGGTCAGGGCGGGTGTCAATAATCACAATGCCGCCAAGACTGGATTTAGCGAGAGCTTTCGCAAGAAGCGTCGTATCCTTAAGCTCGTGGCGCAGGTCATTCAGTTGATTGCTTGAAGGAATGAATTGTACGCCGTATTCACCGGTCTCAACCAGAGCATCAGGGTTGATGCCGGAGAAAAGACCGCTGACGTCACCCTTTGCCGGTTGTCGATTGATCCGGAACATCTGGTCCACGGAAAAATGGTTGTCAAAACTCAACAGGGTGACAGGAAGGTCCTCATGAAGGGCTTTAAGGTAAATTGCCAGGTTGGTGGCGAGGGTCGTTTTACCAACGCCTCCCTTTTCGCTCGAAATTGTGACAATATATGGTGCAGACATAAAATTCCTTCGTAGAGTCAACGTTGCCAATATATAGGGGTATATTGATGAAAAGTCAAACAAAAACCACAAGATACAGGGTGCAAGACCTGTGGATGAAATGTCTCTGAAACTAACGGTCAGCGGTTTGGTTGCCTTGCTTCAAGAGGTCGTGGAAACCAATTTTGTCTCGGTGACAGTGGAGGGCGAAATTTCCAACTTTGCTGCTCCGGCTTCGGGGCACTGGTATTTCACTCTCAAGGATAGTGGCTCTCAGCTTCGTGCTGTCATGTTCAGAAACCGGAATCGACTGGTGGCCAGTCTTCCCCGGGACGGCATGCAGGTCGTCTGCTCGGGGAGCGTGACAGTGTATGTTGCGCGCGGAGAAATGCAACTGGTTGTTGACGGTCTGACTCAAGGAGGGCAGGGACAGTTGCAGGCGGCTTTTGAAACACTCAAGGCAAAACTTGCCAGCGAGGGTCTCTTTGCCATGGAACGCAAACGACCTCTGCCGTCTTCTCCACAGTCTGTCGGTATCGTGACCTCAGCGACCGGGGCAGCGATTCATGATATTCTTAATGTCATGGGTCGTCGTGCTCCCGATGTGCGGCTGTTGTTGAGGCCTGTCAAGGTTCAGGGAGACGGTGCCGCAGAAGACATTGCCGAAGCAATCAGAGAGTTAAACCAGTATGGCGGGCTGGATGTTTTGATTGTCGGCCGGGGCGGAGGTTCACTGGAAGATCTGTGGGCCTTCAATGAAGAGATTGTCGCCCGTGCAATCGCCGAGTCTGAAGTGCCTGTTATCTCGGCCGTAGGTCATGAAACCGATTTTACTATTGCAGATTTAGTCGCTGACCTGCGCGCTCCAACACCGAGCGCTGCTGCCGAACTGGTCGCTAAAAACCGGCAGGAACTGGAGGCACATCTCGATCATCTGATCATACGTTTGCAGTCCCGCTTCGAACAGTCGCTCACCCTGGTTACCGAACGTCTAGCCGGATTTGAAGGACGACTCAAGCGAATTGCTCTCGACTTCAAGGGACTTCCGGATGATGTAGACGGGCTCGAGCAACGCCTCGTGCTGGCAATGAGTACACGAATGCGGCAATTCACTGACCGTCTGGGGATGGCTGCCGGCCTTCTGGAGACCTTGTCGCCGCTGCTTCAGCTTGACAGGGGATATGTAATTGCCAGTCGCGAACAGGGCGGTGCCGGTCTGGTGTCTGCGCAAGCCCTCAGTCCGGGAGATCAGCTCTGGCTGCGGTTTTCCCGCGGTCAGGTGCGCGCGAGGGTGGAGGAAGTTGATTCATGATGCGTCTGATTCTCCTGCTGTCTCTTTCTCTTCTGCTCACCTGGCCGGCCTGGTGCGGCGACCTGAGCCTGCTTTCCCCGCAGGTTTACAATGGAGAAGTGGCTGTGCTGCGCTGGCAGGGGGAGCCTCTCTCTTTCGGAGTGGTGCGTTTCAGGGACGAAGTCTTCTACCTGTATCCGGATACTGGCGGTGCCGTGGTTCTGCTGCCGGTCGGCCTGGATGTCCCCGCCGGAGATTATCTTTTACTCTCCGCGCTGGTTGACCTGCAGGGCCGGACAACGGCAACGGAACTGGTGTTGCGTGTTGATTACAAGGAAAGGCCCAAAGAGCACTTGTCCTTACCGGAACGGATGGTGACGCCGGGTGCAAAAGCTGTTGTCCGAATCAATCGAGAGAGCGACCTCCTCAATGAGAAGTTTGCCCTGCGCTCACCAAGATTCTGGACGACTTTCCAAAGGCCGGTCAGCGAGCCGGTCAGCAGTGTTTTTGGTAAACGCAGGGTGATGAATGGCAAACCGAAATCACCACATAGCGGTACAGACTTCAGAAGCCCCCATGGAACCCCGGTACGTTCCATCAGCAACGGTCAGGTTGCTCTGGTCAGCGACCTATTTTATACCGGACAAACTGTGGTCGTTGACCATGGTGAGGGCCTGTTGTCATTATATGCCCATCTCTCAAAAGTCGTTGTTGAGGTCGGCCATGAAATCATGTCCGGTGATGTTCTCGGTGAAGTCGGCAGCACCGGTCGATCCACCGGCGCCCATCTGCACCTTACTGTAAGGCTGTTGGGAGAACGGGTTGATCCGTTAGCATTGCTGGCCATTTCTGAAGCTTATCTGGATCCATGAGTGATGCATTCGCAAAGAGTCTTTGGATGTGACGCCATCATGAGTTACTCATGGATTAAAGCTTTAGGTGCTTGACACAATGCCGGGAGCATGGTGTCTTACAAATGAAAGGGAAGCGAGCATGCCGAAAGAGATAACATTCGAACAAGCGCTTAAAAGCCTGGAAGATGCAGTCGCCCGGCTGGAAAAGGGGCAAATTCCTCTGGACGAAGCTCTGGACTGCTTTGAAGCCGGTGTGAAGAGTGCCAACGTGTGCCGTAAAAAGCTGCAGGCCGTGGAGGCACGCATTGAAACCCTGATAAAAAGCAGTGATGGCTCTTTTGCCACCGAACCTTTCGGTGACAATGAAAATCTGGATTGATCAGCTTTATGGACCTCAAGGATTATCTACATAATCGTTCGGCTTTGGTGGACCAGGCCCTTGATCGCTGGCTGCCAGGTAAAAGTGTTTTGCCTTTCTCCCTGCATCAGTCGATGCGCTACTCTGTTTTTGCCGGCGGTAAACGCTTGCGGCCGATCCTGATGATCGCTGCCAGTGAGGCGGTCGGAGGTACAGCGCAACAGGTCATGCATGCCGCTTGTGCTGTGGAGATGATCCATACCTACTCGTTGGTGCACGACGATCTGCCGGCCATGGATGATGATGACTTCCGTCGCGGTCGACCAACCAATCACAAGGCTTTTGGCGAAGCTACAGCCATATTAGCCGGTGATGCTCTGCTGACTGAAGCCTTCAGGCTCCTGGCAGACGCCGATGCTAACCTGTTGATATCGCCGGCAACAGCTCTGAGAGTTATAGAACTCGTTGCTCGATATTCCGGTTCTCAGGGTATGGTCGGCGGGCAGATCGTTGATATGGAATCCGAGGGTAAAGAGATTGACTTTCCAACCCTGGAATATATTCATACCCATAAAACCGGCGGATTGATTCTGGCTTCAGTTCAGGTCGGTGCCCTGCTTGGTGGCGGTGATGAAGAGCAATTCGCTGCATTGTCCCGTTTTGCCGGTGCCGCCGGATTGGCTTTTCAGATCGCAGATGATATCCTCGACGTTGTTGGTGACCAGTCAGAACTCGGCAAGGATGTTGGTAGTGATCAGGCTCGTGGCAAGGCGACTTATCCGGCCCTGCTCGGTCTTACTGAGGCTCGACAGCGAGCTGATGAACTCTGCAACATTGCAGTTGAGGCATTGAAGCCCCTGGGGGCAGCTGCAGAACCCCTGCAGGTGTTGGCCCGTTATATTATCGATCGTAATCATTGAAACAATATACGTGGTGAATATGTCTGATATCCTGAAGCAGGAAAATCCCGTTGCAGCGCTAAAAGCTCTTCCTGAAGCAGATCTGCCGAGGTTGGCCGAAGAGTTGCGGGAGGTTATTATCTCGACCGTGGCCGAGACCGGTGGTCATCTGGCCAGTTCTCTGGGTGTTGTTGAACTGACGATTGCATTGCACCGGGTTTTCAACACTCCCAGGGATAAAATTGTCTGGGATGTTGGTCACCAGGCATATGCCCATAAACTACTGACCGGCCGCTACGCGCGGTTTAATACCTTACGTCAGCTGGATGGTCTCAGCGGCTTTCCCAAGCGTGATGAAAGCCCCCATGACTGTTTTGATGTCGGGCACTCGAGTACCTCAATCGCCGCGGCTCTCGGTATGGCGACAGCACGTGATGTTCATGGCGGCAACGAGAAGATTGTCGCTGTTATCGGGGACGGTTCTTTGACTGCCGGACTGGCTTTTGAATCACTGAATCACGCGGGACATCTCAAGAAAAACCTGCTCGTTATCCTGAATGACAACGAGATGTCGATTTCGCCCAATGTCGGTGCACTCTCATCTTTTCTCAGCCGGCAACTGACCTCGGACTTTTTTATACGCTTGAAGCGCGAAACGGAAAACTTTCTCGATAGCGTTCCGAAAATTGGCAAGGACCTCAGACGATTGGCAAAGAAGGCAGAGGAAGCGGTTAAAGGTTTTTTGACGCCGGGCATGCTTTTCGAGGCGTTTGATTTCGATTATGTCGGTCCGATTGACGGCCACAAGCTTGATGAACTTATTCAGACTCTTGAAAATATTACCAATATGGACGGCCCGGTGCTGATGCACGTGGTCACAAAAAAGGGCAAGGGTTTTCCTCCCGCAGAAGAGAACCCACACCTCTATCATGGTGTCGGACCGTTCGATCGGGTTTCCGGGGAAGTGAAGAAGGGCGGTAATGCACCGCCCAGTTATACCACAGTCTTCGGTGAGGCCTTGACCGCGTTGGCTGAGGAAGATAGTCGCATCGTGGCAATTACTGCAGCGATGCTCGAAGGGACCGGGCTCAAATCTTTTGCCGAGCGTTTCCCCGGGCGCTGTTTTGATGTCGGTATTGCCGAACAGCACGCCGTTACGTTTGCGGCAGGCATGGCGACCCAGGGGCTCAAACCGTTCATAGCCATATATTCCACTTTTCTGCAGCGCGCTTATGACAACGTCTTGCACGATGTCTGCTTGCAGAAACTGCCGGTGACTTTCGCCCTGGATCGAGGTGGTCTTGTTGGCGCTGATGGACCGACGCACCATGGTGTCTTCGATTTTTCCTATCTGCGGCATATCCCGAATATGGTATTTATGGTGCCGCGCGACGAAAATTATCTGCGTCATGCAGTAGTAACCGCGTCGCACTGCGACGGTCCTTTTGCTTTCCGGTATCCACGTGGTTCCGGAATCGGTGTCACACCTGAAAAGTCACGCTCGCTTGTCCTGGGGCAGGGGGAAAAGCTGCGTGAAGGCAAGGATGGAGTCATCTTTGCTGTCGGTGTTCTGGTCGCGGAAGCTTTGGCCGCAGCAGATGCGCTGGCCGGCGATGGAATTGATCTTGCAGTCATCGATCCGGTTTTCCTCAAACCTCTTGATAAAGATTTGCTGATTGCCGAAGCGTTAAGGACCGGTTTCGTCTTCACTGCGGAAGAGAATGCCATCCAGGGTGGATTTGGCTCTGCCGTTCTCGAGCTTTTTTGTGAGGAAAGAGTTAATACTCCGGTCAAGCTGATCGGTTTGCCGGACAAGTTTGTCGAGCAGGGCAGTCAGGTGGAATTGCGAGCGCGGTATGGCTTGGATGCCAAAGGTATTGTTGCGACAGTTAAGAACTCTCTGGTGAAAATTGAATTGATATCCAAGGTAAAGTAAGGGTCGACTGTCGAGCGACGCCGGCAGGTCAGGAAACATCCGGTACTTAAAGAATCAAGCAGTAAAAAGGGGGACAGATGAAAATTCTGTCCCCATTTTTTGCTGTTAAGACTAACCCTTGTCGTTCTTCACTTGTCGCTTTAACTGGTGGATAATCCCTGATTTTTCGAGAGCGATGGCGGCGTGATGTGTCAGTTGCACCAGAAATTGCAGGTTCTGATCGGTAAAAGGTGTGTTGTCAGCGTGTCCAAAAAGGATCATGACACCTATGGATCTATCCCGAAGGTAGAGCGGAACAGAGAGCAGCCCCGGTTCTGCAACCAGGGGCTGTTCATCTATCGTGATCCGATCCGTCATGTAGGTTGGCAGTTGATCGGAAACGACCAGCGGGCTGCCACTCTGGGCGATGTCGAACAGGAGCCCTTCCGGTAGCTTTTCAGTGTGTTTCTGGGCAAAGTCTGCCGAGATGCCGCGACTCACCTTGATGCCGAAATGACTGCCGCTGTTGGCATGGACCAGGGCCAGCAAGCCCCGTTTAGCGTGCAGGGTATCAAGGGCCGTGTCAAGCAGACGGCCCAGCAGGTCGCCGACCTCGATCGCCGAATTAATCGTTTCAATTGCTTCACTGAGAGCCGTCATCATGGTTAACGATTGAAGCAATTCCTGGTTGCGATGTTCCAGTTCTGTCAACAGAACCTGGTTCTGCAAGCGCAGGTCGATCTGGGCGAAGGCACGGTCGACTACATTGAAGAGTATTTCCGAGGTGTCAATAGGACGAACGATAAAATCAAAGGCACCATGCCTCAAGGCCTGTAGAAGGTTGAAAGAAGAGGCATTGTGCGTAGTAAGAATGACCTCGGTTTCCGGGTAGCGTTGCTTGACCTTCTGGAGCAGGTAAAGACCGCTGCGTGTCGGCAGTTCTGTCTCTGTGATGATCAGCGTGGCAGGATTCCGCTCCATCTGCTCCCAGGCGGCTTCTGCCGTTTCCGCTTCAAGAACCAGGTCTTCTCTAGAAAGCAACATGGATTTAAGTTGCAGTCGACGCTTGGAGACGTCATCGACAATCAGGATGGTGTGATTTTTCATCAACATGGCCACTGATCCCAACGGGTTGGAAAACCTCTGTTTTGTCTTCACGTGACGTTGCCAGAGAAACATCTGTTAACTTCGCTGAATCATAGCGATTACAGCTAAGCGAAACAAGTGTTAAACAGCTTTCTATACCCGACAGATCTCCTTTCGTCCTTTTCCAGACAATCAAAAAAGTATCGATGACGCCAAGTGAAAGGCTGCGGCTGTCGACTGGCGCCATTTTTCATGCAGTCCGAAGCTAAGGTTAGATTGCTGATAAAGTTAACAGTATCATGTGCTTATCCTCAAAAAAAAAGAGTCGTTAACCGCTTGTTCTGAAAGGTTGACAACACTTTGGCACAATGATAATTTCATCCTCCATGGACACTCCTCTTTACTCTGTACGCATGCGGGCGTCATCTCAGGGGCAACACCTTGCCGGCGCTGAACGCATTGTTTCAGGAGCCGCTGTCAGTGAAGTTACAGCGGCAATGGTGTCGCGTGCAATGAATTGTGCCACCGGGGCGGCCGAAGAGATCCATTGCAGCGTAGAAAGAATTGCTTCTGCGGTTCGTTTCGAACCGCTTCCTGATGTCGCCACATATATCGTGAACAATTGGCAGGACGGCCGTCAACTCGCCGGCACTCTACTATTCAGAGCCGGTGTCGAAAAAGATGTTGCCGCCCAGGCGGTTCTCTTGCTTGCCAATGGTGCCGGGACCGGAGGTTCGGTCATGCGCGGTGCCGTAATCATGGATGCAGAAACCGGTGAGCGTCTCGAGAAAGACCCGTCTCGTGGGGTCAGGGTCTCGAGAATGGATCTGTCGTCAGAGTGTCGGGCAGAGTTGATGCGTGAACTGGCTTCTGCGGGCCTTGGCCATCATCGCGTACTGGAAGCACTGGTACTGGCGGGTAAAGTCCTCCGTGCTCCGGGGATAGTAGCAGAGCTCTGTTGGTCCGACGACCCGAATTACACCACCGGATATGTCGCTGCACCGTCAGGCGGCTACCAACGGATTTCTGCTTTGAAACCGGTCGGGGACTCGTACGGCGGACGGGTTTTCTTTGTCAAAAGATCACATGTTTCTCTGGAAGGATTTGTCAACTATATGGAACATCAGGCAGTTTTGTTCAATGCTTTAGGGGCCATATCACCACCTGGAAAATGGGTAGCCACTGATGGATAACTGGCGACACGAGCTTAATCAGCTTGAACGACGGGGGCTGTTGAGATCCTTGCGCATCGTTGAAGGTGGCCAGGGGCCGAAAGTCCTCGTCAACGGTCGTGAAGTTTTGCTGCTCTGCTCTAATAACTACCTCGGTATTGCCGGGCATCCAGCCCTGATTGAGAAGATGATTGCCGCGACCAGAGGGTCAGGAGCCGGTTCCGGCGCCAGTCGTCTGGTCTCCGGTACCATGCCGGCGCATGCTGCCCTTGAGGAGCGAATCGCCGCCTTCAAGAAAGTGCCGGCAGCGCTTCTCTTCAATTCAGGCTATGCTGCCAATACCGGAATCCTTCAAGGTTTGTTCGGCCCGGAAGACGTCATCTTTTCCGATGAACTCAATCATGCTTCGATTATTGACGGCTGCCGGCTGGCCCGAGCTCGCACGATTGTTTATCCCCACTGTGATACTGTCGCTCTTGCCGAAATCATGGCACGGGAGAAACCAAACCGTAAGGGCCGCTGGCTGATAGTCACTGATGGCGTTTTCAGCATGGATGGCGATCTGGCTCCACTGCCGGAACTCTGTGATCTGAAAGAGGAACATGATGCTCTGCTGATGGTTGACGATGCCCACGGCACCGGAGTGCTGGGCAAAAATGGACGGGGCACAGGAGAACTTTTCAACTGCCTCGAACGCATCGATCTGCATATGGGAACGCTCGGTAAGGCACTTGGCTGTGCCGGGGCTTATCTTGCCGCAGAACGGGTGGTGATTGATACGTTGATCAATCATAGCCGCTCCTTTATCTTTTCCACCAGCCTGCCGCCCGGCGTCCCTGCCGCTGCCATGGCTGCCTTTGATCTTGTAGACAGTGATGAGGGCAGGGTGCTGCGTGAGAATCTGGAACGAAATCGTGTCCAGCTGTCTGAATCGCTGATCGCTGGAGGGATGGATTTACTGGGCAGTACCACACAGATTATCCCGGTGTTGACAAAAGATCCGGAGCCGACCATGAAGATGACGGCTCGATTACTCGAGGAAGGTGTCTTCCTGCAAGGTATCCGCCCACCAACTGTTGCCCCGGGACTTTGCCGTCTGCGTGCGACGGTCATGGCCAGTCATGACCCGATTGACCTTGCACGCGCTTGCGAAAAAATTCTTGCTGCCTACGGGGAATTCTCCGGGTGAAGAAAAACCAATTCAAACTGGCGGACGGCAGACAGCTGACCTGGTACGAAATCGGTCACGGTCACCCCCTCGTGCTTTTGCATGGATGGTCTATGTCGGCTGCGGTATTCAGCGAAATTGCCAGGTTGCTTGCTACTAAGTTCCGTCTGCTGATTCCGGATCTCCCCGGCCACGGCAACTCTTCTCCTCCACAAAAGAATGCTCTGGCCGAGATTGCCGCTGACCTGGTTCACTGGATCGCAGCGACTGAGCATACGCCGGTCACACTGATCGGCTGGTCGCTGGGCGGCATGCTTTCCCTGGAGATAGCCAACCAGAACAAGCTGCCGGTCGATCGACTGGTCCTGATCGGCACCACGCCCCGGTTTACTTCAAGTGACGACTGGCTGCCCGGTTTGCCAGTCATTCAGGTGCGCTCCCTTGCCAGAAACCTGAAACGACGTTTCGAGGCAGCGCTTGGCGATTTTTTCTCCCTGGCTTTTGCCGGTGAAGAGATCTCCAAAGAAAGATTGCGTGCGATCCGGAATTTTGCGCTGCGACAGAGCTCCCTGCCTGACCGTGCTGTTGCCTTGGCCTTGCTTAATATGCTGGCAGTCCAGGATCAACGTGAAATCCTTTCTGATATACATCAACCGGTGTTGGTTATGCACGGCGAGTTAGATCGGATTACGCCAGTCACTGCCGGACGCTATCTGGCTGAGTCGCTGCCGCAGGGGCGTTTTGTCGAGTTTGCCGGAGTTGGCCATAGCGTTTTTCTGAGCAAACCACAAGAAGCTGCAACAAATATCCGGGAGTTCTGCTGATGGTTCAGACCAAATCAATTGACCGTGTGTACATGCGCGGTAATTTCTCAAGTCATGCCGGTGATTATGACAATCATGCGCTGGTGCAGAAGCGTGTTGTCGTATTGCTCCACGACAAAATCACCGCCTTTGCGAAATCTGGACTGATGCTGGATGTGGGCACCGGGACAGGCGCACTTGCCGCTGCGATACTCTGCTCCGATCCATCACAACAACTTGTTGTGATGGATATAGCTCATGGCATGACTCGGGAAGCAGCCAAAAGATTGCCTGCAGTGACTGTCTGTGATGGTGACGCGAGGTATCTCCCGTTCGCTGATGATTCCTTTGCCAATGTTGTTTCCAGCTCTGTCTACCAGTGGGTCGATTGCCTGCCAACAGCCTTTGCCGAGGTCGCCAGGGTTCTAAAACCTGGTGGGCGATTAATCCTGGCGCTCTTTGGTGATAAAACCCTCTATGAATTGAGGACTTGCCACTGTCAGGCGATTGCCGAGGGTCATGGGGGGCGGCTTTCACATGTTCAGAGTTTTCCGGCGATCAACGACGTTTCTACGGCAATCGATCTGGCTGGTTTGTCCTGCTATGATCTGTTCAGCACGATGGAAGTTGAATATCATGCTGATGTGCCCGACCTTTTGCGGCAGCTCAAACAAATCGGTGCCAGCAATGCTTCGTTGGATCGGCCGCGCGGGTTAGCGCCTCGCCGGGTCATGCAATCAATGATGAGAGCATACGAGGAAAGCTTTCGGTGTGACGCCGGGGTTCCGGCCAGCTATGAGGTGATTATCGCGGTTGCTGAGAAACCGCTAGTACCCTGTATCCTATAGGATATCGCAAGATTGCGCAGGGATTTGGCGTGTCAGCAAGGCGCGCCTTCAGTTGCCCAGCCGTAGCTACTCAGCTGAAGGCGCAACGCAGTTGACGCGGCAAAGAACCAGCAAGATGCGATAGTTTATGGGTTACAGGGTACTCGTCTGCCAGTGAGAAACGTAAAAACGGGGGCAGCTGAATTTCAGCGTTGCCCCCGTTTGATTACGCATTGTTTGCCCGTTCTGTTGTCGCTATTGAGTTCTATGCGCAGGAAATCCCTTCCATCAACGATTCGACAATCTTGCGGGCTTCTACCGAAGTTACCCGGTAAAAGACTTCAACTCCATCACGTTTACCTTCAATGATCCCTTTGTTTTTGAGCAAGGCAAGGTGTTGAGAGACCGTCGCCTGCGGCAACTCCAGACATTCCCAGATTTTTTTGACATTGCAGGACTGAGACATCAGGCCGGCCACGATCTTCAGCCGAACCGAGTGGCCGAGTACTTTCAGAATTTCTGCTTCACGGTCAAAATTGATGGATTTGTCGAATTCAACGTCTGACATGAGTGATCCTTTTAAGAAAATTGAATATATGGATATTATCCTTCTGGCAGATAAAAAGTCAAGATATTCGTATTTCATGTATCGTGCTCTCGACACCGGCTGGTGCAGAGATTAAACTGATGTGGCGCTTGTTTTGTTTTATCTGTCGACACACGATAATTCTGTATCCAAAAAATATCAGATTAACAAGGATGTCAGGATGTTGCTCGGTGTCCTACTTGTACTTGCGGGCTTGATGTTGCTTTACTACGGCGCTGAATACCTGGTCACAGGCAGCTCTCGCCTGGCCCTGTCTCTGGGAGTTAGGCCTTTGGTGATCGGGCTTACCGTGGTTGCTTTTGCAACCAGCATGCCCGAGCTCATGGTCTCTCTGCTTGCTGCAATCCGGGGTGCATCATCAATGGCCGCCGGCAATATTATCGGCTCCAATATCGCAAATATCGGCTTGATTCTCGGTGCCACCGCCCTGATCACCCCGATCGTAGTCGCGCGTTCCACTCTGATTCGCGAAATGCCGATTATGGTTGTTGCTTCTCTTGTTGTGTATCTCATGGCTTTGGATGGCGAGATTGTCTTTAAGGAGGGAGTGGGACTTTTCTTGTGTCTTCTGGTGTTTCTTGCCTACTGTTTAATGACAGCACGTAATCCTTCGCTTCCTGTTGACGGTGAGCTTGATAAGGCTATCGCCGGGATGTCAGCAACCCGCAAGCCTAGTCTCGTACTGGTCCTGCTCGGTATGGCCGGACTGGGGCTTGGCGCCGAACTTATGGTACGTGGTGCGGTCATGGTCGCCATCCTGCTCGGGGTGTCCGAATTGATTGTCGGCCTCTCAGTCGTCGCGGTAGGCACCAGCCTGCCAGAGCTGGCGGCCTCGTTGATGAGTGCCTGGAAAGGGGAGATGGATATCAGTGTCGGCAATGTGGTCGGCAGCAATATCTTCAATCTACTCTTCGTCCTTGGCGTCTGCCCGATGATTCGACCGATCACGATTGAACCGGGGGCCTTGACCCTGTATTTCCCGGTGATGCTGGCTTTTTGCATCCTTTTGATCGGTCTTTTGACCATGATGTCGCCCCGACTTCAACTGGACCGTAAACGTGGCGTATTGCTGTTGGGTGCCTATCTCCTTTTTGTAGTGAGTCTTTTTCAATGATAACCAGAGTCCTACTAGCAATGGTTTTAGCCGCGATGTTGTTTTTGCCTATTCCCGGACATGGGAGAGCGCAAGAAACGGGCATCTCAAAGCCAATTCAGCAACTGCTCGGTGAACATCATCTGTATTCCATTGATTTCCTCTTTTTTAAAAAATTGGCCGAGGGCGAATTGCGGTTCACTGAGACTGACCAACCGAATGTTTATCAGGCAGAGTTGACAGGGCGTACCCTGGGAGTCGCCTCATGGCTGGCCGGCAACCGCACTCAGACTTACAAGTCGTTGATGGAGTTGTCACCGGACGGATCATTTCGCAGCATCGAACACGTTGCCAAAATCGTCAAGTACAGGTGGGGTAAGTGGCAGAGCAGAGATCGACGTCACCGCTATGATTACGATCAGGGCAAAATTTTCGAGGAGAAGACAAAGGAAGGTGTGCTTCGATCAGAGAAAGAGCACGATATCCCCGAAGGACTACAACCCGTCGACATGTTGACGGCATTTTATAACCTGCGGGCCGGAGTCTACGGAAAGTTAGTGCGTGGCGCGAGGTTCCTGATCCCTACGTATTCCAGCAAGGGGTTTGTCGATATAGAAGTCAATGTTCTGACGAGTGAACAGCAAGCCAGGCGGTCCTATTTTCCAGCTCATGGTCTGCTGTTTCTGGCTAAAATCGATCCGGAAATCTTTGAAACAGGTAGCGGCAATCTGTACTTCTGGTTCAATGATGACGGTGTTCCGGAACGTGGCATCGTGGAAGATGTCATCGGTCTGGGAGATGTACGGGGATATCTAGCGAAGGAGGGGGAATGAGTCAGCCGGAAAGAATTTTGGTTATCGGACATCGCAATCCCGATACAGACTCTGTCTGTAGTGCCATAGCCTATGCCGAACTATGTCGACTGCAAGGTAGGGACAATGTTTTCCCTGGACGAACTGGGCATCTCAATCGCCAGACCGAGTTTGTCCTCGACACATTGGGTCAGAAACCACCAGCCCTCCTGACAGACGTTTATCCCCGTCTGCGAGACACGGTCGATGACCATCCGGCAGTCATTGATTGTGACGCACCACTCATGCAGGCTCTGGAACTGATGCGTCAGCGTGATATTCGCATGCTGCCGGTCATCGACGCTGATAGAAAGCCGCTCGGAGCACTCGTTCTCAAGCGGCTTACGGAGCATGTCTTTCTGCCACGCGAAGGCCGGCCAATCCGCCAGGTGCTCTCGTCGCCGAGTTCAATACAGTCCTGCCTCCAGGCTCGCGCTGTCAATCTCGTTGACGAAACACTGACTGAGGAACTCGACCTGTTTGTCGGAGCGATGTCTGTTGAAAGTTTTCGCAAGCATCTTTCCGGCACCAACCCGCGACGCATCGTGGTATTTACCGGTGATCGTCGGGATATCCAGCAGAGTGCTATTGAGCTGGGGGTTCGCCTGTTGGTGGTCACCGGCGGGTTGACTCTTGAGGATGATCTTGTGGCTCTGGCAAGTGAACAGGAGGTCACTATTCTGTGCACTCCTTTTGATACGGCAACCAGTGCCCTGCTGGCCAGGATGTCGACGCCGGTACGTTACCTGGCTGATGCAGATATACCCCGGGCGTATCTGGATGATCGTCTTGATGAAATACGAAAAGTGCTGATGCGCAGTACCGCTCCCGGGGTCATGGTCATTGACGATGAGGGCAGAGTCTGCGGCGTCGCGACAAAGTCCAATCTGCTGCGACCATCATCACTTAAACTGATTCTGGTCGATCATAACGAATTGTCGCAGGCAGTCCCCGGTGCTGACCAGGTGGATATCCTCGAAGTGATTGACCATCATCGTCTGGGTAATTTTCATACCGACGCGCCGATTCGCTTTATCAACCAGCCGCTCGGGAGCACCTGTTCCGTGGTTGCCACGCTTTACCGTCAGGCCGGGATTGAGCCTGAATTCCTGGTCGCCTCACTTCTCCTGGCCGGTCTGCTTTCCGATACAGTTTTGTTGAAGTCGCCGACAACAACAGAAGTGGATCGTGAACTGGTCGGCTGGCTTGAGAAATGTTCCGGCCTGGAACCGTTTGTTTTTGGGCGCCAGATGTTTGAGGCCGGCAGCGCTCTTGCTGCCTATCCCGACATTGAAGCACTGCTGACCGCAGACTTTAAGGAGTATGAAGTAGAAGCGCGTCGTTTTGGCGTCGGACAGGTTGAGGTGATCACTTTCCAGGAATTTGACGAGCGGCGAGAAGAAATTCTTCTGGGCCTAGAAGGCCTGGTCCGTAAACGCAATCTGGGGCTGGCTGGATTGCTGGTGACTGACATCGTCCAGCAGAACAGCCAGTTTGTGGTGCGTGGCGACAAGGATTTGATTGCCGCGATTGGCTATCCTCAGCTTGAGTCAGGATGTTTTGAACTGAAAGGGGTTCTGTCGCGCAAGAAGCAATTGATGCCTCACCTCCTGAGGGCATTCAAAGGGAACTGATTCGTTTTTAATCGAATACATCGCTTGGTCCAGTCGGAGCGGCTTATTCAGCTATTCAAAAAATGGTTTCGGCAAGGGGGGGGATGACCGGGCGAAGAACATGTCTCTGCCAGTGGGCCACCCTGTGGATATTAAGTGATGCCAAAGAAGCTGTCAGAGATGTAAAGCACTGGCACTGATTGTATCGGGGAAGATAAAAAAGACCCCGCGTAAGGAGGGGGGGGATACGCGGGGTCCATAGAGCTCTTCGGCTTGCAGGCAATCGAAGAGTTTCGAGGAATATATCAAAGCAGACTCTGTTTGACAACTAAAATTGAGAAAATTGTGAGAAAAAAGTGCGAAGATGGAAAATTCTTACAAAAGCAATTTTGGGATTTCTTCGATACTTAAAAGTATCCTGTCAGCACCTTGAAAATCCTCTTGAGTTGTGTGATCCCCCGGGATGACCCAACAGGTTAACCCGGCAGCTTTGGCAGCGGCCAGGCCGCGGGGTGAGTCTTCGATTACCAGGACATGTTGCGCTCGTTGTCCGCTTTTCAGCAGTGCCAGCAGATAGGACTCAGCAGCGGGCTTGCTCATGGCGTAATCTTCTCTGGTCAGACAAAAATTAAAAAATCGGAGCAGATCGCTGCGTTTGTGAATAATGTCAAAGTGGCTTTTTAGCGAGCTTGTTACAATAGCCATGTTGATTCTGCCATGCAGAGCACTCAGGACTTCCCTGACGCCTGCAAGTGGTAACTCATGCTGCTCAAGCAAATCCGTGTAGCGTGCATTGCGCCATGATCTCAGTTCGCCAATCGTGCGCTCTGATAGCCCGTGAACCGACGCCAAGTCAAATACACTACGGCCCTCTTTCAGCGAGATGTCGGCAAACTGCAAGTCGCTCAAAGGGATGCCCACTTTGGCTAAAGCTTCACGGTTGGCTTGCAGGTAATGGCGTTCGGTATCGACAAGAACGCCATCATTGTCCCAGAAGATGTATTGAATTTTTGTTTTCGATATTTTGCAGGACAAGTTGGCGGCACTCGTTAAGGGTTTGAGGTGGCGTGGTCTGACGATTGAGTCTTATGGAGAGTTGTTCATGACAAAAAGGGCGCTGGAAATCCAGCACCCTTTTTGAATGTAACGCAGGTGAATATTACTTCTTGTGGCAATCGTTACACTTGGTCGGACCGTTCATCTCTTTGTGGCAGGCCTTGCAGGTGTTGTGACCGAAGTCTTTGTCGACTTCAATCTTGGCCGGCTCGCCTTCATGGCACTTGGCACAATCTCCAAGTCTTTCCTGGTGTGCCTTATGGTTGAAGGTTATGTTGCCTTTTGAGTTTTCGTAGGTGTAGCTGTCAGCTGCGAAGGCTACATTGACACCGACGAATGCCAGAAGCATCATCATGATTACAAGTTTCTTCATTTGATTTTCTCCTCGTTCCTAAGAGTTTGTTCCAGGCAGGATTGCCTCAATTCGTATGTGTGACTTATATCTAATAATTACATTGATTACATCAGACATCTAGTGAGATGTCGATCGATGTCTGGTTTAATTGTTGTGTTTACAGCTGGTTATCAAGGCCAGTGTCGGGCGTATAGACATTGATTTTATTGTGTTTACTTGGTAAGTAATCCCTTGGTAGACTCCCTGCTATGAATCAGGAAAATTACGATGAAAGAACCGGCACTGTCTGTCTCGACTCCACAGAAGTCAAACGTGTCAGAGAAAGACTTCAACTGACTCAACTTTATGTGAGCAAGGTCGTTGGCGTGACCACGGACACTATCTCGCGATGGGAGAATAACCGCTATCCTACTATCCGTCGTGAAAACGCCTTGAAGCTGGCAGAGGCGCTGGAGGTTCCCCTCGCTGATCTCCTGCTGAAGCCGGTTGAAGATGCCGTTCTGCGGGAAGCCAGGAGCAGAAGGAACTCTCCCGTGGCATGGACGGCTATCTTGATTCTGGTCCTGCTTGCTGTGATCGCCAGCTTCACTTATTTCCAGCGTACGCCGATTCCTTCTGCAGCAGTAACAGCAGAGAGACTTCTGCCTGGATACGCAGCTCCTGGAAGTGTCATCCCTGTCATGGTTACCTTGACACATCGTACAGATAACAGCGGAATTATTGTCAGAGAGTACTTTCCTAAAGGATGGAAGATCATCCAGGCCAACCCGCCGACTTCAAGCCTCGACAACGTTAACGGTATTGCTCGCTGGATTATCAAGACCGGTGACGATCGTGATCGCATCGTTTATCTGGTTCAGGTTGATGCACGCGCCAAACCCGATGCTGAGAGTAGTTTCCAGGGAGAGATCGTGGCCAGCACGCAGGGCAGTCAATTTGCTGTTCCGGTTCAGGGGGAAAGTAAAATTGTCGTGGCAGAAACTCATTGGGCAGATACCGACAGTAACGGACGCATAGATGACGGTGAAATGCTTGAAGCCTCATTCACGATTGAGGACATGGCTGGCGTACATATCGACTGGAACGATCTGGAGAAACTTTGGGCTGCCGGTAGTTATGTCTGGAATAAAAAACAGGGCAAGTTTCTGCCTAAATCCCCAGAGCCTTGATCCTGTGTGTCTGTGCCGTCCCGAGACGCCGGTCCCGCAGGGTGGTTACACGCTGATCCAGCAGGGCACTGCCAACAGCTCTTGTTAAAGGCATCGCTATTAACCAGGCTTCCCTTCGGCTCTTTTTTTTCTCACATAAAGATAGATATAAATATTGACGATCACTACAAGTCCACCTGAAAACCACTGCAAAGGGATGGTCAATTGTTCCGGATAGATAAGCGGAACGAGGTAGTGCTCAATGAATCCTTCTTTATATCCCTGCTCAGACGCTAACTGTCTGAAATGATTCTCCAGAGGCGTCAACGGACATATCAAGCCTGCCCACTCTACCCAGACTCCCCAAATCATCGCCGGCAGGTGCACCCAGGCCCAGTAGCCCCGGTGGAGGCTGAGCAATCCTCCAAAAACAACAAAGACGATAAACAGGAGATGCAGAACCAGGATCAGATCAGCAGCCAGTCCATACCCCATGGTGTTATCCGCGGATCGATTTGATGAATTCGTGGAGCAGGGCAAAGTATCGCGGACCGTTTACAAACATGATGTCGTTATGGTTGCCTTGCCGGAAAATTTCCACGCGGACCGGGCCGCCACACCATTCAGCCAGTCGTGAGGCATGGCTGGCATCTATCAGGCCGTCATGGCGGGTGTGAAGAATCAGGGTTGGCTTGCTGAATTGTGACATGATTTGTTGAATATTGATGGCCTGTGCTACTGCCGCAGACAACCCGGACAAGCTTGTACCAAGTTCCACCGGATCAACCCTCAACAGAAGTCTCTCCAGAGGGTCGGCTACGGCACTCTCCAGAACCAGGCCGGCTACGTTTGGAAAAAGCTCAGCAGCCTTTATTGCAAAGAGTGAACCGACGGAGCGACCGAACAAAATCAGTTTATCGTGCGGCTGCTTGATTTGTTCTATGATTTGCTGAACATCTTCAAGCATGCGGCCGAGTTGCGCGGTTCCTGATGACTCACCGTATCCGCGGAACTCAGTCAGAAAACAATTACAGCCCATACGGCCTATGATTTCCGAAAAGTCGCCAAGATAATCAGCGACAACTTCACCGTTGCCATGAAAATGGACTATGGTGAGCGCCTCATTATCGATTTCATGGTAAGCGCAGGCGAGACGCGCCCCTTCGCACTCAACCCAGAATGGCTGTGGAATTGCTGCTTCGCGAGGAAAGAAATAACGCTCGCTGATAATGGGGTGATTCAATATCTTTGAGTGGTTCATTTATTATCGTCTCCTCGGATATATTTTTAGAAATTGTTTATTGTCTGAGGTCGCATGTCTGTCTTTGCAAATAGTTTAGGATGTTTACCGCATTTTAAGGTATAATTTCATCAGGTTTGAAGCCTTTTTATTACTCCTGCCCGTGAAAATACGATGACTTATCTAAAAAGCGCATTCTCTGTCATTCTACTGTTTCTTGTTTGCTCTCTGGCCTCATTGTCCTTTGCACAGTCAACGGATAATGTCGTGGTTAAGATCGACGCCCTGGATCCTGAGGTTGAGTCGACCCTTGGCAACGATGACATGTTGTATGTCAAGATTCGTTATGAGAGCGATATCCCCCTGCGTTTTCAGGCCATTGCCATGCGAGACGGCATCGCCCATGAGGTGGGGGCAGTCAAAAATCCGGGGACCCTGCATGCTCAAGGCAGCGGTGAGGCCCTGGCCTGGATCGGCTATACAAACCCGACTCATATTGATTCCATCCGGGTCACGGTCCTGAATGAAAAGTGGCAAGAAATTGATCATTTGACAAAAGAAATCAGTATGACGTGGCATGGTGTTGCTGACACTGAGCCGAGAAGTCCTGCAGAATGGGTCAACTCTTTAATGAAGTCCGAGCGTCGCAAGCAGGACTTTGTCTATGACGCGACTCCTCAAAAATATGGTTTCTTATATGATATTCTTTTTTTTCTGACGATCGCTTCAATTCCCGCCTATGTTTTGCTGCAACTGCACATGTTGTGGCATTACAAGTATCGCTGGCGCGAACTTGCAATTATCCCACTATTCCCTTACCTGATTCTGGCTTTTTATTATATCGTCGGTCTCGACATTGAAACGTCGCTGCAGGTTACCTTCCTTTTTCGATATACACCTTTTGCGCTGCTCTACCTGATCGCTTTGTGGGTAGCTAAGCGGTTCTGGCAAAACAAACTGCCGCCACCAAAGCTTTATAAACCACCAAAGGCGTGAAGGCTTCCAGACGAAAACTAGCTAAGCCAACCCATCAAGCGTAGGTGTTTGAGGAGGTTGATGACGCCCATGCCGGCGACCAGCAGGCCGGCGATGCGCAGCATCCAGGTGCGGGCGCGGCCACTGAGCCAGTGGGTGGCGCTGCCAAAGATGAGCAGCGATGGAGCGGTCCCCAGGCCAAACGCCAGAAGCATCAAAGCACCGGTTGTGACTTCAGCGCTCTGAGCTGCGGTGATTGCCACAGCGTAAAGATAGCCGCAGGGGATAAAGCCGAACAGCAGACCCAAGGGCAAGGCCGCCAGCGCCGGCGGAAGTCTGCGCAGGCCTTGCACGGCGATGGTCATCGCTTTCATCGGTCCAGTGAAGTCGAGGTTCGAAGCATTTAACCAGGTGAACATGCCTGCAGTTCCCAGGCCGATCAGGATGATGAACACGTCAGAGGCCAGAAGTAGCGACCGCGTGACCAGCTTGAACTGGTCGGTGTAGGCCAGTGCCGACCCGAGCCAGCCGACCACGGCGCCAATGAACGTATAGGTGATGATGCGTCCGGCATTGTAGAGCAGGTGGAACAGCCAGCCGCCTTTCCGGCCGGCTTCAGAGAGAGACAGCGCACCTACCAGGCCGCCACACATTCCGATGCAGTGGCCGGCTCCCATCAGGCCGGTCATAAAGGCCATCGAGATGAGCGAACCGCTCATTTCATCAGTACCTCTCCAAGCTTGAAGGTCAGTTCGACAAGATCATGTCCGGGACGCTGAACGATCAGGATGGCTTGCCATTCTCCAGCCATCGTGAAGATAGCCGTGCCGTGATAGGCATCTTTGAGCCAGATGGCCTTCGGGTTGTTGAGCGGCATTGCCATGTCCGGCATCACAAGGCTCAGGCTGACGGCAGCATCGGCTAAGATCTTACCCGTACTGCCAATCAGTTCGACGGTAAATGGTGTCTCTGTCATTGTCAGCAACGGGGTGTCGAAAGTGAGTACAGCCTTGCCCCCTTCAGGCATCGTCTTCTCCTGGCGGATATCGTCGACAGCAAAAGCCGAAGCAGGGAGGCACAGCAGGCAGAAAACGAAGAAGCTGGTCAGGGTAGTGCGCAACAAATCATTTCTCATAGTTATCTCCTCGGTGTGATTTCTCCGGAACGGGAGGTGCTTCATCGTCGTCAAGCATTCGATATTTCGGTCCCTCCACATCGTCGAAATCACCGCGCTTGACTGCCCGGATGAAGAAGAGCCAGGCACCGGTGCCGATACAAAGTGAGAGTACGATCAGGATGACGATCGATTTCATCATTGGAGAACCTTAATTGCTCGCAGGCTGTTTAGCAACAGAAAAAGTACGGCGAATCATTCGGCCGAGGCGCAGTGAATTACTGACGACCAGTACGGAACTGCTCGCCATGGCAACCGCTGCCCAGATCGGCGCCAGTTTGCCGCTTGCCGCAAGAGGAATGGTGACAAGATTGTAAGCAAATGCCCAAAAAAGATTCTGCTTGATGACCTGCAACGCCCTCCGGGCAATAAAGATCGCTTCATGAAGACGAACGAGGTCAGGTCTGGCCAGAACCAGGTCTGAGGTTTCAAGGGCGATATCGGTACCGCCGGCCATAGCACAACCGACGTCAGCAGAGGACAGCGCCGGGGCATCATTGATACCGTCTCCGACCATCATGACCTTATGGCCTGACTGCTGCTGAGCATCAATCCACGTAACCTTGTCAGCCGGTCCCAGGTCGGCCCGGTAGTCGATAATTGCCACTTGAGCGCAGACCTTTTCTGCTGCATCAGTATGGTCACCGGTAAGCAGCACGGTTTGCAGGCCGCATTGTTGAAGGCTTGAAACGGCATGAACGGCCTCATTACGCAGCGGGTCGTGTATCAGCAGAACGCCGCACCAGGTCCCATTGAGGCTCACATGGACTTCTGTCAAGGCCCCGGAGTCGACAGATGGAATCTCAACACCGTACTCAGAGAGGAAAGTGCGACTTCCGACCAGCACTTCTTCACTTTTGCCAGCCATCCTCAGCCCGCGTCCAGGAATGGTTTCCACCGATTCTGCTGCTCCCGTGATTATCCCGGCCAATTTTGCTCTGGCCATGATGCCAAGGGCAATCGGATGACTCGAGCCACTTTCAATTCGGCTGGTGATTTGTAATAACTGCTCTTCGCTCTGGCCGGGTGCGGGGATGATCTGCTCAACAGTCGGTTTACCAAGAGTCAGGGTGCCGGTTTTATCGAACGCAATCGTATCAATACGGGCAGTCATTTCGAGAATGTCGCCACCGCGAAAAAGAATGCCGCGGGCAGCCGCATTGCCGGATGCGACCAGAACTGCTGTCGGGGTCGCCAGGCCGAGAGCGCAGGGACAGGCAACGATCAGGACTGCAACCGCATTGAGCAGGGCTTGTGTGTGCGGAACGTTGCTGAAAAACCAAAAAGCCCAGGTGCCGGCAGCGATCAGGATGACGATGGGCACAAAAAGGGTGGCGACCCTGTCTGCCAGTGACTGGATCGGTGCTTTGCGGTTTTGTGCGTCCTCCACCATGCGGGCCATGCGCGCAACAAAGGACTCCGCAGCGACCCGCTCAACTCTGAGTTTGATCGAGGTAGAAAGATTTAGCGTGCCTGCGCAGACAGTCTCTCCTTGCCGGCGCACTACCGGCATCGGTTCACCGGTAATCGTCGACTCGTCCAGTTCCGATTCGCCGTCTTGAATCCGGCAGTCAACCGGAATGCGTTCACCAGGGCGAACCAGGATGAGGTCGCCCGGAGCCAGACAGCTGCTGGCAACGGTACGGATTTCCTCTCCGCCAACCTGGTTGGCAGATTCCGGGGCGAGTTGCAGTAATTTGTCGATTGCAGAGATAGAACGGTTACGTGCAGAACCTTCGAAAAGACGACCAAGCAGGATCAGGGTGATAATCATTGCCGCTGTATCAAAATAGACTTCACCGCCGTCTGTCAATGCGTAAAGGCTGTAGCCATAAGCTGTCAGCACACCAAGAGTGATCAGCAGATCCATACTCGGTGCCCGGTTATTAAGGCTTCGCCAGGCTCCGCTCAAAAACGGCCAGCCCGAATAGAAGACCACCGGCGTCGTGACTGCCGCTGCAAAGTATTGGATCATTTGCCGAACGTCCGGGTCGATACCGTGGAAATATCCACCATAAAGGGCAAAAGAGAAGCCCATCAACTGCATGGAGAGGAACGCCGCAGTTCCAAAACGGATCAGCAGCGAGCGCTGCTCCCGTTCTGCAGCCTCTTGTGCTGCACCTGTGGTGAAGGGGTGGGGCATATAACCGAGACGGCTAACGGACGAGAATATGCTGGCCGGAGATATCTCCTGCGGGTTGAACCGGATCTGTGCCCGGTGGGTAGCGTAGTTGATACGGACTGTCTCGATGCCACGTTCCTTGACAAGCAGTTTTTCCAGCAGCCAGACACATGAGGCACAGCGAATGCCTTCAATGACCAGGGGGATTACAGCAGAGTTTTCATCGTGAGTCGTGACATGATCAGCGAGGTGTGCTTCATTGAATTCGGCTTCGAACGCGCCTGCAGGTACGCCTTGATCATGCCAGTCGCGTCGCTGATAGAAAACGGTCAGCCCGGCGCCGGTGATGATGCGGTAGACCCCCTGGCAGCCACGGCAGCAGAAGCGCAGTTCCTTGCCATCGATCTCATCGACGACCAGGTCACCTGGCGGAATCGGCAGGTTGCAATGGATGCAGGCATCAGAACTGGCCATAAGAAACCTGTCGGTGTATGCGGGCCGATGCGAGAAATTGGATGTTAAAGGACATCGTTCAGCTCAATTGAAGGTTCATAGCCGTACCGATGGACCGGAAAGGAGCTGGAATATGGGTCAAACTGCCGGATTTGCAGCCGGCTCATGGATTGTCCTGGAGATTTATGAGCAGTTGGCGGTTCATACGGGCACCGGCATATTCGAATTCCAGGCGAGCGTTCATTCTGCCAGTCATGTCGGCGGGCAGATTGAATTCATAAATTCCCGGTTCGACCTCCTGCAGAGAAAACTGTGTGCTGGATGCAGTGTCAGGCAGGTACAGGAAGATGGTCCCCTGTGCCGACTTGACCGGATTCCCTTGTTTGTCGTTCAGATGAAAGAGCAAAGTGCGTCCCGCCAGCCGGGTCGAAACCTTCCAGCCGAGTGTGACTGCAGCTCGCTTCTCAAGCAAGGTGGACGTGTATTTCAAACCCTTACTGTAGTAGTCGGCATCGCTCACCTCTGGTCCCGACTCGGCAGCGCGCATGGCTGACCAGGTCGAAAAGCAGAGGAAGCTGCCGAGCAACAGCAGTATGAGGATAGGATAAAGATGTTTTTTGATAACCATCACTTTGAAATCCTGTGTTACTTGATGAGCGCTGAAGTGATCGCCAGCTCGTTGCCGGTTCGATCCAGCAAGATGAATTCTACCTCTAATTGGCTGCTTGGAACAGGTGCAACCAAGATAAAATCGATGCGCAGATTCTCACCGGCCTCCAGTACAAAGTCACTGGCGCGTCCACGCAGTGGCAATGCCTCGCGGTTGTCTGCCTGCCGTGCCGCGATGTGATAGGTTGCCTTTTGGCTGCTGCGGTTGTTCACCCAGGCATTGAAAAATGTCGCTCGGTTGCCGTCCTTGAGCTCCCGGCTTGCAGCTGTATGCGAGACTGCAATCTTCAGTGATACTGCCGGCCGATTATAAACGGCAAGCAGCAGAATGACGATCAGTATCAGTGTCGCCAGGCTCAATAGCAAGGTGCGCAGGTTCAGCAGAGCTCTGACGCCCTCTCCCGCTGTGCCAAAAGTGTAATTGATCAATCCCGGCTGATTGCGTTTGGCCATCACCTGTCGGCAGGCGTCGAGGCAGCGCCCGCAGTTGATGCATTCCACCTGATAACCGCGGCGTATATCTATCTCCATGGGGCAGACACGCACACAGGAACCGCATTCGATACAGCGCTCAAGTTCAGTCGGAGGCAGATGCAGGGTCAGGGTCGCCTGGTCGGCGAGGGCTGTCTGGAAGCGGCCGTAGGGGCAGAGCTCACTGCACATCAGACGCCGGACCAGGGCCAGATCGAGGTAGACAAGCAGCGCTGCCAGCAGCAGGAAAATCAAGGCGGCATAGTGCAATTGACCTGTAACCAGTTGTGAAAAAAAACGCTGCGGTTCGATGAAATACCAGAGCAGATTCGCGGAGACGAGAAACGCCAGGAACAGGTGTACGAGTTGCAGGACCGCCTGCTGCATGATTTTTCCTGCCTGCTGTTTCTTGCCCCGTAACCCCAGGCGTTTGGCGAACCATTCTGCCAGATCCGTCAGGGTCGTTTGCGGGCAGAACCAGCCGCACCAGACACGCCCCAGCAGCAAGGTGATCAAGAGAAAGCCGAGGGTCAGGGCGAGGCTGAAGAGCAGGACCAGATAGAGCTCTTCAATCCGCAGAGTCTGCCCGAACAGGTGCAGATTGAGGCCGGGGATATCGACCCTGAGCAGGCTGTTGCCATTGGCACGGAACCAGGGGATCAGCAGCAGCAGGAGAGTCGTGGCCCATTGGCAGCGGTGCCTCAAGGGTGAGAGAAGGGGCACTGCTCTTGCCGGACAGGATATTTCAGTCATAAAAAATAAAAGCGGCAGAGGGCTTTTCACCTGCCGCCTTGCAACTCAGAGGCTAAGGATATAGTCAGTTACGGCTTCGATCTCTTCGGGTGTGAGCTTTTCCTCGAAAGCAGGCATATTGTCTGGACGACCGGAGGTGATACTCTCCTGTACCGCCATTGCGGTTTTACCATACTTGTAATCGCCCGACAGATCCGGTCCGAAAGCGCCCTTGCCCTCTGCACCGTGGCAGCCTGCACAATGCTTGGCGAAGAGCGCCTGGCCGTCTGTTGCGGATTCGGTCGTGGCTGCAGGTGTCGATGCCGGTGTCGAGACCGCTGTTGCAGGAGTTGCCGCGGCTGACTGCTGCTGTGTAGGTTGTTCGCCTTTGTGAGCCGCCATTTTCTCCTGAAACTCGGCGTCCGAACTCCAGCCGGAAAGCAGGTAGAATGACATGAAGGCCACGCCCCAGATGATCAGGCCGTAAAAGAGAACAGTGAAGTAGACAGGTGGACTTTTGACCCGGTTTTCTATGATTCCATCGAAATCATGGACGGCATGCTTGTGCTCATGTTTGTCTAGCATTGTAGCCTCCAGTCAGGTTCTAATCGTCATCCAGCATCCGATACTTGGCTATTTCCCCTTTACGTTTACGCTTCTTGCTGTAGGTGTGTATCACGATCAGAACAAAGATCACGAACAGACCGATAGTAACAGCCAGGTAGAGGATTGAGCTCCAATCCATACTTAGTGGCCCTCTTCCTTGTTGTAATACTTGATGAAGTTAACCAGCTTCCAGACTCTTTCAGTTCCTAGGTTTGAGAAACTCGGCATGCCTCCATCGGCAATGCCGGTGTAGATGATTTCAAAGAGTATCTCTTCCTCATAGTCTGCACCGACAAGCTCTGGACCGATAACTCCTTCCATGTGCTCACCGTGGCAGGCGGCGCAATTATCCTGGTAGATAGCCTCCCAGGCTTCCATTTCACTGTGGGTCACGTCCGGGTAAGGGTTCTTCAGCTCGCCGACGATCGTGGTTGCCGATGCTTCTCGCCAGGGAATGTCCGAGCCGAGTTTTTGCAGATAAGCGACCATGGCATCCATTTCATTCTTGCCTTCGAGAGCCTTGATCTCCTCTGTCGTAAAAGGGAAGCCGAGGGTTTCCATCTTGCGCTGAATCATCTGTGGATCGAGCTGGTTTTCGGCAATCCAGTCGTAAGCAGGCATGTTGGTTTTCGGGACCATGGAGCGCGGAGACTCCATGTGTTTGTAGTGCCACTCGTCAGGATATTTGCCGCCGAGACGAGCCAGATCGGGGCCGGTGCGTTTAGAACCCCACAGGAAAGGCCGGTCGTAGACGAATTCGCCCGACTTGGAATATTCACCGTAACGCAGCACTTCCGAAACCAGGGGACGGACGGTCTGGGTGTGACAGTTGTTGCAGCCTTCACGAATGTAGAGGTCGCGACCCTCCTGCTGTAAAGCAGTGTAGGGGACAACCTCCTCGATCCGGTCAGCATCAGTGTTGACCCAGACAAAGGGCAGCACCATCGTCACCATGGTGCCGACCAGGATGGTGCCTGTCGCCAGAATAAGAAGGAGAACAGGGTTCTTTTCCCACATGATCAAGCCCTCCCTACCGCAGCTGCGGTCTGTGCCGCAGTCGGCTTGCCTTTATTGACTGTCATGTACAGGTTGTAGATGAAGATAATGAGCCCGGCCATGTAGATCAAGCCACCGAAGGCCCGTGCCCACCAGTAGGGGTACATCTCGACCATGGTCTCCATGAAGGTATAGGTGAGGCTGCCGTCGGCATTCATGGCGTTCCACATGCCGGCCTGCAGAACCCCGGCGACCCAGAGCGAGATCGACCAGATCAACTGGCCAACCAGAATCAGCCAGAACTGCAGGTTGGCCAGGGGGATGCTGTAGACTTCACGGCCGTAGATGCGGGGGACGAGATAGTAGAGGCTGGCGAAGGCGATCATTGACACCCAGCCCATGGTGCCCATGTGAATGTGGGCAGGCACCCAGTCGGTGTAATGAATGAAGGCCGAGAAAGTACGAATCGCCTGCATTGGACCCTGCAGGGTCTGCAGACCGTAGAAGGTGATGCCGAGGATCAGGTACTTGACCAGGTAGTTCTCGCGCATCTGGTGCCACTGGCCATTCATGGAGAGGTAGCCGTTGAAGACGCTCCCCCACGACGGTGCGATCAGCATGACCGAAAAGCCCATGGCCAGAGTCTGGATCCAGTCCGGCACCGGTGTCCAGAGCAGGTGGTGGGCGCCGGTCCAGAGGTACATGAAGATCAGGCTCCAGAAGGCGACAATCGACAGACGATGGCTGTAGATCGGTACGCCGGTCGATTTCGGCAGGAAATAGTAGAACATTGCCAGGGGCGGTGCCGTCAGGGCCATGGCCACGGCGTTGTGGCCAAACCACCAGTGGACGTTGGCATCGTTGGTGCCGGCATACGCCGAGTAGGATTTGAAGAGCGATACCGGCATTGCAGCCGAGTTGACGACAAACAGGATTGCCACGCCAATGATCGACGCCATCATGAACCAGAGCGAGATGTACATCTGCTCCTCTTTACGCTTCATAATGGTCATGATGATATTGATGGCGAAGGCGACCCAGAGGATGATGATCATGACGTCGATCGGCCATTCCATCTCGTGGTATTCCTTGGAGGTGGTGTAGCCGAGCAGCAGGGTGACTGCCGAAGCAATAATGGTGATGTTGAAAAACCAGAGCTGGAACCTTGCCAGTTTGTCGCTCCAGAGGGGGACTCTGCAGAGTCTCTGGACCATAAAAAAGAAAGTGGCAAAGATAACGCCGACCGCCCATCCGTAAATCCCCGCATTGGTATGAATCGGGCGGAGCCGTCCAAACGTGAAATAAGGTGCGAAATTAAGATCCGGGGCGACCATCTGGAAGGAGACAATGACTCCGACCAGCACGGCAACCAGCCCCCAGATCACGCTCCAGGTGACGAAACTCCGCACAATGGCGTAGTTGTAGCCCTGATTCTCCATAGCACCTCCTGAAAAAATATTAATGTCGGTAAGCTTTAGTATTGTGTCAGTGATTGTCAAGGTTTAATTAAACATTACAAAATCGGTATTGTTTATACGGGAGCGAACTTGCTTTGTCAACAGTTGACAACAAGGTTGGCTGAAAAATTGTTGGTTGAGAATTCCTTGTTTGTCTTCATCCGGAAACCTGTTTACAGACTCACGCCAAGGTGTGATGTCTTGATTTGCCTCTTTTTAGTCTATCGGTCGAGGCGCAGAACGGAGAAATCAACACAAAACGGGCTCCATTGAGTGGCGCGCATCAGTGTTTCGCTATTCTTGTCAGATTAGTTGGCGAATGGTTACGATTTGAGGAAAAAAGCTTTGACATGCTTCGTGAGGATTCATTAGGATAAGCAATAATTTTCCCTCCCTGGATTCCCCATAATTATGGATTTTGTACTCAAACTTTTAAATGACGAGGTTCGTCGCGTCGAAGAACAGTTTCGCGAGGACCTGGCATCGCGCGTGCCGTTGATCCGCAAGGTCGGCGAATATGTGCTGGCCAGCGGCGGCAAACGGGTGCGCCCGATGATCCTGTTGCTCAGCGCCCGGCTTGCCGGCTATCAGGGTGATGCTCATATTGGTCTGGCTAGTGTCGTCGAGTTTATCCATACAGCGACCTTGCTGCATGATGACGTCGTAGACAGTGCCGTACTGCGCCGTGGTCAGGATTCTGCCAACGCCGTGTGGGGTAATGAAGCCAGTGTCCTGGTCGGTGATTTCCTCTTTGCCAAATCATTCTCAATCATGGTTCGTGCCGGTAACCTGGATATTCTCAAAACCCTTTCTGACGCAACCACCCAGATGGCGGAAGGGGAGGTGTTGCAACTTATCAGTACCAGTGATGTCGAACTTGACGAGGAACGCTACATAGAAGTTGTCCAGAACAAGACAGCTGTGCTGCTTTCGGCCGCGAGTCGTTGCGGTGCGATCCTGGGAGACTGCTCTTCCACTGAGGAAGAAGCTTTGGCTGCCTATGGAATGGACCTCGGGATCGCTTTCCAGTTTATGGATGATGCTCTTGATTATGTCGCGGACCAGAGTAAATTCGGCAAAGAGTGTGGTCATGACCTTCTTGAGGGCAAGGTTACGCTTCCCCTGATTCACACCCTGGTTCATTGTACTGCCGAGGAACGGAAGAGGGTTGCCGCTATCATCGAGCAGGAAGTCCTTCCAAACGAAGATCTGCAATATGTTATCAGCCTGATTCATTCCTATGACGGTATTGGTTATACCCGGGACCGGGCAAAAGCCCTGGTGGAATCTGCCAAGAGTCAACTTGCAGTATTCGCCGAATGCCCGGCCAAGGAAGCCATGAACAGGCTTGCAGATTACGTCGTCAGCCGCAACCATTAGACATAATGAATTGACCTGTCCAACCTTCTGCTCTCATATACCCAAATTGTCGCTTGGGCTCGTATCGTCCGTCAGACTCCTGAAGCCTGCCTGACGATAACAGCTGATTCTCTGAAGACTTAAAACCATATCTCAGATAGGCCGGTGGTTTTCCAGTTCAAATAATCCACTGACCTTTTGTCTTGCTGCTCCGTCATTTCCCCACCTGTTTACCGTGTTTTAGCTTTTAAAACCATTTCCACCAGATTGTTTCTCATAAATACAGAGCTTTCGCGGTTGGCGCGAAATTTGCTCTGTCCCAAGTTGTGGCATGTTTCCTTCGTTTGGTAAGTTGGAGGTCGCGTGGAGAATATTCAATTGGTGCATAAGCTGCTGTGTGACTTCGAGGGTTGTAAATACCTGATCGAAGTTTTCAGCCGTTCCAATGGCAGTCACTTTGCGCGCACGGTCTTCAGCCCGGAAGATGTGATCATCAGTGACGGTCTAAGCCTCGAGGATGCTCTTCACAAACAACAGGAGTTACTGCCTCTTGCCATACATTCGAGAAAGATGTATTTCTCATCGCGACTGATCAACTAGTTTTCGTCGGGAAACGGCCCTTTTCAGCAATCTCTGCGTCAATCGGCGGATTTGATTGTGCGGCGTAAAGGACTACGCCTCCGCTCAAATCCTTGATTTCCTTGACCTTGAGAAAAATTGCTCGTTTCCGGTTTGATGTAAAAATCCAGGTATCCGATCCGATCCCCCTCCTGCTATACTGCCAGAATGCCTCGTTTGTCTTTTCATAAGAAAGTCCTTTACGTTTTCTGCGGCCTCACCTTGGTGCCGTTGATCATTCTTGCGATTTTTGCTGGCCAGAGCCTGAATACCGTTGAACAATTATTGCGCGTCAGCGCCATAGAGGCTCTTGATGACCAAGCCGCGGAAGCCCTCGAATTGCGAGCTATTATGGTCGCAAATGAAGTGCGGACCCTGCTGCATCGGGTTGAGAATGATCTCGGTGCTTTGGCACAATTGCCCGTGGATCCCAAAACTTATCTCTGGTTCAGCCAGAGCCACAGCCGACCGATCTGGATACGCACAGGAACCAACGCTGAACCTCGTGAAGAACGTCCGACTATCCGACTCTACAGTGAGCTCGCTTTCATCGGACCGGATGGCATGGAGCGACTGCGCGTTGTCGATGGTGTTTTGGTTGAAGATTTACGTAATGTTTCCGATCCTGCAAATACGACTTATCTTACCGAAACTTATTTCAATGATGCACGAGTCCTTCCGGAAGGACGGGTTTCAATTTCACATGTGACTGGCTGGCACGTCAGCAAGCAGGCTCAGCTTGCCGGGGTAGAAACACCTGAAGAAGCGATTGAAGGGGCATCCTATGAAGGCGTTATTCGCTTTGCACAACCTGTATTTACGGAGGATCATCAGCTGAAGGGAGTCGTTCTTCTGTCCCTTGATCATCATCACCTGATGGAGTTTACCCAGCATATTTCGCCGACAGATGAAAGATTTGTGGTCTTTCCGTCTTATCAAAGCGGTAACTACGCCTTTATGTTCGACAATGAGGGCTGGATCATAACACATCCGAAGTTCTGGGATATCAGGGGGTTGGATGAGGACGGGCACCTGGTACCGCCCTATACGAAAAGCTCCAGCCCGGAATCAATCGCCAGTGGCAAGATCCCCTACAATTTACGCGAAGCAGCGTTCATCCATCCCAATTATCCCAAAGTTCATCAAGCGGTACTCGGTGGTCGCTCCGGAGTTGTTGATGTCACCAATGTTGGCGGATCTCAAAAAATCATGGCGTTTGCACCGATCTTGTTTGATTCGGGACCCTATGCTGAAAAAGGTGTTTTTGGCGGCATAACGATTGGTGCCGAGGTGAAACAGTTCCACAAAATGGCTGAATCGGCGTCGTTGAACATTCGTCTTCTTTATAAGGCGTTCCTGACTGGAGCCTGGGTATTGATAGGTCTGACGACCATGTTGGTTGTGTTTGTTGCCTATCGTCTTTCGCACAACATCACCGGCCCATTGTCTACTCTGATTGCCGGTACCCAGGAAATGGCACGAGGCAAACTGGGGACGCAGGTGAAGATTGAGAGTCCGGTTGAAATCGCTGAATTGGCTGCGGCATTCAATACTATGGCCTGGCAACTCAAAGAGCGTCGTGAAAGGCTGCTGAAGACGTTGGCCGTTCTGCGTCGTTCGCGGAAAGAAATCAAGCAGGAGAGAGATTTCAAGCAGACGATTGTAGAAAATGTTGAGGTCGGGATTCTGACTCTCGATAGCAGCCAGTATGTGACATCACTCAATGGAGCAGCACGTGACATCCTGAAAATCAATGAAGAGTCCGTTGATCCCTTGCCGCTCGATGTGACGCTGAGTCATTTCCCCGAGCTGTACGAGGCAATTCCTCAAAGTGTACAACCTGAGCGTTGGAGTGAGTATACTTCGCTGGAGAGGAACGGTCGATCGCTGACCTATAGATTAACCCTTCATCCGCTTTCATCCGGAAGGGAATACGGCCACATTCTGACTATCGAAGATTTGACGGAACGCGTCAGTTCCCGCCAGCAAATGGCACGCTTGGAGCGTCTCGCTTCATTGGGGCGCCTTTCGGCCGGAATCGCCCATGAGGTTCGCAATCCGCTGACCGGAATCAGCCTGTTGCTCGATGAGCTGCATGATCGCATGCTCGCCCGTCCGGGAGATCAAGGTCTGATTCAGCGTGCATTGCAGGAAATCGAGCGTCTGGAAGGGCTGGTTAATGAACTGCTGAATTTTGCATCCATGCCGGACACGCGGTTGGTTCCAGGTGACCTTGCTGTTGCCCTGCGCGACACGCTGTTCCTGGTGAGTAAGCAGTTTGAAAAACAGCGGGTTTCCCTCCACGAAGATGTTCCTGTAGAATTGTTGCATCCACGCATGGACAGTGATCGGCTGAAGCAGGCGATCCTCAACCTGCTGACCAATGCGTTGGCTGCCATGCAGGATGGCGGTGAACTGTGGGTTGCCGCACAGCGCGTCGTAAACGGTATCCGGTTGACAATTCGCGACACTGGACAAGGAATTTCTGCTGATCGTCTCGCCCTGATTTTTGAACCTTTTTATACCACCAAGGGTGCTGGGACCGGTCTGGGTCTCTCTATCACCCACACCATTATTACCAGTCACGGTGGGCATATCGAAGTGCAGAGTCGCGAGGGTAAAGGAACAGAGTTCAGGATATTCCTTCCGGATAGTGGCCAAAAATAGCCTTCAAGAGAAGCTCTCCGCTTCTTATCTCTAGAAAAAACAGCGTCTTTGGCTTTTTTTGGCCACTTTTCTGTTCTCTTCCTGTCTGCTTGCGTTTATTATAACGTTGTTTAAAAAGATTGTTTTGTGCCGAACGGGAGGTTGTTTTATGGAACGCATTCTGATTGTGGATGATGAGGCATTTATCCGCGAGAATCTCGAAAGAATTCTTGAGGAAGATGGTTATCATCCCTATTCCACGGATAATGGCGATGACGCAGTCAAGGAAGTCAGTGAGGCTGATGTCGACCTGGTCCTGCTCGACCTGAATCTTGGTGCCCAGAGTGGTCTCGATGTCCTGCGTGCCATGCGTGAGGTTGACCCCGCAGTCCTGGTGATCATTATAACTGGTTACGGCACCGTGGAGAGCGCTGTCGAAGCCTTGAAGATGGGCGCATATGATTACATCAAAAAGCCTTTTAAAGCTGATGCGATCCGCCTGATAGTCCGGCTGGCGCTGGAGACTCAGAACCTGCGCCGGGAAGTTCGCCATTTACGTCGCGGCAGCCAGGCCAGGGAGGTCTCCGGAGACAACATCATGGTCGGTACCAGTGCCCAACTGACCCAGGTTTACCGGCAGATCCGCGAAGTTGCCAAACATGAGACCTCGACGGTTTTAATTACCGGTGAATCAGGAACCGGCAAAGAACTGGTGGCCAGGGCGATCCACCAACTGTCACCCCGTAAGAATAAGCCGTTTGTAGAAATCAACTGTGGTTCTCTGCCATTTAATTTGCTCGAGACAGAACTGTTCGGTCATGAACGGGGTGCCTTTACCGATGCCAAGAATCGGAAAATCGGCCTGTTTGAGGAAGCCAACGGCGGCACAATCTTCCTGGATGAGATTGGTGAGATGGACTCCAATCTTCAGGTCAAACTGCTCAGAGTCCTTGAGGATCGGAAAATCCGTCGGTTGGGTGGAAACCGGAATATCGATATCGATGCCCGCATCGTCGCCGCCACCAATCTTGAACTTAAGGAGGCGATCGAGCAGAAGACTTTTCGTGAAGATCTTTTCTATCGACTTAATGTGTTCCCCATCCATGTGCCACCGCTACGAGATCGTCGCGAAGATATCCCGCCATTGCTTGATTTTTTCCTCAAGCACTACAACGAAGAGTTTCGCAAGAATGTTCGCGAGATCTCCCGCGCCGCCCTGGATCTGTTGATGCGTTATCACTGGCCGGGCAATGTGCGTGAACTTCGTAATGTGATGGAGCGGATCTGCATCATGCATAACCAGGAGACAATTACTCCCGATTGCCTGCCCCGTGAAATTTGGGGAGACAAACCAAAGGATGAAGCCACTTTTGATTGCCGAATCCCCCCTGAAGGCATCTTGTTCGAGGAAATTGTCGGGCGACTGGAAAAGGATTTGATTGCTCAGGCGGTCGGCATTACCGGCGGTAATGTTGCCAAAACGGCACGCCTGCTTAACCTGCCTCGCGGAACCTTACGCTATAAAATGGAAAAATATGGATTAGACGAAACCGTCTGACCAACCCATAACTTATCGACGGAAAACGGCCATTATTGGCCGTTTTTCTTTTTTGCGGAACAGAATCTTTTATCTTCCTGCTGATGAAACCTTTTGGAGGAGATCCGGTTTGTAAAAAAATACATGGTTAATTCCAGTAGCTTAGACAGTTCCGGACGTTTGTCCTTATCGGTTTTCTGTCGCTTGGCATCGCAGTTGCTGAATAGTCGCAGCTGTCAGTCATTGCAGTCATGTCTTCATAAAAAACCGAACAGGAGGAAATCGTATGGTCAGCTTGGTTTGGAACCGTCTCTGGGAAATGCATGATGAAACAAAATCACTCATGTTGTTCCATCCCCTAAATTGGCTCAAGAAGCGGCAAAGTGATGCAATTCAATTTAAGGAGTCTCAAGTCGAGCACGATGTCGATCTCGCCGACGAAATGGATGAAGCACCGGCAGAACACGCTAATCGGGTCAAGCTCAGCCCTGGAGGTGTAGAAGAAGGTGAACCGCGTGAATACACTCAACGTCAATTGATCGGCCTGTTCCTCGGCCCGATTCTTTTTTTCCTGATGTTGCTGGCGCCTACGCCGGCCGGAATGGAGGTTGCTGCGCAGAAAATGGCTGCCGTCGCTTTACTCATGGCGACCTGGTGGATGTGCGAGTCGATTCCGATCCCGGCAACCAGTCTGCTGCCGATAGCGCTTTTCCCAATGCTGGGGATCATGCATACCTCTGCGGCAACGGCTCCGTATGCAAGCCACCTGATCTTCCTCTTTATGGGTGGCTTTATCATTGCTTTGTCGATGCAGCGCTGGAATCTGCATCGCCGGATCGCCATGAATATAATTCGGGCCGTCGGTTTTTCCCCCGGCCGCTTGATCTTTGGCTTCATGGCGGCCACTGCAATCCTTTCGGCTTTCGTCTCCAATACGGCAACCACAGTCATGATGATGCCGATCGGCCTGGCGATCATCACCCATGTTATCGAAGAGGGTAAAAAAGAAGGACTCGACAAGACCATTGATTTCTCTCCTGAGAAATTTGCCTTCGGTCTCAACCTGATGCTGGGAATTGCTTATTCTGCATCAATCGGCGGCATGGCGACCTTGATCGGTACTCCTCCCAACACCGTCCTGGCCGGTTATCTGCAGAAAACCTATGGTTATGAAATCACCTTTGTCGCCTGGATGAAAGTTGGTGTACCTCTGGTTGCCGTCATGCTGCCTCTTTGCTGGCTTTGGCTGACTAAATTTGCCAATCCGATGAAACTGAAGAAAGTTCCCGGTGGTCGTGATCTTATTCATGCTGAATTGCGGGCAATGGGGTCGATGAACGCCGGTGAACGCTGGACAGCACTGGTCTTTGCGCTGACTGCGCTTGGATGGATCTTCCGCAAGCAACTCGGTTTTCTTTTTACCGACCCGAAGCTGATTACCGACGCCACGATTGCCATGACCGGCGCTATCCTGCTCTTTCTGATACCTATTAACCTCAAGCGCAACAAGTTCGTCATGGATTGGCATTGGGCCACCAAGATGCCATGGGGCGTTCTGATCCTCTTTGGAGGCGGCCTGGCTATGGCTGCCGGTTTCAAACAGACCAAACTGGCGGACTGGATCGGTAGCCAGGTCAGCCTGCTCGATCAGGCACCGGTGCTGGTACTGGTCATTGCCGTGGCGACACTGATCATCTTTTTGACTGAATTGACTTCGAATACGGCCACCAGCGCCATGGTTATGCCGATTCTGGCCGCGGTTGCCATCGGTCTCAATCAAAACCCGTTGCTACTGATCGTGCCAGCTGCCATTGCAGCTTCCTGCGCTTTCATGTTGCCGGTAGCGACTCCGCCGAACGCGATTGTCTTCGGATCCGGCTACGTGACGATTCCGCAAATGGCCAAAAGCGGCTTCGGGCTCAATATCCTCGGTATCGTGATTACTGTTGTCATCACTTATGCGCTGGTGATTCCGATGTTTGATATTGTTATCAATGAACTGCCGACCTGGGTGCAGAGTCTTCCCAAATAGCCTCAGGGACTCAAAGTTTTTAAACATGCTTTTATCCAAGAACGCCGGATCGAACTAAATAAAGACCTGAATTGCCCCGTACTCTATTTTTTGTGACGGGGCAATTTTTTTCACCATAGTTCTTGCAGCCAATTGTGAGAGATTCTTGAGCTCGATTTTCTTGACCTGCCGAAAAATCCCCTTGACTCCAGGTTGATCGACTGACTTCGAGAAACAGTGAGCTTCTGTGCGGTTTGCCGGAAGAGCTGCTGATCGGTGATGTCCTTTCAATTCAGACCAGGCCGGTCATCAGGTCTTGCTGATGGTTTGAGCCAGCACCTCATGTTTTTGCTGGCAGTCACCTGAAATTTTTTGAGACTGCATTTCCTGCCGTTTTCCGATATTCTTCATGCAAAGAGTCTGTCGGAGTCTTACGGTAGCGGCAAAAAATCACGGAGCCTGCTGACAACACAAGCCCGCAGGCTGTCGTGATGCATGCTGCAAAGACTCTCCTTTTCATCCGTTGGGAGATTACTCATGCAAAACGTAGAATGGACACCGCCTGATCTTCTGGAGATGTCAGGTAGTTACTGGAACTCCTGTGCGCTGCATGCCGGGGTCAAACTGGACCTGTTCACTCCTTTAAGCGATACTCCGGCGTCGGCTGAGGAACTTGCCAGGCGCCTCTGCTTGGATGAACGCGGCCTGGGCATGCTGCTTGATGCTTTGGCGGCATTGGGACTGCTCAACAAGGACAGGCAAAGCTATCAGGCAACTCCCTTTGCATCGCAGTTCCTCTCGACAGATTCATCCGGCTATCTCGGCCACATCATTTTGCACCATCATCACCTGGTCGACAGCTGGGCCCGTCTGGATGAAGCCGTCCGTTCCGGGCAACCCGCCCGCCGCAGGGTGTCTCATGGCTCAGATGAGAAAGAGCGGGAGAGCTTTCTGCTCGGCATGTACAACCTGGCGACGCTGCTGGCCCCACTGGTCGTGAAGAGGGTTGATCTTTCCGGTCACAGACACTTGCTCGATCTCGGCGGCGGACCGGGCACTTACGCCATCCATTTCTGCTTACAGAATCCAGAACTGCAGGCGACTGTTCTCGACCTGTCGACGACCCGATCAATCGCTGAAAAGACGATCAGTCAGTTCAACTTGCTGGAGCGTATCAACTTCATTGCCGGGGACTTTCAGGATGATTCGTTGGCCGGTTGCTACGATGTGGCCTGGCTTTCTCATGTGCTGCACGGTGAAGGGGAGGCCGGATGTACCATCATGCTGCAGAAAACCGTCGAAGTGCTGGAGCCAGGCGGGCGGTTGCTGGTGCAGGAGTTTATCCTCGACGATACTCGAGACAGCCCGCTCTTCCCTGCGTTGTTCTCGCTGAATATGCTGCTTGGTACACCGCGGGGGAAAGCCTACAGTGAAGGGGAAATCAAAGCACTGCTTGAGGCGGTTGGATTGGCGCACATTGAACGCTTGCCTATGGATCTGCCCAATGGAATAGGGGTGATCTGTGCACGCAAGCCAGGCTGAAGCGGCACCTGGATACGGAATCCCATTGCAACGACAGAAAATCATCATAGAAGGTATTGTACAGGGGGTCGGTTTCCGTCCGTTTATATATCAGTTGGCCGGACGGTTCGGGCTGGACGGATCAGTGTGTAACGATAGCCGTGGTGTGACAATCGAAGTCGAGGGGGCAGCAGACGTCCTGACCCGGTTTGTGGCCGCTGTCCGCAGCGAAAAACCACCGCTGTCGAGTATCCAGTCTGTTGATATACAAGCCCTTGCCGTACAGGGAACAGCCGGTTTCACGATCCTGCAGAGCACTCTTGATGAAAGCCGCCGCGCCCAGATTTCCCCTGATACTTTTGTCTGTGACGATTGCCTGAATGAGCTCTTCGATTCCGGCGATCGCCGCTATCGCTATCCTTTCATCAACTGCACCAATTGCGGCCCGCGCTACACGATTGTTACCGGTATACCTTACGATCGGGCGCTGACCACCATGGCGGATTTTCCACTGTGTGCAGACTGCCGGGCCGAGTATGAAGATCCGACTTCGCGTCGCTTTCACGCTCAGCCCAATGCTTGCCCGGCATGCGGTCCGCAGCTGCAGATGTTTGATGCCAAGGGAGAGTCTCTCACTGTTGATGATCCTTTATCAGGGGCGATCCGCCGCCTGAAGGAGGGGCAGATTCTGGCGGTCAAGGGAATAGGTGGTTATCATCTTGCCGTTGACGCCGGCAATCAGGATGCAGTGCTCGAACTCCGCCAGCGAAAGCGACGTGACGAAAAACCTTTTGCACTGATGGTTAAAAGCCTCGAAGCAGCGGGAAATATTGCTCATGTCGGGGTCGATGAGGCCGGTCTGCTGCAGGGAGTCGAACGGCCGATTGTGCTGTTGCAGAAGAAACCGGACCGCACGCTTGCCGCAAGCATTGCCCCGGCTAACCGCTATCTCGGGGTCATGCTTCCGTACACGCCGCTGCATCACCTGCTGTTGCACGATGATTTCCCTGCCCTGGTGATGACCAGTGCCAACCTTTCTGATGAGCCGATCGCTTACGAGGACGACGAAGCACGCCGGCGCCTGTCATCGGTTGCCGACGTTTTCTTGAGTCACAATCGCCGCATTCATACCCGTACTGATGATTCGATTGCCCGGGTTATGGCTGATCGCCCCCTGCTGCTGCGTCGTTCACGCGGGTTTGTCCCGCGTGCAATTGCTTTGTCGGGCGAAAGTCTGCCGGTCCTGGCGGTCGGCGCCGAATTAAAGAACACTGTCTGTCTGACCCGTGGCGACCGTGCTTTTCTGAGTCAACATGTCGGCGATCTGAAAAATATTGAGGTTTATGACTCTTTCAGGCAAACCATCAAGCATCTGCAGACGATTCTCGAAGTTCGCCCGGAACGGGTCGCTCATGATCTGCACCCTGACTATGACTCAACGCGCTATGCCCTCGAGGAAAGCGGCCTGCCGACCGTCGCGGTGCAGCATCACCATGCCCATATGGCGAGTTGCCTGGCCGAACATGGTGCTGAGGACCCTGCTATCGGCGTCATCTTCGACGGTATCGGCTATGGAACAGACGGCCATCTGTGGGGAGGCGAATTTCTGGTCGGTGACCTGCGCAGCTGTGAGCGCGTCGGGCATTTCCGCTACCAACCGATGCCCGGGGGCGATTTGGCGACCAGAGAACCGTGGCGCATGGCCTTGAGCTACCTGCAGGCGGCTTACACTGAGCTGCCTGTCGATTCTCCGGCATTCAATAACATCACACCTGCCGACCTGCGCCTGGTTGCTCAGGCTGTGTCCAGAGGCATCAATGCTCCCATGAGCTCGAGCTGCGGCCGGCTGTTTGATGCTGTTGCTGCTATGCTCGGCCTGCGCCAGAGGGCCTCTTATGAAGGCCAGGCCGCTCTTGAACTCGAAATGTCTGCTGATCCGCACGCTAATCAGCTTCTCCCCTATGAACTGTTCAATGAAGGTGGCCAGATCATTTTCGATCCGTTGCTTATGGTTCGAGACATCTTTGAACAGCAAAAGCAAGGTGCCGATCCAGCAACCCTTGCCGGGCGCTTCCACGCATCCCTGGCAGCGATGACCCTGGATGTCTGCGAAGAGCTGCGGTCACGGACAGCACTGCAGAGAATTGTGCTCTCCGGTGGAGTATTTCAGAACTGTCTCCTGACTGAGATGACTCTGGCACGGCTTGAAGACTCAGGCTTCGAAGTTCTGATGCATTCGCTTGTGCCACCCAATGATGGTGGCCTGGCATTGGGGCAGGCGGTTGTTGCGGCCCGTAATCCTCTCTGATTACGCTTTGAGCGGCCTGCATGTGAGCAATGATGTCAGCTGGTTGCGACACGGGCCGCATGGTCTGGTATCATTAATTCGCGTCCAACTGGCAACTCCGGACGAAAACTAATTCCATTCAGGACGGTTACAATACCCATCGCTGCCGACAGTTTATTCAGGAGCTTATGAACGAACAGCTGAAAAACATCCTCGATCTTCCGACCCTGCAGAAAATGCTCGACAGCCTGTGTCGCGCCACTGGAATTCCTCTTGGCATCATCGACGTGCAGGGTGAAGTCATGGTCGAAACCGGCTGGCAGGAGCTCTGCAGACAGTATCACTGCAGAAACCCTGACGTCGGCCAGAGGTGCCTGTTGAACTGGGTCTCAAACCAGGGCACCGATGGGTGTGAGCTCCCCGGCAAGGAACCCGTTGAATTCATTTGTGAGAGCGGGCTGGTAAATATTGCTCTGCCCATTTTATTCGAAGATAGTTATCTCGGTCTGCTCTTTATCGGGCAACTCCTCTACGAACCGCCAAATGTAGAACATTTCAGGGAACAGGCGGCCCGTTGCGGGTTCGATCCAGAGGTATACCTGAAACTTCTCGCTGATGTTCCTGTCGTGCCAAGAGAAAAAGCTCAGGAATTTCTCGCATTCCATGCGATTCAGGTCAAACTTTTGATTGAGGCTGGAGTAAGAAGGCTGCACGAAGTGAAGGCAAGGAAGGACTTTGAAGAATCCGAGCTGAGTTTGCGTAGCGTTATCAATTCCACACCGCTTGGTATTCACATGTATGCGCTCGAAGATGACGGCCGCTTGATCTTCAACGGTTATAATCTGGCGGCGAATGAGATCCTCGGTGTCGACAACAGCCAGTTTCTGGGCCTGGAGATCCGTGAAGCTTTCCCGAATATGGAAGTCACGGAGATTCCTGAACGATATCGTCAGATCTGTACTACTGGTGAAGCCTGGTATACCCAGCAATTCGCCTATGAGGATAAAAAGGTCAGCGGTGTCTACGATGTGCATGCATTTCGGACCGCTCCAAAGCGGATCACCTGCATGTTCATGGAGGTCACGGAGCGTCTGCGCGCAGCTGAAACAGTGCGGGCCAGTGAGTCAACCCTTAGAAGTATTTTGAGCGCTGCACCGATGAGTATCGGCATGGTCCGCAACCGGGTTTTTGGCTGGGTCAACCGCTGGATGACAGAGGAGTTGGGCTATGCTGAAGAGGCGCTGATCGGTCAGAACGCCGTGATGCTCTATGAAAGCCAGGCGGAATTCGAAAGGGTCGGTCATGAAAAATATACCGACGTCGCCCAAGGTCGGATGGGCGAGGTGCAGACCCGCTGGGTCTGCAAAAACGGCAAGGTGATCGATGTGCTGCTGAGGTCGATGCCGATCGATGCCGGCGATCTCGATGCCGGCGTTATTTTCACCGCACTGAACATCTCAGAAATCATACGTTCCAATGAGGAGTTGCACGATAAGGAAGAGCAGGTCAGGTTGCTGTTGCAATCTTCCGGTGAAGCTATGTTTGGCGTCGATCGTAACGGCAACTGCACATTTGTTAACCCCATGTGCTTGAAATTACTTGGATATACCGACAAAAGTGAAGTTCTCGGCAAAAACACGCATCTGCTGTTTCATCATACCCGTCAGGATGGCAGCTCTCACTCAGATCAGGAATGTGAGATATCCAGGGCTTTCAGATTAGGTGAATCGGTTCACGTCACAGGGGATGTCTTCTGGCGTTTCGACGGCACCAACTTCCCGGTTGAATACTCGTCCTACCCGATCGTCAAGGAAGAAACCGTCATCGGTTCGGTGGTTACTTTCAACGATATTACAGAACGGCAGTCGGCAGAGAAAGAATTGCGGCAAGCCCTTACGGATGCCCGGGATTCAAGGGAGCAGGTTGATGCCATCTTGAGATCGGCGGCCGATGCATTGATCGTGGTCGATCTCGATAGCAGGATCATCATGGGCAACCATGCTGCAGAGAAGCTGTTCGGTCAGCACTGCCATTTTAGAGATGGGGTCGCCATCGACCAGTTGCTACCGGAGAAGGCCTTTCTCGAACGGATTCGTTCGGCGCTGATCGGCAGGGTTCATCCACGACCTTATGACCTGACCTTCCCGGATGCCTGCGGTGGACCAGAAAAGATTCTGGAAGCACGGATCGTGCCCATGCTCGGGGCGGGCGAGCAGGTCAAAGGCGTCGTCCTCACTCTGCGTGATGTCACCCGGGAGCGGGAAGTCGATCGTCTGAAAGACGACTTCATCTCGGCCGCAGCCCATGAGCTTCGCACTCCGATGACATCGATCCAGGGCTATTCGGAGCTTATGATGGAGGATTGGGAGCGTTTCAATGCTGAACAACTTAAAGATTTCATCAAGATCATCCATGAACGGTCACTGGCACTTTCCAGGATCATCGGAGATATGCTCGATTTGAGCCGCGTGCAATCCGGACGCCTGATCATCATCAATCCCTCTCACGGTGATCTGGCTGCCATGCTGAAACAGGCTCTGCTGCCTTATTGCCACAAAAGTGGCAAACACCAATTCTCTGCCCTGGTTCCCGACGACCTGCCCCGGATTTCCTTCGATGCTGACAAAATTGCCCAGGTGCTCGAAAACCTCATCAGCAATGCCATCAAGTTCTCACCGGGGGGGGGCCAAATTACCTTGTCGACCAGGCTGCTTACCGACCGGATCGAAGTGATGGTCACTGATGAAGGGATTGGAATGACTCCTGCACTTCAAGAGCGTGTGTTCGACAAATTCTTTCGTGCCGATGCTTCAAATACAGGGGTCAGCGGCCTCGGTCTTGGCCTTAGCCTGGTCAAGGAGATTATTGCAGCCCACGGCGGAGAGACCCGGGTGGAGAGCACGCCAGAGGTTGGCACGACGGTTGCTTTTAGCCTGCCACGAGGCAAACATTTATGATGCTGGAGCAGAAAGATACCTCAGCAATCTTGATCGTTGAAGATCAGCAAGATGTCCAGAAATTACTGGAAATCTCTCTGCAGAAACACGGACGCCCGATTCTGCACGCATACGATGCCGTTCAGGGTTGGCAGATGATCCGTGCCGAGCAGCCCGGAGTCGTCCTGCTCGATATCATGATGCCTGGGAGTATGGATGGTATGGATCTGCTGAGGATGATCCGCAAGGATCGTCAATTCAATAAAACAGTTGTCATCGTCATGTCAGCCCTGACCCAGCGCAGTGATTTCGTAAATGCGCTGGCAGCCGGTGCCGATGATTTTCTCAGCAAACCCTTCCATCTGCGCGATCTCCACAGGCTGCTTGAACATTACAGTACGATCCCGGACTAGTTTTCGTCCGGAAACGGCATTTATGCTATCCGGAAACAGAGCTTGCGTTATTTCGAGTTTCCTGATGGACACAAAACTAACGCAACTTTTCCAGAGCTCTGAATTTTCAGTCAGTAAGAATCTGAATTCCGGCCGGAAGCCTGCCGGAATGACTGACTATGCAACTATTGCAAATGGCTGCACAGTTTCGACGTTCTTATATCCCCAGCGTCGCCGAGAGCTTGAACAAGGTTTCATCGATCTTGCGCCGGCCACCATGGATGACTTGTTCCAGGTCGACCTGAATAATGGCTCCGCAGGATAGACCGAGCATCTTTCCCGTTTCGCCCTGCAGGAGAGCTTCTACAGCCGTTACACCGAAACGGGCGGCTAACAACCGGTCGAAGCTCGATGGTGAACCACCGCGCTGGTAGTGGCCCAGCACCATGATGCGGGTTTCGAAACCGATGCGGTCCTTGATCTGCTCGGCGATATCCTGCGCTTTGCCGGCCCCCTCGGCAACCATGATGATCGAGTTGTCCCGCCCTTCCTGGAAACGCCTCTGCAGATTTTCGCAGATAGCATTGAGATCATAACTTGATTCGGGAATCAGAGCGTATTCGGCGCCGCAGGCGATACCGGCAACCAGCGCCAGATAACCACAGTTGCGCCCCATGGTTTCGACGACGAAAGTACGGTCGTGGGAAGAGGCCGTGTCCTTCAAATTGTCAACAGCACGGATGATATTATTCAGAGCTGTATCAACGCCGAGCGACATGTCGGTAAATGGAATATCGTTGTCAATGGATGCCGGGATAGTCATCACCCGAATGCCGCGCATTTGTAACTCACGTGCGCCGCGTAGGGAGCCGTCGCCACCAATGACGATCAATCCCTCAACCCCCATTTTTTTGAGGTTTTCGACGGCCAGTTGCCGGCCGGAGTCTTCGAGCATCTCCAGGCAGCGCGCGCTTTGCAGAAAAGTTCCGCCCGCCTTTAAATTGCCGCTCACAGATTTGGTCGTCAACCGCTCACTGTGTTGCCTGATCAACCCCAGGTAGCCTTTTTGCACGCCGATGACTTCGATACCGTTGCTCAGGCAGGAACGTACGACAGCACGGATAGCTGCGTTCATTCCTGAGCAATCGCCGCCACTGGTCAGTACTGCAATGCGTTTCATAGAGCCTCCATATTCTTGTATCTGCTGTTCTCTTTTCAGAAGTTAAGCCGCTGATGTTCACTTTGTCAAAATTGAGGGTATGCAAGGAATCTGTCGGACTATCCATGAGCCGGCTGCAAATCCGGCTGTTTGGCCCAGATTTCATCTCCTTTTGGGACCATAGCTACAGCTATGAACCTGCAAACGAGCTGAAATCGGTTCTCAAACATCCAAATTTTCGCTTCGGTCCGTATAGCCCGACAGATTCCTAGATAATTTGAGCAATATGTTATTTTTTTTGCAGAAATATGATACATCTAAAAGGTAGCAAAGTGGTTATAAATAGAGTCACATGCAAAACAGGATGTCATCCCCGAAGGCAGTTGCCGGGAATCCGGTTTTCGCTCTGTTTGAATCTGCATACCGGCAGGAACCCGACGGAATGCAGATTTTTGACTTTTGCAAGTGCCTCAGACACGTTGGTTTCCATCCGGAGACTCCGGACAACTCTAGGTACAGTTTTTGATCTGGAAACTCCGTAACTTTCAGACAGGAAGAATTTCAATGAGACAGCTGAATAGCATGATGATACTGCTTCTGACCGCGCTCTTGTTCTGTTTCTCCGGAGCGGCTTTCGGCAGCAGTACCTTGGAAGAGAAGGTGATTGAGCACCAGTTTGCCAATGGCATGCAGCTGCTGGTGGTCGAACGGCATGACACACCGGTCGTCTCGGCTTATATCACCATAGGCGTCGGTTCCGTGCACGAGACCAGTGAAACACGCGGCGTGGCACATCTGCTCGAGCACATGTTGTTCAAAGGGACCGAAACTCTGGGCACAACAGACTACCAGAAAGAGAAGCCCATCCTTGAAGCCATCGAAAAAGTTGGCAGTAAGTTGGACGCGCTGCGATTGCAAGCTGATGCCGATCCGTCACGGGTTGCCGCCCTCGAGAAGGAATTGGCTGGGCTGCAGGCAGAGCACAAGCAATACGTGGTTAAGGATGTCTTCTCCAAAATATATTCAGAGAATGGAGGCGTTGGCTACAATGCTTTTACCAGCAAAGACCTGACCACTTACCTGATTTCCCTGCCGTCGAACAAGTTGGAGCTGTGGGCGTTGATCGAGTCTGATCGGATGAAGAATCCCGTCTTGCGCGAGTTCTATACAGAACGCGACGTGATCAGGGAGGAACGGCGCCGTTCCTACGATACCAACCCGCCGCGGCGGCACTACGAGACCCTGGTTGCCAATGCTTTCACTGTACATCCCTATCGCAATCCGATCATCGGCTGGCATTCAGATATTGCCAATCTGAGTCCGCAAAAAACCCGTGAATTTCTGCAGAAATATTATGCGCCGGTTAACACCGTGATCGCCCTGGTCGGCGATGTCACGGCCGCCGATGCCATCGCCCTGGTAGAGCGTTATTTCGGTGACATTGAGGAGGGAACCCCGGCACCCGTCATTATGACAACCGAGCCGGAACAGAACGGAGAAAAACGGATTACCGAAATTTTCGACGCCGAACCGCGCCTGGCAATCGCCTGGCATAAACCGACCATGCCGCATCAGGATGACTATGTCTTTGACCTGATTGACCAGATCCTCGGCAGCGGTCGTACGTCGCGACTTTACCGTTCCCTGGTGGAAGAACAGCAACTGGCTACTGCGGTCTCGGTGTACGGGGCACCGGGTTCGCGTTATCCCAATCTGTTTGTCATTGACGCCATACCGCGTCATCCGCATACGACTGAGGAACTTGAAATCGCCATTTATGCCGAGCTTGAAAGGCTCAAAAATGAACTGGTCGGTGAGACCGAACTGAACAAGGTCAGAAATCGGCTGGTGACCGACCAACTGCGGCAGCTCAGAAGTAACTCAGGGCTCGCCCGTCTCCTGACCAGCTACCAGTCCCTTGCGGGCGACTGGCGCTACCTGGCAACCTATACCCGGGAGATCGAGAAATTCTCTGCTGAAGACATTAAAGCGGTCGCCAACAAGTACTTTACTTCGTCCAACCGAACCGTCGTTGTTCTGAAGAGGGAGGCCGGGTTATGATGATTCTCTGCCGTTCTCTCCATCGAGCCCTGCTCGGCGGGATTGCCATCCTCGTGATCCTGTCCGGCTGTGCGGCCTCGCTACCACAACATCCTGATCAGCTACATTATCCTGAGCTGGCTTTCCAGCTGCCTGAAGTTGAGACACTGGTCCTTGCCAACGGAATTCATCTTTATCTCAAAGAGGACAAAGAACTGCCTCTGGTGCAGATGACTGCAATGATCGGCTCCGGAGCCATGACCACCCCGGCCGGGAAGATCGGCTTTGCCGATTTGTTCGGCAGCACCTGGCGTACCGGCGGAGCCGGCGAGCGGACTCCTGAAGCGTTGGATGCGTACCTTGACTTTTTGGCTGCCGACCTGAGTGCCAGTATGGGCCCCTATAGTTCACAACTGGACCTTTCCTTGCGCTCGGATGATCTGGAGCAGGGTATCGCGGTACTGGCCGATCTGCTGCTCCATCCCGGTTTTGCAGCAGAACGGCTCGAATTGGAACGTCTCCAGTCACAGGAACAGCTGCGGCGCCAGAACGATAGCCCGGGTGCCATCTCCAGCCGCCTGTTGATGGCTGCACTTTATCCGAACCACTACCTCGGCTATACGCCAACCCCGGAAACACTGGCGGCAGTCACGAGGCAAGACCTGATCGACTTCCATCGCACTTATTTTGCGCCAAACAACCTCTGGATAGCCGTCTCCGGTGATTTTGATCGAGATAATCTTTTGAGAATCCTGGGTGATAATCTTGGTGACTGGGCTCAACGCGAAGTACCGGAACAGCCGGTTCCGCCGATTACCCGGTCTGAGTCTGGCTTGATACAGGTTGCATCAAAAAACTTGCCACAGACCACAATTGTTATCGGTGACCTGGGTCTCACAAAGGATCATCCAGATCAGTATGCTGCCCGTGTTCTCAACTACATCCTCGGCGGCGGTGGCTTCAACTCGCGTATGATGCGCGAAATCCGCTCGAACCGGGGCCTGGCCTACTCAGCTTATTCCTACTTCCAGATCGGTCGACGCCTGCCGGGTCCTTTTGTCGCAGGGACGGAAACCAAGAACGTCTCCGTGCTTCCCGCGGTCAGTCTGATGTGGAAAATTATGGAGGATTTGCGAAACAGTCCAGTGACCGATGATGAACTGCAGCTGGCGAAGGAGAGTCAGATCAACTCTTTTGTCTTTAGTTTCGAGAACACTCATTCGGTCGTCAATCAGCAGATGACGCTGGCCTTTTTCGAGTATCCGGAGGATTACCTGTCACGTTATCGTGACCGTATCGCTGCCGTAACAGCTGCCGATGTGCAACGTGCGGCGCGTGAATTTATCAACCCCTCCCGTCAGCAGGTCGTTCTGGTCGGCAACCCGGAAGAGTTCAGCGGGGGGCTTGCGGAGTTTGACCTGCCGGTTGTTGAAGTCGACCTGGATGAGTCCCGTTAACAGATCCGGAGGCGAGCGAGACGCGTTTGAGTAAACTACGCACATTTATTGATCGCAGTCGGCATTTTCTGGAACACGATCTCTGGGAGATGGATGCCGTTGACCGGCGTTGGTGGAGGCGTTTCCTCCTCAACCAGGGGCAGATTCTGATTCTGGTCGTCCGTGGTTTTATTGCCGATGGCTGCATGTTGCGAGCCTCGGCGCTGACTTTTACCACATTGTTGTCACTGGTGCCGCTGCTCGCATTGATGTTTGCTGTGCTCAAAGGGTTTGGAGTACAGAACGAACTGGAACCGCTGCTGTTGAAGCAACTGGCGGTCGGCGGTGGTTCGGCGGTCACCAAGATCGTGGAATATATCAACAATACCAATGTCACCCGTCTTGGCACCTTCGGGTTGATTTTTTTAGTCATCGCCGTACTAACCCTGCTTTCAAACATAGAAAAATCATTCAACAGTGTCTGGGGGGTCAACGAGACCCGACCCTTGCGGCGGCGGTTTACAGATTATTTCTCGGTGGTGACGATCGGACCGCTGTTCGTGGTGGCAGCCATTTCCATGACCAGTACCTTGAAAAGCCAGCACCTTGTGCTGTCGCTGCTGGAGCATGCATACGTTGGTGAAATCCTGCTGGGGCTTTTTGAAGTGTTGCCGTTCATGGTGATGTGGCTGGTCTTTGCCGGTCTTTACCTGTTTATGCCGAACGTCAAGGTCAGCCCGCGGGCGGCATTGATCGGCGGAATCTTTGGCGGCACACTCTGGCAGATCAGCCAGTGGGGCTATCTGAATTTTCAGGTCGGGGTGGCTCGTTATAACGCCATTTATGGAACCATGGCCGCCCTGCCTATCCTGATGGTCTGGATCTATCTTTCCTGGATGATCGTCCTGCTCGGCCTGGAGATGACCTATGCTACCCAGAACCTGAGGACTATCCGTCAGGATATTCTGGGTGAGCGGGTCAACTTTGCCAGTCATGAATTCATTGCTTTGACGGTGCTGCTCTTCGTTGGACGCCGCTTCTTTCTTGGCCAGCCTGCACTGGGACACGAGGAGCTGGCGTCTCACCTGGATGCTCCGCCCCGCCTGTTGCACACCATCCTCGATGAATTGACCCGTCTTGGTTTTATCGTGGCCACTGCGCAGGATGGTGATGATGCCGGTTATCAGCCTGCCCGGGCATTGGTACAGATCAAGCTGCATGATGTCTTCAATGGGCTTGCTATGGATGGCAAGGATTACAGTCAGCTACGCAAAACCCATGAACGTGGCGCAATAGCCGGGCTTGTACAAGCGCTGCAAGAAGCCGGAGAGCAGGTCCTGGCCGGTATGACACTGCATGATCTGGTGCTGCAGATTGAAAACGCTAATAATCAGGAGATGGAGTCAATTGAGGGTGGGGTTGCCGGATAGCTTTTCAGCGTAAAGACATGGTCTTCGTAAACAGCGTAAGAATACTGCGTGATCCAGTCACCAAGGGCGATGAGTTCTCCATCGCCCAGTTTTTCATGAAACGGTTGATGAAAGTGACCGGTGACGACAGCCTGATGTCCTGCTGCGAGAATGGCTTCTGCGTAGGGCTTTAAAATTTCGCGGACTGGCCAGCGGTTGCGCCGCACTCCATAACTTTTACGGCTTTTGTCACTGCCCCGGTTGGCAATGGCCATGATCAGGCTGTTGGGTACGATGCGGAGCAATGTACGTATCAGGCTGCTGCGCAGAAACTTGCGCAGGCAGCGATAGCCGGCATCATCGGGGTTGGCCAGGTCACCGTGGGCAATGAAGACTTTTTTGCCGTCGAGATCGATGCTGCCGCCGTCGGGGAAAACCTGACAGCTCAGCCGGTCGGTAAAGACCCGCCCCAGGTGGAAATCGTGATTACCTTCCACGTAAACCAGCTTTGTCCCTTGCTGGTGCATGCGTTCCAGGGCATCGATTAAAGGGGCGTAGTCAGCGACCACGGTTGTTTTGCCAATCCAGAACTCGAAAATATCACCGAGCAGGATCAACTGGTCCGTTTTACCACACTGCTCTTCCAGAAAGGCCAGCAGGGTTCGGTAGTTAGGGTCTGAAGGTTTGCTAAGATGCGCGTCTGCGAGGAAGAGTGCTCTCATGGGCGTCACTATAGGTCTGGGCTTTCGATATGTCAACTGTACTTAAAAGAGCACTTAATGAGCGATAAAGCATGGAAATAAAAAGGGAAGAGCAGATTCCGCCAATCTTGCAGCGGATCCGCTACGGGGTGATCGAGGGCTGGCGGACGGTTTTCAAGATGATCAAGTTTGTCCTGCCGCTCTATATTGTTGTCGATCTCTGTAAAGCCTACGGTTTGCTCGACAGCCTGGGGACCTGGTGCGCTCCGTTTATGGGTTTGTTCGGCCTCCCCGGGGCTACGGCTTTTGCCTTTATTGCCGGGTCGCTGATCAATCTCTATGCGGCGATTGCGGTCCTGGCACCTCTGGATCTGACACCATGGCAGGTCACCCAGTGTGGCGTTATGATGGGCATAGCCCACAATCTGGTCCTCGAAGGGGGCGTCTTGAGCAGCACCGGTGCTCGCGGTGGGGTCCTGACGCTTTGCCGCATCCTGCTTGCTGCGATTGCCGGATGGTTGATGATGGGCATGCAGGTATTGGGGGTGGCCGGATGACAGTGTTTCTAGACGCCTGCCTCGGCGCGTTGATGCTGTGTGGCAAACTGGTGATCATCGTCGTGCCGTTGATGGTGATTTTTGAGGTTCTGCGCTATGTGAAAGTGTTCCGTAGCCTCGGTTCGAGGACCGAACCGGCGATGCGTTACCTCGGTCTGGGACGATCTGCGGTCCTGCCGCTGTTTACCGGGATCTTCCTCGGCATCGCTTACGGTGCCGGTATTATCATCCGCTCAGCAGCAGCAGGGCAGATGAGCCGCCGCGAACTCTTTCTCACCGGACTGTTTCTGGCAACCTGTCATGCCGTAATTGAGGATGTCCTGATTTTTGTGGTGCTGGGTGGTGATGCCGTTGTCATGCTTGGTCTGCGGCTGGCTCTGGCCATCCTGCTGACCAGTCTGCTGGCGAGGTTCTGGAAACAACCGGAATGATACTCTGGCAAATCCCGCTTCTGCGAACATCCTGTTTCTGAGGAGATTTACGCTTTGACGCTAAACCCTGAAATTATAATTCCGATCCATGGCATGAGCTGTCAGAAATGCGTTGCCAAGGTGTCGACTGCCCTGCGCGCGGTTGAAGGCGTCATCGAGGTCGATGTCTCTCTGCCGGAAAAGCTGGGCAGAGTGGCGGTCGCCGAACATGGTCCGAATCGTGACCAGCTAATGGGTGTCGTCATCCAGGCCGGCTTTCAGACGGTTGCTCCGGTAGCAGACGCCGAGCCTGAATCCACGCAACCTCCCGCAGTCGAGAGCCTCGGTTCAATAGATGCGCTCCACACGGATATTTTTGCTGTGCGAGGGATGACCTGTGCTAATTGTGCGCAGACCATAGAAAAGGGCGTCGCCAAACTAACGGGTGTTTCGTCTGCAAGCGTCAATTTTGCGGCAGAAAAGCTGGCAGTCGTCTATGACTCCACCCGACTGCAAAAGGCTGACCTGATTGCCAGAATAGAGGACCTGGGCTATCGAGCTGCTTCTGACGACGCGCAAGACCAGCAAGAGGGTCAATTGCAGCTATATTGGCTGATCTTTGCCGCTAGTCTGTCACTGCCGATCATGCCGTTGATGTGGTTTGCTCCTTTCGGCGCAGCAACCATCTACATCATCTGTGCGCTCTCGACCATCGTTCAGTTCAGCGCCGGCCTGACGTTCTATCGAAGTGCCTGGAAATCATTGAAGAACCGTTCGGCCAACATGGACGTGCTGGTCGCTATGGGGATAACCGCTGCCTATGGCTATTCGCTTATGGCCCTGTTCAATGTATTCGCTTTGACCGGAGAAGTCTTCTTCGAAACCAGCGCCATGCTGATCACCTTTATCCGTTTCGGCAAGTGGCTTGAAGCCCGGGCGAAAGGCAAGGCCAGTCAGGCTCTTAAATCATTGTTGCAGCTGCAGGCGGATCGGGCCCTGCTGCTCGTGGATGGCAGAGAGACAGAAGTCCCCACCAACCAGGTCCGTGTCGGTGATCGGGTCATCGTACGGCCTGGCGAGAAAATCCCGGTGGACGGCATTGTTATCGAGGGTGATTCGGCGGTTGATGAAGCGATGGTCACCGGTGAATCGCTGCCGGTTGAAAAGGGTCCCGGCGCCGAAGTCACCGGTGCGACGATCAATGCCAGTGGTCGCCTGGTCGTCGAAGCGACCCGGGTCGGCAATGAAACGGTCCTGGCGCAGATTGTGCGCATGGTCGAAGACGCCCAGGGCGACAAGGCGCCGATCCAGCGGCTTGCCGATGCGGTCTCCAGCTGGTTCGTTCCCGCGGTTGTTGTGGTAGCGATGGCCACCTTTGCCGTCTGGTACTGGTCGGCTGCCGCCGGCTTCCTGTTCGCATTCAAGATGGCCATTGCCGTGCTGGTCATCGCCTGCCCCTGCGCCCTTGGCCTGGCTACCCCTACAGCGATAATGGTCGGCAGTTCCATCGGTCTCTCAGCCGGCATCCTCTTTAAAAAAGCATCGGTGCTGGAAAATATCTCTCATTTACAGATTCTGTTGCTGGATAAAACCGGCACTTTGACACGGGGTGAATTTGCCGTCACAGATCTGCTGGCTGTAGAGGGTGTCAGCAAAGAGGAATTGTTGAAGGTTGCGGCCGCAGTGGAAACGGCCAGCTCCCATCCTCTTGCCCGGGCTGTTGTGCGACATGCTGAAAAAAATGCTGTCATGTACCCGAGCGTCAGTGACGTTGAGGAAGTCGGCGGACACGGTCTGGTTTGTACGATCGACGGAGCTCAGGTCCTCGCTGGCAGTCATCGCCTGATGGAGCGCGAGCAGGTCGCCGTTGATGCTTTCGATCTGCAGGTCAACGCCTGGGCAGCCGTCGGCAAATCCGTCATTTATATCGCCAGGAATGGACAGGTGATGGGCGTTCTCGCTCTGGCTGACACCCTCAAGGAGGGCGCTGCTGAAACGGTTGCCAGGTTGCGGCAACTCGGCCTGAAGACGGTCATGATCACCGGTGATCGGCAGGCCGCCGCCCATGCTGTCGCCGCTCAGCTGGGACTCGACGAAGTCGAGGCCGAAGTGCTTCCCGGCGGCAAACTGGATGTGGTCCGCCGTTACCAGGAGCAGGGATTTTTTATCGGCATGGTCGGCGACGGCATCAACGATGCTCCTGCCCTGGCCCAGGCGGATATCGGCATCGCCATCGGCAGCGGCAGCGATGTCGTCAAAGAGACCGGCGACCTGGTGCTGGTCAAGGGCGACATCCGCGATGTTGAGCGGGGAATACGTCTTGGCCGCAGAACGCTTTCCAAGGTCAAGCAGAACCTGTTCTGGGCGTTCTTCTACAACGTCATCGGTATCCCGATTGCGGCTGGCGTGTTGTATCCTGCATTCGGTATTGTGCTTAAACCGGAATTTGCCGGGCTGGCTATGGCCTTTTCGAGTGTTTCGGTGGTGACGAATAGTTTGTTGCTGAAGAGGTATGCGAGAAGGCTTTGACCATAAAGGTCAAGAAAAATTATAATGCTGTTGAATTGCTGGGGCACGGCATCCAGTGCACCGCATATTTTAGATGCTCAGGTTTATGACATATTCTGTCGCGCCTAAGCTGTCTGATGTGACAACCCTTCAGGGTACAGCATTGCAGAAGAGCCACACATGAGCCTGGACTACACAACTTTGAACCTGTTGCGGCAACGTCATCCTGCCTGGCGATTGTTGCGCTCGGATCATTCCCCCCTGGTTGCAAGTTTTCTGCACCGTGTTTTCATTGCACCTAATGTGAGAGAGATGGCGCAGATTGATCTTGCTGAAGCGTTGGAAGACGAGTTGTTTGTACTGCGCGAGCAATATGGGCCTGAGGCATTTCCAAAACCTGCGACTGCTTATCTCAATGACTGGGCGGAGAATGATAAGGGCTGGTTGCGCAAGTTCTATCCGACCGGGTCAGATGAGCCGTATTTTGACCTGACTCCGGCGACAGAGAAAGCGATTGCCTGGCTTGAGACCCTTACCGCGCGCAGCTTTGTCGGTACCGAATCGCGACTGTTGACTCTGTTCGAATTACTCAGACAAATGAGTGCAGGGAGCGAGACGGATCCGCAGGTGCGCATTGCCGAGTTGAACAGACGTCGAGCCGAGATTGATGTCGACATCGATAGGATTCGCACCGGCAATATCCCCCTGCTCGACGACACAGCACTGAAAGACCGCTTTCAGCAGTTTCTACAGCTGGCGCGCGAACTCCTGACTGACTTTCGTGAGGTGGAACAAAATTTTCGAATTCTGGATCGGCGTGTACGCGAGCGTATCGCGCTCTGGGATGGAGCCAAAGGGGCTTTGCTCGAAGAGATCATGGGGGAGCGCGATTTGATTGCCGATTCAGATCAGGGCAAAAGTTTTCGTGCTTTCTGGGATTTCCTTATGTCGCAGACGCGTCAGGAGGAGTTGACCCAACTGCTGGATCAGGTGTTGGCTCTACCGCCGGTTGTCGAGATGCAGCCGGAACCTCGTTTGCGACGTGTCCACTACGACTGGCTCGAAGCCGGTGAAAATACTCAGCGCACAGTTGCCCGTCTTTCACAACAGCTCAGGCGGTTTCTCGACGATCAAGCCTGGCTGGAGAATCGCCGGATTATGGATATCCTGCACACAATCGAAGCCCGGGTGTTGGCCCTGCGTGAAACGCTCCCTTCCGGTGATTTCATGCCGCTGAATGATACCGCTGTTGCCATCGATCTGCCGATGGAGCGACCGCTCTACAGGCTACCGGTAAAACCGTTGATCGATGATGTGGTGTTACAGGCAGGCGATGCAGAGTTCGATGCAACGGTTCTTTATGGGCAGGTGTTCATCGACAGGTCGGAACTGTCCAGCCACATTCGCCAGTCGCTGCAGACCCGTGCGCAAATAAGCCTGGGTGAACTGGTCTCCAGACATCCGTTACGACAGGGGTTGGCTGAACTTGTGACCTATCTGCAGTTGGCAGGCGATTGGCCGCACACGGTGGTAGACGAGGAAACCATCGATACGATCGAATGGCAAACCAAGGTCGGGACAGTTCGACGAGCCCGTTTACCCCGGGTCCTTTTTGTGAGGGATTGATAATGGATACTACCGACAGTCAGACAATGGCTCCCGACTCTGCAGATTACGATCTGTCTGCGATCGTGGTGCCGCTACTCAAAGGGGTCGTCTATCAAGAGGACAATCCGGGTCAGTGGCACAGTTTGCTCTGTTTACAGGCCCAAGTGCGTGATTATGTAGTTGTGCTCGGTCTGGAACTGGTGCTCGATGAATCTGAAGGTTATGCTTTCCTCTGCTCACGTCCTGAATCTGACCACCAAGATTCACACATCAAATCACCGCGCCTGGTGACGCGTCGTCAGCTCTCCTTTCCGGTCAGTCTGCTTCTGGCTCTGTTGCGAAAGAAGCTGGCCGAGTCTGACGCTGGTGGCGGCGATACAAGATTGATCATCTCACGCGATGAAGTGGTTGAACTTATACGTGTCTTTTTACCTGCGGGGAGCAATGAAACCCGACTTATCGATCAGGTTGACAGCCACCTGAACAAGGTTGCGGAACTTGGATTTGTCCGTCGTTTGCGTGGACAGGAGCGGATGTTCGAGGTCCGACGAATTCTCAAGGCCTTCATTGATGCCCAGTGGCTGGCGGAGTTCGATCAGCGCCTGGCCAGCTATCAGAACCAGTTGGCAGGATCAGGAGAGACAAGCGATGAATGAGACCCTGGAGCTCGAGTTCATCGGCGATGATCAATTGGCCGGCTTTCGCCTGCAACGCCTGGAAGTTTTCAATTGGGGGACCTTTGACAGTCGGGTGTGGACGCTGGCGCTCGATGGCAAGAACGCCTTGCTCACAGGCGACATAGGTTCGGGTAAGTCCACCATGGTCGATGCGGTGACTACCTTGCTGGTGCCATCCCAGCGCGTTTCATACAATAAGGCGGCCGGGGCAGATGCCCGGGAGCGCACCCTGCGCTCCTATGTGCTCGGTTACTACAAATCCGAACGCAATGAGATAAGTGGCAGTGCAAAGCCGGTCGCCCTGCGCGATCAAAATAGCTATTCGGTGATTCTGGGTGTCTTTCACAATGCTGGATATAACAAGACGGTGACGCTGGCCCAGGTCTTCTGGATGAAGGAGGCCCAAGGGCAACCGGCACGCTTCTTCGTTGCTGCCGAGCAGGATCTTGGCATTGCCGCCGATTTTGCCCGATTTGGAACCGAGATTGGCAGCTTGCGCAAGCAGTTGCGCGGTGCCGGTGTCACCTTGTTTGACAGCTTTCCGCCCTATGGGGCATGGTTCCGACGTCGTTTCGGCATCGACAATGAACAGGCACTGGAACTCTTTCATCAGACCGTGTCCTTAAAGTCGGTGGGAAATCTCACTGACTTCGTTCGCACCCACATGCTCGAACCCTTTGATGTCGCGTCACGTATCGCCGCTCTGATCGGTCATTTTGACGATCTCAATCGTGCCCATGAGGCCGTGCTCAAGGCCAAACGACAGGTGGAGATGCTTGACCCTCTGGTCTCCGACTGCGGCCGGCATAGAGAACTGCTGACGGCGACCGAGCAGTTGCGCATTTGCCGTGAAGCCCTCAGGCCATGGTTCTCCGGACACAAACTTGAATTACTGGAGAAGCGTCTGACCACACTCACCGAGGAACTCATTCGTCACAACACGCGTATCGAACGTCTTGATGAAGAGAAATCCTCTCTCAAGGGTCGCGAACGGGAACTACGGCTCACCATTGCGGAGAATGGCGGAGATCGACTCGAGCGCCTCGATGAAGAGCTGCGTGTTATGGAAGATGAACAGTTGCGGCGTCGAAAAAAAGCAAGCCGTTACGCCGAACTGGTGCAAAAACTGGATCTCCATCCGGCAGCCAATGAACAGACCTTCCTCACTCAGCACCAGCAATGTGTGGCTCTGCGGGAAGAACTGGAACAGAACGAAGCCAGAATCCAGAATGAACGTAATGAGGCGGGTGTCTTCTTTGCCCAGGGTCGACGTGAGCATAGCGAGCTGAGCATTGAAATCAACGGCCTGAAGGCTCGCCGTAGCAATATCGATGAGAGGCAGATCGCCATGCGTCGTGCCTTGTGCAAAGCACTGAACCTGCAGGAAGAGATTATGCCTTTTGCCGGTGAGCTGGTTAAGGTGCGCGAAGAGGAGCAGCCCTGGGAGGGAGCCATCGAACGTATGCTGCACAATTTTGCTTTGTCACTCTTGGTGCCGGACAAGCATTATGCCCAGGTGGCCGAATGGGTTGACCGTACTCACCTCAAAGGGCGTCTGGTCTATTTTCGGGTACGAGCGAAGAATCGGGGGAATTTGCCCTCACTGCAAGCTGATTCGCTGGCGCGCAAAATCTCGATTAAACCTGATTCTCTTTGTTATGACTGGCTGGAATGCGAGATCGCTCATCGCTTTGATGTGGTTTGCTGCACTGACCAGGAGCAGTTTCGTCGCGCCGGCAAGGCTATCACTCTGGCTGGTCAGATTAAAGCGCCGGGTGAACGTCATGAGAAGGATGACCGTCACCGCCTCAATGACCGCAGCCGCTATGTGCTCGGTTGGAGCAACGAAGCCAAGATCATGGCACTGCAAGAAAAGGCTCAACTGCTGGAGACCCAACTTGGTGAGATAGGCAGTCATATCGCCAATTTGGAGAGCGAGCAGAAAACAAACAATACGCAACTGGAAACACTTTCGAAGCTGGTCGAATACAACGATTTTCGTGAGTTGGACTGGCAACCTCTGGCTGTTGAGATGGCACGTCTGGAAGATGAAAAGCGCCAGATGGAGGCCTCTTCCGACATTCTCAAGACTCTTGCCGGGCAGCTTGAGGCGCTGGAAATTGCCCTTGCGGACGTTGAACGTCAACTTGATGAGCGCAAAGACAAGCGCTCCAGGGTGAAGCAGAAAAAACATGATGCAGAAAGTCTGCAAGAGCAGACTCTGCTTCTGCTTCAGGCTTCCGAACCCGGTCATGCTGAATATTTCTCTCGACTTGCAACATTGCGCGAGGAAGCGTTTGGGGAACATCAACTTACAGTTGAATCGTGCGATAACCGGGAACGGGAGATGCGCGACTGGCTGCAGACCAGGATCGACGCCGAGGATAGAAAAATCGCTCGCCTGCGCGACAAGATCATCGATGCCATGCGCTCTTACAGTACGACCTATCCCCTCGAAACCCAGGAAATCGACGTTTCGGTAGAGGCTGCTGGTGAATACAGTGCCATGCTGGAACAGCTGAGTGCCGACGATCTGCCACGTTTTGAGGCGCGCTTCAAGGAGTTACTCAACGTTAATGCAATCAATGAGATTGCCAATTTCAACTCTCAGTTGCATCGCGAACGCGAAACGATCAAAGAACGGGTCGCTCACATTAATGAATCGCTCACCCAGATCGACTACAACCCCGGACGTTACATCGCGCTCGAAGCACAAATCGCCACCGATGCCGACCTCCGCGATTTCCAATCCGATCTACGCGCATGTACCGACAGTACGACAACCGGTTCGGACGATGCCCAGTATTCCGAGACCAAGTTTTTACAGGTGCGCCGGATCATCGAACGTTTCCGTGGTCGTGAGGGGCAAACCGAACTGGATCGACGCTGGACAACCAGAGTGACCGATGTCCGCAACTGGTTTGTCTTCGCCGCCAGTGAGCGCTGGCGCGAGGATGACAGCGAGCATGAACACTACGCCGATTCGGGGGGGAAATCAGGAGGGCAGAAAGAGAAGCTTGCTTACACGGTGCTGGCGGCCAGCCTCGCTTATCAGTTTGGTCTGGAATGGGGAGCAGTTCGCTCACGCTCGTTCCGTTTTGTAGTGATCGATGAAGCCTTTGGCCGTGGTTCGGACGAATCAACCCAATACGGACTCAGGCTGTTTGCGCAATTGAACCTGCAGTTGCTGATCATTACGCCACTGCAGAAGATTCACATCATCGAACCTTATGTTGCTAACGTCGGTTTTGTGCATAATGAGAACGGGCGTGCTTCCTGCCTGCGTAACCTCTCTATTGAGGAGTATCGGGTCGAGAAACAGAAAGTTCTATCATGAACTGGACAACACCTGCTGACCTGTCTGCCCAGGTGCAAAAATTATGGAATAATGGTGCGCTGCTGGCCGAACTTGCGGGTGGTCCCGCTCTTTTCCCCAGACGTTTACGATTGAAAGCTCCGACCTCGACGGAACTTGTCGAACGCTTTGCAGATGTACGCGTCTGGATCTCCCGACTGGATCGACAAGCGAAGCACTACCGTGTGGCCTGGCGTACCGTTAATCACCGCATTCTGGGCTCAAACTCAGTACCATTTGAGATCTGGATTGATTCATTGGAGGAGGCTCTTGAGCTGATCGGCAAGCGCCGTTCCGCCGAGCGTTTTGCAGCTATGGTGGCTTTATCCAGGGAGCGCCAGCCGCAACTGCTGATCTGGCTGGAGAAGCGCCCGCTGCGTGCCCTTGAACTCGCCGCTGATTGGCCTCTGTTGTTGGATATCCTCTCTTGGCTGCAGCATCATCCCCGCCCCGAAATCTACCTGCGGCAGATCGATATAGCCGGAGTGCACAGCAAATTTATCGAGAGTCATCGTGCTGTGCTAGCAGAACTTTTCGATCTGGTGCTTCCGCAGGATAATATTGACGCAACGGCCCTCGGCTTGACCGGCTTCTGCCGTCGCTATGGGTTTCGTGACAAACCATTGCGTTTACGCTTCCGTCTCCTGGATTCTGATCTTGCGCTCTTCGCCACCGATACCGACCAGGACATCACGGTCACAATGGAGACCTTCGCAAGGTTTGATCTGCCGGTGAAGAAGGTTTTTATCACCGAGAACGAAATCAATTTTCTCGCTTTCCCCATGGTTCCACAGAGCATGGTCATTTTCGGTGCCGGTTACGGCTTCGAAGTGTTGAAAAAGGCGAAGTGGATGAAAAGCCGCACTATCTACTACTGGGGAGATATCGATACTCATGGCTTTGCCATTCTTGACCAGTTGCGTGCCAACTTCCCAACTGCGGTCTCTTTTCTGATGGATCAGGAAACTTTACTAGCTCACCAACTTCATTGGGGGCAGGAGGCGCAACCCGAACGACGTGATTTGTACAGATTGACCACATTGGAACATAAGCTCTACGACGATTTGCGTCAGAACCGATTTGACAAGCAGTTGAGGCTTGAACAGGAGCGGATCGGGTTTGATTGGGTAGGAAGAGCGTTGGGCAGGTTGTAATTGTTATCTATTGTGGTGCATTAACTGTCAGATACAGGCAAAGATCGTATACTGCGTCAATCTAATGGAATGTAATTATTATCAAGGAGATCACTTATGCCAACCTTACAAAAACAACTACAGCAGTCTTTTGGTTTCAGCTTCTTTCGAGAAGGACAGAAAGAGGTGATAACCAAGCTTCTTGCAGGAAAGTCGGTTCTGGCGATTTTCCCGACCGGTGGCGGCAAGAGCCTTTGCTATCAATTGCCCTCGATGTTGCTTGATGGTTTGACCCTGGTGATTTCTCCGCTTATCGCTCTGATGAAAGATCAGCTGGATTTTCTGCTCAGTAAAGGGGTGCCGGCGGCGCGCCTGGATTCCACACTGACACGTGAAGAAAACCAGAAACTCTTTAATGACCTGCACTCCGGAAGGCTGAAATTGCTCTATGTCTCCCCGGAACGCTTGGGCAATGAGCGATTTATCAAGTCAATCGCCAAACAACGCATTTCCCTGCTGGCCATTGATGAGGCTCATTGCATCAGCGAATGGGGGCATAACTTTCGTCCCGATTATCTGAAGATTGCCCGACTGGCAAAGGAGCTCAAGGTCGAACGCACTCTGACGCTTACCGCCACTGCGACTCCGACTGTTGCGGCGGATGTCCGGGAAGCCTTTGGTGTTACCCTGGAAGATTACGTCCACACGGGATTTTATCGCCCGAACCTGGAACTAAGCGTCCTGCCTGTTGCCGGGGACGATCGCAGGCAGATCCTCCTGTCTCGAATCAGAACGCGTCCTCCCGGTTCAACGATAGTCTATGTCACTCTGCAACGTACTGCAGAGGACGTCGCGGACTATCTTAAAAACAACGGGCTGCAAGCGACGGCTTACCATGCCGGGTTGAAGAATGAAGACCGTTCGGCGATCCAGGATGCCTTCATGAATTCGCGCGATGCCATTATCGTGGCAACCATTGCTTTCGGCATGGGCGTCGACAAAGCGGATATCCGTTATGTCTACCATTACAATCTGCCCAAAGGACTCGAGAGTTACTCCCAGGAGATCGGGCGTGCCGGCAGGGATGGCGAACCCTCTGTTTGTGAAATGCTGGCCTCGGCCGACGACGCTGTCACCCTGGAAAATTTCAGTTACGGGGACACGCCTGAAGCGGCAACTGTTGCTGCTTTTACACGTCACATTTTTGCAGCTGAAGAGACATTCGATGTTTCTGAGTCGCAACTCTCAAACAAGTTTGATGTGCGCCCGCTGGTGGTAAAAACGCTCTTGACCTATTTGGAACTGGAAGGCTATCTGGTATCAACCGGTCCGTTTTACACCGAATACAAGTTTCAATGTCTGAAGCCCTCCGCCGAAATCTTTGCCCGTTTCAGCGGCGAACGGGCAGAGTTTCTGGATTCCGTTTTCCGCCACGCCCGCAAGGGAACAACCTTGTTCACTCTGGACACCGTCGAAGTCAGTCAAGCGATTAGCCAGCCCCGGGACCGCATTGTCGCTGCGCTGGGATACCTGGAAGAGAAAGGTGACATGATCATCAATGTTACCGGCATTCGGCAGGGCTATCGTCGCTTAAAAATGCCTGGGAACATAGAGGCTCTGGTCGACGCACTTAACGAGAGATTCTGGACAAGAGAAGTCAATGACATCGACCGTATCCGACAAGTGCTCGCTTTTGCCAAACAGGACGGATGCCTGACCCGGCATCTGCTGACCTATTTTGGTGAAAATCACGCAGCTTGCGGTCACTGTTGCCGGTGTCAGGGGAGAAAACCGTCACCTCTGCAGCCTCGCCAAAGCCCTTGCTTCGATGAACAGGATGAAAAACGCATCCATGCATTGATCGCAGAAGGCCATGTTGCACTTAAAAGCCCGCGACAGCTTGCGAGGTTTCTCTGTGGCATCACGTCACCCGCCACGACGCGCGACAAACTCCGGAAAAATGGCATGTTTGCAGCCTACGATAGATTCCCGTTCAAGGACGTTTTGCAGTTCGTGAATGCTTGGGTTTCAGAATGAACTGGAAGCCGACAGGATGTTTTGTTATCTTCTGCTTTGTCATTTTGCCGTTTTAGGGTTTAATGCCGGGAACTTGTCGGACAATTCGGCGGGAAGCGAAAATCTGAGTGTCTGTTGCGAAATTTATGTCGACCCACAAACCAATAATCGGCGTCATCGGCGCCTCGCAGCCCTCGTCTGACGGACTGCGCATGGCCGAAGCTGTCGGTCGTGCAATTGCCGTTCGCGGTGCTGTGCTGGTCTGTGGCGGTCTGGGTGGGGTCATGGAAGCGGCAGCGAAGGGCGCAAGTGAAGCCGGCGGCACGGTCCTCGGTATTCTGCCAGGCCCTGACAGGCTGTCTGCAAACCCTTATGTGACTCTTGCGGTGCCGACCAACATGGGCCACGCGCGTAACGTGATCATCGCTCACACCGCAGACGTTTTGATTGCCGTTGAAGGGGAATACGGGACTCTGTCGGAAGCAGCCATTGGCCTCAAACTCGGCAAACAGGTTTTTGCGCTGCCAGGCGGTCTGCGGATAGCGGGAACCGTTCCCGTGGCTTCAGCAGAGTCTGCGGTTGCCCTTGCTTTCGAAAGTCTGAAACATGAATGATGCCATTGATTGTAACCTGTGCCATTCCGAAGAATTCTCAACCGGGATCATCGAATGGCTGCGCGGCAAAGGGCCGATCCTTATTGTCACTCACGATCATCCGGATCCGGATGCGCTTGCGGCTGCCTGTGCCTTGCAGCACCTGATTCTGGTCAAGACTGGACAGGAAGCGACCATCGCCTTTGGTGGTGTGATCGGTCGTCGCGAGAACCTGGTGATGGTCAAGCAGTTGGAGATCAAGGCGGAATCACTTGATGCACTTGATCTTGACACTTTTAACGCAGTCTGCATGGTCGATACCCAGCCGGGAACCGGCAACAATTCCTATCCGCCCGGGCGGCGAATCGATCTTGTCATCGACCACCACGAAATCAAAGAACAGACCCACTCCTGCCGATGGGTTGATGTCCGTCCGGAGTACGGCGCATCGGCAAGTATCCTGTTTGAATACCTGCAGTCTCAGGATGTTAAAATTGCCACCAAGCTGGCGACGATTCTCTTCTATGCCATCAAGTCGGAGACCGAGGATCTCGGTCGCGACTGGAGCAAGTCGGATCGTGATGCCTACCTGAAGTTGATGCCGCTCTGCAACAACCGGATTCTTCACGAGATCACCCGGCCGAAATCGTCGCGGGCCTATTTTAAGTATTTTGAGACGGGATTGAAGAATGCGAAAATTTATGATAATGCCCTGATCTTTAACCTCTACAATATAGATCACCCGGAAATTGTTGCGGAAATAGCCGATTTCCTGATGCGGGTCGAAGGGATTGAGATTGTCCTTGGACTGGGGTGCTACCACAATGAAGGTATTCTCTCCATGCGCACCAGCCAAGCGGAAACCCATGCCGGAATACTGATGCAGAAGGTTATCAAAGGGCTCGGCACCGGCGGCGGTCACAGTATGACCGCCGGCGGCCAGGTACGCCCGCTGGAATCTGTGCGCGGCAGCCTTGGCGCACTGGAATACGAACTGACCGGGCGCTTGTTGAAGGCTTTGGGTCGGGAACATACTGAGCCGGAGCTGCTGGTCCCCAAATAGTTTTCGCCAGGAAACGGTCTTTTCCCGCAACCTTTGCGTCAACCTGCGGATTTGATTGTGCGGCGTAAAGGACTACGTCTCCGTTCAAGTCCCTGATTTCCTTGGCCTTGCGAAAAAATGCTCGTTTCTGGATCGAAAACTGCGCTTGCAGCATTCATGGTTATCACATGGATAGTGCCCCGACGTTGACAGTTCTGCATATCTGGAGTATAAAACGCGCCATGCCTCGCTTCCCTCTGCAATTACTCTGTTTGTTCTTTGTCCTTCTGACCTTTGCCCCGTCTGCCGATGCAATTATCGAAATCGGGCTTCCCGGTACAGACCCACTGGTCATTGAAGACGTCTACCTCCGTGAAGGGACGGCCTTCGTTTCCATCGATGATGTTCTGTCGGCCCTGGGACTGGACGGTGAGTGGGATTCGGTAGCACATGTCTACACTATCAGCACTCCTCATGGACGGGCGATTATCTCGCCGGGCAGTCAGTTCCTTAAACTGGGCGACAATTTTATCCCCATCTCCCATCGTCCGCGCTTTATCGATTCCAGGCTGCGGGTTTCGGAAGCTTTTATTTTGCGCCAGCTGGCCCCGCTCCTTGCCGAACCGATCAATTACCGAAATTACAACCCTCCGGCACCGACCCGGGACGAAGACCCCCTGGACCGTTTGTTTGCCTTTCTGCTGCGCAAAAAAGAGCCGGTCGCAGATGGCAGCAAGTGGGTGGTGTCGATTGACCCCGGACACGGCGGTGAAGATAGCGGCGCGCTCGGTTTAAACGGCAGCAAGGAGAAGACCGTGACCCTTGCCGTCGGACAGCGCCTGGAAAAGCTTTTGAAAATGCATCAGGATGCTCCCGTTGTACTGACGCGCGACGGCGATTACGCACTCGATATGGAGCGTCGTCTGGAGATCGTTGCTGAAGGGCAGGCTGATGTGATGATTTCTTTACATGCCCAGGCGTTTTTCTCCGCTGAGATTTCAGGCGTCAATCTCTATGTCCAGCCGCAGACAGAACGTGATGTTCCCGACGGAGTGGTTGTCGAAAATTCGAGCTTGAAGCTCGCCGAAATTTTGCAGAAGAAGCTTAAGAGCCAGGGCTTTGATGTCCATGGCATTAAAGAACTGCCGGTCTACCCGCTAGGCCGCGGAGATCTGCCGCGCGTTATGGTGGAAATGGGCAGCTTGACCAACATGATTGATCTGACCATGCTGGAAGATCCGATCCGCCAGCAGGACTTTGCCCGTGCCATATTCGAAGGGTTGCAGGCCTTTTTTGAGACTTCCTCAGGAGTATCTCCATGAGTTCTTCCTTCCTGTCCCGCCACGACGGTCGCCAGCCAAGCCAGCTTCGCCAGATCAGATTCGAGCGTGGTTTTACCCGTTATGCCGAAGGATCAGTCTTGATCTGCTTCGGAGAAACCCGGGTTTTGTGCAATGCTTCGGTTGAAGAAAAAGTCCCACCGTTCATGCGGGGGCAAGGACGTGGCTGGGTCACCGCTGAATACAGTATGCTGCCTCGTGCAACTCAGACGCGTTCGGCCCGTGAAGCCGCCCGGGGCAAGTTGGGTGGTCGTACCATGGAGATCCAGCGCCTGATAGGTCGGGCCCTGCGTGCCGTGGTCGATTTCGAACTGCTCGGCGAGCGCACGATTATTATTGACTGCGATGTACTCCAGGCTGACGGCGGCACGCGTACGGCAGCAATCACCGGAGCCTGGGTTGCCCTTGCCGATGCAATAGAGAAACTGCTCTCTCAGGGATTGCTCAAAAGCACTCCTTTAAAAGACAGTGTCGCCGCGGTCAGTTCCGGAATCGTCGATGGTCGTTCGGTCCTCGACCTTGATTACGTGGAAGATTCATGTGCTGGTGTTGACATGAATTTTGTCATGACCGGCGATGGCCGCTTTGTCGAAGTTCAGGGAACCGCTGAAGAAGAGCCCTTCAGTGACGTTCAACTTGATGCGCTGCGCGATCTGGCCAGACATGGCTGTCGAGAGCTGACGCACATGCAACATGAGGCAAGACGTCAGCCATGATGGAACTGGTCGTGGCCACCCGCAATCCCGGCAAGCTCAAAGAAATCTGTCGCCTGCTTGAAGCAAAAAACGTAAAGATACTCACCCTCGATGGCTTTCCGGAAATTCCGGAAGTTGAAGAGGATGGCGCGACCTTTGCCGCCAACGCAGTAAAAAAAGCGGAAACCATTGCCCGGGCCACCGGCCTGCCGTGTCTGGCTGATGATTCCGGGCTGGTAGTCGCGGCATTGCAGGGTCGTCCCGGTGTTCATTCTGCGCGCTTTGCCGGAGTCGAGGCCGACGATCGCGCCAACAACTGCAAACTTCTGGACGAGATGGCTCTGGTGCCTGAACAGCAACGTCAGGCCGCCTTTTGTTGTGTCATGGCTTTGAGTCTGCCTGGTCAACCGACTAGGCTGTTTGAAGGCAAAGTCGAGGGATTGATCCTGACTCAGGGTCAGGGTGACGGCGGGTTCGGTTATGATCCCTTGTTCTGGCTGCCTGCGTTCAACTGTACTATGGCTGAACTCCCTGTCGATATAAAGAACAGGATCAGTCATCGTGGTCAGGCTTTGCGGCAGGTCGTTGAATACCTCTGCGTATCTCAATTCTGAATTCCTGAATACTTTCAGGGAAAATCCCTGAAAGCTGTTTTCTTGGAAATTTTTACTTTATTTTTTTCCAAACGGTGTTTAGTATACGGATGTCTTGTATACAGTATGCAGTAGTGTGTGGCGGGCCAGGAGGGAGATGCGTCGCTGGTCCGTGACAATGTGGCGAGGGATATCAATATGGGATTGTCAAGTCGTTGGCGGGGGCCTCCTCGGTAAGCGCAGGCAAGACGTGATGTCTTGTTCTGTCTTGCGTTCCGGTCCTGGCCGGTTCTTGAGTGGGTCTATTTCGGGTTTCATCCATCACAACACATTGATTAAGGGAACAAAATCATGCAACTGACGCAAAGTTCTGTGGGCAGAAAGATCATCATGGCCGTTACCGGCATCGTGTTGGTCGCGTTTGTTTGTGTGCACCTGTTGGGCAACTCGTCCTTGTTTTTCGGTGCAGACGCAATCAACGCATATGCGCAGAAGCTGCATAGTCTCGGACCATTCGTCTGGGTCTTCCGGCTGGTTATGCTGGCAGCTTTTGCAATTCACATCGTTTTCGGAATCCAGTTGACTCTGGAGAACAGAGCAGCAACTCCCGAAGCGAACGTGCAGGTCAAGCGCCTGAGGACCGGTTTCGGTGCTGAAACCATGATCATCTCAGGTCTGGTGCTTCTGGCCTTTGTGGTCTACCATCTGTTGCACTTCACCGTTCGGGTGACCAACCCCGAGATCTATGTTCCTCTCGGTAGCAGTGGCATGGTCGATGTCTATGTCATGATGGTCAAGGGATTCCAGAGCGTTCTGCCGGTTATCATCTACCTGGTCGGTATGGCTTTTTTGTTCCTGCATGTCAGCCACGGCTTCCAGAGCCTGTTCCAGACTCTGGGACTGAGCAATGACAAGTCACTTCCGGTCATGGGAACGACCAGCAAGCTGGTTGGTTTTGTCCTTCTCGTAGGGTACATCTCCATTCCACTGCTGATTGTTGCCGGACTCTTCAAGATTTAGGGGGTAGATTTAATGATACTCGACGGCAAGTGTCCTACCGGACCAATTGAAACTTCCTGGGATCGTCATCGCTTTGAGTCGAAGCTGGTCAATCCTTCGAATAAACGTAAATTCAAAATTCTCTGCGTCGGTACCGGTCTCGCCGGTGGTGCCGCAGCTGCGTCCCTCGGTGAACTGGGCTACAATGTTCACGCTTTCTGCTATCAGGACAGCGCCCGACGCGCTCACTCCATTGCTGCACAGGGTGGCATCAACGCCGCCAAAAACTATCCGAACGATGGTGACTCCATCTACCGTCTGTTCTACGACACCATCAAGGGCGGCGACTTCCGCGCCCGTGAAGCCGACGTATGGCGTCTGTCGCAGGTATCGAACAATATCATTGACCAGTGTGTCGCCCAGGGCGTGCCTTTCGCCCGCGACTACGCAGGTTACCTGGACAACCGTTCTTTCGGCGGCGCCCAGGTCTCCCGTACATTCTTCGCCCGTGGTCAGACCGGCCAGCAGCTTCTGCTCGGCGCTTACTCAGCGCTTTCCCGCCAGGTGAAGGCCGGCACGGTCACCCTCCACGAGCGTCGCGAAATGCTTGACCTGGTCGTGGTCGACGGAGTCGCCAGGGGCATTACCTGCCGCAACATGGTGACCGGCGCAATTGAGTCTCACTGGGGCGACGCAGTCATCCTGGCAACCGGCGGTTATGTCAACGTCTTCTACCTTTCCACCAATGCCATGGGCTGCAGCGTCACCGCCGCCTGGAAGGCCGCCAGAAAAGGCGCCTACATGGCCAACCCTTGCTATACCCAGATTCATCCAACCTGCATCCCTCAGCACGGCGAGCATCAGTCGAAGCTGACTCTGATGTCCGAATCGTTGCGTAATGACGGCCGCTGCTGGGTACCAAAGAAGGTTGAAGACTGCGAGAGGCCGCCTGGTCAAATTGCCGAAGAAGATCGTGACTACTATCTGGAGCGCAAATACCCCTCCTTCGGCAACCTGGCCCCGCGGGATATCGCTTCCCGTGCCGCCAAAGAGCAGTGCGACGATGAGCGTGGCGTCGGCCCCGGCAAGCGCGGCGTTTATCTTGACTTTGCCGATTCGATCAAGCGCCTCGGCGAAGACACCATCCGCGAACGTTACGGCAACCTTTTCGAAATGTATGAGAAGATTACCGCCGAGAACGGCTACAAACAGCCAATGCGCATTTATCCGGCACCACATTACGCCATGGGTGGCCTCTGGGTTGATTACAACTGTATGAGCAATGTTCCCGGCCTGTTCGTGCTCGGCGAAGCCAACTTCTCCGTGCACGGTGCCAACCGTCTTGGTGCTTCAGCGCTGATGCAGGGGCTGGCCGACGGTTACTTCGTCATTCCTTACACCATTGCCGGCTACCTGGCGACCGTGAAACCGGGCGCAGTCAAAGATGATCACGCCGAATTCAAGAAGTCTGCCGAAGAGGTCAAAGCCAATATCGACAAACTGCTCTCCATCAACGGCACCAAGACTCCTTCTGAATACCACCGTGAGCTTGGCAAGGTCATGTGGGAAGATGTCGGTATGGCCCGCAGCAAGGAAAGCCTCGAGCATGCCCTCAAGCGTATCCCCGAGATCCGCGAGGAGTTCTGGAGCAACGTCAAGGTGGTTGGCAGCAATGATCAGTTCAACCAGGAGCTTGAAAATGCTGGTCGTCTGGCCGATTTCTTCGAATTTGCAGAAATTCTCACCAAGGATGCGTTGAACCGTGAAGAGTCCTGCGGCGGTCACTTCCGCACCGAACACCAGACCGAGGATGGCGAAGCAATGCGTAACGATGAAGACTTCTGTTACGTTGCCGCCTGGGAATTCAAAGGTACCGGCGTCGAGCCAGAGCTGCACAAAGAGCCTTTGAAATTTGAGAATGTCAAACTTGCCGTAAGGAGTTACAAATAATGAAACTCAAACTTCACGTATGGCGCCAGAACGGCCCGAATGATAAGGGGAGGATGGAGGTCTATGATGCTCCGGATGTCAGCCCCGACCAGTCCTTCCTGGAGATGCTGGATGATGTCAATCTGGTTCTGGCGAGACAAGGCAAGGATGTCATCGCTTTCGACCACGATTGCCGCGAAGGAATCTGCGGAATGTGTTCACAGGTCATCAACGGCGTGCCACACGGCGGCCAGGAGCGGACCACGGTCTGTCAGCTGCATATGCGGGAATTCAAGGATGGTGATGAGATCTTCATTGAGCCCTGGAAAGCGCGCGCATTTCCGGTGATCAAGGATCTGGTGGTTGATCGTGGCGGCCTGGAGAAGATTATGCAAGCCGGTGGTTACACTTCCTGCCACACCGGCGGGGTTGCCGATGGTAATGCCTTGCCGATCGGTAAGGATATTGCCGACTACTCCATGGACGCTGCCGAGTGTATCGGCTGCGGTGCCTGTGTTGCCGCCTGCCCGAACAGTTCGGCTATGCTCTACACCAGTGCCAAGGTCGCTCAACTCGCGGTTCTGCCGCAAGGTAAGGTGGAAGCCCATCGTCGCGTTATGGCCATGACTGAAGCCGCCACAGAACATGGCTTCGGCAACTGCTCGAATCACTATGAGTGCCAGGCCTCCTGCCCGAAAGGCATTGACGTCAAGTTCATCGCCAAACTCAACCGCGAATACATGAAAGCACTTATTCCGTAATTCGCAGCTATCGTTTAGAAGTACTCAGGGGCGGACCATCTGGTCCGCCCTTTTGCATGACAATGGTGCTGAATTCATCAAGCATGTGGTTGCGCACAACCCGGCAGCCTCTCTTCTCGTAGGCCTGGCGTACGTCAAAGTTGTATTCCCACAAAATTCCAGAGAGCAGTAACCTCCCCTCAGGCTTCAACCTGGCGGTTAACGATTCCGCAAGATCCAGCAGGATGTCACCGTAGATATTGGCCAGGATCAGGTCAAAATCTCTTGCTGTTACCGCGTCCAGGGTGCCGGTGATGTGGGTAACCCGATCGTCAAGATCGTTAAGCCGGACGTTAACCTGCGCGGTTTCTACGGCTTTCGGTTCGATGTCGACGCAAATGACATGGCCTGCCCCGAGTTTGAGTGCAGCGATCGCCAGGATCCCTGTGCCGCTGCCGAGGTCGAGGACGTTTGCACCTTTGATCCCGGGCAGGTATTCCAGAACTTTCAGACAGCTTTCTGTCGTCTCATGCTCTCCCGAACCGAAAGCACCGCGATGCATCACCAGGGTGGTTCGGCCGTCAGTCGAGGGCGGATAACCGGGGGGCGAGATACGGAAGTTTTTACCGATATAAAAAGGTTGATACATGAAGGTCAGTGATCCGTGATTGGTGATCTGTGAGCAATTCGTCGAAAAGACCATATTCCTTTAAGCTTTAAATACAATCAAAGCCTATTTATTTAGCCGCGATCAAGATCTATGAAAATCTGTAAGATCAAAACCCTGAATCTATTGTTTTTTGGCTTAACCATAGACATTAATAGATTTTCATTGCGGCTAATTTGCCTTTGATCCTTGGTTTCAAGCTTTTAATGTTGCGAATATCACTTTACGCAGCGGTTTTACAGCCCCTGGCTGCGCAGAATCAGCAGGGCGACGGTGTAGGTCGCTGCAGAGAGGAGGGTAGAGAGCATGACGATGGCGCCGGCCAGTTCTGCATCCCCGCCGAGCTGATCCGCCATGATGTAAGTGGCCGTTGCCGCCGGTGTTCCGGCAACCAGAACGCCGATGCCAAGATCCGTTCCTCTGACACCCATGCTGATCAGCAGGATGGCAGTGAGAACCGGCATCCAGATTGTCTTGATGCTACTTGAGAGGGCGGCCCTGATCAGATCACCATGTAATTTTTCGAGCGAAAAACCGCCACCGAGGGCCAGCAACGCCAACGGCAGAGCCATGCCGGTCGCGATATTCAGGCTGCGTTCGAAGACCAGGGGGACGGGCAGGGCAAGGAAACTCCAGAGGATCCCCAGAAATGAAGCAAGTATCAGCGGGTTCAGGGCAATCTGGCGGAACCAGAAGCTGGTACCGCGCTGTTCTCCTGTACCGTGATGCGGCCAGAGCAGGGCAAGGATGGCAAAGAGGTTCAGAAAGGGAACGAGAAAGCCCATCAGGATACCGGCCTTGGTCAGTCCTGTTTCGCCGTAGGCGTTGAGTGATATGGCAAGTCCCATGTAAGCGATATTTCCGCGAAACGAACCCTGGCTGAAGACGCCACGGGCATTATCCGGATACTTTCTGAGGACCGCATAAAAATAAGAAGCAACGAATGTGATTGCTACCGCAGCGATAGAGCCGAGAATCAGTCTGCCGTTGAAGTTGGTGAAGAAGTCTGCTGTACCGATTTTATAAAAGAGCAGCAACGGCAGGCAGACATAGTAAACCAGTCTATTGGTCTGTTTAAGAAATGAAGCATCGATCAACCCCCAGCGACGCAACAGCCAGCCGAGCACTATGACTGAAAAAACTGGCAGGACAATGTTGATGATGTCGAGGAAAAGGGGCATTCGGTTTGTCTCCAGGACTACACATTTTCGCTTCGGCCCGTATTGTCCGAAAGACTGCCAGTATGGTTCCATCCGGAAACACCGGATAACTCAGGCACGGCTTTCGATCTGGAAACGGGCAATTATTCGCAAGGTCAAGGAAATCAAACCCGCCGATTGACGCAGAGATTGCGGAAAGGGCCGTTTCCGGGCGAAAACTAGGATACAGAATCCAGAAGTCAGAATACAGTATAAAAATCAAAAGGATCTGTGATGTAGGGAGCCGTTGTGAATAAGCCGAAAAGATTTAGAGGGTTTCTTTTGAATGTCAATGTGTAATATTCTACAATATGTTAGCATAGACATAAAATCGTGCACATGATTAAAACAATCAAGCGAGAATGCTGGAAGACCATGCTGATTTCCAGAAAAAACTTTTATCTGCGTCTGGCGATCATTGCTGCATTGCTGCTGATGGTGACCGCCCTGCATTACCTGACAACGACACAGATGGTTCAGGCTCACGATATCTATCGTCGGCTCTATTATGTGCCGATTGTGCTCGGCGGGGTCTGGTTTGCCCTGCGCGGAGGCATTGTAACCGCGATTCTTGCTTCACTGCTCTATATGCCGCATGTACTTTTTCACTGGCAGCACTATCCGTCCATTGCGCTCGAGCAATACCTGGAAATCGTTTTGTATAACGTCATCGGCTGTCTGACCGGTTTTCTCGCCCAGCGTGAACGTCAGCAGAAATTACGCTATCAGAAAGCTGCCGAGACCCTCGAAGGCAGTTACCTGAAATTGCGCGAGCAGGCAGATCAGATCATCGAGATTGAAGAACAGTTACGGCGTGCCGATCGCCTCTCTGCGCTTGGCGAACTCTCTGCCGGGATGGCTCATGAGATCCGCAACCCGCTCGGCTCCATAAAAGGAACAGCTGAAATCCTGCGCGATGGGGTGGCGACTGACGACCCGAAGCTGGAATTTGCCGAGATCCTGATTAAGGAAGTGGACCGACTGAACGGAGTCCTTGAGGATTTTCTGCATTTCGCCCGTCCGACACCGGTCGAACACGGCCATTTTTTTCTTGGACCGGTCGTTGGTGATGTCCTTGATCTGACCCGACAGCAGGCTATCCGTAATCATGTCGAGATGCATGTCGACCTGGATGATGATATTGAAATCCCAGGACAGGGCGAGCAGATCAAACAGACATTGCTTAACCTTATTTTAAATGCTCTCCAGGCAATGCCGGATGGCGGCATTCTCGAAGTGTCCTCAAAAAACCTGGCACACGAAGTACATATCAAAGTGAGTGACAATGGTCCCGGCATCGCCCTGGAAGACCGGGAACGAATCTTTAATCCGTTTGTGACAACGCGTGAGAGCGGGACCGGGCTCGGTCTGGCTATCACCCAGCGCATTGTGCGTGGCCATGACGGTCACATCGTACTCGAAAGCACACCCGGGCAAGGCGCCAGTTTCACTGTCTGCCTGCCATTATCATAAAAACCGGAGAATTATCAACCATGACCGCAGATCTGTCCCGTGCCCACTCGACCAAAATCCCACATAAAGTCCTGCTGATTGATGATGATGCCTCTTTGCGCAGAGTCACCGAATATTCTCTGCAGTCAGCCGGCTTCCAGGTTATCAGCGCCGCTGACGGCAAGCAGGGGCTTGCGGCCTTTCGTCAGGATCACCCGGAAGTTGTCATTACCGATATTCAGATGCCCGGCATGTCAGGTTATGAGGTGCTGCAGCAAATAATTGCTGAGCGACCGGAGACCCTGGTCATCGTGGTGACAGCATACAGCTCTGTCGCGAAGGCGGTTGACGCAATGAAGCAAGGGGCTCATGACTATCTGGCCAAACCCTTCAGTCGCGATGAGCTGGTGCTTGTCGTTAACAAGGCGTTTAAACTGCTTGGCTTGCAGAGTGAAAACCGGCAACTGCGCGACCAGCTGGAGCATCATGCTGATTTCAACCATATGGTCGGCATCTCCGATGTCATGCAGGATATCTTTGACGTTGTCAGAAGGGTTGCCCCAACCGATGCGAGTGTTCTGATTACAGGTGAGAGCGGAACAGGCAAAGAACTGATAGCACGAGCGATCCACCAGGGCAGCTCACGCAGAAACGCACCTTTCGTCGCTATCAACTGTGCTGCAATCCCGGCGACCCTGCTGGAAAGTGAACTCTTCGGTCATGTCCGGGGCGCCTTTACCGGCGCGGTTCGAGATCGTGCCGGCAAGTTCGAACAAGCCGATGGCGGCACCCTGTTTCTCGATGAAGTCGGTGAGATGCCGCTGGAGCTACAGCCCAAGCTCCTGCGCGTTCTTCAGGAGATGGAAGTTGAACCATTGGGTGGCAAGGTCCGAGCCGTCAATGTCCGAATCATCGCAGCGACTAATCAGGATGTGGAAGCTGCCTTGCAGGAAGGCCGGTTTCGCGAGGATCTTTATTACCGCCTGGCTGTTATACCAGTTGAATTGCCGCCTCTGCGAGAGCGGGTCGAGGATATCCCACTGTTGGTAAAACATTTCCTGAAACGCTTCAGCAACGGTTCTCCGGTAGATATCAGCGATGCCGCACTTGAGACTATGTCGGCCTATCCGTGGCATGGGAATGTCAGAGAGCTGCAGAATGCTGTCGAACGAATGATTGTGCTGCATAATGGTGAGAAGCTTGACGTGCATCACTTGCCCGCGAAAGTTCGCTCGACGCCGTCTTCATCTAGAAGCCAGGTCGTGGAGCTCCCGCCTGAGGGCTATTCCCTCGAAGCATTAGAAAAAGAAGTGGTAGTTCAGGCGTTGGAGCGAAACGGATGGAACCAGACCCGGGCTGCCGCATTTCTTCAGGTGCCAAGACATACCTTGATATACCGGATGGAGAAGTATGACATTAAAAAACCGTGAGGGGTGAGGTTAAGACCGTGAGGTTAAGACCGGTTGACATTTTTCCCCCTGTCGGGTTACATAAAGACATATATCGTTTTTTATATATTGCATAGGTCAGTAAACAACTGAAGGGAAACAGCACAAATCACTGAACTCCTCGAGTGCCTCAGCAATCACCGCTGAACCTTGTGACGGCGTTCGGGGTCCAATCCGTGTTGCATTTTTTATTCGCTAGCGTCCCTCCGGAAACTCCGGATAGATAAGACGTCGTTTCCGGACGAAAACTAGCTAACTCTCCACAGATAAAGGTAAAAAACAAAAGGGCAGATTATGCGTCGTATGTTGTTGATTATGGTTGCGCTGATTTTGGTCGGTGGTTCGCTCTATCTTGTATCTGCGAGCAGCTCGCGGCCAACATATGAGCCGGTTAATGTGGCTGTACTGGGTGACGCCGCCCCTGATTTCGAACTTGAGGATACAGCGGGCAACAAGGTGTCACTGGCAGAATTGCGAGGCAAGGTCGTGCTGGTAAATTTCTGGGCGGCCTGGTGTCCGCCATGCCGGGCGGAAATGCCCTCGATGGAAAAACTCAATGAAGCAATGGCAGGTGAAGATTTTATCATGCTGGCGATCAACGTTGAGGAGGATGGCCGAACCTCAGTCCCCGTGTTTCTGAGCAAGACACCGCATACTTTCCCTGTCCTCTATGATGATCAGGGCGTTGTGCAGGAGCTTTATGGAGTTTACAAGCTCCCCGAATCGTTTGTCATCCGAAAAGATGGTATTATTGATGACAAGGTCATTGGGGCTATCGACTGGGCACACCCTGAAACGATTGCTTATTTCAAAGGACTGGCGAAAGGATAACCGGCTTGCAGCAAGCCTCTGACATAACCTATTGGATTGCCTTTACCGCCGGGATTCTCTCCTTTGCGTCTCCCTGTGTGTTGCCGCTGATCCCTTCCTACCTGACCTACATTACCGGCTTGTCTTTCAGTCAGCTGGAAGCTGCGCATCCCAATGCCAAGCTTCGACTGACGGTTCTGCTGCATTCACTCTGCTTCATTCTCGGGTTCACCGTCGTTTTTGTTCTGCTCGGTGCTATCGCCGGCATCGCTTCCGGTAAATTCCAACTCTATATGCGCGAAGGTATCGGTTGGCTGGAAAAGATCGGCGGTTTATTGATTTTCCTGTTCGGTATTCATATTTCCGGCCTGTTCCATTTTGGCATTATACTTGGCGAGAAAAGAGTCCATCTCCATAAAAAACCGAGCGGTTTCGTCGGTACATTTGTGGTCGGTATAGCCTTTGCAGCTGGTTGGACCCCCTGCATTGGCCCTATCCTCGCATCGATTCTCATGATCGCCGCCACCTCAGGTCATGCCGGTGAAGGGGTCAGCCTGCTTTCGGTTTATTCCCTGGGTCTGGGGGTGCCGTTCCTGATCTCGGGCTTGCTTTTCCATCACTTCCTGATCGCTTTCAATCGATTTCGCAAGCATATCCGTTTGATCGAAATCATCACCGGCGTCATGCTGATGGCGGTCGGTATCATGCTCATGTTCGACCTGATGGGGAAACTTACGATGTATCTCTATCAGTGGTTTCCTCTCCAAGGATAGTTTTCGTCCGGAGTTTCCGGAGGGAAACTATTCAATTTCACCGCAAAAACCAGGACCGCAGGCGCTGCGCCCTGCACCCGCCTCACTTTCTTTTTATCCCGCCGAAAAAAAAGTAAGCAAAGAAAACGGCGGCCATGGCATGGAGCATCTCTTGCGCGAGGTTTTCTGTGGTGTGAACTATCAGAGTTCCCGGGAACAACAGAGTGCTGTTATGTAACGAAAAAAGGGGGCCTGTGTTATCGGCCCCCGCGTTAATAGATAGTTCTGCCGGCGAATAGCCGCATCCAGTTTTTTCTTGCGCTGGTTTACAGCAACAATCCTCGAATGGAGTGTTTAAAGGTGTAAAACTCGTAGTCATCCACCAAAGCAACGTGGCCGTTAAAATAGGCCCCAGCATTAATAGCTACGACTCAATGTCTTTGGCAGTGCTACCATTAACCGCCATAAATTTCTGAGCAAGAAATGCCCTCCGCAGGAGAAAGCCATTTTTTGCATACTTTTTTTGGGCGCTTGCAAAAAAAGTATGGCGTCTGGCGGGACGCGACCCGCCGGTTTTGCTTGTGATCAACCTGGTAAACACAAGTTCAAAATGGATCCTGGTACTTCCTGTGACTTGCTAAGAATGTCTTAGTCAGAAAACTGTGCTAGTGCCAGATGGGCTTCTCACGCGAGGAATCTCTTTGTTGAGGATAAAGGCGTATCTATTCCAAAGTACTATGTCTTTTCTGTTGATCTTCCATTAAAATACTTGACAGATCTCCCTCCTCTCGTTTAATTTGAAATCCATTTTCAACAGGGGGACTTATGGAGGATACCAAAAGTAAAAACAGATTCAAAGACTTCCTTGTTACGCAGGGATTGAAGTCGACACATCAACGGGAACTCATCCTTGAAGAATTTCTGCGTGCCGGTTCACATCTTTCCACTGAAGACCTATATCTTCGATTGCGAAGGAAAAATCCTCGAATCGGTTATGCCACGGTTCACCGCACTTTGAAGCTTTTTGCCGAGTGCGGTATTGCCGAGCAGCGTAACTTTGGAGACGGTCAGGCACGTTATGAAGCGAGTGCTCATGACGAGCACCACGATCATCTGATCTGCGTCGTCTGCGGCAAGATCGTTGAGTTCGAAGATCCACGCATCGAAGAACTTCAGATCGAGGTCGCCGGAGGGCTTGGCTTCTCCATTGAACGACATCGCCTTGAGCTTTATGGCTGCTGCTCTGACTGTCGCCCGGCATAATTGATGGCGTCGCAAAAAGTCCACCCTACGGCGTTATGGCGTTTTTTCAGGACCTCGACATACCATATGTATGCCTTCGCCCCTGAAAAAACACCAAGCCTTGTAGGATGAATTTTTTTTTTGCTTAGCCATCCCATGAGTTTTTGCGAGTGCATCATAATTACTTTTCCGCACCTTTAAATTAACGGACTTATAAACAAAACAAAGGTTAGCTACCAGACAACAAGATATGGAGTAAATTTTTGAATTTTCTTCAAACAGCAATGTTGCGAGATAGAAAATGTCGATCTTTACCCTGTAAAATTAACGGTTTGGTGCCTTCGTGGCTTAGTGGCTTAGTGGCTTAGTGGCAAGCACGAACTTTTTATGGGTCATAGAACCGCTTTTTTTGACCTTTTACTGAAAATGATTGTCAATAATAACATGGAAGGCTGTGCGGTCGTTTATGCAGAACCAAGAGCGGACTGAAAAGAAAATCATCCTTGTCGGTAATCCGAATGTCGGTAAGAGCGTGGTCTTCAATACGCTGACCGGCAGTTATACGACCGTGTCAAACTATCCGGGAACCTCTGTAGAGGTTTCGCGCGGCCATTGTCAGGTCGCCGGAGAGGATTACCTGGTTCTCGATACACCGGGGATGTATTCAATGCTGCCGATTACCGAGGAAGAGCGGGTCGCCCGCAGAATTCTCCTCGAGGAATCTCCGCATGTTGTGCTGCATGTCATCGATGCCCGCAACCTTGAACGGATGCTGCCGATGACGCTGCAACTTATTGAGGCCGGGCTCCCGGTGTTGTTGCTGATCAATATTATGGACGAAGCCGAACGGGTTGGAATGAAGATTGATATCCCCCTGTTGCAGGAGAAACTCCAGATACCTGTTGTCGGTGGCGCGATCGGACGCGGCAAGCGCGGCCTCAGCGAATTGAGAGAAGCCATTGCCAATTACCGCGCCAGCAAAGCAACCTTTGCATACGCAAAAGATCTGGAGAAGGATATCCAGAAAATCAGCAGCCTGATGCCTGGCAGATACATTCTCGACAAGCGCAGTCTGACGCTCATGCTGTTGCAGCGTGATGAAGAGATTGCTCAACGGGTCCGTGATACGGAAGGCGGGCATTATGCCGCCGTGGAGGATGCTGTCAATGATATCATTTTCACTCGTCGCGTCGACCTGCATCTGCGTATCAGCCTGGAACGCAAACGTATCTGCAAAGGATTGCTGGATGGCGTTGTGACTCAACAGGAAGGGGCGCAGGCGACGTTTGCCGATCGACTGTCCAACTGGATGATGAATCCCTGGACCGGCATTCCCCTGCTGCTGCTTGTCCTTTACCTGGGCCTCTATCAGTTCGTCGGCGGTTTTGGTGCAGGCACCCTCGTTGATTTCCTGGAAGGGACCCTGTTTGAAGAATATCTCAATCCCTGGGTGATAGGTTTGTGTGAACAATATATCCCCTGGTATTGGCTCAACGAACTTCTGGTTGGAGAATATGGATTGTTTACGCTGGGGGTTCGCTATGCTGTCGCCATCATCCTGCCGATCGTCGGAACTTTTTTTGTCGCTTTCGCCATGATTGAAGACAGTGGTTATTTCCCCCGACTGGCCATGCTGGTTGACCGGGTCTTCAAGATGATCGGTTTAAATGGCAGGGCCGTTATCCCTATGGTGCTCGGCTTCGGTTGCGATACCATGGCAACGGTGGTCACGCGGACACTGGAGACAACCCGGGAGCGGGTTATCGCGACCTTGCTGCTTGCACTTGCCATTCCCTGCAGTGCCCAGATGGGGGTGATCTTAGGTCTGCTGTCGGGTGTGCCGGGGGCGCTTCTGGTCTGGATGGCCTGCATGGTGGGAGTTTTTCTGTTGGTCGGCCTGCTGGCGGCACAGGTTATGCCCGGTGAACGACCGATGTTCTATATGGAAATCCCGCCGTTGCGCCTGCCTCAACCGCAGAATGTCATGATCAAGACCCTGACTCGCATGCAGTGGTACTTCATGGAAATTTTCCCACTCTTCATGATTGCTTCGGTGCTGCTCTGGGCCGGCAAATTAACCGGTGCCCTGCAATGGCTGGTCGAGATGTTCAACCCGGTTATGCGCCTGCTTGGTTTGCCGCATGAGGCTTCGGCGGCATTTATTTTCGGTTTTTTCCGTCGTGACTTCGGTGCTGCCGGTCTTTATGACCTGCAGACCGAGGGTTTGTTGAATCCGGTGCAGCTGACCGTAGCTGCGGTGACTCTGACCCTGTTCGTTCCCTGCGTAGCGCAATTCCTGGTTATGCAGAAAGAGCGTGGCTGGCGCACCTCTCTGATGATATTCTTTATGGTCACGGGGATGGCTTTCACTGTGGGCTGGTCACTCAACAAAGCCTTGATGCTGACGGGGATTCTCTCGTGAAGTGCTCTTTCTGTGGACATGAACTGACTGCGGAGATGCTCCGTGAAAAAGGTTGCGGAAGTTGCATGGGCGGTTGTCGCAAGATTCATTGTCCTTACTGTGGACAGGAGAATCCGGTGGTTCCGGAGTTCCTGGACAAGGTGTCTCGCAACGACACACGAAAAAAATCATAGCGAGTGCAAGAGCAAGCCTGGTGGTCATACAGGTTTGTATTACGTTTATGGTTGTCTTAACAAAGGATCATTCATATGAAAGTTTCAGACAAGGCGGAAGAAATTCTTGAATCCCTCTGGATTACGACCGAGGAGAAGGGGGAGGATGCCTGTCATTTTGAGAGGCTCGGTATCTCTCCAGAAGATGAAGGGCTGGCCGAATTAATCCGGCAGGCTTTTGTTGAGGTGAACGGCGATTGGGTTCGTCTGCGCAAAGAGGGGCGCGAAGAAGCGCGTATGACAGTTCGCAGGCACCGCCTGGCTGAACGTCTGATGATGGATATCCTCGATATCAAGGGCGTCACTGGTGATGAACGGGCCTGTGAATTCGAACATCTGCTGCATCATGGCGTCGATACCAAAATCTGTACCCTTCTGAATCACCCGACCACGTGTCCACATGGTAAACCGATACCACCCGGCAGTTGCTGTCAGCAAGCCCGTCAGTCAGGTGACGTAGGCGTTGTTGCGTTGACGGAGCTCAAGGCCGGTGAACACGGTGAAATTGCCTACCTGTCTGCGACCGATGCCGGCAAAATGCAGAAGCTGATGAGCATGGGTGTTCTTCCCGGGAGCGATCTGGTAGTCACCAGAACCTTTCCTTCCTATGTTTTTAAGGTTGGTTATTCGGAATTTGCTGTGGACAGCGAACTTGGCAGAGAAATTTTCGTCCGCAAAACCTAGGATTATGCCTTGCAACCGGACCTGTGATTACCTATAGTTGATCGCGTCGCAAAAAGTCCGCCCTACGGCGTTACGGCGTTTTTTCAGGACCTTGACATACCCTATGTATGCCTTCGCCCCTGAAAAAACACCAAGCCTTGTAGGACGAAATTTTTGCTTAGCGTCTCATGAGTTTTTGCAAGTGCATCACATCATCACAATGATGGATTACTTGACAGATAGCGTCTGCCCCTGAAAGTGGAGGAGTGTGTGGAAATACTGGGAATCGATATCGGTTTTGGTTTTACCAAAGCGACTAACGGCAAACAGAGCCTGGTTTTTAAATCAGTTCTTGGTGAAGCGGCTGAAATTCAGTTCCGCGACGAGATGATCGCTCCGGTGGTTGAAGATGGTAACCATCTGCAGGTTGAGGTCGACGGCAAGTCTTATTTTGTTGGTGAGTTGGCCGAGCGGCAGAGTAATGTGCGTTATTTTACCCTCGATCAGGCACAATTCATCGGCAAATTCGCCAAGGTTTTTGCTCTGGCAGCAGCCGCTCAGATGGTCAAGGGGTTTGTACCGGTCAATGTGGTGACCGGTCTGCCGATCGGCTATTACCAACAGTACAAAGATGAGCTGGCCAAACTTCTGGTGGGCGAACATAAGGTTTCCCTGGTCGATGCCAATGGCAGGAAGGAAGAGAAGTCAATCAGTATCAACAAAGTGCGGGTTGTCCCCCAGCCATTTGGCTCGCTCTTCAACCTGATGCTCAATGATCTTGGTGAAATGGGTGACAAACGTCTGGTGAAAGACAAAATCGGTATCATCGATGTCGGTTTCCGCACCTCTGATTACACCATTTCCGACAAAATGCGCTATTCCGAGCGTGGCAGCCGTACCACGGACTCAGGAATTGCCCGGGCCTTTAATGTCATTGCAACCAAGCTGCGCGAAAACAGCGGGGTTAATGTTGAACTTTATCGTCTCTATGAAGCGATCGACAAAGGCAGTATAAAGATCCGCGGCAAGGTCTACGATCTCAAGAGCCTGACCGACCAGGTCTTCAGCCAGCTTGCAACAACAATCGCCAATGAGGTAGATCGCCTCTGGGTTGACGACTGGGATATTGACTCCATGGTGATTACCGGTGGCGGCGGTGCGGTCCTGGAGAAGTATCTCAAGCCGCTCTTGAATGGTGAAATTGTGGTGACTGATCCAGAGCAGGATATGCGCCTTTACAACGTGCATGGCTACCGCAAGTTCGGTCAGCACCTCTGGGCGCGCGGCAATACACCACCCCAGGCGCCGGCAGCACCGAAAGCATAACGATCGCAAACGCCTCCATTTCCGGGGGCGTTTTTTTCGGGCCGATAAGCAATTCGTTCGCCACCAAGCCACCAAAACACCAAGGAACAAAGGTTCAAAGGAGCACTATTCAGAACGAAAGATAGCCATTTTGTCCTGGTGCTTTGATTTTCCCGGAAGATATCAAGGTTTTACTTGGTGCTTTGGTAGCTTGGTGACCCAATAAAAACGTCTCTCTGTGTTTTCGCGGTTATGATTGCTTTTCTGGTAAACTGTTCTTTCTATCGGATAAACGTTATTCCTGCCAGGTCAGGAGCTGTCATGAGCAAGATAGATTTCAACGATATCCTCGATCTGCTGCAACAGCGCGCCAATCGTCCTTTGAGCCTCAAAGAGATTCAGGAGACGCTTGTCCTGAGTGCCGGCGAACGCAAATCGGTTGGCAAGATTTTGAAGAGCATGGTCAAGGACGGCATTCTGGTGCAGCTGAAAGGCGGCCGCTTTGCTTTGCCGGGGAAAGTCAACCTGATCGTTGGCACCCTGAGCGTGCATCGTGACGGCTATGGTTTTGTCACTCCCGTTGATGACAAGGCTCAGGATGTCTTTGTTCCGGCGCGGCATGTCAGGCCGGCAATGCATGGCGATATGGTGGTGGTGCGTCTGGAACGTTCACTGCGCAGCGGCCGCCCGGAAGGGCGGGTAATCCGTGTCGAAAAGCGGGCTTGCCGGACTCTGGTCGGACGTTATCAGACAGACCATGGCGTGGGCTTTGTTTCGCCGGCAGATCCGCATCTTCAGGATGATCTCCTGATCCCTGCCGGCTCCGCCGGCGATGCCAGGCCAGGCCAGATGGTGCTGGTTGAGATTGAAAGCTACCCCGGACGCTCTCATGGTGCTGTCGGCCGGATCACAGAAGTTCTCGGTGATGCTGCAGATCCTGAAGTCGAAATAAGAATTGCCGCCATCCAGTTTAATCTCCCCTATGAATTCACTGCGGAGGCTCTGGCCGAGGCCGGCAAGGTTCCTGCGACGGTCGGCAGCCATGAATTGGCGGGGCGTGAGGATTTGCGCCATCTGAATTTTGTGACCATTGATGGTGAGACAGCCAAAGATTTCGATGATGCTGTTGCTATTGCCCGCCTGGATAAAGGCTATCGGCTCTGGGTTGCGATTGCCGATGTGTCCCATTACGTCGCTGCCGGAAGTGTCATCGACAAAGAAGCTCTGGAACGCGGCACCAGCGTTTATTTCCCAGGAGCCTGCCTGCCGATGCTGCCCGAGGCTTTGAGCAACGGCATCTGTTCTCTCAATCCGCAGCTTGATCGGCTGGTGATGGTTGCTGAACTTGATTTCGATGCTGCCGGGCATCGCGTCGGTCTGCGTTTTTGTCAGGCGGTGATGCACAGCCGGGCCCGTCTGACATATACTGAGGTTGCGGCAGTCCTGGTTGAGAACGATCCCGGGGTTCGCTCAGAGCGGCAACATCTGGTTGCAGATCTTGAAGTTATGCGAGAACTCGCTGAATTGCGCATTGAGCGCCGTCGGCAACGCGGCAGCCTTGATTTTGATCTTCCCGAGGCACAGATTGATCTTGATTTGCAAGGTCGCCCGGAGGATATCGTTCGCACCGAACGCAACCTGGCGCATCGCCTGATCGAGGAGTTCATGCTGGCGGCCAACGAGGCGGTTGCTGCCTGGCTGGTGCAGCAGCGCGAGCCGATGATCTTCCGGGTCCACGAGGCCCCGAGTGAAGGCAAGATGGCCGCTTTTCAGGAGTTCATTGCATACTTCAACCATGGGATCTCGCTGCCGGTTGAAGGCGTGAAGCCGAAACTGCTGCAGGAGCTTCTTGACCGGGTGCAGGGCCAACCTGAAGAGCATGTTATCAATCATGTGCTGTTGCGCAGTTTGCCGCAGGCATATTACTCGGTGAACAACCTGGGGCACTTCGGTCTGGCTGCAGACAACTACTGTCACTTCACCTCACCAATCCGGCGCTATCCGGATCTGGCGGTCCACCGCATCCTCAAAAAGCAGCTTTCCGGGCGAAGACAGGCAGGGCAGGGCAACGAAGTGGCTCTGGAAGAAATTGCCCGGCGCTCATCGGTTGCCGAACGGCGGGCGATGGAGGCCGAACGTGACATCGTCAAGCTTAAAAAATGTCAATTCGTCGCGGATAAAGTGGGTGAAAAATATCACGGCATGGTAACCTCGGTGCATGCTTTTGGCTTCTTCGTTGAGTTGCAGGAAATCTTCGTGGAAGGGATGGTACATGTCTCCACTCTGGCTGACGATTTCTATCAGTATGAGGAGGAGCGGCACCGTCTGATCGGTATGAACCGCCGTCGAGAATTCGGCATTGGCACCCCGGTTGAGGTCAGCGTCCACAAAGTCGACCTGGATCGCCGGGAAATCGATTTCCGGCTGATTAAGGAGGAGATTCCTCCTGCTAAAAGACGCAGGAAATCACTTCGATGATCAGGGTGACTCCGTAGGCGGCGTATCAAATGAGCAGTGAAAGAAGGTTGTATGGTTAAACCCCGGCAGCCTGTCGTTTTGTTGCTTAACTTCTTTTGCCTGAATCGGGGGAAAGGATGTGTTCCCATGCAGGGCAGTCCCGGAGTTGATCATGCAGGTTGTAAGAGACCTTGAGAGTTTATCCGAACCGCCTTGCCGAACAGTCCTGACCATCGGCAATTTCGACGGCGTTCATCTCGGCCATCGCGAGATTTTCCGGCGGGTTGTCGACAAGGCGCACGAGCTGAAGGGCACGGCGGTGGTGGTGACCTTTGAACCGCATCCGCTGCGCCTGCTGAATCCCGCTAAAGCCCCTTTGCAACTGAATACCCCCGAGGAAAAAGTTCGCCTGCTTGCTGCCTCCTGCATCGACCTGCTGGTCGTGCTCAATTTTACCCGGCAACTGGCAGAAATGCCGGCAGAGGATTTTGTCCGCGACATCCTGGTGCGCAAGCTGGGGGTCAAGCACCTGATCGTCGGCTACGATTATGCCTTTGGCCGCAATCGCCAGGGGGATGTGAAATTTCTCGCCGAGCAGGCCAGGGTGCACAATTTTAGCCTCGAAGTTCTGGAGCCGATCCGTGCTGAGCAGCAGGCGCACAGCTCAACAGCGATCCGCAAGATCCTGCAGGAGGGGCGGGTGGCAGAGGCGGTGAAAGTTCTCGGTCGCAACTTCACCCTTGATGGAGAGGTTGTCCATGGCGTCGGGCGGGGACGTAAGCTTGGTTTCCCGACGGCCAACCTGGTCACAAAAAAAGAAATTCTGCCGCGCGATGGTGTTTATGCCGTAAAGGTCAAATGGCGTGATGAATATTATGACGGCGTCATCAATATCGGTTGCCGGCCAACCTTCGCTGCCAGCGCGCCGACACTGGAGATTCATCTATTGGACTTTCAGGGTGACCTTTATGGCGAACGCTTGAGAATTTACTTTGTTGATCGTCTGCGCGATGAGTTGCAATTCCCATCGGTAGAAGCATTAAAGGAAGCCGTTGCCGCAGACGTGGCGCGCGCCCGGACTCTGCTTGCCGGTTCACAGGTGGTGGAATACCGTGAATACCTGGGAGACTGTCAAGCCCCGCAGGCTTAAGTCGGACGGTCTTCTGATGGAGAGGAGAGCTATGCAACTGAGCGGCAAAACAAGCGTTGTCGGTATCTTTGGTGATCCGGTTGAGCATTCGCTCTCACCGCGCATGCAGAATGCCGCGATTGAAGCCGGTGGCATCGACGCGGTTTATGTGCCATTTCATGTCACTGCGGCACAGTTATGTGACGCAATTACCGGCCTTCGTGCCATGTCTCTGCGGGGAGTCAACCTGACCATTCCTCACAAGGAGGCTGCCTGCCACCTGGTTGATGAACTGGACGAACAGGCAGTCCTGATCGGAGCGATCAACACGATCGTCAATGAGGATGGCCATCTCAAAGGCTACAATACCGACGGTATCGGCTTGCTGAATGCACTGCAACAGGAGCTTGGAGTGGATGTCAGCGGGTTGCGTGTGCTCCTTGTCGGCGCGGGAGGTGCCTGTCGCGCCGCCCTGGTTGCCCTTTGTCAGGCCCGGGTTGCGTGGCTCGGTATTGCCAATCGCACCCGGGAAAGATCTCTGGGGCTGATTGAATCCCTGGCGCAAAAATTTCCGGGCACGGCTTTTGCTGAGTATGCTTTGGAAGCTTCATTGATCAGTGAAATCCCTGAGCCGGTAGATTTGCTGATCAACACCTCTGCCGTTGGCCTGCGCGGAGAAGCCTTCGGTTTTCAGGTGGCATGCTGCGTCAAGTCCGGCGGTGCCGTATTCGATATGGTCTACGGCTCTGCACCGACACCGCTGGTCCGGGAAGCACGGGAGCGCGGCCTGGCCGCTGCTAATGGTTTGGGGATGTTGTCCGCGCAGGGTGAAGCCGCCTTTCAACTCTGGTTCGGCAGTGCTCCAGAATCGCATGTCATGCGTCAGGCGCTGGGAATGATTGATTGAAATATTATTTTGTGTCCGCCGGGAAACTCCAGATGATACAAAGCCGTTTTCGATCTGGGAACGAGCAATTTTTCGCAAGATCAAGGAAATCAGGGATTTGAGAGGAGGTATAGTCTTTTCCGCCACCCAATCAAGTCCGCAGATTGACGCAGAGATTGCGGTAAAGGCCCGTTTCCGAATGAAAACTATTTTGATTTCAGCTGGTTACATGACGTCCCGCTTGACAGGTCTCAGGGGCATTCGCTAGAATGCGGAAATTGTGTTCACCCGGGGGAGAATATCTTTTTCTATGGCGGTCAATCGGCTCGGCGAACTTCTGGTTCGCAACAAATTAATCGACGAGAAACAGCTGGCCAAGGGTCTTGAAGAACAAAAAAACGGTGACGGCCGTCTTGGTGCCAGCCTGGTAAAGCTGGGCTATCTGAAAGAAGAGGATCTTGCGGCTTTTCTGTCGCGCCAGTACGGCGTTCCTTCCATCAATCTCAATGAATTTGAAATCGACGAAAGTGTCATCAAGCTGATCTCTACGGAAGTCGTGCAGAAGTACCAGCTGATACCTGTCAACCGGGCGGGGTCTACCCTGATCGTCGCCATGGCCGATCCCTCCAACATCTTCGCCATCGACGATATCAAGTTCATGACCGGCTACAACGTTGAAATCGTCGTAGCTGCTGAAGCAAGCATCAAACTGGCGATTGATAAATATTACGATCAAAGTGCTTCTTTCGACGATGTCATGGGCGATCTTGAAGACATCGATCTGGAAATCGTTGATGATGCCGACGAAATTGATACCAGGGATCTGGAGAAAGCGAGTGAGGATGCCCCGGTTGTCAAGCTGGTAAACCTGATTCTCACCGACGCGATCAAGAAAAAGGCCTCCGACATCCATGTCGAACCTTACGAAAAATCTTTTCGCGTTCGCTATCGCATCGACGGCGTGCTTCACGAGGTCATGAAGCCACCGCTGAAGCTGAAAAACGCTTTGACCTCGCGAATCAAGATTATGTCGGAGATGGATATCTCCGAACGGCGACTGCCCCAGGACGGCCGTATCAAGATCAAACTGCCCGGCGGCAAAGATATGGACTACCGCGTCAATTGTCTGCCGACCCTGTTTGGCGAAAAGATCTGCCTGCGTCTGCTCGATAAGTCGAATCTGCAGCTTGATATGACCAAGCTCGGCTACGAAGAGACGTCGCTGAAGTGGTTCAAGGAGCAGATACACAAGCCGTTCGGCATGGTTCTGGTCACCGGACCGACCGGTTCCGGTAAAACCGTTTCCCTCTACTCCGCGTTGAGCGAGCTGAATAAGACTACGGAAAATATTTCAACGGCCGAAGACCCGGTTGAGTTCAATTTCGCCGGGATCAACCAGGTGCAGATGCACGAGGAGATCGGACTGAATTTTGCTTCGGCGCTACGTGCTTTTTTGCGCCAGGATCCTGACATCATCATGATCGGTGAAATCCGTGACTTCGAGACCGCCGAGATCGGTGTCAAGGCTGCATTGACCGGCCACCTGGTGCTTTCAACGCTGCACACCAACGATTGCCCGAGTACCGTCAACCGGTTGCTCAACATGGGGATTGAGCCGTTCCTGGTGGCTTCTGCAGTCAACCTGATTACCGGACAGCGTCTCGGGCGTCGGATTTGCACGGAGTGCATGATCCCGGAAGATATTCCCAAAGATATCCTGCGTCAGGCCGGGGTTAGCGAGGAGCAGATTGATGATTTCGTCTGCTATAAGGGTGAAGGTTGTCCTGCCTGCAACGATACCGGCTACAAGGGTCGTGTCGGTTTCTACCAGGTTATGCCGATGTTCGAGGAGCTGCGTGAACTGATTCTGGCAGGCGCCAACACCGCAGAGCTGAAGCGTGAATCGATGCGCCTCGGGGTAAAAACCATGCGCCAGGCTGCCCTGACGAAAATGGCTGAAAAAATTACTTCGTTCGAAGAAACTCTGCGTTGCACCATCGCAGACGACTAAAGGAGCAACCTGCGGCATGTCAGAATTTTCGATTCAGCAAATGCTCAAGACAATGGTGGAACAGGGAGCCTCAGACCTTCATATCACCACTGGCACGGCCCCGCAGATCCGCGTCAACGGCAAGATGATGCCGATGAATATGCGCGCTCTGTTGCCGACAGATACCAAGAATATCTGTTACAGCATCCTCACGGACTCTCAGAAGCGCAAATTTGAGGAGATCAACGAACTTGACTTCTCTTTCGGCGTCAAGGGCCTGGCCCGCTTCCGCGGCAATATTTTCGTGCAGCGGGGAGCCCTCGCTGGTGTCTTTCGTCTCATCCCCTACAAGTTCCTTTCCTTCGCCGAGCTCGGCTTGCCGCAGGTTATCAAAACAATATCCGGCAAATCGAACGGCCTGGTGCTGGTCACCGGTCCGACCGGTTCGGGCAAATCAACCACGCTGGCTTCAATCATCGATTCGATTAACGCCGAACGTCACGAGCACATCGTGACGATCGAGGACCCGATCGAATATCTGCATCCGCACAAAAAATGTGTGGTCAACCAGCGTGAAGTCGGCTCCGATACCTTTTCGTTCAAGAACGCACTGAAATATATTCTCCGCCAGGATCCTGACGTCGTTCTGCTCGGCGAACTGCGTGATCTGGAAACCATCGAGGCGGCGCTGACCATCGCTGAAACCGGCCATCTCTGCTTTGCCACCCTGCATACCAACGGCGCGGTGCAGACGATCAACCGGATCGTCGATGTTTTCCCGACTCACCAGCAGCAGCAGGTGCGTACCCAGCTTTCGTTCGTGCTGGAAGGTGTGCTCTCACAAACGCTGCTGACACGCATGGACGGCATCGGCCGAGTGCTTGCGCTCGAAATCATGGTGCCGAATACGGCCATTCGTGCCCTGATCCGTGACGACAAGATTCACCAGCTCTATTCGCAGATGCAGATGGGCCAGGAGAAGTATGGCATGCAGACGATGAACCAGAGTCTTTTCGCTTTGTATCACAGTAAAAAGATCTCGATGAATGATGCCATGTCCCGTTCACCCGACGTCGAAGAACTCAAAGAAATGATTGCCAATCCCGCAGCAGCTCTTAAACGTGGCGTTACATCGGGTGGAGCTAGAAGGTGAGGCTGGTGACTGGTGACTGGTGACTGGTGACTGGTGACTGGTGACTGGTGACTGGTGACTGGAAGGTGAGGGGTGTGATCAGGTCAAAGAAGATTTTCAACAACACCGAAGAGGTTGATCATGGCTAAATTTGCTTGGGAAGGTAACACGAGGTCCGGTCAGGTTATGAAGGGGGAGATGGAAGCCCCCAGTATGGAGGCTGTCCAGGGGCAACTTCGCCGCCAGGGGATTGCTCCGGGGAAGATCAAGCAGCGTGGCAAAGGGCTTGATATGGACCTCACGATTCCCGGGTTTGAGCCAAAGGTCACGACCAGGGATCTGGTCATCTTTACCCGTCAGTTCGCCACCATGATTGATGCCGGCCTGCCGCTGGTGCAGTGCCTCGATATTCTGGGGAAGCAGCAGGACAACAAAACCTTTAAAAAGATCCTGGTTCAGGTCAAGGAGGATGTCGAGTCTGGCTCCACCTTCGCCGATGCCCTGAAAAAACACCCCAAAGCGTTCGACGAACTCTACGTCAACCTGGTTGCGGCCGGCGAAATCGGCGGTATCCTCGATACCATTCTCAACCGGCTGGCGGCCTATATCGAAAAAGCGCTCAAATTGAAAAAACAGGTCAAGAGCGCCATGACTTATCCGACGACCATTATCGGCATTGCCATTGTAGTCATCTCGGTTATCCTGGTTTTCGTTATCCCCTCATTCGAAAAGATGTTCGCTGATTTTGGCGGCGAGTTGCCGATGCCGACCCAGATTGTCATCAATATGAGTAACTTTATCCAGAGCTACATCCTGGTGATTATCGGTGGAGCCTTTGCCCTGGTCTGGATTCTTAAACGAATCTATAAAACACCACAGGGTCGTTTGCGTATGGACCAGCTTTTCCTGCGTCTGCCGGTCATGGGGGTCCTGGTCCGCAAGGTCGCCGTGGCCAAGTTCACGCGAACCCTCGGCACCATGATCTCCAGCGGCGTGCCGATTCTGGATGGTCTGGATATCGTTGCCAAGACCGCCGGCAACAAAGTTGTCGAAAACGCCATCTACCAGGTTGCCAGAAGCATCAGTGAAGGTAAAACGATTGCCGAGCCGCTGGAGAAGTCGGGGGTTTTCCCGCCGATGGTTTGCCAGATGATCGCTGTCGGCGAGCAGTCCGGTTCGATCGACACCATGCTGAATAAAATTGCCGACTTCTACGATGACGAAGTCGACGACGCGGTTGGTAACCTGACAGCGATGATGGAGCCGATCCTGATGCTTTTCCTCGGGACCACCGTCGGTGGCCTCGTCATTGCCATGTATCTGCCAATCTTCAAGTTGGCTGGCACTGTCGGCGGTTGATGATAACCTTATGGCGGTAACGCCTGCGCAGAAATATTCTCATAACGTCCCGCGGCGATTGCTGTCGTGGTACCTTGCGGTTCGACTGGTCGTGGCCTGCCTTTTCCTCGGCGGCACAATCCTCTATCAATTGCAGCAAGGTTCCTGGGCAGTTTCTGTCGCGGCCCGCTTTCTGACTTATCTCACGCTTGTTTCGATTCTGCAGACCTTGCTCTCGGGCTTCATTCTCACCCGGATAAAGCGTTATCGCCACTTCGTCAACGTTCAGATCTGCTGGGACCTGCTCTTTATTGTCCTGGTCATCTATCTGACAGGTGGTGTCCACAGTCTCTATTCCTTTCTGTTTATCCTGGTGATCATCGGCGCCAGCGTCTTCCTGCCCAGATCTCAGCTGCTGGTGGTTGCATCTGCTTCGTCTATTCTCTACGGCAGTCTTCTCGATCTGCAGTACTATGGTTACCTGCCTGTTTTTGTTGGTCAGTCACTTTCGAAAGATCTGCAGCATTCCGACGTCTTCTATGCGGTCTTTCTGCATGTCGGCGCGTTCTTCCTGACCGCCCTGTTAAGTGGTGCTCTGGCAGAAAGGTTGCGCCGCAGCGAGGAAGCGCGGGAAAGACGCGAGATTGACTACGGTGAACTCGAGCGTCTCAACCAGGCGATTCTGACCAATATCAACAGTGGCCTGATGGTGGTCAATGCCGCAGGACGTATCCGCTCGTTTAATCATGCCGCCAGCAAAATCACCGGTTATCGCCTGGAAGACGTTTATAACCGTCCGATAGAAGCGATTTTTCCGGAGTTCGACTCTTTCGACCCTGTGTCTCTGGAAGGCGTCGATCGCGGTGAAATGCAGTATCGTCGCAGCGAAGCAGAAACACTCATCCTGGGTTACTCTGCCAGTCGGGTTGTGGACCGGAATGACACCAGCCTCGGACTGCTGATTGCGTTCCAGGATCTGACCGAATTCAAGGAGCTCGAGGGTCAGCTGCAACGCGCCGATCGCCTGGCTGCCGTCGGACGGCTCGCCTCCGGCATGGCTCACGAAATCCGTAACCCGCTGGCGTCGATCAGCGGATCGGTGCAGCTTCTTCTGGAGGACGATAAAGTCAACGCCGAAGACCGGCGGCTGATGAACATTGTCATCAAGGAGGCAGATCGTTTAAGCTTGTTGCTCAGCGATTTCCTCACGTTTGCCCGACCGGCGCCGCTGCAGATAGAATCGATCGATGTTGCTTCACTGCTTGATGAATTGATTGCGCTTTTGAACGCCAGCGGCCAGTTCCAGAATGTGATCATTGAAAAAGCGTATCACGGACCGAATCGCATGAACGTCGATCCCCAGAAGATGCACCAGGTCTTGTGGGACCTGCTTCTCAATGCCGGTGAGGCAGCAAGCCCCGCAGGCAGGATACGTGTCGAAATCAACGGTGGACAGGGCGAGATCATTATTGAGGATACCGGCTCAGGGATTGCCGAAGCGGATCGGGATAAATTGTTCGAGCCCTTTTACACCACCAAAGACACTGGCACGGGGCTGGGTTTGGCCAACGCCTATGCAAACATAGGGGCGCACCGGGGGCGGATTACCGTTGAATCCGGCAGTCTTGGTGGTGCCAGGTTTATTATTGAGCTCCCCGATCAATGCCGGGTGGTTTAGGGGACTCAGGGATCTATACATTTCGAAGGAGTTTTTGCAAATGACTGCCGTACCGAATAAATATCGCATTTTGATTGTCGATGACGAAGAAAGCATGCGCGATTTTCTGAGCATCATGCTGCACCGCGAAGGCTATCAGGTCGATACGGCCGTTAATGGCGCCCAGGCGGTCAATCATTTGCGTGAGCATAGTTACGACCTGGTGATCTCCGATATCAAAATGCCGCGTATGACCGGTCTGGAGCTGCTCGCACATATCAAGCAGCGCACGCCGGAAACGGTGGTGCTGATGGTCACCGCATTTTCGTCGACGGATGAGGCCGTCGATGCCATGAAGCAGGGGGCCTACGATTACATCACCAAGCCGTTCAGGAATGAAGAGATCCGCCTGATCGTCAAGAATGCTCTGGAGCGGCGTGAACTGCGTCAGGAAAACCAGGCTCTCAAGGAGGAGCTGGGCAAGCGCTTCTCTTTCGAAGGGCTAATCGGCAAATCAAAGGCCATGCAGGATGTGTTCACCATGGTCAAGAAGGTTGCGGCAAGCCCGGTCAAGGTCCTGGTCACGGGTGAATCCGGGACCGGCAAGGAGCTTGTGGCCAGGGCCATTCACTACAACAGTGATCGCCGCGAGGGGCCTTTCGTACCGATCAACTGTGGAGCCATCCCGGAAAATCTGCTCGAGAGTGAACTTTTCGGCCATGAAAAGGGTGCATTTACCGGCGCCATCCGGCAGAAGCCGGGTCTGTTCGAAACCGCAGCGAATGGCACGGTCTTCCTCGATGAGATCGGTGAACTGCCTCCCCTGATGCAGGTCAAATTGCTGCGCGTGCTGCAGGAGAATGAATTTCGCCGGGTCGGCGGTACCAAAAACATTCAGACCGATGTGCGGGTGCTGGCGGCGACCAACCGTCATCTCGAAGATGCCGTTGCCTCCGGCAGCTTCCGTGAAGACCTGTATTATCGCTTCAACGTCATCCGCGTCGATCTGCCGCCGCTGCGTCAGCGTCGCGAGGATATTCCGGTGATGATCGACTTTTTCTGGGAGCGATTTACCGGGCAGCAGGGGGTCAAGGTCTCTGAAGATGCCATGCGCCGCCTGATCGACTACCAGTGGCCGGGCAACGTTCGCGAACTGGAGAATGTCATCGAGCGGGCCACGGTCCTGGGTCGAGAAGGTGAAATCACCCTCGATTGTCTGCCGCCCAACCTGGTGACCGGCATGGCCTCTACAGTGACGCCTCTCACCGATATCCCCGACTCCGGCATGGATCTCGATGCCTATCTTGGCGAGATAGAAAAAGAGATTCTGCTGAAGGCGCTGGTGCGGACCGGTGGTGTGCGCAAGAGCGCCGCGGGACTGCTCGGCATCACCTTTCGTTCGATCCGTTATCGGCTTGCCAAGTTTGGGTTGGGGGATGAGGATAATGGGGAGAATGGTGAGGAGTAAATGGTTGGTATGGTAGCTGTAAATCTTAGAACCGGCGGGTCCAGCCTTCGCCAAGGCTACGGCACGACAAGCGCGTCCCGCCAGACGCCATACTTTTTTTGCAAGCGCCAAAAAAAAGTATGCAAAAAATGGCTTTCTCCTGCCCGCCGTCGCTCTTCGAGCTATGGCGGACAAGCTCTGGGCACTTCTTGCTCAGAGATTTATGGAGGTTAATGGCGGCATAGCACAAGACATGGGTCGCAGCTGTTAATGCTGGGGCCTATTTTTACGGCCACGTTGCTTTGGTGGATGACTTCGAGTTTTAAACCTTTAATCTTCCCCATTCGGGAACAGCTCCTGTAAACCAGCGCAAGATTCAACAGCGACGCGGCTATTCGCCGACAGAACTATTTATTGACGCGGGGGCCGATAACACAGGCCCCCTTTTTTCGTTGCTGAACAGCACCCTGTCGCTCCCATGAACCCTGATAATTGACATTACAGATAACTTCGCGCAAGAAATGCTCCATGCCATGGCCGCCGTTTTCTTTGCTGACTTTCTTTTCGGCGGGATAAAAAGAAAGCCAGGCGGGTGCAGGGTGCAGCGCCTGCGGTTCTGCTTTTTGCTATGAAGCTTATATAAGAATCAAAATCTTAACACCGACGGGTCCAGCCTTCGCCAGGGCTACGGCACGGCAAGCGCCTCCCACCAAACCCCTGCGCAATTTTGCAAAATCCTATAGGTTACAGGGTACTAGATTGACCTCCACCGGGCCTTATGGTACACATAAAGTTACAAAAACAATTACTTTGTGTGGACCTTTCAATGCAACCGATCAAGAGATTGAACCAGCTTCTCGAACGCTTTGCCAGCGCTGAACATTATCTGTTTGCACTGGACGATTTACGCTGTGCCTTGCCGGATGTCACCCCGGGGGCATTCAAGGCGTTGTTGAGCCGGGCGGAGAAGTCCGGGTTGTTAAAAAGAGTCTGCAAGGGCATCTACCTTTATCCCCGGGTGCCTTACCCGGCCGGGCGGGTGCTGTTGCACGCGGCTGCGCGGTTGCGAGCCGATGGGTTTAATTACCTGAGCCTCGAAACGGTGCTGAGCGACGCCGGCGTCATTTCGCAGATTCCGTTGAACTGGGTTACCCTGATGTCATCGGGGCGCAGCCATGTCGTAAACTGCGGTGACTTCGGGCATATCGAATTTATCCATACCAAGCGGCGGCCGACAGAGGTCGCGGCGCACCTGAGCTATGATCCTGATTGTCACCTCTGGCGGGCCTCGGTGGCGCTAGCCCTGCAAGATATGAAATTGACCCGTCGCAGCACCGATCTGATTGATTGGAGTACGGTTGATGAGCTTATTTGACCAACTTGTCGATGAAGCGCTGCGCAGTCTGCCGCAGTTTGCGCCGCTGCGTACGGTGGTTGAAAAAGAACTGTTGCATCATGATATTCTGCGGGAGATGGGCCATGCCGGATTTCTCCGTAATCTGACCTTTATCGGCGGCACCTGCCTGCGAGCCTGCTACGGGTCGCAGCGTCTGAGTGAAGATCTCGACTTCACTGGCGGTTCCAGTTTTGCCAAAGAGGCATTGTCGGATCTCGGCAAAGTCCTTGTTGAACGTCTCGAGGTAAAATACGGCTTGCCAATCGAGGTCAGTGCACCTTGCCGCGAAGAGGGGAATGTTGATACCTGGAAGGTGCGGCTGGTGACGCGTCCGGAGCGCAAACATCTGCCGGCACAACGCATCAACATCGATATCTGCTCGCTCCCCAGCCACGATCGGCGCCCGATGATGCTGCGCAATCATTATGCTGTTGACATGGGGACCGCTGGGTTGATTCTGCAAGCGCAGAGTCGTGAAGAAATCTTCGCCGATAAAGTGGTCGCCCTGGCTTTGCGCCCCAACCGCATCAAGAACCGCGATTTATGGGACATCGTCTGGCTGTATCAGCAGGGAGTCATTTTGCCGCCGGAGCTGGTGCTGCGCAAAGTTGCCGACCGTCGACTGGATCTCGGCGGATTCCTGCAGCAGTTGCAGCAGCGCCAGGATTTTTTGCAGGCGGACCCTGTCTGCCGGAAGGATTTTTTGCACGAAATGCGCCGTTTTCTGCCGCCATCGCTCATTAGCGAAACCCTCGAGCAGCCCGATTTTTGGACGTTTCTCGTCAACCTGGTTGTCGATCGCTGCGAGCAGGTGCGACAGGAGGCTGGAGGCTAAGGGCTGGAGGTTGGAGGTTGGAGGTTGGAGGTTGGAGGTGCCATGCTTTTGCAAGTTTAAACCATCGCCAATAGTTACTGTACAGAAGTCTGTTGTCATCACATGCCGTTTTCTTTGCTGACTTTCTTTTCGGCAGGATAAAATGAAAGCCAGGCGGGTGCAGGGCGCAGCGCCTGCGACCTTGCTTTTGCAGTAAAACTCAGGAATTACATGAGAATCAAAACCTAAGCAGCGGCGGGTCGTGCTTGCCAAACCATAGCCTTGGCGAAGGCTGGTCCCACCAGACGCAATTTATAATTCTCATCTCTCACTCCTCACGTTACCATTTGACTTCCACTTCTCGGGTCGATAAACTTTCAACTCTTAGTCGATTGGGAGCTTGCAGTCAGTGGGCAGCGCCCTTTCCCAATAGCGCCCCTCCATTAGGAGCGGAATCATGTGCTTAGTTGTTCGTGTCGTTCCACATGAAAATTATCGACTCGAGATTGAGTTCAATAATGGAGAGGTCCGATTCTTTGATGGCTCTCCTTATCTGAACAAAGGGATATTCTCGCAGCTGTATGACAAAGCATTGTTTGCTCGTGCCTTTGTGGCGTATGACACAGTATGCTGGCCAGGTGAATTGGATATCGCCCCAGAAACTCTTTATTCCCTGTCTGTCCCAGAGAATGGCAGCGCAACAGAACATTCCCAGGAAAGAAGGTAGTTTTTACCCTGTCCGCTTTTATCAGATCTTATCTGCGGCCAACTCCGCCATCACTTGCCACCCCTCACCCCACCCACACTTAAACAGAGTGACCAAATTTGTCACCACAACTGTCGAACTGTGTCTGTGATCGAAATAATTCTTTGCACTTTTCCCGCTAGAATCAAGGCGAAACGCCATTTTTGCCGGTGTTAGCGTTCTCTTAGTTGTTGGCACGGCGTTTGCTATGTTCCTTATCAGCTATCAAATTTACAGCTTATATACATAGGACATAACGTCCACATTCGAAAGGAGAAACATTATGCTTAAGAAGTTCCGTAAGAACCAAAAGGGTTTTACCCTGATCGAACTGCTGATCGTTGTTGCGATCATCGGTATCCTTGCTGCTATTGCTATTCCGCAGTTCTCTGAGTATCGCAAGAAGGCCTACAACTCTGCGGCACAAAGCGATCTGAAGAATGCCAAGACCGGTATGGAAGCGTATATGGCTGAGTACCAGGAATACCCTGAAACTATGGCTGGGCTCTAATCGATTGGTGCTTCCCTGAACACTCTTAAAAAGAGCAACGAAAACAACAGGAGAAAAATTATGAAAAAGATTACTGTACTCTTCGTACTTATAACGTTTGCCATTGTCAGTTCTGCTTTTGCTGGCGCATGGACTGCTGGTGAAGGCACAACCATGTATGGGATCTCTGGCACTACTGCTCCTACTGCTTCAACTGGCACTGCAATTGGTAAACTGTCGAACAATGTTCAGGCTAAAGGTTTCACCGTTTCAACCACAGATGGCTACGCGATTTCCACCCGTCATGACTCAGGGTCACAGTCTTATGGTACCGCGCACGATTCAACCAGCATTTGGATGGTTAAATCGGATTCTCTGGCCGCCATGACCAAAACTGGTACGGGTGATTTTGTTTCTACCTGGACTGAGCTCTAAGGATCTCTTTTACTTAAGAAGAAACATTCTGTTGAAATCAGTAGGGACGATATTGCTTAAGGCATTTCGTCCCTGCTTTTTTTAGAGGGGTATATGAACGGATTCTGGGTTGTTCTGATTGCCGCCTTACGCGGTTTTTTGCGAGATCGGGTTCTCCATGCCTTGCTTGGCTTTGCTTTACTGCTCTTGGTTCTCGCTCCCGTATTTAGCCTGTTTTCAATGCGTCAGGTGCAGGAGCTTTCAACTACTGTGGCGCTCTCCGCCATTTCTTTGACTTTATTGGTTTTGGCTGTAATGCTTGGTGGCTTCTCCGTCTGGCGAGATGTGGAGCGTCGTTATACTGCTTCAGTCCTGGGATTGCCTATTCCTCGCTCCAGCTATCTTCTCGGTAAATTTGCTGCTGTTGCCGTTGTCTTGATGTCGACTTCAATATTTCTGGGTTTTGTTTCTTTAGTGTCCGTGCACATCGCTGCCAGCTTTTACCCTCCAGATCGATCCTTGGATCTCATGAATTTCATGGCGGCGATCGCTGCCTGCTCTCTAAAATACATTCTTCTGTCGGCTTTTGCCTTGCTTTTTTCGAGCCTTTCAACCTCTTTTTTTCTTCCTGTCTTTGGTTCGTTAGCTGTCTATCTCGCGGGTGGGGCAACCCAGGAGGTTGTGGAGTATGTCACCGGTCCCTCCGCACAATCTCTGTCAAACTCACTAATCACAACAGTCAAAGGCCTTTATTATTTGCTACCCAATTTCGCGGCATTTGATTTGTCCTTTCAGGCAATTTACGGAATACCCTTATCTGTAGAAGGGCTACTGCTGACTTTCGGCTATTTTCTAGTCTACACCAGCCTTCTCCTGCTTCTGGCCTGCTACTGTCTTGCCCGGCGTGAGTTTCCTTGATGAAAAAGTTGCTTGCACTGCTATTCATGGTTGGCCTCTATGTCGCACTAGTAGTCCCTTTGGGCGATCATCTCAGGGAGCGACCTCTCAATGTAAAGCTGGGCTATACACCGGATGCCCGACTGCTTAAACTTGTCGCTGGCGGTCAGCAAACCATTTTGGCGGAGTCGATGACGCTGAAGGTGATTTTCTATTTTGGTACCGTGATCGAACACTGGATACAACAAGAATTTGTACAGCCAGAATACTTTAATATGTTCAAGACGATCGAGGCTGCAGCTATCCTTGATCCATATAATATGGATACATACTATTTTGCTCAAGCGGCCTTTACCTGGGAACTCGGCCGCGCAAAAGATGTCAACCGTCTCCTTGAACACGGTATGAAATATCGTGACTGGGATGAGTCTCTACCTTTTTATGCTGGCTTTAATAGCGCCTATTTTTTACAAGACTATGATAGCGCTGCAAAATATATGCAGAAGGCTGCAGAAGTCTCTGGCAATAGCATGTATACGAACCTGGCGGCGCGATTCTTTTACGAGGCTGGTGACAGTCGGATGGGGGTCGCTTTCTTGGAGACCATGATTCGGCAGGCCAAGAACCCTCAGGTTAAAAGACTTTACGAGATGCGAAGAGATGTCCTTTTGGCGGTACAAACCCTCGAAACAGGAGTTGCTGACTTCGCGGAAAGATTTGGAAAGCAACCGACTGAACTGGAGCAGTTGGTCGTTAGAGGTCTCATTGCTGAATTGCCTTTGGATCCTTACGGTGGACAATTTTTCCTTGATGATAAGGGCCGGGTGCGTACGACCAGCAAATTTACTGAAAAATTGGCTGTTGAACCCGATAAGGGAGAATGAACACCTATGACTAGTGATAGCAATTGTGCGGTTGAATCGTCTGGTCTGATAGAGATCACAGGGCTTTCAAAAACCTATCGAAGCAAGAAGCTTGCCCTGGTTGAAGCGCTTAAGAACCTGGACCTACTGATTGGGAAGGGCGAGGTGTTTGGTTTTCTCGGACCGAACGGAGCTGGCAAGAGTACAACGATCAAAATTCTGACCGGACAAATACGCCAGACTGCAGGAAGCGCTCAACTTGCCGGGCAGACCGTTAGCGATTATCGCTGTCGCAGGGATCTCGGCTATCTGCCAGAAAATCCAGTCTTTTATGATTATCTCACGGCAACTGAATACCTGGCTTTTGTCGGCCGTGCGTTCGGCATGTCAGACAGTGTCATCCGCCAGAGGGCAGGGGAGGTCCTTGGGCTTCTGGATCTGCAGCATGCTGCTAAACGGCCGATGCGTGGTTTCAGCAAGGGGATGGTGCAGCGCCTTGGGTTGGCTCAAACCTTGATCCATGATCCTCAAGTATTCATCTTTGATGAGCCGATGAGTGGACTCGATCCTGTTGGTAGAGCTCTGGTCAAGCAGTTGATCAAAGATCTCAAACGACAGGGGAAAACAGTTTTCTTCAGCACGCATATCACAGCTGATGTCGAGGAGATTTGTGACCGAGTTGGGGTGATCGTCCAAGGGCAATTGCGTGCGGTCGACAAGGTCTCAGATATTGTGATCGGAGATACTGATAACTACAGGCTTCATGTCAGACATGGCGATGGAAGTGTCATCGAAGAAATTGTTTCCCGAAACATGTTGAAACAAAAGGTCGTGAATGCTTGGGCAGATCAGGGTGCACTTGAGAAGGTCGTTCCTGTTGGACGGAACCTGGAAGATTATTTTCTTGATATTGTCAACAATGTGAACAAATGAAGCTGAATACGCGTTTCCAAATTCTCTTTTTAATTTTTGTCATGCTGGGTGTCTATTACCCGGCACTTTTCGGAGGTTATAATTCTGTAGATGACCGCGATATGGTCAATAGCATTCTGAATCAAATTCCTTATGACAATTGGCTTGGCCTCTTCCGCCCCTCTCAAAAGTTCTACTACCGTCCCCTTTTGATGCTGACTTATATTATTGATGCTAGTCTTTGGGGGTCTTTGCCTTTCTTTATGCATTTGGAGAATCTTCTTCTGCATGCTGCGAATGCCCTCTTGGTCTTTTTTATATCCAGGCAGGTCGTCACTTCTACCGATGCCAAGATCACGGTGTTGCCGTTTTTCTCCGCCCTGCTGTTTGGTCTACACCCGATTGCATCTGAATCTGTTTGCTGGATTTCAGGGCGTACAGATCTCATGGGTACGTTTTTTGTGCTGCTCTCGTTTTTGTCTCTGGTCTATGGTTTAAAAAAAGGAAGCGTATGGTTTGGCGCCCCTGCAGCTTTATTTCTGATGGTCGGGATTATGTCGAAAGAAGTTATGTTGTTTTTTTTGCCTCTGGCCGTTTTCCTGGTGCTGCGCTGGCCTGTTGACAATGCTGGCCTGCAAAGAGGAAAACAATGGGTTTTGTCGGGAATTTTTATCCTGCCATTTATGCTCTTAACAGGGTTTTATGGCATCGTCCGCTTTATGTCATATGGCTCAGGAGATCAAGGCTTTCTGCACGTCCTGAACAACTATGCGTACACTCCCTTTCATACCATTCGGGTTTGCTTTAAGGTCCTTGGCTTTTATGTGAAAAAGTTGTTTTTGCCTCTGCCCCTTAATTTCGCTATCATTCAGGTTAACGATCAGTATGTCTGGCTGGGAATGCTGGTGCTCGCTTTTCTGTTGTTCGCCCTGTTCCGTCGTCGTCTTGGTACGGATCTTCTGGCAGTTTCGTTTTGCTTGGTTTTGCCAGCAGTCATTATTGCACTGGCCAGGGTTGCGTGGACACCTCTTGCGGAACGTTATCTCTACCTTCCAGCTGTTTTTTGGTCCATCGGAATTGTGACCCTTCTACATGAAGGCTGTAAAAGAATGGATCTTCAAAAGTTACTGGTGCCTGCTCTGGTGATCCTGCTGCTGCCGTTGGGCTGGGTGACAACCTCGCGGGCAATGATTTGGCACGACAATCTTCAACTCTATGGCGATACCATTCGCAAATCGCCAGAATTCCTTCCCCTTTATAATGAGTATGCGGTCGCTTTGGTAGAGAATGGTCGCATATTGGAAGCTGAACAATATCTCGATAAAGGCCGACAAATGGATTCCCAGGGAGCCGTCTTAGCTGTCCATACCAATCAGGCATCTCTTTTAATAAATGAGGGTCAGATAGAAGAGGCGATGAAACTTATTGATGATTTTGTCACTGTCAATGTCGGCAAGCTGTCTGTTCATCAATTGAAAGGTGTGATAACGGTTGGTGAACAGATAAAACTTAAAGCAGCGACTCCTGAGCAAGCAGAAGTTGCGAATAAACTTCTAGTAGATGTTTATGACCAGCTTTATCTTGCGACAAAGGATCCCTTTGTTCGGTATCGACAGGCGCAGCTTGCTATGTTCATGGGAGACCGAGATCTTGCTGGCAAATATTTCGAACAAACTTATGTTGCAGCTCCAACTTCGGCCCATTATAAGCAAGCAGCGAGAGTTTTGGCAGAGAAGATGAAGGCAGAAAGGTAGTGATGAAGTTATTTTATCTGCTCCGCCCCTACCAGTGGCTGAAGAACCTGATGCTGCTCTTTCCGCCGCTTCTCGGTGGAATACTGTTCGCTCCCGGTGTGCTACAGAAAGGACTGCTGCCCTTCGCTATATTCTGCCTCGCCTCAAGTGCAACCTACATCTTCAACGACCTCAAAGATGCAGAGCAGGATCGCCTGCACCCCCGCAAACAGCACCGGCCGATTGCCTCTGGTACCATATCATCAGCCCAGGCCATCCTGGTCGGGTCCGTACTGTGTATCGCGGCAATTCTTCTCTCTCTGCAACTCCCGACCATCTTCATGGCCTGGCTACTGGCCTATCTCGGCCTCTCTATCGCCTATTCTACTGTGCTCAAGGACCAACCGGTCTTCGACATCTTCTGCATCGCCTCCGGCTTTGTTTTCCGCCTGTTTGCCGGCGGGGCGGCTTTCAGTGTTGAGATTTCCGACTGGCTGTTCCTGAGCGTTCTGTTCCTGGCAATTTTCCTCAGTGCCGGTAAGCGCCTGGCAGAAAAAATAACGCTCGGTACAACCGCTGGTGACCACCGCAAATCTCTCGCCGTCTATACAGTAACCACCCTTGAAAGCTTCATGTGCATGTCCGGTGCGGCGGTCCTTGTCACCTACACCCTGTATGTGATCACCAAGCACAAGCTGGTGCTCACAGTGCCGCTTTGCTGTTTTGGTCTGTTTCGTTATATGATGCTGGTCAAAAGCGGCGGCAGTGGTGATCCGACAGAATCACTGCTGAAAGATCCGGTGTTGTTTCTGGTCGGGTTGGTTTGGGTTGTGATGGTCATTTTTTCAACATACATAATGGTCTGAAATAGACTGGTGAAAAGTGAGAAGTGAGGTAGGCTGGAAAAAGTGGACACCAATCTGTTAGCCTAAGAGGCTCATAGGAGGTGTCACTTGGAACGCATACCAAAGCAGTTTTACACGGATGAATTTAGGGAGGAAGCTGTTGCTCTCGTTGTTGATGGTGGGCTGACTGTTGCAGAAACCAGTCGTCGTTTGAGCATCTCACAACAGACTCTGCGGAACTGGATTAAGAAGTTTCGTGAGTGATAAGTGAGAAGTACTTTTAACATTTAACGTTTTACATTTTACTGAATTCATCGGAGGGGAATTATGGATGGCAGGCCACATAGAAGATTGGAAGTTTGGAAGCAGTCAATGATTTTGACGAAGGATATTTACAGCGCCACGGCGGGATTTCCGAAATCTGAAGGGTATGGTTTGACTTCGCAGATGAGAAGGGCTGCTGTATCGGTACCTAGTAATCTGGCAGAAGGTGCGGCCAGGCGAGGCAGCAAGGAATTCAAGCAATTCATAAACATAGCGCAGGGCTCCTTGAGTGAACTGGATACACAACTTGAGCTCGCCCATATGATTGGATATCTGGAAGCTGATCGGCATCGGCAGTTGACAACGGCTGTATCAGATATTTCAAAAATGCTATTCGGCTTAAGCAGATCCGTAAAATAAGCAGTATCATTTCACGTTTTACTTTTCACTTTTCACGTTGAAATAGAAGCTATTTGACCTTGGAGGGAAGCATGGAAAAGGAACACCTGGGGATGATTCTGGAAGACATCAGCGGAAAGTTTGACCTGATCCTGGAAGGGCATGCAGCGCTGGACAGGAAGTTGGAAGCCCGATTCGACCAGTTGAACGAAAATATCGAAGACAACAGCTTCAAGATCGATATCCTGAACAAAAAATCGATCATGTTGCCGAAGACCTGTCAGCTCATCGCCGCGATACGGAAGTGCATCGGGGTTATCAGGTACGTGAAGATTAAAATAGGTATTATGTCACCCGATTCCGGCACAAAGCCGGTAACCACCGCAAATCTCTCGCAGCTTATACAGTGAGCACCCTTGAAAGCTTCATGTGCATGTCCGGTGCGGCGGTCCTTGTCACCTACACCCTGTATGTGATCACCAAGCACAAGCTGGCGTTCACAGTGCCGCTTTGCTGTTTTGGTCTGTTTCGTTATATGATGCTGGTCAAAAGAGGTGGCAGTGGCGATCCGACAGACTCCTTTTTGAAAGGTCCGGTTCTTTTTGTTGTTGGTGCACTCTGGATAGTGATTGTTGGCTTTTCGACTTATTAGGGCACTTATGAAGGTTGTATTTGTCAGACATTCTCTGTTGAGCCGAGGCGGAGATAAAATGATACTGGCCCACGCCACACACTTAGTTGCGATGGGGCATGATGTCACGATAAAAACATCGATAGTTGATACCGTTTTTCCACTGGACGAAAGGCTCACAATTCAGAAAACCGCTTCAAAAAGTAAACTGCAGTCCATCCTCAAATGCCTGACGGAAGCACATGACTCCGATTGGGTAGTCGCAGATATTGTTCCTCTCGCGTGTTTGCTCTATTTTCGTAATCGGCAAACAGTCTTGTATTTTGCTCAAGATTATGATGAGTCCTATTACTCATCCTTTCTACAGAAAATTTTCATTCGTTCTCTCTACCACCTGGGATTGTCTTGGTTGAAAATCCCTGTTGTCGCGGTTTCTGACTATTTACAGGAAATTCTGAGTCGTCGATTTAACGCCAGGGTCGCAGTTGTGACTAATGGCGTCGACTTGGATACATTTTTCCCTGATCCAGATTCTGATTTGTTGACACGAAAAAAGGATCGAAAAGTTATTCTGATCTTGTCCAGGGGCGATCGGAGAAAGGGTTTTGATCTTGCAAAAAGTATCGTTAGAAGGGTCAAGAATGAAATAACTACCCCTTTTGAAGTATGGACTGTCGGTGACGTCGCAACTGGCTGTTTTGAAGGTGTGTGTCACAGAGACTTTGGCTACGTTCGGGAAGAAAAATTGCGTAAGTTGTTCAGTAGTGCTGATGTCTTTCTTTATCCCACTAGACACGAAGGGTTTGGTCTGATGGTTGCGGAGGCTTTTGCTAGTGGATGCCCTGTAGTGACTACAGATGCTGTCCCTTTTGTTAAAGATGGTCAGAATGCTTTGGTTAGTCAAATTGAGGATGTTGATGCTATATTTGAGAGCTTGCAGAAATTGCTGTCTGATCCAGAACGGGCCAGGCATTTGGTGAACGAGGGCATCGCTTTTGCCAATGAACATTCTCTCGCCTCTGCATGTAGAAGATTTGCAGCAATTTTGGAAAAAAGACACGCTCTTCGATGAACAATAAGAAAGTGCAGCATATTCCATTACAAGGCATTTCTTTAATTACGATCTGTCTGAACAGCGCCAGCACAATTGGTCGAACCATCGAAAGTATTGCCGCACAGAAGGATGATCACGTCCAATATATCGTCATTGACGGGGGGTCGACTGACGGTACCCAGGAGATTGTCAGTTCTTACGAACACTTTGTCGATTATTTTATCAGTGAACCTGATAGAGGCATATCGGATGCTTTCAATAAAGGTCTAAATGTTGCAAATATGGACATTGTCGGTTTGATCAACTCTGATGACACTCTTTTGCCTGGGGCAATTCTATCGGTGCGACAGGCTTTTCAATCAAATCCGGAGGTTGAAGTTGTTCATGGTGATATTCTCCTTTACGATGGAGAGCAATTTGTTAAACAGATAAGTCCTGCAGGGAAATGGTGGTTTCCATGGCGTTTGGTTCTCTTTAATCATCCAGCAACCTTCGTTAAACGTGATGTATATAAGCGATTTGGTGGGTTTTCCAGCGAATTCAAGTTTGCTATGGACGACGACCTTTTTTTGACCTGGATTCAAGAAAAGGTGCAACTTCAATATACTCAGGTTGCTTTTGTAAGGATGCAGGCGGGTGGCTTGAGTGGACGCTTTGCGTTTCAAGTCTTTAAGGAGAAACGCAAAACTCTACTGGCTCACGGATACAACCCTTTGTTGGTAAATCTTCAATATGTGGCGAGGTTTGGTGTGCAGATAGCGGCTTATTTACAAAAAATCATTCGGGATTTTAGAACTGGTAGCATGGTTTCAACTCATGATCACACCGGATAACTTACAAGGCTGTGTTAGCTCTTTCCAAAAAGAATCCTTGGGTTAGGAATCTGAGACTTCTTTGCATTATATGCGGGTGAATGCACATGATTGGTTTGATGAAACGATTGAATCAATAATTGAGATATCTGCGCATTTCAGCAGATCAGGTGGTCAACAAATCAACAGGTACTCAGACTTATGTCATACAAGATCATCATAGAAGCGGGACGTAGTGAACGCCATTATTGGCGGGATATCTGGCGCTTTCGCGAGCTATTTTACATTCTGGCATGGCGCGATATTCTGGTGCGTTACAAACAGACCGTGATTGGTTTTGCTTGGGCTATTTTGAGGCCATTACTTACCATGATTGTCTTCACGGTCATCTTTGGGAAACTAGCCAAGTTGCCATCTGAAGGTTCCGCTCCCTATGCAATAATGGTTTATGCTGCGATGTTGCCCTGGCAGTTTTTTTCGAACTCTCTTAGCGAAGCAAGCAATAGCTTGCTTGATAATGAAAAGTTGATTTCCAAAGTATATTTCCCTCGGATGATTGTCCCTGCCAGTTCAGTAATCACCAGCTTTGTTGATTTTTTAATCTCCTCAATAATTCTCCTCGCCATCATGGTCTGGTATCAATACTGGCCCTCATGGCGCATTATGACCTTGCCCTTTTTTATTTCCATAGCTTTTGCTGCTGCCATGGGGTTGGGGCTTTGGTTGACTGCTTTAAATGTTAAATATCGTGATTTTCGCTACATTGTACCTTTCATCCTTCAGTTTGGTCTGTATATCTCTCCTGTCGGTTTTTCAAGTTCCATCGTTCCTGAAAAATATCGCTTGCTCTATTCCCTGAACCCAATGGTTAGTGTGATTGATGGCTTCCGCTGGGCAATTCTCGGCAATGACTCAAAGATATACCTGCCCGGTTTTTCCCTATCTCTTGGAATTGTGGTTGCATTCTTGATCTATGGAATTGTTTATTTCCGAAGAACCGAAAAGAACTTCGCGGATATTATATGAGTGATACAATTATTAAAGTAGAAAACCTGTCCAAAAGTTACATTATAGGGCACCAAAGCAATGAAAAATATCTGGCTTTGCGGGATGTTTTGGCTTCTCAGGCAAAGTCCTTTGGTAAACGTCTTCTGCATCCCTTTAAAAACTCAGCAGGGGGGCTCATCTCAGCCGACGAAACGGAAGAGTTCTGGGCTTTAGATAATGTCTCTTTTGATATTAAGCAGGGTGACCGGGTTGGTATCATCGGACGCAATGGTGCTGGCAAGTCAACCCTACTGAAGATTTTAAGCCGCATCACCGAACCAACGCAAGGCCGGATTGAGATTGATGGTCGTGTGGCCAGTTTACTCGAGGTCGGAACTGGCTTTCATCCTGAATTGACCGGGAGAGAGAATGTTTTTCTAAATGGTGCCATTTTGGGGATGAGCAAAGCCGATATCCGGCGTAAGTTTGATGAAATTGTTGCATTCTCAGAGGTTGAGAAGTTTCTTGATACACCGGTTAAGAGGTACTCCTCGGGTATGTATGTGAAGTTGGCTTTTGCTGTAGCGGCGCATCTTGAGCCAGAAATCTTGATTATTGATGAGGTGTTGGCGGTGGGGGATGCACTATTTCAGGAGAAGTGTTTAGGGAAAATGGAGACTGTTAGTCAAGAAGGAAGAACAGTTATTTTTGTGAGTCACAATATGGGCGCGATTAAAGCACTCTGCCAAAATGTATTGTTGTTAAGTAGTGGGCGGGTTCAATCTATTGGTAATGTTGATGAGATTATTAGTGATTATCTTTCAGATGGCTCGACAGAATTTAAGCCTTCATTGCATATTCCAAAAGATGCGAGCAAAATAGCGCAATTCACAGAAATAACAGTCAGTAGCCTAGCTGAAGGGGCTTCACAAATAGCTCACGACAAGCCATATTCAATAACTCTACAGGTTTTTGTTAAAGAAAAACTACCAAGTTGCTATCTTGCCCTGCACGTAATAGATAGTGACCTGCAAACGATTCTTTTCTCCCGTAATTTTTGCCCCGGGAAGGGAAATGATGATTACATCCTTCCTGGTAAACATACATACTCTATACACATTCCTGGAAACTTACTTGTGCCTGGAGTCTATAGGATATCTGCGCATCTTGCGACATCTTCGCCAGCGGTACTTTTAGATGGTTATGATAATGTATGTAAATTCGAAATTTACGACAATGGCAGTATTTATGCTAAAAAAGGTTTTCCATGGAGAGGGAAGCTTTCTGTACCTTTGGATTGGAACTACATAGGTTGAATTGTTTTTAACTTTTTTTTGTAAGAATGTTTGATTCGCTTGCTCGTTGAATCCGCAGAAAATTATTAGGTAAAGGCTAAAGACTTTGTTCCCACCCAAAAGGGCAGAAATTTATAGGCCCCTTCAAAAGGTTTAAAAATCCCAATGTGTTTGTATGGGGAATGTTCAAGTGGTAAAAACAACGAATACGAATTTCAGTTAAAGTTTTCAACAGTGGTAAAAATATAGGACGAGTGTAAGAAAAAATGGGAAAATATGAAGATCTTTTAGGTAAAACTGTTTTTCTTTTAAAGAAACTTAAGAAGGATAGGTATTCCGTCCTGTTTGACACGACCAATGGCTGCAACCTTAGATGCACTTTCTGCTCTAGAAATAACGATAGAATTACGCAGATGTCTGTAGAAGAATTTGATAGTATTCTCAATAAAGTTCATAAAAATGTAAATGCACTACAGCTTTCATGCGCCTGGGAGTACTCAATTGCTAATAACGCTGCCGAAATAATTAGAACTTTGGGCAGGTACTCTCTTCCTCAAACAACTATATACACAAACGGTAACATTTTAACTGACGATATCGCGAAGGCGATGATTGAAGCTGAAATTAATGACTTTGTTGTCAGTATTGGTGAGGTAAAGAAAGAGACTTATGAGAGGCTTAGGGTAGGTGGTAAGTTTGACTGTGTGGTCTCAAATATTCGAAAGCTCGAAAACTTTAAAAAAGAACATCGAAGTCAGTTCCCTCGTATTTGTGCGAACCTCACGGTCGTTAATTCGAATATTGGCGAACTTATTGAATTCGTTGATTTGGCGTACAGCGTTGGGATTGAAAGAATAATAGGTCGTCATCTAATCCTTAATGAAGGTCTTGACATGGAAAAAGAGATGGTGACAGATATCTCGCTTGCAAATAGCATCATAAACACCGCTGATAACAAAGCTTTGAAGTACGGAATGAGCTTTTCTATCCCAAAGTATGAAGAATCATTCCAAGCCAAAACTTGCCGGGCACCATGGCACCAACTGTATGTTTCCAGTAATGGAGATGTTTCTGTCTGCCCAAGGATACATATGTATGAAAAAATGGGGAACCTTCTTACTGACAACTTTAGCCGTATTCTTAAAGGCCGAGAGATGAGGTCATTGAAACAGCAATTTGATAATCTCCATTTCAACAATCCCGTCTGTGGTATATGCATGGAGAATTGTGAGACCAAGCAGGCCATTGACCAAGGATTTTAAGCGATGCTTCCCTATCAATTGCAAACCGTGGAAAATTTCATAAAACTGTTACCCTCTGACACACAGGATGTTTTGGAGATAGGGAGTGATATCGGTGGCGAGGTTGTTTCTGCCATTGTGGAAAAAACGGGAGTAAGAGCTGTCGGGATCAATCCTTCACCCGAATTCCCGACGTTGGCCGGACCTAGAATGTCGAATGCTTGTTTTCTCAGGATGGACGGTCGTTCAATGCCCTTTCCTGATAATTCTTTTGATGCCGTGTTATCCGTTGCAACGATGGAACATGTTAATGGGCTCGATGTTTTTCTGGAGGAGGTGGCTCGAGTCCTGAGACCTAAAGGGTTTTTTTATACCGATTTCTCTCCAATATGGTCAAGCGCTCTGGGTCACCATGTATATGCCGTAGTAGGTTCAAAAGAGGCTCGTTTCTGGAAGCCAGGGAAAAACCCAATTCCTGATTATGGCCATCTTCTGATGACGCCTGATGAAATGCGTGACTATCTGCGCTCTGGCCCATGTTCTGAGGAACTTATAGAGCCAGTCATTCACTGGATCTACGAGGGGGATAGCCTTAATCGATGTCATTCCGAAGTTTATATGGAGGCTTTCCAGAAATGTCCAATGGTAATTCAGAAGATGTCACTCAGTAACAACCAACCGTGCAACGAGACGTTAAACAAGCTCCACTTGAAATACGGTACAAAGATTGACTTTAGTTGCTCAGGGATTTCCGGAGTATTCAGGACGCTCCCTGAAGGCATTATCCAGAGCTTTTTTTGGGGTAAATTTCTTAGGGCAAGATATTGGTTGGACAGATGGGGCACACGGCAGATGCAGATAGCAAAGGCTCTTGTGCGAGCCTTCCGTTCCATCATTCCTTATATTTGAAGTTATGATGGTGTAATTGAGTCAAATCGTTGAGAATCGACATGGAAGAAGTGCAAAAGTTTGAAGATAAAATAGAACTCCTGAGCTTAAACCTGTTCGATACTAACCAAGAGGAAATAGAAATCGTAGAAGTTTTTCAGAAGTATTTCAATACTGCTTTGGGCTGGCACTACTATCTTGATCTTGCGTGGATTGTTAGGGAGATAAAAAAATACCAAGAGGGTCCCTCATACTCGATGCCGGGGCTGGAAGTGGCCTTTTGCAATTCATACTTATAGAGCTTGGTTCACTACTGTCCGATTAATAAGTGAATAAATTCAGTTGGTTATCGCTTGGCGTGTCTGTGATTTGCTTGAGAGCGTCAGCAACCATAGATGGAATGGGTTTTTTCTCGAACAAATTGACCTCCAGTATTTGTAGAAAAGTGTAGAGCTGGCATGAGATGCCGAGCCTCTTTTTGGCGATCACCACCAACAGATAGATGCTCAATGCAACCCAGATCTGACTTTTCACCGCGTTTATTGATGTTCCGTAAAATGTCTTTATTCGCAAGTGTTGTTTGACCCATTTGAAAAACAGTTCCACTTGCCAGCGCTGCTTGTAAATTTCAGCAATGACTGGTGCTGGCAGCGCGAAGTTGTTGGTCAGAAAGACCAAACGTTTATTGCGTTTATTGTCGACATAGCTGACCTGACGTAGTTTATCCGGGTAATCCTTTTTCGATTTGTAGGTTGTCAGAACAACCGTTTGATCCGCCCTGATTCCGGCATCTTTGTCCTTGGGCGATGAATACAGTCGCTTAAAGCGAAAGTTGTCCTTTGCTCTGACGACAAAATAGGCGTCTTGCTGGTGAAGCGCATAGAGCCTGGTGAAGTCGATATAGGCCCGATCCATGGTGTAGATAGCGTCTTCTTTCACAGGCAAGGTGTCAAGCATTCTGACATCATGAACCTTGCCCGTTGTGATCGTCACGAATGTCGGGATTGTTCCCCGCAGGTCGATCAGTGTGTGCATCTTCACCGCAGCCTTTGTCTTACGGAATTCGGCCCAAGGGAACAATGACAAGCACAGATCAATAGTTGTTGAGTCAAAAGCGTACAGAGGCTGATTGAGTTCAAGAGCAAACGGTTCGTCCTGGTAGAGCCGTTGTGCCATGCGGATCAGAATTTGACCAAAGTCTTGAAAGATACGCCAGTCTCTGCGCTCATTTGCGTCGGCCAGAGTGGAACGGGAGACAGAACCTCGGAAACCGATGTGATACAGTTTCTCTTGATGAGAGTTCAAACAGGTCTCAATATCACGCAAGCTCTCACGCCCAGTCATTTGGGCATATGCGAGACATAGGAACTGATCAAACGTTGAGAAACTTTTGGCTCTGTAGTTGCCGCGATAACGACGCACGCACAGGTCGAACTCATGCCGTGGCAACAATTGCAACAGTTGCCGGAAAACGGTATGACCGGAATTCATAGATACCCTCCTGTGAGATCAGAAAGGTATCAACCCATACTGCTGAAGCGAATTCAAATCGAAAACATGCTAGCTATGTCAAAGAACTATTATTCTCAACGACTTACGTCGTTTCCCAAATTTTTAACCGGACAGTAGTGAGCTTGGTTATAACATTATCAGCGCTGATTTTCTTGGTAGAAGCTTTTCTTCAAAATATGCTGAGCGCTATGGACGTGTAATCAATAGCCTGAACAATCAGGCGAAGACGTTTAATAACAGATATACAAAACACCTGAAATCTTCTTATGGCGGTAAACGCGATGGGAAGTTGTCCCGTCTAAAAGGTTTGTTTCGTCGCGATGTAAGGAATGAAGACCTGTTTGCTTTTATTGAAAAAAACAAACGTTCGCCGCGTGAATATGTGTCTAAACAATTTTTTGAGTACGACGCTGACAAGACTTGCGGTAGCCTATTTTTATACAAATGTGACCTTAAGGATATGGCCCTTTTGCCTGATGGCTTTGTTGATGGTGTTGTCTCAATTTCGGCACTTGAACATAACGATCACAAGGATTTTGAGAAGTGTATTGATGAGATTCTCAGGGTTACAAAACCTTCAGGATGGCTTCTAGCAACAGTTAGTGCTGCGCAGTCCGAAGACTGGTTCCATGCTCCCTCAAAAGGTTGGTGCTATAGCGAGGCAACTCTGAAACAGCTTTTTCAGCTGTCTGAAAGCGTGGAGAGCAATTTTTCCCAGAAAAAATTGTTTTTTGAGCAATTGAGAAGCGAAGGCAACAATCTCCATAAAAGACTTGCCTCGGTTTATTCTCAATCTGGTGAAAACGGCATGCCGTGGGGAAAATGGAAACCAACTTATATACCTGTCGGTATTTTGAAGGTTAAGGCATAATCAAAGCATACGATATGAGAAATACAAGGTAGTGATTATATCACTCTGGGAAATAAACCAGAGTTGGTTTAGTAAAAGATGAAGATCTAGGCGTTTAAAAAAAATAAGTAAGAGAATAATTTATGATTAAGTCGCTCAAAGTGTATTTAGAAAACTTTTCAGATATATCATATCGGGAGTGGTATTTCTGTCACATGAAAAGATTAGAAGCGTTTAGAGGTAAACATAAAGGAGAAAGATGCTTCATTGTCGGCAATGGTCCTTCCTTGAATGAAATGGAACTCACTCTTCTGGCTGATAAAAACACATTCGGCCTGAATAAGATTTATCTTCTTCTTGATAAAATTGATCTTAATGTCTCGTATCATGTTTCCGTGAATTCATTAATTATTGAACAAAGCCATAAAGACTTTGAACAAATAAGTTGCCCATCATTCTTGTCGTACCCAGTGAGTCGGGGGATCGTTGAAAACCTCGATAAATTTTATTACATATACCCTCGTGGGCCGTATACCTTTCAACCTGATATTACTCAAAACATTCATGAAGGTTATACTGTTACCTTTGTGGCTCTGCAAATTGCTTTTTTTATGGGGTTTGAAGAAGTCTATTTAATTGGTGTCGATCATAATTTCGTTGTCAGTGGTAACCCGAATGAAAAACAGCGGCTTGAAGGTGAAGACCCAAACCATTTCGACCCGAACTATTTCTCTGGTAAAGATTGGCATTTGCCTGATTTAGAAGCCTCTGAGTTGTCTTATCATCTGGCCAACTTTTTCTACAAGAGGGCAGGGCGGCAAATTTTTGATGCAACAGTTGATGGTAAGTTGACTGTCTTCCCGAAGATTTCTTTTGCGGATGCTTTACTTAGATCAAAAACAAAACGTTAAATCACGAGTTGACAATAAAGATGATCACTCTATTCACATCATGTAAGCCATTTATAGGCGCTGATAATGTTGCTCAAAGGAATGCAATAAAGAGTTGGAGATTGCTAAGGCCTAAGCCTGAGGTTATCATCGTTGGAGATGATTCCGGGGCTAAGGAGGTAGCAGAAGAATTCGGGTTGATCTACATAAGTGAGGTCAGAAGATATCGAAACCGCAATCCGTATGTTGACGATGTTTTCAAAAGAGCGTCTCAGGCTGCCTCGAATGATCTACTGTGTTATCTGAATTCAGACATTATCCTTATGAGCGACTACATGTCTGCCGTGAATGAAGTCAGGGTGTTAAATAAACAGTTTCTGATTATTGGAAAAAGATATGATCTTAATGTAGAAAATGAGTTGGATTTTGGGTCCCAATGGGAGGAACAGCTAACTGCCAGAGTTAAGTCAGAAGGCTGTCTTTATCCTCTCGCTGGTATAGATTATTTTGTCTTTCGTAAAGGGACATATGACGATATCCCCCCATACATTCTTGGAAATGTCAGATGGGATAACTGGATGGTCTATTCTGCTCGTTGTAAAAGAATGATGGTAGTTGATGCCACGGATCATGTGCGAGTAGTTCATCAGAACCATGAGTTGAATCATGCTCAAGGTGCGGATGAGGAGGAGATATCTACCGACGAAGCTGCTGTGTACAACTTTAATCTCTATGGTAAAGACTTGCCTCCTTTTTATCATGTAGATGCTACGCACAAGATTACTCTTAATGGGTTGAAGAGATCGATGGATAGGTCTTTTCTCGTGAGGTGTTTAACGACGTTGCCCATTCTTTTGAAAAACAAGTCATGATTTGGTGGCTAGTGAATAGTTTATAATGTTAGGTTCAAACCATGTTAGAAAAAGGTAAAAGTCTAGTGTCGGTTATATTATGTAACTACAACTATGACCAATATGTTGGTGATTCGATCAATAGTATTCTGAGACAAACGCACGAGAATTTACAGTTGGTAGTTGTTGATGACGGTTCTACCGACAACTCACGTGAGATCATCAATACGTTTGTTGATAGCCGAATTGTAAAAATATTTCAGAAAAATTCAGGCCAAGCCGCAGCCTTCAATGCTGGATATGAAAGATGCACCGGTGAGTTTATAGGTTTTTTAGATAGTGATGATTTTTGGGATAATGACAAACTGTCTAGCGCACTACCTTTTTTCGACGATGAAAATATCTGCATGGTACAACATAATTTAAGAGTGGTTGATAGGGGCTCTAACGACACTGGACGCTTACAAACAAAGGTCAAGCCAGGATTAACCGATGTTTTTAGTAAGTATTTTAGAAAAAATCACACTGGCTTCTTTGTGGCTACAAGTGGGATCGTCTGTCGTAAGTCCGTTCTTGATAAAATCTTTCCGTTGGATGTTGACTGGAAGATTTGCGCTGATGTTGCCTTTACAAGAGCTCTACCTCTCTTTGGGAAAATCTATACAATATCTGAGACGTTAGGCAGTTACAGAATTCATGGTGAAAATAACTGGGTCAATACACAGCAACAGAACCAATGGCTTATTAACCAGAGAAAGTATGTTGATTATACAAACCACTGTTTAAAGAAACATGGCTATCAGCAGCAGCTTGTTTTTGAGAAATCTGGTATGTATCGTAGAAATGTTTTAAAAAACAAAATTCCTGGGTTGAGATCGTTTTGTGATTTCTTGTTAAGATAATAGATTATAACTAATTGGATTAAATGTCTAAAATATCAATAATTATACGTTGCTACAATGAAGAAGAACATATCGGTCGACTTCTGTCCGGAGTCCTTCAGCAAACCGAAAAGGATTCCGAGATCATCGTTGTCGATTCCGGTTCAACAGATGCCACACTGGCAATAGCATCCCGTTATCCAGTCAAGATCATCTCCATCAAGAAAGACGATTTCTCTTTTGGTTATTCCCTGAATGTCGGTTGTGAAGCATCGATAGGGAAGTTTCTAGTCATTGTCAGTGCCCATGTTTATCCTGTTCATCATGATTGGCTGGAAAAACTTTTGCAACCATTTGAGAACGATCGGATTGGGCTCGTGTATGGAAAACAACGGGGAAATGATACAACCAAATATTCTGAGCAAAAGGTCTTTGCCAAGTGGTTTCCTGATCAATCCAATTGCAACCAGGGAAATCCTTTCTGCAATAATGCCAATACGGCTGTTCGTAAGGATCTTTGGGAAAGATTCCGTTATGATGAAAGTCTGACCGGTTTGGAAGACCTCGCCTTTGCCAAGCAACTGCTCGGTGCTGGATACAAGGTTGCATACCAGGCTGAATCGGAGGTCATACATGTCCACAACGAGACATGGAAATCTTTGTTCAACCGTTATCGTCGCGAAGCTATTGCTCTCAAGGAGATTCTACCGCAGGAGCGGTTCGGGCTGTTTGACTTTTATCACATGTACACGAAGAACGTGTTTGGTGATTGCTTCCTGGCAATGAAAGAAGGGGTTTTCTGGCGCAATGCCCGTTCAATACTGGTTTTTCGGTTAATGCAGTTCTGGGGAACTTACCGTGGATACACTCAGCACGGAACAATTTCACGGCAACTTAAAGAAAAATTCTATTATCCGAGCGAGGTGAAAATTCTGAAGCGAAAGAAAAATGAGATTGTAACGGAACGTCCAGTTATAGACTACAGGGAACTGGAAGAGGCCCGGGTTGAAGAAGATAATTGATATTTCACTGCCTCTGATAGAAGAACTTCCTGTCTGGCCTGGTAGCCCCAAGTTTGAGCTTGTGCAAGTGTCGCGTCTGGGCTTTGATGGTTGCAATGAAACGCGGCTGAGCCTCGGCAGTCATACTGGAACACATATAGATGCGCCACGACACTTTGTTGAGAATGGCGCAACAGTCGATCAGCTCTCTCTAGAAGTTTTGGTCGGCGAGGCTTATGTTGTCGAGTGTACTGCTACCCGGGAAATTTCAGCCGAGATACTGGAGAGGCTTACATTGCCTTCAAAAGTTGAGCGTTTGCTCTTCAAGACAGGGAACTCAGATCTATGGTCTCTGGGGCAGAAAGCATTCTTTGAAGACTTTGCGGCGCTGACTCTCGATGGTGCCGAATGGCTGGTGCAAAAAGGTGTAACGCTTGTAGGAATCGATTACCTTTCCATACAACGTTTTCATGATTCGAACGCTACCCATGAAGTCCTTCTTGGCGCTGGCGTTGTTGTTCTTGAGGGGCTGAACCTTGCTGGCGTGACACAAGGTCTCTATGATCTTACCTGTTTGCCCCTGTATGTTGTAGGTGCGGAAGGCGCACCGGCCAGAGCCATCTTAAGCTATTGAGCAGCAACAGATCTCGGATAATCAAGTGAAAATTTCTGCAATTATACCGATGAGGCACAGCAGTGAACGAGTGCCGGGTAAGAACTACCGCATGTTTGCTGGTAAGCCGCTATTTCATCACGTGGTCGGGAGTTTTATGGCGTGTCCCGAGATCGATGAAGTAGTCATCGACACAGACAGCCAGATGATCATGGATGATGCGGCAAGCCATTTTCCAACTGCTAGAGTTCTGAAACGTCCTGAGCATCTCAGGGATGCGGCGATCCCAATGAATGCTGTTCTGCTGCACACCACAAAACAGATTGTTGCTGATTTTTACTTACAATCCCACAGCACAAATCCCTTGCTTAGTTCGACGACCACCTCCTGTGCAATTCAGTGCTTCCTCAAAAACCTTGATAAATTCGACTCGTTATTCTCTGTAAAACGTTTACAGACCCGACTGTGGGACGCGTCGGGACGACCTCTTAATCATAACCCTGACAAACTAATCCGCACTCAAGATCTGCCACCGGTTTTCGAGGAGAACTCTTGCATCTATATTTTCAGCAGGCAGACCTTGGAAAAAAGAGGGAACCGCATCGGTGAAAACCCATTGTTGTTCGAGATGGATTCGATTGAATCTTTGGATATTGATGAAGAGGTTGATTTCCAGATTGCTGAATTGCTTTTTCTGAACAGAGCTAATCTCAAGGTGAACGAAAAATGAAGTGGCAAATTCTTGTTTCTGCACCTTATCTGCAGCCACACATCGCTCAGTTCCGGTCTATATTTGAAGCAAATAGTGCTGAGATCATTCTGCCTGAAGTTCACGAAAGGCTTTCAGAAGAAGAACTCCTTGGCCTTATGGGAGAGATTGATGGTGTAGTTGCTGGGGATGATCGTTTTACCCGTAAAGTACTGGAAAAGGCGACTCCCCGCCTAAAAGTCATCTCAAAGTGGGGGACGGGGATTGATTCCTTCGATCAAGAGGCATGTCAGGATCTCGGTGTTGTCATCAGGAATACGCCTGACGCATTCACCGACCCCGTTGCTGATTCTGTAATGGGTTATATCCTTGCTTTCGCCAGACGACTTCCATGGATGAATCAGCAAATGAAGGCTGGAGTGTGGGACAAAATACCCGGAAGGGCTTTGAACGAATCGACCCTCGGAGTGATTGGGGTCGGCAAGATCGGAAAAGCAATTGTACGTCGTGCAAGATCTTTTGACATGAGAGTCTTTGGTCATGATCTTGTCGAAATGCCAGAGTCGTTCATCAAGGAAACGGGGATTGAAATGGTTTCCAGGGAGAGGTTACTCAGCGAGGCTGATTTTATCACGGTGAACTGTGACCTCAATGCTACTAGTTTGCATCTTATTGGCGAAGAGGAGTTCAAGGCCATGAAACCTTCTGCTGTTATCGTCAACCTTGCAAGAGGGCCCATTATTGAGGAGTCGGCTATGATTTCTGCTCTTCAGAGTAAAGAAATTGCCGGTGCTGCCCTCGATGTGTATGAAGATGAGCCTCTACCGTTAGAAAGCCCATTTCTGAAGATGGATAATGTCTTGTTGGCACCGCACAACTCGAACAGCAGTCCTAAAGCCTGGGCAAGAGTACATATAAATACTCTGAAAAATCTTTTTGAAGTATTGGAAGGCCAATAAAATGAAAACAGCAATAATTACTGGTGTGGCTGGTGGCATCGGTGCTGCAACCTCAGCGGTTTTCTTGCGTGAAGGCTGGCGGGTGATCGGGGTAGATAGAGAACAGGCAAAGGACTCCTGCTACAGTGATTTTATTGCTACGGACCTGGCCAATGTGACACAGCTTGACCAGGTTTTTGCCGAGGTGGCTCATAAAACAGACAGGCTTGACGCCTTGATCAACAATGCAGCGGTACAACTCTGTAAACCCCTAATGGAGACGACCTCTGTCGAGTGGGATGAAGTTATGGCTGTCAATTTGCGGGCAGCCTTCCTGATGATGCAGTATTCTTATCCTTTACTGAGCGTGCGAGGCGGTTCAATCGTCAATGTTGGCTCAGTGCATGCTCGGGCCACTTCTGAAAACATAGCAGCATATGCCGCGAGCAAGGGCGGTTTGGAGTCTTTGACTCGCGCCGCGTCTCTTGAGTTTGCTGCAAGCGGCATTCGCGTTAATGGTGTACATCCTGGTGCGGTAAAAACGGATATGCTTAAAGCAGGTCTTAATCGTGGACATTTGTCTGACGAGACATACGAAGTACAGCTGGAAAAACTTGGACAAAAACACCCTCTTGGCAGGGTCGGATCACCCAAGGAGATTGCTGAAACCATATTCTTTCTTGCTGATGGCCAAAGGTCGTCATTTATTACAGGTACTTTCTTGGTTTCTGATGGCGGCGCGTTAGGTCGTCTTTCGACTGAGTGAATGAACAAACTACAATGAATAGTAAGTACTTAGGGTATTATTTTGCCAATATCTTGCAGCTCCGATACAGTTTTGCCTATATCGAGTGGTTTTTGAAATATGCGAGGACCCTTAGAAAATTCAAAAACCTGCACCATGGAAAAGATTGCTTTATTCTCGGGAATGGGCCGTCCTTAAACAAAATCGATCTAGACCAACTTTCAGAGTATTACACATTTGGCCTAAATAAGATTTTCTTGCTTTTCGACAAGGTAAACTACAGGCCAACTTATCATGTGGCAGTGAACCGATTAGTTATCGAACAAAGTATAAAAGAGTTTGAAGCTTTACCTTGTACTTCTTTTCTGTCTTTTTTCCCAAGTCGCAACAAATTTAAAAATCTGGAGCATATTAATTTCATCCTGACCGGTGGTCCGAGCGTCTTTCGTAAGAATCTTGTCGGTCTGGTTGATGAGGGCTGGACAGTAACGTATGTCGCAATGCAGATCGCATATTATATGGGCTTTAAAAATGTTTTTTTGGTTGGAGTAGATCATAATTTCATTGTGAGCGGCGCCCCAAACGAACCTCAGCTTTTTAAGGGGGATGATGTGAACCATTTTGACTCTAATTATTTTAGTAATATGGAATGGCAGCCTCCGGATTTGCGGGGCTCCGAGAGTTCTTATCATTTGGCCAAACTTTGTTACGAGAAAAGTGGTCGAAACATCTTCGACGCCACGGTAGATGGAAAACTGCAGGTATTCCCAAAATTGTCATTTGAGAAAGCTCTGGTAACCTGCAAGAAGAGAAACGGCTAATATGTATTCTTCTCATTTCGCAATCACCACCTCGATTAGGTTGCTGGCTGGATGTTGTGGTTAAATCGTTAGAGTCAGGACTCGCCGCCAAGTGGGCTCTGCAAGGGACACTGTGCCCTTTATAAAGTATCTTCGTTGTTCTCCCGGTCTCTTTTTTCCTGATTTGAGTTTGCGTCGCCAAACCGATTGACGTCAAGTGTTTGGCCGACATTTCAGGGAATGATGTTCATACTGCGATCATGAATCTTATAGGTCCATGTGCGCAGAAGAAGGAAGTCTTGTTAATGTTGGTACGAAAACAGTATTCATTGGAGAATGGTGAGGATTGCCCAGCTTGTCAGAAATCGGTTCGGCAGGTCGAGTACCTTTATCGCCGGGACGACTTTAAGGCAAAGCTTTTTAAATGCGATGAGTGCAGTCTGCTGTTTGCTCGACCTGTCTTTATTGAAGAGCTCACCGAGCGACAGATGGACGGTGTGGATGATTCAGAAATGTTCGGAAGTCCCACACTCAAGTCAATCTATACCAGTTGGTTCCTGAAGAAGGAGTTGCGGGAAGTAAGGAGAAAACTCAAGGTTGACAATCCTACTCTACTCGATATCGGTTGTGGGACCGGATGGACAACGGCATTCTGGAGGGACAACGGCTTTATTGCCCATGGCCTTGAACCTTCAATTACTCGGTCGACGCATGCAAGGGATCGGTATAGCCTGACAGTTTTCAATGATTACGTTGAGAATTATGAAGCGGAAAATCTTTACGACGTTATCCTTTTGCGTCATTCTCTGGAACATTTTGAAAGCCCTGTCGATGTTTTAGGAAAGATTCACAAGCTCCTGGCTGATGATGGCCTGATTCTCCTGGTAGTACCGAATATTGATTGTCTGGGGAGGGTTATGTTCGGAACAGATTGGTCTTGGGTTCTGCCATGGCACTGCAATTTCTTCAATCCAGAATCTATCCGAAATGTTTTGTATTATACTGGATTTTCAGATATCAATCTGTACCAAACACCATCTCCTCTCTATTTTTTCGAGAGTTTGGACCGCAAGTTAAATATCCGACTTTTTACGGCACTGAAAAGGAAGTTTCGAGTGCCTCTCTTGCTAGCTTCGGCGCCCTTTGCATTGCTAGGATTGATGTTGGGTATGGGAGATAACATAACAGTTGTTGCTCGTAAAAAGCATTCACTGGAAACTGTTTCTTGTAACTAGTCGTCCCTGAAAAATTCGATATATCGCCCTCAGGCGAGACTCGACTGTAACTGCAAATCTTGTTCAGGAAGACCCGCTATCGTCCTGACGGCCCAATGGGGCCAGATGAACGGCATCAGCAATGCTTTGAGCAGTTCCAGCTCTTTGAAAATAAGCCAAAGAAACATGTAGGGTCAAATCTTTGATGTTGACAAATCCAATCCTCCCAGGTAGAAGAGGGCATGGCCAGACCGTTACGTATTCAATATGCCGGTGCTGTTTATCATGTTATGTGTCGGGGAAACGACCGGCAGGAAATTTTTCTTGATGATGAGGATCGTACTACATTTCTTCGTATCCTCTCCCGGTCTTTCAATATCTATTCGGTTAAGCTTCATGCCTATGTTCTGATGCCGAACCATTTTCATTTGCTGGTGGAAACTCCTCTTGGCAATCTTGCCGAATTCATGCGTCAATTCAATATCACCTATACCAGCTACTTTAATCGCCAACACAAGCGTGTGGGGCATCTCTATCAGGGCAGGTACAAGAGCATCCTGGTCGAGAAAGCCTCTTATCTTGGTATGGCTTCTCGCTACATCCATTTAAATCCGATCAGGTCAAAATCATTGGAGCAGGTTTCTGCAACTGAAAAGTATGAAAGTCTCATCAAATACCCATGGAGCAGCCTCCCCGGTTATCTTGGCAAGGATAAGCAGCAAGTGATGGTGGATTATGCTCTGGTGTTGGCAGATTATGGAGGTCAGACCAAAAAAGGTTTGGATCTGTACCGAAAACAACTCCTTGCCGACATTGAGGATGGTCTAGATCTGAAAGACGAGGTTTTCGGTCAGAGCATACTTGGCAGTGATCGTTTCATCGAACTGATCAATAGTGAATTTCTTGAAGCCGGTCCGGTGCGGGAACAACCGGCGGCGCGGTCTTTAAGACAATATCAGCAGCAAGCAGTGATACTTGCTGCCATCGAAAGGGAGACTGGGCAGAACCTTGCGGCACTGATAACAGGCAAGGGCGAACTGCGCCGGGTCGCGATGGATTTGCTCTACCGTTTTGGCGGACTCAAGGGGCCGGCAATCGGTGCGTTGTTCGGAATCGATTACAGCGTTGTGAGTCAGGAGCGAAAACGGTTGCGCGAGCGGCTTGGTCGTGACCCTGAACTTGAGGGGCTGATGCAGAGATTGGAACGTGAATTGTCAACAACAAAGATTTGACCCTTGGGTTCCCTTGGGTCTTCAGCTTGACAAGACAAATACTCCGCCCTACAGTGTCAAGCGGGTTGCATTCAGAGTCGATGGGTGAGGAAATGGAACAGCTGATGTCGGTCGAAAATGCCCTTGCTACTATAAAATCACTGCTTGCGCAAAATCCGTATGTGAAAGTTGCTTACCTTTTCGGCTCTTGTGCGCGGGGTGATGTTGGGCCTTTGAGTGATGTCGATATCGCGGTCTTGCTGGATGGCCGGATCTCCCCGTTTGAATTCCGCTTGCGACTGTCAGCGTCTCTAGCCCAGGCGTTGGGGTCGGAGAGTTTTGATCTGGTTACTCTTAATGATGCTCCATTGCTTTTAAAGTATGAAGTGGTTCGCGGCGGTCGGGTGATCAAGGAAGATAAAAAGAAACGCGTCACCTTTGAAACACGGGTCCTCAGCGAGTATCTTGACACGGCTTACTTGCGACGTACCCAACGAGCCTATCTTAAAGAGCAGTTGGCACAGGGAGGCGCTTTTGGTCAATAAAGCGATTCTGGCGGAGCGACTGGATCGGTTGAGGGAATACCTCGGTATCCTGGAAACTGTTCAGCGACATGATATGAAGAGCTTTGTCCAGGATCCTTTTATTCATGGTGCGGCTGAACGCTACCTTCATCTGGCCATTGAGTGCCTGCTGGATATCGGCAACCATGTTATTTCCGACAGGGGTTATCCCAAGCCTGAAAGTTATGCAGATATTTTCCGGATTCTTGCTGACAATGGGGTCGTACCCAAAGACCAGCTTGACGAACTTGCCGGAATGGCGGCTTTTCGAAATGTGTTGGTTCATGACTATCTTCGGTTGGATCGGGAAAAGGTCTATCACATCCTTATTGAGAAGGTGCAACTACTGCAAAAAATGGGGCAGCTTTTTTCCGGGTTGCTTTGACATAAGCCGGAATCCCCAGGCCACGTTGACATCCTCGACTTTGCTTGTTTTAAAAGCTCGCGACTCCTCTCCTCTACCTCTTCACCCCCTGCCGCCTGCCTTCAAGTTGTCTTGCTTTCATGGTTTGGATTGTGTAAAATATGATTCAATCATATTCTCAGGAGTGACTATGCGAACGATTACTGCCACTGAATTAGCACGCAATCTTCGACAGGTGCTAGACCGTCTGGCAACGGAACCGGAAGAAATCATTATTGAACGGAACAATCGCCAGATTGGTCGCTTGCTCCCTGGGCCTGGAAGCATGACGGCTTTAGAGGCAATGGCCGATCTGTACCGTACCCTTCCGGAAGCAGCCGGCCATGATTGGTTGCAGGATAGTCGGAAAACAGATCTGGGTGAAACTTTGGCAGCAGAGAGCCGTGATCCATGGGATTCCTGATTGACACCTGTATCTGGATCGATGTTGAGCAGGGGGTTCTGGCACCTGCTGACATCGCCTCTGTTACGGGGAATGCGCCAGTTTTCCTCTCACCGGTGACTCTGGCCGAAATGAAATTTGGCGCGGAGATCGCAAAGGATCCTGATGTGCGGCAAAAGCGACTGTCCGCTTTGCGCCGTCTGCAGCACAAACCTCTTTTGATGATCGATGCGGCAACTGGAATTACCTTTGGAGAGTTGGTTGCTGCCCTCAAGTTGCAAGGCAAGGGCCATCGGCAGCGGGTGCAGGATCTCTGGTTGGCGAGTCAGGCGGTACAGCATGGGTTTACTCTTCTGACCCGTAATGGTAAGGATTTTGCAGATATTCCTGGTCTTGTATTGGTGGTCTTGTAACAGGTTTACTTTTGAATGTTATGTTTCTGAAAAAACTTGATGAGGCTATTGGCTCCTTTCTGGCCCGCTTGTGGCCACGGCCGAAACAACCGGGACTTTTGCCTGTGCCTGTTTCCAGCATGCTGCTGATCCGCCCTGGCGGCATCGGCGACGCGGTGTTGCTGGTCCCGGTGATCGAACATCTGTGGGACCTGTTTCCTGCGGCGCGTATCGTGGTTCTCGCTGAAAAGCGCAACTCTGGGGCTTTTGCCCTCTGCCCGGGGATCGACCGGATTTTGTGTTACGATCGGCCGCGTGAACTGTTTGCGGCACTTGCCAGCAGCTATGATGTGGTGATTGACACCGAACAGTGGCATCGACTCTCCGCATTGGTTGCCCGCTCCACCCGCTCGTGGCTGAAGATCGGTTATGCAACCAATGAGCGGCGACGATTGTTCACGCACCCGGTAGACTACAGTCACGACAACTATGAGCAGAACAGCTTTTTTGAGCTGTTGAAGCCTCTGGGGATCGAACCGCCGGCGACGATCCCGCCTGCTTTTCTGGCCATTCCCGCCAGTGATCAGGAGACTGCCGACAAACTGCTCGGGACGGTTTCGGAACAACCTTTTGTCGTGATCTTTCCTGGCGCGAGCATCCCGGAACGGTGCTGGGGTGCTGAGAAGTTTCAGCAGTTGGCGATCCGGTTTCTCGACGAGGGGTTTGCCGTTGTTGTCGTCGGCGGAAAGCAGGAAATTGCCGCGGGGAATGCAATTGCAGCTGGCAGCAGCGCTTTGAACCTTGCCGACAAGACCTCTTTATCCGGGACTGCCGGCATATTGAAGAGATCACAGTTGCTGGTCAGTGGCGATTCCGGCGTGCTGCATCTCGGGGTTGGCCTGGGAAAACCGACCGTCTCGCTGTTCGGCCCGGGCATTGCCGCCAAGTGGGCTCCACGCGGGGAACAGCATATTGTCATCAACCACAAGCTGCCTTGCTCTCCCTGTACCCGATTCGGTACGACGCCACCCTGTCCGATCGGCGCTAAGTGTATTCAGGATATTACCGTCGACGAGGTTTGTATGGCTGCACAGGAGTTGTTGAATTTGCAGCAGAAAAAGGTGAATTCCGATGCAGTCTGAATATTATTTTTTTCTGGCTGCAACCTTTGTTCTGGGTGCCGTCATCGGCTCCTTCCTCAACGTCTGCATTTATCGCATTCCGGAAGGCATCTCGATCGTCAGCCCGCGTTCACGCTGCCCGCAGTGCGGAACGCCGATCCGCTGGTATCACAACATCCCGATCCTGAGTTGGCTGTTGCTCAAAGGCCGATGTGCCTACTGCGGTGTCAAGGTCTCCGCGCGCTATCTGCTGGTTGAGGCTCTTACCGGAGGCCTGTTCGCGCTGTTTTTCTACCGCTTTGCATTTCACCCGGTGACTCCGGTCATCCTGCTTTTGGTCGCACTTCTGGTGGTGATCACCTTCATTGACCTGGATCACCAGATTATTCCTGACGTCATCAGTCTGCCCGGGATTCCGATCGGCTTTTTCTGCTCATTCTTGGTGCCGTGGGTCTCCTGGCAAGGGTCTCTGCTCGGTATTGTCCTTGGCGGGGGTTCTCTGTTGACGATAGCCCTCGGCTATGAACTGCTGACCAAAAAGGAGGGCATGGGATTTGGTGATGTCAAGTTGCTGGCCATGTTGGGAGCCTTCCTCGGCTGGACTGCGATCTTCCCGATTATCTTTATCGGCTCCCTGCTGGGCACTCTGGTCGGGATTCCTCTCATGCTGATCAAGAAGGCTGACGGCAAGCTTGCCGTGCCTTTTGGTCCCTTCCTCGCTGCCGGTGCCTTGATCCATATCTTCTTCGTGCAACATTTCGACCCGATCATGCGTTGGTATGCCGATATGCTGCAGCAATTATGGCTTTCCTTCTGGTAAATCCCCTGTTTTTTGTCTGAAAACCTTGATTTTTTCAATTATTTTGCAAAAAAAATTACACTTTATCTTGTGGTTGCCTGTTTGTTGAGGCCCTTGATGTTGTGCTTAACCCTGCCGTCTGTGGTATTTCTCACCACCATATGGTCGTCATATAGACATAATTGGTTGACAATTGTTTTAATAGACATATAATTAGCCCTAATTTCGTATAATTATGCTCACTATAACTCAAATGGTAGCCTATGAAAAACCAAATCAAAGAAATCCGTGAAGCCCAATTGATGAGCAAGGCAGAGCTGGCCCGTAAGGCCGGAGTATCGCCGGTGACCGTCGATCGCCTTGAAAATGGTGCAGAGTGCCGGATGTCTACCAAACGCAAGATTATTCTTGCCCTCGGACTCAAGCTCACCGACCGCAACGAAGTTTTTCCGGAAGACGAGTGATAGTTGGTATGTTGCTTGCTCGTGATCATGGTTGTTCGGTGAACAGAGATCTTTTGCGCTGCTCGAATCAGTTAGCGGTTTAGCCAGGGGCACACATGTTATTCCAAAAGAAAAAAGACGTGATTGGCATCGATGTCGGCTCCAGCTCGGTAAAGATGGTCCATCTTAAGGAGGCTAAGGGCGGATACCAGCTAGCCAGCCTTGGATTGGCCATGCTGCCTGCTGAAGCTATTGTCGATAATGCAATTATGGACTCGAGTTCGATTGTCGACATCGTCAAGAGTCTGGTGGAAAGCCAGAAGCTCAAGACAAAAAATGTCGCTACTTCGATTTCCGGGCATTCGGTCATTATCCGCAAGATTCAATTGCCGATCATGACCGAGGAGGAGATGGAAGCTTCCATTCAGTGGGAGGCTGAACAGTACATTCCCTTCGAAATTTCGGAAGTTAACCTCGATTTCCAAATCCTGGGTCCTGATGCCAATGATGCCTCTTTGATGAATGTCATTCTGGTGGCTGCCAAAAAGGAGTTTGTCAACGAATACGTGGCGCTCTTCAAGGAGTGTGGCCTGAATCCGCAGGTTGTCGATATCGACTGTTTTGCTGTCGAGAATGTCTATGAATTAAATTACGGAACGAATGCAGGTGAAATCGTGGCTTTGATCGATATGGGCGCGAGTTCCATGAACGTCAATGTGCTGCGTGGCGGCATGTCAGTCTTCACCCGTGACATTCAGGTGGGCGGCAACGCATACAACGAGGAAATTCAGAAGCGTCTGGGGTTGAACAACGAAGAGGCGGAAATTGTTAAGCTCGGTGGAGAGGTTGCAGATGTGACTGCTGAGGCGGTTGCCGAAGTCATGGCAGATGCAACGGAGAGTTTAACCCAGGAAGTACAGCGCTCAATCGACTTCTTCTCAGCAACTTCTGCAGACGAGAAGGTCCACAAAGTGTTTATAACCGGCGGCGTTTCCAAGATTCCGGAAGTCAGAAGTTCGCTGGAACACCGACTTGGCGTAGAAGTGCATGTGATTGATCCCTGGCGGCAGATTGCCTTCAGTGAAAAAGATTTTGATCTTGAATACCTGCAGGCTATGGGCCCTGTCTATACTGTAGCTGCCGGCCTGGCCATGAGAAGGATGGGAGACAGATGATCCGTATAAACCTTCTGCCCGTAAAGGCTGCCCAAAAGAAAGAGATGCTCAAGGGCCAGCTGATGGTCGTTATTCTGGCATTGATTGTTACTGCAGGGCTTTGCGGCGCGGCCTATACGTATATTGCCGGCGAAGTCGAGGCCAGGCAAGAGCGGATTGACCAGAAAAAAGCAGAGATCTCCCAGCTGATGAAGAAAATTGGCGAGGTGAACCAGTTCAAGAAGCGCCAGGAGGCATTGCGCGCCAAGCTGGACGTCCTCGATCAACTGAAAGCCGCGAGAGTCGGTCCTGTCTACATACTGGATGCACTGTATAGGGCTCTCCCCGATAAGTTGTGGTTGACCAAATTACAGCTGGGTTCGAATCAGGCAAATATCAGCGGGATCGGAGTCAATGAGGAAACCGTCGCGCTTTTTATGAAAAACCTTGAAGCGTCGGATTTTTTTGAAGGGGTGGAGCTTAAAGTCACCAAGCAGATCGTGCAGGATAATATAAAGTTCCAGCAGTTTGATTTGAGTTGCAGAACCAAAAACACAAAATCAGATTAATAAACAATCGCTGCCGGACCTGTTTTATCCTGACAGCCAGGGAGAACGTTAGTCGATGAATCCAAAGGTTGAAAAACTTCTCAAATTGCCACTTTATAAGAGATCGCTGATCCTTGCCGTTTTGATCGTGGTGATTGTGGGTGCTTTTGTCTGGCTCCTCTGGTTGCCTGAATACGAGAAGCTGGACGTGATGGATCAGGAGATCGCACGACTGGAAGCCGACTACATCCAGAAGAAGCAGATCGCTGACAACCTGCCGAAGTTCAAGGAAGAATTTGCTAAACTGGAAAAACTTCTTGAAGAAGCTCTGACGCAACTGCCCAACAAAAAGGAAATCCCGACTCTGCTGACAAATCTCGCTGCCCTCGCAAAAGATAATGGCCTTGAAGTTGTCAACTTTACTCCGAGAGGAGAAGTGAACAAGGGCTTCTACGCAGAAGTGCCGGCGTCTCTGGATCTGGTCGGTTCATACCACCAGGTTGCCGAATTCGCCCAGGCCGTTGGCAAGTTGTCGCGAATAGTCAACCTCAGTGACCTGAATATGTCCAGCTCCAGAATCGATGGCCGTACCGCTATCCTGGGGATCAAGTGTAAAGTGACCACGTTTCGCTTTGTCGAACAATAAGGATGGTTTGAGATGATACGTTGGTATGTATACCTGATCTGTGGTGTTCTCATCTTCACGGGCCCGATCGGCTGTTCTGAGGAGCCGACCCCGGCACCAAGGCAACAATCCGTTGCCGTCAAGACTCCTCCTCCAGCAACTCAGGTTCCTGCTCCGGAATCCATTGCGGAGGAAAAGGAAGAGGACGAGTTCGTTTATTTTGCAGAGGGTCGCCGTGATCCTTTTGTGCCGTTATCAACCATTAGAAGGCCGATTGCCGTCTCAGCAGAGCCGGATACGCCTCTGCAGAGTTATGACCTGGACCAATTCCGGTTGGTCGGGGTCATCGTAGGTAAAGGCGCATCAAAAGCCATGGTCATTGCACCAGATGGCAAATCCTATGTCCTCGCCAAAGGGGTGAAGATTGGCAAGAATAATGGTGTCGTTGTAGGGATTAACAGTGAAGTGATTCTTGTTGAAGAGAAATATTACGATTTTTCAGGAAATGTCATTGAAAATATTCAGGAAATTGCAGTTCCCAAGCGGGAAGGAGCATAATCAATGCGCGGGGTGAATATCATGTTGAATCAGCGGAGGGTTAGCAGAACAGCCCGTTTTTGGCAATGTCTGTTTGGTAGCTTTGTAATGCTTCTGCTGGTAAACGGGTTGGCATGGGGGGCTGAGAACACCAATAAATTGATTTCTGTGTCCCTGGACTCTGACGCGGCAACGCCGACGGTTCTTATTAAAACCGCGGAACCGGTTGGCTACCGATACACCGTTTACGATTCTTTTGACCCAACGCGTGTGGTTGTTGATTTCCCCGGCATGGAATTGTCCGACATCGCTGAATCAATTTCTGTCGACCAGGGGGCAGTACAGGAGATACGCGTTTCCGGCTTTGCATTGTCTTCCGGACAACTTGTGCGGGTTGAAATTCTGCTTGCCGAAGGCACCGAATATCAGGTTAATCTGGCAGAAAAAGAATTCCGCGTCGCTTTTGCAACTGATGGCACAAAATCGCTAACTGCTGAAGCTGCAACCAAAGCCATTGCAGCAAATGCGAATGCTTCTGAAGCTGCGGAAGATACCGCTGTCGATGCAACTCAAGCCGCAACCGTGCTGAGCAACATCAACTTGTCAGCAGGTCAGGCCATCCTGGAAACAGACGGCAAGCCAGGCAAATTTCAGTTTTTCTCTCTTGGCAACCCACCCCGACTTGTCATTGATCTCTATGGATTGAAGCCTGCTTTCAAGGAGCGCTCTTTCCCCGCTGATGCCGGCTTTCAGCAGGTGCGCGTTGGCACCTATAATGACAAAACCCGTCTGGTTTTTGATGCGAGTGGCAATGTCCTGCCAGAGCATCTGGTTGAAGGCCAAGCAACAGGTCTCCTGGTCTCCTGGAGTGCTGGAGCGTCTTCTCCGGTTGCAGAAAGCAAACCCGTTGAGGCAGCGCCAGCGATCGTTGCTGACAGTCCGGCAAAAGCCGCTGCACCTGCTCCGGCTGTGATGAACGAGAAGCCTGCCTCTGCCGTGTCAACTCCGCAGGCATCGGCCTCTGTAAATGTCGATGCTATCGATTTTATAAATGAAAATGGACGGAGCGTCATTGCTGTCGCACTCTCTAAACCTGCCAAGGTTCTGGGCCCAGTCGAAGAAGGCAACCTTGTGCGTTTTGAAATCGTAAACGCTGCGATCAGTCGTGCCCTGCGCAGAACGATAGATGCTTCTGCCTTTCCGAGTGCGGTTACTTCGGTAACACCGTACACGGTTACCGAAGGCAACCATCAGAATGTACGCATTGCCGTCGAACTTAAAGGCCCGGTTGCCTACGCCCTTGAGCAAGACGGTGCCGCAATACGCATGGTCATCGACGATGGCGCATACGCCGAACCAAAGCCGCCTGCTGTCAGCCAGGTAGAAGTCCGTGCCCCGGTCGCAACTTCCAAGTCGAAGCCTGCTGCAACCAGAACTGCATTGACGCCGACAGGATCAATGGGTACCGCCGAAGAAATGTCCGCTGAGGCTGCGCGTTATACCGGCGAAAAAATTACCCTGGTATTTGATTCGGCAAATGTTCGCAGCATCCTGCAGTTGATTGGCGATGTCAGCGGCCTGAACATCCTGGCCAGCAGTGATGTCAAGGGTGATGTTACGCTACGCTTGATTGATGTGCCGTGGGACCAGGCGCTTGATCTGGTTTTGGAGACAGCCAACCTCGGCAAAATCCAGCAAGGAAATGTGCTGCGCATCATGCCCAAAGACAAGATCAGGGAAATTGAGCAGACCAGCATGAAAGAACAACAGGTGGCGATCGATGAGGGTGTGCTGGTAACGACAACCTTCCCAATAAGCTACGCTTCTGTTGATGTTATGAAAGGCTTCCTCACCGACATTAAGTCGGACCGGGGTTCTATTATTGCTGATTCGCGCAACAAGCAGCTTATTGTCCGTGATGTTGCTGAAGTCCTTGCGCAGATGCAGGACACGATCGCTCAGATTGACATGCCGGAAAGGCAGGTCATGATTGAAGCGCGCATTGTTGAGGCCAGCACCTCTTTTACCCGGGACCTCGGGGTTAAGTGGAACTTTGATTACGACAGTGACCGGGAATCTGCTTCCGGCGGTGATGAAAGTGCACTGATTGGTTTGGGCGGACAGTTCCTGATAGCCTCCACCAACCCCGCCGCCGCAGGCTTTTCCTCCATGTTCTCAATCGGCGGCCTGGATGATTCGATAAACCTCGACCTGCGTCTTTCCGCCCTTGAGAATAACGGGGAAGGCAGGATCGTCTCTACGCCGAGGATTACAACCTTGAACGGTGAATCGGCTGAGATCAGCCAGGGAACGCAAATTCCTTTTTCTACAACCAGCGATGCCGGCGCAAACACTGAATTCATCGATGCCGTATTGAAACTGAACGTGACCCCCGAGATTAATCCGGACGGCAGCGTCATCCTGCAGATCGAAGCCAGCAACAGTGCTGTCGGCAGCATTGTACCAACCTCGACAGGTAATGCTGTGTCGATCGAGAAGAAGGAAGCGAAGACCAAGGTTCTGGTTCGCGATGGCCAGACTACGGTCATTGGCGGCATCTTTGTCGAGAGTGAAACTGATGGCTCCTCAGGCGTACCGTTGCTGAAGGATATCCCGGTTATGGGGCATCTCTTCAAATCCACGACCAAGAGTCGTGAGCGCCGGGAGTTGCTGATCTTTATCACTCCGCGTATCGTACAACCATAGGAGCCTGTCGGATTTCCCAAGCCCGACAGACTCCTGGAAGCTGTCAAAGTAGCGTACTGGAAAGGACAGGAACTCCCTGTCCTTTTCTGTATCAACCTGATGCCGCAACCGTAAGATATGCAGCCTGAGATCACACACAATATTTTTCTGACCGGATTTATGGGGGCAGGCAAATCGACAGTTGGCAAAATACTGGCAGATTTGCTGAAATGCGCTTACAGTGATCTTGATGACATGATTGTGCAACGCGAGAAGCGGACTATTGCAGAGATTTTTGCCGCAGAAGGCGAGGATTATTTTCGCGATTGTGAAACAACGGTGTTGCAATCATTACGCTCGCAACCGGCAGCGGTTTACGCAACGGGAGGAGGTCTCGTCGTTCGTGACGAGAACCGCCGTCAAATGCAAATTCTTGGCCGCGTCGTTTACTTAAAGGCCAGTTGGCCGACATTGATGAACCGACTGCAGCAGAGTACTGATCGCCCGCTCGTCACTCCGGAAAGAGATTGGCATAACCTGAATCAGCTTTGGACCAAACGGCAAGTCTTTTACGAGGATGCCGACATCGTGGTTGAGACTGACGGACTGACACCATTGCAGGTGGCTCAGAAAATTGCATCAGGATTGACATCATGAACCAGATTACCGTAGGTCTCGGCGAGCGCAGCTACCCCATCTGGATTGGTGAGCGCATCCTTGCCAACATCGGCTCCGCACTGGATGCCGTGGCCTTTCCCGTGAAAGTGGCCGTCGTGACCAACCCGACAGTAGGCGACCTGTACTGCGACCAGCTTGTGGAATCGCTGGCTGCATCAGGGCGGAAGGTCAGTGTGATCCGGGTCCCGGATGGTGAAGAATACAAAACTCTGGAAACCCTGGAAAACATCTACGATGTGCTGATTGATCGCCAGTTTGATCGCTACTGCGGCCTGATTGCCCTTGGCGGCGGGGTCATCGGCGACATGGCAGGTTTCGCTGCCGCAACCTTTTTACGTGGCATCCCCTTCGTGCAGATACCGACAACGCTGCTGTCCCAGGTCGACAGCTCTGTCGGAGGCAAGACCGGTGTTAACCATCCGCAAGGCAAGAACCTGATCGGTGCTTTCTATCAACCAAGGCATGTCCATATCGATGTCATGGCATTGGCAACTTTGTCAAAAAGAGAGTTTGCTTCAGGCTTGGCTGAAGTCGTGAAGTACGGCATCATTCATGACCTGGAATTTTTTAACTGGCTGGAGGAACATCGCGAGTCGCTCGTTGCCAGATCAGCCGATGCGCTGGTGCATGCTGTAATGAAATCTTGCCAAATCAAGGCAAATGTTGTAGAAAATGACGAAAAAGAGCAGGGAATACGGGTCCTCCTTAACCTGGGTCACACCTTTGGGCATGCCGTCGAAACCCTTGCAGGTTACGGTGTTGTCAAGCACGGAGAAGCGGTTGCAATCGGTATGGTTCTGGCCGCCCGCATCTCGCAAAGAATCAATTTGTGCTCAGCTGCTGATGTCGACCGGATTGTTGAGCTGCTCACCTACTTCGATCTGCCTGTAACGCCTCCTGATTTCGCGGTCACGGATTATCTCAAGGTGATGCAGCGTGACAAAAAAGTCAAAGATGGTGTGGTGAGGGTCGTTTTGAACCATGGCATAGGTTCTGCCGCAATGCATCAGATCAAAGATCTGGATAAGATGTTAGGCGACTTGCTAACCTGAAAAGGGAAGAGGGAAAATGAATCCGGCAAAAAGTGGAGGAAGCCTGGTTGGCAGAATCGGCAGCTATCTGCAGATTTTTGCCAAGGACCCGAGTTCTACCGCATTCATTCCTCTGGCAGAAGCATATCGCCAGATCGGGTTGCTGGATGATGCCTTGGAAGCCACACGCCTGGGAACGAAGATGCTGCCGCATTTCAGCCCGGGGTTCTCAACCATGGGGCGTATCCTGGCCCAGATGGGGCGCACTGATGAGGCTTTGAATGCTTATGCTACAGCTCTCAGTATCGACAGCCAGAGCAAGTCAGCCCTGATTGGCCTGGCCTGCCTGCATCTGGCCCATGGTGAACGCGATTTGGCCCGCAAAACCCTGGGGCAAGCCGAAGAATTCCATCCTGGTGATGAAAAAATTACAGATATGCTTGTTGCTCTGGACCTGCCCACGCCGTGGTCTGAAATCAAGCAGGCCGCGCAAATCAAGGAACCGGTTCCTCAACTGGAAACAGAAGTAGACGAACCAGCAGAGCCTATTCCAACCGCAACTTTGGCAGAAATCTATGTAAAGCAGGGCTTGACGGACAAAGCCATCAAAATCTATCAGGATATTCTGATACAGAATCCGGGAAATGAAGTCGCACGTGAACGGATCCTGCACCTTCAGCAACCGTTCAGCGCCAAGATTGAAATATCAGCCAACGAACAGGTCCCGGCAACATCAATGATATCTTCAGAACTTCAAAGCGCACCTGTTGATCAATCGCCATTGACTGTTCTCAAGCGCTGGTTGACTGCAATTAAACAGGGGAGGGCAAATGTTTAATAAAATTCTGCAACGAATTGTTGAAGAAACCGGTGGTGGAATCGGTGCCGTTCTTATGGGGTACGATGGCATCGCCATAGATCAGTTCTTCACCTCCGATGAGGAAATCGACCTGCATATGGTTGTCGTCGAATACTCGAATGTGCTTAAAGAGATACGCAGAACCGCAGAAATCCTGAGCCTCGGTGAAATGGAAGAAATCTCCATCCGGACCGATCGTTTCATTATCGTGATCCGGATGCTTAATCAAGAATATTTTGTCGCGCTGATCATCGATCAGGATGGTAATTTCGGTAAGGGCCGCTATTTGATAAGCCGTGAGAACTTTAACCTGACTGAGGCGCTGAACTGATATGCCGACCCGTATCCTGGTATTGCACGGGCCTAACCTGAATCTGCTCGGTCGGAGAGAGCCGGAAGTTTATGGTCGGCAAACACTCGACGACATCAATGAAGCCCTGTCTCTGCTTGCGGATGAGCTGGGTGCTGGCGTCGAAGCCTTTCAGTCGAACCATGAAGGAGACCTGATCGACCGTATTCATGCAGCAAGTGGTGATGGCTTTGCCGGCATCATCATTAACCCGGGCGGTTTGACGCATACCAGCGTTGCCTTGCGTGATGCGATCTCATCCGTTGAACTTCCTGTTGCTGAAGCTCACTTGTCCAATATTCATGCTCGCGAGTCATTCCGCCAGCATTCCTACGTTGCCGGTGTGGCTGTCGGCCAGGTAAGCGGTTTCGGCTCAATGAGTTATTTGCTGGCATTACGCGGCCTGGTCGCTCATCTTTCATAATTGTCCTCTTCTAACATGAAATATTCCCAGCGCAGGCAGAAGGCTGTCGAACTCATCTCGGAGTTAAGCCTGGATGCTCTGATCTTCTGCCAACCCGAAAATATTCGTTACCTGTGCGGCTTCTCCGGAAGTGATGGCGTTTTGATCGTCACACCGGATCACCTTGTTTTTCTGACCGATTCGCGTTATACCACTCAGGCTCATGAAGAGGTCACGGCTGATCGTGTTGCCGAGTACACGATCCAAGCAGAGGGCGTCATTGCTCTGCTGACGTCGCTCCAGGTCAAACGGATCGGTTTTGAGGCTGGCCTTGCCTATGGCGTTGTTAAGGGATTTCAGAAGCAGGGCGATCCCGACTGGCTGTGGCTGCACTTCAAGGATGAACTGCAAAGCTTGCGCCTGCATAAAGCCATGGAGGAGGTCAACGCTATCACCGCCGCGGCCGACTTGAATGTTGCAGGTTTTGCCGAAATTGCAGCGATGATCAGGCCCGGGAGCAGGGAAAAGGACATCGCCCTGGCTCTTGAATTTGCTTTAAGAAAATTGGGAGCTGAAGAGAAAGCTTTCGACATAATTGTCGCTTCAGGGAAGCGTGGCGCTATGCCACACGGAGTTGCCAGTGACAAGCTGCTTGCCGAGGGTGAACTGGTGACAATCGATTTCGGATGTCGATTGACAGGTTACCACTCTGATGAAACGGTCACCCTGGCCCTTGGCGAAGTTTCTGATGAACTGCGCGGCATATTTGATACGGTCCTCGAAGCGCATGATCGCGCTCTGGCGGCAGTTGCTCCCGGTGTGGCCTTAGCGGACCTGGATCAGCTTGCCCGGGAGTACATCAAGGCTAATGGCTTTGGTGGCTATTTCGGTCACGGCCTGGGACACGGCGTCGGTCTGGAGGTCCATGAAGCCCCGACGGTGTCGCCGCGCAGCACGGCAATCGCTGAAACAGGTATGGTGTTCACCATTGAACCCGGCATCTACGTGCCGGGAGTCGGTGGCGTGAGAATAGAGGATATGGTTCTGGTGACTGCAGACGGTCATCAGACCCTGACAAAAATCCCCAAAACGTTTCGCAACATTCTGTTAAACTGACTCAACATACAGCCCGGTCTGGCAGGTCAGCGCCGGTGATAAAGGAGGAACACCGATGGATATCAAGGATTTGAAAGCGTTGGTAAAAATCATAACCGACACTGATATCACTGAATTTGAGCTGGAAAATGCCGAAGAAAAAATTGTCATCAAACGTGGCCCGGACAAAGAGTACGTGCAATTTGCGGCACCTGTTGCCCAGGCAGCCCCAGCCCCTGCAGGGAGTGCTGCGCCAGCTGCTGCCGCAGTGCCTGTCGTAGCTGATGACAAATATGAGACGATCACTTCTCCCATCGTCGGCAGCTTTTATCGCAAGCCGAGCCCTGATGCTGATAATTTCGTTAAAGTCGGTGATGTGGTTGAAGCCGGTCAGACCGTCTGTCTGGTTGAAGCGATGAAGCTCTTTAATGAAATTGAGGCAGATTTCAAGTGCAAAATCATAGAAGTTTTCAAGGAGGATGCTGCACCGGTAGAATTTGGTGAGCCGCTCTTTAAGGTAGAACGTCTCTAGTAAAGGAGCATCCATGTTTCACAAAATTCTGATCGCCAATCGCGGCGAAATTGCTCTTCGCATTATCCGTGCCTGCAAAGAGATGGGCATTCTGACCGTTGCAGTGCATTCTGACGCCGATGCCGACGCCTTACACACCAAGATTGCCGATGAGAGCATCTGTATAGGCAGGGCTCCGAGCAGTCACAGTTACCTCAACATGAAGGCCATCATCAGTGCCGCCGAAGTGACTGATGCTGAAGCCATCCATCCCGGCTACGGTTTTCTTGCCGAAAATGCTGAATTTGCAGAGATCTGCCAGAATTGTGGTCTGACATTTATCGGCCCTACACCGGATAACATCCGCCTGATGGGTGACAAGATCGCCGCCCGTCAGTCGGTGATAAAAACCGGTGTGCCGATTCTGCCGGGCACTAAAGAGAATGTCCCGACCGCTGAAGATGCCCAGCGCATCGCTGCTGAGATCGGTTTCCCGGTGATTATCAAGGCGACTGCCGGTGGCGGCGGCAAGGGTATGAAGGTTGTTCACTCGCCGGCCTCCCTGCCGAATCTGTATGCCATGGCCCGGGCAGAGGCGAAGGCCTCGTTCAGCAACTCTGAGGTCTATATCGAGAAGTTCTGTGAAAACCCGCGCCACGTTGAAGTTCAGATACTGGCCGACAAACATGGTAACGTGATTCACCTCGGAGAGCGTGATTGTTCTATCCAGAGACGTCACCAGAAACTCATCGAAGAGGCGCCCTGTCCGGTGCTTTCGCCAGCCCAACGCAAACAGCTCTGTGAATGTGCTGTCAACGCGGCTAAATCAATCGGTTATACCAGTGTAGGCACTATGGAGTTTCTGCTTGATTCTCAAGGCAAATTCTACTTCATGGAGATGAATACCCGCGTTCAGGTTGAGCACCCTGTCACCGAGATGATCACAGGAGTCGATATTATCAAGGAGCAGATTCGTTCTGCTTACGGTGAGCCTCTGAGGTATAAACAGAAAGACATCAAGATCAACGGGCACTCCATCGAGTGTCGTATCAATGCAGAGGACCCGGTCAAATTTACTCCCTGTCCCGGCAAGATTGACGGCTATCACCCTCCGGGCGGTCTGGGTGTACGCATCGACAGCGCTGTTTATGATCAATATGTCGTGCTGCCCCACTACGATTCGATGATTGCCAAACTGATCGTGCACGCCGACACCCGCGAAGAAGCGATTAAACGTATGTCGCGATCACTTGACGAGTTCATCATCGGTGGCATCAAGACAACCATCCCATTCCATCAACGCATTATGCACAACAAAGAGTTCATTGAAGGCGATATCGACACCGGCTTCATCGAACGCTTAAAGCTCTAACGTTGAAGGCCAGGTTCTCCTGGCCTTGCTTTTTCGCGACCGTGGTGAAAACGCTTTACAAATACTTTTACAACGACATTCAGGTCTGCCTGATAACAGGCTGATTATCTATGCAGAAATGGCGGTTGATCAATTCCGGTTTTCAGACGGGTGCCATGAACATGGCGCTGGATGAAGCCTTGTTGCATTCTGTAGCCAAAGGCAATTCGCTGCCTGTACTGCGTTTCTACCGCTGGCAACCAGCCACCGTCACCCTTGGCTACGCTCAGTCCGTCATCACGGATCTGGATCAGGACGTCTGCCGTCAGGCTGGCCTCGATGTTGTTCGAAGATCAACCGGGGGGCGGGCCGTCCTGCACGACCACGAAGTCACTTATTCGGTGATCGCCCCGCTCAATACTGATTTGTTCGGTCATTCTGTTCTCGACTGTTATCGTGTCATTTCTGAAATTTTGCAGAAAACCCTTGTTCAACTCGGTTTGCCGGCAGAGCTTGTTCCTGGAAAATCGCGTGGCGGCCATCTGAATGTCACGAAAGCGGTTTGTTTCTCTTCTCCTTCGCAATATGAACTGGTCATCGATGGCCGCAAGGTCGCCGGGAGTGCGCAGAAACGTTTTGGCCAAACATTCTTACAACACGGTTCAATTCCGATTGATATGGATCTCGAGCTGCTGGGTAAAGTCCTCAAGGTCGATGTCCATAATCTGACGGCTCCGTTGCATACTGTCGGCTGGCTGAACCAGTGGAGCGCTGAACCTCTGCTCGTTTCCAATGTTGAAAAGCTGCTGGCCGATGTGTTCTCCAGACATCTGCGAATTGACTGGCTGCACTCTGAGCCGACCTCATCAGAACGGCAGGAAGCCATGAGAATCAGTGCTGATAAATTTGCGCATCCGGGCTGGAATCTGAAACGCTAGGAAGACTGACTTTGGCATGTCTTTGGCCATTGAACAGACTGAGGGGCCGTGCTAACATGCCGTATTATTTCGGTTGAATACGGAGGTGGGTATGAAACGTGGATTGATATTTGCTCTGTTGGCTGCGGTCGCGATGCTTTGCATGGGCATGGGCGATCTCGGTGGCCAGCCCAAAGGAATAGTCCCGGAAACGGATGTGCCTATCCAGGCAGAGATCAAGGATCACAAGGGAATCACAACCAGCCTCGAGCAGTTTTCAATGGATGGCGAGACCTATCTGGATGCATGGCGCGGCCAGGGTAAACTGACCATCCCTTTTCAGAATATTGATACCCTCTCTTTTAGGGAACTCAAGGGCGACGAGGTCAAGGTTGATGTCAAGCTGAAGGCTGGGGAGATCATGTCACTGACAGTACGTTCACGTGCAAAATTTTATGGATCGACCGGTTTCGGTGCTTTTCAGATCAAATCAAGGGATGTGGACAGTATTGATTTCCCCTGAAACGGCTCAACCTCCAGGATTTTTCAATGCGGGGACTAATCCCCGCATTTTGTTTGTTAACTTGGCGTACCTGCGGAAACTCCGGATGAACACCTTCAATCCTTATCTATCATGATGGCGTCGCAAAAAGTCCGCCCTACGGCGTTATGGCGCTTTTTCAGGACCTCGACATACCATATGTATGCCTTCGCCCCTGAAAAAACACCATGCCTTGTAGGGCGAAATTTTTGCTTAGCCATCCCATGACTATTTGCTAATTTATCTATCATGACTTTGCGAATCGGCCGTATTGCCTACCTGAATGTAGCTCCTTATTTTCACTACCTGCACGAACAGGGTTTCACCGGTGAGATCATTGCCGGGGTACCGTCTGCGTTAAACGCCATGTTGGCAGAGGGAAGCATTGATGCGTGCCCCTCGTCTTCCTATGAATATGGTCTGCACGCGGACGATTACTGCTTGTTGCCCGGTCATTCCATCAGCAGCATCGGGCCGGTACACAGCGTTTTGCTGTTTACTCCGGGACCATTGCACTCCCTTTCAGGCGAGGAGATTGCCATAACCGGCGAATCCGCAACCTCGATCAATTTGTTGAAAATTCTCCTTACAGAATTCTGCGGTATCAATAATGTTTCCTGTAATGTGCCCTCCGGCGAGGTTGAAAAGCTGCTCAAGGAGGGGCAAAGCGCCCTTTTGATAGGAGACCGGGCTCTTGCCGCAGCGCAAGACTGTCCCCCGGGCGTTCAGATTACAGATCTCGGCGCGCTCTGGTATCATTTTACCGGCATGCCGTTTGTCTTTGCGCTGTGGATCCTGCGGCGGGAAGCCGTGACTAAATCTCCTGACGAAATCAGCGCCCTGGCTGCACAACTCGGCAAGTCACGACAGCATGCGTTCTCAAACCTGCATGAAATGGCGGCCAAGCTGTCTACCGGTGCCGGCTTGTCCGCTCGGCAGCTAGAGGCTTATTGGCGTGGAATGTCTTACGATTTGAGTGATGGGCATATTGAAGGACTGCGGCTCTATTTTACCCTGTGCCGCAAGCATGGCCTGCTGGAAAAAGTCCCCGACTTTCATTTCTTCCCGGCGATGTAGTCTTTCAGTATACGGGCGTGATCAAAGCAGAGGAGCTCTGGCAGGTTATCCAGCCGGAATAGCCGGACAGTTTTAGCGTCATCGCCGGCTTTGGCTTCTCCTCGAGCGTCTGCGGTAAAAACCATGGAAATGTTGTGCTGCCGAGGATCGCGGTCCGGGTCAGAATAAGCGTGGAATTGCCTGAGATTCTCAATCTCGAGGCCCGTCTCTTCGCGTGCTTCCCGAATGGCTGCCTCTTCCAGGGATTCACCGTAGTCGACAAAGCCGCCTGGCAGTGCCCATCCATGTGGCGGATTCCGACGTTCAATCAGGACGATACTGTCTTTCATGCTGATGATAATGTCCACGGTCGGGAGGGGGTTGCGGTGGCTGGTAACTTTTTTGCCGCAGTGCGGGCAAAGGACAAAAGTCTGCATGTGAATCCTCCGGTTGACAGATGAGTCAAAACTGCATTAATAATAGCCGAACTTTTCAAACTTTGCCCGGGTGGCGGAACTGGTAGACGCAAGGGACTTAAAATCCCTCGGGAGCAATCCTGTACGAGTTCGATTCTCGTCCCGGGTACCATAAGAAGATCAAGGGTTTAGCTTAATTGCTAAGCCTTTTTTCTTTTGCTATAATCCTCGGGAAATACCTCTGTGGACCACTGGTGGACCACTAGGCATCAATAAATCACTGTAAACCACCATAAAACTTGGTCCCGTTAGCTTCCAATTTTTGATCGTCTGAATCGATGGTTGTCTGTTGAAATCTTCGATAATGAATTGTCGTTTGTGAAATCTTGTGGTCCATGAGTGATCAAATATGAGATTCGTCTTTTGTAACTATCTAAAAATAAATGAGAAACTGGACTTTGACAAGGGATTTGCTATCTAAAGCATAATTGCTCGGAGGAAGTATGGGCGTTATTTACGAAAGAAAAACGAAAGAAGGGAAGGTCAATTTCCGCGCGCACGTAAGATTGAAGGGGTATCCTCAACAGGTCGCTACCTTTTCCAGGAAGACTGATGCAAAAAAGTGGATACAGGAAACAGAAACATTTATCCGTGATGGACGCTACTTCAAAATTGTTGAGGCAAAAAAACACACATGTAACTTGGCCTTCACCGAACATTCCCGAGATTTTGGCTGACCGGGCCGCTCTTGGCAGCGTGAGTCCAGTCGCCTCGGAGTGGAACCCGTATCACGGCAGTATGGTCTGGAGCATGGGGATGTGGCGGTTGGCCCATTGGTAGGGGGGGCAGACTGAAGCAAATAAGCTGTTCCTGGGTGCCTGGTCTGTTCTCGGTTGGATTAAGACGACCAAACGACCTCCGAAAAACAATTCGCCGGCAGATGAAGCAGAAAAACTAAAGGCCACTCTCCAAAGAGAACGGCCTTTTTCATTTGCATATCCTGAGCAGGAATAAATCTGCCTGTTTTATCTCTAGTTGAACATCTTGGCACCGAGATAAGCCAGGGCTGGCCAAGCAATCAAAACAGCGGAGACAAAAGCAAAGACGCCAAGGACACCCATGATAGCGATTGTGTAGCTGGCTTTTACATTGTTGAGGATATTGGCTGCGGTTGTCATGGCGTTTCTCCTATGGTTTCTCCCACCGGGTGAGAGGGTTGGTTAAAGTTAGTTAAAAAGCTTCGAGCCGATGTAAGCAAGTGCCGGCCAGGCGATCAGTACGGCCGAGATGAAAGCGAAAATCCCGAGCATGGCAATGACCAGAACCAGGTAACTACTTTTCACATTATCCATAAAGCGGCTTTGAGTTTTCATGACGTCCTCCTGATCGATTTGGTTTGTGAGTTGTTCCTCACTGTTGATTAAACTTTTACCATTAGAAATACATCATGTCAACAATAAAAGTTAAAATATTTTCATATTGCTTAACTTATTTGCAATAGACTGTTTTTACAGAGTTATTCTCATAATAAATTAACCACTAAGGAGACAGGACGACATTCCTTAGAATTAATTTCCAGGTTTATTAGAGACATTAGGTCATGCTGATCGCGTATGGCGTAGTGTTGCGCAGGAGAAAATCAGGAGTGACGCGTATCTCCCCCTGGGAAAGAACCTGTACTGAGACCACACCACAAGAAAAAAAACCCACAGACTTCACGGCACACATATGCATGGACCACTCATCAATATTACTTGACAAATAGTTATGGCACTCCTATATATGACTGACTTATCAGTCAGTTAAGGGGACAGAATACCATGACACGCAGAGAAACGCTCCTGGATGCAGCAATCGCGCTGTTTGCGGAAAAAGGCTACAACGGGACCTCTACCAGCGAAATTGTAGAAAAAGCCGGGGTTGCCCAAGGCACCCTGTTTTACCATTTCAAGAACAAGGAAGGGATGCTCCTGACCATTCTCGAAAATATCCTGAATGAATACCTGCAGGACATGGAAGAGGTTGCATCAGTTACTCAGAGCGGTCTGATGACTGTCGAAAACCTGATCAGGTGCAGCACCCATTTTCGGCAGACCCGGTCCCTGGAACTGCTCGTGCTGATGCGTGATTTTCCTGCTGACCTCATCAAGCCAGATTCACCCCAAATGATGTTCATTATCGAGTTTTTTAAGCGATTCTACGATCTATTTAAAAACGCTATTGACCGGGGACAAAAAGACGGCTCAATCAGAAAAATATCCAGCGAGAAATATACCCACATACTGTTGGGTATGCTCAGCGGGATGGATCGCCATATCCTGCTTGGCCCGCTGCCTACACCAGCATTGACTGAAGAGATTGTCAGTTTTTGTTGCAGTGCCCTTTCCCCCCCAGGGATCGACCCTGTGTCCCACGAACGGAGGTCATAGCATGTCCAATTTCCTCAAGATCAGCATCACACTGGTTCTGGCGATGATACTTCTTCAGACCACGAGGCTATACGCAGAAGAATATGTAGAGGGCCTGTCCCACTGGCCGGAGTTGACCCTGCAACGTGCATTGGAGAGAGGCTTGAATAAAAATCTCGAATTGCGTATAGAAACCCTCAATGTGCCGATCGGTCAGGAAAGCGTCATCGTCGAAGACGCCAACTTCGATCCGGTCGCAGAAGTTTTCACTTCGACACAATATCAAAGGACACCGGCCACAGCAGCGTTGTCAGAGAATCAATTTACCCGTGAACGTCGTTACGAAGGCGAAGCAAGTCTCAGTAAAAGATTCCGCTTCGGACTTGACGGACGCCTCAGCGCCCGCACGTCCAGAGTTACCAACAGTTCCACCTTCGACGACAGCACCGTGGTCGACCTGGACCCCCAATATCGAAGTTTTCTGGTACTCGACCTGACGCAGCCGCTATTACGAGATTTCGGCACTGCTGTCAATACGACCGATGTACGCATTGCTGAAAATCGTTTACAGCAAGCTACTTACCGTACACTAAGTCGGGCTCAGCGTCTGGTCGCTGACATTGAAATAACCTATTACGAAATGGCACAAGCCATCCAGGCATATAGCTACCGAATTGAATCGCGTGATTTGGCACAGCAACTTCTGGCAGGCAATCGTGAAAAATTTGACGTGGGGCTGATCCCCATTTCCGAGGTTCAAGAAGCAGAAACCGCTGTTGCTTCCAGGGATGAACAGGTGCTCGCAGCACGTCAGCAGGTGGAAACAGTGGGGAATCGCCTCAGGGATTTGCTGGAAATTAACCGGGAAGACCCCATGAGTCGTGAATTCCTGCGTACGGAGCTCTTGCCGGGAACAGACCAGGTTTTCCCAGAGATGGAAGAAGCTTTACCCCTGGCTCTTGACAGCCGCCCGGACCTGGCACAGCAACGTCTGGAGATAGCCAGTCGCGACATCCGCCTAAAATTCGACAAGAACCAGACGTTGCCCAGGCTTGACCTGGAGGGCACCCTGGGAGCCAACGGTCTCTCCGGTGAGGAGCGAAACCTCACAATCGCCGGCGTGGGCTCGGGATCAAACCCGTACGACGGGAATTACTTTGATTCAGTAGACAGCCTCGCACAAGGGAACGGTTACGAATGGTTTGTCGGGGCGCGTTTTTCTTATCCCCTCGGTAATCGTGAGGCCGAGTCTACGTATCGGCGCAGTGGCATGGAAAAGCAACAGGCGATTTACAGCTTAAAGCGGCTGGAGACGACCGTGGAGACGGAAGTTATCGAAGGGTTGATCGCTGTTAAACGCAGCCTGGAGCGAGTCAAGGTTGCGGGACGATTTGAGTCATTAGCGGAGAAAACCCTGAGCCAGGAAATGGAGCGCTTGCAGGAAGGTCTTTCCGACACCTTCCGTATCCTCGACTTTCAGGACAAGGTCATCGATGCCCGTATCCGCAAGATAACAGCCCTTGGCGACTACAACAGGGGGCTAGCCGACCTTTATCGAGCAACGGGCACCAACCTGGAAAGACTCGGGATCGTCTACAAAGTTCAGAATCAGGAGACTTATGATGCAACAAAGTAACACTCAGTTTGTCAGCCTCTTCGGTGCTCTCCTCGTGATGGTTTTAACTTTCTCTGGTTGCGGCAATGATGCCCCTGAAACAACCGGCAGGCAAGCCCCTTCTCAACCCCAGGTCAAGGTTACAAATGTTGCGCTTTACAAGGTCATACCACAGGATATTAAAGAGACCATAACGTTTCCGGGCACCCTGGAGGCTTGGGAAGATTTGACTCTGGCCGCCGAAATGGCCGGTCCGATTCGCTGGATCGGCCCCAAGGAAGGGGATCGGGTGAAAAAGGGCGAGGCGATTCTACGTATCGACCCGGAACGCCGCGAGGCTGAATTAAGCCGCGATCAAGTCGAATACGAGCTTCAGCAAAAACGTATGGAGCGTCGCCGTTCGCTGGTTGAACGTAACCTGGTGAGTCAGCAGGAATTTGAAGATGCCCGCAAGGCCTTCGAGCAGGCGCAGGCCCAACTCCGCCTCTCTAAAGTGGCCCTGGACAAAAGCACCCTGCATAGTCCGGTAGATGGCATACTCGATCGATTGCTGGTGGATCGTGGCGAATATGTTTCCGAAGGCACTGCTGCGGCTGTTGTGATGCAGGTCAACCGCTTGAGGGCGTTGGTGGACGTTCCCGAGAAAGAGGTTCTGACTCTGAGCGTAGGGGAGACCGCTCGGGTCTTTCCTGCCCCGGTCAATGGTACTACTGACCCAGGATTGTCCGGTGAAATCATCCACATCTCCTACCAGGCAGATCCCGCCACCCGAACCTATCAGGCGAAAATAGCGGTGGATAATAGTGAGGGAACCCTGCGTCCCGGAATGATTGTACAGGTCGGTTTCACCCGCCAAGAGCTCAGTCAGGTCATTGCCGTTCCCCTCTACGCTCTGGTCGATCGAGAGGGCAGCAAAGTGGTTTATATCGAACAGGACGGCAAAGCGCAGATGCGTCAGATCAAAATCGGTCCCATTGTCGGCAGCCTGGCAGTGATTGAGGAAGGCCTCGCTTCCGGGGATCGACTTATTGTCAAGGGTCAGCAGTTGATCAGTGATGGTGTGGCGGTGGTTGAGGAAGGTCTCTGATATGTTGATATCAAATGCAGCCATCGGTCACCGGAGTACAATCTTCGTCCTGATGCTGATGTTTATCGTGATCGGGACTTACAGCTACATCACGCTGCCCCGTGAATCCTCCCCGGACATCACCATTCCCAATGTCCTGGTCATCACCTCTTATGAAGGGGTGGCTCCCTCGGACATCGAGACCCTGATCACCTTACCCATCGAACGCAAGTTAAAGGGGCTTAAGGATGTTGAAGAGATTCGTTCGGTAAGCGCAGAAGGCTCTTCGATGATCACCGTCGAGTTTGCACCCAAGGTCGACATCGACAACGCCTTACAATGGGTCCGCGACAAGGTGGACCAGTCCAAGGGTGATCTTCCCGACGATCTGGAAAACGATCCATCCATCCTCGAAATCAACCTCTCCGAATTCCCGATCCTGATGCTGGCTGTTTCGGGTGATGTCGATGAGACTGTGCTCAAGGGTGTGGCAGAAGAACTCGAAGACCGTATCGAGGCCGTTCCAGGGGTATTGGAGGTCGATCTGACCGGCGGCCGGGAGCGAGAAATCCGAGTGGAATTCAACCCGGATCGTATGGCCGCTTACCGACTCTCTTTTGCCGAAATCCTCCAGTCTATCCAAAGCGAAAACGTCAACATCCCCGGCGGCAGCCTTGATCTCGGCCAGGGGAAATACCTGCTGCGCATTCCCGGGGAGTTCACCGATCCGGCTGAAGTAGACGCACTGATGGTGGCGACCCGCGACGGTCGACCGATCTATCTCACGGACGTGGCGACAGTCCGGGACACTTTCGAGGACCGTACCAGCCATGCTCGGCTCAACGGCCGCAACAGTGTAACCCTGGCAGTGAAAAAACGAACCGGCGAGAACATCATTGCAGTTGCCGACCATGTCTTCGCCCTGCTTGAGGTCGCCCGGGAGCAGGTCCCTGAAGGAATAGAACTCTCCGTCACCCTGAACCAGTCGAAAAACATCCGACGCATGGTTTCGGACCTGGAAAACAACATCCTCACCGGCCTAATCCTGGTGGTCGCAGTGCTGTTTTTCTTTCTGGGGCTGAACAACGCCATGTTCGTAGCTTCGGCGATCCCTTTTTCCATGCTGCTGTCCTTCGCTACACTCCAGGCTTTGGGAATTACTCTCAACATGGTGGTTTTGTTCAGCCTGATACTGGCATTGGGTATGCTGGTGGACAATGCCATTGTTATAGTGGAGAACATCTACCGACACATGCAGGAAGGTAAAGATCGAGTCAGCGCTTCCCGACAAGCGGCACAGGAGGTCGGTTGGCCGGTGATCACCTCGACCCTGACAACATTGTGTGCATTCGGCCCCATGATGTTCTGGCCAGGGTTGATGGGCGAGTTCATGAAATACCTGCCGCTGACCTTGATCATTGTTCTAACGTCGTCACTCTTCGTGGCCCTGGTCATCAATCCGGTACTCTGTGCCTCATTCATGCGCATCGGCAACAATCGCATGACCGATGGTGGCGATAAAACCCGCGTCCTTCGCACTTATCGTTGGCTTCTGGAAAAATCCCTCGATCATCGTGGTCGGGTGATCGGCGGTGCGATCTTACTGATGACCTTGATCATCGTTGCTTATGGCCTGCTTGGACACGGCGTCGAGTTGTTTCCCGATTCCGAACCGAACTCGGCGTTTGTCGAGATCAAGGCTCCAGAAGGGGCCAGTCTGGAAACTTCCAATCAACTGGCTCTGGTGGCGGAAAAGATTGCACGTCAGGAACAGGACCTGAATTTCGTTATCGGTGAGGTTGGTGTTGCCTTCAGTGGTGAATCCGGAGGACAGTCCCACCAGAGCAAGATATCTCTGGAATTCGTAGATAGGCATGAACGTCACGAGGATTCCAATACTGTACTGGGACGCATCCGCAAAGCAGTTGCTTCCATGGCCGGAGCGGAAATCAAGGTGGAAAAACAGGAAAACGGCCCCCCCACAGGTCCGCCAATTAATATAGAAATCAGCGGCGAAGAAATCGACACTCTGGGCGCGCTGGTGGAACAGTCCAAGGCGTTGATCAAGGATGTTCCCGGCCTGGTTGATCTCAAGGACGATTTTTCCAAGGCCAAGCCTGAAATCAGGGTCGTTGTCAATCGCAACAAGGCTACGCTGCTGGGACTTTCTACCGCAGCTATCTCCACCACGGTCAAAGCCGCCATCAGCGGCAGTAAGGTAGGAGTTTATCGTGAAGGCAAGGACGAGTACGACATCATCGCTCGCCTACCCGAATCGCGTCGCCAAAATTTGTCCGATATCGGCGGCTTACTGATCCCAACCGCGACCGGGGCTCCTATCCCCCTGTCCACAGTGGCCCAGATCGAGCTCGGCACCGGGTTTGGCGCTATCCGCCATATCGATCAGGACCGGGTGGTGACTCTCTCCGCCAATACCTTCGGCCGCAACAGCAACGAGGTATTGAAAGACGTGCAGAACCAACTGGCCGCTCTCGACCTGCCTGTCGGATACATGATAGATTTCTCCGGTGAGCAGGAAGAGCAACAGAACGCGACGGCATTTCTTGGCAAAGCCTTCATATCCGCGGTTTTCCTTATTTCGATAGTTCTCCTCACCCAGTTCAACTCGGTACGGCAAACACTGATCGTCATGACCTCAGTGATTCTTTCGCTGACAGGTGTCTTCCTCGGACTGATAATGACCGCTACCCCCTTCGGCATCATCATGACAGGTATCGGAGTGATTTCCCTCGCCGGGGTGGTGGTCAACAACGCCATCGTGCTGATCGATTACATTAACCAGTTGCGTAGAGATGGGATGGAGTTGAGGGAGTCCCTGGTTCGCGCCGGCGTGGTGCGTTTTCGTCCGGTCATGCTCACAGCCATAACAACCATCCTCGGTCTACTTCCGATGGCCGTAGGAGTGAGCTTTGACTTTCGCAACCTTGCTTGGGAAATTGGCGGTGAATCAGCTCAGTGGTGGGGGCCGATGGCGGTCGCCGTTATCTTTGGCCTGGCCATGGCAACATTGCTGACGCTGATCGTAGTACCGGTGCTCTATTCGTTGTCGCAGACATTCTCATTGAGAGGAGTATTGACTAGGTCAAAAGGAACAAAGCATGGCAAGGGAGTCGCAATTACGTCGTGATAAAGTTTAAGTCAGGAGATGTACAAATACGGTTTCGTCAGGAAGGGGCAATCAACCACCAGATTTCCCATAAGCCTAGCAATGTGCAGTTGTAACGGAGGAACGCGCTGTATTCACATAAATATTCTCCTGTTTTTGCTGTCGAAAATCGATTGTTAAGCCCCTTTGTATTGTTTGTCGGTGTTCAGATTCGCCAAAATTCAGGATTCCTGTAAACACTGAAATCTTATACAAGTATCCACCAAAACCTTCCTCAGGGATTCTCTCAAATGACCGTGCTCGTGTTATTGTGCGCGTCAAATGTGTCCGATTCATTTAATCAATAACTGAACATCGTCTTCATCTCTTACCTCCCAAGAGAAACCAAAACCCGTTGCCCCACAGTCGTCCTCCTGGTCTGTGGGGCTTTTTTGTTAAATATCAGGGTTTCCAAGAACCGCCGATTTGTCCTCTCCGTGACCTGCAAATTTCAATAAGACGACTTACTGCACTAACACATTTTGATTTGAGGTCCTCCATGTGCTAGGTTGAGAGCATCTTTTTTTGGGCAGGTTCATGAATGAGAGTAAGAGGATTTCTCCTGACTCTGATGCTGGGAATTCCCCTGTGCGCTGCTATGTGCGCAGCGGAATCTGCAGAGCGTTCAATGGTTGTTACCGTTACTGCATTCAACTCGGTGCCCTCGCAGACCGATTTGAATCCATCAATCGCTGCTTGGGGAGATCGGCTCAAACCCGGTATGAAAGCCGTGGCGGTTTCCCGCGACCTTCTCGAAGATGGATTTACGAGGGGAACTACCCTGCGAATCGAAGGAATGGATGGTGAATACGTCGTCCTCGACAAAATAGCATCACGTCACACAAAGCGGATTGACATCTATATGGGCACGGATGTTCAGAAGGCAAGGCAGTTTGGCGTCAGACAACTGCGAATCTACTGGAACGATTAACTCACTTTCGACATGATGGGACCGATTCCAGGTGCCCACATACCCCGCCTTTTCCAAAAGCTGCCCTTCCATTACGGATGGGCTATCGTTTTCACCGGCGCTCTCATTCAATCGTCTGTCTCGGTTTAGCCCGTTTCGCATACGGTATGCTGCTTCCAGCAATGCGTGCCGGCCTCGGACTGAACTACGAGCAGATAGGTTTTATCAGTACCGGCAATTTCGCCGGATATCTGATCGCCGTGATTGCCGCCCCTGCGCTTATAAGGTGCTTCCAGCCGCGGATCACTATTGTCGGTGGCCTGTTGCTCATCGCCTTGTGTATGCTCGGCATATCCCGTCTGGGGCACCTGCCGATTCAGGCTGTAGAAAACAGTCGCCATAAAGCACCGCCTAAGGTACAGGTTTTGGCGCCGGAGCTGGCAAGCGAATAATTTCTTTTTATATAGATAATTGAATTTACATATTGACCTCTTGCCCTCTGAATGTTAGAGGAATAAAAGGAATTGTACGCCCCCTTGGGTCATCAGCACTTGTCGCGCCACATGAAGCTTCTCCCTTAAAACCAGGAGGATACCATGTCAGAAGATCTGATTCTCAGTTGCAAAGAGGGTGCAATCGGCCGGATTACACTGAACCGCCCGGAGGCGATGAATACCTTTACGATCCCTTTTGCCGAACAGCTAGATACCGCACTCTGGGCCATGGAAGATGATCCGGAGATCGGGGTTGTCATCATCGACGCGGCCGGTAAGAACTTCTGCACAGGCATATCGCTCGACCAGTTCCCCTCTCAAACCCAGCGCGAAGCCCGTGAATTCCTCTATCAGATTGACGCTTTCTATCACACACTGGCACGCATGAAGACGGTGACGATCGCTGCTGTGCATGGCTACGCCCTGGCCAACGGCGCAGGGTTGGCCTTCGGTTGCGATCTGACCGTTGCCGCCGACACGGCTGTATTCGGTACCACTGCCATCAATGTCGGTCTGATCTGCCTGGGGCCGGCGGCGCCGATGATGCGTTCACTAGGGCTGAAAAAAACTCTCGAAATGGTCCTCACCGGAGAGATGATCAAAGCGGCGGAAGCGGAAAGGCTCGGATTGGTGAACAAGGTCGTTCCCGAGGAGGATTTGAAAGAGGCCGCCAACAGCTTGGCCGGCAAGCTGGCCGCCAAGAGCCCGCTGGCTCTGCAGATCGGCAAGGAGGGAATCAATCGGCTGCACGACACCCCTTATCACCAGGGTCTGGATGTGATGGACGATCTCTTTGCAACACTCTGTTCCACGGAAGATGCGGTTGAGGGCGTAAGCGCCTTCCTGGCAAAGCGCCCGCCGTTGTGGAAAAAGCGTTAAATGGTCCAGGACCCGACCGACCGGTATATCGCGACTATACGCTGAACGAGATCCGGCATTTCCTTGCCGAATACCAGAGTGCGGATGGTTTTATCCTGGAACCCGATCGGCGATTGAACGTCCTGACCTGAGTGAAAAGTTGGTGATGGGAGTTGGTGATGGGATGTAAGCCTCCGCACCAGTGGCTATTTCCTTGGGCAGTCATCGGGCAGAAAAGCGAGCACTGCGCCAACGACGAATCCGAACAGCGCCCCTGACCAGGGGCTGGCGAGAGCGCCTCAGGTGCCGCCGGCACACTGGCCGAGATAGCCGATCAGGGCGCCAAGAAGGACTCCCCCCGTTCCGAAAACCAACAATTTGATGCTTTTCTTCACAAAACCTCCGGGTCTGACATGTTCTGTTTCAAGCTCACCGGCAGCAATGGAGCGCAGCGTAATTGTCGTCCGGTGCAGCCCCTTATTATGCGTTTCCATCTAGTGGGCCTACCCAGAAAAATGGGTTGTGCGCCACCTCCCAAAGATGACCGTCGAGATCTTTGAAGTACCCACTGTAACCACCCCAAAACACTTTCTGCGGTTTCTTTACAAAGTTGCGCCGGCTTCAACTGCTTGTAATATAACCTCATCAACTTCTTGTTCCGAGCTTACATTGTGAGCGAGCGCAAATGACTCGAAGCCCTCTCCTTCGGGAGATAACGTGGCATCTTCCGCCAATGCTTCTCGTCCATACAAACCAAGCCACGTACCGTTGAGTGTGAAAAACGCGACTTCCGGTGGGGACTTCATTCGGGGAAAACCGAGTCCTTTCTCATAGAAATCAATCGCCGCCGCAAGATTGCGGACGCCGAGTGTGATCATGCTTATTCTTGGCTTCATGATTGCAGCTTCCTTCTTCTACGCATAATGGTTCATGATAACTAGTTTCCGGACGAAAACCAGGCTAAAGGTTTGAATATGATGGTGAGAACCGCTATTGTTAAAAGAAGATGACAGCAGAGAAGTGATTGATGACATCAGACGGGGAAGTGTCATCTGTTTTTATCGCAAGGATGAAAGTCGGATTCACATCCGAATTCTCACACCCCAAGACGTAAAAACCTACTCAGGTCCCAAGTTCTCTGCCGGTAAGGACAGTACTCCAGGTTAATTGAAATTGACCTTCATTCAGAGGAAACAGAATAACCATGTCAGTATCAACCTCTATCAAATCGATCCCGAGTTAACGTCTCATCGTTAGCTCCCTGTTTTAAGAATCCCCTTATTCCCCTGTACTCAAATTGGTTAATCAAATAAAATAGCTGCAATGACTGATATCGGGCATGACTTACTTAAACATTTGACGCTGGAACGCCTCGAAGAAAACCTGTATCGCGGTGACAGCCGCGACATAGGCGGCCCGAACGTGTTTGGCGGGCAGGTCCTTGGACAGGCCTTGTTTGCCGCCAGCCAGACTGTTGAGGGCCGCGATGTGCATTCGCTGCATGCGTATTTTCTTCGCCCTGGCGACAAGAATGCACCTGTTGTTTATGAGGTGGAACAGACGCGCGACGGGAAAAGTTATGCGACCCGGAGAATTGTCGCCATCCAGCGTGGTAAGCCGATCTTTAACATGTCTGCGTCGTTCCAGGTGAGAGAGGAGGGTATCGAACATCAATTCGCGATGCCCGTGGTGCCAGGTCCGGACGGATTGCCCAACATGACGGAACTTGCCAGGCAGACATTTGTGGAAGTTCCCGACAAATTAAGCCGGTTCCTTTCGTGGCAACGTCCCATCGAATTTCGTCCCGTCCAGCCAACGCATCCTCTCCATCCTGAAGCATGTCCACCGTTTCGTAACCTCTGGATGCGCGCCAATGGAGTTTTCCCTGACGATCCGGCAATGCATAAGGTTCTTCTGGCTTATGCTTCTGACTTTTCCCTGCTCGGTACAGCTTTGCTGCCTCACGCCCTGACCTTCTATCAGAGTACGATTCGTGCGGCAAGCCTTGATCACGCCATGTGGTTTCATCGCGACTTCCGCATGGACGAGTGGCTGCTGTATAGCATGGACAGCCCGAGCGCATCCCACGGACGGGGTTTCAGTCGCGGCAATCTCTTCAGCCGCGAGGGCAAGCTGGTCGCATCTGTGGCCCAGGAAGGGATGATCCGCAAGATCTGATGGCGGCGCAGAAAGCCATAAGACAGCGTTGCCTGCAACCTTCACCTGGAATGCAGAACCATTGATTGAGGCTATGAACGATGAAGACGAGAATTACCGAGTTGTTTGGCATCGAATATCCGATTGTCCAGGGCGGCATGATGTGGGTCGGGACAGCCGATCTGGCTGCTGCGGTATCCAATGCCGGGGGCCTGGGCATTATCACCGCCCTGAACCTGTCAACCCCTGAGGCCTTGACAAAAGAGGTGGCTCGCTGTCGAGAGATGACCAGCAAGCCCTTCGGTGTCAACGTGACGATCCTTCCGTCCATCAATCCCCCGCCCTACACAGAGTTTGTGCAGGCGATTATTGAGAGTGGTGTAAAGATTGTCGAAACCGCCGGTCGCAATCCACAACCGTTTATGGCTGCTTTCAAAGCGGCTGGCGTGAAAGTTATCCATAAGTGCACTTCGGTCCGCCACGCGTTGAAAGCGCAGGCAATCGGGTGTGATGTCGTCAGTGTCGACGGTTTTGAATGTGCCGGGCATCCCGGCGAAGATGACGTCACAAATCTGGTGCTTATCCCTGCGGTTGCGGCCAGACTGTCTATCCCTATACTGGCCTCGGGAGGTATCGCCAACGGCTATCAGATGGCGGCGGCTTTTGCCCTGGGTGCCGAGGGCATCAATATGGGAACACGCTTTGTGGCGACCCGGGAGGCACCCGTACATGACAATGTAAAGCAGGCAATGGTTGATGCAGACGAACGTCAGACCACCTTGATCCTGAGAACATTGAATAACACCGCACGCGTCTTTGACAACAAGGTTGCCAGGGAAGTTCTCGCCATAGAATCACGGCATGGCGATACCGACTTTGCTGAAATTCAACCTTTGGTCGCCGGTACGCGTGGCCGCAAGCAAGTCCTGGAAGTCGGTGATATTGATGGTGGCCTATGGACGGCCGGTATGGTTATCGGGCTGATTGACGATATACCCAGCTGTGATGTCCTGATCAAGCGCATCATTGCGGAAGCTCGTGAAGCGGCAGAGAAGCGCGTAAGCATGTTGTTAACCTGATTCCTCGCCTACACATTAAACGCTTTAAGCCTTTGCATTATTGTTGTATTGCTTTAAGGAGTTCGGTCATGAATCTCAGCGGAGAACAGATCATCGGTTCGGAATTCCATCCGGCTGGTAACCGGAGGCAGTTTGCTGCAGTGAATCCCGCCACCGGGGCTGTCCTTGAACCGCAAATCAGCGAAGCGACCTGTGACGATGTCAACAGCGCTGTCTGCGCGGCCGCAGAGGCATTCGAACTGTATCGTAAACTGACGACGTCGCGGCGAGCAACCTTCCTGGAGAACATTGGCGAACAGCTGATGGCAGCTGGTGCTGAGTTGATTGCCCGTGCCTATGAAGAGACGGCGCTCCCCCGAACGAGGCTCGAAGGAGAACTGGTGCGCACTGTCAATCAGTTGCAGCTTTTTGCTCAACAGGTTCGTTCAGGCTTTCATCTTGAGGTGCGCATCGACCTCGGCCAGCCGGAACGGGCACCGGCGCCGAAGCCGGATCTTCGGGCAATGCAGATTCCGCTCGGTCCGATTGCGGTCTTTGGTGCAAGCAACTTTCCCCTGGCGTTTTCTGTGGCTGGTGGTGACACTGCCTCGGCGCTGGCGGCAGGTTGTCCGGTCGTCGTCAAGGGTCATCCGGCGCACCCGGGGACATCCGAACTCGCTGGCCGTGCAGTGATGCGGGCGATTCGGAAGAACCAGGTCCCACCGGGAGTTTTTTCCCTGCTGCAGGCGGAAAATACAAATGTAGGCGCAGCATTAGTGCAACATCCTTTGATCAGGGCGGTCGCTTTTACCGGATCGCTTGCAGGTGGGCGGGCACTCTTTGATCTGGCCTGCTCGCGATCGGAGCCTGTGCCGGTCTATGCCGAAATGGGCAGCGTCAACCCGGTCTTCTTCCTGCCAAAGATTGTTGAAGACAGAGGTGCGTCGCTGGCTGCTGCGCTGGTTGAATCGTTGACCCTCGGTGTCGGTCAGTTCTGTACCGCACCGGGGCTGGTCCTGGTAATCAAGGATGGCGCAACAGAGTTCTTTCTGCACGAGGTCGAAAGCTGTCTTGCTGCAAAGCCACCGGGAGTTATGTTACATGACGGCATAAAACAAAATTTTCTGGCGGGTCTGAACAGGCTGTCGTCTGTTGACGGTGTCGAGCGCTCCGACAGACCGTCTCCTTTTCCGGGCGGGTGTCTGGCTGCCCCTGCCGTGTTGCGGACCGATGCGAAGACCTTGCTTGACAACCCTGCACTTGCTGAGGAAGTCTTCGGCCCCTCTGCGATGGTTGTCGTTTGTGATTCCAGAGGCGAGATGTTGAGAGCAGCGGAGAGACTTCAGGGCCAGTTGACAGCCTCTGTGCACGGCACGCACGATGAACTGCTGGGCTCTCGTGATCTGTTGGAGATTCTTGAACGCAAAGCTGGACGTCTGCTTATAAACAACTTTCCAACGGGGGTTGAAGTGTGTGCCTCGATGCATCATGGCGGCCCCTATCCAGCGACGACCGATAGCAGAAGCACCTCGGTAGGCCACTATGCCGTTAAGCGATTTCTGCGTCCTGTCTGTTATCAGAACTTTCCACAGGAACTGCTGCCTGAAGCGTTATGTGATCTGAACAAATTGAATCTATGGCGCCTGGTTGACGGCAGCATGAGCCGTGATGACCTGTAGCAGCCTGTCGGACTACCCATGAGCCGGCTGCAAATTCGGCTGTTTGGCCCATATTTCAGCTCCTTTTTGGTCCATAGCTACGGCTATGGCCCTGCAAATGAGCTAAAAGCTGTTCTCAAACATCCAAATTATAGCTTCGGCCCGTATAGTCCGACAGACTGCTAGCCTTTTCAGGTTGGCAGAGATTGCGGAAAAGGGCCGTTTCCGGACGAAAACCAATTAAATCAGGAGCTTGATTAACATGGGTGTTACAGTTGTTATCCCGGCACGGTATGCTTCAACCCGGTTCCCCGGAAAACCGCTTGCCGACTTGTGCGGCAAGCCGATGATACAGTGGGTCTATGAACGTTCCGCACTTTGTGAATCCGTTGGCCGGGTCATCGTCGCCACTGATGATGACCGTATTGCCCGTGCAGTAGAGTCCTTCGGCGGCGACGTCGCCATGACTCGATCTGATCATCTGACCGGTACCGACCGTCTGGCAGAAGTTGCCGCAGGTCTCGATGATGAACTGATTGTGAATGTGCAGGGTGATGAACCTCTGATTGATCCGGCCATGATCCAGGCAGCCGTGGCGCCGCTGCTGGCTGACGACTCGATCCCCATGGGAACACTCAAGACACCCCTGACATCTATAGAGGAATACCGGAATCCGAATGTCGTCAAGGTGGTGACTGACCAGCACGGGTTCGCGCTCTACTTTTCCCGGGCGCCGATACCCTACCCACGCGATTTCAATGACGCACTCGACCAACGCTGGGGTGAACTGGCGACCGCCAAGCATATTGGCCTGTATGTCTACCGACGTGAGTTTCTGCTGCAATATCCGCATCTCAAGACGACCCCGCTGGAGTCTCAGGAATGTCTTGAACAGCTGCGTGCTCTTGAACACGGCTACCGTATCAGTGTGGCAGAAACCAGGCTGGCGGGGCAGGGGGTTGATACACCGGAGGATCTGGAACAGGTAAGGGTGATCCTTGCCTCTTCTGTGCCGCGTTAAACTTTCAGTAATAAGGGGTTTTCATTTAAGCTCCGGAAGTGTAACATCCGTTGCTTAAATTGTCTGTGTTGCGTTGTTAAAGATTTTCGGTCAGGAGACCCTATGAAGACCAAGTTCATATTCATTACCGGCGGCGTCGTTTCCTCTCTCGGCAAAGGCCTGGCGGCTGCATCCATCGGCGCTCTTATGGAAGCACGCGGGCTGCGCGTTTCCATGCAGAAACTGGATCCCTATATCAATGTCGATCCGGGGACAATGAGTCCCTTTCAGCATGGCGAAGTCTTTGTGACTGATGACGGTGCAGAAACTGACCTGGATCTTGGACATTATGAACGTTACACCACGGCAAACCTGACCAAGAAGTCTAACTTTACGACCGGTCAGATTTACGATTCCGTTATCCGCAAGGAACGCCGTGGTGATTATCTGGGTGGAACCGTTCAGGTCATTCCCCATATTACCAACGAGATCAAAGGAAAAATCCTGGAGAACGCCAAAGGGGTCGATCTTGCCATAGTCGAGATTGGCGGTACGGTCGGAGATATTGAATCCCTGCCTTTCCTTGAAGCCATTCGCCAGTTCCGCAGTGATCTCGGCCCCGAGAATGTCCTCTATGTCCACCTGACTCTGGTGCCGTATATTCAGACTGCCGGTGAATTGAAAACCAAGCCGACTCAGCACAGTGTCAAAGAACTGCGCCAGATCGGCATCCAGCCGGATATCTTGCTCTGCCGCTGCGATCGTGAGCTACCGCGCGATATGAAGGGGAAAATAGCCCTTTTCTGCAATGTTCGCGAAGAATCAGTTATTACCGCCCGGGACGTTGAGACAATTTACGAAGTACCGCTGGCCTTCCATGAACAGGGGCTCGACGAAAGGATTGTGGATTTTCTGAATATCTGGACCAAGAACCCTGATTTGAGTGCCTGGGAACGGATTGTCAGGCGGGTCAAAGAGCCGGCCGGGGTTACCACGATCGCGATTGTTGGCAAATATATTGACCTGACCGAGAGCTATAAGTCACTTGCCGAGGCGTTGACTCACGGAGGAATTGGCAACAACTGCCGGGTGCAACTGAAATATGTTGATTCGGAAGCTCTTGAACGCCACGGTATCGGCACGACATTCGACGATATCGACGGTATTCTCGTCCCCGGTGGCTTTGGAGAGCGCGGCAGCGAAGGCAAAATTGCGGCTATCCGGCATGCCCGTGAGAACAAAATTCCTTTCTTCGGCATCTGTCTCGGCATGCAGATGGCCGTTGTCGAATTTGCCCGTTCGGTATGCAATATCGAAGAGGCCTATTCGAGCGAATTCAAGGAAGACGCCAAGAACCCTGTGATCCACATTATGGAAAAGCAGAAAACCGTCAAGGGCAAGGGCGGCACCATGCGCCTGGGAGCCTACCCGTGTTCATTGAAAGACAAAACCCTGGCCCGCAGGATCTACGGCCAGAAGGATGTTGGGGAACGTCATCGTCACCGTTATGAGTTCAACAATGCCTACCGCAAAGCACTGGAAAAATGCGGACTGGTACTCTCCGGTCTTTACCTGGAAGAAGATCTGGTCGAAATTATTGAGATTGCCGATCATCCATGGTTCCTTGGCTGCCAGTTCCATCCGGAATTCAAATCACGACCAATGGCACCTCACCCTCTCTTTGAATCCTTTGTCGGGGCCTGCTTCAAGGCCCGGCAAGAGCAGGAGAATCAATGAGTAAAGTCCTTTCTGTCGGTCCGGTCAATATCGGTGGCGCCAATCCACTGGTTTTGATCGCCGGCCCCTGTGTTATTGAGAATAAAGATCATACCCTGACCCTCGCCAGAGCTTTGCAGGAGATTGCCGCGCGCGTCGGGGTTGGCCTGATTTTCAAGGCTTCTTATGACAAAGCCAATCGAACCTCGGTTGAATCCTATCGCGGTCCCGGTATGGATGCAGGCCTGAAGATCCTGCGTGCCGTTAAGGAAGAAACCGGTCTGCCGGTTCTTTCCGATGTCCATGATATTTCTCAGGTCAAGCCTGCCGCTGACGTTCTGGATGTTATACAGATTCCGGCTTTCCTCTCGCGACAGACCGATCTGCTGGTTGCCGCCGGTGAAACCGGCCGCATCGTCAATATCAAGAAAGGTCAGTTTCAGGCGCCGTGGGATATGGAGAATGCTATCGGCAAGGTTCTCTCTACGGGCAATGATCAGGTCCTTCTTACAGAGCGCGGCGCCAGCTTCGGTTACAACAACCTGGTGACCGACATGCGTTCGCTGGTCATTATGCGTCAGACCGGCTACCCGGTAGTCTTCGACGCCACCCATTCGGTGCAGTTGCCAGGTGGTGCAGGTTCGAAATCCTCCGGCCAGCGTGAATTTGTTGCACCTCTTTCTCGTGCCGCTGTAGCCACCGGAGTCGATGCCCTTTTCTGGGAAGTTCATGAAAATCCCGCAATGGCCTTATGTGATGGGCCGAACAGCCTGCACCTTGATGCAGTTGAAGTGCTGCTGCGCCAGATGCTGGCTCTCGATAAAATAGTCAGGTGATGATGACCAAATACACAGAAATTTTAGATGCCGCCCGCAAGGTTATTCAGATAGAAGCTGAAGCGGTTGCAGCTCTGGCAGCACGGTTGGATGATAGCTTCGCCATGGCGGTAGAGATGATTCTGGCATGTTCCGGTCGCGTGGTCGTAACCGGGATGGGCAAATCCGGTTTGATCTGTCAGAAAATGGCGGCGACCATGGCTTCTACAGGAACACCGACAATCTTTTTGCATCCTGCTGAAGGTGTTCACGGTGATCTGGGAATGCTGATGAAGGGCGATGTCGTCATTGCGGTCTCCAATTCCGGTGAGACAGAAGAGATCGCCCGCATATTGCCGACGATCAAGCGCATGGGGCTGCCGTTGATTTCCATGACCGGAAATCCCACCAGTACTCTGGCACGCGCCGGCGATGTGTTTCTTGACATCTCCATCAAGGAGGAGGCCTGTCCATTGCAGCTGGCCCCGACAGCGAGTACCACAGTCACCCTGGCCATGGGCGATGCCCTGGCTGTTGCTTTGCTTTTACAGAGAGGTTTTCGGGAAGAGGATTTTGCTCTGTACCATCCCGGAGGCGCACTAGGCAAGCGCCTGCTGCTACGTGTTGAAGACCTGATGCATGTTGGTGAAGATGTACCGACTGTTAACGTAAATACTCCATTGAAAGATGCTCTGTATGTGATCTCCAGTAAAAAGTTGGGGATTACCGGGGTTGTTGATGACCGGGGAGACCTGGTCGGCGTCTTTACTGATGGTGACTTACGACGCAAGATTGAGCAGGGCATCGAGGTCCTCAATCTCCCTATCGGAGAGCTCATGGCCGGCAAGCCGAAGCGTATTTTGCGCACCAACCTGGCGGCCAAATCCCTGCAGCGCATGGAGGAACACCAGATTACCTCCTTATTTGTATTTGACTCGGAAGAGGATCAGAAACCGATCGGGATTATCCACCTGCATGACCTTCTCAAGGCAGGGGTTATCTGATGGCTGTCGATTTATCCAGGATCAAGCTGTTGCTGCTTGATGTCGACGGTGTCATGACTGACGGTCGAATTATCTTTGACAGCGATGGTGGCGAGACCAAGGCCTTCGATGTAAAAGATGGTCATGGTATCAAGCTGCTGCAGCGGGCAGGAATCCGGGTTGGCATCATTACCGGCCGTCAGTCGACAATCGTTGTCCGCAGGGCTGCGGAGCTGGGTATTGAACTGGTTTATCAGGGAGCCAAAGACAAGCGCCTGCCGTTCAACGAGATTCTGCAAAAACTGGCCCTTGCCCCGGAAGAAGTTGCTTATATCGGTGATGACATAGTCGATTTGCCTGTCATGAGGCAGGTCGGTTTTGCCGTGACCGTGGCTGATGCCGCCGACGATGTGAAACCCTTCGCCGACATGGTCACCGAACGGCCGGGAGGAAAAGGTGCCGTCAGGGAAGTCTGTGACTTTATTCTCAAGGAAACCGGCCGTTGGCCAACTGTGACACATCATTATTTCGAAGGTTAGCCTGTTATACAATTCTCATGCCAACTTGTTATATGGCGCTTTACAGTAAACCTCCCGGGGTGTTATACTGACTTCCAATAATGAGTAAATTCAACAAACCCCGCAATCTTCTTCTTATCCTGGCCCTGGGTCTTGCGCTTGCTCTGCTGGTTGTTATCTCCCTGCGATATCGGCCGGAAGCTCAATTGCAGGCTCTGGTGAAGGCTTTGCCGGAGGGGGTCGATGTCTCCTTACAGGACATTGACTATACGCACATTGAAGAGGGCAGGGCCCGTTGGCGTTTAGTGGCTCAACAGGTTGAACGCAAGTCAGCGTCGGGAATCCTGGGGCTCATCAGCCCGCAATTGAACTTTTATGACGAGCAAGGTGAAACGAAAGGCTCTTTACAGGCCGGCGGTGGTGAAGTCAGCGAGGATTATCAGCAGGTCAAATTGCGTGACAATGTTATTTTGAAGAATTCTGCCGGCTACACATTGTACACTGACCACCTTGATTACGATCACACAACGCAGACTGCAACAACTGAGGACCATGTGCGTTTGGTTGCAGATGGCTTGCGCCTGCAAGGCACTGGGCTGGTGTTTTATTTAAAACAGGAACGCTTGCAACTGAATGCAGATGTAAAAGGGGTCCTTGCTTCCAGGCAGAAGGAATGACAGTTCCTATGATTAAAATTGCTACCCTGTGTTTATCCGTCCTCTTGTTGCTCCTGCCGTTATCGGTGCTTGCCGCTAGCGGATTAGCGTCACAAAACCGCGGCCCGGTCGAGGTCTCCGCAGATCGTCTTGAAGCCGATGATCAGGCTCAAACTCTCGTGTTCTCAGGGAATGCTGTCGCCAGTCAGGACGACGTCACGATTTATGGCGATCGTCTTACAGTGGAGTATACCGGCGAGAAACGTGAGATAGAAAAAGTTATTGCTGAAGGTTCGGTGCGCATCCTCCAGGGAGCGCGGGTTGCTACTGGTGCAAAGGCGGTCCTCTATCATGTGGAAGAACGCATTGTCCTGACGGGTTCACCGAAAGTCAGCGATGGCGATAATTCTGTTCAGGGCCAGGAGATCACAATCTACCTGAACGATCAACGCAGCGTCGTCACTGGAGGTGCCGGTGGCAGAGTGAATGCCATTTTCACACCACAAACGGAGAAGAAGCCTTGAGCCATCTTCTGACCGCACGTGGGTTGTCGAAGGCGTATAAACAACGCCAGGTGGTTTCGTCCGTTGATCTTGAAATCAAGTCAGGTGAAGTGGTCGGTCTGCTCGGTCCGAATGGCGCCGGGAAAACCACCTCTTTCTATATGGTGGTCGGACTGATCAGACCGGACCATGGTGAAGTCTTTCTTGACGATGAGAATTTAACCGCATTGCCTATGCACCAGAGAGCCAGGATGGGGATTTCATACCTCCCACAGGAAGCTTCGGTTTTTCGTAAACTGTCGGTTGAACAGAACCTTCTGACAATTCTGGAGACTGTGGAAAAATCCAGGCAGGTTCAGCAAAAACGCAAGGATCAATTACTTGAAGACTTCCGTCTGACGCATGTTGCAAAATCTTTCGGCTATGCACTCTCCGGCGGAGAGAGACGTCGTGTCGAGATAGCCCGCGCCCTGGTCCTCGATCCCAAGTTTATTTTGCTCGACGAGCCTTTTGCCGGGATTGATCCGATCGCCGTGCTTGATATTCAGGAAATCATTAATGAACTGAAACAACGCCGTATCGGTGTCTTGATCTCTGACCATAACGTCCGTGAAACGCTGGGTGTGTGCGATCGAGCTTATATTTTAAATGAAGGCTGCATTCTGGAGCATGGGGCGCCTGATCAAATTGCCCGGAGCGCAAAGGCCAGGGCGATTTATCTGGGAGAAAAATTTCGACTTTAGTGCTGGAGCCCGCTGGCAGATGGTTAGCTTTTTGCCAGTATTATTGACTTGACCTTTTGACGCTACTTTCCCTTATGATGGTGACATGGCCTTAGAAATCAGACAACAACTCAAGCTCAGTCAGCAATTGGTTATGACGCCCCAGCTGCAACAGGCGATCAAGCTGCTGCAGCTATCGCGCATGGAGTTGATGGATGTTGTGCGCGAAGAGCTCGAAGAGAATCCTGTTCTGGAAGAAGGGCAGGAGCTCCTTGAAGAGAAAAGCCAGTCAGCTGAAGAGCTGATCGCCGAAATACCTGAAGCGCAGGTTCAGGACAATGTCAAGGAGGTTGAGGGCGACCGCGATGGCATGGCGGATATTGATTGGAAGACATACCTGGAAAGCTACAGCCTCGGCGGCTCCACGGCAGACAGCTATGAGGATGATGAAGATCGTCCCTCTTATGAAAACCTTCTGACCAGAAAGCCTTCTCTGTCTGACCACCTTTTGTGGCAGCTGAATCTCTCCCGATTGGAAAGCCGGGAAAGAGCTATCGCCAGCGAGATTATCGGCAACGTGGACGATGATGGTTATCTGCAGGTTTCGGTTGAAGAGCTGGCCGCGCAGGCTGGTTGCGACGCTGAGCATGTCGAAAAAATTCTGAAAGAGGTTCAGGATTTCGATCCCCCCGGCGTTGCCAGTCGCAATCTCCAGGAATGTCTCCTTAAACAGGTGGAACAATTGGGGATGGCTGAGGACATCGTTGACGTCATCCTGAGGGAATATATTGAAGAGCTGGAAAATCGCCGATACCAAGTGATCGCCAGAAGTCTCCAGATCCCATTGGATGAGGTGTTTGCTGCGGCCAAGTTTATCAGCGGTCTGGACCCCCGCCCTGGTAGTCAATACGGCCAGGAAGACGTTCACTACATCATCCCCGATATTTTTGTATACAAAGTCAGTGATGAGTATATTGTCGTCCTCAACGACGAGGGATTGCCTAATCTACGGATCAATTCTTTTTATCGCAATGCTCTCTCCGGTTCTGCGCAGCTCGATGAAAAAGCGGGTGAATATATTCAGGAGAAGTTGCGCGGCGCCCTTTGGCTGATTAAAAGTATTCATCAGCGGCAAAGGACAATTTATCGGGTCACCAAGAGCATCGTTAAATTCCAGCGGGATTTCTTTGACCGGGGAGTTGCAAATCTTAAACCCCTGGTTTTACGCGATGTTGCTGAAGATATCGAAATGCATGAATCCACTGTCAGCCGTGTGACGACCAATAAGTATGTGCAGACGCCACAGGGTCTTTTTGAACTGAAGTACTTTTTCAATAGCGGCATCAGTACTACCGAAGGAGACTCAGTTGCGTCGGAGAGCGTTAAAAGCAAGATTAAGGAAATTATTGCCGAGGAGAATACCCGCAAGCCGTATTCAGACCAGAAGATTGTTGACATCCTGCATGGAAAGGGAATCGATATCGCGCGTCGCACTGTGACCAAGTATCGGGAAATGCTGGGCGTCGGCTCTTCCACCCAGCGCAAGCGTTTGTTTTAACCTTGCCATGGTTTTATGCAATCCAGCCGGTATAATTGTAACATCAAGATCTTTTTCATAAACATTTACAAGGAGGTATGAAAATTATGCGGATTAATGTGACCTTTCGACATATGGAAAGCAGCGAACCGTTACGTAACTATGTTGAAGACAAACTACCAAAGGTCAAAAAATATATTGATGAACCCGTTGAAGCCCAGGTGGTTCTCTCTGTAGAAAAGAAAATCCGTCACAAGGCTGAAGTTTCGCTCTCGGCTAAAGGGATAACCATCAAAGCGACCGATGAAACCGCCGATATGTACGCAGCGGTTGACGGGGTGCTGGATAAACTCGAACGTCAATTGAAGCGCTATAAAGATAAGATTAAAATGCACAAGCCACTCAGCGGGCGGGAACGGCGTGTGGAGAAAACCGTTTATACCGCTGAGAGTATCGATGAAGCTCATCCTGAGCCAAGCATTATCAAGTCAGACAGTTTTCACGTGAAGCCGATGTCCGTGGATGAAGCCGTCATGCAGATGGACCTGTTGGAAAAGGAGTTTCTGGTTTTCACAGATGCCTCATCCGAAGAGATTAATGTGGTCTATCGTCGCAAAGATGGTAATTATGGCTTGATTGTCCCTCAGGCCTAGGGCTATCTTTATACGGCAGGCGGTAAATGTGACCGTCTGCCGTAGTTCCACTAACTTATATAAATAACCAGGTTAATCGTGAAATGAAAATTTCGGAGTTGCTTGATCCTGCGGCAATCGTCGCAGAACTGGACGGTACGGGAAAAAAAGAAGTTCTTGCCGAATTGACCGATGCTCTTTTGAAAGCGGATCCGAGTCTGGTCAGGGATGATATCCTTAAAGTCCTGATGGAACGGGAGCGGCTCGGGTCCACGGGCATTGGTGATGGTGTCGCTATACCTCATGGCAAATTGAAAGATATAGATCGTCTTATGATTTCTTTTGGTCTGAGTCGTCAGGGGGTCGATTTTGACTCTATGGACGGCAAACCGGCGCATCTTTTTTTCCTGCTGGTTGCTCCTGAGGAATCCGTTGGTGTTCATTTGAAGACTCTTGCCCGCATTTCCAAGCTGCTGAAAAGTACTTCTGTGCGAGAGCGTCTGCAGTCAGCGGTCGACAGTGAAGAAATCCATCGCATAATCGCTGAAGAGGAAGAGCATTTGTAAACGGTTGAATCTATGCTTCGTCTGAGTATTGCAGAACTATTGTCCGAGACGGAGGCCGGGCTTGACCTGGAGCTTTTGGCCGGCGAGCGTGGCCTGAACCGTTTTGTGCAGATCCCAAGAATCCAAAAACCTGGTTTGGCGCTGGCCGGTTATACCAAGAATCTCCATCCCGATCGCATTCAGATTCTCGGCGCCACCGAGCTGAGTTATCTCTCGGAATTATTGCTGCAGGATCGCAGCAAGGCTGAAGAGCACATCTCCCGGCTCTGCGCACTTGATATCTGCTGCTTTATCATCACCAAAAATATGACCCCGCCTGAAAGCCTCCGGCGCGAAGTGGAGAAGCACAATATTCCGCTGCTTCGCAGTCATCATCAAAGCTCAACCTTCATCTCTCTGTTGACCCAGTATCTGGAAGAACGCCTGCTCCCTCAGACCAATGTGCATGGTGTGCTTGTCGATGTGCTCGGCGTTGGTGTGCTCCTGCTCGGCAAGAGCGGCGTCGGCAAAAGCGAATGCGCTCTTGATCTGATCATCCGTGGACATCGACTGGTCGCTGACGATGTCATTAAGGTCCGTCTGAAATTGCCGGCAGTTCTCTTTGGCGAATGCAGTGACCTGTTGCATTACCATATGGAGATCCGTGGTCTGGGCATCATCAATATTAAACATTTATTTGGTGTGGCTGCTATTCGTGAACGCAAAAAAATCGATCTGGCTATCGAGCTCGTGGAATGGCAGGATGGCCACGAATACGACCGTCTCGGTCTGGAAGAGAGCAACTATGAACTGCTTGGAGTGAAATTGCCCCTACAGACAATTCCGGTCCGTCAGGGCCGGAATATTACGACCATCGTTGAGGTTGCGGCCCGCAACCAGTTGCTCAAGGAGATGGGCTATCACAGTGCGGTAGAGTTTGAAGAGCGTTTGGAGCAGCGCATGGCTGAAACTGCCAGAATCCACGCTCGGTCCATCATTGGGGACAACCTGGAATGAAACGGCAACTGGTTATTATCACCGGGCTGTCGGGATCCGGTAAAAGCACTGGCGCCAGGGCCCTTGAAGATGCCGGTTTCTTTGTCATCGATAACCTTCCCTTGGTCATGCTTCCTGATTTTCTCGCGTTGACAGGACATGGCTACCCCAAAGTGGCCGCGGTCGTTGATGCCAGAAGTTCTGATTTCTTAGGCGATTGCCACGAAGTTCTGCGGCGCATCAAAGCTGAAGGACACGATGTCGATATTCTGTTCTTTGAAGCCTCGGACCATGACCTGATCAAACGCTTTTCAGAGACACGCCGCCGTCACCCTCTAGTGAAGCAAGAAGGGACTCTTGCCGCCATTGGTCATGAACGCGAAGTCATGTCAGAACTGCGCAGACTGGCAACGATCATTCTGGATTCTTCCGGGCTGAGTGTACATCAACTCCGCCAGAGAGTCCTTGTTTGTGTCCTTGGGACGGAAGATTCTGAAGGGCAATTACAGGTGCAGGTGCAGTCTTTCGGCTTTCGAAATGGCCTGCCTCTGGGTGCAGATCTGGTTTTTGACGTAAGATTTCTCGATAACCCCCATTTCGTTGAAGAATTACGTCCCAAGACCGGGTTGGACCCGGCAGTCAGCAGCTTCGTTCTGAGTCAGCCAGACTACAAGACTTTTATCGTCAAGCTCAAGGATCTGCTTTTCTTCCTGCTGCCGCGTTATCGTCAGGAGGGCAAGGCCAGCCTGACGATTGGCATCGGCTGTACCGGTGGCTGCCATCGCAGTGTCGCTATCGCAGAAGATCTGAGGCCTTACCTGCTCGGCACCGGAAGTGTTGTTCAGGTGAAGCACAGGGATATTGTCAAGGATTGATTCTATGATTGGTGTGGTCGTTGCGACTCATGGCAACCTCGGCGCAGAGCTTCTGGTGTCGACGCAGATGATTATCGGCCCGGTCCGCAATGCCAGGTCTGTCAGCATTAACCAGGATAACTCTATGGAAGATATCCGGGATGCCATAGCGGCCGCCATTGCCGAGGTCGGGACAGATGGCAACGGCGTCATTATCGTAACCGACATGTTTGGCGGTACTCCCGCTAATGTCAGCATGACTTTTCTGGAACCTCAGGCAGTGGAAGTCCTGACCGGTGTCAACCTGCCTATGCTGCTCAAGTTTTTCAATAGTCAGGAGAGTCTTGGCCTGGATGAATTGGCGGGAATTCTCAAGTCGTATGGTCAACAGAGCATTATCCAGGCCAGTGAATATCTGCAGCGATAGGAGCTGTTTGTAATGAGTATTGTTCTGGCGCGTATTGACAGCCGCCTGGTGCACGGACAGGTCCTGGAAGCCTGGGTCCCCTATGTCGGTGCCGATTGCATTGTCGTCGCCAACGATGAAGTCGCTGTGGCCTCTTTCCAGCGTATGGTCATGCAGGCCGCGATCCCGAGTTCAATCAAGCTGATTATCGGTACCTTGGAGGAGACGGCCTGTATCCTCAAATCCGCTGAACTGCTCAAAAAGCGGGTCCTGTTGCTTTTTACCAGTTCTGATGATGCCCTGAAAGCCCGCCAGCTCGGCGTTTCTTATACAAAACTCAACCTCGGCAACATGCATTCAAGCGCAGGCAAGAATCGTTATACCTGTACAATTGCTCTTGATCAGCAAGATATTGATACCTTGCAGAAGGTCGAGGATCAAGGAGTCACCATCGTTTCCCAATGTGTACCCGCAGATCGAGAGCAGAGCTGGCATAAGCTGATTCGTTCCGGAGGTCGTTAAATGGTCGTCGGTGACTACCTGCTGGCCGGTCTGGTGGCCATGCTGACCGGACTGGATCGGGTTGCCCTGGTTCAAATCATGATTTCCAGGCCGTTGGTTGCCGCTCCTCTGACCGGGTGGGTTCTCGGCAATCCCATGGTCGGCATGGAGGTCGGCATGTTGCTCGAATTACTCTGGCTCGGCAGGTTGCCGGTTGGAGCAGCGATTCCTCCGGACGATACACAGGTAGCGGTAGGTGCGACTGTCCTGGCTGTAAGTATGGGGCACTTGCTTGACCTGAATGGCATGCCATTAGTGATTCTGTCTGTACTGATTGCGATCCCTTTAGGCAAGTTCGGCCAGGTTTTTGATCGTCTGGCACGTCATGTCAATGACCGCCTTGCTGTCTCCGGTCACAACGCTCTCATGACGGGCAGCATAGACAGTTTCGAACGTTATCATCTTTTCGGTCTTGCCAGCTTTGCTCTGGCGAGTCTGGCCACTGCAGTAATTATTGTTCTGTTGGGCAGCTTTGTTCTCTATTTCGTAGCTCCTCTGTTCATTGGGGCGGTGCGTGAAGCCGGCTTGAGTCTACAGTACAGTCTGATTCTGGTCGGCGCGGCGTCACTCCTCGGGACGATCAATGTCAATCGCAGTATTTCCCTATTCTGCGCCGCGTTTACCGGGACCATGCTGGTCCTCTGGTTGAGATGAGGTTATGAAAGAGATACGCTTATCCTGGCTGATATTCCTGCGCATATATCTTCGATCCTTTCTGCTGCAGGCCAGCTGGAACTTCGACAAGCTGCAAAACCTGGGTTTTTTCTATTTGATACTCCCGGGATTGCGCCATATCTACGGCGAGCAGATTCCTGTGGATGTTCGTCAGCGACATTGCGACTATTTCAATACCCATCCCTATTTTGCGCCGCTGGTTGCAGGAACGACTCTGCGTTTGGAAACGCTCAGTATTTCGGGTGAAGAACCTGCAGTTGATGCTGAAACATATAAAAACATGGTTATGGCACCACTTGCCGCGATGGGTGATGCGCTCTTCTGGGGCGGTATCCGCCCTCTGGCGGCTTTGATCGGATTGCTGATTGCGAGCCAGGGTTCCCTCTGGGCTCCGCTGGTTTTTCTGGTGCTCTTTAATTTGCCTCACCTGCTGTTCCGTGGCATTGGACTTGTGCTCGGTTATGTTCAGGAATTGAGAGCCATCGAAACCATACAGAAATGTCGCCTGCCGGATTTGGCAATTCGGCTCAAAGAGTCAACGACTGTGCTTATCGGTGTGCTTTGCGCGTACCTGGCCTTTAAAGGGTGTGAGCACCAGGAGCTTTCTGCGATTTGGGGTTTTGTCCAATTGCCGATTGTTCTGCTTTTTGCCTGGTTGGCTCATAAAGGGGTAACCAGCCTGTTTCTTGTGTTATTAACAACGTCCAGCCTGTTATTGCTGGCGCTGCTGTTCTGAGAGAAGGGACATATGCCGATAGAAAGTTCAAAATTCAAAATCGTGAATCGTCTGGGACTGCATGCCCGGGCAGCGGCTCAGCTGGTTCAGACCGCCAACCGGTTCCTCTCGGATGTAACAGTCGAAAAAGACGGCGATGAAGTAAACGGCAAGAGCATAATGGGCTTGCTGATGTTGGCGGCTCCTAAAGGATCACTCATAAATGTGACAGTGTCGGGTGAAGACGCTGAAGAAGCAATGAAAGTAATCGGGACTTTGATCAATGACGGCTTCGGTGAAGATTGATATAACCGAGGATACTATCCTCGTCGGTATCGCTGCAGCGCCCGGGATCGCAATCTCAAGGAGTCATCGGGTCAATCGCGACCGCATGACTGTCATTGAACGTCGAATCCTTCCGGCAGAGGTCGGTCCGGAAATAGCAGCGTTCAAGGATGCTGTAAACAAGTCCAAAAGCCAGTTGCTTGAAGTCAAAGATCAGGCTGGCAGCAAAGAACTTTTTGAACATCTCTATATCATCGATACTCATTTGCTGATTCTTGATGATGAGATGCTGATCGGAGATACGCTCAGGCTGATTCGTGAGGAACTGATCAACGCTGAAGGTGCCCTGAACAGGGTGTTGCGTAAGCTGCGGCAGATGTTCGAGAGGATCAGCGACGAGTATCTGCGGGAACGGCGTTCGGATATCGATTCGATCGGTGACCGTTTGATGCGCAACCTGCTTGGTGAAACCCATGAATCACTGGCAGATGTCAAGGATCAGGTCATTGTCGTCGCCCACGATCTTTCCCCTGCAGATACTGTTCAGATCGATAGGTCAAAGGTGATCGGGTTCGTGACCGATATCGGCGGCCGCACTTCGCATACCGCAATCCTGGCGCGCTCGCTCGGCATCCCTGCAGTGGTTGGATTAGAGACCGTGACCTCGCTGGTGCCGGATGGTACGCCGATGATCATCGATGGCAGCACTGGCACCGTAATCCTCAAGCCGTCGGCAGAAACATTTCGTGAATATTTAATAAAGAAACAGCACTACGACTACCTGGAGTCTGAGCTCGTCCAGTTCCGCAGCCTGCCGGCCATAACCAGGGACAACTGCCCCATGGCCCTGCGCAGCAACATCGACTTTGTAGAAGAAATAACTGCGGCACGGGAACAGGGAGCCCAGGGGATAGGCCTGTTTCGTACCGAGTTTCTCTACATGTCGGGAGAAGGCCCGCCCTCCGAAGAGGAGCAGCTTGCCATCTATAGCGCGGCTGTGGAGCAGATGGCCCCTTTCCCGGTTACTATCAGAACCCTTGATGTCGGTGGTGATAAATTTGTTCCCGAGTTTAACCTCGCTGATGAGGTCAACCCGGCCATGGGACTGCGTGCCGTACGTTTTTCACTCAAAGAAGTCAATCTGTTCAGGACCCAGCTGCGAGCAATCCTCAGGGCTGGTGTGTTCGGTCCGATTCGCATCATGTTCCCGATGATTTCGGGAGTAGCCGAAGTGCGTGACTGCAAGCAGTTTGTCGAGAGAGAACGCCAGGACCTGCTTTCGGCAGGTATTGCCTGTGGTGAAAATGTTGAAATCGGTATTATGATAGAAACGCCGGCCGCTGTACTGATCGCAGATCTGCTGGCAAAAGAAGTCGATTTTTTCTCGGTTGGAACCAACGACTTGATACAATATTGCCTGGCAATTGATCGTGGCAATGAACACGTAGCTTATCTCTATGAGCCGACGCATCCGGCTGTGCTGCAGGCGCTGCATCAAGTCTGCCGTGCGGCGGAGAACGCCGGCATAGATGTTGGCATGTGTGGCGAAATGGCCGGAGAGGATCTCTACTCGCTGGTCCTGGTTGCTCTTGGATTCCGGGAATTGTCAATGAATGCGATGAATATCTCGCGGGTCAAACGCATTATTCGCCAGATAAAAATACCAGAGGCCAAACAAATTCTTGATCACCTCTTGTCTTTATCAACGGCAGCAGAAGTCTCCGCAGCCCTGGAAAAGGAAATGAGCCAGCGCTATCCGCAGGTTTTTTCTGAGAAATACCTCTAGAAGTCTGTCGGACTTGACAGTACCCTCGGAAACAATTAACGTTCCGACTCTTAATAATGAATTTCAAGGAGTATGATTCTATGGCTATGACAGATTTTCTCTTTACCTCAGAGTCGGTTTCCGAGGGACATCCTGACAAGGTTGCCGATCAGATTTCCGATGCTATCCTCGATGCAATCATTGCCCAGGACCCGCAGGCCAGGGTTGCCTGCGAAACTCTTGTTACAACCGGCATGGCAATGATCGCCGGTGAGATCACCACAAGTGCATATGTCGATATGCCGGTCATCGTCCGCGAAACCATCAAGGAGATCGGCTACGATGACTCCTCCATGGGGTTTGACTACGAAACCTGTGCAGTATTGACGTCCATCGACCGTCAGTCTCCCGACATTTCCCAGGGTGTGACTGAAGGTGAGGGGCTGTTTGCCGAACAGGGTGCCGGTGACCAAGGACTGATGTTCGGTTATGCCTGCAACGAAACGCCCGAACTGATGCCGATGCCGATTACCTTTGCCCATAAGTTGACCAAGCGCCTGGCTGATGTACGCAAGAGCGGACTGCTCAACTTCCTGCGGCCTGACAGCAAGTCTCAGGTGTCTATCCAGTACATCAATGACAAACCGATCCGGGTTGATACCGTAGTTGTCTCTTCACAGCACAGACCCGAGGTCACTTACGAAAACCTCAAGGAGGGAATCATTGAGGAAGTTGTGCGCAAGGTGATTCCAGCCGATCTTCTCGATGAAAACACCAAATATTTCATTAACCCGACCGGCCGTTTTGTTGTCGGCGGACCGATGGGTGACTGTGGTCTTACCGGGCGCAAAATTATTGTCGACACCTATGGTGGACAAGGCTCTCACGGTGGTGGCGCTTTCTCCGGGAAGGATCCTTCCAAGGTTGACCGCAGCGCCTCTTACATGGCCCGCTATATTGCCAAGAATATTGTCGCCTCTGGAATCGCAAGTAAATGTGAAGTCCAACTGGCATATGCAATCGGCGTTGCCGAACCGGTTTCAGTTATGATCAACACTTTTGGTACCGGCAAGATCCCGTCCAACCAGATTGCCAGGATCACGCGTGAAGAATTTGACATGCGTCCCCGCGCCATCATCGAAACCCTTGACCTGTTGCGGCCGATCTATCTGAAAACGGCCGCATACGGACACTTCGGCCGTGAACTGCCCGAATTCACCTGGGAACGGACCGATCGTATCGAATCTTTGCAGAAGCGCGCCGGTCTCTGATCCTGGCGCTGTTGACTCCTTGCTGCATGGGCGGATCGTATTAGCGGTCCGCCCGTTTGCGTTTGAAATTGTTGATTATGCCAAGTCCTGAGCTTTCCATTATTATCCCCACTCTTAATGAGGCAGACGCTTTGCCATTGTTGCTTGGTGACCTGTCTCGTCAGCAGGGGATCTTTTTTGAGGTCATTGTCACTGATGGTCGCTCGGTTGATGCAACCTGCCAAATCGCCAATGAGTTTTTTGCCACAGGACAACTGTCGGGAACTTGCCACGTTGGCCTGCGTGGGCGCGGGCGGCAATTGAATGCAGGCGTTTCGATGGCAACTTCTGAGTGGTTGCTTTTTTTACATGCTGACAGTCGCCTTGGTGACGCGAATCAATTGCGAAGCGCTCTGGATTTTATGCGCATTCACCAACAGCTGGCAGCTTCTGATTCCTCAGCCGGACGTTTCGCTCTGAGTTTCGATACTCCTGACAGAGATAGCTTCGGTCTGTCTTTTTACGAAACCAAAGCACGACTCGGGCGCCCGGGCTGTATCCATGGTGATCAGGGAGTATTGCTGACGAAAGCTTTTTTTAATAAAGTCGGTCCTTTCCGGGAAGACCTGCCGGTCATGGAAGACACTTCTTTGGCGGAAGTCATCCGAACTCATGGCCAATGGCTGCTTCTGCCGGGGGAACTTGTGACTTCTGCCCGGCGTTTTCAGGTGGAAGGACTGAAGTCTCGTCAGATACTCAATGCTTTAATGATGAACTTCCTGTCAATCGGCTGGCTGGAGTTCTTTGCCGTAGTTCCGGACCTTTACCGCCAGCAGGACCGAACCCGGTCATTACAGCTAGGGCCTTTCTTTCTTTTGATAAAAAACCTGTTTGCCGTAATGCCCCTGCGCAGCAGATGGTCTGTCTGGTTGGCAACCGGAGAGTATGTCCGCAGTCAGGCATGGCAGATCGGTTTGGCCATGGACTGTCGTAATGCCTTTCGTAAGGATTCTGGCCCGCTGCATCAACCCGGTAACTGGTTGCATTGGTTTGATCGCTGGTTTGATCCGTTAACAAATCATTTTTTAGGACATATTCTGACTGCGTTGCTGGTCAGGTTCTGGTTTGCCTGGCAACTCTGGCGCAGGACCGGGAAAGCGTAATCAATACAGAGAACAAGAAAATGGGCAGGAAGCACACGTTTCTGCTTGCCAAATCAAGGCTTATCATATATCAAGAAAAGCAGATATATGATAAGCATCGGTCCTGATATATGCTGAACCTATTTAAAGCGCTGGCAGACAGCACCCGTATTCGACTCTTGCGTATCCTGCGCCAAGGGGATTTTACCGTTCAGGACCTTATGCAGATCCTTGATATGGGACAGTCCAGAATATCCCGGCATTTAAAGCTTTTGTGTGAGGCTGGTCTTTTACGGGTAGAGAAACAGGGGACCTGGCATTACTACAGGTTGTCTCCGGGAGAGGGTCTGTTCAGCGACGTGTGGCCGTTTATTGAATCGCGACTCGCTTGCATCGAAGGTCAGGAGCATGATTCAATCGGGGTCTTGCAGGTTATGGCGGAAAGGCGCAGGCGTAGCCAGGACTTCTTCGATGATCACGCTCGCGATTGGGACCGTATGCATGTTGAGCTTCTGAATCTGCCGGATTATCAGGAGAGTCTCGTTGCCCTGTTGCCTGCAGGCGGTTTGGTTGTTGAGATAGGTGTTGGTACCGGCAGCCTGCTGCCCTTTCTGGCTCAAAAGTGTGAGCACACGGTCGGACTCGACCATTCCCCTTCGATGGTTAACCTGGCCAGAGAAACTGTTGCGAAATACCGGCTCAGGGATAAAGTTGAAGTTCGACTGGCGGAAATGAACCATTTACCTTTCGCCGGGGGGACGGTGCGTACGGTGGTGATGAACCAGGTCCTGCACCATGCGGAACAGCCCCTGGAGGTTTTCAGAGAAATTGAGCGCGTCCTCCAGCGGGAAGGTCTGCTGGTTATGGCCGACCTGACCCGCCATGAATATGATTGGACCCGGGATCGTCTGGCTGATCAATGGCTTGGCTTTAAACAACAAGAACTTGAGGGCTGGCTTGCTGAAGTCGGCCTGAAGATGACCTCATATCAGGAACTCGGAAATTCTGCCGGTCAACAGAAAGTGTTGCTGTTGACCGCTGGTGTCAAACATTCATAACCAAATACCAATGGAGGACTTGTAAGATGACAGACAAGCAAGATTTTAAAGTAATGGACCTTTCCCTGGCTGCCTGGGGACGCAAGGAAATTGACCTGGCAGAAGTTGAAATGCCCGGGTTGATGGCACTGCGCGACGAATACGGCAGTCAGAAGCCGCTTCAAGGCGCCCGGATCACGGGTTCCCTCCATATGACGATTCAAACTGCCGTGCTCATTGAAACCTTGCTCGATCTCGGTGCACAGGTGCGTTGGGCCTCCTGTAACATCTTCTCGACCCAGGACCAGGCCGCTGCAGCCGTTGCTGTCGGCCGTGACGGGACTCCCGAAAACCCCAAGGGTGTTCCGGTGTTTGCCTGGAAAGGTGAGACGCTTGAAGAGTATTGGTGGTGTACCGAAAAGGCTTTGCACTGGCCGAACGGTGAGATGCCGAACATGATTCTCGATGATGGTGGTGATGCGACCATGATGGTGCTTTATGGAGCCGAATGGCAGGCGCAAGGGATTCCGGACTATACGCATGACGATCCGGAGGACTGGATCGAGATGATCAAGTGTTTGCAAGCGTCAATCGATAGCAAAACCATCGATTGGGGTGCTGTTTGCAGTTCGATCAAGGGTGTCACCGAAGAGACCACAACCGGGGTGCATCGACTCTATACCTTGCAGAAAGAAGGTAAGTTGCCCTTCACGGCGATGAACGTTAACGACTCGGTAACCAAGAGCAAATTCGACAATGTTTATGGCTGTCGCCACAGCCTGGTCGACGGCATCATGCGGGCGACTGATGTCATGCTCTCCGGTAAGGTTGCCGTGGTCTGCGGATACGGTGACGTCGGCAAGGGCTGCTGCCAGTCGCTGCGTGGCCAGGGAGCACGGGTGATTGTGGCGGAGATTGATCCGATCTGTGCTCTGCAGGCCTTGATGGAAGGCTATCAGGTCACGACTCTCGAGGATGTGGTGGCCACCGCCGATATCTTTGTGACCACCACTGGCAATAAGGATGTGATTCGCGTTGAGCATATGGCTCAGATGAAACACAACGCTATTGTCGGCAATATCGGCCATTTTGATAATGAGATCGAGATGGCTGCCCTGGCGAAGGTGCCCGGAATCGAAAAGATCAACATCAAAAATCCCCGCGAGCACGGCAACCAGGTGGATCAGTGGGTCTTCTCAGATGGTCATGCGGTTATTATCCTGGCCGAAGGACGACTGCTCAATCTCGGCTGCGCCACCGGCCATCCCTCTTTCGTGATGTCGAACAGTTTCACCAACCAGGTGATGGCACAGATCGAACTCTTCACACATACAGACAACTTCGAGAACAAAGTCTACGTGCTGCCGAAGAGCCTTGATGAGAAGGTGGCTCGCTTGCACTTGGGCAAGCTTGGTGCAAAATTGACGATACTTAGCGCAGAGCAGGCTGATTACATCGGTGTGCCGGTGGAGGGGCCCTATAAACCTGACTCTTATCGCTATTAAAACTCAGCTGATACGTTAACGGAAAAAGGGGGCCAGAATTAACTGGCTCCCTTTTTCCATCGTGGGAAGGATCTTTGTCAGGCCTGGACTCTTAAGAAGAACCATGTACCGAGCAGGGCCATCAGGATGTTCGCCGCCCAGGCTGCAATCGCTGGCGGCAGCACAGCGATGGTGCCAAAAACCGCAAACACAGCGTAAAGGATAAAATAGACGACAAAGATAATCAGGCTGATGACAATACCGAGAGAGAAACTGGCATTGCGGCCGCGTTGCAACGCAAAGGGAATACCGACCAGGACCATGATGACAGGGACTACAGCCCGGGCAAATCGCATGTGTGCTTCCACCTGGTATGCTTTTGGGTCATACCCCTCTTTTTTCAGCTTTTCCGTAAAAGAAAGCAGATCGTCGATAGTCATGTCCTCCGGTCGTTCCCACAGTCGCAGCATCTCGGATGGTCGCCGCTTGAGATCGATCAGCAGTTCCGATTGCCGATCAAAAGACGCAAGAGCCCTGGTCTCAGGGATAAAGCTCCAGGTCACAGCATCTTTAAGCTGCCATTGATTATTATTCACGTGCTCTGCTTTTTCCGCCTGGACACGTTTGACCGGCATGAATTTGTCGTTGAATTCTACAATTGTAATACCAAGGACGATCCCTCTCGCAGGGAAAGCGTGGTTGATGCTGATAATGCTGTTGCCTTCGCGGAAATAGAGGTCTTCGCTGGAGACTTCCTGAGAGGCCTTCCCCTTGATTTCGGTGCGTTTGATATAATTCGATTCGCGGGACGACCAGGGAACCAGCCAGAGGTTTGCAATAATGAGAAATAAAACAAGAATCAGGCTGCCTAGAAAGAGGGAACGGCTGAGCCGGCTGAAGCTGATGCCGCCACAGAGCATGGCGGTCAACTGATTAGATCGGGAAAAAGCACCGATAGTTGTAAACGTTGCAAGTAGTACAGCCATCGGCAAAGTGTTGGCGATGATGACCGGTAAATGGTACACAGGGTAGAGAAGATAGTATCTCAGCTCGGCCTGATGTTCTATAAAGTCGTCGACGTTCTCCAGGAATTCAACCAGACTATAGAGTGAGACCAGAACCAGCAGAACCAGAGCAAGATTCCTGGAAAAAGCGTTTAGGATATAGCGATCAAGAGTCGACATGCTTGCGAGCCCGTTTCTGCAGAATAAGCAATGTCTGGTCAAGCCAGAAGACCAGGAGGTTCGGTTGCTCCAGAGACGCCTGGCGGAAGAAAAAAATCCCGGCACCTCCAAGCAGCAGATGAGCTGTCCAGAAGGTCAGCCATGGAGGTGCAGCTGCATCCTTGGTCAGAGTGAGGGCCAGCGACAGCATGAAATAGTAGCCAAGGAAAATAATCAGGCCCATGACAAAGCCGCCACTGCGACCGGAACGGTGTGATTGCATGCTGAATGGCAGCCCGAATAGAACAAAAAGCAAAGGTGCCAGCGGTGAAGTTAGCCTCAAATGGAGTTCGGCCTGCAGATCCTGGACCTTTGATGGCTCCACTTCGCGTGAGATGTTGCTCCAGAGTTTGCCGATGGGCAGTTCTTTTGGTTTGAAGTCTTTTTGCTCTTCCGCACTGTCCATTGGTGATATTTCAGGCTGAACATCATAGCTGCTGAAGTGGATCAACTGGTAGTTGTCGGCAGAACCGGGTTGCTGACGGTGGATGACGCCGTCATGCAGGCGAATCGTTACCGTTTCTGATTTATCGTCGGTAAGGATATTGCCACTGTCGGCAAAGACCCAGGACGTCGATTCCGGCTTCTTCTCAACGATAAAGAGTCCCTGCATCTGGTCCGTTCGGTCGTCGATTTCATTCGCGTATAGCACCAGGCCATTGAACTGGCTCATGAATACTCGCGGTTGAAAACCGATGACTGCTTTTTGCCGTACGATTTCAAAGCTCTTGGTTGCAAAAGCACGATAGCCCCAGGGCTTAACCCAGATGTTGGTTGCGCCGGTCAGCAAGGCAAAGATGAGGGCCAGCGTAAACACAGGAACAGAGATACTCGTCAGGCCGATTCCTGCTGACTTGAGCGCCACAATTTCACTGTCGGCAGACATGCGTCCCAAACCGATCATGATGCCCATAAGAAAGGCGAGTGGCAGCGATATCGAGAAGAACGTTGGCAGCAGGGTGGTTAGAAGTATCAGGATATCCGATAGAGAGACCCCTTTGTTGATGATCAGATCGACCAACTTTACGGCCCGCCCCAATACCATGACCGTGGTGAAGATCACGATGCAGAGCAGAGTGGGTGAGAGAACTTCCCTGAGGATATAGCGATTGATTTGGCTACCGAACATAATCCGGCATAATAGTACAGTCAGAGATGGCTTGTAAACGTTGTTCGTAGCGAAAAAGCCCTTGCGTTGAGCATGCTCGCATGTTATATGGATGAGCTGTTTAATTCACACGCTTTCTGACCCGGACCGGGTGCCTGACATGGTGTCAGGTCGGTTGCAGGGAATGACGGAAGCGGCGGCAAAACCTAACAAACAAGGAGTTCGTAGATGTCTCAGATCACCATGAAGCAGTTGTTGGAGGCCGGCGTTCATTTCGGCCACCAGACCCGTCGTTGGAATCCCAAAATGAAGCCTTATATTTTCGGAGCTCGCAACGGTATCTACATTATTGACCTGCAGAAAACTGTACGTTATTTCAGAACCGCCTACAGCTTTATCCGCGACGTCACTCAGAATGGCGACAAAATCCTTTTCGTGGGGACAAAGAAACAGGCTCAGGATTCCATTATGGAAGAAGCCATCCGGGCAGACCAGTACTATGTCAACAACCGTTGGCTGGGTGGTATGCTCACAAACTTTTCCACGATCAAACGGAGTATCGATCGCCTCAAGAAGATTGAGGTTATGTCCGAAGATGGCACTTACGACCTGCTGCTCAAAAAGGAAGTTCTGCAACTTGATCGTGAAAAGGCCAAGCTTGAGAAAAGCCTTGGTGGTATCAAAAATATGACCCGTCTGCCGGCAGCTGTCTTCATTGTTGATCCGAACAAGGAAGAAATCGCTGTCAAGGAAGCCCGCAAATTAGGGATCCCGGTGGTCGCTGTTGTTGATACCAACTGTGACCCTGAAGGCATTGATTATATCATCCCCGGCAATGACGATGCGATTCGTGCCCTTCGCCTGTTTTCATCGAAGATGGCAGAAGCCTGTCTTGAAGGCGCTGCTGCCCGTCAGGAAAAACTGCGCAACGACGCCGAAGGCGCCGATCAGGAAGAGCCGGTTGAACAGGCCAAGCCAATTATTGAAGAAGGACCGCAGCCGATTATTGTCGAGAAGACTAGCGCTGCTACTGTCGAGCCTCCTGCCGAATCTTCTGCAGGGGCCCCCGTAGAAACTCCTGTAGAGACGGATGCTCCGGCAAAGGCTTAACCCCTAAATATTTATTGATAAGCTAAAGGCGGTCTGCATTGCAGCCGCCTTTTTATCAGACAATTAAGCAACTCAATACGGAATAATAGTAAGCCAGAGGAGGTTTTACCGTGACAACGATTACAGCAAAGATGGTAGGTGACCTGCGCGCCAAAACCGGTGCCGGGATGATGGATTGCAAAAAAGCCCTGAGTGAGGCTGAAGGTGATATGGAGCAGGCGATCGACCTGCTGCGGAAGAAAGGTCTTTCCGCTGCTGCCAAAAAGTCTGGTCGGGTAGCGGCGGAAGGCATGATTGCCGCTGCCGGTAATGACAAAAGCGGTGCTCTGGTGGAAGTCAATTCGGAGACAGACTTTGTTGCCAAGAATGATCTGTTCCAGGCGTTCGTTAACGGTGTCGCCGATGTGGTACTCAACCAGAATCCTGCAGATGTTGAAGCATTGAAAGCTCTCGATTTCCCGGGAAGCGGTCGTAACGTAGCTGATGAACTGTCCCATCAGATTGCGACGATCGGTGAGAACATGAACGTGCGCCGTTTTGCACGCCTGGAAAGCAGCTCGGGTGTTACGGCTTCTTATATTCACGGTGCAGGCAAGATCGGCGTGCTGGTTCAACTGGATTCCGACAAGCATGCTGATCCCAGAGTCAGCGAAACCGCACGCCTGCTGGCCATGCATGTCGCCGCCGCCAACCCTCAATACCTGAATCGCAAGGATGTCCCTGCCGAAGTTGTGGAACGCGAGAAAGACATCATGCGCGCCAAGGCTCTTGAGAGCGGCAAGCCTGAAAATATCGTTGACAAGATCATCGAAGGACAGGTCAATAAGTTTTTTGGTGAAACCTGTCTTCTTGAGCAGGTCTATGTGATTGATACTGATCAGAAGGTTGGTAAAGTTGTAGAGTCCCTGGCCAAAGAAATCGGCGGCGAGGTCACTCTTTCTGCTTATGTGCGCTTCCAGCTTGGCGAAGGAATCGAAAAGAAGGAAGATGATTTTGCCGCAGAAGTCGCCTCGATGACCAAGTAACCTGACTAACTTCAGCCACCGGAGAGACCATGGCACAAGAACCCTGTTACAAGCGAATATTGCTCAAACTCAGCGGCGAAGCTTTGGCCGGACAGTTAGGCTATGGTATCGACCCGGATATCATCAGGGGAATTGCCAGGGAAATCCGGGAGGTTGTTGACCTCGGTCTGGAGATCGCCATTGTTGTCGGTGGCGGCAACATTTTCCGTGGTGTTGCCGCCTCCTCCGTGGGCATGGATCGGGCCAGTGCCGATTACATGGGGATGCTGGCCACTGTTATGAACAGTCTTGCACTGCAGGATGCTCTCGAAAAGGCCGGTGTCATCACGAGGGTCCAGTCTGCGATTGAAATGCAGGAGATTGCTGAGCCATACATCCGTCGCAGGGCAGTCCGTCACCTTGAAAAAGGGCGTGTCGTCATCTTTGGTGCCGGTACGGGCAACCCGTTCTTTACCACAGATACTGCCGCCAGTTTGCGTGCCGTAGAAATAGGCGCTGAGATCATCCTCAAAGCAACCAAGGTTGATGGTGTGTACAATGCTGACCCTAACAAAGATAAAGAGGCGGTCAAGTATGACCAGTTGACTTACCTGGATGTGCTCAAGCAGGGTCTGAAGGTTATGGACTCTACGGCGACGTCCCTGTGTATGGATAATCACCTGCCGATTCTCGTGTTTGATCTGACCCGCACCGGTAACATTAAAAGAGCTGTCTGTGGTGAGCAGATCGGAACCATTGTCAGAGGAGAATGATGCCATGATTGCTGATGTCAAAGCCAAGACCAGTGCCGGGATGGTTAAAGCCCTGGAATCCTTTAAACGCGACTTGAGCAAAGTCAGGACCGGTCGCGCCTCTCTTGCTCTGCTCGATGATGTCCGGGTTGATTATTACGGTACACCGACACCGCTTAACCAGGTTGCTGCTCTGGCTGTGCCGGAACCGCGACTGATCACGATTCAACCTTGGGAGAAGAGTCTGACCGGTGAAATTGAAAAAGCCATTCTTAAGGCAGATCTCGGCTTGAATCCCTCATCCGATGGTCAGCTTATTCGTCTGGTGTTCCCGCCTTTGACAGAAGACCGTCGTAGAGATATGGTTAAACAGGTTAAACGCTTGAGTGAAGAAGCCAAAATTGCAGTTCGAAATGTCCGCCGTGAAGGCAATGATGCCCTGAAAAAGCTTGAGAAGGATAAGGATATCACCGAGGATGAGCTGAAGCGCGGCGAGAAAGAAATCCAGGATTTGACCGATGACTATGTTGCGCGTGTTGATAAAGTGATCGCGGAGAAGGAAAAAGATCTGATGGAAATCTGATCTCTGCAAGAAAATGTTACGGAGGCTTTTTAATTTATGAAGATAACCGAAGAGTGTATTGCCTGCGGGACCTGTGTTGAATCCTGCCCGGTCGGCGCCATTGTTGAATCAGGCGAGATATATACAATCACCGAAGAGTGTACAGACTGCCGGGCCTGTGTAGATGCCTGCCCGGTCGATGCAATAGTCGATTAACACAGGGGGGCGCCTTAAAGGCGCCTCTTCTGTTAAAGGACAAGCACTGCAGGTTACGCATCACATGGTTGCCCAATTTGTTTTGTCTATGATATTTTAACCGTTATTCCTCCATCCCGGGACCTCTTGTTTATGCAGATACCAACTCACCTTGCAATTATCATGGATGGCAACGGTCGCTGGGCTGAACAGCGTCGTTTGCCACGTATCCTGGGACATCGTAAAGGTGTGGAATCGGTTCAGAGCATCGTTGATGAATGTATGAAGTTGGGAATTCGTTATCTGACTCTCTATGCATTCAGCTCCGAGAACTGGGGACGCCCTCAAGAAGAAGTCGAGGCGCTGATGGGGTTGCTCGGCAGCTTTCTGAAAAAGGAGCTGAGCCAGCTTCAGAAGAGGGGCATCCGACTCATGGCCATAGGAGAGTTGGACCGTCTCCCAGAAACAATCAGCAAGATCCTCAAAGACATCGTAAAAGAAACTGCCGACAACGACCGTATGGTTTTGAACCTGGCGCTCTCTTACGGTTCACGTAACGAATTGACTCGGGCCATGCAGACTCTCGGTCGCGAGATTGCCAGTGGCAAGTTGCATCCCGATGCGCTCACTGAAGCAGATATCGGAGCCGCACTCGATACCCATGCCATCCCTGACCCGGACCTGTTGATCAGGACCAGCGGCGAGATGCGTATCAGTAATTTTCTGCTCTGGCAGATGGCTTATTCGGAGCTTTATTTTACAGAAGCGCTCTGGCCGGACTTCTCTCGTGATCAATTGCTGCAGGCGATACAAGAGTACAGCCGTCGCCAGCGACGCTTCGGTCTCACCGGCGCACAACTGCGAGATAGTAACATCCGCGACGGGGAGGGCCGTCATTAAACAACGAATCGTTACCGCACTGATTGCCCTGCCGTTACTGATCCTCTGTATACTTTACTCCACTCAGGGCCTGTTTGCCGGACTGGTGTTCATTGCCAGCGGCTTGGCTCTGCATGAATTTTATCGGATGGCTCTGCCGAAGCAACGTCGCCTGGAAGGATCCTTTTCCGTTACTGCCGGCGTGCTTTGCTGCGTTGGCCTGGCCTATGCCTCCAGTGCACCTTTTCTTCTATTAAGCATTGTCCTGCCATGCTTTTTCATCTTCCTGCTTTATCTCTTTCGTTTCCAGGATATGCAGGCCGTAAGTCGTGACCTGGCTGTCAGCCTGTTTGGCTTGCTGTACATCCCGCTGCTATTGTCTCATGCTGTTCTTTTGCGTACTTTACCTGCCGGGCGAGACTGGATTTTCCTTGTCTTGTTCGTGGTCATGGCAAGTGACACCCTGGCTTATTTCGTTGGCAGGAAGTGGGGGCGGCATCGTCTTTACGAAGCCGTTAGTCCGAAAAAGACTATCGAGGGTTCACTTGGTGGCCTTGTGGGCAGCGTGCTGGGAGCTACGATCTGCAAGCTCTGGTTTTTTACGGAACTGAGCAGTGTCGATGTCCTCCTCCTCGGTGTTGGCGTCGGTGCATTCAGTCAACTCGGCGACCTGGTTGAATCCCTGCTGAAGCGAAGCTTCGGCGTGAAAGATTCTGGTGCACTTGTACCGGGACACGGAGGTCTCCTTGATCGCCTCGACAGTTTGCTGTTCGCTTTCCCTGTGACATATTATTATGCAGTATGGGTGTTTGCATGAAACGATTGGCTATCCTTGGTTCCACCGGTTCCATAGGTGTGAGTACCCTGGAGATCGTTACAGAATACCCGAACCACTTTCGGATTGTTGCCCTGACAGCCGGACGCAATCTGGCCTTGCTCGAGGAGCAAATAGTACGTTTTCGTCCGGAGGTTGTTGCCGTACCGGACCAGGAAAATGCGCAACGCCTGAAGGAACGTATCGGTGCCGGTGGTCCCCGTGTCCTCTGCGGCACGGAAGGTCTTATTGAATGTGCCGCCGGGTCACCTGTTGATATGGTCGTTTCGGCAATTGTAGGTGCCGCAGGTCTTGAACCGACTCTTGCTGCGATTGAAGCAGGCAGGGATGTAGCTCTCGCCAACAAAGAGACCCTCGTCATAGCCGGAGAACTGGTTATGGCTGCCGTCGCCAGGTCCGGTTGCCGGCTCTTTCCGGTTGATAGCGAGCATTCAGCAATATTTCAGTCACTCGAAGGTCACCGTAAAAGCGATGTGAGGCGCTTGATACTGACTGCGTCCGGTGGACCGTTTCGCAACTGGTCACTCGATGATCTGCAAGATGTGACTCCGCAAGATGCTCTGGCCCATCCCAACTGGACCATGGGGCGAAAGATCACGATTGATTCTGCAACCATGATGAACAAAGGGCTGGAAGTCATTGAGGCCCACTGGCTTTTTGATGTTCCTGTAGATGATATTGCCGTTCATATCCATCCTGAAAGTATCGTTCATTCCATGGTGGAGTATGTTGATGGCGCGCTCATCGCGCAGCTCGGCATCCCGGATATGAAAACGCCGATTGCCTATGCCCTGACCTACCCGGAGAGGTTGACCCTGAATTTGCCGGCTCTTGACCTCTGTCGCCTCAGTCAGTTGAATTTTGCTGTACCCAATAGCCAGTGTTTCCCCTGCCTCGGTCTTGCCTACGATGCCATCCGGCGGGGTGGCACAACCCCTGCTGTTTTGAATGCTGCCAACGAGCTTGCTGTGGAAGCGTTCCTTCAGGAAAAAATCGCATTTCTTGATATACCCCGGATTATAGGCAAGGTTGTGGCGATGCATATCAACACCGAGGCGTCGAGTCTGGAGCCGATTCTTGCTGCCGACATGTGGGCGCGTCAGACGGCCCAGAGCGTTATTCACGAAATACAAGGAGTATCTTACGCGTGATCACAATTGCAGCAGGCATCATCATGCTCGGCATCCTGGTCTTTGTCCACGAACTCGGGCATTTTTGTGTTGCCAAACTATGTGGTGTCAAAGTCCTTAAGTTTTCGCTTGGTTTTGGCCCCCGCCTGGTTTCCCATAAACGAGGCGACACAGAATATATGATCTGCGCCATCCCGCTCGGCGGTTATGTCCAAATGCTCGGTGAGGGCGTTGGAGACCAGGGAGAAGATGCCGAGATCAATGCAGAGGACGAAAAACGATCGTTTTCTAAAAAGTCTATCCCCCGGCGTATGGCCATTGTTGCCGCCGGCCCTGTCATGAATCTCATCCTGCCATTCATGATCCTGCCGCTCGCCTATATGATCGGTATTAACCTTCCTGCTTATCTGGAAGAGCCTCCCTGTGTTGGTTATGTCGTTCCGGGATCAGAGGCTGATGCGGCCGGTTTCCGCAACGATGACTGTATCATTAAAATCAGTGGCGTGGATGTGGCAAGCTGGTCAGATACCGGTTCAGCCCTGGTAAATAGTGCCGGAAAGCCGATTGTCTTCACTTTGGATCGTGTTGATGGCATGGCAGACCTGGTTGTCGACTCGAAAAATGGAGCCTTGGAGGGTTTGCAGTCGATCGGCCTGCTTCCGGCCCAGGATGCAGTCATCGGAGGTCTGGCCCCGGCAATGCCGGCGATTGAAGCCGGTCTCAAAGAAGGGGACAGAATTCTTTCTGTAGGCGGGCGTGAGATCGTTTCATGGTATGAGCTTAAAGATGCTATCCAGGAGGTAGATGGGCAGCCGGTGGATGTTGTTGTTGAGCGTGAAAAGCAGCAACTCACTGTTGAACTCTTGCCGAAAAAAGCGGACGGAAATGATGATTACCTGATAGGCGTCGCTCCTCAATATGAGACAATCTTTAAGCGCTTTCCTCTTGGCGAGGCGATCATAGCCGGAGCAGAACGTAGTATGGACTTGATTGATCTGACTCTGGTATTCATACAGAAATTGTTTGCCGGACATGTTTCGACCAGCAATATCGGCGGCCCTATCACCGTTGTACAGATTGCCGGACAGGCTGCACAGACAGATATTTCGAGTATCCTGAGTGTCCTGGCTTTTCTGAGCATACAATTAGGCATTCTCAATCTTCTGCCAATACCGATACTGGATGGTGGTCACCTGTTCTTTTATACGTTTGAACTGATATTCAGGCGGCCTCTCTCCCTGAGAGCCAGGGAATGGGCACAGCAGATCGGTCTGATTTTACTGATTCTACTGATGGTGCTGGCATTTTATAACGATATTGTGCGTATGCTGGGAAGCTGACATGCCGCCCATTCTTCTGACAATTCAGACCGCTTCACCTGCCGGCAGTCTTGCTATATCCGATGGCGGACGTCTCCTGGCAGAAATCAATCTGGATGTTCGCAAAACAGCGACGGAATGGCTGTTGCAATCGATCGAAGACCTGCTTTATAAGGCTGAGCTTGACAAGGGCGATCTGGATGCGATCGGCGTGGTACGAGGTCCCGGCTCTTTCACCGGGCTGCGCGTTGGACTGGCGACGGCCAAAGGATTGTCACTGGCTGCCAACTGTCCGTTGCTCGGCATATCATCATTACAGTGCCTCGCCATGCAGCTTCCTTTTACAAGCCTGCCGGTCTGTGTCATGTTGGATGCTCGCAAGCAGGAAGTCTATGCTGCTCTCTACAACTGGGAAGCAGGGTCTCCGCATCCTGTTGCGGAAGAGCGGGTGATCAAGCCTGAAATACTCTTGTCCGATATCCCTGGCGAGACCTTGTTTATTGGCAACGGAGCGCTTGTCTATCGTTCATTGATAGTAAGGCAACTGGCAGGACGGGCACATTTTGCCCCGGCCTTTTTAAACCTGCCAAGAGCCGGGGCTGCAGCAGCTCTTGGCTTGGCTGAATGGCAAGCGGGGCGTCTCTTGTCTGCCGATGAATTGATGCCAAAATATCTGCGACCGTCTGAAGCAGAACTAAATTTTGCAACCAAGAAAAAAAAAGGGAATTGTTGTTGACAACCCTGTCTCGCGTTCGTTATTTTTTATAGACCATACATTTCTCCCATCCTTTAATATCAGGAGGTGCTCATGGCAGAGACGGACCAGGACTTGATCCAGCGTTTGAGTGAAGAAAGCCCCCGCTTCCGCAAGTTGCACGAAGAACATTTGCTTTTTGAAAAAAAACTCCAGGAATACGAAGAAATGCCCTACCTTTCGGAAGCGACAGATCTTGAACGGAAGAAGATCCAGAAGCTTAAGCTGGCCGGTAAAGACGAGATGGAATCCATGCTTCGAGATCTCCGCCAATAGCAGATAAAGAGCAGAACAAAACAGGGGCTGACTCATTGTAGCCCCTGTTGAATTTCGCCGGAGCACTTTGCCATCAAGGCATTGAAGTGGTTCGGTTTTTTGTTTTTACTCTTTACCTTACAAGGTTCGACAGGTATAAAGGCCGATACGAAAAGATCTGAACGAACAGAGTTTGTTTATAGGAGAACGAGGCAAATGACCCAGAAACGCAGCAGTGCAATCACCCAGGGATTTGAGCGTACACCTCATCGTGCTTTGCTAAAGGGAACCGGTGTTCCACAGCAACAGATGGACAAACCTTTTATCGGTGTCGCCTCTTCATTCACCGATCTGATCCCTGGCCATACCGGCATGCGTGACCTGGAGCGCTTTATCGAAAAAGGTGTCCACACCGGAGGAGGACATTCCTTTATTTTCGGAATCCCCGGTGTCTGCGACGGCATTGCCATGGGGCATCGTGGCATGCACTATTCGTTGCCGACCCGTGAATTGATTGCCGACATGGTCGAGTCAATTGCTGAAGCACATCGCCTTGACGGACTGGTGCTGTTGACTAACTGCGACAAGATCACCCCGGGTATGCTGATGGCAGCTGCACGCCTTGATATCCCCTGTATCGTGGTCACCGCAGGACCAATGATGACCGGTGCCGGTCGCGACAACCGCAAGTTCTCATTTGTAACCGATACCTTTGAAGCCATGGCCCAGTATAAGGCCGGTGTCATCGACGAACAGGAATTGATGGCTTGTGAGGACAAAGCCTGCCCGACTGCCGGCTCCTGCCAGGGGCTGTTTACAGCCAACACCATGGCAATTTTGACGGAGACTCTCGGCATGAGTCTGGTAGGGTGTGGAACCGCGTTAGCCGTTTCCTCGTTGAAGCGGCGGATAGCCTTTGCCAGCGGTGAGCGCATCGTAGAACTGGTTCGGCAACAGATTACACCACGGCAGATTATGACCCGTGCTGCCTTTGAGAATGCTATCCGGGTTGACCTTGCTCTTGGTGGTTCCAGCAACACCGTGCTGCATCTGTTGTCAATCGCTCATGAAGCAGGCGTTGATCTGCCCTTGGAAGAGTTTGACCGACTTGGCAGGGAAACACCACAGCTGGCATCGATGAATCCAGGCGGTAAGCATTTCATGGAAGATCTTGATACTGCCGGTGGTGTCCCCGGTGTGCTTTATCAGCTGCGTGACCTGATCAATGATAATCCAACCCTGACGGGGCCATCCATTAAAGACATTGTAGACAGTATTGCTGCTGTGGATGAAGAGGTGATTCACCCGGTGGCAAACCCGGTGCGCGCCGAAGGTGGTCTGGCTATCCTCTTTGGCAACCTGGCACCGCTTGGTTCAGTGGTTAAACAGTCCGGTGTCTCTGAAAAAATGATGAATTTCGAAGGGCGGGCCCGTTGCTTTGATTCGGAAGAGGGCGCCATGGAAGCTCTCATGGGTGGCCAGGTCGTTGCCGGGGACCTGGTGGTGATCCGTTATGAGGGGCCCAAGGGTGGGCCGGGAATGCGGGAAATGCTTGCCCCGACTGCGACTTTGATGGGACTTGGCCTGGGCGACAGTGTCGCCCTGATTACCGATGGACGCTTCTCTGGAGGTACCAGAGGTCCCTGTATCGGCCACATTTCCCCTGAGGCCGCAGAGGGCGGGCCGATTGCCCTGATTGTAGATGGCGACCGAATCCGACTTGATATCCCGAATCGCGAACTCGAACTACTGGTCGATGATGAAGAACTTGCCCGTCGCAAGGCCGCCTGGAAGGCTCCCGAGGCCAAGATCAAGACGGGTTGGCTGGCCCGTTATGCCAAGGTTGTGACTTCGGCTAACACAGGTGCAGTTTGTAAGGCGTAAGCCGATTTTCAACAGGTTGCCTATCGGCAACCTATTAGAGGAGATCAGACAGTGAAATTGACTGGTTCTAAAATTCTTCTGGAGAGCTTGATTCAAGAAGGCGTGGAAACGATTTTTGGTTATCCCGGTGGTACGGTCATCAACATTTATGATGATCTGATGGGGTCTTCCATCAAGCATGTTCTGACGCGTCATGAACAGGCGGCCGTCCATGCTGCCGACGGTTATGCCCGGGCTACCGGCAAGGTCGGTGTTGCCATTGCAACCAGCGGCCCTGGTGCGACCAATACGATCACAGGGATTGCCAATGCATACATGGACTCGATCCCGATGGTTGTCATTACCGGGCAGGTACCGACCGGACTGATTGGCAATGATGCGTTCCAGGAGGCCGACCTTATTGGCATCACCCGACCGATCACCAAACACAATTACCTGGTCAAGGACGTCAAAGATCTGGCCCGGATTATCAAGCAGGCCTTCTATATTGCCCGGACCGGTCGCCCCGGCCCGGTGGTTATTGACCTGCCCAAGGATGTCCAGGTTGCCACGGCCAAATTCGAGTACCCCGACAAGGTCGAATTGCGCGGTTACAAACCAACCTTTAGCGGTAATGTGCGCATGATTGAAAAGGCAGTCAAGATGATGCTGACGGCCAAGAAGCCTGTGCTCTATGTCGGTGGAGGCGCGACGCTTACAGATGCCCACGCTGAATTAATGGAACTGGCAGAAACGCTGCAGGCCCCAGTGACGACCACCCTGATGGGGATGGCCAGCTTTCCGACACGTCATCCCCTGTCACTGGGAATGCTTGGTATGCACGGGACCTACTACGCCAATATGGCCGTGACCAACTCAGACGTATTGATTGCTCTCGGTGCCCGCTTTGATGACCGGGTCACAGGCAAGATATCTACCTTTGCGCCGCACGCCAAGATCATCCATGTCGATGTCGATCCCACCTCGATAAAGAAGAATGTCCGGGTTGATCTGCCGATTGTTGGCGATTTGCGCGATGTTCTGAAGAAGATGAACAAAAAGCTTGCAGAGCATAAGGATGAAATCGCGCAGGAGAACGAGGCGCTCAAACCCTGGCTGGAAGAGATAGCTGCCTGGCGCAAAGACCACCCGATGACCTACAAGCAGTCAGCAACCGAGATCAAGCCGCAATTTGTGATCGAGAAGTTGCGGGAACTTTCCAACGATGATGCTATCGTCGCCACTGAGGTTGGCCAGCACCAGATGTGGACCGCCCAGTTCTTCAATTTCACCCAGCCTCGGACCTTCCTCTCATCTGGAGGTCTCGGTACCATGGGATACGGACTACCTGCCGCGCTCGGCGCGCAGGTGGCCTTTCCCGAGCGTCAGGTCATTGATATCTCAGGTGATGGCTCCTTTCAGATGAACTCCCAGGAACTGGCCACTCTTGTCCAGTATCGCCTGCCGGTGAAGATAGCTATTCTCAACAATAACTTCCTGGGTATGGTACGTCAGTGGCAGCAGCTCTTTTTTGACAAACGTTACAGTCAGACCTGCATGGAACTGCCGATTGATTTCACCAAGCTCGCGGAAGCTTACGGTGCGACCGGTCTGCGTGCGACCAGACCTGAAGAGGTCGAAGAGGTGATCAAGAAAGCCTTTGCGACTCCCGGGCCGGTGATTATGGAGTTCAAGGTGTCTCGAGAGGAAAACGTCATGCCGATGGTGCCAGCCGGTGCCGGGCTCAATGAGATGGTCCTGGCTTCCTGATCGGGCCGGTTGACGATATAATAGGAGGATGCAATTATGAGACATACCATATCCGTAGTGGTGGAGAATGAATTCGGTGTGCTGACACGCATCGCCGGTCTCTTCTCTGGTCGGGGATTCAATATTGAAAGTCTGTCGGTTGCACCGACTCTTGATCCAACTCTTTCGCGCATGACAATTGTTACCAGTGGTGATGACCGGATTATTGAGCAGGTCAATAAACAGCTCAACAAGCTTATCGATACGATCAAGGTAATCGATTTCACCAACGAAGAATTCATAGAGAGAGAAATGGCTCTGATCAAGGTAACAGCCGAAGAGTCGACACGCGCTGAAATCCTGCGAGTCTGCGATATTTTCCGCGGCAAGATTGTCGATGTTACTCCCAAATGCTATACCGTTGAAGTGACTGGATCGCCGGTTAAAGTGAATGCCATCATCGATCTGCTGCGGCCTATGGGAATAAAGGAGCTGGTGCGTTCCGGACCGGTAGTCCTGGGTCGCGGGCCGAAAGGATGGAAAGGGATCTAACCGTAGCAGCAACTGTTGCAGTGACATCGAGGGCGGGTTGTGTCGGGACAAAACTCTGGCATGACCCGCTCTGTTATGATATATATTCACCTTTTCAGATAACTACACAGAATCTCAGCAGGAGGAAATAGCATATGAAAGTTTATTACGATAAGGACGCTGATCTATCGCTCATTAAAGCAAAGAAGGTGACCATCGTTGGTTACGGTTCCCAGGGGCATGCTCACGCTTGCAACCTCAAGGACTCCGGAGTCGATGTAACCGTGGCCCTGCGTGCAGGCTCGACATCCGTGATCAAGGCACAGAATGCCGGTTTGCAGGTCAAGAGCGTCGCTGAAGCTGTGGCGGCTGCCGATCTGGTAATGATTCTGACCCCCGATGAGTTCCAGTCACAACTTTACCGGGATGAAGTCGAGCCGAATTTGAAGCAGGGCGCTGCCCTTGCTTTTGCCCACGGTTTCAGTATCCATTATAATCAGATAGTGCCGCGCGCCGACCTCGACGTGATCATGATTGCACCCAAAGCCCCCGGACATACGGTTCGCACCGAATTCGTCAAAGGGGGAGGGATTCCGGATCTGATCGCGATCTATCAGGATGCCTCGGGCACAGCTAAAAATGTGGCCCTTTCCTATGCCAGCGCCATCGGCGGCGGCCGCACCGGAATTATCGAAACGACTTTCAAAGACGAGACCGAAACCGACCTGTTTGGTGAACAGGTTGTGCTGTGTGGCGGTGCCGTAGAGCTGGTGAAAGCCGGTTTCGAGACTCTGGTTGAAGGGGGTTATTCTCCGGAGATGGCCTACTTCGAATGTCTGCACGAGCTCAAGTTGATCGTCGATCTGATGTATGAAGGCGGCATCGCCAATATGAATTACTCCATCTCAAACAATGCTGAATACGGCGAGTACGTCACCGGCCCGAAAGTGATCAACGACGAGAGCCGCAAGGCGATGAAGGAGTGCCTTGACAATATCCAGAGCGGCGAATATGCCAAGCGTTTTATCCTTGAGGGGATGTCCAACTACCCTGAGATAACAGCACGTCGCCGGCTTAATGCCGCCCACCCGATCGAGCAGGTCGGCGAAAAGCTTCGCAGCATGATGCCATGGATCCAGAAGATCGTCGACAAAAGTAAAAACTGATTGATTCGTCACTGCAGCGGCGGCATGATGCCGCCGCTGTATTCTTAGAGAGGCGTTATTTGCCCATGAAAAATCAGCACCAGCCCGTGGCCGTTGAAGGTTATCCTTTTATCGGCCTGTTTGCCTTCGTTGCTCTTTTCTGTGCTGCCGTCGATTGGTACTGCCTGGCAACCATCGGCCTTGGCCTGACAGCTTTTACTGTCTACTTTTTTCGCAACCCGGACCGCTTCCCGCCGGAAAACGAGAAGGCAATCGTTGCGCCGGCGGATGGTAAAATTATTTTTGTTGGTAAGGTTCCTGAGGACCGCTATTTTGATGGCCAGCAGGTGACCAAAATCAGCATCTTTATGAATGTCTTCAATGTTCATGTCAACTGGGTGCCGATTACCAGTAAAGTGCTTCAACAGTTTTATAACAAGGGACGGTTTTTCAATGCATCTCTGGACAAGGCCAGCTTTGAAAATGAACAGTCAGGGATGCTGCTTGAAACCGAATCTGGTGTAAAAATTCTCTGTGTGCAGATTGCCGGATTGATTGCCCGGCGTATTGTCACATATCCGGTAACGGGTAACTTGCTGGTGCGAGGCCAACGCTATGGTCTGATCCGTTTTGGTTCCCGGGTTGATCTGTATCTTCCAGAAGGTGTAGAGATTACTGCAAAGCTCGGCACCAAGACCGTCGCCGGAGAGACTGTATTAGGCTATCTGCAGTGAATCGAGTTGGTGGCTCTTACGACCGGCGTGAAAGTCTGAAGCGTGGTGTCTATCTACTGCCGAACCTGGTGACGACCGGCGGCCTTTTTGCTGGCTTCTATGGAATTGTTGCCACTATGAACGGCGACTACAAGCTGGCCGCCTGGTTTATCCTGATTTCTGCGGTTTTTGATGCTCTGGATGGCAAAGTCGCTCGTCTGACCGGAACGACCAGCCGTTTCGGGGTGGAATACGATTCCCTTGTCGATCTTGTCTCTTTTGGTGTTGCCCCTGGGTTGCTTATGTATTCCTGGGCGTTGCAGCCCTTTGGAAAATTCGGTTGGCTGGCGGCTTTTTTGTACGTGGTTTGCGGTGCCTTGCGTTTGGCGCGTTTCAATATTCAGGTCAATACTGTAGAATCAAGACGATTTGTCGGTCTGCCAATTCCGGCAGCAGCGGGAATGGTCGCTTCCTGTGTCCTACTGTTCTACTATCTCGGCGGCACCGGAACGATCAAAAAGATCTCAATACTTCTCTTGATCTATGTGCTGGCCTACTTGATGGTCAGTAACCACAGCTATCACTCGTTTAAAGATCCGGAACTGGTCAAACGTCAACCGTTCGGTTTTTTGGTCCTTGCCATTATATTCATTATTGTCATTGTGGCTCAGCCTGAAATTATGCTCTTCGGTCTGGCATCAATTTATATGGCTTCCGGACCGGTCGGGTCGCTTTTGAGGTTTTTTAAGCGCAAGTCACCGCAGAGGAAACCTCCGGACAAGGAAGAGTCTGTTCGACGGAATGCTGACATACATAGATAAAAAATAATCAGATTTCTTGACAATTACTCAAGTTTTCTGTTTTATTGAATAAAGTTTAAGAAAAGCGTAGAAGAGGAAGAGTAAGGTCTGACGCTGTCACAGAGAGCCGGTGGTGCTGCAAACCGGTACAGACAGGACCTGAAACTGGCCTTGGAGCTGCGGACGTCAAAGGGCTCTTGCTCGAGTAATTTCCGTCGTATGCCTGCGTAAAAGGCGAATTAAGGGTTTCGTTGCGACGAGGCCAAACAGGGTGGTACCGCGAAGCTTAGCTCTCGCCCCTGATCGGGGTGGGAGTTTTTTATTTTTGTCTGTACTCACGTAAAAAAGCTGGATGCAGGGTTGACAACATGCTGAATTCTTGAAAGGGGGTGGTTCTATGGAATCCGACCTGAGTGATCTAAATCGATTGAGAACAATGGAGAGGGGCGCTCTGGAACTGACCCCTGTTAGAGATTGATACGAGATGGCAGAGGAGATAATTATGGACAAGCTGAAGACCATTAAGATTTTTGATACGACTTTGCGTGACGGTGAGCAATCCCCCGGCGCCAGTATGAATATCGAAGAGAAATTGCGCATAGCCAGTCAACTGGAGAAACTTAACGTTGATGTAATAGAAGCGGGTTTCCCGATTGCTTCAGACGGAGACTTTGAATCAGTCAAGAAGATTGCCCAGATGATCAAGGGACCTGAGATAGCGGGCCTCTGCCGTGCCAGTGTCATGGATATCGATCGTGCATGGGAAGCGCTGAAATACGCCGGCGAACGTGGCCGCATCCACACGTTCATTGCCACTTCGGATATTCACATGGAGCGCAAACTTCAGATGTCGCCGGCCAAAGTACTGGAAACGGCTGTCAAGGCCGTCAAGCATGCGGCCGCATATACTGCTAATGTAGAGTTCTCTTGTGAGGACGCCGTACGTACCCGCCTGGATTTCCTTGCTGAGATGGTTGAGGCCGTTATTGATGCCGGGGCGACAACTGTCAATATCCCGGATACGGTCGGGTATGCAATTCCCTTTGAGTTTTTCAACATTATCAAACATTTAAAAGACAATGTGCCGAATATTGAGAAGGCGGTTTTGTCAGTCCATTGTCACAACGATCTCGGGCTTGCAGTAGCAAACTCCCTGGCTGCTATTCAAGCTGGTGCGGGACAGGTCGAATGCACCATTAACGGCATCGGTGAACGTGCCGGCAACTGTTCCCTCGAGGAAGTTGTCATGGCCTTGCGGACGCGGCGAGATATCCTGCCGTATGAAAACAATATCAAAACTGAGCACATTTATGCTGCCAGCAGGTTGCTCTCGACCATTACCGGAATTGTTGTGCAACCGAACAAGGCGATTGTAGGTGCCAATGCTTTCGCCCATGAAGCAGGCATTCATCAGCATGGTGTGATGATGGACAAGGAAACTTATGAGATCATGACTCCCGAGTCGATAGGTCTTAACACCAACAAATTGGTGCTCGGCAAGCATTCCGGTCGCCATGCATTTGTCGCCCGACTTAACGAGCTTGGCTATGATCTGCCCAAGCAAGATGTTGAAAAAGCCTTTGTTCGCTTCAAGTCCCTGGCTGACAGGAAGAAAGAGATCTTTGACGAGGACCTCGATGCTATTGTCGCCGATGAAATAATTCGTGTTCCTGAGACCGTCAAGCTCAAACAGATGAACGTCTCATCCGGATCCTTTGTCGCACCGACCGCCACTGTCGAGCTTGAAATCAAAGGCAAGCTCAAAAGGACTGCCATTATAGGCGATGGCCCGGTCGATGCAACGTTCAAGGCAATCAAGAAATTAACCGGACTGCAACCGCGTCTGGTTAATTTCTCTATCGGGTCAATCACCGGCGGGACCGATGCGCTCGGCGAATGTACTGTGCGACTCGAGTATGAGGGGCACGAGGTTATTGGCCAGGGTGCTCACTCTGATATTATAGTCGCCAGCGCCAAGGCGTATATCAATGCAATCAACAAGGCTTTGGATTTCTCCCAGCGCACCAAGGTAAGAATCTGATCTGTTCTGACTCTGCCGGCAGGGAACCCTGCCGGCGATTTTTTCGTTAATATACAGAAATATTTTTGATTGACGTTTTGAGGAGTGAATATGGCTCAAACTACAGCTGAAAAGATTTTTGCAGCACATCTTCGTGACGAACCTTTTCCAGGAACCAAAGTACTTGATCTGGACCGGGTGCTCTGTCACGAAATTACCACACCGGTTGCCATTGCCGACCTTGAATGGCGCGGTAAAGACCGTGTATACGACAACACCAAGATCAAGGCCGTCATTGATCATGTAACTCCGTCCAAGGACAGTAAGACCGCTTTGCAAGCCAAAATTCTGCGCGATTGGGCCCGCCGCCACGACATCAAGGATTTCTTTGACGTTGGCCGCAACGGCGTTTGTCATGCGCTCTTTCCCGAGAAGGGATATGTCCGCCCCGGTTTTACTGTCATCATGGGCGACTCGCACACCTGTACCCATGGCGCTTTCGGCGCTTTCGCCGCAGGTGTCGGCACCACCGACCTCGAAGTCGGTATCCTCAAAGGCGTGTGTGCCTTCCGTGAACCTAAGACCATCCGCATCAACCTTACCGGCAGTCTGCAGGCAGGTGTCTACGCCAAGGACGTTATTCTGTTCGTAATAGGACAACTCGGCGTCAATGGTGCCACTGATCGGGTCCTCGAATTCCACGGCCCCGTGGTCGAAGCAATGAGCATGGATGCCCGTATGACTCTCTGCAATATGGCCATTGAAGCTGGTGGCACCTGCGGTATCTGTCAGCCCGACATGGTCACCGTTGATTATCTCTGGCCGTTCATTGAGGACGAGTTCGACAGCAAGCAGGCGGCCCTGAAAGAGTACCGCCAATGGTGTGCCGATGCAGAGGCGAACTACGATAACGTGCTCGATTTTGATGTCACTGAATTAGAGCCGCATGTGACTTATGGTTACAAACCGGACTGTGTTAAGCCAGTCGGAGAGATGGCAGGAACCAGGATCGATCAGGTTTATATAGGCACCTGCACCAACGGCCGGATCGAGGATCTGCGTCAGGCTGCTGAGATTTTGAAAGGCCGCAAGATTGCCGATTCCTTGCGTGGTATCGTCTCTCCGGCTACGCCGAAGATCTTTCAGGAGGCGCTTGCAGAAGGGCTCATCCAGATATTTATGGAAGCCGGTTTCTGTGTTACCAACCCGACTTGTGGCGCCTGTCTCGGTATGAGTAATGGAGTGTTGGCTGAAGGCGAGGCTTGTGCTTCGACCAGCAACCGTAACTTCAATGGCCGGATGGGTAAGGGTGGCATGGTTCACCTGATGAGCCCGGCAACGGCAGCGGCCACCGCGATCACCGGATGCATCACCGATGCGCGTGAGTTGAAATAGTTTTCGTCTGGAAACGGCCCTTTTCCGCAATCTCTGCGTCAATCGGCGGATTTGATTGTACGGCGTAAAGGACTACGCCTCCGCTCAAATCCATGATTTCCTTGACCTTGCGAAAAGCTGCTTGTTTCCAGATCGAAAACTGTGCCTATGTTGTCCTGAGTTACCTGATGAATACTAACTGGCGCCTTTGTCCATGTGGCGAATGAATCGTTAAGGAGTCCTTTTTATGAAAAAAATATTTGGCGGTCCGGCAATCGTTCTCGACCGTTCCGATATCAATACCGATGAAATTATACCGGCCAAGTACCTCACTGAGGTCACTAAGGAGGCGCTCAAGCCTTATTGCCTTGAGGATCTCAAGCTTGAAGGCTTTGATGCCAAGGGAGAAAAGCTTAAAAAAGCCCGCGTGATTATCACTCGCGAGAACTTCGGTTGCGGCTCTTCACGCGAACATGCTCCGTGGGTTTTCGAAGTCAATGATATTCACACCGTTATCGCAGAGAGTTATGCACGGATTTTCCGTCAAAACATGTTCAACTGCGGCATGCTGGCCATTGAACTACCCAAAGCAGACATTGATGCTCTGATAGCTTTTGAAAAAGAGGCGAAAAGTGATATGGACCTCCAGGTGAAGCTTCAGGAGCAACAGCTCATTGCTCGCAGCAATGGTCGAGAAGAGTCTTTCAACTTTGATATCAGCCTCTTTGATAAAGCACTTGTAGAGGCTGGCGGCTGGGTAGAGTACGCTGACGCTCGCTACTGATTTTAGGAATACCCCAGAGGCTTGTCAGGGCAGGTTATGGCGCCACTGCACGGTCATCAAGAAGACTTTGTCATGCCTGTTACTGCTTCTGCTTGACATTAAACAGGGAACGCGGCTATTATTGCGATGTTGTCAGTAAAGGTTAGACTTGTTCACCAGACAACTTTAAGCTGTTCTAGGATCATCACGAAGATATCGTAACGCCCCGGACTGTTTCGGGGCGTTTTTTATGCGCTGGATTAAGCGCACTGAGCCCGTCGACGATGTCCCGCTTGCCTAACACGGCCCACCTCATTCAAGACGAGTTCGAAATAAAGGAGTTTATGCAGTTCACTGATTTTAATTTTCACCCCAAGGTCACTACCGGTGTTATGGCGGCTGGCTACGTTACACCGACCCCGATTCAGGCCCAGGCGATCCCGACGGTCCTTGTGGGTCGCGACGTCATGGGCTTGGCACAGACTGGTACCGGCAAAACCGCTGCGTTCGCCCTGCCTATCTTGCATCGCCTGATGAACGGCAGTCGCGGACATGTCCGCGCCCTGGTCGTTGCCCCGACTCGCGAGTTGGCCGAACAGATCCATGCTGCAATCGGCAGCCTGGGGCAGGCAACAGGCCTGCGCTGCGTCACCATTTACGGCGGGGTCAGCATCAATCCGCAGATCGCCCGTCTCAGGCAGGGTGTCGAAATTGTCGTCGCCTGTCCCGGACGACTGCTCGATCATATTAAACAGAGAACCATTGATCTCAGCCATGTTGAGGTGCTGGTGCTCGATGAAGCCGACCAGATGTTTGATATGGGCTTCCTGCCAGATATCCGACGTCTGCTCAAGCACTTGCCGGCGCAACGTCAAACCCTGCTTTTCTCGGCCACCATGCCTCAAGAGATTCGCAGTCTGGCTAAAGAGGTGCTGCGAGACCCGGAGACGGTGCAGATCGATCTTGTGGCTCCAGCGGTCACGGTCAGCCATGCTCTCTATCCGGTCGACGAAGCCCGCAAGACCGATTTGCTGCTCGCTCTCCTGGAGCATACCGACACCGGTTCGGTGCTGGTTTTCACCCGCACCAAACATCGTGCCAAGCGTCTGGGCGAGAAGCTTGTGAAGGATGGCTACAAAGCCGCCTCACTGCAGGGCAACCTGTCACAGAACCGTCGCCAGGCAGCACTGGACGGTTTCCGTGACGGTAGTCACCAGATCCTGGTTGCTACCGATATTGCAGCTCGCGGTATCGACGTCAGCCAGGTCTCCCATGTTATCAACTTTGACATGCCCAATACTGCTGAAGCGTACATCCACCGCATCGGCCGGACCGGTCGTGCCACCCGCAGCGGTGACGCTTTTACCCTTGTGACTATCGCTGACAGAGCGATGGAACGGGCTATTGAACGGACCCTCGGTCGCCCCATTGAGCGCCGTGCACTTGAGGGGTTTGCGCTTCCTACGGATACCGCCGCATCGTTAACCCCGTCCCCTGGAAAAACCCATCGCAACAGCCGTGGTTGCCAGTCGACAGGAAAACGTGATTACGCGAACGCGTCGGCAGGAAAACCAGCCTCTGATCGGTCAAAAAGCTCTCGTGGCAATCGGCGCTTCCCAGGGCGGACATCCAAGCCTGCGGCAGTTTCTTCAGCTGGTCAATAGACTGTTTGAGCCCGTATCAAGTAACAGTACTAATTAATTGAGCAAACAGTTAAGGACGGCACTTTGCCGTCCTTAACTGTCTCAGGATATGCAAGGTGCTGTTGCCTTGACACTGGTAGTACAGAACATGTTTATTGGTAATTTCAAAGATCCGGTTCGCTTAAACAACCAGGAGTAAAGTTTTGAGGCATGTTGATACATTTTGGGTTTCTGCTGAAATACCGTTTTTAGTATGTATTTAAACCTTGCTTTCCAAAGACGGGTCATGTTATGATCTTTTTACTTAAGAAAGTTTGTGTAAGTTTTTGCCGCTCTTCAGTTTGACAAAGTGTCAACATGGATCAAAACACGCAGACCCACAAGGGCTGTGTGTTTTTTATTTTGGGCGACCAGGATTTGCACACCAAAAAGTTCCTAAAGGGAACATGGAGAAAAAAATGGCTGAAGGTACAGTGAAGTGGTTTAATGATGCAAAGGGATTTGGTTTTATCGAGCAGGACAATGGACCTGATGTTTTTGTTCATTTTTCCGAAGTACAAGGAGACGGCTTTAAGTCTCTCGCAGAGGGAGACCGCGTGAGTTTTGACGTCACCCAGGGTCAGAAAGGCCCTCAGTCGTCTAATGTGCGCAAGATTTAACTAAAATTCGCATACATTCGCAAAAGAGCCCCGCGGATTCTCGTGGGGCTCTTTTTTCTAACTGTAGTCTGTCCGCTAAATTCGGTAGCTGTTTTTATGCCTGAAGATAAGCGAAGCCTCAACTTCAAAGGATAACATGATGGCCAGAAAACCCAATTACGGTTACGAAAAGCGCCAGAAAGAACTCGCCAAAAAAGCCAAAAAAGAAGAAAAGAAAAAAGCTAAAATTGCAGAAGATGAGAATAACTCTCAAGGGCCCACAGTGGAGCCCACCCAAGAGTCCCCAACTGAGAATTAACGGGCAAAGTATCCCCTTCGTTTATTCGCTAGACTCCCACCATACATAATTGACGTTTCATCAAACTGGCCAGGGGAGGTCCTCCGAACATCGGTAACCTTGCTTCCGGTTCTTCTGCAGTCTAATAATTACGACATATAAACATTTTTACCCATTTTCATTATGGAAGGAGTCGCCATTGGCCTCTCTGGATTTCGAACTCGAAAAACGCATTTTCAGGAAATATTATGATAGCAACAGGCCCCTGTTTGAAGAGGCCAAAAGTGATTATATCCGTGCCATCAACTCATTGATAAAACAGTCCGATGTCGGCGAGGTGACTAAAGTTGAGGGGCGGGTCAAGGACAAAGAGGAGTGCATCAAAAAATTCCACCGGAAATACCAGAATAAACTTGAAGTCGATGAACAGGTCTACGAGATCAAAGACTTCCTTTCAGATCTGATCGGCATCCGTATTGTCTGCCTCTATGAAGACCAGATCGCTGTGGTGTCCGAGGTGTTGAAGAGTCATTTCAAGATTATCGATGTCACCGACAAAATCGCTGCAATTGAAAGTACAGAGGATTTGTTCGGCTACAAAGGGCTGCACATGGATCTGGCCTCCGACGGTGCGATGGCCGCATTACCTGAATGCCAGAGCTTTATCGGTTATCCCTTCGAAGTACAGATCAGGTCTTTGATTCAGGATGCCTGGAGTGTGCTGGACCATAAGATAAAATACAAAAAATCGATTCCCAATGACCTCAAACGCAGGATCAACGTCCTCTCTGCTCTGTTTGAGTTGGCCGATCGGGAATTCAAGGAAATCCGCAACGCTACCGTGGAGTTAATGCAGCAGGCAACGGTAGATTCAATCAACGAGTCGCTGGCAGATGATGGTGAAGTGAACTGTGGTACGTCGACGGCGGCCAACGGCAAAACTGTCAATGCTTTCAATTTCCTGCGGGTAGCAGGCCATTTCTTTAAAGATTTCGAGTTTGAAGATTACAAGGTTGATAACTTTGTCCAGGATATCCTGAAACAGGATAATGACTTTAAAAGGTCGGATCTGCACAAAAGCTTGATCGGGAACTTCAAAACGATCAGAGAATATCGCGATGAATTCATGGTGGAAAACCCTGAAAGCGCCTTCAGTCCCTATACCTCTATCAGGCACTGTTTGTATCTTTATGATCAGAAGACCTTCTGTCGGATTTTATCCAAGGGACCAAGAGATCGCTTTGAAATTTGGTTGACAAATTCCAGAGCCAGTCACCAGTAAGGCCAATTCGGAGAGATTACTAAATGGTGTCCACCCGGAAACTCTGGAGAACACAAGCACAGTTTTCGATCCGGAAACTAAATAAAAAGGCAGGCTATCCTGTGGGTAAGGTGCCTGCCCTATATTTAATGTATCCAGCCAGATCTGAAAACCAGTGCAATTATCCTTGCCATAGTGTCCATGTCAGATCGTTTCTGTCAGTGCTCTGGGTAAATTTTGAGTTGCATGTCAGGCACTGGTAATCTTGCTCTTCGAAGCCTCTGGGTTTCTTCCCTTTGAAAATTCGTTGCTCGTCTACTTTGGTTAAGTATTCATGGGGCTTGCCATTGCGTGTTTTCTTTGATTGCTCTTCACACAGTTCGCAAATTACCATTTTTATCTCTTTCAAGTGGGTTGTCACTGGTATATCCCGTGTCTCATCATCCCCGGCAAAAGGTGCGACCGGTTATAGCAGACTTTGGCATGCGGGTTTATTTGCAGCGCATCGTTTTCTTGCCGTCCTCAAAGAGTACACTGACCTTTCGTGGTCCGCCCAGACTCTGCACGAGGCCGATTCCGAAAACGGGATGATTCATCAGCGAACCGACTTTAAAGGCTGTTGTCATAGAATAGTCTGTCTTCTGTTTGCCGTTCATGGCGGGCAGCAACTCTTCCCATTCTTTTTTCTCGGCAATTTTCGGATCAACAGTTCGCCGGACTCCGGGCTTTTTAGGAGCTGTGGGTGGCCGATACTTATGTTGACCACTGCAGGTATTACATTGGACCTTGGCCGGTCCTGCCTCTGTCATGGCAACAACGATGTGGTTGGTGTTTTTGCGGCACTTGGTACAGCGGGCTTCGATCGGATCGCCGGCCGAAAGTGTGGTACTTTGCATGAGTGGTACTCCCTTACTTGATGCTTGCCAAACTATGCCCGATAAAACAGGAAAGATCGCTGGAAATCATGGGCACGCGTGACAATTGACATATTTAGTAAACCTGGCATGACCATCGTGTCACTTCGTACCGTGGTCATCTCTGTACGGATTGAAAAAAGGTGGCTTGAGAGAGGGTCAAGATTTACGTACATGACTACAATACATGTTTTCACGAATAAAAGATACCATTGGATAAGGAAAATCTCGGGACTGGCGTTGCTAAAAGACTCTGATCTTAAGCTCTGATGGACGTCCTGATGATAAGTCTGACAAATCGGGCTTGCAATTCAGGAGACATACCCGAGTTTGACTTGGTCGTGATTGGTGAACCTGGGTTTGTGAACGTCTTGACTTTTATGAGCTCTAATGTTAAAAGCGCGAGTCTTATTGAAACTACAAAAAAACAATTGGAGAATATCATGGAACGCACATTCGCGATTATCAAGCCCGATGCTTTCGCTGCCGGGAATGCCGGCAAGATTCTGGCCCGCATCTATGCTGAAGGTTTCAGTGTGGTTGGCATCAAGAAATTGTATATGAGCAAAGTCGAGGCCGAAGGTTTTTACTATGTTCACAGGGAACGTCCTTTTTTTGGTGAATTAACTGACTTTATGAGCAGCGGCCCTTGTATTGTCATGGTCCTGGAAGCTGAGGGGGCAATAGCCAAATGGCGCGACCTGATGGGTGCTACCAATCCTGCCGAGGCTGCAGAGGGGACGATGCGCAAGGAGTTCGGCGCCAGTATCGGTGAGAATGCTACTCACGGTTCAGATGCCCCTGAAACGGCTGCTTTCGAAATTCCTTTCTTTTTCTCAGGGCTTGAACTGCTTTAATAAAATTTCCACAAGGAAATTCTTGAGTCATTGAAGGCCCTTCGCTACAATTCGAAGGGCCTTTAACTTTTAAGGACAGGCATTCTATTTGAACGTGATGAATCAAACCGACCAACTTGTTGACCTGAAGAACCTGAGCCCTGATGCCCTGGTCGATTTTCTCGAAGGGATGGGCAAGGAAAAATTCCGGGCTGATCAGATTCTGCGCTGGATTTATCTGCGCGGTGTCACCGATTTTTCTGAAATGACAGATCTGGCCAAATCTTTTCGAGAAGAAATAAGCCAACGCGCGATTATATCCTTCTTTACGCCTGAGACGATCGAAATCAGTTCGGACGGGACGCGCAAGTTCCTCTTTCGTCTTTGCGACAAAAGGAGCGTGGAAACCGTACTCATTCCCATGGAAGGCGGACGCAATACTTTATGCATCTCCACTCAGGTAGGCTGTGCCATGCAGTGCTCCTTTTGTCTCACGGGAACATTCGGTTTGGAGCGCAACCTGACAGCTAGTGAGATTGTCAATCAGGTCTGTGCAGTACGCAAGGACTACTCCGTAGACAATATCGTTTTGATGGGAATGGGGGAACCTTTGCACAACCTTGAGAATGTCGTAAGTGCCCTGAAGATCCTTTACGCCTCAAAAGGCTTCGATTATGGTCCACGCAGAGTGACACTTTCTACCTCGGGGTTGGTTCCCGAGATGCTTGAACTCGGTCAGCGCATCAAAGTTAATCTGGCTATTTCTCTCAATGCGACAACTGACGAAGTGCGTGATGAGCTGATGCCGGTCAATCGCCGCTATCCGTTGTCAGAACTGATGCAGGCATGTCGGCAATTCCCCCTGGCCCCAAGCCAGAGGATTACCTTCGAGTATATCCTCATCAGGGGTGTCAACGACAGCCAGGCCGATGCTAAACGTCTGGTTAAACTGCTTCATGGAATCAAGGCCAAGGTCAACCTGATCCCCTTCAATGAGCATGCAGGTTCTGCTTTTCAAACTCCGGATGAAAATGCTATTCGTGCTTTTCAAACTTACCTGTTGGATAGACAGATTGTTGCAATCCGCAGGGCAGGAAAAGGGCTGGATATCTCCGCTGCCTGCGGCCAGTTGAAAGAGAAGTTGGAAAACAAGTTGTTGGGCAGCGGTAAAGAATCAAGCCTGCAAGGCAAATAAATAAGGCCCTGTAACTTCATCGGTCAGGTTTCAGTCGCTTACAGCTTTAATCATTTATGGAGGATAGACTCTTGGAACAGATGACGATTGGCGTGATTGGCGGTAGTGGTCTGTACGAAATTGAGGGACTTACGGACATTGAAGAGGTCAGCCTCGATACACCGTTTGGCGACCCCAGTGACGTCTATATCACCGGGATACTTGAAGATGTCAAGATGGTATTCCTGCCGCGGCATGGGCGTGGGCATCGCTTGCTGCCTTCTGAAGTTCCTTATCGCGCCAATATCTATGGCATGAAAAAACTCGGAGTGCGACGGATTATTTCCGTTTCTGCCGTAGGAAGCATGAAAGAGGAGATTGTCCCCGGGCACATCGTTATTCCTGACCAATTTTTTGACCGGACTCACGGAAAGCGCGCCTCAACCTTTTTTGGCCAAGGCGTGACCGGTCATATCCAGTTTGCTGATCCTGTGTGCCCGGAACTCAGCAGTGTTCTTTGTGATGCCGGTCAACGCGCTGGGGCGACTGTCCATAAGGGAGGAACCTATCTCTGCATTGAAGGCCCGAATTTCTCTACGCGCGCCGAATCGATGATTTATCGTAATTGGGGTGTTGATATCATCGGTATGACCAATATCCCGGAGGCGCGCCTGGCCCGTGAAGCGGAAATCTGCTACGGCACTGTGGCATTGGCGACTGATTACGATTGCTGGCATGACAGTCATGATGATGTTACGGTGGAGGCGATCCTGGCTATTATCAACCAGAACGTTGCAATGGCTCGCAACATTATCGTTCAGGCAGTACGAGCACTCTCTAGTACACCCCGATGTGAGTGTGGAGAATCTTTGAAATTCGCCATTATGACAGATCGTTCACTGATTCCTGAAAAGACGCGTAAGGATCTTGACGCGATACTTGGCAAATATCTCGAATGATGACTTTAGCAGCATTGCTAAAAGTTGACAGATTTGCTTAAATAATGTGTCTTGTCATTCTGAATGAATTGATAAATTAAGGATCAGCATGGATATACTGGTTATAGGGTCGGTTGCTTTCGACAGTGTCGAAACGCCTTTTGGGCGTGGCGATGATGTTCTCGGTGGGTCTGCGACCTATTTCTCAACGTCTGCCAGCTTTTTTACCGGTGTGCAACTCGTTGCTGTTGTTGGTGAGGATTTTCCTGAAGAACCGCGGCAATTTCTCAGTTCCCGCGGGGTTGACCTCGCCGGTTTGCAGACCCGCCCGGGACAGACTTTTCGCTGGAAGGGCCGCTATGGCTATGACCTGAACGAGGCCCATACCCTGGAAACACATCTAAACGTATTCGAGACTTTTCATCCGGTACTTCCGGAAGCCTACCGTCAAGCGGAATATGTTTTCCTGGCGAATATAGATCCTGAGCTGCAGCTTGAAGTTCTCCAGCAAGTAGAAAAACCAAAGCTGATTGCTTGTGATACGATGAATTTCTGGATCGACAGTAAGCGTGATGCATTGATTCGCACCTTGGGGCATGTCGATATTCTGGTGATCAATGAAGCCGAGGTCCGACAACTGGCTGACGAGGTCAACCTGGTTAAGGCGTCACGTGCTGTGCTGGCTATGGGTCCGAAAACCCTGGTTGTGAAACGCGGAGAATACGGCGTGCTTGTGTTTACTGAGCACTCGATCTTTTTTGCTCCCGCTTATCCACTGGAGGAAGTTTTCGATCCTACCGGGGCCGGTGATACCTTTGCCGGTGGTTTCATGGGTTATCTGGCGGCGATCAACAATCTGACTGATCAAACAATCCGCAAAGCAACAGTTTTTGGCAGCGTCATGGCTTCATTTACGGTTGAAGACTTTAGCCTCAACAGGTTGCGGCAATTAGATTGGGCAGAGGTGGAAGATCGTTTCCGTCGTTTTCAGGCCCTTACCGCATTCGAAGGTTTATAAAGAAGGCAGGAGGTCTAAATGTTCCATTGGGATAAAACGATCAATGCCATCGATATACCCGCCTGTAATATTGTGCAGCTTTTTCGATCCATGCGTGAGATACAGTTAGCTCTTCCGGGAGTCGCTGCTCAACAAGCCAACGCAACCCTTTGCCAATATCAGATTGAAGGTGGCATTGGCACTGTCGCAGTCTTTCACCTGCACAAAAGCGAGGTGCTGGCTTTCTACTTCAGTGAGCCACGGATTGTTCCAGAGAAGAAATCAGCCGAAATGTTGGATAAGGGTCTGAATTTCGTCGAATCTATGGGCTTTCTCATGACGGATCAGGATATCCATCTCCTTGATATTGCAGAGCAGGAGCTGCTTTGGGCGTCTCTGCCAATCAAGACAGGTTTACCAGGTGAGAAAAAACTTATGCCTGTAGCGGCTATGGCAAAAAGAGCAGAAGATGAAACTGCTGCCAAGCTGGATACGAATAGAACTTATTCTACTGCTCAGGAGGAGAACAAAGAGACTGTTGCAAGCGCAGCGAGCAGCCAGGTCATTGATGAGGGAGCGGCAACCGTCGCTGAGCCCGAGAAGGCAACCTCTGAAAGTGAGTTAAAGACGGAAACGGCAGACAACGTTGATGACCTGCTGGCAGCGGTTGAAGCAATGCGAGCCAAACGTCCTGGTCTGCGAGCACGCAAATCGGCACAGTCAGCTGAAGAGATGAGGAGTCGCCAGCTGCAGTTATGTGAAACTGTCGGCCGTATTCTGGCCTCCCTTTAAACGGATTCCATAAAGGTTTTTTTATGATGCAGCACCGATTCTATTTGTCAGGTTTAACCTTTCTGATCATTGCCCTTACTGCTTGTGTGCCTTTCGAAGAGGCCAAGCCTGATAAAAAAAACGCAGAGTATCATTACTCTCTCGGGTTTGCAGCGCTCTCAGAACAAAACCCGACTGACGCTCTCAAGGAGTTCCTGAAAGCTGAAAAGTATGATTCCCGCGATCCGGAAATCCAGGCGGGTTTGGCGCAAGCCTATTGGTCGAAGCGGGCGTATGCGCTGGCAGAAGAGCATTATAAAAATGCCCTTGAGTTAAGTAAACACGACCCTAAGTATTACAACAACCTTGCCGCACTATATTTGTCCATGGAACGTTACGATGAAGCTATCGAAGCATTCCGGACCGCTGCAGACAACCTCCTTTTTGATCGGTCGGAGTTGGCGTGGACAGGAATCGGCCTGGCCAATTACCAGAAGCAGGATTATCCGGCAGCCGAATTTGCTTACCGGAAAGCAATTGAGCTTAATCCACGTTATTACCTGGCTCCGTTCCACCTGGGAGAGCTCTATTTCAACCTGGATCGTCCTGCCGAAGCTCTCGGCATGTTTTCTCGCACCGTCGAGTTGGCCCCCGGGTTCCCCAATGGCTATTATTGGCAGGGGCTGGTTTACATGAAGATGAAAGACACAGAGAAAGCGGAACAATCTTTTATGGAAGTCATCCGCCTTGCTCCGCAAAGTGAAACTGCCCGTTTGGCAAGAAATTATTTGAAAATATTAGACAAATGACAGAAAACACTGACAAAGACATCGGCACCCTCCTTAAAGACCAACGCGAGAAGCTGGGTTACTCTCTCCAGGATGCTGCTCAGCATACGCGTATTCGTATTACCTCCCTGGAAAGTATTGAAAATAACCAATTCTCTGACCTTCCAGGACAAGTCTATGTAACCGGGTTTATTAAGGTCTACGCGAACTATCTTGGCGTCGACAGTGCGCCGCTGCTCAGGCAACTTGAAGAAATCCGACCAAATGATGGGCCACAGTCAGTAAAGTCTGTCAGCGTTTTCAAACATCAAAGCGAGCGATTCGGTAAATCTTCTACAGGAGCGGGTTGGAGAGTCTTTCTGTTTGGGATTCTCGTCGTTCTGTTCGTCGCCGCTGCGGTATATTTTCTCCTGCCCATGTTCCAGGCTGAGGACCCTGCCGAGGTGACGCCGAATCAGGTCGTCCCTGGGAGGGAGTCTTCTGTGCAGGGATCAGTCGAAGCACCGAGAGAAGCAACAGGGGAAGTTGATAAAACGCAACAGGATGAGATCGTTCCTGTTCCAGGCGCAGAATCGATATCTGCCGTTGCCGAAATGGCGTCTTCAGAGGATAATTCGCTGCCGCCAGTCTCTCCTGATGGGTCGTCTTTGCGCATGCTTGCTTTGTCGGAGGGCTCGCTTATAATCTACCTTGATGATCGTGAGCCTAATCGTTACAAATTATATGATGGACTGGATCTGACCTGGGAAATCAAGAGCACGGCCAAGGTTGAACTGTCAGGGCCGGGCATGGCGCGTTTCTGGTTGGATAGCCAGGAACTGGAACCTGGTGATCTTGAGACTTTTCAGCTGCAACCAGCTAGCGGAGATTAAGCACTGTTATGGTGATTATCTGTCCTGCATGCCAATCGCGCTACCGTATTGACCCGTCTGCAAGTAAATCACATGTGGCCAAGGTCAAATGCCCTGGATGCAAGCATGTTTTTGAGGTCTCAATGGCTGAAGAAAAAAACGTGCCACCGGAATATCGGTTGTCTGGACAACCTGTCGTTCTGGTCGTGGATGATGCGCGATTTTTTCGTGAAATGATCAAGGATATTCTCAAAGAACTGCCAATAGAGATGGTTATGGCGGCTGATGGCGATGACGCCTGGCAGCAGATCACGGTCCTGGTGCCGCAACTGGTCTTGCTCGACTTAAACATTCCCGGGAAAAACGGCAAAGAAATTCTCAAGGCGCTGCAAGCCTCTCCTCAACTCGACCAGGTCAAAGTTCTGGCCATGAGCGGTGTTGAGCGTGGCGAAGAAACCGCATCAGCAGTGCGCCTTATTGGCGCTGATGATTTTATCAACAAATCCTTTAAACCACGTGAACTGCAAGACCGTGTCCGAAACATCCTGGGCCTTTAAACCTGGCGATTCCGGCGACCAACTCGTCAAAGCAATCCGCGTACGGACTCAGATCGAGAATTTTGATCTGGCTGTCGTGCTTGGTTCCGGTTGGAATGAGGCCGCTCAACTGGGTAATAAACTTGGTATTTTCGAGTATAGTGACTGGCCCTGTTTTCCTGATGGCCAGATTGACGGCCACTGTGGTCAACTGGTTGCGGTTCAATACGCCTCCTGCAAGATTCTTTTTTTCTCCGGGCGTTTTCATTGTTATCAAGGGCTTAGTGCTTTTCAGGCTGCTTTCCCGATACGCCTGGCCTCCGCATTGGGTTGTTCGCGGGTTTTGCTGACCTGTGCTACGGGAGGGATCAATAGAAAATATCGACCCGGTGATTTTATGCTGGTTAAGGACCACCTGAATCTGCTTGGCGACAACCCTTTACGTGGCCTTTCCGGCAACACTTTCATCGACTTGGTCGGGATGTATCAGCAGAAGGTTTATGATGTCCTGGAACTGCGTGGCCCGGACAACCTGACATTGCATCGTGGTGTTCTGGCAGCCATGCCCGGCCCTTCCTATGAGACTCCGGCAGAAATACGTTTTCTTGAGGCAGCGGGCATCGATGTGGTTTCCATGTCGACTATTCCTGAGGCTATTATGGCCCGGTATCTTGGTATGCAGGTCGCTGCTGTTGCCTTCGTTGCCAATTACGCCGCCGGTTTGAGCCCTGTTGCTGTATCGCATAAAGATGTTCTTGAATGTGGTGCAGAGCATGCACATTTGTTCCCCTTTCTGATCCGTCTTTTCATCGAGGCCTGGCAAGATGTAAATACTGGCAGTGACGACTGATTTGTTTCCATTTAACATTCTTAACCTCCTGTTTTTACAGGATGTTTATTTGCTGAATTCACATGGGCTCTGCTTGACAGAGAAGGTCTCCATGTTAAACTAGCTAAAATCTATCAAACTCAGAGGGCACCTTGGGTGAAGCAATAAAAAGCATACTGATTGTCGATGATGAAGAGAATACCCGGATCGGGCTGAGCAAGTTATTGACCCAGGAGGGGTTCGAGGTAGGGAGTGCTGCAAACGGAAATGAGGCACTTGATTACCTCGGCCAGAAAAAGGTTAATCTGGTTATCAGCGACATCAATATGCCGGATATGAATGGATTGACTTTTCTGCGTGAACTCAGCCGTAAATTCCCGAGCATCAATGTCATAATGATAACGGCCTATGGTGGAGTCGAGTCGTATCTCGAGGCAATGAACCTGGGCGCTTACGAATATCTTCACAAGCCCGTAAGGCTTGAAGAGCTTCGCTCGGTAATGAAAAAGATTTTTAATGGTGGAACAGTTTCTCAGCTTTCATGAGGTTCAAAGGAGGAGACATGAATTTCAAAACCATTCTATTCGCTACCGATTTTTCAGAAGGTTCTGACTTTGCTTTTCAATCTGCACTTACCTTGGCTCGTAAGTTTGAGAGCAAGTTGATTATTGTCCATATCATCAATGAGCCCGTTGATCTGCGTGGTTTTTATGTGCCGCATATCTCATTTGATAAACTGGAAGAAGAGATAGAGCAGGGTGCTGAAAAATTGATGGAAAAGTTTTGCCGAACTCATTTGCATGATTTTGACAACTTCGAATCTTTCGTCATCCCCGGCATCCCATATGATGAAATTATCAAGAAGGCTGTCGAATCCAATGCTGATATTATCGTGTTGGGCACCCATGGTCGCACCGGTCTCGACCATGTCCTGTTTGGCAGCACTGCAGAAAAAGTGGTTCGAAAATCCCCGATTCCGGTACTGACGATACGCATCCAGGAATAAATCCAATTCATGTTTATAAAGGCAGCGATCCCGCTGCCTTTTTTATTGTTGCCAGGCTCCCTGGTCTGTCTTGATCTGTTGTCTGTCTGGGTCTTGTCAAAGTGTTGTCTGAAGAGTATTCTATCTGGCCAAGGAGTCTTTTGGACTATAGGGCCGACAGGCTCCAAGCAATTTAATTGTGAATATTTAAACCGTCATTTACTCACGGATTCAGAGGGCAAAGAAAGAACTAATGTCTATGCGCGAAAAAATCTTGATTGTCGATGACGAACGCATGATCCTTGAACTCACCTCCATGGTGCTGAGCAGCAGGGGGTTCGATGTATCCATTGTTGATAATGCTTTCGACAGTTATAACTTGATTGAAAGCGAACAGCCCGCTCTGGTTCTACTCGACTACATGATGCCTAAAGTCAACGGCTTGGAGGCGCTTAAAGAGATTCGTGAGCGCTTTCCTGAGACCTATGTGATCATGTTTACCGGCAAGGGAAGCGAGGAGGTCGCGGTTGAATTGATGAAAGCCGGGGCTGCAGATTACATCCTTAAACCCTTCATTAACGCTAAACTGGTCGAGCGCATTGAGAATGTCCTTCGTATTCGTTCCATTGAACTTCGCAACAAGGAACTTGTTCAAGAGCAGGAGCGGTTGCTGGATGAGATCGAAAGGTGGAACCGTGAACTGGAAGAACGCGTCGAACTCAAAACGAAAGAGCTTGAGCGCGCTCATCATGAAATTCTGCTTACGGAAAAACTGGCAGCGCTTGGGCACCTTTCTGCGGGGATGGTTCATGAAATTCGCAATCCACTAAATTCAATCAGTTTGTTTGCTCAAGTCATACGAGCCGGTTTGGAAAATGAGCCAGAAATGAAGTCCTACTCGGAAAAAATCATCACTGAAGTGGAGCGTATCGATGCCATATTGGTCAAGCTCCTATCAACCAGTAAACGTTCTCCATTCCAATTACGTACCATCCATATTGACGATGTTATAGAAAAAAATTTACAGCCGTTTCTTGAACAAATGCAGGCACAAGGAGTCACTCTGCAGAAGCACCTGTTAAAGTCGACTCCTTCAATCCTGGCCGATGCCGATGAATTGGGCCAGGTTTTTTCCAACCTATTTTCCAATGCCCTTTTTGAAATGAAGCAAGGTGGCACCCTTTCTGTGACGCTGACTCACGATAACAAAGAGGCTCTGGTGACCGTTGCCGATACTGGCGGAGGGATTCCTGAGGATCACCTTAATGAAATCTTTGACCCGTTCTTTACAACCAAAGAACGGGGCACTGGCTTCGGACTCTCCGTGGTGCTGCGTATCGTCAAGACCTACGCTGGTCGCATCAATGTCAAGAGTGAAGAGGGCAGTGGGACGACTTTCCAAATTTGGCTACCGCTGGCATGATGCCGCCGTGTGATGATCGGACAATGTGATGGCATTGCTGCTGCGTGATCTGACTGTCGATATCTTGACAGAAGAAGAGATGCTGCCTCTTGAAGCTGCACGTCAACTTGGTGTTGAAGCAGAAATGTTAAGGGGCTTCAGGATTGTCCGGCGTTCTATCGATGCTCGCAAAAAGAGCCGGATACGTAAAGTTTATGCAGTTGAGTTTACTTTTCACGACGAAGTGGCTCTTCTACAAAAACATGGCTCTGGTCGGCTCGAAATGTTGCCCGATGCCCCTGAGCTGATATTGCCCCGAGTCTCTTCCGGTCATCATGCCCTGGTGGTCGGCATGGGACCAGCCGGCCTCTTTGCTGCCAAACGGCTTGCTGAATCAGGGGTGCGCGTGACTCTTGTCGAGCGTGGGCGGCCTCTGGGACAACGCGTGAGAGACGTCGAGAATTTTTGGGCGTTTGGGCAGTTTAATGCTGTCAGCAATGTGCAGTTCGGTGAAGGTGGTGCCGGAACCTTTTCCGATGGCAAGCTGACGACACGCTTGAATCATCCGCAAAGACCGGTCGTACTTCAGACGCTGGTTGCCTGCGGAGCGCCTGCAGACATTCTGATCGAGGCCCGCCCTCATGTCGGCACGGATCAGTTACGTAAAGTCGTTGTCAATTTCAGGCAACATCTGATCAAACTAGGCGTCGATGTGCGTTTCGAGACATGTCTGACGGATATTGAGATTTACAAGGGACGCATTGTCGGTGGTGTCTTCAATAACCGTGACAGTGTGTCCTGCGATTCTTTGATACTGGCTCCAGGGCACAGTGCCCGCGATACTTATCTTATGCTGGATCGCCACAACGTCCAGCTTGATGCAAAGGGGTTTGCTGTCGGTGTACGGGTTGAGCACCCTGCAGAGCTGATCAACCGGATTCAATATGGTGAATTCGCCCGCCAGCTGCCCGCCGCAGATTATTCCCTGCGTCATAATGACGGTGAAACGGGACGTGGTATCTATTCTTTCTGTATGTGCCCAGGTGGAGAAGTAATCAATGCCGCTTCCGAAGCCGATGGTGTGGTGGTCAACGGTATGAGCCGGATGGCACGTACAGGAAAATATTCCAACAGTGCTCTGGTCGTTAGCGTCGGGCCCGAGGATTGGGATCACACAACACTCGGCGGCATGTATTTCCAGCAGCAATGGGAGCGCCGGGCATTCGCTGCCGCCGGTGCCGGTTTTATGGCGCCGGCTCAAAATATGATGGCTTTTGTCGGTCAAGGCAAAGGGGTAGTGACGTCCAGTTGTCGCCCAGGGGTAGTTGAAACAGAACTGCGTGAAGTTCTGCCGGATTTCGTGTACCATGGCTTGGTTGACGCTTTACCGCACTTTGACCGTAAAATGAAGGGGTTTGTGACATCAGAAGCCGTACTTGTCGGAGTGGAGACACGCACTTCGGCACCGCTCAGAATTACCCGCAACGAACTGGGTGAGTCTGTCAGCCACCCGGGACTGTTTCCAGCCGGCGAGGGAGCTGGTTATGCCGGGGGCATTGTGAGTGCTGCGCTTGATGGCTTGCGTGCGGCTGATCAGGTCATTCAATCCGCAATAGTCAGGAGTCATTTTTGAAAAAAGTCTTTGTCAAGGATATCCAGGAACGTGATTTGATAGCGACACCGTTTCTGGTCAGGGATAAAATTATCGCCATGGCCAAAAACGGCCGCCCGTACATGACCCTGAAGTTGATGGATTGCACGGGCGAAGTTGAAGGCCGCATCTGGGATCGTGTCGATGAGCTGTCGTTGCGATTCAATAAAGACGATTTTGTCCAGGTTACGGGCAAGGCCAGTGTTTACATGGGCAAGATGCAACTGATCCTCCAGGATCTGGAGAGGATTGAAGAATCTGCGGTCGAGCTCTCAGACTTCCTGCCGGTGTCCATGCGGCCGGTGGCCGAGATGGTTAGTGAGCTTAAGACCGTTGTCGAAGGGCTAATTGATCCCAACCTCAGAAACCTGATGAAGGCTTTTCTTGCTGATGAGGCTTTTATGGCCGGTTACACGCGAGCCCCGGCTGCTAAAGCAATGCATCATGTCTACCTTGGCGGACTGCTCGAGCACTCATTGGCGGTTGCTGTACTCGCCAATGATATCAGTCAGCGTTACCCGGACCTCAATCGGGATCTGCTGGTTGTCGGTGCCCTGCTGCACGATGTCGGTAAAGTTGCAGAGCTGCGCTATCAGCGCTCTTTCGAATATACGGATGCCGGCAAACTGTTGGGTCATATCATGATAGGTGTCGAGTTGGTTGAAGAGAAATTGCGGACTCTGCAAAGCTTTCCGCAGGAGCTGGCTATTCATCTTAAACATCTGCTCCTTTCGCATCATGGCCAGTATGAGTATGGTTCTCCGAAACGGCCGAAAACCATGGAAGCAGTGATATTGAACTTCCTTGACGATCTGGACTCCAAAATAAACGGCGTCCGTACACATATTAATCGTGAGCCGGACAGAGAATCGTCCTGGACTCAGTATCATCGACTCTACGATCGATACTTCTTCAAGGGGGGAACAGAAAAACCGGCAGCTGAACCTGAGCTTGATAAAACTGCCGCAAAGCCGGCCCGTTCAGCCCGGCCTCTTGAAAAAGGGCGCTCTGGTCACCCCCAACCACGTTTCAGCAATACCCTGGGCGAGCAGCTCCAAGGGAAGAAACTCGATCTTTTCGGGATCGAGAGACAGGATAATAAGGATGAATAATGGACTTATAATACATCCGCTCAGCGTCGGGCCATTGCAGGTAAATTGTTTCCTGGTTGCCTGCCGCAAAACGCGCGATGCGATGGTCATCGACCCGGGTGGGGAGGGTGATCGGATCCTGTCTCTAGCCAAGAGCGAGGGATTCAAGATCAGCAAGGTCGTCAACACACATGCTCATTTCGATCATATCGGTGCCAATCAGCAACTGGTTGAGGCAACCGGGGCCGAATTGATGTTGCACGCCGCAGATCTGCCTTTGCTGCAGAATGCCCGGGAGCACGCCGAGATTTACGGTTTGACCGTTGCTTCTTCACCCGAGCCTGACAGGCTGCTTGATCAGGGAGACAGCTTCGAGGTTGGTGAGCATTCTTTCAAAGTGTTGCATGTGCCGGGGCATTCGCCCGGAGGAATCTGTTTGTTAAGTGATGGACATGTGTTTGTCGGTGATGTCCTCTTTGCCGGATCAATCGGCCGGACTGACCTGCCTGGAGGTGATTTTGATACTCTGGTTGAAGGAGTACGGCAACACCTGCTCAGCTTGCCCGATGAAACGATCGTTCATCCCGGTCACGGGCCCGACACAACGATCGGCCAGGAACGACGGATGAATCCTTTTGTTGGTGATGGAGTTCAGGGACTGTCGTACTAGCAGCCTGTCGGATTATACGGGCCGAAGCGAAAGTTTGGATGTTTGAGAACAGATTTTAGCTCGTTTGCAGGTTCATAGCCGTAGCTATGGACCAAAAAGGAGCTGAAATATGGGCCAAACAGCCGGATTTGCAGCCGGCTCATGGATAGTCCGACA
>JACZKE010000061.1 GCA_014860225.1 Desulfuromonadales bacterium
CGCTGAAGTCGGACAAAGCGGAAAGCACTCTTTGCAGTCCCAGCATTCCCTGACGGCAATCTCGGGAATGAAAGCGATCTCGCGTTTGGCTCCCCGGTCAAAAAAGCTGATGGCATTTTTCTGTTTGACCTCGGCACAGTATCTTACACACAGACCGCAGAGGATGCAGAAGGACGCCTCTTTTTCAAAACGATCCCGGTCCGCTCCATAGATCTTGCCCAGTTCCGATATTTGCTCAGAATCGGGTGCGTGAGCCATCATCTGCTCTAACAGCACCTTGCGAATCTTGTCCACCTTCTCGGTCCTGGTTCTGACCACCAGATCCTTCTCCACCGGGTGTTGACAGGCGGCAACGAGATTTGTCCGCCCATTGGCATCCGCCTCAACCGTACAGATCCGGCAGGCTCCGTAAGGTGCCAATTTTTCATGGTCACAAAGGGTCGGGATCGAGACACCCACACTTCGTGCTGCTTCGAGAATGGTCATGCCTTCTTCGGCAGCAACATTTTTCCCATCAACCTGCAAATGGATTTGACTCATTATATCATCCTATACTTCTAGATTCTTCAGGGATGGCCTCCGGGACGGGCTCTCCGGAAATTTTATACACGGCGCCGAATGCTGCCGGGCAAGCCTCAAGGCAGCCTCCGCACTTGGTGCACTTCTCCTGCTCGATAACATGAATCCGTTTTTTCCCGCCTGTGATTGCTTCCGCCGGACATTTTCTGAAGCAGGCTCCGCAACCCTTGCATTTCTGCGGATCAATAATAAAGGCGATCAGTTCCTTGCAGGAAAGTGACGGACACCTTCTTTCCCTGATGTGCGCCTCATACTCATCGCGGAAATGGTTGATTGTACTAAGTACCGGGTTGGGCGCGGTTTTACCAAGCGCACACATGGAAGAGCCCTTGGTGGCCTCTGCCAGTTCCTGCAAAAGCTCGATGTCCCCTTCCTGCCCCAAACCCCTGGTCATATTGGTCAGGATCTTTTTCATCTGCCGGATACCTTCACGGCAGGGAGTACATTTGCCACACGATTCGTCACTGAGGAATGCGAGGAAGTACCTGGCGATGTCGACCAGACAAGTATCCTCGTCCATGACGATCATGCCGCCGGAACCCATCATTGCGCCAGCCTGGGTCAACTCGTCAAAGTCAACCTTGATATCCAGAAGACTTTCCGGGATACAGCCACCTGAAGGGCCGCCGGTCTGGACCGCCTTGAACTTTTTGTTGCCAGGCACCCCGCCACCGATTTTAAAGATGATATCTCGCATCGAAACCCCCATGGGGACTTCGACGAGACCGGTGTTGTTCACCTTGCCGACCAGCGAAAAGATCTTGGTGCCCTTGCTCCCCTCAGTGCCGATCGCACTGAAAAAATCAGCGCCCTTATTGATGATCAAAGGGATATTGGCCCAGGTTTCGACATTGTTGATATTGGTTGGTTTTCCCCAGAGTCCTCTGGTGGCCGGGAATGGTGGCCTTGCGTTCGGTTCGCCAGGTTTGCCCTCCAGGGAATTGAGCAGCGAGGTTTCCTCACCACAGATAAAGGCTCCGGCTCCACGATGGACCTTGACCGTAAAATCGAACCCCGAACCGAGGATATCCTGACCGAGCAGGCCGTATTCCTCGGCTTTTTTGATCGCGATCGCCAGGTTGGCTACTGCCAGCGGGTACTCCTGGCGAACGTAGATATACCCTTCATCGGCTCCGATGGCGTAGGCACCGATCATCAGGCCCTCAAGGACCGCAAAAGGATTGCCTTCCATTACGGAGCGGTCCATGTAGGCCCCGGGATCACCCTCATCGCAGTTGACCACGACATACTTCTTGTCACCCGGGGCGTTGCGGGCAAAATCCCACTTGACCCCCGATGGGAAGCCCGCACCGCCTCGTCCGCGCAGTTTGGCGTTCTTCACTTCGCCGACGACCTGTTCAGGCGTCATTGCGAAGAGGGCTTTCACCAGAGCCTGGTAACCTTCAACGGCGAGGTAATCTTCGAGACTTTTCGGGTCAATCTTTCGATTGGCGCCGAGGACCAGCCGCTCCTGATTTTTATAGAAAGGGATTTCCTCTTCAGTGGTGGCTTTCTCGCCGGTGTTAACATCGACATAAAGCAGGCGTTCGATAATCTTTTGCTCTTTGATCGTTGCTGAAATTATCTCGGCGATGTCTTCAGGCTGCACCTTGAGGTAACAGATTCCCTGCGGATAAATAACGACAATGGGGCCTTGCTCACAAAAGCCGTGACAGCCGGTCCTTCTGTAGGTGACGTCGGCTGCAACACCCTGCTTTTCGATCTCCTGTTCAAGCGCAGCCGCAACGTTGCCGCTGCCGGTGGCATGGCAGGCACTCCCGGAGCAAAGCGTAATACAGGGTTTATCTGCATCCCTCCGGGAGAGAATTTCCTTGCGCAACGTTTCTAATTCGACTGGCGATTTAATCCTTGGCATAAGCTTCCTTTACTGACAGGCACAAATATTCAAGACTTCAGCGGTTTCGGCATGTTCCAGTTTGTCCAGGAATTCAGCCGTCTCGGCCCGTTTCAATGCCATCAGGACTTCAGCCGTCCCCGCCTGCTGAACGTTCCCATGAATTTCACCATCGACGACGATCACCGGACCCAGAGCGCAGCAACCGAGGCAGCTGACCGTTTCCACGCTGAAGTTCAAATCCGGATCGGTTTCGCCGGGCTTGACGCCGGTGACTTCCTCGACCACGTCGAGAATCCGTTCAGCGCCACGCACGTGGCAGGCGGTCCCCACGCAGACGTGAATCTCATGTTTGCCCTTGGGACTCAGGCTGAAGTGTTTGTAAAATGTGGTGATATGCTGGATGCGACTCATGGGAACAGCCAATTTCTCACTGACTCTGGCCAAGGCTTCCTTGGGGAGCCAATTATTTTCATTCTGAATGTCCAGCAATATCTGGATCAGCGAACTGGCTTCGCTTTGATGCTTGTCAATAATCTGATCGATTTTGCCGATGTCCATGGCGTCGTCCTTATCCTTGTTCTTGGTGGTCTGTTTTCATCTGTAACCTCAGCATGAAACAGCCTGACAGTAACGCTGGATCATGCCAGAGCGTAGCATTTCAAGGCCTCATCGAAGCGGATCAAGCCCAGCCGTGAAGACATGCTGAGGTGCCGGGAGACTTCAGAGGCTTCCAGGCAAAGGCCTGCGGCGATGTCCCGGGCGGAAAGGGCTTTTTCCCCCAACAGCAGCATGATCTGGCTGATGGCCAGTTTGTCGACCAGCAATTCCTTGAACAGACGGTTGAAGTCGTCGCTGGCGAAATAGTCCAGATACTCCTGCTCCGTCTTGAAATGCACCCGCAGTCGCTCCCGTTCCACCAGCTTGGCATAGGGGATCAACTTCGAGACCGCTTCCAGCTTGAGTTTCAAGGTGCGCTTGTCCATACCTTCACCTTTACCCAGAGGACCCAGCTTCTTGAGCTTCTTGCCGAAGTCGTTCATCACTTCGGCGTAGCGGGTTCCTTCAGAGGCGGAGATCCATTCAAGCCTTAAACGATCGGGATTCAGGCCGACCTGCTCAAGTAATTTTTTCGTAAAATGCATGTTGAACAGTGCATCGTAGTTGCCTTCAGTCACATAATGGCATTCGCCAAGCCAGCAACCGCCGATAAATACGCCATCCGCTCCCTTGGAGAAGGCCCGGAGGACAAATGCGATGTCAACCCTGCCGGTACACATGACCCGGATGATCTTTGTTTCAGTACTATATTGCTGCCTGGAAACTCCAGACAGATCAGCAGCCCCGTAAGCTCACCACGTGCATAAAAAACCGATGACGCTGGGCTTGAATTCAAATCCTGCAGACATGCTTTTCTCCTTTCTGGGTCAATCGACCTCTTCATGGGCCATTATCGCCTGGTCAATCTGGGCGAAGATCTCATCATCGGTATAGTGCTTCAGGTAAATCGCTCCGGTCGGACACTTGGCGTTGCACAGGCCATCCCCTTTACAGAGAACTTCCTTCACTCTGGCTTTTCTGCCGTGCGGTGTGTCGACAAACGCGATGGCGCCGTAGTTACAGGCGGTGATACAGGCCCCGCAGGAGACACAGTCATGCTCGTTGACGTCACAGACAGCTCCGGAGGCGGTGACCGAATCTCCGGAGAGAATACAGACGGCACGTCCCGCTGCCCCGTAAGCCTGGCTGATCGCTTCGGTGATATGCTTGGGATACTGGGCAGTACCGCACAGGAACACGCCATCGGCGGCAAAGTCGACCGGCCGCAACTTCACATGGGCTTCCTGGAAGAAACCGTCCGGGCTCAATGAACACTTGAACAGGCGGGCAATTTCCTGGGTACTCTCGGAAGGGTTGACCGCAGCGGACAGGATCAGCAGGTCCGCTTCGAGTTCAAGCTTCTGTCCCAGCACCGGATCGGGCACCGTCACCCTCAGAGCGCCTCCCGCCGCTTCGACCACCGGCTTGTTTTCCGGATCAAAGCGGATGAACTTGATATCCTGGTTCGCCGCCTCGCGGTAATAGTCTTCTTTGAAGCCATAGGTGCGCATATCCCGGAAAAGGATGTGGATATCCATCTTTGGATTCAACGCTTTGAGCTTCAAGGCATTCTTGACCGCCTGGCCGCAACAGACCCGGCTGCAGTAGTTCTTGTCGGCCTGACGGCAGCCGACGCACTGGATCATCACCAGACTCTGGGTGCCGGTCACCAATTCTGTCTGCCGTGCCATTTCATCTTCGAGCTCCAACTGGGTCAGAACCCGCTCGTTCTCCCCGTAAAGGTATTCGGTCGGACGATGTTCCTGGCCGCCGGTGGCGACAATGGCAATCCCGTGGGCGATTTTCCTGACCCGTCCTTCAGCCTTGACGGTCGTAACAAAATCACCGACATAACCGGACACCTCCGTAATGCTGCAATCGGTGAGGACCCGCAGCGAAGGATGCTGGTAAACTTTGCGGATCAGAGCGTTCAAATGTTTCTGAACGTCCATCCCTTCAAGGGTCGAGTGGATGCGCCTGGCCATCCCGCCCAGGTCGGAGTCCTTCTCCAACAGGTAGACTTCAAAGCCTTGTTCGGCCATGCTCAGGGCGCTGGTCATGCCGGCCAGGCCGCCGCCGATCACCAGGGCTGTTTTGTTCACCGGCAGCTCAAATTCCTGCAGCGGCTGCAGATGGGCGGCCCGGGCAACGGACATGCGCACGATGTCCTTGGCCTTCTGGGTGGCGTGCTCTTTCTCTTTCGAATGGACCCAGGAGCAATGCTCGCGGATATTCGCCATTTCGAAGAAATATTGATTGATCCCGGCTTCGCGACAGGTGTCCCGGAACAGCGGCTCATGGGTCCGCGGCGTGCAGGCAGCCAATACCATGCGGTTCAGCCCTTTTTCCTGCATGGCATTGGCGATCTGCTGGGCGTTCTCGGTGGAGCAGGCAAACAGGTTCTCACCGGCGTAAACAACGCCGGGCAGGGTCTTGGCGTATGCCACGACCCCGGGGATATCAACCACCCGGCCGATATTGGCACCACAGTGGCAGACGACCACGCCGATCTTGAGTTCCTCTTTAGAGGTGTCCCGCTCCGGCGGATAAACCCTCTCCCGGCTCAACTTGCCACGCCGATAATCGAGCAACTGGCCGCACAGGGCGTCGGCGCCGCTGGCGGTGACGACTGCCTCCGGGATATCGAGCGGCCCCTGGAAGGCACCGCTGACGAAAACCCCCTTGCGGGTCGTCTCAATCGGATTGACCGGGTTGGTTTTGCAGAAGCCGTGCTCAGTAAGTTCGATACCAAAGGTTTGTGCCAGTTTTTCCACGTCTTTGGGCGGATTCAGACCGACCGACAGCACCACCAGGTCGAATTCCTCTTCCTTGACACCATCCTCCAGCGTGGCATAGCGGATCGTGACGTTTTTGCTCTCGGGAATCTCCCGGCCGACAGTCACGTAGCTGCGGATGAAGCGCACATCGTCGAGTTTTTCCGCGCGCTGGTAGAAACGTTCAAAATCCTTGCCGTAAGCGCGGATATCGTTATGAAAGATGGTGGCGTCAAGGCCGTTATCATGGTCTTTGGCCAGAATCACCTGTTTTTGGGTATAGGTGCAGCAGACCGCAGAACAGTAGCTGTTGCCACCGGGAATCACTTGACGGGAGCCGACACATTGTATCCAGGCGATTTTTTTCGGGTGTGCGCGGTCGGAGGGACGCCGCACTTCCCCTTCGTAAGGGCCGGTGGAACAGAGGATCCGTTCGAAATCGAGGCTGGTGACGACGTTTTCCATCAGCCCGTAGCCAAAGTCGTTTCTGAGTTTCGGATCAAAGGTGTCATAGCCGGGCGAGAGCAGAATCGCCCCGACTTCCAGTTCAAACTGTTCCGGTTTCTGATGCAGATCGATCGCGTTGGTCTTGCAGACGCCGACGCAGATCTGGCATTTCCCCTCCTGAAGGTAGAGGCAGGTCGCCTCGTCGACGTAGGTGACCAGTGGCACCGCCTGGGAAAAATAGATGTGCACCGACTTGTTCTGCGACAGGTTCTGATTGAACGGATCGGGGATCTTGACCGGACAGTAGTCGACGCAGATGTTACAACCGGTGCATTTTTCTTCGATAATGTAGCGGGGCTTTTTGGTCAGCGTGACCTTGAAATCGCCCGGCTCGCCCTCGACGCGGTCGACCTCGGTGTAGGTGATAATCTCGATATTCGGATTCCGCGCACATTCAATAAACTTGGGCGATTCGATGCACATGGAGCAGTCATTGCTGGGAAAGGTTTTATCCAGCTGCGACATCTTGCCGCCGAGGGCCGGCGATTTGTCGACCAGGTAGACCCGGAAGCCCGAGTTTGCCAGGTCAAGCGCGGCCTGGATACCGCTGATGCCGCCACCGACAACCAGAACATCGCCCAGGTTTCTGTCCGTGGAAGTATCAAGGGGGAGCCTTGCGACTGCAGTGTTATCCATCTGTTCTTCCTTTTATCTAGAGCGCTGCCAGGATGATTTCGGTGATGTCCCTGATCTCCAGGGCGTCACCCTCATCCAGATCCAGGCTGCTGTCGGTAAAGTTGGTGATGCAATAAGGGCAGGAGGTCGCCAGCACTTCAGCGCCGGTTGCAACCGCCTGTCGCACGCGCAGATCGGAAAAGCGGTCTTCCTTGGGAGTCTCCATCCAGATCCGGCCACCGCCGCCGCCGCAACAGAGGCTGCTTTCGCGGGAATCGGCCATCTCGCTCAACGCCAGCCCGGGTACCTGCTGGAGAAGCTCACGCGGCGCATCGTAGATGCCGTTGTGCCGACCCAGGTAGCAGGGATCGTGATAGGTGACTTTTTTGGCATACGCGCCGCTGAAGGTGAGGCGGCCTGACTTCACCAGGTCATTGACATACTGGGAGATGAACACCACCTCGAAGTTGACCATGAACTCGGGATATTCATTTTTGAAGCTGTGATAGCAATGCGGCGAGGAAACCAGAACCTTCTTCACGCCGTTGTCGATAAAGGCTTTGATGTTCTCCTTGGCCAGGCGCTTGAACAAATCTTCGTTGCCGGTTTTGCGGATACTTTCACCGCAGCAGCTTTCCCTGGAGCCGAGGATGCCGAAATCAACGCCGGCCTTGTTCAGAATAGCGGCCGTGGCGGCCGCTACGGTTCTCATCCGCGGGTCATAGCTTAAGTAACAACCGGTGAAATAGAGAACTTCCATCCCCTCCGCATAGGTCTTGACCGGTAACCCCTTGGCCCAGTCCGCCCGTTTGTCCCGTTCCCCACCCAGGGAGTTGCCCTGTGAAGTCAGGTTCGCGACCACCGCCTGGACAGGCCCGACATTACCAGGATAAACGTCATATTCAGCGCCGAGCTTGCGCAAGGCGACCCCGGCGGTGATCTGGTCCACACCCCTCGGGCAGCGATCGACGCAGGTTTTGCAGGTCGTGCAACGCCACATCTCTTCCTTGTCGATTTCGGTCAGACCATAGGTCGCCTGGCGGATGAGTTTGCGCATACTGAAATCCCGCACCCGGTTCCAGGGGCAAACAGCATCGCAGAGCCCGCACTGATAACAGTACTTGAACGAGTCGCCGCCGTTTTCCTTGATGACCTCGATAATCTCTTTTTCGGGAGCTAAGGTTTCCACGCTATCACCTGTCCTGTCGTTCTATTTGGTTTTGGAAAGCTGTG
>JACZKE010000062.1 GCA_014860225.1 Desulfuromonadales bacterium
TTTCGATCTGGAAACGAGCAATTTTTCGCAAGGTCAAGGAAATCAAGGATTTGAGCGGAGGCGTAGTCCTTTACGCCGCACAATCAAATCCGCCGATTGACGCAGAGATTGCGGAAAAGGGCCGTTTCCGGACGAAAACTAGATAGTTTCGTGACTTCAGGCTATGATTGTAACGTTTCAATGAACATGCCTGCAACATGAGGAGCCGATGATGGAGCAACAGAATCTGGGCGAACCCGTACTGCCGCGCCTTTTGGCCAGCAACGCCTTACGCGCCAACCTGACCAAGCATATGGTTTTAAATCAGATGGCTGATCACAAGGCTTCGATGATCTTGACGGCATCCTCACTGATGCTGACGATCTCGGTGACCCAATACGAAAAGCTTGATCTGCCAACCTTCGCGGTACTGATGATTACCGGTGGTCTGGCGATTCTCTTCTCCATCTTTGCCATTATTCCGGTTCTGCATGTCAAGGGTGTTCTGAATCTCTTTTATTTCAGATCATTTGAACAGGTCAGTGAAGAAGAGTTCAAAACGGCCTTTAAGGAAATCCTCGCAGATAAGGAGAAGCTGTACGATGCCTATCTGCGGGAAATTTATTACCTGGGAAAACACCGACTGACCTATAAATACATATGGATACGCAACGGACTGTGGGCTTTGCTGTTCGGTTTGGCGACTGCTGCGGTTTTGACAAGCCTGCGTTTTTTCTGAGTGCTTTTCATTTCGGGAGAAAATCTGTTGAATATCAGGAAGTTGTTGAAACGTAGGCGTTTTTCTCTTGCGTATTCCCGGGAATGTGATAAAAGTGATAAATAAGTTGTAAGTTTTTGCGGAGGTGTAATATGCCTGAGCATATATTTCTCGGAAGAACTGAGCGATCCTACATAGATGTCATTTTGAAGGACGGCACCTATCACCACTTTACGCCGCGAGTGTTAAGTGTCCTTCTGGAAAGTCATCGCGTTCACAAGTTCAAGAGATCGAACGGGTGGGCAACCGTAGGGGTCGATCCAGTCAGAACTGCAAAGAAGGAAAACCTCAATCATCATTACAACGGACAGGATCGCCGAGGGGTGCGTCACTAGTTTTTTTGCTGTTCCTTGGGTGGACCGATTTATAAGCCTGCATCAGATTGATGCGGGATTTTTTTTGTTGTGAGGCTGAAGTAAATAAAGCAGTTATTCGATATGGTCAAAGAGATCTGCCTTGAAACCTTGCAGAAGTGTGGGGACAAGCAAAAGGTCGACAAACTAACATAGCGTGTCGTAACATCAATGCAAAATGCGTTGACGCGTGTGAACCCGTGCCCGGAAAGTTGAGTCAAGCCATGATGCGTTATCGTGAAATCTATGAAAAGACGATCAGTAAATGGGGGGAAGCTGCCCAATATGATCAGACTATTGAAGAATGTGCTGAGCTGATCGCCACGCTGCAGCATTTCGCCCGTGGCAAAGTTGACAAGGATGCTGTTGTGAACGAACTTGCCGACGTGTTTCTCATGGTCGGACAATTGACGTATATGTTCGGTGAAGACCTGTTGTCCTCGGCAGTAGAGAAAAAAATAGCCAAGTTGCATCTCTTGCTTGAAGAAGATGTGCCTGCATGGAGAAGAGCTGATGATTGATTCAACACTACTCAACTTACTGCGCAAACGGCGCAGTATTCGTCAGTTCACCAGCCAACCGGTTGAAGCTGACAAGATTGACGCACTCATCGAAGCAGCAGTGCGCACTCCGAGTTCGCGCGGTCGCAGACCCTGGGAGTTCGTAGTTGTCACCGATCCGGTGCTGCTGCGGCAACTTGGCAAAGCCAAGGAGAATGGCTCTGCATTTCTGACTGGAGTGCCGCTGGCTATCGTGATTGCTGCAGACTCGAGCAAAAGCGATGTCTGGATTGAGGACTGCTCGATTGCTGCCATGGTGATTCAAATGGCCGCCGAAGAGCTTGGTTTGGGAAGTTGCTGGGCACAGATCCGCCTGCGCCCTCGCAATGCTGAATGCAGCGCAGAACAGTATGTAAAAGGTCTCATCGATTTACCAGAATCACACGTGGTCGAATGTATCATCGGTATCGGCTACCCTGCTGAAAAGATGACCGGCCATGCTTCAGAAGGCCTGCCCTTTGGCCAGGTACACCGCGATAAGTTCCGGAATTAATAGCCGGAGGATGCCCTTATCCCCATCGTCAATGGCAATGACAAAATTAAGAGAGGCCTGATGATTCTGAAGGTTTTCAGGGGCTTTATTCTTAACAAACAATAACTTGCAAGTAAGTTAGGCTTTGTGCTAAGACATTCTCGGTGACGCACCTGCGTCACTGGGTAGTGTCTTTTGGCGTATCGGCGTTACTGGTTTTCCACTGCTGGCAATTTCATCAGATTATTTTTGCGTTGTTTTGATCCCCAGAAACTATTGAAATTGCTCCTCTTCTGTCTGCCATTAGCCGGGCTGATTAACTTATCCTGGAGAGCGTAGCATCATTGGAACAACCTTTGCTCTAAGAGGATGACTTGAACCGCTAAATTATCAGTCTATCCTCATCCACAAGGCTTGAATGCGCTATGTCACAAAATAATAAAATTGCATTACTTCCCGATATGAATCGTCGTAATCTACTTAAAGCTGGCCTGCTGGTTTCGTTAGTCTGTCTCAATCCCCTGCCGGCCTTCGCCAGTTACGGTCATCAAGGACCCGGTGAACGTCGTTTGAGCTTACTCAATACCCATACCGGCGAACGTTTGAAGGAAGTGGTTTACTGGGAGCAGGGCAGTTATATCCATGATGCCCTTGATGACCTCAATTACGTATTGCGCGACCATCGCACCGATGAAGTGCATGCGATCGATCCAATAACTCTTGATCAGATGGCTGCAATCTCCCGCAAGGTCGATGCCGGTCGACCTTTCGAGATCATCTCCGGTTATCGCTCTCCTGAATCCAACCGTGCATTACGCAATAATTCCAGCGGTGTCGCCAAGAACAGCTATCACATGCAGGGCAAAGCCGTCGACCTGCGGCTTCCCGGGGTTCCGCTGAAAGTCCTGCGTAAGGCTGCTTTAGACCTGCGCAGGGGAGGAGTCGGTTACTATCCGAAATCCGATTTCTTGCATATCGATTCTGGCAAGGTGAGGTCCTGGTGAAAATGTATTGAAAACTAGAGTAAAGATGGGAAAATCCTGTAATCTCTTCTTTAGTTAAATAAAAACAAATATTTAATGGCCTCCGCTCCTGGGGGCCTTTTCATTTCGGACCTATAAGCAAAACAAAGCTTTGCCACAAAGCTGCTTTTATCGAAAACATGTTCCGAGTGACAATCCCTGAACCCTGTACCTGCTAAATGGCTGCTATGACAAATGATGACATTCTGGACTGTCAAATCGCGTTGTTGCCGTTTTACGAACCCGGGGGTCCGGTAGTGTCCCAGCGATCAATTCTGACGATAACCTTGCTGCAGTGCGGAGAACCGTCTGATAACTTACATGTGGGGAAGGTGGGCAGTTGATTGGCTGACGTCACCAGATATTTGGTGAACACCGTTGCGTTCACTGACTACCTTGAATCTGATTGTTTTGTCCTGCTTGTGTCCCTGTGGTTTCCATCGGTAAAAAATCATTGTATTTTCAGTAAGATAAATGCTGAACATAAAATATTTCAATTAATGGAACACTTTGTGCTTAACAATTTTGCTTCGGTTACAAAAAGTTCTCCGAAAGGGCAAAGCCAGAGAAATCTGGTGACGCAAAGCCACGGGTCCTGAAAATCAGGATAGCCGGGTTGCCGAAGAGATGAGACAGGCATCTTGGCACCCGGTTCATTGAGGAATTCCAAGAGCGCTCATCTTCGGCAGAAGTTGGGCGTTTTTTTATTCCATCAACTGATGATTCAGGTGCAGGGGACCGTGTCGAAACTTAGGATCAAACTCATTATCGCCATTTTGGGCGCTCTCGTGCTGTTGTTGACTGTAGAGACGGCGCTGGCGGTCAATTGCTCCGATGCCCCGTACAACGGTGTGATTGACGGCAATTTTACCTCTGCTCCTGACCAGATCCAGATCGACATGGATTGCACGATCAGGAATTTCCCGTCTCCCAACGTACTCAGCACCAACTTCAGCTTTTATACCCAACCCGGTGGCAACCAGGACCGATGGCTGGTTGTCTTCGACAACGTTGTGCATACCGGCAACATGTCGTGTAACTCCACTCATGAACACAAGATCTGGTTTACTAACGGTTCGTCAACCACGATTCAAGAAGGCTGCCAGAACCTTTTAATCCCCGTAGAGAAAATTGATAAGCAGAATCCCGCAGACCAGGCTGTAGCCGCCATCGGGGTCCCCTTCACCTACAAACTCACGATTCCGGTCCTGTATGACCCGGCCATGGGCGTCGTCATCAACAGCAGTGGGTCGCTTAACCAATTGCACGGCGTCACCATTTGGGACGATCTCAATGCGACGGGTGTCGATCTCAGCTATGTGAGCCATGTCGCCTACTGGCAGGGCCACGGTTCAGCAGTGCCGCATTCATTTTTCAACGCCGGTGGTGTGCTCACCTTTGATTTTCCCAGCGACTTCGTGATCCAGGCAAACGACCAGATGGTGATAGAAATCACGGTCGTCCTCGATGATACGCCGAGGAATATAGCCGGGACGCAGTTTGTCAATACAGCCAAGTGGGAGTTCGGGAGACTCATCGATGGAATCTTCTATGAGCCTCTCCCGGGAGAGTGGGGGCGTTCGGAGCCGTTGACCATCGTCGCGCCAAACCTTGTGGTCGAAAAAACCGGTACGACTGCCTCGGGAGGTTCGACAATTAACTTCGGTGAGTGGGGGGAGTTCACTCTTGACGTCTGGAATAACGGGACTCGTGATGCCTGGGACATCACGCTCCTGGACCGGCTCCCTGACGGCCCTACAGGCGGCATGTGCGATATGACGCCTCAAGTGACCGGCGTCAGTCTCGCGGGTAGATCGCTGACCCAGGACACCCACTATTCGCTTAACTATAACGGCGCGCCCACTTGTGAACTCAGCCTCAATCTGCTCGAAGAAGCCGGTCCGGTCGGACCGGGTGAGCACCTGTTGGTTACTTACCAGACCAAGCTCGATGCCGACAGTCAAATTGGCGCTTCGCTCACCAATGTTGCCGGTGCCATTCAATGGTTCAACGATAACAGCAGCAATGCCGGCCGTAGCAGATCCACGCGTACGCTGACCAATGGTACGACTGGCACGCTCGATCACGAGGATTCCCATTCTGTATCGGTGGCGCTCACTGGCTACATCTTCGAGAAGACTGTCGAGAACCTCACCAGAGGCATGAGTCCGGCCAGTGTGGCTGTCCCGGGTGATCGGCTGCGTTACACTCTACGCCTTCAGAACGCCGACGCGATCAGCAACCTCAATGTTTACGACGAGTTGGATGCCCTGAATATGACGGCTGCATTCGCCCCTGGCACACTCACCCTGGTGAGTCCGCTTCCCGCGGGAGCAGTGAACAATAGCAATCCCACAGGAGGCACGAAAGGAACAGGCCTCATTGACATCAGTAATCTGAGCCTTCCAGTCGGGAGCCAACTCTTGATCCAGTTCGATGTCACCGTTGCCTCGACCGTCACCAACGGCACCATCATTGCCAACCAGTCGCACCTCCTCGCCAACGGCGAGCTCTTCACCGTCAGTGACGATCCTAACGTCAACGGCCAGTCAGATCCCTTGGTCTCTGGAGATGAGGACCCGACGCGGGTGGTTGCACTGACAGCTCTTCTGGCATCGCGGAAGACTGTGGAGAACCTGACCACCGGCCAATCAGGTGCCAACGCCAGCCCGGGCAACCGGCTGCGTTACAACATCGCGATCGAGAATACTACCGATATTCCGTTGAGCAATTTTTCTCTGGTCGACGCGCTCGATCGCCTGAACGCCGCGCCGATGTTCCAGCCGGGTTCGATCGAAAATGTTAAGCCTGATGGAGCCGATTACGTCACCAATGGCAGCACACTCACTGTCAGCAACCTGACTATAGGGCCAAATGAGACCTTGACAGTCTCATTCGAGGTCGTCCTTGCGCCGGTCATTACCAACGGCACCGTCGTACTGAACCAGGGGCAGCTCCTCTTGAACGGTATTGTTATCGGCAATACGGACGATCCCAACCTGGCGGGTAACCAGGATCCCACCGAAACGCTGATCTCATCAGCGTCCGTCCTGCGCGTCGAGAAAACCTCGCAGGACATGACCGGGGATCCGGCTGTGCTGTTTGCCGATGACACGCTCCGCTACACAATCTCGGTCAAGAATATCGGCACCGAGAACGCGGTGGATGTGGTGCTGCGCGATCAGCTGCCGGCGAGCACGACCTACGTGTCGAACAGCACCACCCTGAACGGAACGCCGGTAGCTGACGCGGGTGGCGCATCGCCTCTGCAAGGTGGCCTGCTGATCAACGCTCCCGCAGACCCGACACCCGGTTCGATGCCCGCCGACGCCACGGGCAGCCCGAGCCATGTGGCAACTATCACCTTCGACGTGGTCATCAACTCGGACGCTGCTATAGGGACGATCATATCGAACCAGGGGCTTGTGAACGGTACGGGAGCCGGTGGCGATCCCATCCCGGAGACACCCTCCGATGACCCGGATCCTTCTGTTCCGGGGGATGATCCGACCCGCGATATCATCGGCAACCTGCCGCTGCTGGACGCGACCAAGACGGTCTCACTGATTGATAAAGGTACGCCGCCGAATTCCGTCGATCCTGGCGACGAGCTGCTCTACACCATCGTCGTCACCAACTTCGGTAACATTCCCGCGACCGGCGTGATGCTGAGCGATGCTGTTCCGGAGAAGACCACTTACGTGGTTAACAGCACGTACCTGAATGGCGTGCCGGTGTCGGATCCGTCAGCCGGCGTCTCGGCGTTGCGGGACGGCATGCTCATCAATGCGGACGGCAGCGACAGCGGTATTATTCCTGCCGGCGCCAGCGTTGTAGTGACCTTCAAGGTGCAGATCGATGTGACGAACGTTTTTTCCGGCGATGTGATCAGTAATCAGGGTCATGTGGCCAGCATCGAACTGCCCACGGATGAGCCGACCGACGCTGATGGTATCGACTCCAATGGCGATCAGCCGACCACTATCGTCGTGGGCAGCACCCAACAGCTGCTGATCACCAAGGAGGTGTTCGTCGTGGGCGGCGGCGAGTCGCAAGCCGGTGGTCAGCTCGAATACCTGGTGCGCGTCACCAATACCGGCACAATGCCCGCCACCCAAGTCGTGCTCACCGATGATCTCGCATCTCTGGCGGGCCAGGCAAGCTACGTGGCGGGTTCAGCTACCCTCAACGGCTCGGCCACTGGCGTGACCTACGCTGTCCCGGTCCTGACTGCCAATTACTCAGCTAGCTATGGTGACCTGCCTCCTGCAGCAACGGCGAGCCTGCGCTTTCGGGTACAGATCGACAGCGCGCTGCCAATCGGCTCCACCCTCACCAACACCGCGCAGGTGAGTTGGAGCACGCCGACGTTGACTGCGGAAAGCAGCGTATCCATCGACCTCGGCGGCATCCCGGGCAGCGCCATGCTCAACGGTCATGTCTGGCATGACGCCAATTTCGATAATGTCTACGACTCTGCCGAGCAGAACCTGGCGGGATGGACGGTCGCACTCTACCGCGACAACTTGCAGCTTGGCAGTGTTACTACCGATGCCGACGGCTTCTACCGCATCAGCGGCCTCATCCCCAGCTTGACCACTGCTGACCAGTACGAGTTGCGTTTCTCCGCACCTGGTGCCGAGGCTACCACGGCCAAGTTGGGTATGGCCCATTCGGGCATCCCCGAGCGCGATGGTCTGCAGCAGATCAGCGGAATCGATGCTCTTTCCGGCAGCAACCTGCAGAACCTGAACCTGCCGATCGATCCGAATGGCGTGGTCTTCGACTCGATCGTGCGCTCGCCGATCGCAGGGGCGATGCTGACCATGCTGCGGGCAGGCAGCACGACCGCACTGCCGGGTAGCTGTTTCGACGATCCGGCCCAGCAGGATCAGGTGACCCTGGCCTCGGGATTCTACAAATTTGATCTGAACTACAGCGATGCCTCCTGCCCGCAGGGCAGCAACTACGTGATCCGCGTAACCCAGCCGGTCAACGATTATCTCGCCGGACCGTCGCGCATCATCCCGCCTGTTTCACACGAGGAGACGGCGGCGTACTCGGTCGCGACATGCTCCGCCGATGCCGTGCCGTCTCCGACCGGTTACTGCGAGGCGCAGGCATCCGCATACGCTCCCGAAGCAGAGGTGCCGGTAGCGCAGATCAATCACTATCTGCATCTCACACTGAGCAACCCGATTCCGGGCGACAGCCAGTTGTTCAACAACCACATAGCCATCGACCCGATGCTCGACAATGCTCTAACCATTCGCAAGACGACGGCACTGGTCAATGTCAGCCGCGGCCAGCTGGTGCCGTACACCATCAAGGTCACAAATACCAAGCCCTTTACACTGCAGGATTTGCAGATCGTCGACACCTTCCCCCCGGGCTTCAGATACGTGGAGGGGTCTGCCCGCCTCAGGGTTGTGGATCAGGTTGACAGCTTGGCTGTGGAGCCCGACAAGACCAGCCGAACGCTGACATGGAGCAACCTGCAGGTCGAAAGTGGCGAGACCAAGGCGATGGAAATCAAGCTGCTGTTCATCGTCGGCTCGGGCGTGGCAGAAGGGGAGTACGTCAACCAGGCACAGCTGTTCCACACTGTTCTCGATGTTGCCGTCTCGGGCGTTGCCTCCGCCACCGTGCGCGTGGTGCCGGACCCCACCTTCGACTGCACCGACGTCATCGGCAAGGTCTTCGATGATCGCAACCTGAACGGGCAACAGGAGCAGGGCGAGGACGGGCTGGCCGGGGTCCGCGTGGTGACAGCCCGCGGTCTGATCTCCACCACCGACGAGCATGGTCGATTCCATCTCACCTGTGCGGTGGTTCCCGACGAAGACCGCGGCAGCAACTTCATTCTTAAACTTGACGATCGAAGCCTGCCGACCGGCTATCGCGTGACCACTGAAAACCCGCGGGTTCAACGCGCCACCCGCGGCAAGATGATGCGCTTTAATTTCGGGGCGACAATCCACCGCGTAGTGGCGATCGATATCGCTGACGGTGTGTTCGAGCCGGATACCACGGAATTGCGACTGCAGTGGATGCCGAAAATCGACCAACTGCTGGCAGAATTGAAAAAGTCACCGTCTGTTCTGCGTCTGTCGTACCTGGCAGATGTCGAGCGGGATGAACTGGTCAAGGAGCGCCTCAAGATGTTGAAAAAAAAGATCGCCAGCAAGTGGAATCGCCTGGATGGCATATATCGACTGACCATCGAGACCGAAATCTTCTGGCGCAGGGGCGGGCCGCCTGAACGTTGACAATACTTCGTTTACAACGGCTTATTGCCGAAACTTCTCTAACCGTGTCGATGGAATAAATGCTGAAACACAGTATACCCATCATAATCTTGTGTGTTTCCCTGGTGGCCGGTGCAAAAGCCTGCCTTGCTGCGGACGCGACCGTGGATACAAGGGAAACTGCGACGCGCGGCGAGGCGGTCGAAATGCACCTCTCATCCGACCAGGCGTTGACACCGTGGCTTCACGACCCTTCGATTTTCGAGGAAGACGAGGGCGATCATCTGGAGATACAAGAAGTTATTGAACCCGATGTTAAAACGATCAAGCTGGATAACATGGTGCCGCCAATCCAGTTTCCCCTGGGCAAGGCCGAAATCCCGGAGAACTATCTGGAGATGCTGCGCCATGTCCTGGACAACATGCGCGATCGCACCAATGTGCGTCTCCACTTTGTCGGCCATGCCGATTCCCTGCCGCTGAGCGGTGCGCTGCAAGAAATCTTCGGCGACAACACCGGATTGTCGCGCGAACGGGCCGGCACCACCGCCGAATACTTTCAGCAGGTACTCGGGCTCCCTGCCGAGGCGATCTCCTACGAAGGACTTGGCGAAAGCCAACCGGTGGCCAGCAATGAGACCGAAACAGGCCGGCAGCTCAACCGTCGGGTGGAGGTGCAGGTCTGGTATGACGAGATCGGTGAAAAGTTGGTCGAAAAGGAAGTGATTGTTCCTCAAGAGGTGTACCGCCTCAAGGTCTGCCGTACCGAAACCGTCTGTAAATTGCGCTACAAAGAAGGCCACTCTCATCGTGCCCGCGTTAAAAACCTGATAGCGCCACTGCATTACGATGAAGGCATGCTGGTCATACCGGAAGAGTTTCATCAGCAGGTCAGCCATGCCTTGCGGAATTTCGGTGGCAAGCAGAACGTAGTCGTCAAGTTTACTGCTTACACCGACAACCGTCCCCTGACTGGACGGGTCGAGCGCATTTACGGTAACCATATTGGATTCTCAAAGGCGGTGGCCCGTCGTGTTGCGTTGGCCGTTCAGGATGGTCTGGGCTTGCCCAACTCTGCGATTGTGGCTGAGGGCAGGGGAGCGGCGCAGCCGGCGGCACCCAATGATACGGAGCAAGGCCGGGCGCTTAATCGGCGCATCGAAGTGGAGTTCTGGCATGACGATCCGCTGCAGGATCTGCCTGATGAGCCGCAAATCTGCCCGGACGCTGCCGGTTCCGAAATGGTGACCCGTGTCTACGACTCGCCGTCTGGCGGCATCGATCCAATCCTCTTCGAAAATGGTCAGCCGATTATCCCCGCCGGCACCATCGAACGTTTGCACCGGATCATGGATGAGATCAAGGACAGGGCCAATGTTCGTCTGCGGTTCGTCGGCTATACCAGCAACGAACGCCTGGAACGGCGAACCGCCGCGGTCTATGGGGATGACATCGGCTGGTCCACGGCGCGGGCCCGTCGAGCTATGGCGAGCGTCAGCGACCGGATGGCCCTGACGCAACAGCAGGCGGAATTTGAAGGACGAGGTTACGTCCAGTCCGATGACGTAATCAACACCGGCTTTATCGAGTCGGATACCTCGCGGGTCCAGGTGCAGATTGTCTACGATGAGCTGGCCATTCTCGATAACTATGAGGGGGTCGACATCACTCGTTTGACCCGTCAAGTCAGTCCGGCTAATCCGTTTGGCCTCAATCTCATGCGTATCACGGTTGACGGCAAGCCGATCGATGACCCTGGCAAGAGTCTCCCCGATGTGCAGCGCTGCATCGACGTGGAACTCGAAAAGGCCAAAATCGAGTTCAAGCACGACAACCTGAAGCTGGAACCGCGCCTCAACGTAACCGCCTGGCCGCGCGCTATCCGTTACCAGGATTTGGAGGAGACCGAGTTCGCCGAGAATCTGATGCAGTTTCGCCTGTATACCAACTATCGCAGCTTCATCGAACGGGCGGAGGTCAGGATCTTCGAGGAGGAACAGTCCGAGCGCGACACGCCGTTCGCCGTCATCGCGCTGGACGGTGACGGCATGGGGCAGTGGCAGCCCCGCTTTGATTCCTATTCCGCGCCGGGGCATCACATGAAATACCTGGTCCGGGTTTATGACGGCAAGGGACGTTTTGATGAGACGGCGGCCCAGCCCCTGTGGGTGGTCGGCCAGGTTGATCCGTCCGTGATGGCGTCGAATCCCCATGAGGAACTCCTGGTCGGGTATGGCGAAAGTCGCATCGCTAACCGGAATATTCCTCTGCGCGGTGGCACGGTGCAGGCCCACGGCAGCACAATCCCTGCCGAACACGGGGTGTGGCTGGCCGGCCATGCCGTACCGGTGGACAGGGAAGGTCGTTTCATCGCCGAAGAAATCCTTCCCGATGGCATGCACACCGTCGAGGTCGCCGTTCTTGACAAGTCAGGGAATGGTGAGCTGTTCCTGCGTGACCTGGAGTTGGACAAAAGCGACTGGTTCACCGTAGGGATTGCCGACCTGACCTTGTCCGCCAACAAGACCAATGGACCGGCCAGACTCCTTGCTCCGGACAGACCACAATACAGCGACGACATGGACCTCCAAGGGCGTCTGGCGTTTTATACCAAAGGCAAGTTCGGTGAAGGTTGGTCGCTGACGGCGAGTGCCGACACGCGCGAAGGTCCACTGGACGAGATCTTCACCAACTTTATGGACAAGTCCCCCGACGCGCTGTTCCGTAGGCTTGACCCGGATTACCACTTCCCGACCTTCGGTGACGATGGCACCGTCACTGAGGATGCTCCGACCATGGGCAAGTTCTATCTCAAGTTGGCAAATCAAGAAAATTACGGACTCTGGGGCAACTTCAAGGTTGGCTATACCGACACCTACCTGGCGCACGTCGACCGTGGCCTGTACGGCGCTAACCTGCATTATCAGACCAGTGAAACCACCAGCTTCGGCGAGCAGCGGTTCATGGCCGACGGATTTGCCGCTGAGCCGGGGACTCTGGCAGGTCGCGACGAGTTCCGGGGGACCAGCGGGTCGCTCTATTTCCTGAGGCGGCAGGATGTTCTGGAGGGTTCGGAGCGCGTGCGTATCGAGATCCGTGACAAGGATTCCGGCCTGGTGATCGGCGCGAAGAACCTCAGCCCGGGGCTGGATTACGACCTCGATTATCTGCAGGGCCGCATCCTGATGTCACGTCCTTTGTCAGGAACGGCTGACGATAATCTGCTGGTGCAAAGCGGCTCGTTCAGCGGTCATCCGGTCTACCTGGTGGTCCGCTATGAATTCACCCCGGGCGTCGACGACCTCGACAAGCTGGCGACGGGCGGACGGGTTCATTACTGGTTCGATGACCACGTCAAACTCGGCCTGACCGCCAGCAACCAGGAAGACGGTGAAGGCGAAAGCAACCTGACGGCAGCGGATGTGACCTTCCGAAAGTCCTCAGAGTCCTGGCTCCGGGTCGAAACCGGACGCAGCGAAGGTCCGGGGGTACTTACCACGACAACCTGGGACGGCGGTTTCGATTTCGACCAGCAACCCACTCTGAATGACACCGATGCCATGGCTTATCGCCTCGATGCCAGCATCGGTTTCAAAGATTATTTCAAGAATGGACGGGGTCAGGCCACTTTTTATCTCCAGGACTTCGAGGCTGGCTACTCGGCGCCAGGTGAGGCGACCGACCGAGACCTGACCCAATATGGTGCAGCAGCGACGCTGCCCCTGACCGATCGTCTTGGACTGCGCTTCAAAGCAGACAGAATGGACCAGCGCAACCGGCCGGGAACGCAGGCCGGCGGTCTCGAGACGCAGACCGCCGAGGTGGATGTGGATTACCAGGTTGACGAGCACTGGACGGTGAGCACAGGGGTGCGTCACGACAAACGAGATGACAAATCGACAACCATCGCTCCCACCCAGGAAGAGGGTACCCGCACCGATATGGTTGCCAAGTTGCTGTACGACACCGGGTTGCGCTGGAGTGCCTACGGGTTTGTGCAGGAATCTCTGCAGGCGACCGGAACCCGCGATGACAATGCCCGGATTGGCACCGGTGGCAATTATCGCGTGACTGATCGTTTCAACGTCACTGGTGAAGTGTCCGAGGGCGATCTCGGTGAGAGCGGCCGACTTGGGACGGAGTACCTTTATTCGGATAGGACCAATCTTTACCTGAACTATGCCCTCGAGAACGAGCGCACGGACAACGGTCTTCGCGCCCGCAAAGGGAATCTGGCTTCCGGATTCCGTACGCGTTATTCCGACAGTGCGAGTATTTACCTCGAGGAGCGCTACACCCATGGTGATGTGCCGACCGGCCTGATCCACTCCACCGGCGTGGATCTCGCACCCACCGATCGCCTCAACCTCGGCGCGAATCTCGATTTCGGCACCCTCCAGGACAATCAGACCGGAGCCGAACTGAAGAGAACGGCGGCCGGCGTTAGCCTCGGCTACGGGTTCGACAAGCTGAAGATCGCCAGTGCCCTGGAATTCCGGGTAGACGACACCGAGGACCCTGGAACGGGCGATACCTCCAAACGCACCACCTGGCTGGTGAAAAACAGCCTGAAGTACCAGCTGTCCTCGGACTGGCGACTCATCGGCAAGTTCAATTACGCCCACAGTAATGATTCACGGGGGGAAGCTTACGACGGTGATTATACTGAAGCGGTCATCGGCTATGCGTATCGCCCCGTTCATCACGACCGGCTCAACGCCCTGATCAAGTACACTTTTTTCTACAACCTCCCGGCGGCCGAGCAGTCTGTCGGTCTTGACGCGGCGTCCAGTGTGATCCAGCGCAGCCATATCGGCGCTGTGGATGTCATGTATGACCTGACGCAGAGGTGGACGGTGGGCGGCAAGTACGCCTACCGCCACGGCGAGGTGAGCCAGGATCGCGTAGATCGGGAGTTTTTTACCAGCCGTGCCCACCTTTATGTCGTGCGTGCCGACTGGCACTTCCTTCACCGTTGGGATGCTGTGGTTGAAGCTCGAGTGCTCGATCTGCCGGACGCCTATGACCAACGCAGCGGCGCCCTGCTCGGGCTGTACCGGCATATGGGCAATCATGTCAAGGTCGGTGTCGGCTACAATTTTAGTGACTTCTCCGATGATCTGACCGACCTGGATTACAAACATCAGGGACTGTTCATCAACCTGATCGGGAAGATGTAGGTAGATGGTCGCGTGTTCAGCAACGAGTACAGCGCAACCAGGGGCGATGGATGAAATTAACGTAATGAGGTGCAACATGATGAACGCTCTGAAAATGGCCATTCTTGCGGTTGCAACGCTGGTTATGTGTTTCCCTGCGTATGCGCAGGAAGTCACGAAGGAACAGATCAAGGGGCTGGATGAACAGACTCAGGAAATCAAGGCAGATGTTCTCGGCATTGCCGCGGAACTGCAGCGTCTGGAAGAGAAACTGCTGTATCCGTCTGATACCCAGGTCGCGGTGTTCGTTGCGCTGGCCGGCAGTGAAAAATTCCGCCTCGATTCAGTCGAAATCCAGTTCGGAGGAAAACCGGTTGCGCATCACCTCTATACCTACAAGGAACTTGAGGCTCTGCAGAAGGGCGGAGTGCAGCGCATCTATACCGGCAATATCATGACTGGCGAACATGAACTGCAAGTGACCTTCCTCGGCAAAACTGCTGGCGGCACAGATTTTAGAAAGACCGAAAGCTTCAAGGTTACCAAGGACGTGGGACCGAGGATCGTCGAATTCACTCTGGCTAGCCAGAGCATTACTCTGAAGAACTGGTAAGCCATTGGTGCCTCGTGATTGGTGATTGGCAAAAGCAAAAGCACCTGGCGGCGCACAACGGTTGACAACTAACGAACCTGCTTCTTTATCGAGACCATTATGATCAGGCTACTCATTTTACTGGTATTTCTCTTGTTCACATCATCTTCGCTGTCGGCCAAGGCCTCCGCTGCGAATGACCGGAACGAGCTTGCCAGTACGACCACTCCAAAAACGTTGAAGGACCTCTATTTCGGTGAGGCCCTGTATTATGCTTTTCAGGGAGACTGGTTCAACTCGATTTCCCGGCTCGATACCGAACTGGCTCAGTTTCATGATCTTGATGAACCCGAACTCGACTCCCTTTACTTCCACCTCAACCAGGCTGAGTTTGCTGTCGGTGATTTCGAACTGGCTTATCGGATGCATCAAAGGGCTGGCCGCGCCATTACTGCGGTCATCGAGGGTAATGTCGAGGAAACCGTGCGCAATGAGGCCATCTTCCGTCTGGCGCGAATCTATTTCCAGAAAGATCAGCCGGAAAATGCCCTGCATGCCGTAGAGCGCATCCGCGGGGCCGTACCCGAAAGAATTCGCGATGACCTGCCTTTCCTGCAGGCGCAAATTTATCTGGCGAACGGCCGCTTTGCCGATGCCACGCGGGTCCTGAAAGATCTTGAGAGTGCGAAAAGCCTTGAAGGGTTTGTATCTTACAACCTCGGTATTGCATTGCTGAGGGACGGCAAAGAACAGGACGGCCGCCAGTATCTCGACCGCACCGGGCAGCTTGCCAGCAACACGCCTGCCACGTTGGCGATCAGGGACAAGTCGAATCTTGTGCTGGGCTACAAGCTGCTCGAAGAAAACAATCCCGAGGGTGCCAGGCAGGTGCTCGACCGGGTGCGCTTGAACGGCCCGTTCTCCAGCCGGGCATTGCTCGGAGCGGGATGGGCGGATGCTTCCCGGGAACGCTTTGACAGGGCGCTGGTCCCCTGGAGCCTCCTGATTCAGCGCGAGGTCTCGGATCCTGCCGTTCAGGAAGCGATGATGGCAGTTCCCCATGCCTATGCCCAGTTGAGCGTGCACAGCCGGGCGGCGCTGCTTTATGGAAGTGCCCTCGAGGCGTTTGGCACCGAGGTCGACAAGCTTGGCGCGTCGATCAAGAGTATCCGCGAAGGTCATTTCCTCCAGGCGCTGGTGCGCGAGGAGCTGAAACAGGATGCCAACTGGGTGGTCAAGCTGCGGACTCTGCCGGAAACGCCCGAGACTTATTACCTGCTCGACCTGATGGCGTCTCACGATTTCCAGGAATCATTGAAGAATTATCTCGATCTCGAGGAATTGCGCAAAAAACTGGTGACCTGGGCAGGAGACCTTGACGCTTTCGATGAGATCATCGGGCGTCGCCGGGCTTATTACCAGCCCCTGCTCCCCGAGATCGACCGGGAGTTCCGGAGACTTGACGCGCAGATGCGTCTGCGTCTGGAGCAGCGGGATCGCATTGAACAGCGGCTGAAGGGAATGTTGGTTGTGCCGAGGCCAGATTACCTGGCAACCGCAGAGGAACGGATACTCAGGGAGCAAATAACACAAATTTTACGAACCCCGTTTGCCGGGGGAATAGTACCCCCTCCCGATTTCGAGGCCCGGATCAGGCGTTTGCAGGGGGTCCTGGACTGGAACATTTACACGGAATACGACCGGCGCTTTACCGATGCGCACAAGAACCTTCGCGAGCTGAATCACGTTGTCGGGCTTTTGCAGAGACAGTACATCTCTTTTGTGCGGACTCGTCAGGCCGCCACGCAAAGTTACGAGGGATACGACGATGAAATCCGCCGCCAGCGTCAACTTATCCAGGCAGCCGGGGAGAAGGTGCGGGAATTGATGGCCCGTCAGGGGCATATGCTTGAAATGATGGCCGTTAACGAACTCACCAGGCGGCGCCAACGGCTTGAGGAGTTCCAGGTCAAGGCGCGCTTCGCCCTGGCAGACAGTTACGACCGCGCGACCAGAGCCGAGAGCCAGAAAAAGGTGAGCCAATGAACGGGCATCGACTGTTGGTGTTGCTGTTGCCGCTGATCTTTGCCGGCTGTCAATCGGGCATAGATGACAGGGGGACGATTGCCCAGTTGCGAAACATGAAGCTCGAAATCCAGGAAGAGCCGCTTGAAGGCGGGCTCGAAAAAGCGATCGAGGGTTACCAGCGATTCCTGGCCAATACCCCTGATTCGGCCTTGACTCCCGAAGCAATTCGTCGTCTGGCCGACCTGAAGGTCGAAAGAGAATACGGTCATCTCACCGGAGGCGCTTCGGAGGACCGCACGCAGGCGGTGCTGCCCGCACCGGAAAGCGGCTCAGGCCAGGAGTCTGCTCTGGTTGAAACGTCCGCAGCGCTGTCGGACCAGGTGGCGGCTGGTCTCCCGGCACAGAACGAGTCCGGGCCGGATTTCGAAAGATGGGCCAACCGAGACCCGAACGTGGTCGACACGGCAACGGAAGCTGCTCCGGAGGGTGCTGATGACCTTGAGAGGGCCGGAGCGCTCGAAGCCATCAAACTGTACAAAAAACTTCTGAATGATTACCCGTTATACGAGCGCAACGACCAGGTTTTGTACCAGATGTCGCGTGCCTACGAGGAACTGGGAAGAATCGAGGAGTCCATGGAAGTCACGAGTCGCCTGGTCAGAGACTTCCCCCGATCCCGCTACATTGATGAAGTACAATTCCGGCGCGCCGAGTATTTCTTCGTGCACCGACGTTATCTCGATGCCGAGGACGCCTACGCGTCCATTATAAATAGCGGCGTTGGTTCGTCTTTCTACCCGTTTGCCTTGTACAAAATGGGGTGGACTTTCTACAAGCAGGATCTCTACGAAGACGCCTTGCATAAATTTATCGCTCTACTCGATTACAAGGTCTCAACGGGATACGACTTTGCCCAGAGCGAGGACGAACAGGAACGCAAGCGCACGGATGACGCCTTCCGTGTCATCAGCCTGAGCTTTTCCAACCTCGGTGGTGCAGATTCCGTTGTCGAATATTTCTCCGGACAGGGCCAGCGCAGCTACGAAGACAGGATCTATAGCCATCTTGGAGAATTCTACTTCGACAAGCGCCGCTACAACGATGCCACCGCAACCTACGAAGCATTTGTGAGTCGCAATGTGCTTCACCTGATGTCGCCCCACTTCCACATGAGGGTGATCGAGATCCATGCCGCCGGCGGCTTCCCCAGTCTCGTCCTTGACTCGAAAAAGGAATTTGCCAGGAACTATGGCCTGCAGGCCGAATACTGGCTGCACTTCGAGCCGAGCGCGCGGCCGGAAGTCCTCGCTTACCTGAAAACCAACCTGACGGACCTGGCGAATCATTACCATGCCCTCTACCAGGATCAGCGACACCTCGAACAAAGGCCGGCCAATTTTGACCAGGCGCTGCACTGGTATCGGCAGTTCCTCACCTCCTTTCCTCTGGAAACGGAATCGCCGACCATCAATTATCAACTGGCTGACCTGCTGCTGGAAAACAGCTTGTACGGTCAGGCGGCGGTAGAATACGAAAAAACCGCGTACGACTATCCGCCCCATGAAAAGACCTCCACTGCCGGTTATGCCGCAGTTTACGCCTTCCGGGAGCAACTCGGCACAACCCCGGAGTCGGCCAGGGACCTGGTTAAACGAGAGGTCGTCCGCAGTTCCCTGAAATTTGCCGAAACCTTTCCGGAGCATGAAAAGGCGGCGATCGTCCTCGGGGCGGCGGCAGATGATCTCTATGATATGAAGGATTTCGAACCGGCGGTCACCGCCGCCCGCAGGCTCATCGAGGAGTTCCCCGGCGCAGAAGTTGATGTGCTTCGCGGGGCATGGCTGGTCGTCGCCCATGCCTCCTACGAGCTACTGCGCTTCAGTGAAGCTGAAACTGCTTATGTGAAAGTGCTTGCCATGCTGCCCGCAGGCGACAAGTCACGAGACGTGTTGAACGACAACCTGGCGGCATCGATTTACAAGCAGGGTGAGCAGGCGAATGCCACCGGGGATTATCGGGCGGCGGCAGACAATTTCCTGCGGGTAAGTCGCATGGCTCCGACCTCGACAATCAGGGCGACCGCTGAATTTGATGCGGCTGCAGCCCTGATCCACCTCAAGGACTGGGGGATGGCGGCAACCGTGCTGACGGGATTCCGTGACGTATTCCCCAACCATGATCTGCTACCCGAAGTGACCAAGAAAATCGCCTATGTCTATCGGGAAGATGGCAAGCTTGCTCAGGCCGCCAGTGAATATGAACGCATTGAAAGGGAGTCCCAGGACCCGGAGGTGAGACGTGAAGCGCTGCTGATCGCGGCAGAGCTGCATGAAGAGGCGGGAAGCCGCGACAGCGCGCTCGATGTTTACCTCAGGTATGTGGACTATTTCCCCCGACCGGTGGAACTCAACCTGGAAACGCGCAGCAGGATCGCCAAGATGCTGAAAGAGGCGAACGATCGGCAAAGCTATCTCAAGGAGCTCGGAACGATCGTTTCCATTGACGCCACTGCCGGCGATGACCGCACCGTCCGGACCCGGTTTCTTGCCGCCCACGCCGCTTTGATCCTGGCTGAACCGGGATATGACCGATTCGTAGAGGTCCGGCTGGAACAGCCCTTTGACGTCAACTTGCGCAGGAAACGCGACCTGATGAAGGCGACAACCCAGGAGTTCGGCAAGCTTATTGATTACGAAATCGGCGATGTCACTGCGGCGGCCACATTCTATCTGGCTGAAATTTATGCCCACTTCAGTATAGCGCTGATGGAATCAGAGCGCCCCTCAGGATTGAGTCCTCTGGAACTGGAGCAATATGAACTGGCCATCGAAGAACAGGCGTATCCCTTCGAAGAGCAGGCCATTGCCGTTCACGAAAGTAATCTCAAGCTGATCGGCCTTGGCGTTTACAACGACTGGATTGACCGAAGTCTGCAGAAGCTGGCCGAGTTTGTCCCGGCGAGGTATGCCAGGCCGGAGGAAGTCAGCGGTATCGTCAACTCGCTGGACAGCTACATCGTCGAAACCGGGAAACCGGTGCCTCCGCTGCCGACAGAGGCTGCAGCGCCTGCAGCCGTTGCCGACGCCGGGTCTGGTGAATTGGCCGGCAAGGCCGAAATCAAGGAGCCTGCGGCAACAGAAGAACCGGTGAGGACCCCGGCGGTTTCGCCAGCCGCTGCCGTGCGCTAAGTCCTAGAGATGGGGAGAAAATGATGAAGAGCACTAATGTGAAGTTTTTACGATGGCCGGTGGTCCGCATCCCTTTGCTCTGTTTGATCCTGGTGTGCGTAACGGTTCTTGTTGGTTGCACTGCCGGCAGACAGCGCGGGTCGGAGTCTTTAGATAATGATGCTCCTTCTCTGTCGGCAGAGACTGCGCTGCCGACCGGGCCAGTCGTGGAACTGCTCCCGGGTGGCCGGCAAGGATTCATAATCCGGGAGATACCCGGTATGGATGCCGGGTCACGTCGGGATTTCGAGAATGCCATCGTCATGATGCATGAACAAGACTACGAAAAGGCCATCGGCTTGCTGGAACAAGTGATCGAGCGGTCGCCGGGAGTTTCCGCGCCTTATATCAATCTTGCCATTGCCTATAAACAGATCGAAAAGCCGGAGCAGGCCGAGAAGCATCTGAAAACGGCTCTGAAACTGATTCCCGAGCACCCGGTGGCAAGCAATGAATACGGCTTGCTGCTCCGCCAGGCCGGCCGTTTTGACGAGGCCAGGTTGATCTATGAGAAGACCCTGGAAACCTTTCCCGATTACCAGCCGGCGCGCAGGAATCTCGGGATTCTTTGCGAGCTGTATCTCAATGACCCGGTTTGTGCTTTGGCGCAATATGAAATGTACAGCGAGGCGAAACCATCGGATGAACAGGTCAAGATATGGATTGCCGACCTGCGTATCCGGATTGCGAAATAGGAGGTGAAATGTATCGGAAATTGATTCTCACTTTGTGCCTGGTCCTGTTATCGGTCGCCATTGCCGCGGCTCAGGACGGCGTGGCTGAAGAACCCAAGGAACTCTCGGGCATGTCCATTGTCGGCAATGATGAGGCGCCGAAATCACTGTATATCGTTCCATGGAAAAGTTCCGAAATCGGTGTGGAAACCAGCTTGCAAAGGATGTTGAACGAATCTGATGTACCGGTGGATCGTGATGTCTTCATGCGGCAACTGGCTTTCTACGAAACAATGACGTCTGAATAAACAAAAAACGGAGGAAAAAATGGGATCGTTATATTCTTTGGTGGAGTTTTTTCAGAAGGGCGGGATGTTCATGTACCCCATTCTGATCGTGTTTTCGGTCGGTATGGCAATTGCCGTCGAGCGCTGGATTCAGTTGAACCGCATCAGAAGCGAGAATCGTAAAATGTGGACCTTGCTGCATCCGATGCTCGTTGAAGGTGAATTCGACAAGGCGCGCGAGGCTGTCAACGATGACAAGTCGACCATCTCCCAAATGCTGGGCATGGGGTTGGCTCGTCAAGGTGCAGTGCGTCGTCGCGAAGACATAGAAATCGCCATGGAGGAGAGCATGATGGAGATTATCCCTCAGCTGGAAAAACGAACTCCGTATATTGGTCTGCTCTCGAATATCGCCACTCTGCTCGGATTGCTCGGCACCATCATGGGTCTGATCGAGGCATTTACAGCCGTTGCCAATGCCAACCCTGCGGAGAAGGCCGACCTGCTGTCTGCCAGTATATCGGTCGCCATGAATACCACGGCTTTTGGTCTGATGGCCGCGATCCCGCTGCTGCTTATTCACGCCAAGCTGAGCTCCACCACAGGCCAGATTGTTGACAGCCTTGAAATGGCCTCGGTCAAGGCCCTGAACAGTATCTCCAATTCGGCCAAGCGCCAATTCCAGGCGAGTTGATTATGGCGCGCAGACATCACTACCATCGGCGATCAAAAGAGACGCCTGAACTGGACATCACCACTTTTCTTAACCTGATGGTGGTGCTCATCCCGTTTCTGCTCATCAGTGCAGTTTTCTCGCGGGTGACGATCATGGAGTTGAGCGTGCCGACCAGCGCCGGCGCTGCGGCTTTGAACAAGCCGAACTTCAGCATCGAAGTGATCGTCCGCCAGGCAGGAATGGAGATTGCCAACGGCTCAACCGTGATGGCGGCCATTCCTAAAATAGACGATCAGTACGATATGAAGAAACTGTCGGAAATACTGGTCCGCCTGAAAGCCGAGTACCCAGATAAGGAAGACGCGACGGTCCTGATGGAGCCGGATATCGAATACGACTACCTGATTCACGTCATGGACACGCTGCGCAGTGCCGAAGTGCGGGTTGAGGGGAGTGAGGAGATTCAGAGGGTAGCACTCTTCACCGAAATTTCAATTGGAGACGCACCATGAAGAATACCAGACGCATAAGGCGAATGAGTCGCAACAAGAAAAAGTTGGCGGGGCTGAACCTGACGTCGCTGATGGATGTTTTCACAATCCTGGTATTCTTTCTGCTCTTCAATTCTTCGGCCAGCGAGGTCCTGGAGTCGCCCAGAGAAATCAAGCTTCCCGACTCGGTGGTCGAAGCCAAGCCGCGAGAAACGGTTGTGATCATGGTCAGTCCCGAGGTGGTACTGGTGCAGGGCGAAGCGGTCATCAGCACACCTGAACTGCTGGAAAGCGGACAAGAGACGATCGCGGCGGTGACCGAACGGTTGGAACAACTTGAACGCAGCATTATCGGGATAAGCACCAGGGCGGTTGTTGAAAACAAGGAGATTACAATCCTTGCCGATAAAACAATTCCGTTCAGTGCGCTCAAGAAATTAATGTCAACCTGCACGGGGTCTGGATACGGGAAGATTTCTCTCGCCGTCATCCAGAAGGCCTCACAAAGCTAGGGTGGATTCCGTGGATACATCCCTTTTGGCACAGGAATTAGAGCCGTTGAACACGCAGATCGAGCAAATCCGGGGGAAACTCGGGGTGCTCCATGACGAACTGCGGGTTGTAGAGGCAGAGCTCGATACGTTTTCTTCCGAAAAACAGCAGTTCGACACGTTGCGCGATGTATGCGCTGCGCTCGATTTGCTGGATCGACTGGAAGCGAGTCAGCTTTTTTGGGACGGAGTGCCGGAGGTCAAGGATCCTCCGGGACATGTTACCCGGATATGGGCGCGTATCGCTGACTTTGAGGGAGAAATCCGGGAACTTCTGGAAAACCAGGCGTCCCTCAAGGCACAAATTGAACTGAGACTCGACGAATTGGACTACCTCTATGATGAGGTGCACGACGCCCATGCCCGTGAAGAACGGCGCAAGGAAGAGTTCGTGGTCGAGCGGGAGATTTCCCCTATACCTTTTCGGCCGATGCTCATGCCCTGGACAACGCAGGGAGAAAGCGAAAAACGCTTTCGCCGTACCCTGTTTGTTGCTTTACTCCTGAGTATCGGTTTCGGATATCTAATCCCCCTGGTGCATGTGCCGGTTCCGGACCGTTCGGCCGTGGTGGTAGAACTACCGGAACGTCTGGCCATGCTGATCAGGAAGCAGCAGCCGAAACCTGAGCTTGTTCCGGAACGACCCCGGGAGGAGAAGGAAGTTGAGCCTGACCAAAAGAAACCGGAAAAACCGGAAAAAGTTCAGGAACGTCCGGTTAAGGAGCAGTCTAAACCGGCAGTTGCCGAACCGCAGGTTGCACGGAAAAAAGCGGAGAATACCGGCGTGCTTGCTTTCAAAAATACCTTTGCCGACCTCCTCGAAGATACTCCCGTGCCAAGGCTAGGCAATGAGGCGCAGCTGAACAAGGACATTCAGCAGGCGGCCGGGCAGGCCAGGGCTCAACGTTCCCTGGTGGCTATGCAGGCGCAGGGTGGTGCCAGCGGCGGTATTGCCAATGCCGGAGTCAGCCGGAATATCGGCAGCGGTGGTGGCAGTGGCGGCGGCAGCGGGGGACAACTCGGCGGGGTGGGCTTTGCGCGGGTAGAGAGTTCCGTGGCCGGACTGGCAGAAGAATCGAGACCCTTGAGTGGCGGTCCTGGCCCTGCCCGCACCGATGAAGAAATACAGATCGTTTTCGACCGGTACAAGGCGGCGCTCTATCGAATTTACAATACCGAATTGCGCAAGAACCCGACACTTCGCGGGAAGATCCTGATGCGCATTACGATCGAACCGGGCGGTGAAGTCTCTGCATGTTCTGTTGAGTCCACCGACTTGGCCTCGTCTGAACTGGTCGTTCAGATTGTCGACCGCGTCAAGAGGTTCAATTTCGGTCCGAAAGATGACGTGCCGAAGACGACCATCCTCTATCCGATCGACTTTCTGCCTGCCGGATAGAAAGGTGACCGGTCTTGCCCATAAGAGAGGACACTTCAGCGGCGACGGGTCAGATTGTGGCAACTTTAATGACAACAGAGGGAATATAAATCAAAAGGTTTGGGTCATACCGGACGAGGATTGGGGAAAGCCAACGTTTAAAGGTCGGGCTATGGATGCCCGGCCAGGTGAGTCCCTCCCTGAATTGATCAGAGCGGCGGAGCGTCCCTTGCTCGATTAGACAAAAAAAGCCCGGCATTGTCGTTCCGCTTGTCGATTTCATCTGGGGGAACGGGCAAATATATGCCCGGGATTACGCTCCAGGAGCGAAATTCAAATACGCACTCGTGTTTCAATCACACCGGTTGACCATCGACTGTAAAAACTGTAATCTCGCAAGTTGGTTCGATGATTGTGTGTCTGAGGGTATCGATGAGAGCAAATCGCAACAAAACCAAACAATTGCCAGGCAAGAAACATCAAGACAGTGTCTTCAAAGAAGCCTGGGAGAACATGAATAGCGACATGGCCAAGGTCATGCCCGGTTTCCTGTCGAAACGCTTGCAGAGCCGCAAAGGCAAGATATGGGTCATGGTGGCAATCACCTTTGTCGAACTGGTAGTGTTTGCTGTTATCGGCAAGTTTGTTTATGACTGGTTTGTGAAGTAATGAGTAACATGACGGGAAGTATGATTAAAAAACAGTTATTCAATAGGTCGTTAGTTGCTTGTTGTTAAAGTGATTTATGGATTTAGATCAGATTGCTGGTTTGAGCTTTACTACATACCTGCCTTTAAGGAGCCTCTATGAAAAACGACCAAGTCGGCATGCCGATTGACATCACCCTCGAGCCCGGCACCTACTATCGCTGTACCTGCGGCAAATCACAGAACCTGCCTTTCTGCGATGAATCTCATAGCGGCAGCGGCAGTTCGCCGATTGAATTCAAGGTCAAGCGCCGGCAGAAGGTGTTTATCTGCGCCTGTGGTCTGACCGGGGATCAGCCTTATTGTGATGGCAGTTGTGGAGTATCGCTGGCAGGTCGGGAATAGAATACCAGCCTCATATATTCATGGCGATAGCGGACATCCAGCTAGTCCGCTGACGCCTTAGTAACTACGGTCTCCAATACCCCCCCTGCACTCGCACACCTTGCAAAACCTGCTAAACTTCAGAGTAAAATCAATCATCCGAACAACAAAGAATGGAGGAAGCGATGAGATCGATTTTAACGCTGCTGTTCCTGTTCGTTTTCGAGTGCAGTGCCTATGCTGCAGGCGCAGTTGTTGACTACCAGGTCAATGGCGAACCCTATGAAGGGTATTACGTCAGTCCGGCACCGGATGCTTCGCTGGTGCTGTTGATTCACGATTGGGACGGCCTGACTGATTACGAAGTCAAACGTGCCGAAATGCTCGCCGAACTAGGCTATGCAGTCTTTGCTGCCGACCTGTTTGGCAAAGGCGTGCGGCCCACCGAAATAAAGGACAAGCGTCAGCATACCGGTGAACTCTACAAGGACCGTGCGAAAATGCGCGCTTTAATCCAGGGTGCACTTGATACGGCGAAAGCCCAGGGGGGCAATGTCGACAAAGCTGTCGTCATGGGCTACTGTTTCGGCGGTGCGGCGGTTCTCGAATACGCCCGATCAGGTGCTGACATGAAAGGCTTTGTGACCTTCCACGGTGGTCTGAGTACCCCGGAAGGACAGGATTACAGCACCGCCAAAGGGAAGTTCCTGGTCCTGCACGGCACAGCTGACAGCAGCATTACTATGGCAGACTTCGCCGGTCTGGCAAATGAACTCGAGCAGGATGGCGTTGCCCACGAGATGATCACCTACGGTGGCGCACCACACGCCTTCACCGTGTTTGGCCAGGACAGTTACCGCGAGGATGCCGATCGCAAATCGTGGCAGCGGTTTGTCGATTATCTGGCCGATACGCTTCGATGAACTTCAGTCACGAATCAATGAACTCTCTGGACGCGCAACACTCACCAACACGACCGGAAGAGGTCGACAGCTCAACGCCTTTTCCGGTCTTTCTGCAGGTCTTCAAGGCAAGCCTGGAAAATGTCTTCCGCGTTCGGGAAGACCTCGACCAGCTCAGTGTCAACCGCGGTCTGCCGCCGTATGTGCTGCGGGATATCATGGCCAGTAGCCCGTTCTCGACTTTTATCCCGGTTGCATATGGCGGTCGGGGAGGGCATCTGGACGAAGGCGTTGCTCTGGTTGAAGCCGCCTCTTACGAATCATTGGCCCTGGCTCTGGTCTTCGGCATCAATTGGGCGCTTTTTATCCAGCCGGTCACTAAATATGGCAAGGAACCTGCCCGGGAGACGGTTTTAAAGGATTTCGTGCAAAACCGCAAGATGGGTGGCCTGATGATCACCGAGCCGGATTACGGCAGTGACGCGCTGCATATGCAGAGCTCCTGGGTTGAGCAGGACGGCCTCTGCCATCTCCACGGAACCAAGCACTGGGCAGGCTTGACTGGCTGGGCCGATTACTGGTTGCTCACGGCGCGTCAACAGACCCCGGCTAAAGGGCTTGCACGTGACATTGACTTTTTTATCTGCGACGCCAACGCGCCTGGCCAGCAGCTTGACGTCGAGGAGACGTTTCCTAACCTCGGTCTTTACATGATCCCCTATGGTCGCAGCCGCATCGATGTCGCCGTGCCCACGACGCATCGACTGGCACCGCACACGACCGGCATCAAGATGATGCTCGATATTCTGCATCGCAGTCGCATGCAATTCCCGGCGATGGCGATGGGTTTTTTGACGCGTATTCTCGATGAAGCGACCAGCCATTGCCGTAACCGTCTGGTGGGTGGCAAAAACCTGCTCAGCTACGATCAGGTACAGGCACGCCTGGCTACGATCCAGTCGGCGTTCACCATCTGCTCAGCAATGTGTGTCAACACCTGTGAGCGCGCCGGCCTCGACAATAATCTGGCCATGCACGGTCTTGAGGCCAACGCCATCAAAACATGCATCACCGATCTTATGCAGGAGGCCTCCCAGTCACTGCTGCAACTGGTCGGCGCGAAGGGATATCGGCTCGATCATTTCGCCGGTCGGGCCATCGTCGACAGCCGCCCGTTCCAGATTTTTGAAGGCTCAAACGATATCCTTTACGCACAGATCGCCGAATCGCTGCTCAAACAGATGAAGGTGGCTCGCGAGAAGAACCTGTTCCGGTATTTAAACAGCTTCGACCTGACACACCGCGCCAGCGGCATGCTTGAAAAAATGCTGGATTTCGAGCTTAATCCATCGCCGACACAACGCAAACTGGTGGAGTTGGGTCAGGTGGTCAGCCGTATCGTGGCCATGAATCTGGTTATGAAGCTTGGCGAGAGGGGGTTCAGCAGGGAATTAATCAATAACAGTCTGGCAAATCTGCAGCAGGAGATCGCAAAGTTTTTAACGACCTGGACTTTCGACAATCGTACCGAATTGATTGAAGCAGATCAGGGACACCCTTCGTGGCGGGATTATTGTGGCCAGGAATTGACTTGAGATGAATTTGAGTCGAAAACAGTGACGTCTCTGTAACAATGTAAATCAGTAGGTGAGATATCAGGATCAAGCCATATCAGTGTTGGCAAGCCATATCGGTTGACAGACGGAGCTGAAAGATTTAGTTTTATGTTCATACTGTTATTGGATTGGCTTATTTGGGCCTGGTCGTCTTTGAAAAGGAGGGAGTCACATCGTTGTGTGTAGTGCGCTTTGTTGTTTTTGAGGGAAGGCATGCTGAAAGCAGGAAAAAGCTCTTGACTATTGAAACCTTCCGGTGCGTTGCGATCGGGCGGTTTTTTTCATTCAGGGACAGGTCTGGCCCTTTTTGAAATAAGGCAGTCGTGAAAGTGAATCCCTCAAAATCCGGTCTGGATCTCGACACCAAGGTGATGTCAGATTTCATCTATTCGCTTAATATCGCCCGACGTCAAATCCAGTCATATCCACCGGGTCATCCAATCATTACGGCAGCAGCCGACAAACTGCTGGGTCTGTTGCCAAAACTGCTTGAATTCCGTTCCGAGATCACCATCGGCATCGCCCGCGACACATTGCTGGTCGGCGGCAAGATGCTCGACAATACGAACCCTATCTATCGCGACTTTGCTACCAACCTGTTCAGTGCAAAGGTCGCTTCGTTAACGATAAACCATCATCTGAACGCTCCTGAGATCTGCAAGTTTTTTCAGATTCTATGCTACAAGGCTGAAACACTTGCTGAGCGTGGCGGTCTGCACCATGTTCTGGCTCTCGCCGACATCAAGGGAATCCGAGCTCAGGGTGTTGATTTCGGTGCGTTCCATGCCACCGAAGTCGATAAGGTCCATGCCCCGAAATCGAAATTGATTGAAGATGAGACCACTGTTCTCTGGAAGTCTTTCGTCAATGGCCTGGTTGCCGGCACACTCGACCCTCACGGTGAAAAACTGGCACCTGAGGTGCTGCTCGATCCGGAATTGCTCGCCGAAATAATGAACAGCGACGAGGGGCTTGAAGGTAAAAATCTGGTTCGAAATTATGAAGAGGCGATCACATCATTCCTCAAGAAAACGGATCGCGACCAGTTGCAGAGCCAGGTCTGTCAGAAGACGCTGGGACGACTCGGCGACCTGGTAGGCAGCCTCAAGCCGGAGCTGCGCCGTCGTTTCCTCAACAGCACCCTGAATTCCTTTGCCGACCGCCAGGATTTAGCCGCCAAAGTTCTTGGTCACTTGCCTCAGGCCCAGATCCTTGAAGCTATGGAGCAGGTCGATGCTGATCGACTCGAAGTTCCGCAAGCCCTCATGGACGTGCTTGGCAAAATGGCCCAACATAAGGGCAGCGAAACAGGTGGCAGTCGCGTCGCTGGCAAAAAAGAACGTTCTTCCGTTGAAACGGCTGGTCTGCTAGGCCAATTGTTCAGTGCTGACCACGCTGATGAGTTTGTTCCCGAAGACTACCAGGATTCACTGGCCATTCTGGCAGCGGCTGAGACACTCCCCGGACTGGACCGCAATCAAGTCAAGCAGCTGGTCGATACTCTGAATGGCGATATGGTCGAGCAGCATTTTTGCAACGTGATGATTAATCTTCTCGATCGCGGTACCGACGCGATCACGACCAAAGCAATCAGCCGCAACATGAAAGAGCTTATCTTTTATTTCCTGGAAACCGGTGAATTCGTCTCACTCACCAGTGTGTATGACCATCTGGCGCTTTATGCCAGCCATGACGACGCCACACACCACACACCGGATGGGTCGGCCCTGCAGATCTATGCATCGGAGGAGTTCGTTGAGCATGTTCTGGATGGTCTCAACACCTGGGGGAAGCCGAAGTACCCAGCAATCAAGGGATTGATAAAAAGGGTTGGCGCTCCCTTTGCGGAGCCATTGCTGCAAAAACTTGCGGACGAGCCAAGCATGTCAAAACGGCGGCTGCTTATAGAGTGCCTGCTGGCGATCGGTGTTGCCGCCCGTGAACCTGCCATCGGCCATCTTCATGACCGGCGCTGGTACTTCGTCCGAAACCTGGTAGTCCTGCTGCGAACGTTGAATGATCCCACAGTCCTGCAACCATTAGGGCATCTGGTCGGCCATGCGAATTCCAAAGTACAGTTTGAAGTCATGCGCACGTTCCTTCATTTCAACGATCCGCGTGCCGATCGTTACCTGCTCAGGGAAATCGACAGCAGCGATCCCGAAATCTTGCTTAATATCGTTCGTCTGACGGCTAACAGTCGCGACCCGGACGTCGCACGTAAACTCTCGGAAGTTTTGAACCGCAAGCTGCTCAAGGAGATCGACGAAAATATCAAAAGTGCCGTGATCAAGTCGCTCGCCGAGATGGCGTTGCCCGAGGCACTGCCCGGTCTGGGACGGTTCCTGAATAGCCGCAGCCTGTTCCAGAGCAAACAGGGTAACAGCCTTAAAGTCGAAGCGGTCCGGACGTTAAGTCGATACAGCGACCCGGCAGCAGCCACCCTCGCTGAAGAGGTCTACCGAAAATATTCAGGTGAACTGGCTCAGGTCGCCGGTCAGGTTTGTCTGCAATTAAAGGAAAAGCTGCAATGGACCTGAATCGTTTGGGGTCTGTCGATCACTGCCTGCGGCATCTGACCACCGCAGTTTCTACTGCAAAGCTCTATTCAGTGGAACATACTCAAGTCAGAAAGCTTTGCAGAATGGCACATACTTCTCTGCTGGAAGCAATGTACGGCGAGGGTGGAATGTCCTTGCTGCGGGTCGATGAGCAGTTGGCCATTGATGAACATCCCCTCGACAGGTCAATGTATATCCAACGCTTTGCTCGTCTGCTCAAAATGAATGGCATCGGCCATATCAAATTCCTGCACAGTGTCAGCGCTGAAGAGTTGCACGGTCTGGTCGCCAGCCTGTCCAGTTCGGAAAAAGTCACCTGCAGCAGTGAGAATATGCGACTCGGCCAGGTCGAAGTGCGACATCGCTCGAACCTTGGCAATGCGCGAGCGGGTCATTCGGCAGGTTCTGCCGAGACAGGCAGAGATTCCCAAGCTAAAGTTCATAGTGAGGAGGGCGGCGATGAGGATTCTGACCTGATCAGGGTGGCCGTAGACAGCAATATCCTGATTGAATCTGCAAAGATTATCGAGAATGTCAGCAGTGAGGAGTTGGCCCGCGTCATGGAGATTTATGAGGCGGTGAAAAACAATCGCCGACTTCGGGTCGTCGGCCTCTCGGAAATTGTTGCAGGTTTCATCAACGTGTTTGCCGATTATGCCGACCCGCTGCTAACCCTGGTGCCGTTGCGCAACATGGACGAGTACACCTTTACGCATTCACTCAACGTCTGCCTCCTTAATCTTGCCCAGGCTACTGCTCTCGGCATCGAGGGACAGTTGCTGCATGATATCGGCCTTTCCGCCATGCTTCATGATGTCGGCAAGCTGTTTATTCCTGAGGAGGTTCTCAATAAACCGGGGGGTCTCGATAAATCCGAATGGATGTTGATGCAGGAACACCCGATCCGCGGCGCCGAGTATTTGCTCGACAATCCAGGCGTGCCGCGCATGGCGGTGGTCAATGCTTACGAACATCACTTGCGTTTCGACCTGCAGGGCTATCCTCAAATAAAAAACGAATGGCATCAGAATCTCTGCAGCCAGATCACCAGTGTCTCGGATATCTACGATTCCCTGCGAACCAAGCGGCCCTATCGCGATCCCGTCGAGCTAAAAATCGTGCTGACAACTATTGAGCAGCTGAAAGGAACACAGTTGCATCCGCTGCTGGTCGAGAACTTTCTGCGTCTGATGAAAAAAGCCACTCCGCCTGTCGACAAATGAAGAGTGATGAGGTTACGAATATCTCAACAAATCAACGCAAGAAATTACTCCGAAGCCGTTAATTACTGACAACCTAATGTCAGGGCCAATACAATCCCCCTCTTGGATGACTACTCCGCCTGAAAAGTCAATGCCTGGCCAGAAACCGATCAAGCTGATTGGCAAAGGCCTGCCTGTCGCAGGAACTGAAAGCTGGCGGTCCGCCGGTGTCAATTCCGCAGCCACGCAGTTCATCGAGCATGTTGCGCACGGCGAGACGTTCCTGGATGTTGTCTTCGGTGTAAAACTCGCCGCGGGGGTTAAGTGCATGTCCTGCTTTTTTGATTGCTGCCGCGGCCAGAGGGATATCGGCAGTGACAACAAGGTCTCCGGGCTGCAGCAGTTCAACAATCTTGTCATCAGCCACGTCGAATCCGGATCCCACAATCAAGGAGTTGATGTAAGGAGAAGCCGGAGAAGGCATCGGTTTGTTGGCTACCAGGGTGAGCTGTACCTTTTTCCTGTCGGCCGCCCTGAACAGGATATCCTTTATCACCCTGGGGCAGGCGTCGGCATCGACCCAGATCTGCATCGCGTCACTCCTCTGTTGTCTTCTGCAGAAAAATATTCTTCTGTGCCTTACTGCGCATTTAAATCAATCATGGCAAATAGTTCCCTGTAATGATTGACGTAATGCTTTTTAACGAGTAAATTATTAACGTTGATTAAGACTTGTTCGTGATTCCGGGTGATTTCTCTCATACAGGTTCAAACATTGCGAAGCGATCAATGCAGGCCAAAATGAAAAGATTGCCTTTCTCTCATAAAATTCTGAAACCCTGGTTCACTGCCTTCCTTATTAGCATCATATATACCATTGTTGGCGGAATGTGGGTTTTTTTCTCCGAACCTGTTTTGTCGAAATGGATTGCAGATCCTGAAACCTTTGCAAACTCAAAAATTATCAGTCAGTGGTTATTTATTGTCATCTCGGCACATTTGTTGTTCCTGCTGATCCGCCGCCGGGAGATGGCGTTTATCAATACGGAAGAATCGTTGTTCAGGGTTAATCGCGCCTTGAGAGTATTCAGTGAATGCAAGAAGGCAACCACCTGGGACTATGATGAATATGAACTTTTGCGGAAAATATGCCGGATTCTGGTCGCCTTGGGTGGTTATCGCCTGGCTTGGGTCGGGTATGCGTCTGATGATGAGGAGAAGACCGTCAAGCCGGTCGTTCATTGGGGGTACGAAGAAGGTTACCTGAATGCTTTGAAAGTGCGTTGGGACGAGTCCGCCAATGGACAGGGCCCTGCAGGCACGACAATCCGTACCGGCCAGACTGTGATCGTGCGGGACATAATGACAAATCCCAAGTTCAGGCCATGGCGAGAAATGGCCACTGCCCACGGGTTCTCTTCGGCGATCTCCTTACCGTTGCACAATGGCCGCAAGGTTTACGGAGCATTGGTAATTCTCGCTGCAGAAGCCGATTCTTTTGATCCGGAAGAAGCCAGTCAACTGGAAGAGCTCACTGAAGATCTGGCGAATCGTATCAGGGTTATCCACGGCGAAGCTGCACAAAAGAAGGCCAAGGAAGAACAGTTGTTCCTTGCCAAGGTGATTCATCAGGCCTCGGAAGGTGTCCTGACTTTTGATCAGGATGCCCGCGTCCAGTATCTCAACCCGGCCTGGGAACAAATCTGTGGGGTTAATGCAAAAGATGTTATTAGCAAAACCCTGCATCAACTGCCTTGTGCCCGAAACAATAATGCATTTTTCATGGCAATCAAGGGCGTCATAGAAACCGGCGAAGTCAACACAGGTCTGTTCCAGAATGTGCGTGATGATGGTTCCCGTTACAAGATCTCAGCCAATATCTCGCCGGTCATGGCCGGGGACTCAGAAGTTGTCCGCTACGTTGCTGTTATCCAGGATGTGACTTATGAAACCGAGCTGGAAGACCAGCTGCGGACGGCTCAAAAGATGGAGGCCATTGCCACCCTTGCCGGGGGTATTGCCCATGATTTCAATAACATTCTGGCAGCTATTCTTAACAATACAGAACTGGCTCTTGACGATTTGCCAAAGGATGACAAACTGCGAGACCATCTTGAAATCGTTTACCAGGCAGGCTGCCGGGGCAAAAACCTGGTCAAACAGATTCTGACCATCAGTCGTCAGAACACCCAGGAGCGCATACCTGTTCACGTTGAAACTGTTGTTAATGAATGCCTCAATCTGCTGCGGGCATCACTGCCTTCAACCATTGAGATCTGCAAAACCATTAAACCGAACCTGGGAATGGTGGCTGCTGACCCGACCCAGCTTCATCAGGTTATCCTCAATATCTGTACCAACGCGGCTGATGCCATGGAAGAGCAGGGTGGCGGAATCCTTGAACTGAGGTTGGATGAAACCACGACCGCTTCCCGTGCCGATGAAATCCACGCCAGTTTGCATCCGGGAAGTTATCTGAAACTCTCGATCAGGGATACCGGCCACGGCATGAAGCGTGAAATTCTTGACCGCATCTTTGATCCGTTTTTTACCACCAAAGCTCCTGGCAAGGGGACCGGCCTGGGGCTTTCGGTTGCACACAGTATCATCGAAAACCACGGTGGCCTTCTCAACGTGGAGAGTACCCCCGGACAGGGAACCGAATTCCATCTTTTCTTGCCCAAAATTTACTGCATCGAACAACGAACCGCGGTGAACGATTGCCTGATGGCCGCAAACGGTCATGAGAAAATACTCTTTGTCGATGATGAACCGGCGCTGGTCTTTGCTGGTAAAAAAATGCTGGAAAAACTTGGATATGACGTTATCGCCAGCACGGACAGTCGCACGGCCCTGCAGTTGTTCTTGGAACAGCCAGCCAGCTTTGACTTGGTGATCACCGATCAGACCATGCCGCATATGACCGGCGAGATGCTGGCCAGAGAAATTCTTAAAGTGCGCGCTGACGTGCCGATCCTCCTCTGCACAGGCAATAGCCTGACGGATGGATCCAGGGACTCGGTAGCGAAATCGCGGGCGATCGGCATCAAAGAATTCATGACCAAGCCTTATGAGCGCGCTGAAATGAGCCAGGTTATTCGCCGGATGCTTGATTAACCGGACCCGGGTAGATTCACAATGGCAAATGTTCTGATTATTGATGACGACGACTTGATGTGTGCCACCCTGTCGCGCCTGGTGCAGCGGTGCGGTCATGAAGCCGTTAGTGCAATGACCATGCATGACGGCCAGAAACAGGCAGTAAGCCGTCTGTTTGACGTGGTCTTTCTGGACGTCCACCTGCCAGATGGCAACGGGCTCGATCTTTTACCAAGGCTCGAAGCCCTCTCGTCGGCCCCGGAAGTGATCATCATTACCGGTTTCGGCGAGCCTAACGGTGCTGAACTGGCAATCAAAAGCGGGGCCTGGGACTATATTGAAAAGAGCTCTTCGGCCAAGGACATCAGCCTCGCTCTGGAACGTGCCCTGCAATATCGCCATGAGAAGCATGCGGTCCGTCACAAGGGCACCGTTGCTGCCCTCAAGCGGCAGAATATCATCGGCGACAGCCCTAAGCTGCAGGTCTGTCTCGATATGATCGCCCAGGCTGCCGGCAGTGACGTCAACGTTTTCATAAACGGCGAAACCGGCACAGGTAAAGAGCTGTTTGCTCGGGCTGTCCATGAGAACAGTCTGCGCGCGCGCGGAAATTTTGTAGTGGTTGACTGCACAGCGCTGCCGGAGACGCTCGTGGAGAGTCTGCTCTTCGGTCATGAAAAGGGGACCTTCACCGGAGCGGAAAAAGCCCGTGACGGCCTGGTGCGTCAGGCGCACTGTGGCACTCTCTTCCTCGATGAAGTCGGTGAACTGCCGCTCACTATGCAGAAAGCTTTCCTGCGTGTATTGCAGGAACGTCGGTTCAGGCCTCTCGGCGGCAGTCGTGAAATAGAAAGCGACTTTCGCCTGGTTGCGGCAACCAATCGAAATCTCGACCAGATGGTTAAGGCCGGTCAATTTCGCGAAGATCTTCTGTTCCGACTCCGTTCTTATGTGATTGAGCTGCCGCCGTTGCGGGAGCGTACCGAGGATTTTCAGGAGCTGGCCAGATTCTATGCCGACCGCTTCTGCGACCGTTACGGGCTCCCGCCCAAAGGGTTCTCGCCAGATTTTATCAATACACTGCGCTCGTATCCATGGCCGGGAAACGTACGTGAATTTGTTCATACAATGGAGCGAACCCTGGCCTCGGCCCGTTATGAACCGACACTTTTCCCCAAACATCTGCCGACCAGCATCCGCATTGAAGTGACCCGGGCCTCAGTAGCGCAAGATCATGACTTTGACATCAAGCTCGGCAATAGCTCCATTCACAACTTGCCGAAGCTGCATGACTACCGCGATGCAGTCTATCATGAAGCTGAAAAGAATTACCTGCATGACCTGATGACCCTTGCAAATCAGAATATTCCCGAAGCTTGTCATCTCTCCGGTTTGTCCCAATCCCGCCTCTACGCACTGATGAAAAAGCACGAAGTCAGCCGCGACAAGTAACATGCAACTTACAGATATGTTCTGACTGTTCTTCCGCCGCGGCAGGAAAATTCCTGCATGGCAGGAATAAACCCTGCTTTATGACAAGGATCTGTATCGATGACTCTGAGCCAAGTTACTGATAAATAGGTGTTTAAAAGGTGTCGGCTGTCTTGGCACAGCTCATGCTTTTAACATGACTCAAGACCTGAACCTTGGTGCCCATCCGGAATCTCTGGATGTGGACACAACAGGTTTCCGGACAGAATCCAGGTGGTATAACCATGGAACACAAGCCTCCGGTTCCCGATGCATCAGGATTGAAACACGACTCAATGGTCGACGTCGTGGAAAAGGGTGGGCGTCTCTATATCAACGTGGAGCTTCCCGGCGTCAGCGCTGGTGAGATCGATGTCAGAATTTCTGAAGGTTTGCTCAATCTCTGTACTGAACGTGAGTCGATAGATGCTGTTCTCTCCAGTAACGCCGCAGATCAACGGTTTGGCGACGTCATCGGTGGCAGTAAAGAAATTTCAGACTGCCTGAGATCGATGCTGGAGGCAGCGACAACTGATGCCAACGTATTGCTGTGTGGTGAAACCGGCACAGGCAAAGAATTGTTCGCCCGAGCAGTCCATAAAAACAGCTCCAGATCGCAAGGTAATTTCGTTGCTGTCGACTGTACGGTACTGCCTGAATCGATTGTCGGCAGTCTCCTCTTCGGCCATGAAAAAGGCTCCTTTACGGGTGCGGATAAAACCTGCGAAGGTTTGATCCGTCAGGCGCACCGCGGGACGCTGTTTCTTGATGAAGTCGGCGAATTGTCGCCGACCCTGCAGAAGTCTTTCCTGCGGGTGCTGCAGGAGCATCGTTTCAGACCGATCGGCAACCACACCGAAGTTGAAAGCGACTTCCGCCTGGTTGCTGCAACTAATCGTGATTTGCTGCAAAGTGTCGCGCACAGCCAGTTCCGCCATGACCTGCTGTACCGCTTGCAGGCCTGCCTCATTGATTTGCCGCCTTTACGCAACCGTACTGATGACATTAAGCCGCTGGCCATTTACCATTTAGACCGCTTGTGTCAAAGGCATGGTTTCTGCTCCAAGCAGATGACGCCTGAATTTATCCAGACCCTTGTCCATTATCCCTGGCCTGGCAATGTCCGTGAATTGATCAACTCCCTGGAACAGGCCTTGTTTATGGCACAGCAGGAAACCACCCTGTTTCCCAAGCACCTGCCGCAGCATATTCGTATTCAGGTTGCCAAATCCGCACTCAAATCTCATCAAACCAGCAATCGCAGCCGGCCAACGCCCGCAGAGAGGGGCCTGCCATGTCTGCAAGATTTCCGTTCAGGAGTCTTCTGCCTGGCGGAAAAGCAGTACCTGGCCAGTCTCGTCCATCATACCGGACAGAATGTCAGCCAGGCCTGTCAGCTGTCGGGCCTGTCTCGGTCGCGTCTATACTCCCTGTTGAAAAAACACCGGATTTCACTCCACTGATCACCCCTTCCCGGCAATATGCCCTTCCTGTTCTGCCGTAATCTTCCTGTCAGGCAGGACACTTTCCTGTGCGACAGGAATCCCACCTGACATTCAGCACAGAAGACTTTAATGCAAACATCTGAAATTACACATAAATAAACTATTTTTCAGGCAGCCTTACCTTGGTATGGCGGTTGCTCAATTAGTAAAGCAACTCAAGTCATTCAAAACAAGGAGGCTGCTATGAAACCGAGATTACTCAGCACATTGATCATCGTTGTTGTTGCAACCGGAACGGCCATTATTCCTCTTGCCGGCGGGGCTTCGGTCGGCACCGAACCGCTTCGCAGCGTTTTCTTTGCCTTCGTTTCAGCGATCATTGCGATCCAGCTGGTACCGGCCGTCATATTGCTGGGCTGTTTGCTAAAATCCGTGTTTTTCGGCAATGAGAAAAAGCAGGAAAGTTGAGGTTGCCATGAAGATCCCGGGTACATTCACTTCCTCTCAGAAGAACGGTGCGACCATGCTGGAGCCTACAATCATTATCGCTGCTAACAACCAGCGCAGGCGCACCCGGATGGCCAGGGCCTTGGCCGAAAAAGGTTGCTCTGTCAAAACCACCGGATCAGCAGCCAGTCTGATGGAGAGTCTGCTGCATGGCGACTTGTCGGTTGTTGTCCTCGGAGACGGACTGGAAGAAGGCCTGTCGGTAGCGTCGCTGATCCCGCTGCTGAAAATCTGTAGCCCACATTCGACAATTATTCTTGCCACAGACGATGTGTCGCCCACAGAAGAACGCACAGTGCGTCAACAAGGCATTTTTTATCGCATCAATCGACCGGTTTGCCCCACCGGATGGGACGAGCTGCAACTGGCTGTCGAATGCGCCTGCAACAAGGTCATGCTCGAGTCTACACCCGCTTGTTCACACAGCAATCAGTCAAGGGTTTGACTAACCTTGAAAAGGAGAACGACGATGAAAAGCACAATGACAATCTTAATGGTTCTGGTAACCCAGCTTGGACTGGCCTCGAATCTGATGGCCTCAACCGCTACCAGAGAGGATGGCAGCATGTTCCTGGTGTGGATGTTCCTCGGCATGTGCGCCCTGATCGTGATCATTCAACTCATGCCGGCCATGTTCCTGCTGTTCGGCTTGCTGAAGTCGCTTTTTACCGGCAACAAGAGTCCCGTCAAAGTGAACGCAAGCAACAAGGAATAGACAACCTGTCCACGAACGCCAGGAAAGGGAGGCCATCATGAAAATCGGACTGAAACTGCTGATTCTATGGGCAGCAAGCATCACCTTGTTCCTCTGTGCCGGTCTCGCCACCTGGCTGGGCATGGATGTGATGGACGGTGTCAGCGGCCTGACGATCCGCTTCTTCCTCGGCTACTGCGCAATCATTGTCGTGTCCCAGGTCTTTTCGGCATTCGCAGCTGTTTGCCAACTGTACCGTGACATTACAGAAAAGCAGCCGGAATCCATCAGGGTTTTATTTCGCTGATGCTTACTGAATATCAACTAAGGGGAGCGATATGGTCATGCGAATATTAAGTAAAATCAAACAAATAGGACTGTTAATGTCACTTCTGACCTTGTTGCCGTTCATGGTCGCCGCCATGGAGAACAGCGAGTGCATGGATTGCCACGGCGATGCAGACATGGTCGGCAAGGAGCTGACTATTGAGCCACTGACCTTTGACAATACAGCTCATGCTGAAGTCGGCTGCCATGCCTGTCATGCATCGATCACGGACCAACATCCGGACGACGGCCTGGCACCGTCCAAGGCTGCCTGCAACGAGTGTCACGACGAAGTCAATGATGAATACGGCAATAGTCTTCACGCTGGTTATGCGGACTGCAACGATTGCCACAATCCTCACCAGGTCCGTGGCCCCACTGCGGTTTCCGGGCAGGACATGAACCTGAAATGCGCTATTTGTCATGAGCGCACCGAAATGCTGGAGACACATGGTGAGTGGCTGCCGCAAGCCGACCTGCACATCAGCAACCTTCCCTGTGTGACCTGCCATTCCGCATCGGACGAATATGTCATCAGCCTGTACATCATCAAACGTCAGAGCGGCACAATGTTCGGTAAATTCGACCTCGCAACCTACGATGAATTGCACGAATTCTCCGGCGGCAAACCGATCGAGCGGCTGGTGGATACCAATGCTGACGGTTACATCTCGTTAGCCGAGCTCCGTATGTTCAATCTCGATCCGGCGAAAAAGCAACTGCGACTGCAAGGCATGATGACTCCGGAACGACTCAGTCACGACTTCATGACGCTGGACAACCGCTGGGACTGCTCCTTCTGCCACGCCTCTGGCCCAGGAGCGATGCAGGTGAGCTACCTGTCCCTGGCACAGGGTGACGGCGCCTTCAAAAGGATCGCTGTAGAGAAAGGTGCCGTTCTCGACGCACTCTACGGAACGCCTGATTTCTACATGGTCGGATCAACCCGCAGCAAGGCTCTCAACTACGTGGGCCTGGTAATTCTTGCCGGTGGCATGGTCATGCCGATCGGACACGGAACCCTGCGTTTTCTGACCCGCAAAAACCGCAAGAATGAGGAGGAATAGCCATGTCGCCAAAAACCAGAATCTACCTGCAACCGACGCCCGTTCGTATCTGGCACTGGCTGAATGCACTGGGCATCATCACCCTGTGTGTGACTGCGGTCCAGATCCGCTTCCCTGAGCACGTACATATGTTTGCAAATTACAAAACAGCCATCCTGCTGCATAACGCCGCTGGTCTGGTCGTAACCTTTTCGTTCACGCTCTGGTTCATCTACTATGCCCTGGTCAGCCGTAACATGTTCAAGGTTTATGTGCCGAGCAAAGATGATCTTCAGTACGGAATATTACGTCAGGCCAAATTCTATTTGTTGACCTACTTCCTGGGTTGGGCAAATCCGCATCATCCGACCCCGGAAAACAAATTCAACCCGATGCAGAAATCGGCTTACCTCGCCATCATGTTTCTGCTCGTGCCATTGGTCAGCCTGACCGGCCTACTGCTCACCAACGTCAGCCCGATGCGCGATCTGGTGCTGCTGATCGGCGGCCTGAAGATTTTGATCGCCATTCATTTCCTGCTGGCCTGCAGTCTCTGCGCCTTCCTGTTTACCCATGTTTATCTTGCCACCCTCGGCAAGACGCCAATGGCCTATATCAAGCCAATGTGGACCGGTTGGGAAGAAGAGGGGGCAGAAGAACATCCACACAAGGCTTCTTGACGAGTTCTCTCGTAATGCAGAAAAAAGCGATCTTTGAGTCAATTGCCGACAAGGCGACAAGGAGGACAGCATGAAATACCACCGTCTGATCATTCACAAGCGTTACCGTAACAATGTTGAAAAGTCGCAGAAGACTCAGTCGGTTCACGTGAATGAACATTGGCTTGATGAGGAGACTGTTGAGCAAGACAACACCGGACCACGTCTGAACTCCACTGCTCTACATGCTTTGTCACGCAAAGGTCTCTGGGGACTGCTGTTGTTCCTGCTGGTGAGCATCGCTGCATTCATGGTCCAGGACTTCAACCTGTACCAGACCTTTCCTGAAGCCGTCCTGCAGATTCTTGGCTGTCCGCCACCGGCGATCTTGATCCATCTGGCATTGACTGCTTACAGTTTCACTGTTGTCGTTCCGGTTCTGATCCGCATGGCGACAGGTGAGAATCCAATGGTTGGCTGGCACCATCTGCTCTGCCGGTCGGTCTTCTATCTTTTCTACCTGGTATCAACGACCTTGCCGGAAAACTTTATTGCTGTGATCATCATCGGCCTCCTGCTTTATGCCGTCGAGCAAGCAGGAATCTGGTCGTATCTGTATAAAAATTTGCATGAAGCCAAAGTGTCTGGCTAAGAAGGCTCATGCAAAAGTCCAAAGGTTGCCATCATCGAAACGATTTCGATCGGGAATCCAGACCCAGGCGGTTGAAAAAAATGGATTCCCGATAGAATTATGTGGAGAGGATATTTTATTGCAAAAAGTATGGCGTCTGGCGGAGCCAGCCTTCGCCAAGGCTACGGCTTGGCAAGCGCGACCCGGCAGTGTCGAACTTGTATAACAACCCGGATTCACTTGCTGCTTTTGCAGGAGAAGAAGTACAATCACCTTTCATGCATCTGCATGTTTGCTTTTCAAGAAGTCCACGGTTTCTGACATATCGACCATGCTGGTTGACCTTCTGCCGTTCTGGATTAAACTTGAAAAAACATTATTCGAGAGGAGATCTGAGATGAAAGAACGTGCGTTGTACTTGCTGGGCTGGCTGGTGGTTATACTCTTTGCCCTGACGACGCCGGCATTGGCGGCCAAAGGTGGCGGTGGCGATAAGGGCGGAAGCATGGGAATCAGCGGGAGTGACAAAGCCGACAGGCAGATGAACCAGGAGAGGTACGAGCGCGAATACGAATATGAGCACCAGCGCAAGCAGGAGAAGGGCGAAAATAACCGTGAAAAGATGGAAAGATCCGGCCAGGACAAGTCGGATGAAGCATCCGGGTTGAATAAGCAGCGCGAAAAGAAGATGGAGCAGGAGCGCAAGGAAACAGGTAAGGGTTCTGAAACCGGACAGCAAAAACGCGAGGAGCAGAGTCGCAAGTGGTGGAGGTTCTGGGACTAAGGCACAGCACCATTTCGATTCAGATACCTGCGTTCGTCGGAAGACTCAAGTTGTCGAAGAACATATAAGACCAGTCCTGCACTCTCCTGGTCCTTCTCAAGACAATCGCCAGGATATTAGCGGTAACCCGTTGGTAATGGAGGAGCTGTGTCATTTTCCGATCTCCCCTTATCTGCTCAGGTCGTGTTGTTCCTGTCGGTATTTGTCCTGATCGGTATTCAACCTGCCTTGAAGAGAGCTGGAGAGAAAATTCGCAAACTGGTCCATTCTGCTGATCAATCGAACGAACCTTTTGCAACACTTCTTCAGGATGTGCATGCTGATGTCTTTGCAGAGCAACCAACTTCACAGCACTTGAACGATTTCGAGATTATCGTGCTTCAGCGCCTCGCCCAGTCAGATGACAAAGCACTTTCCCGAAAGCAACTGAATACCGCTCTACTTTTGGACACGGCAATCTTCCAAAAGACTCTGAGATCTCTCCATCGCCGGGGACTGATCCGTATCAAGGTTTCCACGCTGCTTGGCCAAAGCGTTCTCCTCTCCGAAGCAGGCCGTCAATATGCTATTGAACAGGGCTACATTATTAAAGTTCAGGAGCGTAAAGGGGCCATAGGGTAGAGACATTTTCGTCTTTTTTTTGCTGGCACTGACGACCGGGGCCAGGTCTACATTCCACAAAAAATGCCTGTCACTTCCTTGAAGGCACCAACCGGTAAAATCGCTCATAAGCTTGTGCAATGCTCCCTGAAGCGAAAACCGATAAGACGCATATCTTTCTGGTTTTATGCGAGAGAAGATTTTGCTATTGTTCTGCAGTTGTCTGCGCTTGTCCGTAACCAAGACTCGATTTGCAACGGATTTATCAGGGCTGACTGGATAACCTGGAAACTATCTATGATCAAAGACTTTTCCGTTTTCCGGCCACAGGTAAAAGAAGCACTGAAAATCCTCGGAATCCGAAACTTTCTCCTTGGCATCCATGATGCCGCATTTCCCAGTCTGCCCGAGGAGGATGTCGGTTGCGGTTCGCCCTATTCCGACGGGGCCGCGCAATTCCTGCAATTTGCTGCGGATCTGGGTTTTGATGGTATACAGTTCGGTCCGCAGGGGATTACCACCTGTGCAAATCCATCGCCGTACGATGGAAGCCTCTTTTCCAGAAACCCTCTTTCCCTGGCGCCGCTTGCTTTCACCCGATCATCCTGGAATCTGCTCGGTTCGGGTCTACTGGCCGGATTCATTGACCATGGACAGAGCGCAGGCAGGCGAGTAAAAAGAACCTTCGCCGTTCAGGCCAATCAGGGTCTGCTAGCAGAAATCTGTTCCCGGTTTCGGCAGGTTGTTCTGCATGGAGACCAGCTTGCAAGCACTTCAATCCGGAGTTCCTACATCCGCTTTCGTCGAAGCAATGCCGAATGGTTGGAGAGGGACGCCCTTTACGAAGTCCTTCGACAAAACTACAACGGCAACAGCTGGCAAAACTGGGGGGACAGCGAAGCTGCCCGACTCGACCAACAGCTGTTTTCTCCGTTGCCGGGAAGCGAAGCGGCGGTGCGGATACGGATCAGATCCCTGCGTCGCCTCTGCGAAAGGTCCCTGGAAGACTACTGTATTACGCAGTACCTGCTGGCCGAGCAGCACAGGCAATTGAGAAGCCACTGCCGCAGCCTCGACCTGAAGATGTTTGGCGACTGCCAGGTCGGCTTCTCCGAACGGGATACCTGGGTTGCACAATCCTTTCTACTCTCTGGCTACTTGCTGGGAGCGCCGCCGAGCCGAACAAATCGGGCTGGTCAGGCATGGAACTATCCTGTCCTGGATCCGAACCAGTATTATCTGGACGGCGGGGAAGGCTGCCTTCAGCCCGGGCCTGCGGTCCGTTTCTTTCGAGCCCGGATCGACAAGCTTTTTGAAGAATTCGACGGTCTGCGCATCGATCATCCCCATGGCCTGATCTGTCCATGGGTCTACCTGGCCAGTCAGGAGAATCCGCTGCGCGCCGTGCAGACCGGGGCCCGCTTGTTCGTCTCGCCAAACCTTGCCGATCATCCCGGCCTGGACCGGTTTGCGATAGTCTATACCGATCAGATCAATGAACAGGTCGCGCCTTATGACGACGATCGGGTGACCGGCCTGGATCTTGGGCAGGTCCGCAGATTTGGAATACTTTTCGAGGTTCTTATGGCTGCGGCCAAGGAGAAGGGCCACGATATCAGTAAAATAGCTTGTGAAGTCCTCAGTACTCAGCCCTATCCCACCAAACGCGTCATGGATTTGTATGGTCTGGGCCGTTTTCGGGTGACCCAGAAGCTGGATCTCGACAACCCTCGCGATGTCTACCGCAGCGAAAATGCCCGCCCGGAAGATTGGTTGATGCTCGGCAACCATGATACACCCTCCGTCTGGAAACTGGTGGAAACCTGGTTCGAAAAGGGAACGGCAAATAAACAGGCCGTCTATCTCGCAAACCGGTTGCGCATTCCTGAAGCCGACCGGTTGAAATGGATAGACAAGGTCTCTTCAGATCCCGGTGCCTTTGTCCAGGCTAAATTTGCAGACCTGTTCGTTGGCCCAGCCACGAATGTCATGGTTTTCTTTACCGATCTGTTAGGTATGTCGCAGACCTACAACCAACCGGGGACAATCAGTGACGAGAACTGGTCCTTGCGTATAGATCCTGATTATCGAGGGATTTACAAGTCAAAAGCAGCGCAAAATCTTGCCTTGAATATTCCCGGGGCTCTTGCCATGGCGCTGCGTTCGCAAGGCAGTGCCTGTGCCGCAAAGCATCGGGTTCTGATCGCCGATCTGGAAGGAAATGAGAAGGGTGCCACTGTACGTCCATCCAGATTTATCTGATAATCGCAATCGTGGCAAATAACGGAACAAATCATGAGACAACCAGCCCGCAGACTGTCCTCCCGCAACGTTCTTCTACTCATGTGCGGGGCGGAACTCCTCAGCATGACCGGATTCGCCACCTATCCGGCGTTGCTGCCGGTGCTACGTGCTGAATGGGTGCTCAGCAACTCGCAGGCGGGATTGATCAGCGGCATTTTCTTTGCAGGTTACATGGCGGCAACGCCGGTGCTGGTCGGTTTGACCGACCGCATCGATGCGCGGCGCATTTACCTGCTGGCAACGGCACTGGCCTTTGCGGGCAGTCTCGGTTTTGCCCTGTTTGCCCGGGATCTGTTGTCCGCCATGGTTTTTCAGGCCATGGTCGGAGCCGGGTTGGCTGGCACCTACATGCCGGGATTGCGGCTGCTGACCGATCACTTCCATGGGACCACGCCAAGTCGCGCGGTAGCGTTCTATACTGCGACCTTCGGCCTGGGTACCACCGGCTCCCTGTTGCTGGCTGGTGCATTTGAGCCTCTCGGCTGGACGTGGGCATTTGCCGCAGCTTCCATTGGCCCTATTGTAGCCGGACTTCTGGTTCTTTTCAGCTTTCCCGCACGCCCGGTGCAATCGAGCGGGACAACCCCCGCAAAGTTTTTTGATTTTCGTCCGGTAGTTCGCAATCGCGAGGCCATGGGTTATATCCTCGGCTACACCGTACACTGCTGGGAACTCTTCGGACTGCGTTCCTGGCTTCCCGCTTTTTTTGCTTTCAGCCTGGGATTGACCGCGACCCAGGGCGGTTTCTGGTTCGGAGCATCGGCCCTGGCGGCCTGGATCAACATGATCGGACCCCTGGCGAGCATCTTCGGCAACGAAGTCGCGGTACGCCGGGGTCGCAAGTCCGTGGTGCTGGCAGTTATGGCGGCATCGGGGATCCTCGCCTGTCTGGTCGGTTTCAGCGCATCGCTTCCCATCATTGTCGTCTTTATCCTGATGTCCCTCTATTTCCTGCTGGTTATGGGAGATTCAGCTGCACTCACTGCCGGACTGGTCGCTGCCGCTGAATCAGGCCGCAAGGGTGTCTCCATGGCCCTGCATTCACTTATGGGGTTCGGCGCCGGTTTTCTCGCTCCGCTTGCTTTCGGTCTGGTGCTCGATGCGACCGGCGGCAATGAATCGGTGACTGCCTGGGGATTTGCTTTTGCGGCACTTGGCGCATGGTCTCTATTAGTCGTATTGTTTACTCTGCTGCGCCGTAGAAACAAATCGGAAGCCGTATGACGCAAACTAGGATATCGGTTGTCTACCCTTGACGGTCAGCATCTTAACGGGTAGCGTTATCAGGTATCGAACTGTTAAAGAATTCTGGATTGCTATTGATTGTGAGAATCTGATCGCAAGACCAAAAGACGGGACATCATGCGTCAACTCCATCTGAAAAACCTTTGCGCCGCGGCCCTGGTGACGGCGCTTCTGATAATGACAGGTTGTATCCCCGACCTGTCGCACCAAAATCTCTCGGACCTGGAACAGCTGCCTCAGGAACCACTCGCCTATCTTGACCCGGCCACCGCCCATCAACCTCTCATACCTCCCGATCGCCAGCTGGCACAGTCTGCCGAATTCCTGGAACGGTTCTTCGCTGCCTGGCAAACCGACCAGCCGCTCATGAGCACCCAGAGCCCCTTCTGGGCTATCGATTGGGTTGGTGAACGTGAGGTCTATGGCGAGAACCTGCGTCCGGTGGGAACTGAGCGGCTGCAGGCGCTGATCGATCTGGCCGACCAAGGATCCTACCCGAGTCTCAACCGGCGGGCCATTACGGTGCACCGGTCCAACCTGCGGGCGCTGCCTACGCACAGCCCCTTCTTCAACGACCCGCGCAAGGCCGGGCAGGGCTTCCCTTTCGACAACCTGCAGCATGCCGCTCTTCAAGCCAATACACCTCTGCACGTGACGCACATTTCGAGAGACGGAACCTGGGTTTTCGCAGAAACGGCACTGGTCTACGGTTGGATGCCGCTGACCGACCTCGCCTGGATTGATGATGAATTTGTACAGGTCTTTCAAACCGGTCGTTACCTGACCCTCACGAGCGATGCAGTGCCGCTGTTCGACTCTGAAGGGATTTATCGCGTCAGCGCCGGAATCGGTACGCTACTGCCCTTGACCGGAACCGGGCCCTCAGGGCACCAAATCCTGCTCGCTGTCGCGGATCAGGACAGACGGGCTTTTCTGGCAGAAGCGCCAGTTCCTATCGGTCATGGCGAGGTTTTTCCTCTGTCATTGACCCCACGGCGGCTTGCAAGTCTGGCAGGCAGCATGATGGGGCAGCCTTACACCTGGGGCGAGAGCTTTAGCGGTCGGGACTGTTCGGCCACGGTGCGTGACCTGTTCGCTCCCTTCGGTCTGTGGCTACCGCGCAACTCTTCCAAACAGGCACGTGCAGGGAGGGTAATCCCCTTGTCAGAATTGACTTCTCCCCAGCGTGAAAAGCACCTGCTCGCTCAAGGGATTCCGTTTTTGACGCTGGTGCGGGTTCCCGGCCACATTATGCTTTATATCGGTGAGCACGAAGGACGTGCAGCCTTGCTACACACGATTTGGGGCGTGCGCACGCAATCTCTCTGGGGCCGGGAAGGACGTTGGCTTATCGGTAAGACTGTTATTACGACTCTTGAACCAGGTGTTGAACAGGCCGGGTTTTTTCTTGATATCAGTAGTCTGCGCAACCGGGTGGAAAGCATGAACATCCTGGCGCCTGGCGACAGCCCGCAGAACCTGGGAACAGGCAAAATGGACACTCAACCCTGAGTGTCACCGGAAACAACTTATTGTCACATCCTGCACAGACAGGTACGGTCAAGATTCGATTATGTAATCGATTTAATAGTGAAAAATAGATGTAACTATTCAGCACATAAACGAGCGCATGTGGTCTGCAGCAATTGCCTGCGTCCAACGTTGTCACTTAACTTCCCGCAAGCAACAGCTGCAGCCCACATGCTGTGCCGTTGAGTAAGGGAGCTGAATAGTTACATGTAGATAAGCAAACCTGCAGCTCAGGCGCAGGCTGTAACATCCCGCTCCTGCGCCAGAATAACTTTTCAGTTTGCATGACAAGAATGGGGGTTCGAATGACAGGTCTTTTGCTCAGATGGCTTATTCTCACCGTTGCAATCATGGTGGCTGCCTATCTCTTCTCCGGAATTCATGTGAGCGGTTTCGGCTCCGCGCTTTTTGCCGCATTGATCCTGGGGATTCTTAATGCGTTTTTCCGGCCGATACTGTTCATTCTGACTCTTCCTATTAATGTGTTGACCTTGGGTTTATTCACTTTTGTGATCAATGCTCTGCTGTTGATGATGACTTCGGGCGTCATCGGCGGTCTCGTTGTGGAAGGATTCGGCTCCGCCCTGTTCGGTTCACTGATCATCAGCCTGGTGAGCTGGCTGCTAAGTTCATTTATCAACGACCGGGGAAAGGTCGAATCGATCGACATCGAATTGCAGCGGCGACGTGGCGATCACTGGGAGTAGGTTAATACAATCAAGGATTTACTGATGGAAAGGTAATGCCGTTTGGCAGGCATCTGCCCCGAACGCACAGAAGAGAAGTCTCCTCATGAAACAAGCAGCGTTCTCAATACTTGAGGCGTTTCGATGTCCAGATTTCCGGACCGACTTCTGAACTGAAGTGTTCGACAAATTCCTCAGCCTGACGTTCTGTCAACAGGACCTGACCGTCCGGAAGTTGGATATTGCGTTTTTTCTGAACAATAATCTCCTGATAGAGCCTTTCAGCCATCTCTTTGTCCTGGTGACAATGTTTGATCAAACGGGAGATAGTATCATCATTGGTTTCAACGCGTTCTTCCATGATGTGCCTCCTTGCGCTCTGGTCACTCCCTGACATAGGTATCGATGTCGGTTTCGTGCACCATACCCATCAGGCGGGCATATTCGGATTCGATCAGTTCATAATGATGATGAGTCGACTTAGCGTTTAACAGAAAGACCTCGCGGACTTTCGAATCGGTGATTTTGTCGGACATCTGGCGTAGCGCCTCCTCAAGTTTCAACTCCTTTTCCATGGCCAGTTCCATTGCCCTGCGTACGTTAAATCCCGCCATCAGCTGCTTCTCAAGATCACTCAACCAATCCGAATCAGGGCTTGGATCAACTGCCATGAAAGCATCAAAATCAGGGATATCGCTTCCTTCGTAGATATCGTAGAACCACTTGGCGTGCTCAGCTTCTTCGCTGGCCAGCAATTCGAATGTTTTCCTGGCCTGAGCATCTTTCATGTGGCTGGCCCCCAAGCGATAGAAGTCCCGTGCATTCTTTTCAACTTGTATTGATCGTTTAACTGCTTCCTGCACATCGGTATTCTCGAACATGACAACTCTCCTTGGCGACAGGAATATTCCTTCCGGACATAAGTTGTTCCGATTGTCTTGAACCATATGAGACAGATCGTGTGTACCTGTATTCTAGCAGCAGGGGAGGGTTCCGCAACTCTCAGTGCCCTATTTGGGAAGGTATGCACCTGACTCCAAAAACAGCAAGAGCCCGCCAAGTGCCTGGCGGGCTCATTTTATACTCTATGCACAAACATTCTTTAAACGTTACACTTTGATAATCGGACTTGGATTGCAGAGATTTTTAGCATGCTTGGCGACGGCATTGCAGTTGTGACAGATATGGCCGGGATCATCCATCAAGGCTTTCACTTCCTCCTGCCGACCCTGTTTTCTCAATTCACATATATGCAGCCAATGTCCTGCCGGATCTTTACAGTCGACTTTTACGGATTCTGACATATAACCTCCGAATCAAATGGTCTGTTGGTAGTCATGAATTATAACATCTTTCAATTGGCATGCAGTAACAGAAAAACGACAACAGAAAAACCGCCATTGGATTCCGGGACGTCAAAAGTGAGTCATTCGAATTCTCGTCTATGATTATCCTCGTGGCACCTTGGCAATCCAGGCCGTCGATTGCCGGCGTTATTTCGTTCCTTGCAAGCTGGACGAATCAGCCTATACTTTTCCATTATGGGACTACACAGAGGGGGATTTATGCCAACCTACGAATATCATTGCGAAAAATGCCAGGTGATTTTCGAGATTGTCCAGAGCATGGCTGAACACGAGCGCGGTAAAGTCGTCTGCCCTCACTGTCAGAGCAAGCAGGTGGTCCAGCAGTTTTCGAGATTTTTCGCTAAAACCAGCAAGAAAAGCTGATTTCAGTGCCCCGCTTTGATCTGGAAGCAACGGCAAGAGACTGTGCCGAAGCATGGCCAGCTACTGAGCAGCATGTGTCCGCAGTTGTCTGCCCAGGCGAAACCAGTCTGAACTGCTCCTGCTGTGACGGCGACAAGAACCTGTGGAATTTCCTCAAGTGGCGCTGGCAGCGGCTCTTCAAGGAAATTCTTCCGGCCTCCGCTTATAACTTCCCGCTCGCCACTAACGACCCGCAATTCCTTCGCAACAACCGCAGTCGGCCGACTATCACCTGGATTGGCCAGTCGAGCCTGCTGATTCAGCTCGGCGGACTCAATATCCTCACCGATCCGCATTTTTCAGAACGCGCCTCCCCGCTCACCTGGTTCGGCCCACAGCGGGTCGTACCGACCGGCCTGGCGTTTTGCGACCTGCCGGTCATCGACCTGGTGCTCATCTCCCACAATCATTATGACCACCTCGACCAAATCACGATCCGAAAGCTGGTGCAGCGTCAAGAAGGTCCACGGATCCGTTTCATAGTACCTGCAGGCCTGGGCCGTCTGCTCAACCAGTGGGGCGCGCGGCAGGTCACGGAGCTGACCTGGTGGGACAGCCTGACGTTTGGACCGGCCATGGTCACCGCTGTGCCGGTGCAACACTGGAGCCGCCGGGGGCCGTTCGACGGCAACCAGACCCGTTGGGCCGGCTTCGTCGTCGAAGCCGGCGGCCTGCGCTTCTTTTTCAATGGCGACTCGGGCTACTCTAATACCTTCAAGGAGATCCGCAACCGTCTGGGCGTGATCGACGTGGCGGCCCTGCCGATCGGTGCTTATGAGCCACGCTGGTTCATGAAAGACCACCACATGGACCCGGAGGAAGCAGTGCAGGCTCATCTCGATCTTGAAGCCAGGCTTTCGATCGCGCTTCACTGGGGCACTTTCATTCTGACCGACGAAGCCCTCGATGAGCCGCCGCAGCGATTGCAAGGCGTTCTACAGGACAGGGCTATTCCGGAGTCCGTCTTCCGGGTCCTGCAGCACGGTGAGACGCTGTTACTGGACAGTATTTTCTGAGTTTATACTGCCTCGTGCTTTGCGGCTGCATCGCGGGGCAGGGTGAAGCTGACCTGTGTTCCGTGGTGTAGATCACTGTCCACCCGAATTTTACCGCCATGAGCTTCCACGATGTGCTTGACGATGCTCATGCCGATGCCGACACCTGCGATGGCCGTAGGGAATGCGTCGACCCGATAGAACTTGTCGAAGACCCTGGCAACCTGCTCCGGGGTCATGCCGATGCCCTGGTCGGTCACGCTGATACGGTAAAATTCGCCATCCGGTTCTCCCCGGATTTGCACCAGGCTCCCCTCATCTGAATACTTGAGGGCATTGCTGACAATATTCTCCAGAACCTGCTCAGTCTTAGCTTTGTCGACCATCAGCCTGGCGTCCTCCTCTGTGAATGAGATTTCCATCCGATGCCTGGAGGCACTGGTTTCCAGAAAAGGGCCCAATTGATCGAAGATCTCCTTTACGCTGTATGATTCCTTGGTCAAAGGCAGATCTTGCCCTTTGCCGATGCGGGTGATGTTCAAGATGTTCAACACGGCTCTGCCGAGTGCGACGGACCTTTCGTGGATGTTGTTCAGAAACTCTCTGCGCTGTTCGTCGGAGAGATCTTCCCGGTTCAACATATGCTCGGTTAATCCCTGGATGGAGTTCAGGGGCGTGCGAAATTCGTGAGCCACCGCCTGGACAAATTCGGTTTTCATCCGGTTGTTCTCCCGCAACGCCTCCTCGGCACGCTTGCGCTCGGTGATATCGCGGTTGACGCCTCGATAGCCGAGCAAGGTTCCTGCTTCATCGAAAAAAGGCGCACCACTGGTTTCGAGGATAACCAGGTGGCCGTCCTTGTGGCGGTTGATGTTTTCCAGGGCATCAAAGGCCTGGGCCTTCTCTTTTTGCTCGCGGAAGAAGGCTTTCACACGCTTCGCTTCGGACTCCGGCATGAGGTCGAACGGCGTCTTGCCGACCACTTCCTTGCGTTCGTACCCCAAGAGGTTGCTGACCCGCGGACTGACATAGGTATAGACCGCATTGCAGTCAATTTCCCAGACCCAGTCATTGATCCTCTCCACCAGATCGCGAAACAGTTTTCGGCTTTCCAGAAGCGCCTTTTCCGCCTGCTTGCGGGGCGTGATGTCCTCGATGAAGGCGATGAAGCGGTAGGCACCGCGCCGGCGAATCGGCGCAACCGCCAACTTGATGGTGAACTCGTGTCCGTCCCGATGTAGTGCCGTGACTTCAATGCGTCGATTCAGGATCGGTCCTTCTCCTGATTCCAGAAAGTGCCCCAACCCTTTCTCATGCTTTGAACGAAAGCGTTCCGGTATGATTAATTCAAAGAGCCGACGACCCACGGCCTCTTTGGCTGACCAGCCGAAAATCTCCTTTGCAGTGGCATTCCAGCCGGAGATTATTCCATTTCCGTCCATCTCGATGATGGCATCAAGGGCTGCATCCAGGTTAGCCTGCGCCCGATCCCGGCTCTCCCGCAGTTCCTCCTCCTCACGCTTGCGCAGGGTGATGTCGGAGCAGATAGCGAGCACGCCGATCACTTCTCCCGATTCGCCCTTCAGGGGGACCCTGCTTGTCAAAAAGGTTGCAACCACGCCATCGGCCTGCACGTGGGTTTCTTCCACGTCGAGAAGGGACATGCCGCTGGTCATGACCTTGAAGTCATTCTTCCTGATCAGTTCCGCATCTTCTTTCCGCCATTCGAGATCATAATCGGTCTTGCCGATGATATTCTCCCTGCTGCCGACTCCGGTGACGCTGGCAAACCTTTGGTTGCAATCGATGTAACGTGCCTCCCTGTCTTTCCAGAAGACATAGATGGGGATGTGCGAGATAACCTCGTCCAGTAGTGCACCCTCACGATAGACCTTCCGGATATAGTGGCGCATGAGCCAGGCCAGCAACAACGCAGACGCACCGACGAAAAACCAGCCCTTGATGGTCTGTACCAGGCTCAGGAGAGCAGGATCATCAATAAACCACAGCAGGATGCGGTCCGAGAAGAGGATCCACGCACCCCCGGCAAAAGCATAAATAACGGCTGCCCTGAGAGATGCACTCTTGATCTTGCTGAGGAATTGCTTTTTCATCATCTCTCTGGTCACCTGGTATTGAAAGGTTTTTTGTTTTTTTTGTATTATACCCCACTGTTCGTATTCCGGAAAATAAGGTCTGGCGGATTTTGCCGTCTGATGGGCTGCAGACAGAGAAAGCGCAGCTAGCAGTCTGTCGGACTATACGGGCCGAAGCGAAAATTTGGATGCTTGAGAACAGATTTTAGCTCTTTTGCAGGTTCATAGTCGCAGCTATGGACCAAAAAGGAGCTGAAATATGGGCCAAACAGCCGGATTTGCAGCCGGCTCATGGATAGTCCGACAGGCTGCTAAGGGACTTGGCAGTTTATGGCTGAATTTTGGAATATTCCAGTCCAGATGCGTAGAAGGGGGATTGAAATGACCATATTCCTGCCTTTAAAGGTCAGCTTCGAAGTTAGCAAGAATCTAAAGGACAAAATCAGAAATTGAGCAGAAGTCCTGTCTTGCGTTAAACTATTAGTATCACTATAGCTCTGAACCTTTTGTGAGTTGCTACTTGGAAGCAGGTATTTTTTTATGACGAATGATCAAATTCTAATTGTTGCTGTGTTAACGATCACTATGGCTATGTTCCTGTGGGGCCGTTGGCGGCATGACCTGATTGCTCTGGGAGCTTTGCTGGCTTGCGTGGCTACGGGACTGGTGCCTGACAACAAGGCTTTTGAAGGCTTCGGCCATCCGGCGGTGATCACGGTGGCGTGCGTGCTGGTGCTGGGGTATGGCTTACAGTTCACCGGAGCAGTGGACATTCTGGCTCAGCGCTTGCTCCCGTCTTCGTCCGGTCCGACGGTGAGCATTCTGGCCCTTATTGGCTTGGCTGCGCTCTTGTCCGGTTTTATGAACAATGTCGGTGCACTTGCTTTGCTGATGCCGATTGCCATTCAGATGGCTGCCAAACAGAACCTTCCTCCGGGCAAGTTTCTGATGCCGCTGGCTTTCGGCTCGATCCTGGGAGGAATGACCACCCTGATAGGAACCCCGCCCAACCTGATCGTCTCTGGATTCCGTGCCTCAGCGGGAATGGAATCCTTCGCCATGTTTGACTTCACTCAAGTTGGCCTTCCCGTTGCTGTTATAGGGTGCCTCTTTGTCGGGCTGCTTGGCTGGCGGATGGTCCCTGCACGTAAACAGTCAGAAATTAAAAACTTTGAGTCCGGTGCTTATTTTAGTGAGGTACGCATCGTCGAAGGCAGCAAGGCCGTAGACAAGAGCCTGCGAGACGTGGAACAGATGCTTGAAGAAGCCGATGCACAGATCGTTGGCATGGTCCGTGGAGATGTACGTATCCAGGCACCTCATCCCAATCGCATGCTGCGGGCGGATGATATTCTGGTTATTGAGGTTGAACCGGAGTCTCTGGCCTCGGCGCTTTCAAATCTTGGGCTTAAACTTGAAGAGGACATATCGGCGTTATCTGATGGGGAAGATGTGGAGGAAGTGGAAGGGGCTGGCAAAGCGCAGCAAAATGGCAAAGAAGAGTCCGCCGGCAACAGCGCTGAGGATGAAAAACAGGATACGCAAACAACCAGATCGGGCGAGACAGTGATCCAGGAAATGGTTGTAATGCTGAACTCGGTTTTGGTCAATCGTTCCGCGACCGACATTAAATTACGCACCCGATATAACCTCAACTTGCTGGCCATATCGCGTCAGGGGCGTCGGTCGATCAAGCGCTTGCGGGCAACCACTATACGGCCGGGTGATGTCCTGCTCATGCAAGGCACACCCGAATCGTTATCTGGATTTGCCGCCGAGTTCGGTTGCCTTCCGCTGGCCGAACGGGATATCCGGGTGCCGAAAAAAGGCCAGGCTCTTGCGGCTACGCTCATTATGATGGTTGCGGTAAGTGGTGCCGCCTTCGGTTTGTTGCCTGCGGCCATCTCATTTTCAGCTGGCGCGCTTGCCTATGTCGTCTTCGGTCTTGTTCCGGTCCGTTCAATCTACACGGCAGTCGATTGGCCGGTCATCGTATTGCTGGGAGCAATGCTTCCGGTTGCTGATGCCATGGCGACGACAGGCACTGCTGACTTACTCGCACGTGTTTTGCTCGACACTGTGGCACAGGGGCATGTCGTTGTCGGACTTGTGGTGTTGCTGGTGGTGACCATGTTTTTGTCTGACCTGATGAACAATGCTGCCACGGCGGCGGTCATGTGCCCGATTGCCATCAGTACTGCCTCTCAATTAGGCGTGAACGCAGACACCTTCTTAATGGCCATCGCCGTAGGAGCCTCCTGTGCGTTCCTGACACCCATCGGCCATCAGAACAACACCCTGATACTCGGGCCGGGTGGATTCAAGTTTGGCGATTTCTGGCGCCTGGGCCTGCTTTTGGAGGTCATTGTGGTCGCGGTCAGCGTGCCGATGCTGCTTTGGATCTGGCCGCTCTGAAGTCTTGAAGTCCCGATGCATGCAACAACAGACGAGAACCACTTTCTTGTCGCTGATTTTGCTCCTAAAATCTAACAAGCGCCCCGACAAATGGTCCAGAGAACTGAGCGTCGACAAAGACGCCGGAGTCGTCAACATCGAGATCAAAGTAGCGATAACCACCGAAGATACCGACCAGCGGAATTGGTGAAAATTCGATTTGCGCTTCGGCGTCGAGGAAACTGTTGTCCTGGTACTCCATGTAGCCGACACGGCCTATCAGGCCAATGAAATCGGAGAAGCTGATGCGTGCACGGGCGCCAATGGTCGGAATAGGTACCTGGGCTGATTCCGTTTCAGTAATCGAAAGTCCAGTGGAGGCTTCGACACCGGTCATGGTCAAATCGGCATCGACCAGTTTGACGGTTATTTCGGGGCCGATCTGGATACGGGCCGGCAGGTCGTCAATGTTGATGATGTGCCAGGTGAGGCCCGCATCGACAATGTCAATCTTGACCTCGCTGCGGGTCGTACCGTTGACACCGAAGATCTGGTCGTCGAAGACGATATTTTGCGTCAGAGTGCCAGAGCCGGAAAAATCCAGCGGCAAGTAACTGACCGCCAGTCGGAATGACCCAAGACTGAGAGCGCCTTCGACGAAGTAGTCTTCACTGTCGTCAAAGCCGAGATCCGATTCCAGGTCAACCGGAGTTCCGGCCAGGATGTTGCCATCAACGGCAAAGCTTCCTTCTGGACTCAACATCAGGTAGCCGGCCTTGAGGGAGACGATTTCATCGGCCAGAAGAGGACCGCAGGCAAAAGCGGTCAAGGCGGAAGTGAGCAGAAAAATGCGCAAAAATCGTGTCATGATTTCCTCCATTTTTGAGAAAAGGTCTTCAAAATGAAATGCAGCGAGCATGCCTGAATAAACATGCTCCGAGCACCTATGAATATATACAATACTTTGAGAAGAGCGTCCAATAAGTTAATGTTCATCAGGAAACTTCTGCTGAACACAAGTTGGTTTCAGTCCGAAACCGCCCTTCTGAAGGAGATATACCGATGACTATATTAGCGGACAAGACCTGCGAAGCATGTAGAGAAGGAGCTCCCTTGGCGACCCCGGAAGAGATCGCGGACTATATGTCTCAACTTCCAGGTTGGCAGGTTACTGTAATCGCAGGCATCAATCAATTGAAGAAAACCTATAAATTCAAAAATTTCGAGCAGGCTCTAGAATTTACCAACAAAGTCGGGGCCATTGCAGAACAAGAGAAACATCATCCGGCCATATTGACGGAATGGGGTAAAGTTACCGTGTCCTGGTGGACTCATAAGATAGCCGGTTTACACGTCAATGATTTTATCATGGCTGCAAAAACCGACGAAATCAGTTGAGCCCGGAGAGATGGGCGAACCCGAACATTAACCTTCCAAACATAACCAGTCGGGAATTCATCGAAAAGCTGGAAAAAAGTATGGGAGATCTTTGAACCGGAACTTGAATGACTGTTGTTATAAGCTTACTGTCATCGGCAGGCTCAGTCTTGAAAGAGTGTGTTGCCCTACCCAAAGGGATCAAAAAGAGCGCAGGGCTATCATTAGTTGCCAGGAGCTGGCGATGAAAACAGCTCCTGTGCACGAAGACGCATGCAAAAAATTGGAGACTCGAAAATTCTCTGAACCATTGATTCGACAAGGATTTATGCCTTTGCAATGCCCCGAAGGATAAGTTAATCTCTCGGGGCTTGTTTTGTTCTTAGCGGGAATCTGTCGGACTATCCAATAATGACTCAAGATTTTCTCCAATTCATCTTTTCCGGTTTGACCAGCGGTGCCATCTATGCGCTGATCGCCTTGGGATTCTGTGTCGTACACAACACCATGGGGATCGTCAACTTCACCCAGGTCGATTTTGTCTCTCTGGGTGGTATGCTCCTCTACAGTGCCCTGTTCTCGGTCGGTTTGTCGATGCCGATCGCCTTGCTTGCGGCAGTCTTCGGCGTCTCCCTGGTGGCCATGTTTGTGGAGCGGGTCGGTATCCGTCCGGCCCGTTCCACAGATCCTTTGGTCCTGATTTTTTTGACTATCGGCCTGTCCATTATCCTCCGTGGCGTGATGGCGTTGCTCTGGGGTAAGAACCGCATGGCGGTCCCCTCGCTAACCAGTGACGATCCGCTGCGTTTGCTCAATGCCGCGATTATGCCGCAGACACTCTGGATCCTCGCTCTGACTGCCATTGCCATCGCCCTTCTGGCCTGGTTTTATCGCCGGACGCGTCTCGGTCTGATGATGCGTGCCGTGGCGACCAATCCTCGTGCTGCAGCCGTTGTTGGCCTGCCGCTTGGCCGGGTGCGCATGCTCACATTCGGTTTGGCCGGAGCGCTTGGCGGGCTGGCGGGGGTTCTGGTGACACCGATTACCACTCTGAGTCACGACGTTGGTGTGCTGCTAGGCCTTAAAGGATTCGCCGCTGCAATTCTTGGTGGCTTCGGATCGCTGCCAGGGGCTATTATCGGCGGTCTTGGCCTCGGCTTGCTTGAATCGCTTTCGGCAGGATATATCAGCAGCGCTTATAAGGATGTCTGTGCTTTTGTGGTTCTGCTGCTGGTGCTGTTCGTGCGGCCCAAGGGGCTGATGGGGCGGTAGAACGTGAGGCATCAGACGTGAGACAAGAGACTCCTAACCATAAGATGAAAGAAAAAATATGACGAAAGAATTACTGATGGGCAACGAGGCTATTGCCTGCGGTCTGATTGAAGCCGGCTGTCAGGTGGCCACGGCCTACCCCGGAACCCCCTCGACAGAAATCCTCCAGGCAGTGATCGATCGCCAAGACACCGCGGTTGAACCGCTGTACATCGAATGGTCGGTCAATGAGAAGGTCGCTTTCGAGGTTGCTCTGGCCGCGAGCTATACCGGCAAGCGTTGTGCGGTCGTTATGAAGCAGGTCGGTCTGAATGTTGCCGCTGATCCGTTCATGCGCACGGCCTATATCGGCGTCAAGGGAGGCATGCTGACCATCGTTGCTGATGATCCCGGTCCGCACAGCTCTCAGAATGAACAGGACACCCGGCTGTTCTGTCTGCAAGCGCGCGTGCCGGTGCTGGATCCGGTCAGCCCGGCTGAAGCAAAAGCTATGGTTTCGACTGCTTTTGAACTGTCGGAAAAATATGAGCTCAATGTGGTTTTACGACCGACCACAAGGATCTGTCATTCGCGACAGAATATTACACCGACGTCGCCGCTTAAACTCTCGCGCGTTGCGGATTTTCAGAGAGACCCGACCCGCTGGGCTGCAACCCCGGCCTTTCTGCCGCAGCTGCATCGCAAGCTGAATGCCTCCCTGGAACAGATTGCCGTCGAGCCCGCTCTGCAGCCGCGCTTGATAGCAGGCGACGGCAGTTGCGCGCGCACAGCACTGGTGGCTTCCGGGATTGCTTACAGTAATCTGGTCGATCTGATCGATGACCTGGGCCTGAACAGTAAAGTCGATCTCTACCAGGTGTTGATGCCGTACCCGCTGAGTCCAATCTTTATCAGGTCTCTGCATGAGAATTACGACAGGGTTCTGATTCTGGAAGAGACTTATCCGGTGATTGAACTGCAGCTGGCTCATCCGGGAGCGGTCGGCAAGCAGGGCGGGGCAGTCCCGCGCGAAGGTGAATTGACTCCTGATATCATGCATCAGGTGGTAGCCGGTTTTTTGGGTCTGACGGCTCCTGAAGAAACCCCTGGTGAGCGGCGTGGCCAACGACCGTCACTCTGCCCCGGTTGTCCTCACCGTGCGGCGTTCTACAGTATCAAGCAGTGCTTTCCGAAAGGGATTTTCCCCTCTGACATCGGCTGCTACACCTTGGGCATGAATCTGGGGGCAGTCAACACCGTGCACTGCATGGGGGCCTGCATCAGCCAGGGCGCCGGTTTTTATCATGCCTATCAACAGGATGGAGACGTGCCGACCATCGTGGTCACGATTGGCGATTCGACCTTTTTCCATGCGGGAATTCCGGCCCTGATCAACGCTGTGATTCAACAGGCGCGTATTATTATCGTCATTCTGGATAATGCGACGACAGCCATGACGGGAGGTCAACCGGTTCCCCACATGGGTGTTGCCGCCGGCGGAGAGCCTACCAAAGCTGTTGCTATTGAACCGCTGGTCAGGGCCAGCGGCGTTGAATTTCTCGAAGTCTGTGATCCTTATGACAAGCATGCTTTTGAAACTCTGCTTGTGCAGGCCGATGCTTATACCCGCAGCCCCGAAGGTGGCGTGGCCGTGCTGATTTCTCGCCACGGCTGTGTCATGGATCGCAAAGTCTTAAAGTCGCAAGAAAGCTTTCTGGTGACGATCAACGACAAATGCATCGGCTGCCGCAAGTGTGTCGATGCTTTTGAGTGCCCTGCGTTGCTGATGGATAATGATGGCAACATGGCACTGGTCAATCAGGATCGTTGTATCGGTTGCGGGACCTGTCTCCCGGTCTGCCCGGTCGATGCCATCATCAAGGAGAAAAAATCTTGAAGCAGCAGATTATTGTCAGCGGCATCGGTGGGCAGGGCGTGCTGTTCCTGACCCGCGTGATTGCCCAGGCGGCGGTGAATCGCGGCATGCCGGTCTTGACCGCCGAGACGCATGGCATGGCGCAGCGTGGCGGAACCGTGTTATCGACAGTCAAGGTCGGCGATTTCGCCAGTCCTTTGATCCGTTCCGGGCAGGCTGATGTCGGATTGCTGCTCTGGGAGGCAAACCTGCAGGTCCATGCTTCCCTGTTGAAAAACTCCGGAGTTTTGCTGATCAACAGCGATACGGCCGAAGAGGGAGAGCGCATCGATGCTTCGGCGATTGCCCGGGATCTTGGCAATGCCGTGTTGTCCAATCTTGTCCTGCTGGGGCTGGCTGTCCGCCGGCAAGCCCTCTTCTGCAGTGCAGAAGAATGCGAAGCGGCTATCCGTCAACTGGCTCCGGCAAAATTTGTTGAACAAAACCTTGCTGCCTTCCACAAAGGGCTGGGGTCCGGCAATCCAGACAGCCTCGCGGATAGTTGACTCGAAGTCATTACAGAATATGAACATTCGCGACAGAATCCTCTATTTTCTCGATCTGCACCGTAACGGACTGACTGTCCTGGCGCTGTCACTGCTGCTGGCTGTCTATCCGCTGGCTTATGGTAATCCGTATATCCTTGGTCTGACCAACCTGATCGGCATCTATACGATTGTCGTTCTTGGTCTAAATCTTTTTATCGGCTACGCCGGGCAGATCTCATTAGGACATGCGGCGTTTTTCGCTCTGGGTGCCTATGGTTCGGCAGTCCTGACAGTGAAATGGGGGGTCTGGCCCTGGCCGGCTATCGCTCTGGTCGCCTTGGCGACCGCAATGGTGGCCCTGTTGGTCGGTATTCCTGCTTTGCGTCTGCATGGTCATTATCTGGCCATGGCGACGCTCGGTTTCAATATCGTCATCTACACGGTGCTGGTGCAATGGGACGAGCTGACCGGTGGCCCGAGCGGCTTCGCCGGTATTCCGGCTTTATCTTTCGGTGCATGGCAATTTGACAGTGATCTGAAGTTGCACTACCTGGTCTGGACCGCTGCCCTGATCTGTTTGATGCTCGGTCTGAATCTGGTGCGCAGCGGGGTAGGACGTGGTTTGGCCGCGCTTGCCGGAGACGAGGTGGCGGCCCGTTCCCTCGGTGTTGATACCCGTCGAGCCAAGGTCAAGGTCTTTGTCCTGTCAGTAGTGCTCGCGTCGCTGGCCGGCAGCCTCTACGCCCACACCTTCGGCTTCGTCAGCCCCGACACCTTCGGCATTTTCGCCTCGGTCGATTTCGTCACCATGGTCGTGGTCGGCGGACTCGGTTCCGTCTGGGGAAGTTTGTTTGGTGCGGCTCTATTAACCTGGCTGCCCGAATTTATCGATGTATTCGAATCCTATAAAGATATCATTCACGGCCTGATTCTGGTTCTGGTCCTGCTGTTTCTGCCGAAGGGCCTGGTGACCGGCCTGATCGATCTGAGCCGGGTGCGTCTGGCCCGCTGGAGACAGCGCCGTGCTTGATGTGATCTCTGTATGCCGGAATTTCGGTGGGCTGCCCGCTTTGAGTGATGTCTCATTCTCGCTGCAGCGTGGACGTGTGACCGCCCTGATCGGCCCTAACGGTGCCGGCAAGACGACCATGATCAACTGCATCACCGGTGTCGATATCCCCGATGCCGGCCGGGTCGATTTTGCCGGTGAGGACATTACCGGTCTGCCGGCCTACCGGGTGGCTCGTCTGGGGATCTCCAGGACCTTCCAGAACCTGAAACTCTTTCCACGCCTGTCTGTGATCGACAATGTCCTTTGCGGCCTGACCGTGCAGGGGGGGCAAAGCATGCTCGGAGCGCTTCTGCGGCCGCCGCGGGTCCGCAACCGGGAACGCCGGTTGCGTCTGCGGGCCATGGCGGCCCTTGATCGTTTCGGGCTGACCGAACTGGCCGATTGGCCGGTTGACGTCCTTGCCTATGGTGACCGCAAACGGGTGGAGCTGGCTCGGGCTGTGGTCAGCGAACCGCGTCTTATCCTCCTTGATGAGCCGGTCGCGGGTTTGAACCATGAAGAAACCGCAACCGTCGCAAAAGAAATTCGCGCGCTGCGCGCCCAAGGGTATACGCTCTTGCTGGTCGAGCACGATATGGATCTTGTCATGCGGGTCTCGGATCACGTGGTGGTGCTTGACGGCGGCCGCTGTATCGCCGGCGGAACCCCCGATGAAGTGCGCCGCAACCCGCTGGTGCTCGAAGCCTATCTTGGTCGAACCGGAGCACTGGCCTGATGATGTTGCGAATTGAAAATCTGCACGTTCATTATGGCAGCGCCGAAGCTTTGCGTGGCGTCGATCTTGAGATCCCTGCAGGCGTGACAATTGCCCTGGTCGGTGCCAACGGTGCCGGCAAGAGTACGCTGCTCAAGGCGGTCATGGGGCTGATACGCACGAGCCAGGGCCGGATCCTGCTGGAAGGCAAGGATGTAACCGGCACGACGCCGCTCCGCATGGTTCGCAATGGCCTGGCCCTTTCCCCTGAAGGTCGGGAAATGTTTGGTGATCTCACAGTACGGGAGAACCTGCGTCTCGGCGCCTTGTCGTCGGGTTTGCCGGAAAATACTGTTGCCGAGCGCATCCTGGATGTCTGCGAGCGCTTCCCCAGACTTGCCGAACGGCTTGGACAGCGCGCGTCAACCATGTCCGGTGGAGAACAGCAGATGGTCGCTATGGGGCGCGCCCTGATGGCAAAACCGAAACTTTTGCTGCTCGATGAACCAAGCTTGGGTCTTGCCCCTTTGGTAACCGATGAGATCTTTGCTATTATCCACCAGTTGACGCGCTCCGGAACCACGATCCTGCTGGTTGAGCAGAATGCTGCCCGTGCCCTGTCGGCTTCGACTTATGCTTATCTGCTCGCCAACGGTCGGATCGTCGAAAAGGGGCCAAGCAGCGCACTGCTGACCGATCCCAATCTGCGTCGTGCCTTCCTTGGCGCCGCATCAGAACAGAATCCTGCCGCCAGTCGTCTGGGCGCCGCAGGCCTGACCAATATTCGCCTGGAGAAACAGGATATGTCACACCTTACATTTATGCCTGCCTTTGCCTCTGTTGACGAACTGTCGGCCCATCAGCTCAAAGGGTTGCAATGGACCGTTGAGCACGCCTACCAGGGCTCGAGCTTCTACCGAGAGATCCTTGACCTGGCCGGGATGACCCCTGCACACATCAAATCCCTTGACGATCTCAAGCTTCTGCCGATGACCTCAACGGATGATCTGCGCGACGGCTATCCATTTCCCTTGCGGGCCGTGCCCTTCGAGCAGATTGTTCGTATTCATGCCAGTTCCGGGACCACCGGCAAGCGCAAGGTGCTTGCCTATACGCAAAAGGACCTTGACGACTGGATTCATTTCTTTGCCCGTTGCTACGAGACGGCCGGTGTGACCCCTCTCGACCGCGTGCAGATCGCCGTCGGCTACGGTATCTGGACTGCCGGCATGGGGTTCCAGCTCGGCGCCGAAAAGCTGGGCGCCATGTCGGTGCCTGCCGGCCCGGGCAACATCGATATGCAGATCCAGTTTCTGCTTGATTTCCAGTCAACGGTATTCTGCTCGACGGCTTCCATGGCGTTGTTGATGGCCGAGGAAATTCATCATCGCGGTATTGCCGACAAAATCAATGTACAAAAGATCATCTACGGTTCCGAGCGTTCCTCCAATTCGATGCGACAGAAAATTTCCGAGCTGTTCGGCGGCGCTGAACTCTTCGATATTACCGGCCTCACGGAACTCTACGGCCCGGGCACCGGGATTGAATGTTCCCAGCACGACTGTATCCACTATTGGGGCGATTATTACCTTGTGGAAATCATCGACCCGGAAACCCTTGAATTGCTGCCGGACGGTGAATGGGGCGAAATGGTGGTTACGACTCTCTGCAAGGAGGCTGCGCCGCTGATTCGCTATCGCACCCGCGACATCACCCGGATTATCCCGGGGCCCTGCCGGTGCGGTTCTCTCTTGCCCCGGCACTCTCGCATCAAGGGCCGCTCGGACGATACCTTCAAATTCCGCGGCGTTAATATCTACCCATCGAGTATCGATACGCTGCTTTCAAACATTCCGGGTTTAGGCTCGGAATTTCAGGTGCATCTCTCCCGAGACGAGAAGAACGGCAGGGATCACATGCATTTGATCGTCGAACGCGGCCAGGGTGTCGATCCTGGCCGGATTCCTGAGCTGACCCATGAGATGTTGCATCAGTTCAAGAAACAACTGCTGGTGACGCCTGAGATGCAACTGGTCGACTACGGCCACCTGCCGCGCTCTGAGCGCAAGAGTCAGAGAATCTTCGACAACCGCTTGGGTGACGATGTGGTTTGATCTTGCAAAAGCTTTACATTAAAGCAACGAAACGTAAAGACGCTAAGGGCACAAGAAGATCAATAATGGCGAGGAGTTTGAAGGTCAAAGTTCAATACGGTTTAAACGTCCACTTGTTACTGTTTACATCAACCTGTTGAGGAGGAGTTATGAAGATTAACTGGATAGGCAGCATGTTGTCAGCTCTGCTGGTCATCGCATTTTGTGCGAGCCCGACGCTGGCCGGGGATTCGATTAAAATCGGCGCTTTCTTCGACCTTTCCGGGCCAGCGAGTTTTATCGGCACACCGACCCGGTTGGTGGCGGAGATGGTGGTTGACAAGATCAACAAGGAGGGCGGGGTCAACGGCCGACTGATCGAGCTGGTGATCGGCGATACCGAAGGCGATCCGGCCAAGGCAACGACCATTGCCAAGAAGTTCATCTACAAGGACAAGGTTGCAGCCATCATTGGCCCGACCCGCACTGGAACCGGCATGGCCGTCAAGAAGCTGGTCGAAGAAGCCGGTATGCCGACTTTTATGACCGTTGGCGGTGACCCGGTCATCATGGGCGGCGAGAAATTTGGTTCTTTCGAATACGTATTCAAATCGCCGCAGCGCTCCTCGGTAGCGGTCAGGCGGCTTTACATGTTTTTGCAGGAGAAGGACCTGAAGAAGATCGCTCTGCTGACAGCGGCCGACGGCTTCGGTAAAGACGGTGGACGCTGGTTGCAGAAACTGGCCCCTGAATATGGTCTTGAGATCGTCGCAGAAGAGTCTTTCGGTCCGAAGGATACCGACATGACCGCCCAGTTGACCAAGCTGAAGAATGCTTCACCTGAAGCGCTCATTTGCTGGACCATCGGACCTGCAGGTTCAATCGTGGCCAAGAATAAAGTCCAGCTCGGTATCGATCTGCCGCTCTTTCAATGCCACGGCCTGCCCGATCCGAAGTATATCGAACTGGCCGGCAAAGCGTCTGAGGGTGACCGGATGCCGGCAACCAAGCTGATGGTGGTCAATGAACTTTCTGATAGCGATCCGCAGAAACCGGTAATCCGGGAGTTTGTCAAGCTCTACACAGAAGTCTACAATCACGACAAGGATTTTCCGATCAACACCCATTCCGGATATGCCTGGGACGCGATCACCATTGTGGCTAACGCCATGAAGCAGGTTGGCGTTGAGCCGAAAGCCTTGCGAGCTGCCATTGAACAGACCAAAGGGTACGTGGGTGTCTCGGGCACCTTCAATCTGACAGCTGAAGATCACAATGGTCTGGATGTCGATTCGATGGTGATTCTGGAAGTCAAAGACGGTCAGTTTGTCATGGCGAAGTAGAATCGCTAGTGCCCTGAAACCTATAGGATTTCGCAAGATTGCGCAGGGATTTGGCGTGTCAGCAAGGCGCGACTTCAGCTGCCCAGCCGTAGCTACTCAGCTGAAGGCGCAACGCCGCTGACGCTGCAAAGAACCAGCAAGATGCGAAAGATTATGGGTTACTGGGTACTAGTTGCATGCAACATTAAAGAGCGGCTGACATAATATCAGCCGCTCTCCACCAATTCCACCGATGACAGTCACGTTTGCCTCACTGTCTATAATTGCCCCAATTCTCAATGGCATCAATTACCGTCCCATTTCCCGTCGCGATCAGCAGAATGTCGTTGGCCACTCGCACATAACGCTGTCTGGACGGAGGCTGCCCAAGTTGCCCGGCAACCTCTCTCGGCAGATCATGGAAGATGACGTCTCTCGGCAACGGCTTGCCTACCGTCCATTTGTTGGCTTGGCCGGGCGGCATGCAGCCATTGTTCTTTTTGGCAAGCCCTGGCGGGCAATGACCGGAGCTAGATTGCCTGGAATAGTAATCGTGCATGATCGTCCGGTGACGGTCATTGAAATAGGTACTTGCACGCTTTTCTCTATGGTCGTCTCCCTGACTGACGTGCCTTTCATTCTGTTCGTGTTTGTTGCCCTTTTTGTCGTCTCCGTCCCACTCCTTATTATCTGCGAGGGCAGGGGTGGCTGCGAGTATCCCGGCGATTGCCAGTGCCAGGATGCGACTTTTCTGCAATGAAAAATTCTGCATGTTTTTGCCTCCATTTAAAAATGAATTGAACCGGACAGGCGGTGTCTTTGATGCTTTTGCAATATAAGCATGATCAGACTGTTCAATCGCAACGAACGTGCCAGTAGAATAAATGCTATGTTTTTATTACAAGTTATCGATTATAAAGAATAAAATATTAATAGTGATAAACAGAGAGACTAAAGCTGCTTATCGGGTTTGCCATATTTAACAGATTTGTTAAATGTGACGGGTCCCAGCAATAGCCTGCTTTTATTCCACCACTCTTGTATAATCCAAATCGGGCTGTAAGCACCCAACAGGAAAACTCATCAAAATCAAGTGGCTTTAGATCTAAGCCTGGGGGATCGAAAAATCCTATGAAACAAGGTAATTAGTTGTTGTTTATTCAAGTCGAGGCTGAAGGAAATGTTGTCAATAACTTACAGGATCTCGTCATCATCAGGAGCATTGAAACCAAATGGAGAGCGAAAAGATCAAGGTGCAGACGGAGAGCGGTCAGATTCTGGAAGTTGTTGTCTCAAGCAAAAAGGCAGATGCGATATGGATCGTCCTTGGTGAAGGTCTCCATAATGTCAAGTGCAAGCTGACTCCCACGCGCAACAGCCTGGCCTACGTTGGCAGCATGCTGGGGCGAGAGATTGTCTATGAACGGAGTGTCAAGCAAGTTCGGGCGGATATTGAGCGGGACAACCATGCCAGATATCAGCACAAAACCTGATGATCGCATTACGGAGAGATTTTAAGCAATGAGTATTATGACTGAAATGCGGGATATGGCTCTGGGACTCGCGTCACGCATGCCGATTCCGAAGATTGCCGGCATTGTGTTTCCACCCTTTTTCGAAGGTGGTCAGCCTCGGGATTGCGAGTTCATGGCCATGGCGTTAGAGGGTGGTGCCGGTGGCTTAAGCTATGTGCTGCTGCCCGACAGCAGTGCGGCAGACTACCGGGCTTTGAACCCGCTAGCATTTATCGGTACCCATCCTGAAAGATATGCCGCAGCGTTCGGAGGCAGCGACCCGGTACACAACATGCTGGGACTTGCTGCCATTAACGCCATTTGTCAGCATGTGATGCGCATCACTGACTTCACACCCGGTATCGCTGCAGATTCACTTGGCTTGATGAATATCGAAGATGGTGACCGCGTGGGGATGGTTGGTTTTTTCCCGCCGCTGCTTAAATATTTGCGTGGCAGCAATGCCGAACTCGTCATCGTAGAAAAAAATCAGCAATTAATCGAGCGCTACCCGAATTTACATGTGACCCTGGATGTCACCGCACTGAATCGCTGCAATAAAGTACTATGCACCAGCACGACACTGCTGAACGACACCCTTGACGAGGTGCTGATGCACTGTACGGGTGCCGAGCACATTTCAGTACTGGGGCCCACTGCCGGATATTTTCCCGACCCCCTGTTCGCAAGAGGTGTCGATGTGCTGGGCGGTCGTATGATCAAAGACGGCATGCTCTTGTTGCAACTTGTCGCGGAGCGCAAGCGCTGGGGAGCGGCGACGCAAAAGCTGTGCTTTCAGGCCTGTCATTATGGCGTGAGGTGTGAGGCGTTGCACAACTAGAAGTCTGTCGGAGTGTCAATGGCGTCGCTCGCCATCCCGGCAGCTATAGACAACGCTGCCGGGATGGCGTAACAAAATGGCCTAGACTTCATCGTCATAGGGATTTTTTATATTCAGGTTGATAGCTTGGCTGTAGCCGGGGATTTTAAGCTCATCCTGAGTGATGTCGAGATCTTCGCCGGCAACCACGTTATGGTCAAAGCGGTAAATCGGTGCCGTCCTGCCGGCAATCGCCTCCCGGTCGTATTGCTCCGTGGCTTCGGCGACCGCCTGGTTACGGTTCCTGTAATCACTCATGCGCTGGCGACCGTGTCTTTTCTCCAGTATTCCTTCGGTGACCCGCGGGGATAACACTGAGCCGGTTGCATTGTTGCCGCCGAAACCCTTGGCGTTCATCAGCACGGCGTCCATGCCGCCTGCGCCCACTTCTTCATGCTCAAGGAGGAAGCGCAGGTGACTGCTGTGGACATCGTCTGCCAAGTGGTCGCTCGTGACGATTCCGGGAATCAATCCGTACTTCCAGGTCCCCAGTGATGCCATCAGCTGATCGCCCGCTGAAACCGCCAGAGAGTGTCCCAGGTAACATTTCACCGCAGCCACAGGCCATTGGTCGATGCCGTTGATTTTGGCGATTTCATTGATGATATGCGACTCGGTAACGCGGTTTTGCGGGGTACTGGTGCCGTGGGCATGAACGTAGCTTCTACGTTTTAGCCCCTCGTCACCGATGATGGCCCTGATAACTGCAGCAGCCTTGGCGACGGTGATGTAGTTGCCGATACCTGGTCCCGGGATCGATTTTTTGTATCCATCCGCATTGACGAAGACATCGGCGACGGAACCGTAAATGTTGGCTCCGAGTTCCAGGGCAAGGTCGTCGTCAAACAGCACAAAGTACTGCGCGGACTCAGAAAGGGTGAAGCCGCAATTACTTGAAAAGGGGCGGGAGGCCCGCTGGTAATCAGGGATGCTGCGGCCCGGGTCCAGGGCGAGCAGTTTGTCATCTTCGGCCAGAGCGCCCATGGTGCGGTAGCCTTCGATGATTTCCGGGGTGATCGGCGCCTCGCTGTTGCCGACCACGACGACGCGACGGCGACCGCTCTGGATCTCCTGGCTCGCTGTCTGCAGGTTGTACATGAAGGTGGCGCAGGCGCCTATATTGCACCCGGTTGCGCCGACATTGCCAAGGATGTAGGAATTGATAAAGTCTGCCGGCATCTCTGCCAGACCGAGCGCCACCTGCTTGGCGCTGACGCGCTTGCCGATCAGCTGGGCCTGCAGCATACCGCCGCTACCATCATAATCGAGCTGTCCCATGGCGCTGCCTGAGAGCACCCCGATCTGATCCGGAGCGACCGCGGCGCGTATCGCCTCCCAGTCGATGCCGAGGGATTGCACGGCGTCTGACGCTCCATAAATGGTCATCTGCAGGCCGCGCGGATGGCTCCGTGACGGGTAGAGTTTGCCCGGATCAAAGCCGGTCGGCAGCTGGCCGGCACTCTGCACTTTGGAGGAACGGGTGCTGGGGAGGAATATGTCCATGCTGTCGTGGATTTCAACCCTGACGCTGTCGCTGTCAAGATCCGCTACTTTCCAGTTGCTGGGAATGGTGGCAGGCAGCTGCTTTTGTTTCAGTGTGAAAATGATCGGTTGTTCTGGTGTGGCTGCGAGGTTGGCAGTTTTGTTCTCCGGGATGAAGTCCCGGTCAAACAGGTTGTTCTCAAGCCGGCGAATCAGAGTGTTGTCCTTGATGTGGGAGGCATATTTTTTAGCGATTGCCGCCTGCGTGAGAACGGTGCCGTGGTCATCAACAGTTTGTCCTTTGTCGTCACGTGTCAACCCCATCACCTGGGCAAGGGCAGAATAGGTCTGTTGTGCGGATTCCTGATCCAGGCGGTCAATCACCATGCGGCGGTAGCCGTGGTGAGCCGAGCTTCTTCCTGCAGGATTGATCCCACCGAATCCAACTATTACGGGTAAACGTGCCAATGTCGACTCCTTTTGGGTAGGTTATGTTGTGCAATAGAATGATGTGATGATGTCATGCCGTCTAGCAGTCTGTCGGACTATACGGGCCGAAGCGAAAATTTGGATGTTTGAGAACAGATTTTAGCTCATTTGCAGGTTCATAGCCGTAGCTATGGACCAAAAAGGAGCTGAAATATGGGCCAAACAGCCGGATTTGCAGCTGGCTCATGGATAGTCCGACA
>JACZKE010000009.1 GCA_014860225.1 Desulfuromonadales bacterium
CTGCGGAAAAAGACAAGAACTGGCCGACCGGCTGGAGACGATCGGTTTGTGCTGCGGCTTGAAGTTTTGGCGGGGAGGGCACTGAGGGTGAAACAGCCGGGGCGACGACTAAGATTAGAATAGGTATTGTGTCCCCATTACTCAAGAAAGCATAGGACAAAAATAAAGGTTTGTCGTTCACCCGTAATTTGCTAAAGAATCGGTTGACATTGGTAACGTAAGTGTTACTGTAATGGTATGTTATGAGTTCCAGGAGGGAATATGGAGGTCCGCGAATATCTGACTGCGGAAGGCCGCAGTCCGTTTGCCAGATGGTTTCAAAAGCTGGATGCTCGAGCAGCAGTCAAAGTGACTGTCTCACTCAACCGCATGGAACAAGGGAACCTATCCAACACCAAGAGTTTGGGTAGAATCTTTGAATACAAGCTCGACTACGGCCCTGGTTACCGGATCTATTTCGGACGAGAGGGTGATGTCCTGATTTTACTGCTGGGGGGTGGCACCAAGCAAACCCAAAGCGAGAATATTTTGTCTGCAAACAGACGCTGGGCTGATTACATACAACGCAGAAAAGCAGGGAGGAAAGCATAACATGCCATTGTCAAGATCGTTTCGTGAAACAGTGATGGCTCGGGCACAACGGGACCCTGAGTTTCGCGCCGAGTTGATCAGTGAAGCGACATCGGCCTTTCTGTCCGGTGATATCGAGGCCGGCAAGGGACTGCTGCGCGATTATCTGAACGCGACGGGTTCGCTCCCCAACATTGCCCGCACCCTGAGCAAGGACGACAAAAGCGTGCGTCGCATGCTCGGCCCGAACGGCAATCCGACTCTTAAAAACTTTATCGAACTCCTTCATGCCTGCCAGCAGGAGGAACATGTACGCTTCGAGGTGCGGGTTGTGCACCAGTGAAGAGTCGGGGGGCAGGTTTGACTCCTGGGAGCCGGGGGACACCCAAAAATGAGTGTCCCACATGGGTGTCCCAGCTTCTGAACTGTCGATGCTTTGGTACCAAGAAGAACTCTGCATGCCGATCGTACAAGTTGCGCTGGACAAGATCCGCTCGATTGATTGGGACGACTTGGCTCTGAACTTTTCCCCGTAAAATTGTATGGCTGGGCGTAATGCTAACGTGACACTCCCGCGAGAGCGTTTCGGCTGCCTCATCCAGAGAGCCCGATGTTGCACTTCTTAGCGCGAGGAAAGGTTTTGCGCTGGCGTCCCGGCCCTTGCCGGTTAGGTGAACGATCAATTGACATCTTATGGAATGCCTGTAATCTCTCTATTCAACGTAGAGATGTGATGGCGTTCGGCAGAAAGAAAGAATTTTGAGCCGTCCTTGGTAATATGCCGATCGGGGCGGTTTTTTCGTTGATGCGTATAACTAATATAGATCTCAGTGAAAACAGGAATCGTGCTGATTGCCGTTCTGGCCCTTTTTCCATTGGCTGGCCAGGGGTGGGCGGAGAACATGAAGATTCGTCCCGGTCTCTGGGAACACACCTTAACGATGAAGACCCAGGGTGGCGAGATGGAGAACGCCATGGCCGATGGCAAACATGAACGCATGGAGATGACACAGGCCGGCAAATGGCTGTCGGACGACTGCGGCAACGTCAAACCACCACGACGCTAACCATCACTCACTCCTTTACCCCACAACCGGATGGGGTAGCAGCGGGGTCGGGCTTTCATAACGCCCGCTCCACTTTCAAACGGGTGGACCTGAGACATGGAGGTGTGAGCCATGCTGGCAACCAGAAGACTCGGCAACACCGGGGTGGAGGTTACCTGTCTCGGCCTCGGAGGGGAGGGCGTATTGCGTACCTTCGGCCAGGACGCAGCCGCCGCCGCGATGATCGGTTGCGCCCTGGAAGGGGGCATCACCTATCTCGAATCGGCCCGCGCCTACGATGACAGTGAAACCTACTACGGGCAGAATCTCGGGCCCTGGCGCGAGCGGATCTTTCTTGCCAGCAAGGCCCACAACCGCACCGCCGCCGGCGCCGAGCAGATGCTGCACACCACCCTGCGCAACCTGCGGACGGACCACCTCGACCTGTGGCAGGTGCACGACGTACGCACCGCCGGAGACCTGGAGCAGATTTTCGGCCCGGGTGGTGCCATCGAGGCCTTCGACCGGGCCAAGCGCGCCGGCAAGGTACGGTTCATCGGCGTCACCGGGCACCATGACCCGCAGATCCTGCTCCGGGCCTTCGACCTCTACCCATTCGACACCGTATTGCTGCCGGTCAACCCGGCCGAACCGGCCTGGCAAGGCTTTCCGCAGTCCGTACTGCCGGAGGCCAACCGCCGCGGCATGGGGGTCATCGGTATGAAGGTGCTCTGCCGCGGCTTCGGCCTCCAGGTGCCGGGGTGCGACACCGCCGAGCGCTGGATCCGCTACGCCCTCGGCCACGAACTGTCGACCTTGGTAATCGGCTGCGACAACCCGGAACAGGTGGAACAAAATCTGGCCGCAGCCTGCCAACCACCGCTGGATGCGGAGCAACGCAGTGCGATGGAGCGCCAGGTCGCCCCTTATGCCCGCGAGCTGATGTACTACAAGCCGTCGTTATAAATGTCGAGTGCGAAACATGGCGTCCCAGGCACATACCTTGATTAATGAATGGTGGATATGAGGTAAGAAGTTCATATTGGCCACTTTTTTAAGTGCAACCAAATGGTGCTAAATGCGACTATTTGTTGCGAAGCGCTGTTTTATGAGTTAAGTTGAATTTGGAGGTGATTTATGGCGCAATCCGTAAAGATTAATGATGAGTTAGTGGAGTCTGCAAAAGCTGTTGCGAGAGCGGAGCACCGTTCTTTGGCAGGCCAAGTGGAGTACTGGGCAACGATTGGACGCGCTGTTGAAGAAAACCCTGACCTTCCTTTTTCGATGATTCGCGAACTTCTCTTGGCTAAATCTGAAGTAGTGAGCGGTCTGGTTGAGGAATATGTCTTTGGCGAGGGGGAATAATGCGAAAGGTTTTTCAAACACGAACCTTTGCCAAAAACAAAAAGAAACTACTCAAAAAACAGGTTAGCGAACTAGATAATGTCGTATTGAAGATTCTTGGCGATCCTGAGATTGGTGAGCAAAAGAAAGGTGATCTTCAAAGCGTCTATGTTTATAAGTGTAAAATCACAAAGAAGCTTTTCCTTGTCGCATACCTGTTTGACGATGACACCCTGACGCTACTGACGGTCGGTTCACATGAGAATTTTATCCGAGACTTGAAAAAACAGATAGCAAATACCTAGGTTTACCCTGCTGCTCCCCACAACATTCATAAAAAGAAGCCCCACAAAAGACTTTTTGCAGAAGGCTGCACAGGCGAAGGCCGAGGCCTTATATAAACATTATGAATCAGCTACTTATTGTCGAACACTCAACAATCCACATAAAGTGATTACTGCCATTTTAAAGCATAATTCTGGTGTGTCGACGTTAACTAACCCATCCTGCCTTGACAATCCATACCTATCAAATGGGTAGGTCTTTATGAGTGTATTATTTCTATCAACAAGGCTTTACCGGTACTTGATAGCCAGTGTCACAAAATCTGTCCAATTGCGCGTACGGATACTATCAAAAGGTTATCCTCATTGACAAAGGTTTGTCGATCCACTATCAATAGGGCTGTATTTTAACTTGATAGCCAGTATCTCAGGTAAGACCCTATTGATTGGTATATTTATAATGTCTCTAATTATTGGATACTTAAAGCCCGGATTAAACGTGCAGTCACAGCTTGATCAAGTCAAGGCTGCAGGAGCAACCAGAATCATTCAGGAACAGTCTACCGACACGAAGCGAGATTGGTCACAGTTAGATAAACTGCTGAAGGATGTACGGGTCGGCGATACCGTGGTGGTCACCAGTTTCGACCAAATCGCGCACAGCGCCAGGCATTTGCTGGAGATCGTAAAGACACTTGACGCCGCCGGAGCTGCATTCAAGGTCATCGATCACGGTATCGACACCTCGACTCCACATGGCCAGCTCTTGCCTGTACTTCTCAGCGCGATCACCGACTTCGAACGTCAGATAATCCGACAAAGACAAGCCGAAGGGATTGACATGGCGAAACGGCAAGGTCGCTATAAGGGTCGAAAACCAACAGCCATGGCGAAAGCAACAGAGGTTCTGGAACTGAATGCCCATGGTCTGACCAAACAAAAGATAGCCGACCAACTTGGGATCGGCGTTGCGAGTATCTACCGGATCCTCAAGAACCATACGACACCAAAGAAAACCCGCAAAAAGAAATTGAAAAAGCCAGTCGATAAGCCAACACGCGAGTCTGTTGCTGAACAGTTGTCACTCTTCTCGTGGGATGTGAAGAGATAGCCTGTCTCACGAGAGGGGAGATAGAATAAGAGTCATGAGTCAGCGCATCTCTGCGAATTCGTTTATTGGTCCTGCTTGATCATCTCACTTCATTTCCTGCCAATTTTAGCTCAAAGCAACCCGCACTTTTTCCGCGACCGCCATATTTGCCCTGTAACGAGACTTTTCTCGTTTGACAAGGGCAAAGAGCATGGATCCAAACGACAATCCAGAGATCACTTTTGACTAATACGGCAAACAGGGGAGTCTTTCCAATAGCCACTAAATTGCGTTTCCGAATTCTTTACCGTCTATTTCCATCAACATGTAACGTCGCATAATATATATTATGTAAACCTTAGGTACGTTTTGTTTGCAGATGCTTTTAGACGCGTTGAGCGAAGTAAAACTCAGGAAAACACCACCAAGGCAATTGGAGCATAAACAAGCCATCTCTCAGCCCTCGACAAACAAAAAAGACGTCTTACAGGGCAAATTTAAAGGCCGCACATTCCATTGATTGGAATGTGCGGCCTAAAGATGAGTTGTGTGCTCACGAAAAGTATTTTAACTATTCGGATTTAAACTTACGCCGCATATCATCAATCGCTACAATTTTATCGGCAAGGTTTTTCCTGTCTGTTTTGTCCTGTGAAGCATTAACAGTATTGTCAGTTTTCTTGTTCGATCGTGAATCCTTAGCGTTCTCTTTATCAGAACGATTACTACGTTTAGTCGACACCGCTTCTGGGCCATCGATTATCACCACTGTGTTCTCTTTCTTGTTAACGTCACCAGCGATCTTTCTTGGTTCAGTCTTGTCACGACTGTTTTGACGAACTGTGGTTTTGATCTTCTTTTTATTTGGGGTTTGGTTCGCATGCTGCTTTTTATCGACAGATTTTGCGGTACCGGATTTTTTTTCAATGATTTCTGGTTTTGATGTAGCTCTAACGACTTTTTCTGAATGCTTTTTATCTGAATTCTTGTCTATTATCAGCTGGTTACCTTTTGTTTTGTTCTGTTTCTTCGTGACATGATCAACATTTGTTGCGTCAGAACGCCCTGTAGAATACTTTTCATGCTTAACAGCAACCTGCTTATGTTTAGCTTCCTCTGAAATCTTTACTACTGGTCGTTTTACAGCAGCCTTGTTATTAATATTTTGAGAGGTTGATGATGCATTACGAACCTGAAGACGTAAACCGGTTAAATTGTAATCCTTGCCGGCATTGATATTCGAGTAGCCATGCCCTTTATCCCAGCTGTTGTCATAACTGAACCTCGATGAGCCATGAATGCCCTGACAATATCTGTCAGCATCGAAATGCAGGTTGTTTTGATGATAATGGGCATAAATTTTTGAATGCCGCCCTCTTCTGTCCCTGACCGGAATTTCGACATACTGACCATCCAGGATGATGAAATGGATTGGCTTAAAGAAAACGCCACGGTAACTGTTGTCAGCATACAGGGTGACTTCGATGGGATGAACCTGTTGATAGACTCTCACTGAAGTGTGTCGTGTCGGTGCTCGATAAACAGCATCATGAACCACAGGTGCGCACGCCGTAACCAGAATCAACATCAGGAATAATACAATTTTTTTCATTTCTCGCATGACATCCTCCTTTTTCGCATAAGAGCAAAACCATTTGGGGATAATGCTATGCTTCAGGGATCGGCTTGTCATCGGACATCGGCCCTAACGTAGACAGATGTCTACCATGTAGGGTGATGTCTACATTCATATCTTATTGGTATTACTTCGTTTTAGGAGTTATATGAAAGGAATGATTGAGATAAAACAAAGTGAGTTTAGCCACAGATACCATACGGACAGGGACGGATGAATACGTTTGAAGTCAGGATAGTTTGCCGGATCAACTTTGTTGCTCTGCCCTGGAATCAGCCGATACTGGCCAACTCAAGTCGGTTACCCCAACGCTCTTTGAGGACAGATCGTATCTGCTTTGACTCCCGGAACTCAAGGCTTTCTGCATATGCGAATGCATCTTGGCGGGCATTTTCGAGGATACGGCCGTCACGCAGAATATTGGCAACGCGGAAGTCCGGCAGGCCACTCTGGCGGGTACCGAGAAATTCGCCCGGACCACGGATCTCCAGGTCGGCTTCGGCAATCCGGAAACCATCGTTAGTGGATCGCATGACTTCAAGTCGTTTCTCACCATCTTCACTGCACTTGTATGATTTCAATAAGATACAAATACTTCCGGCCTCACCACGACCAACCCGGCCGCGCAACTGGTGGAGCTGCGCCAGACCGAAGCGCTCGGCATGCTCGACCAGCATGACCGTGGCATTCGGTACATCGATACCGACCTCAATAACCGTAGTGGCGACCAGAATATCGATCTCGCGATTCTTGAAGCGGGTCATGATCTCCTCTTTTTCCGCCGGTTTCATACGTCCGTGCAGCAGACCGAGTCGTGCCTGAGGAAAGATGTCATTCTTGAGTTTTTCGGCGCCTTCAGTCGCTGCCAGCAGATCACTCTTTTCCGACTCTTCAACCAGCGGGTAGACGATATAGGCCTGGTGCCCCTTGTCTATTTCCTGACGCACGCGGGTATACACCCGACCGCGTTGTGCATCGGAGGCGACAATCGTTTCGACCGGAGTACGTCCGGGTGGCATTTCATCGATCACCGACAGGGCCAGATCACCATAGACAGTCAACGACAGGGTGCGAGGAATGGGCGTGGCGGTCATTACCAGAATATGCGGGTGGGTGCCTTTCTCCCTGAGTACTGCACGCTGGCGAACGCCGAAACGGTGCTGCTCATCGATAATCCCAAGACCTAACTTGCGGAATTCCACACCTTCCTGCAATACAGCATGAGTGCCGACAACCAGGTTGACCTGCCCTGCCCTGAGTTCTTCGAGAACTTGCCGCTTCTCTGCAACCGGCATCTTGCCGCGCAGCAGGGCAGCTTGCAAGCCAAGCTGTTCGAGCCAGCCATGGAACTGCAGATAATGCTGCTCGGCCAGGATTTCCGTCGGCGCCACAACGGCAACCTGCGTATCATTTTCGATAGCAACCAGCGCAGTCATCATGGCAACAATGGTTTTACCACAACCGACATCGCCCTGAATCAAACGGTTCATCGGGTGTGCCGACATCAGGTCATGTTTGATTTCACCAAGCACGCGCCGCTGGGCTGCCGTCAGGCGATACGGCAACAATGCAGCCAGCGGTTTAGTATATTTATGGTTGACGGTAAAAGTGATCCCCGGTTCCATTACAATTCCGCGGCGTTTCAGTGCGAGACCGAGTTCTAGAAAGAAAAACTCGTCATAGACCAACGAATGGAGCGCCGGGGTCCGGCCGGCTTCAAGCTGCTCTATATGGACTTCATTGGAAGGCCAGTGAATCTGCAGCAAGGCATCGGCCAGAGGCAGCAGTCCATGTTTTTTCACGAGGAAATCAGGCAGGCATGACGGCACATAGCGGACAAACAGATCGACGGCTTGCTTCCATATTTTGCGGGCCGCGTACTGAGTCAAGCCTTCCGTTAGCGGATAAACCGGCAGGATTCGGCCAAAAGCCAATGGGTCGGAGCTTTGGTAGTCGGCAAGGGACTGATCGGGGGCCAAAAATTCAACGTCGGGGTGGTGAACTTCGCGGATTGCGCCGTAGCGTTTGACTTCACCGGTAAAAACTGCACGCTGTCCCACAACGAAGCGCTTGTTCATCCAGTCCTTGCGATAGTGGAACCACTTGAGAACGATCTGCCCGGTACCATCGCTGACCACAACCTCAAACAGCTTACGGCGACTGCGCGATGTTGTAGCTTCACCACAGGCCAGAATCTCTCCGAAGAATACCTCATGCACACTATCACGTAAATGCGCTATCTTCCTGAACTCTCTACGATCTTCGTAACGATGAGGCAGGGTATAGAGAAGATCTTCTACGGTGTGGATGTTAAGCTTGGCGAGTTTTTCGGCGAGACGTGGCCCCACTCCCTTGAGATGAGCAACCGGAGTGGACAGGGGTTGACGGGATTGGTCTGCAGACACCTTGGTCATCACCCCTACCCTGTTAGTCTGCCGAAGCCGTTGGGTCGATAGTAAGTTGACGAAGGAACGCTTAGATCAGTCGAAGATTGCGTTCAGGGCAGTCAGAAGTTCCTCAACGTCCAGGCCGTGAGCCGTGGCGCCCTGCTCAAGGGTTTCATGCTGAGCCCCCATGCATCCGACGCAGCCAAGGTTGAAAGAACCGAGGACTCTGGCAACTTCAGGGCTCTTACGCATCACTTCGTGGAAGGTCATATCTTTAGTTATAGTGGCCAAAAGAGTTTCTCCTGTTCTAAATATACTGAATATTGATAATTTCGTAAATACGCATACCAGATGGCACCTTGATATGGACTTCATCATCTACGCGATGTCCGATCAGGGCCTTGGCGACAGGACTGTTGATGGAAATAAGTCCCTGTTTGATATTGGCTTCATCCTGGCCCACAATCCGATAGACCACTTCGCTTTCCGACTCGACATCAAACAGCTTGACGGTGGCGCCAAAAACAATTTTATCGGAATCAATATCAGCAGTATCAATAATTTGAGCGCGAGCCATCTTGCCATTGATTTCAGAGATGCGCCCTTCGACAAACGCTTGCTTCTCCTTGGCGGCATCATACTCAGCATTTTCCGAGAGATCGCCATGAGCCCGGGCTTCAGCAATATCCTGGATGACCTTGGGGCGCTCAACGCGAATCAATTGCTTCAATTCCTCCTGAAGTCTTCGGTGTCCCTCCGGGGTCATCGGTACGGTTTCTGACATAGCTCTTTCTTCCTTACTGTAAAATAAAATTGTTCGGGCGGGAAAACCCGCCCGAACATGAATGTTTTAAGGTGTGTATGCAACCGGCGTATACCCTACCCGTTCGCGGGATAGTACTCCTGTATCGGCCTAACGTCAAGACTTTCCCGCTTCATGGCCAGGATTCCGTCTGCTGCAGCCTGGATTCCGGCCACAGTTGTGAAATAAGCGACATTCTGCATGAGTGCTGAACGACGGATGGAAAAAGAGTCAATAATCGACTGGACACCGAAGGTGGTATTGAACACCAGGGTGATCTGGTTGTTCTTGATCGCGTCGACGCAATGCGGACGCCCTTCCTTGACTTTGTTGATCGGGATCGCCTCGATGCCATAGGCACGCAGAAAAGAAGCTGTGCCGGTGGTCGCGACGATTTCAAAGCCGGCGTCACGCAGCTTGCGTGTTGGCTCAACAATCGCCGCCTTGTCCTCTTCCTTGACGCTGACAAACACTTGACCGGAAGTCGGCAAACGAACATTCGCCCCGAGCTGCGCCTTGGCAAAGGCTTTGCCGAACTCGAAATCGATTCCCATGACCTCACCGGTCGACTTCATCTCCGGGCCGAGCAGACTATCGACCCCGGGGAACTTGGTAAACGGGAAGACCGACTCTTTGATCGAGATATGTTCCGGGATAATCTCTTTGTCGATTCCCAGCTCCTTGAGCGTTTTGCCGGCCATGATACGCGCGGCGATCTTCGCCAGCGGCCGACCGGTGGCCTTGGAGACGAAGGGTGCGGTTCGACTCGCCCGCGGGTTGACTTCGAGAAGGTAAATTTCGTCATCCTTGACGGCGAACTGAATATTCATTAAACCGCAAACCCCCAGCTCAAGCGCCAGCAGAGCGGTTTGGCGACGGATCTCGTCAACAATCGTTTTTTTCAGGGAATACGTCGGCAGCACGCAGGCCGAATCGCCTGAGTGGATGCCAGCCTCCTCAATATGCTGCATGATCCCGCCAATCACCACCTGCTTGCGGTCTGAGAGCGCATCGACGTCGACTTCGATCGCCTGCTCGAGAAACTTGTCGATCAGGATCGGGTGATCAGGCGAAGCCTCGACGGCATACTTCATGTAGTTGCGCAGTTGTTGCTGATCGTAAACGATTTCCATGGCTCTGCCGCCAAGAACATAGCTTGGCCTGACCACAACCGGATAACCTACGCGATCGGCGATCTTTTCCGATTCAAAGACGGAACGGGCAATGCCGTTTTCCGGTTGTTTCAGGTCAAGCTTGTTCAGCAAAGCCTGGAAGCGTTCCCGGTCTTCAGCCCGATCTATGGCATCTGGAGAGGTGCCGATAATCGGCACGCCGGCCTTTTCCAGGGCAACGGCCAACTTGAGCGGTGTTTGACCACCGAACTGGACAATAACGCCCTCGGGCTTTTCTACATGGACGATTTCAAGCACATCTTCAAATGTCAACGGTTCAAAATAGAGACGATCAGAAGTGTCATAATCGGTTGAAACCGTCTCCGGGTTGCAGTTGACCATTATGGTTTCATAGCCATCTTCAGCCAGAGCAAAGGCCCCATGCACACAGCAATAGTCGAATTCGATCCCCTGACCAATACGATTCGGACCACCGCCGAGGATCATGATTTTGCGACGATCCGTAGGATCCGCCTCACATTCCTCTTCATAGCTTGAATAGAGGTACGGTGTGTAAGCTTCGAACTCGGCTCCGCAGGTATCGACCCGCTTGTAGACCGGGCGGATACCGAGTTGATGACGCAGTTCGCGAACCCGTTCCTCACGGGTCCCCCAGAGTCGCGCCAGACGCAGATCAGCAAACCCCATCTGTTTGGCCTCACGCAACAGCGAACGGAAGACTTCTCCCTCAGGCTGCTCCATGAGGCTGGCAGCTTTAACCAGGCGTTCTTCCATTGCGACTATCTGGGCGATGTTGTGCAGAAACCAGCGGTCGATATAAGTCAGTGCGAAAATTTCGTCGATGGACAGACCGGCCCGCAGCGCGTCGGCAACATACCAGATCCGCTCCCAGTTCGGGATGCTGAGCTTGTCCTGCAATTCGCGCAGTTCAGACTCATCGAGGACCCGCCGTTTTTCCTGAGAATCATCAAACAGGCGACTCTCAAAACCGCACGAGTCGATTTCCAGCGAGCGCATGGCTTTCTGCAGGCTTTCCTTAAAGGTACGCCCGATCGCCATCGCCTCGCCGACCGACTTCATCTGCGTCGTCAGCGTGGCGTCGGCCTGGGGGAACTTCTCAAAAGTGAAACGCGGCATTTTTGTGACCACGTAGTCGATGGTCGGCTCGAAAGACGCATAAGTCTCGCGCGTGATGTCGTTGCGAATCTCATCGAGGGTGTAACCGACAGATAATTTGGCGGCGATTTTGGCAATCGGGAAGCCGGTCGCCTTGGAGGCCAGAGCTGAAGAGCGTGAAACGCGCGGGTTCATTTCGATGACCACCATACGGCCGTCATCGGGATTGATACCGAACTGAATGTTCGAACCACCTGTTTCCACGCCGATTTCACGAATAATGCGGATAGAGGCATCACGCAGCAGTTGATATTCCTTGTCGGTCAAGGTTTGCGCCGGGGCCACGGTAATCGAGTCACCGGTGTGAATGCCCATCGGGTCGAGGTTTTCAATCGAACAGATGATCACCACGTTGTCTGCGGTGTCGCGCATGACTTCAAGCTCGAACTCTTTCCAGCCGATAACCGATTCTTCAATCAGGACTTCGTTGGTTGGCGAAGCGTCGATCCCGGCCATGGCGAGTTGCTCGTATTCTTCCATGTTATAGGCAATCCCGCCACCGGTACCGCCGAGAGTGAACGACGGGCGAATGATGACAGGAAAACCAATCTGTTCAATGATCACCATAGCCTCCTGGCGATTATGAGCGAGTCCGGATTCCGGCACGGCAATGCCTATGTTTTTCATCGCCGCTTTAAACAGCGTGCGGTCTTCAGCCTTTTCGATCGCAGGCAGTTTGGCGCCGATCAGCTCAACACCGTACTTCTCAAGGGTGCCGTTCTTGGCGACGGCCACGGCACAGTTCAGGGCTGTCTGGCCACCGAGAGTCGGCAAGAGTGCATCCGGACGCTCTTTCGCGATGATGCGCGCCAAGGTCTCTGCATTCACCGGTTCAATGTAGGTGCGGTGAGCGAAGTCGGGGTCGGTCATGATCGTAGCAGGGTTCGAGTTAAGCAGGACGACCTCGAATCCTTCTTCCTTGAGTGCCTTGCAGGCCTGAGTGCCGGAATAGTCAAACTCGCATGCCTGACCGATAACGATCGGACCGGCACCGACGATCAGGATTTTTTTGATATCAGTTCTTTTTGGCATGATCTTCCATTCATTTAGAGATTTGTATAGAAGCCACCAGGACACAAAGGCACGAAGAGAATCTTGGACCAAAGATATCTGTGACAAGTGGTTGTTTTACAGGTACTTGCTTATTATTACTTTATAACTTCTATTAACTTTTATGACTCGGTGCCTGGTGGCTGATCTTTAGATTTCCAATCGTCCATCATCCTGATGAATTCGCCAAACAGGTAGTTGGCATCGTGGGGCCCCGGTGAAGCTTCCGGGTGATACTGCACAGAGAAGGCCGGCAAGGTCGTATGATGAAGACCTTCCACTGTATTGTCGTTGAGGTTGATATGGGTGACGATGACATTGTCCTGCAGTGAGCTGGCATCAACAGCAAATCCATGGTTTTGCGAGGTGATCTCAACATTATGCCCTTCTCCGCGTCTCACAGGCTGATTGCCGCCGCGATGGCCGAATTTCAATTTATAGGTTTTGCCGCCCAAAGCAATTGCTAGCAGTTGGTGGCCTAGGCAGATGCCGAATACAGGCACCTTGCCGAGCAGCTTGCGGATACATTCCTGGGCGTAGGTGATCGGCTCAGGGTCACCCGGGCCGTTACTGAGGAAAACCCCGTCCGGCCGCATGGCCAGAACTTCTTCTGCCGGAGTGGTTGCCGGTACGACAGTGACAGCGCAGCCTTTGCTGACCAGGTTGCGCAGGATGTTGCGCTTGAGTCCGAAATCAAAAGCGACCACCTTGAACCGGGCTGGACCCTGAACCTGCTCGTAGCCGTTCTCCAGATCCCAGGTTCCTTCATTCCAGTCGTAACGTTCCTTGCAGGTTACTTCCCGAACCAGATCCTGGCCGACGATAGACGGAGCCGCCTTGGCTTTCGCCACCAGGCTGTCAGCATCCGTATCGAGCGTAGACAGTATGCCGGTTTGCGCACCTTTGTCGCGAATATGCCGTACCAAAGCACGGGTATCGATTCCGGCAAGGCCGATGATGTTGTTTTCTTTTAAATAGTCATGGAGCGACATTTCCGAGCGCCAGTTGCTGGGGATGTCGCAGGCTTCCTTGACGATGAACCCGGCCAGATGCGGCCGGGAAGATTCGACGTCCTCGCGATTCATGCCGCAGTTGCCGATCAGCGGATAGGTCATTGTCACAATCTCGCCACGATAGGAAGGATCGGTGAGGATTTCCTGGTAGCCGGACATACTGGTATTAAAAACGACCTCACCGGAAATCTCTCCGGAAGCTCCGAAGGCCTGGCCGTAAAAGACCCTGCCATCGGCAAGGGCCAATGCTGCTTTCATATTCTCAACCTCTCTTGTATACAATTTTTCCAGCGACGATGGTGCAGACTGCTGCACCTTTCATCTGCCAGCCGTCGAACGGGGTGTTTTTACTTTTACTCACAAGTTTCTGTGCGTCAACAGTCCATGCGAGATTCGGGTCGATGATTGTGACGTCAGCAACGCCGCCGGCAACGAGTTGCCCCACCGGCAGATTCAGAACCCCGGCAGGACCGCTACTTAATAGAGCGATCGCCTTCGGCAGGTCGATCACGCCCTCTTCCACCAGCTTGAGAGTCAGCGGCAAGGCCGTTTCCAGGCCGACAATGCCGTTCATGGCAATATTGAATTCAACGTTCTTCTCGTCAATATGATGGGGTGCGTGGTCTGTGGCGATGGCATCCACGGTACCGTCGGCAATCCCCTGGCGAACCGCAGCCATATCTTCCGCACTGCGCAACGGCGGGTTCATCTTGGCATTGGTGTTGTAGCCGCGGACTGCTTCATCAGTCAAGCTGAAGTGATGGGGAGCCGCCTCGCAGGTCACGTTCACGCCACGTTTTTTAGCCTGACGAACGATATCGATCGAGCCGCTGGTGGAGACATGCGCCACATGCAGGTGAGCGCCGGTAAATTCAGCAAGCATCACCTCTCTGGCCGTGGCAGCATCCTCGGCAACCCAGGGAATCCCCTTAAGACCAAGTTCCGTGGAAACCGGACCTTCATTCATGACTCCCGAAGCGACCAGATCAAGATCCTCTGCGTGGGAGATGATCGTCAAACCGAACGGCCTGGCGTACTCCATTGCCCGGCGCATCAGCTGCGGGTTGCTGACCGGCTTGCCGTCATCAGAGACGGCACAGACACCGAGAGCTTTCAGCTCACCCATCTCCGTCAAAGACTCGCCGGCGAGTCCCCTGGTAATACTGGCAATCGGGAAGACCCGGCAATAGCCCTCGTCGGCAGCTTTCTTCAGGATATAACTGGTGACTGTCTGGTTGTCATTGACCGGCTTGGTGTTCGGCATACAGGCTACCGAAGTAAAACCGCCGGTTACCGCCGAGAGTGTTCCTGAAGCAATATCTTCCTTGTACTCAAGGCCGGGATCGCGCAGGTGAACATGGATATCGACCAGACCGGGTGTCACAACTTTGCCAGTGGCATCGATCACCTCGGCGTCCTTGGCAGACAACCCTTTACCGATAGCGGCAATCTTACCCTTTTCGATCAGCACATCACAGAGATCGTCAAGCTTTTGTGCCGGGCTGATAACCCGTCCGCCCTTGATTAAAATTTTCGCCATATTTGCACCTGTCCTTTTATCAAAATCAATTATCTGGTTTGCATCGATTCGACACCACTGACGAGATATAGCAGTGCCATACGAACAGCGACGCCATTCTCGACCTGGTCGAGGATAACATTTTGCGGGCCGTCAGCGACAACGGAGGAAATTTCCACGCCACGATTCATCGGCCCGGGATGCATGACAATAGCATCCGGCTTGGCAAGTTGCAGGTTGGTCGGGTTGAGCCCATAAAAACGCGCATATTCACGCAAACTCGGTATCATGACATTGCTCTGCCGTTCCATCTGGATGCGCAGCATCATGACCACATCAGCGTCCTTGATGGCCTCGCGCATATCGGTAAAGACTTCGACATTGCCGAGCCGCTCGATCCCGATGGGCAGCATGGTCCCCGGGCCGCATACGCGCACCCTTGCGCCCATCCTCGTCAGCGCATAGATATCGGAGCGGGCCACGCGGCTGTGGGTGATATCACCGACAATCGCTACTTCGAGACCTTCTATGTCGCCTTTATGCTCGCGCATGGTCAGCAGGTCAAGCAGCGCCTGACTGGGGTGCTCGTGGGCACCATCGCCGGCATTGACAACTGAGCAGCCGACCCGCTCGGCCAGGTAGTGCGGCGCTCCGGAATGTGCATGACGAATGACGATGATATCCGGGGCCATGGCTTCGATGTTTTTTGCTGTATCCTCAAGTGTCTCCCCTTTGACTACCGACGAAGTCGAACCTGAGATATTCACCGTATCGGCTGACAAGCGTTTGCCGGCGATTTCAAATGAAAGCCGGGTGCGGGTGCTGGCTTCAAAAAATGCATTAATGATGGTCTTGCCGCGCAGGGTGGGTACTTTTTTGATGTCCCTGGAATTGATTTCCTTAAACGAATCAGCGGTGTCCAAAATCAGCTGTATATCCTCTTTGGCCAACTGCTCTATGCCAAGAATGTGTTTGTGCGTGAATGACATTTTTTCCTCCCTGGCAGGCTATGGTTTGATCAGACGTACTTCAAAAGGGCTCTTTTTTTCGTCAAAAACAACCGCGACATCCTCTTCGCGAGCCGTCGGCACGTTGCGTCCCACATAATCGGCTCGAATCGGCAGTTCACGGTGGCCGCGATCAATCAACACGGCAAGCTGAATCGTGCTCGGTCGGCCGAAATCCATCAGGGCGTCCATTGCCGAACGAATCGTCCGGCCGGTATAAAGGACATCATCGACCAGGACGACATGCTTGTCATCGAGAGGAAACGGAATATCGGTCTTGCCGATCGGCAGATTGCCGCGAGCTGCCAGGTCATCACGATACATAGTGATATCAACCGAACCAAGCGGCACCTCAACGCCTTCTATCTCGCTGATGCGCGATTGAAGCAGGCGAGCCAGGTGATCACCGCCGGTGCGAATACCAATCAGGACGAGTTTCTCGCTGCCCTTATTGTATTCCAGAATTTCGTGGGCAATCCTGGTGATGGCACGCTTAATACCGGCTTTGTCCAGAATTGCAGTTTGCGCCTTGGCCATTATCTTCCTCCCGTTGAAATCAGGGCAAAAAAAATACCTCTCCGCCGATTACGGAAAGGTACAGATTTATGTTTCAAGTTGTTTGTGAGGCATTGTGGCCACCCTTACCGACCTCTCTGGATCAGCTTAAAAGGAGACATGTTTCAGTCAAATCCTGGGCAATATAGCAAGGTCAAAATATCGAGTCAACAAAAACAGCTTTCACGCTGAAAGTTTCGACAAGACAGGACACACCCTTTGAGGTAAATTTGTCTGTAGTGCTGTAGCAAGTCTTGCTGCGGCCGAAATTATCCCCTTTACTGTCAGGAAGAATTTATGGACATCAAAATATTACAAAAAAACTTCGATGCGAGTTTGACCGACCTGCCCCCCCTCGGCATGGATGTACACAGCCTGGTGGAGGATTTTCGGCACTATTATTCCCATACTCTGGGTCGTGACCGAAACTCCAGGTCGGCCTATTATGGTTACCAGGCCCTGGTGATGAGCGTCCGCGACCGGCTGATGGAACGCTGGCAGAAGACCCGCTACGCTTACGATGCAGCTGACGCAAGTCATGCTTACTATCTTTCTCTTGAGTTCTTGATGGGCCGCACCCTGGGAAATGCCGCCCTCAACCTCGGGCTCGACGAGGCGACCGATCTGGCAGTTCGCTGTCTGGGGATGGAGCTGGAGGAGTTGGCCGAAACCGAGAACGATGCCGGGCTTGGCAATGGCGGTCTGGGGCGGCTGGCCGCGTGTTTCCTCGACAGCTGTGCCACTCTGCAGTTACCGGTTACCGGCTACGGCATGCGCTATGAGTACGGCATGTTCCGTCAGATAATCGCCGCCGGCGAGCAGGTCGAAGAACCGGATCACTGGTTGCGAAAGGGTAATCCATGGGAACTGGAACGTCCGGAGTATACTCAACGGGTGCGCTTCGGCGGGCGTATTGAATGGCAACACGCAGACCGGGGGAAACAACGACCTCGTTGGGTAGAAACCCAGGATGTGCTGGCGGTCCCTTACGATGTTCCGGTGCCGGGTTACCGTAACGGCACAGTCAACACCCTGCGTCTCTGGCAGGCCTCTGCCACCGACGAATTCAATCTCGGCGAGTTCAACGCCGGACTCTACCCAGAGTCTGTAGCGGCTAAGAATACGGCTGAGCAGATCACGTTGGTCCTCTATCCCAACGACACCAGCGAGAATGGCAAGGAACTGCGCCTGCGCCAGCAATACTTTCTCGCCTCGGCCAGCCTGCAAGACATAGTCGCCCGCTGGGTCGGCATCCACGGCCACGATTTTTCCAGATTTGCCGCCAAAAACCGTTTCCAGCTTAACGACACCCATCCGAGTTGCGCAGTTCCTGAGCTGATGCGCCTGCTTATGGACGAGCACGACATGAGATGGGACGAAGCCTGGGAGATTACCTCTACCACCATGGCTTATACCAACCACACCCTGCTTCCCGAGGCACTTGAACGCTGGCCGGTGACAACCTTTGCCCGGCTATTGCCGCGACTACTCGACATCATCTATGAGATCAACGCCAGATTCCTGGCCGAAGTCGCCCAGCGCTGGCCTGGCGACACCGCACAGCAGCGCCGCATGTCGATTATCGAAGAGGGCGCGATTCCACACGTGCGTATGGCCTACCTGGCCATCGTTGGCAGCTTTTCTGTCAACGGTGTCGCCGCTCTCCATTCTCAGTTGCTTACCGAGGGGTTGTTCAGCAATTTTTTTGCGCTTTGGCCGGAGAAGTTCAACAACAAGACCAACGGTGTCACCCCGCGCCGCTGGCTCGCCTTGTGCAACCCGCAACTCTCCAATCTGATCACCGAAACCATCGGTGAGGGCTGGGTTGCCGATCTCTCCCGACTTGCCGATCTGGCCCCGTACGCAGAAGATCCAGCCTTTCGAAGCCGCTGGCGGGCGGTGAAGCAGGCGAACAAATTGCTTATGGCGCAGATGATCGTGGTCGATTGCGGCGTGGCCTTCAATCTGGAAGCGATTTTTGATGTACAGGTCAAGCGCATCCATGAATACAAGCGGCAACTGCTCAATGTCCTGCATGTCATTCATCTCTACGACCGTCTCAAGCGGGGAGACGATGTTAATTTTACCCCGCGCTGCGTCCTCATCGGCGGCAAAGCCGCTCCCGGCTATTTCATGGCCAAGCGCATCATCAAGCTGATCAACAACGTCGCGGCTGTAGTCAATAACGATCCGGTGACTGCCGGACGTCTGCGTCTCGCCTTTCTGCCCAATTATCGGGTAACCGCAATGGAAGCAATCGCTCCCGGAACTGATCTTTCAGAGCAGATCTCCACTGCTGGCAAGGAGGCTTCCGGAACCGGAAACATGAAGTTCATGATGAACGGTGCTTTAACGATTGGCACCCTGGACGGGGCCAACATCGAAATCCGCGAAGAGGTTGGTGAAGAAAACTTCTTTCTGTTCGGGCTGTCCGCTGCAGAGGTCGAGGAGATGCGCAGCCGTTACGACCCCGTGGCAATCATCGCTGCCGATGAAGACCTGCGCCGGGTGATGCAGTTACTCGAAAACGCTCAATTCAACCAGTTCGAGCCAGGCATCTTCGACCCGATCCTCAACGCAATCACCAATGCCGACGACCCCTGGATGACGGCGGCCGACTTCCGCAGCTACGTTGATGCACAGCAGCGCGTTGCCGAAGCCTACCGTAACGAGGAGCACTGGACCCGCATGAGCATTCTGAATACCGCCGCAAGTTCCCGTTTTTCCTCGGACCGCACGATTGCCGAGTACAATAGTGATATCTGGGGACTGGAGGCGGTATCGCCGGTGACGGTATAATATGCAATTCGTCAAAAAGCAGGTATTCTTGTAACAAGAGAGGCTCTTGCAAAAGTCGAAAATACTGTCATTCCTGCAGGCCACTGGCCGTAATTCGGTGTCTGGATAAGTAAAATAACTGGATTATCGATAGAAGCCTTCGGGGATGACAACCCTGTTGCAAGCGGCTAAAGAGAATCATTTTGAGCTGTTTACCAAACTGAGACGGTGCCATGATGCCGCAGTCGTCAACCTCAACCGGGGAGACATCGTAGCTTTTTCCGAAGTACCGGGTTCCCAGCTAGTGCCTATCCGGAAACTCCGGACAACACAAAGGAAGGTGGGTTATGAGTGATATCGCGGAATTGTTTGCAGACGGGCTGTTCAAAGGATTTGCTCCGGATGAAACGGTAGCATTCCTGCGCCGGTGTCAGGAAAAAACTTATCCGGATGGTACCAACCTTTTCATGGAGCAGGCTGAAGCGACCAAGCTCTACCTGATTCTAAAAGGAAGTATAGATCTCCACTTTGAGATGCCTCACCGGGAGAATGCAGACACAGCAATAGTTTCATTAAAACCAGGTGCTGCTGTTGGCTGGTCAGCAATTGTACCACCACACCAATACCGGCTATCCGGATATTGCAGAGGTGAAACCACACTGCTTGAAGTCGACCGGGAGACCCTCCAGGTGCTCTTCGAAACCAATTATCATCTGGCCTATATCTTCATGCGAAACATCGCCATCCTTACCGGTGAGCGTTTACACCATGTCCAGGACAAACTTGCCAAAGTCCTTGCAGATGAGGCGGTCAACGGTTGGTGACCACGTCTGCAAAATTGTAAGTTTCCCTGAAGTGCCCCTGAGCCATGAAATAAAAGCCGGGCTGATCCCTTGTCCCCTACCTCAAGGGCATAAAGTTAACAACCTTTTGTCTTGCAAAAATACAACCTTACGAGGATTGTTTTAAGTTTCACATCCATGCGATTATGCACCCTGTAAAATGAGCTTCTGGAATGTGTGCTGCTGCAAAGAAAAACCCCATAATTAAAACTTGGCCATTCCTCACGGCTTGAGACCGATTGCCTGGGTTAAGTCTGGTTATTTAATTAAAAAGCCGACGATACACAGAACGCCATGTGTAGAATTCAATCGAGAAAATCGGGGAATATTCATGTTTAAGCATCAGTATCAATCTCGCCAGAAAATCCCTCTTGAATGTCCGTATTGCAAAGATTTTTTCGAATGCAACTCCGACCAGCTGTCTGCCGGCGAACCAATTATGTGCCCTCACTGTCACAAACTCTTTGAATGCCGTAACCGCGAACTGTTTGCCGCCCTCAAACACATTCACAAGATGGCCAGCTGAATAAATTACGAGGCATGAAATGGACCCGGAACTGTTTGAAAAAACCCCAGTTCGAAAATGGAGCCAACTCACTAACGATGAGCAGAAACAGGAGCTGGAAGTGTTGCGTCAGAGCCGTTATTTCAAGAACTTGCCGAGCAGGATACGAACCATCATTAACTTCATAACGTAAACCAAACGATCATTTTCAGGCAGAGGCACAGGCTATCGATTGCCTCTTGTAAAGGATTCAGCTCACGGGAGCATGCTAGCAAGCCACTTTTTGATCTTCTTATGGTGCGAGCCCTTCCAATATATTTGACCACAGCCAGTACACCGCTGGAATTCTTCGTAGTAGCGTCTGGTCTTAGGCTCCAAGCAATGCAGAACTTCACCCTTTGTCACCGTCTCTATCAACCCGTTGCAGATCATGCACCTCAGCCATGGCCGGATCTGCCCATGCAGATGGTAGCGGTCAAGAACCTGTCGGACCTGTTCATCTACGACATCAGAGCGCACAAGAGTCCCGTGCATCAGATGGCGATGCTTGAGAATACCCAGATCACGCGTGAGGAGGATCCGCTCCTGTTCGACGGCAAGCCGGAGAAGTTCGGCATCGGTAAAGTCGTTACGATAGAGAGTGTCAAAACCAAGCAGACGCAGGCGGCGCGCCAACTTGCCGAGGTGGACGTCCAGGACAAAGGTGGCCGGTGAAGTAATGGCCTGGCTGAGCCGGACAAGTGGAACAGCTGGCATGGTAGAGAAAGGTGGGTAGACGGCAATGGTGTCGCCATGGCTGAGTTGGTAATCGAATCCCACCGAGCGGCCATTTGCGAGAATAACATCAACCTCAGTGTGCGGGATTCCCATCGTCTCGATCGGATCCTTGACGCCCGGGTGGTCGCGAAAACGATAAACGACTGGTGCTGCCCGGTATTTGTGAACCAGCAGACTCTCCAGTCCGTCGAAAAAGTTGAAGCTGGCCACGTTTTCCATGAGCGTTCCCGGATTGCCGACGGTCGGCTGTGACTGGGTTAACTTTTGCAAAGGCCTCACCCGCAAATGATTACACATAAGCGGCATAGCCAATTCACTATTTGACTGTATAATTCTCAGAATTACTCGTCAACCACCCTCTGTCAAAGCGACAGATGAGAACAAAGGAGACACCGACAATGAATATGACAGAAATCAGATCGATTGCCAGAGCCCGGGGCATAAAATGTGCGAAATTGAATAAAACCGAGTTAGTCCGGGCCGTGCAAAAACAGGAAGGCAACACGGAATGTTTCAACACTGGTCAAGCGAACAGCTGCGGTCAGGATCAATGTCTATGGCTTGCCGACTGCCGGTAGGCAAGGTTTCTAATCAGAGTAACTTCATTGCGTTCACGCTGGGTTACCGTCCGGAAAACGACCATGGATTGAGAAGGAATGTGATTGGACCAATATGCCGGAATTGTTGCCGGCTTACGGATAGCCCGAAAGGCCGATAGCAGAGAACGTGAGGTCCAGCTCCATTTCTGGCACTTGCTTGGCGATCCACGCGGTGAAGAGATTGCTGTTGGGACCGGGGAATACCCTGTAGGTCGTTTTCCACGGTTATGTATGGGCAGCCTTGTCAATATCATGAATCAGTTCATCGACTCCGGCTCCCCTGTACAAAAAAAGGGCGCTCCATACTTTTTCAGGAGGCCCCTTTATCAGAGAGCTTACACGCAACAAACCGCGTTGCAAATGATCAGTCGATCATGCGCCCTATGCGGCTCCAGCGCGGTCTGAAATTTTCAGTGTCCCAGGACCAGTACTTGATAAACGCTTTCCCCTTGATCACCGAGCGGTCGACAAACCCCCAGAAACGACTATCATAGGAACGGTCGCGGTTGTCGCCCATAACAAAATATTTATCCTCAGGGACAATGACCTCAGGCATGTTGTCACGTGGACCGGCGGTCAGAGTCCCGTCCTTGTAAACGGCCTCAGGTGTCAGGTAACGCTCGCCGTTGATATACACGTTTTTGCTGCGAATCTCGATTTTATCACCGGGCAGGCCGATTATCCGCTTGATGAAATCGCGACGTTGGAAGTAGGATTTTCCCTTGTCTTCCGGAAATTCAAAAACGATGATATCACCACGTTCAGGGTCTTGTATCGACAGCATCGGTTCATCACTGAACGGCACCTGAAGGCCATAAATAAATTTATTTACCAGCAGATGATCGCCGATCAACAGGGTGTCCTCCATCGAACCGGACGGGATTTTGAACGCCTGCACAACAAAGGTACGGATAATCAGGGCAAGGATGGCCGCAACAATCAGCGCTTCGCTCCAATCACGAAGTTGTGACTTTTTCTTTCGGGGATAACCATTAGACGTTTTGTTTTTTGTGAAGAACTTCATTACTTGCCTTCCTTGACTTTCAATATGGCCAGAAAGGCTTCCTGGGGCAGCTCCACGTTGCCGACCTGCTTCATGCGCTTCTTGCCTTCCTTCTGTTTTTCCAAAAGCTTGCGCTTACGGGTTATATCACCGCCGTAACATTTTGCGGTCACATCTTTACGCAGTGCTTTAACCGTTTCGCGAGCTATAACCTTATTACCGATTGCCGCCTGAATTGCCACCTCAAACTGCTGACGCGGAATAAATTCCTTCATTTTAGAAACAAGGTCACGACCGCGGTACTGGGCTTTATCGCGATGGACGATTAAAGAAAGTGCGTCGACAAGATCTCCGTTGATGAGAATATTGAGACGTACCAGCTCGCTCTGACGGTAATCAAGATGTTCATAATCGAGAGAAGCGTAGCCGCGCGACAGACTCTTGAGACGATCAAAGAAATCAAGGACGATTTCGTTGAGCGGCAGTTCATAGATAACCATGACGCGATTAGCGGTGAGATACTTGATTTCACGCTGCACGCCGCGTTTTTCCTCGCACAGAGCCAGCACAGCACCAACGAATTCGTTGGGTACGTGGACCGAAGCAAGAATGAATGGTTCTTCAACATGATCGATAAACTGGACTTCAGGGAGTTTGTTGGCACTATCGACGTTGATCACTTCGCCCTTGACTGTAGTGACCCGGTAGACAACGGTTGGAGCGGTAGTAATCAGGTCGACACCAAATTCCCGCTCCAGGCGCTCCTGGATAATTTCCATATGCAGCAGCCCGAGGAAGCCGCAGCGGAAACCGAAGCCGAGCGCCATTGAATTCTCCGGTTCGAAAGAGAACGAACTGTCGTTGAGACGCAATTTTTCCATGGCATCGCGCAAGTCTTCATAATCACCGGAGTCGATCGGATAAAGTCCGGAGAAGACCATCGGCTTGACCTCTTTGAAGCCGGGCAGCGCCTTTTCTGTAGGTCTGCGAACATGGGTAATAGTATCCCCGACCTTGGCGTCCTGAACCACCTTGATGCTTGCGGTTATGAACCCGACCTCTCCTGCCGTCAGTTCGTTCACGGCCATCGTGTGCGGGGCAAAGACCCCTACTTTCAGAATCTCATGATCTGTGCGACTGGCCATCAGGCGGATTTTGTCGCCCTTCTTCAGCGAACCGTCAATCACACGCACCAGAACAATGACGCCCTGGTACGGGTCATACCACGAATCAAATATCAAGGCCTTCAGAGGTGCCTCAGGGTCCCCGTGGGGCGCTGGAATCTTCTTGACGATCGCCTCGAGAATCTCATCGATACCGATGCCGGCCTTGGCACTGGCGACCACGGCATCGCTGGCGTCCAGGCCGATGATCTCCTCAATTTCAGAACGCACCCTCTCCGGATCTGCGCTGGGCAGATCAATTTTATTCAGGACAGGAAAGACTTCGAGGTTCTGATCAATTGCCAGGTAGACGTTGGCCAACGTCTGGGCTTCTACGCCCTGTGACGCATCGACAACCAGCAAAGCCCCTTCGCAGGCTGACAGGGACCGGCTGACTTCATAAGTAAAGTCAACGTGACCCGGTGTATCAATCAGATTGAGGATGTATTGCTGCCCGTCGACAGAGGTATAATTCAGACGCACTGCCTGGGCTTTGATCGTGATGCCGCGTTCACGTTCCAGGTCCATCTTGTCGAGGAACTGGTCGGTCTTTTCTCGATCGGACAGGGCTCCGGTCCTTTCGAGCAAACGGTCGGCCAGAGTCGATTTACCGTGATCAATGTGGGCTATGATAGAAAAGTTGCGGATTTGTGACTGTTTCATATATATAAAGTGAAATTTCCTGAGAGATGCAAACGATTTACAGACCGGCTGAGCAACAAAGAACTATGAAAAATATCGGATTCTTGTTGATTTGTAAAGGAGCAAACACTCGCTGGCTCTTTTTGGATCCCCCCTCATTACCTGCGCTCAGGCTTTATTCTTGCCATTGTTGCATGTGCCTGACTAAGATGCGTTCCTGACTGAGAGTTCAAACAAGTGAATCAACAAACAAGAGAAGAGCAACAAACTCTGGCACAAGACAACAAAGCAAGGCAGGGAGCCTGATCGCAATGTCATTGATTATAGAGATGCTGCAGAAAAGTTGTCGGAAATATGCCAAAAAGACTGCTCTGCGTTATAAAGTGGCCGGATGCTGGACTGAATACAGTTACGAGCAGATATGGCAGACATCCGACCATGTAGCAGCCGGGCTGTCTGAATGGGGCATTGATGCAGGGGAACGCGCTGCCCTGCTGGCACCCTCTTCTCCAGCCTGGGTTGTAACTTACTTCGGCATCATTAAAAGCAACGCCATTGTCGTACCGGTCGACAAGGATCTCAAGCAGGGAGAACTTCGTCACATCCTTTCCGACTGCGGCGCCCGCGTGCTCTTTACTGAACAGGCCTTCCTCGAAACCGTTTACGACATTGCCGAGAGCTTGCCATCCCTCGAGAAAATCGTTCTTTTAAATCATGCTCCGACTCCGGAAGGACCGCTCCCGACGCAGGCTGAGCATGCCTTGACGGAACTGGTCATGGAATGGCGCAGGCTCAGTCGTCGATACCGGATTAAAGATGCTGACGTTAAGAAATTCGAAAACCTGGCTGAAGGTTTCCAGGAATTAATCGTGCCGACAATGATCAAACAGGATGAAGGAAAGAAGAACTTCTTTTCACGCCTGCTGCATGCCCGCGATAAGGAGCTGCCGCTCTTCGATGTAGAATCGCTGGAAGACTTCCAGAGGACCACTCCTCCCCCTCTGTTGCAGCGTCAAGAGAACGATCCAGCTGTGATTCTCTACACCTCCGGTACAACGGGACGATCCAAAGGAGCCATGTTGAGTCATGCGAACATTTCCAGCAATGTCCATTCTGCCGTGGAGCTGTTTGCACTTGACCCCAATATGCACACCCTCTCCTTCCTGCCGATCAACCATGTTTTCGAGCAAGTTGCAGGGATCATCCTGCCGCTTTCGGTGGGAGGGACCGTCTCCTTTGCTGAGAGCCTGCGTAAACTGGGCGACAACCTCGCTGAAGTCAAACCGAACTTCCTGCTCGGTGTCCCGGCTGTCTTTCGCCTGCTAGCGGATCGCATGACACGCAAAATTGAGAGCAAGAAGCTATCGAAAGCCCTTTACACCTTCGGCCCGACCCGACCGTTGGTTACCAGAAAAATCCGGGAAGCCTTTGGAGGCAACCCGGTGTTTATAAGCGGCGGAGCAGCTCTCGACCCGGTCATCGCATCCAAACTTATGGATCTGGGACTCAATGTTTACCAGGGCTACGGCATTACAGAGACATCGCCGGTCATCGCAGTGGAAACCCCCGAGATGAAGCGGCTCGGCACAGTCGGTAAACCGATACCGGGTGTCGAGGTTAAAATTCACGAACCGAATTCTGAAGGCGTTGGCGAAATCTGGGCCAAAGGGCCAAACATCATGCTCGGCTATTACAACGATCACGAGGCCACCGATGAGGCCATCACCGATGGCTGGTACCATACCGGTGACCTGGGATGCATCGAAGCCGACGGCTACCTGGTGATCTGTGGGCGGCTCAAGAACCTGATTGTTACGGCAAACGGCAAGAACGTCTACCCGGAAGAAGTAGAAAACGAAATTTTGAACAGTCAATTTGTTGCAGAAATAATGGTTTATGGTCATAAAGTTGATCATACTTCTGAGGAAGTTTACGCTATCATCTACCCGGACCAGGATGCACTTGATGAATATGCTGAAGAGCTTGGTTCGGCTCCCTTTGAGCCACGGGAAATCGAGAATCTGATTCGCAAGGAGGTTTTGGAGCGCGGCAAGAACCTGGCCGACTACAAAAGAATCAAGCGCTTCACTCTGCGCGACATTGAATTCCCTAAAACCACAACGCGCAAAATCAAGCGTTTTGTCGTGGAGGCGGATATCGATGCGGAGGCCTAGGAGACTATCGGACTATACGGACCGAAGCGAAAATTTGGATGTTTGAGAACAGATTTTAGCTCATTTGCAGGTTCATAGCCGTAGCTATGGACCAAAAAGGAGCTGAAATATGGGCCGAACTGCCAAATTTGCAGCCGGTTCATGGATAGTCCGACAGCCTCCGAGTACCCTGTAAAAAACGTCGACAGGATTAATTGTCGACGTTACGGCACATGTCTCACTAAAAGTGGCTGCTCCCCGGTTCAAGGCAAACGAAGAAATTATTCAGGCTTCTTCTACAATATTGATAGCGTCATGCGGGCAGGCGGGAATGCAGAGACCATCCAGGTCACACCTGTCATGATCAACGACAGCTTTGCCATCGATGAGTTGCAATGCACGGTGCGGGCAGACCTTGACGCACTCACCTGAGCCCTGACACTTGTCTCTGTCGACATAAATCTTCATTATCACTCCTCTGGGTCGGATTTAAACAAACTCTTCTTTATCTATAACCTGAATCCGTGGGTTTGATTTGGTTCTGCCTTTTCAAGCCATTTTGCAGACCCCAGCAGGTGAGGCGTGAGGCATAAGGGATGAGGCGTAAATCTTCAGGCGAAAACCGGGCCTTTGGTTATTCTCCTCACTCTTCACCCTTCACCCTTCACTCCTCACGGATTCAGGGGTTATAAACCGATAAGTGTTTATGTGCCGAAACACCGTCTTAACGCGACGCCAACCGGATCGGGAATGTTGACAAATTCGACTCCGAAACCGGGCGGATAGTTTTCCTTGATGCTCTCGTTTTGTGTGTTGGCCCAGGCGATACGTCCGTGGATTTCAATACGGGTCTGCTGTTCATCCGGCAGAGAAAAGTTCAACAGCAGGTTTTCATCTTTTTGCCAGGCAGATTGGCAGACCAGAAACATACCACCGCTGCTGACATCAATGCAATGCCCCTGCAGTCGTCGTCCCCGGCAGGTAAAACCCACAGGACCCTGGTATGCTTGACGCGATTCGCGGCGGTCAATACTCACCAGGAAGCGATGACCAGCGGTTAGAAAACCTCGCCGGCCGAGCGGTTTCGATAGATAGCCATCACCCCCTGCAGCACGGGCATCCTGCTCATTGGTTGCAGAAGCCTGGTCACCAATCAAAACGATGGGAATGACCTGAAGCTTCTGCTCAGACTTAAAAGCTCGGCAACAGGAGAGTCCGTTCATTCCTGGCATGTCAATGTCCATAAAAATCAGACTGGGACAATGTTCTCTGGCTACCGCTATCGCCTCTTCCCCGGATGATGCAGTCAGAATGGCTGCCGGAGTATTTCGCAGAAATTGTTTTTCCAGCTCCAGAAAAAATCTGGAGTCGTCAACAAGAAGGATGCAGAGGGGGGTTCCCATGGAGTCATTCAACCTTCACTGACGTGCCGACGTTGGCAAAGAAGACCTTATTGGGGAAACGGGCATACAGCTGGGCCGAGCGGATCTGACCGGTGCAGTGAGATACACCAAGGCGATCAAAATCCAGATGCATCAGGTAGTCCAGGGTCGCGGCAAACTGTTCATCGCCGGCCGGTCCCAGGTGGGTTCCACCGATAATCGCGTGAATACGCCGACCACCTGGTTGGTTGCGAAAAAACTCGACCGTATTGATCAAACCGGCATGCGCGCACCCCAGCAGAACGACCAGGCCTTTTGACGTTTCGATGGCGAGCGCGGCATCATCAGGGAAGTCATCCATCGCCCACCCTTTGCCATCCACGGACCGTCGAACGAGATGCGGATCACCGACCTCCAGTGGGGCAAGTCGAGGGATCGCACCGCTGAAATAGAGCCCCGGAGCCAGCTTTGTCAACGTATCCAGAAAATTAAATCTGGCACCGGCAGACTCCAGATCGTCACGGCTGTACGTCAGGCTGATATTTCGCTGTTCATGCTGCCCATGCCAGAAACGTTCATTAAATATCTGTGAATGTGCATAAACCGGGCGTGACCCCACTACATTGAGCAGCGGCAGTAATCCCCCACAGTGATCGTAGTGGCCATGGCTCAGGATGATGCCATCGATTTTTTGCACATCGTGGCCAAGAGCAGCCAGATTCGCCAGAAGCGTTTTGCCACTTCCGGTATCGAAGAGCCACGTACCGGTGGGTATCTGTACCAGGCAGGCAAAGCCGTGCTCACCGCATGCAGAGATCGGTCGACCAACTGTATTTTCACAAACTATGGCAAGGTGCAGGCTCATGGCAGACAATATTAAGCTCTTTCCAGAAACAGGCTTCCACATAATCAAGCGAGGGTGCTATAATGCCGCACACACAGAAACCCTAAAGGAACAGAAAACATATGTCAGAACTTCCCAAAACATTACAACTGACCGGCAAGCAGAACCGGTTTTTGCGCGGTCAGGCACATGGACTGCGGCCCTTCGTCATGGTCGGCAAACAACACCTCAGCGAAGAAGTCGTCAAAGCTACTCACGAAGCCCTGGAGGCGCATGAACTCATCAAGGTGAGGATTCAGGAGGGCTGCCTGACCGATCGCAAGACGGTCGCTTCCGAGCTTGCCGGTGAAACCGGTTCCGCCGTAGTGCAAATCCTCGGCAATACATTCCTGCTGTACCGCCCGAGCGACGACAAACTCATCACCCTGCCCTGACCATACAAGACCGTTAAACCCTCTCATATGGCTCAAACAGCCGTTTGTATTCATCGAGTGCATAACGGTCGGTCATGCCGGCAATGTAGTCGCAGACAACCCGTTCCCGACCATACAGCTCATACTTGTCCTGGTAACTCGTTGGCAGCAAAGTCGGGTTCTGCAGGTAATTCTCGAAAAGCATGATCAAGAAGCGCTCTGCTTTAATGCGCATGCGCTCAACTTTGTAATGGCGGTAAAGGTTCTTGTAAAGGAACCCCTTCAATTCACGGTTACGCGCTGCTGTACCAGTGCTGAATCTCACCAGGTTAGCACCATGCTCACGTATCTCCTGCAGTGAATGAATCCCCGCTGCATCGATATTGGTTCGTGTCTGCTCAACAAGGTCGAGGATCAAAAAACCGATCAGGTGACTGATCGTCTGCAGGATTTGACGGTCTCCTGGCAATGAAGGATACTTTTCCGACACCCTGGTGTAAGTTTCGGCCCAGAGATCAACGCCCATAAGTGCCTTCAGATCCAGATAACCGGCCTTGAGGCCGTCATCGATGTCATGGTTGTTATAGGCAATCTCGTCAGCCAGGTCGATAATCTGTGCCTCCAGGGTTGGTCGCAGCCCCGGACAGTACTCTTCAAAACCTGATCCACTCGGAATATCATAATCGGAGGAGTGCTTGATTATCCCCTCACGGGCTTCCCAACTCAGATTCAGACCGTTGAAATCCGGATAGCGCTCCTCCAGGATTTCGACGATGCGCAGCGACTGGCGATTATGTTCAAAGCCGCCGTAGGGAGTCATCAGGCGATTCAGAACCTCTTCGCCCGTATGCCCGAATGGCGTATGCCCGAGATCATGCGACAGGGCCAGGGTTTCAACCAGGTCTTCATTCAGTCGCAAACGTCGGGCGATTCCACGACCGATCTGAGCAACTTCCAGAGAATGGGTCAAACGGGTGCGGTAATAATCACCTTCATGATTGACAAAGACCTGGGTTTTGTACTCGAGCCTCCGGAAGGCAGCACAATGGATAATTCTGTCGCGATCACGTTCATAGGCAGGGCGATCATCCTTGTAAACCTCGCTATACCTGCGACCACGTGACGTTTCGCTCTGTGCGGCATATTCTGCCAGGTGCAGTCGTTCCATGTATCCTCCATTATTAACTCGTTTTCGTCTGGAAACGGCCCTTTTCCACAATCTCTGCGTCAATCGGCGGATTTGATTGTGCGGCGTAAAGTACTACGCCTCCGCTCAAATCCTTGATTTCCTTGACCTTGAGAAAAATTGCTCGTTTCCAGATCGAAAACTGTGCTTGTGTTGTCTGGAGCTTCCGGATGGACACTAACTCACATTTAAGCCATGCAACATGCCATCTGTCAAGGCCGATTAACAACTCTCACCCGCTTGACCATAATAGACGATTGTGCTAGTTTTTTTCGCACTTTACATGCACTTTACATGCACTTGGCAGGGCTTCTCAGGGGTAAACTTATGCGGGTGATTGCCGGCACTTCACGAGGCAGGCGTCTGACGGAATTCGATGGCCACGATGTCCGACCGACACCGGACCGGGTTCGCGAGGCACTCTTCAACATTCTGCGCAGCAGGCTGGGGGACTTTGCCGGTCTCAGGGTCCTTGACCTGTTTGCCGGATCAGGAGCCTTGGCGATAGAAGCGTTAAGTCGTGGGGCGACCTCGGCCTGTCTAGTGGAAAAGACGCCGGCTGCAGCCAAAATCATTCGTGAAAACCTCAACCGCTGTAATTTATCTGACCAGGCAAAACTTATAATCCTGGATGCATGGAAGGCCCTGCCCGGATTCGCCTCAAGATCATTTGACCTGGTTTTTCTCGACCCTCCTTACGGTCAGGAGATGGTTGAACGCGCCCTTATCGAAGTCGACAGACTGGAGCTTCTCAGCAAAGAAGGAATTGTCTGTGCAGAAACGGCCGCAGATGAGATATTACCTGAGTCTATCGGACAACTCCGGCGTATTGACCAACGACGTTACGGCACAATTTTGATAAACTTTTATTCCTGAAAAGGGGCGGACATGAACAAGCAGATTGCCATCTATCCCGGTTCTTTTGATCCGATCACCTACGGACATCTCGACATCATCGAACGCGGACTTGAAGTCTTTGGTCAAATCATCATTGCTGTCGCACGCAATTCCGAGAAAAAGAGTCTATTCTCCACTGCGGAGCGTATCAGTCTTATCAAAGAGGCACTCGGCAGTAATGAGCGCGTTTCAGTTGAAACCTTCGATGGCCTGTTGGTTGATTACGTGGTGTCCAGAGGGTCCAGAGTCATCCTGCGTGGTTTACGGGCGGTCTCCGATTTTGAATACGAGTTCCAGATCGCTCAGATGAACCATAACCTCAAAAGCGAAGTCGAGACCCTCTTTATGATGACCTCGGTGCCTTACGGCTACCTCAGCTCTTCAATCGTTAAGGAGGTCGCAGGACTGCAGGGTCCTGTTGAAAGCCTGGTGCCGCCAGTGATCGCAAAAGCGCTGGCCGAAAAGTTCGGTAAACCAAAGACAAACTGAAGGAGGCTTTATGATTACACGAGATATGACCATTGCTGAAATCATCGCCATCTACCCGCAAACCATGCAGGTCTTTCGTTCCTTCGGTCTCGATTGCATGGAATGTCAGATTGCTGACTATGAAGAAGTCGAACACGGCGCCGGCGTGCATAATGTCGACATCGAACAACTGCTCAAGGCGCTAAATTCGACAATAACCGGTAGCCAGGAAACGGCCTTATAACAAACCAAATCAACAGGACTCAGAAAAATACCTGTTCGAAATCCTACAGGTTGCAGGGTACCAGGTCTCGCTGCCATTCCTCGCAAAGAAAAAGGGACGGATTGACCGTCCCTTTTTAGTCGATATTCAAACAACCGGATTTGCAGCCGGATCAAGGATCGTCCGACAGACTTCTAGCCACCGAACTGGAACGTCAGACCCAGCATGGCGCTCAAGTGATGACGCCAGTCTGAATCATCGTGAGACTCAAAATCATCGCTGCTGCGATAATCAAGGATATGTCGCACATCTACGCGCAAAGCTGTATTTTGATTAATGGCATATTTGACCCCGCCACCCCACAGGCCCGCATAATCTTCGTCATTATGGCTTACGCCTTCAATATCATAGATAATGACTCCGGCACCAGCAGCCAGATATGGACTCAGCCTTTGATCTGGCTGGAAATGATAGAGTGCGCTGACGCCGATAGTCCATATTTCAACATCCGGGTTACTGCCCTGGTCGAGATCGGTCTCGGTTGACGTGTAACGAACGTCGGTTTCGATCGCCCAATTACAAGACAGGTTGTATCCGACAGCCAGGCCGTAGGACACATTATCTTCCAGTTGTAGACCACCATCGATCAGATGGTAACCAACCATGGGCGTCAACGTCCATGACTGCGGACAGTTCCGGCTTTGAAATGTTGTCGTGGGGACAGAATCCGTTCTGTCTGAGAATTGCGGATTGGTGCAGGTAGGTGGTTCGATGTAGCCGGGATAATCGCGATAAACCTTAGCCAGTTCCACTTCCCCAGCCATAGCAAACGGAACAAAGATTAAGCAAAAGACAACGACGAGGGCGACACGGCATGCAAGATGATACATACGAAGACCTCCTGAAAAAATAATTAAAAATCATTACAACAAGATTGCCGAAAAAACCGAAAAAAGCAAGAGCTTAGAGCTGAAACAATTATGCGACGCCAAGCCACGGATGGATTTGTGGAATGATTCGCACGTCCCGATGTTCCCCTGCGGTAATCGTCTGCAATCTGAGCAAAACTTCGCCTCCCAGGGCAGGACCGGTAGCCAGCGTGCGCGGTTGCAGGACAAAAGGGACGTCCGGAGCGTACCGGTTTACCAGACGTGCTGCTTCGAGCAGCTCGGCATTTGTCGTAGCAGCGTCCACAACCAGCTTTACCTGGCAGAGCCGGTCTTTGGCAAGAGCCAGGAAATCTGCATGGTCTCTCCATGGGGTAGGAGATCCTGTGACAGCAGAGCCCTTGATATCCATGGATATCCAGTCCACCAGAGGCAGAATCTTTTCGAGTTCGGCGGGAAGCGTGCCATTAGTCTCAAGAAAGACCGGCAGGATGGTAAGCATTTCTGGCAGCCACACTTGCAGGATGTCAGCGTGGAGCAACGGTTCACCTCCTGTTAGCGCCACAGAATGATGGACATTGTTGTTGCTGTGTTGCCAGTCTGCAATCAAACAGGTGATTTCAGAGAGGTTGACAGGATTGCTATGGCTGCTGAATTGCCCGGAACCTGGCTTTGCTTCGATTTGACAGGTCGGGCCAGGTTCATAAACCGTGTCGCAATAATCACAAGCAAGGTTGCACTCGGCAAAACGCACGAAAACCTGCCGGCAGCCGATCAGTACCCCCTCACCCTGCATAGAAGAGAATACCTCGATTAAAGGTGCATCAATCGCGGGTATAGCTGGCACAGGCGTTATCCGATTCCCAAACGTTGACCCGCTCGACAGTAATGTTGGCGTTATTCAAGTGCTGGCTAAGAGTCTCAAAGAGGTAGCAACTGATATTTTCCGAAGAGGGGCTGGCGGTTTTAAACGGTGTAAGATCGTTCAGGTACTTGTGGTCGAGTTCGTTCAGAAGTCCCTTGGTCTCTTTTTTGAGAATCTTGAAATCAATACCGAGGCCGGCTGCATCCAATTCCTTTGCAGAAACTGTGACTTCAACCAACCAGTTGTGACCATGCAGATTCTCGCAATCCCCCTGATAATTAATCAGGTTATGAGCAGCGGCAAACGAAGTTTTTATCATCAAGTGATACATTATATAAGACCTTTCAATGTCTTGTTTTTTCATTATTAATTAGCATAACATCTTCCTCAGACAACTGCTCCTGTGATGCCTCTTGAATGCGATATGACTCATCAGCCCACTGGCCGAGATCAATCAACTTACAGCGCTCCGAGCAGAACGGACGATGCGGATTGTCTTGCCAGATTACCACTTTGCGACATTGCGGGCATTTGATTTGTGACTTCATGGTGAGAAACTCCGTATGAATAAATTACCACGGTGGGAATCTTCAGGGCAACTGTGCGGCCGTTGCTTTTGCAATTTCCTTGCTCAATTCGGCCAGGAGCAGGCTCTCCGCCTTGACCAACCCGGCATAATCACCACCCTTTACAGGTTGCTTATAGTCGCTCTTTCCTCCGGCCAGACTGACCTTCCCCTCCTTATCGACAATCGCCCAGCGGGCACTCAGGATCGCTTCTCCGGTCAGATCTCCGTCGAACTGAACAACATCGATGATGACTCGATGCGTCGGTGAAAAATGATGCATCCAGGGGAAGAAAGCGATCTGTTCGACACCGAGCAGATCGCCCAGATTATTTCCCAGAACGTATGCAAAGTCCTTTTCCAGGACACCGGCCCAGCGATGAAATTCATCGAACCGGTAGATGTTCTGCGCATCACGGGTAACGATCTGTGTCCGCCTCAATACATCCGGAATTGTGATTGGACCGATGCCGATGCGGAGATCAGGCTCAGACTGCGCAGCATCCGTTGCTCCCAGCTGTTCCATCGTGAGCAGGCTGTAATAAGTTACCCTTGGAGACTGTTTGCCGAAGCATCCCGCGATGACAACACAAGTTAACAGGAGGCCGATCAACCTGATGATTATTCTTAATCGAATCGTGATCATTGTGTGTCACCCTTTTTGCCGAAGATAAGGGCCTGGGGATCGCGCTCCAGAGTGTCCAGCAGCGACCGCAGGGAGCGAATGGCGAACGAGAGTTCATCGGTAAGCACTTGCGCATTGTAGCTGAGTGCGGAATCCTTGCCAATGGTCGCGTCTATTCCCTGCAGAGTGCTTTGGAGGTCATCCAGGGAGGCATTGATTCTGGGCAGCGTTTCTTTGCTGGCGCTCCCTGACAACGCCTTGATCTCCTCCAGGGTTAATGTCAGCGTAGCAATCGCCTCATGCAACTGCTTCCCGATCATCTCGAAAGGCACTTTTTCAAACTTTTTGAGCAGGCTGTCAACGCGTTGGACGATCTGCTCAAACTGTGCCGGGATGGTCGGGAAAACCAGGTAGCCATTGGCGGCTACGAGTTCTGCAGGGGGGGCATCAGGGAAGAAATCGAGGTCGACGTACAATTGTCCTGTCAAAAGGTTGCCGGTTTTAAGCTGCGCCCTCATCCCCTTGGCGACAAGCTTTTCAACATAGTCATGAGACTCGGCCTCATCTGGGATATTCTCTTCCCCGGTGGAGACAACATGGTCTTCTATTCTCGTGTCGATGCGCTCCGGCTCGATCATCACCAAGGTTGCAATGCGAAAGGACAAATTATCCGAATCGACTTCGAGTTTGACATCAAGAACTTCGCCGAGTTTGATCCCTCTGATCTCGACGGGAGCCCCCGGCGACAGACCACGGACACTCTGATCAAAGTACATCAGGTAGTAGCGCTTGACCGTGTACGTCTTCTCCTTGATGTCTTCATGATTTGCATAAAGTTTAAAGACCCTGTCCTCTTGTGCCTGCGGACCCGGTTCGAAATATTTCGGAAGATCGAAAGCCAGACCACCGAGCATGATCGAGACAATTGACTGGGTGTCGATCCTGACCCCTTCAGTGTCCAGAGTGACATCAATCCCGCTGGCATTCCAGAAACGGCTGTTATGCATCACTTTTTCATGGTATGGCGCGCTCACGAACACACGGATGTTCACCGCTTCGGCATCGGCATCAAAATCGTAGCCGATCACCTGGCCGACCTTGATGCCTCTATAATAAACCGGTGACCCGATATCAAGGGATCCAAGGGTTTCGGCTGCAAGCATAAAATGGCGTCCGGGCAGTCCGGACGTGACGACGGGGGGTTTTTCAAACCCAACGAAATCACTGGCAGGTTTTCCTTCCTTCGACGGGATACAGCCGATGTAGGCTCCGGAGAAAAGCGTGCCCAGGCCGCTGACCTCCCCTGCAGCCACTCTCGCCCGCACTACCCAGAACTGGCTCTGCTCGGTCAAATAATCTTCAGCATCCCGGGCCATCACGGCCGTGACGATAACCCCGGAAAGATCTTCCTTGAGCCTGATTTCGGTAACGGTGCCGATCTCGACATCCTTAAATTTGATCTTGGTCTTGTTGGCTTCAAGCCCTTCTGCCGATTCGAAGGTGATCGTTATCTCGGGGCCTTTTTCCGACCATGCCTTGAATGCCAGCCAGCCGCCGATCAGCAGAGCGATAATTGGCACTACCCAGACGATAGAGAGTGTGTGCCGGGTCTGTATCTGCGCCTCAGGGACGCGTTCGACATGCTTTAATCCAGAACTTTCTTCACTCATGCTGTTTCTCCAAAGCATCCCAGATCAACCGCGGATCAAAACACTCTGCAGCAATCATGGTCATTACAACGACGGAAGCAAAATAGATGGCAGCAGGGCCGGCGTCAATGTTGGCGATGAGCCCAAGTTTGACCAAAGCAACCAGAATGGTGACCACATAAATGTCAACCATCGACCAACGACCAACGGCCTCTGTAAGACGATAGAGACGGGTCAGTTCCTTTGGGTGCCGGATTGACTTGAACTGCACGCAAAGCAGCAGGTAGATGAGGATGATAATTTTCATGAACGGTACGAGAATACTGGCCGTAAAAATCACCAGGGCAATCTGCCAGGAGCCTTCATGGATGAAGTAGATAACGCCACTCATGATAGTGTCCGTCTGAGTACTGCCAAGGGATGATGTGATCGTCATTGGCAGGAGATTGGCCGGAATATAAAATATCATGGCCGCAATCACCAGGGCCCAGGTTCGCATAATGCTGTTCGGCTTACGTTGGTGCAGTTCTCCACCACAACGCGGGCAATAGGCAGCGTGATTGGCTGATAACTCTGGCATATGACTGAGCAGATGACAATCATGACAACTGACCAAGCCAAGTTGCCGGGCCATGACGAGGGTCTGTTTCAAGGTTCACCTTCCAGCCGTTCCCAGACCATATGCGAATCAACCGCAGTGATTGCAAAGTTGAGTACGAAGATAAGCAGACCGAAGGCAATCACGGCCAGACCAGGTACAATCGTTGCCATCTTCCCCAGTTTGGCCATTGCTATCAGGATGCCGAGCATATAAATTTCCATCATGCTCCAGGGCTTGACATGCTGGAACAAGCGAAAGACATTTATGGCAAATTTGACGCGAATGTTCAACTTCAGAGGGACAAAAACATAGAGCAGGCCAAACATCTGCATCAGGGGGATCAATACGCAGGTCAGCAAAATCAGTACAGCCAAAGGGATTATATCCTGACTGAATAACTGCTGAATCCCGCTCAACAGGCCGGTCTGCTGAACGATCGAGCCACTTTTTATAGCCAAAAACGGAAAGGTGATCGCAACGGCATAGAGGATCAGGCCGGAGATCGTCCAGGCTATGGTGCGGTTGATGCTGTCAGCCTTGGATTGCAACAGCAGGGCACCGCAACGAACGCAACGCGCGGTGGCGCTCTCCGGCATCGGCGGGATAGTGTGGATCAGGTCACATTCATGGCAGGCGATCTGATGCATGGTTTTGTTCGATCCGCATAAAGTGGTGTTGCTTACGTATCAATCTGACCAATCATATTCTAAAACGATTAAAACAACATACTATAATCACAATGATTTTCAATCATCTCGCGTCGGGGACCTGGAGTTGCAGGCGCAACTGCATGCCATCGGAAACTGTGATCTCGTGCAGGGCAATCTGTTCATAGAGGGAAAGCTACTTCGCGTACGACTTTCCAGGATGAAGAATAGCGTCTTCAAATTGTCATTGAATCGGGGCATCCAGGGATTGGCGATATGGATGTGCTGGCCGGGGTACATCTGGAGATGGTATTTAAGGAAGGTGCTTCACACCTGCGACAATGGCAATTTGGCGGAGAACCACGCCAGCGTCGTTGCGACCACCAGCAGGATTTGCAGCCGGCTCATGAATAGTCCGACAGTCTGCCAGCCAGTTTTTAGAAGAACGGACTACTGGCGAACCCGCGCGGTCCCCCACGCATCTCTGATTACACGTACCCGGTCTCCGACATTGTAAATGCCGTCCTTCTCCTGGACAATAAGTATCAGCTCGCCGTTGTCCAGCTCGACTTCCAGCTCAAGTCCGGCAACCGTGGTCGCACCTTTCTCGATTGCTGAACCTGTCAGGCCACCGAGGATAGCACCACCAGCCGTGGCAATTCCCCGGCCAGAACCGCTACCGACCGCGCTGCCGAGGACACCCCCCATGACTCCACCCGCGATGGTACCTGCACCCGTCTGAGTTCCTTCAATGGTAACCTCTCCAACCCGCAGAACGGTCCCATAGTAAACTGAGTGGCTTGTTCGGGCTTGTTCACGGGTGTAGACGCTGCCGGAAGTACTGCTGGGCATACAACCCGCCAGCATGAGAGCAGACATTACAAAACTGATAAGTACAATGTGAACGAGTAGCTTTTGATGAAACATAGCAGTAATCCTTCCGTCTCATTTGGGCCGCAATTTTGGCCGCAATCAAATCATGGTTTAATTAAAAACAAAAGACCACAGCTGCATGAAAGTGTTTAGAATTTTAACACACCAACCTTGACAGGCAACTGTGCAAACCTAAAATGTAATTATTCAGAGCGTCCCTTTAATTGTATGCAGGACCGCAGATATTTCTCCTGCAGTGGATACATCACTTGATCATTTGCGAAGGATAACTGCTTGTGGATAACGGCTTGATATCAAGAAAATTATGGAAGAACCTGGTTTTACTCGGGATGCTGCTGGCAGGTTGTTCATCTACGACTCTCAGCGGGTCCTGGAAGGACCCGGATTACACTGGCCAGATCAAGAAAGTTTACATTGTCGGCATGGCTAAGCAGGAGACCACTCGTCGAATCCTGGAGGACGCCTTCCAATACCAGTTGTCTGCTTATGGTGTGTCCGGACTATCCAGCTACAAGGACCTGCCCAACATCCAGAATGCCGATGAAACCAAGATTGCCGCTAACATCAAAACCAATATTGCCGACTCGGTTCTTATAACCCACGTGACCGGCAAGCGCACCGAAGAAGTGGTCACCCCGGGGCGATTTACAAGTTACTACGATCCCTGGCCGTATTATGGCCACCCCTATTACGATTGGCCCTTCTACAACAACTATGGCAGTTACTACAACTACCGCCGGCAGATGATTTACGAGCCCACGATCATCTCGCAGTACAAAGTTATCACCGCCGAGGCTAACCTCTACGACACCAGGTCCAACAAGCTGATCTGGTCGGCGCAGTTGGAAACCGTCATTGAGAACGACATCCAGAAACTGGTCAATGATTTTGTAAAAACGGTCATTAAGGATATGAACAGCAAGGGGTTGATCTGAAAGTCGGGACAAGGGCTTGTTAAATATTCATGAGTCGGTCAACCCTCATGCAGTGATTCCTTTTTGGAATCGCGTTAATAAAAAGGGCGGTTTTTTTATTCAGCCTTACCCGTTCGCAAATTTGTTCGCGAACAACAAAAAAGGACCTAACCAAATCGGCTAAGTCCTTGTTTTTATTGGAGCGGGAAACGGGATTCGAACCCGCGACCTTCAGCTTGGGAAGCTGACACTCTACCACTGAGTTATTCCCGCGAACAGGGCGTGATTATAGGGTGTCGAAAATTACCTTGTCAATCCTTATTCTGGTAATGTTCGAGAAGAAACAGTCGTGCCTCTTCTTCACTGCTGACCTGTCCTGAAATTTCTGAATTTCTCAGCAGTTCCAATACCCTTGTCATTTCCGGACCGTCCTTAAGATGCAGTTTATTGCGTAACCAATGGCCATCAACCAGGTCGTTGGGTCGCCGATCATCGATGTTGGCAACAAGAGGTACCCAGGCTCGAAGCTCTGCCGGAGAAGGTCGACTCTCAGGTGAACCGACAGCGGCCAGAGCCAGCAGAAGCAGTTTCGGTTCTATGTGCTGGCGTGCCGCCCACCAGGCATAGGCCCTTTCATTACGCGCGATGATGGCAAAATCGTTCCGCGCAACTTTATCCAGAGCAACGATCGCTGCAATATTAGTCCTGGCTTTTCGGCTGAGAAGCCAGTTTTCGGCCAGGGATCCCGGGAGTTCAGGCTCGATTGAGGCCAGCAGTATGGTGTAGAGAAGCAAGGTTTCATTACTGAGACCTTGTTCGATCTCCGTGGCAAGCCAGTCGCTGACTACGGGGTTGCAGTCAACGAGATATTGCCATTTATTACGGCAAGACTTCAGGTTCACAATCAGTTCCGGGATTGACCTGTCAAACCTTTCTCCAAACAACTGCTGCCCTGCCCTGCTTTCATGGAGCAGTTGCAGACCTCTGGCAGCATGTACGTCCGCAAAGATTTTCCAGACTTCCTGGCGGATACGTTCCGGAGCAATGCGCCCCAGTCCGGCGATCTCAGCCTGCATAGCAGACAGCGTTCCACAATCAATCTCCAGACCAAGCACTGTTGCGTGCCTGACGCCCTTGACAATGCGCAGCGGATCGTTTCGCAAAGAAACCTCGCTGACCATGCGCAGAGAATCAAGATGTAAATCCTCCACGCCACGACATGGATCAAACAGGGCCGAGCCCGACAGGTCTCCTGTCAACGGCAAAGCCAAGGCATTGATTGTGAAATCCCGGTCGAGGAGATCGCGTTTAAGATCAGGGGCACGGAACAGGGCAAAATCATAAATCAGGCAGTTGTCACCGTGGTTGACGACCACGCGACTCTGTCGACGTTCTTTATCGAGCCAGAACCAGTGGCCGCCAATGTGCCGGGCAAAATCGTTAGCCAGGGCGGTGGGGTCTTCAGGCATGATCAGGTCGAGATCGGAGAGCGGACGACCGATCAGGGCATCGCGAATGGCGCCACCGACCAGATAAGCATCCTTGTTTGTACAGAGGTCAAGAAGACAGCGGAAATGTGGGCTGCTGTGCAAGACGTCAGACAGTTTGTCTATTGCGACCCGCATAGGCTATACCCTTCGCTGAAAAGCGACTCAAAAACAACAGGGGTCCCATTTACACGGGACCCCTGTTGTATTCACAGAGCTCAGGACAGGTCTTGCACGGCCTGGTAGATGATGTCGAAGAGTTCCTGGATGTCCTCTTCAGCAATACATGAGAAAGCGATGCGCAAATCGGTGCTGCCGATAGAGATGGTACCGACACCGTATTTGTCGAGCAGGTGCAGACGCAGTTTCTCGGCATCGACCTGCTTCAGCTTGAGGCACATGAAATAGCCGGAGTTGAAGGGATAGTAGTCCCAGCAGGAATTGTACTTACCGCTGTCAAGGACCTGCTTGGTCTTGAGAGCTCGCCCTTTCATGATTTCAAACTTTTCATTCTTCTGCTTGATGAAATCCGGTGACTTGAGCGCCTCGATCACGAATGTCTGCGACGGGTGCGGGCAGTTGGATATGGTCGCGCGGATAATCCCCATGGTCTTCTTCTCGAGAGCGGTGATGACCGGTTCATTTTCGTAATCGTTGCCGTCGGCGAAGGTGATGAAGCCGGTGCGGAAACCCCAGACGAATTCTTCCTTGGTCGCACCGTCGAGTTTAACCGCAAGAATACGCGGATGCAGGTTGGCCAGTTTACCGAACAGCGACTCCTGCAAGGAATCCTCGTAGAACAAACCGAAATAGGCGTCGTCGGTGATCACCACGACATCGCAGCCGCCCTCGGCGATTTCCTTAATCGCTGCAACGATCTCATCCCCCTCGGCAACGGTCGGCGTATAGCCGCTAGGATTATTGGGGAAGTTGAGCAACACGACGACCTTGCCCTTTTCTTCCGCGGAGTTCTTCAGCTCAGCGCGGAAGCCGTTGACATTGTAGCCACCGGCCACGGTGAAGGTCGGGTGCTTCTTGACGATCGCTCCGCAACGGGTGACAAAGGTCAAGTTGTAATTACCCCAGAGCATATCCGGCAGGATCAGGTGGTCACCCTTGTCGATGAACAGGTCGGCGACGATCGACAGACCATGGGTCAGTGCACTGGTAACGATCGGGTTACTGAAATGTTTCCCCTGCATGCAGGGATTCTCACGCAGCATCTTCTCGCGCCAGAGCGAACGCAGTTCCGGCTTGCCAGCCGGTGGTGCATAAGGGTATATATCCTTCGGGTCAAATTTGCTCAGCTTGTCCTGGATACATTGCAGATACATCGGCCCGGAGCCTTCGGTGGCAATACCGATGGTCGCATTGAAACGGTGAGCCTTCTCTTTTGCTTCGGCAGACTGGGTCAGAATCCCTTTGGGAAAGAACAGGTTTTTGCCGAGTTCGGAGAGTGACTCGAGCACATGAGGGTTATGTTGACTGAGCTGATCATTCAGTTCTTTGGCCAGGGGATTCATTTTTTGCCTCCAGAGGTTGAGTGTTTATAACCTGTTAAACGCGGCTTATTTAATCAGGATCGCTTAAGAATTGTCAATGCAATTTCACCTGAAATGGTGGAAGCTTGATGATCTACAGACTGCTAACAAACAATTCAGGTCATTACCTATGCTGTTTCTGCAAGTCATACTCCCGGTCTTTCTGATTGCCTCTGCAGGTTTTGTTTTTGAACGCAGGTCAGGAACCGATCTGCACTCTCTGGCCAACAGCGCACTCTACCTCTTCGCCCCGTCTCTGGTATTTTCTTCACTGTTGAAACACAATGTCGAAGGTGACGTTCTCGGACGTCTCATGCTTTTCATGGTGCTCTACACAGGCCTCTTCTGCCTGCTGGCTTACGGTATCGCACGCTGGCGAAAATTTGACAGCAATACGACCCGTGCGTTCACCCTGGTGACCTCGATGATGAACATCGGCAACTTCGGCTTGCCGCTTGTCTTCTTCGCCTACGGGGAACAGGCAATCAATATTTCGGTATTGGTTTTTGTTCTTTTCAACCTCCCCCTGGGCACCCTGGCGATACTGATCGCGCAAGGTCAGGGTGTCAAATGGCAAGAAGCGCTCAAGAACACCTTGAAGATACCGATCTTTTACGGCATGGCGCTGGCTATCCTCTGCAAAGTATTTGACTGGCAACCACCGGAATATATCATTCGTTCGACAGATCTGCTTGGTCAGGCGACTATCCCGATCATGCTGGTTCTGCTCGGCATGCAGTTGTCGCGCACTAAGGTGACACAAAACTGGGGCTTTTTCAGCCTGGCAACAGTGATGCGCTTGCTCGTTGGACCGGTGCTGGCTGTCGTTCTGACTACCTTGCTGGGTCTCGACGGCCTGACACGCAAAATCGTCATCCTGCAGACCAGCACTCCTTCGGCAGTCCTGCCACTCCTCTACACCCTGCGCTTCAACACGCGTCCGGATCTGGTTTCGGGCACAATCCTGCTCAGTACGCTCTGCAGTGCGATCACCTTGACAGTTTTACTTTATTGGCTGGGTTGAGTGGTTGTTTCTGAAGTGCTGAATAAGAACAAATGATTTTGTTAGAAAAATTGCTCATATCCAGAGTGAAAACTGTGCTTGTGGTGTCCGGAGTTTCCGGATGGACATCAAATACAATTTGCCCATCCGGGTTCCCGGATGGGCAAAAACGAGAAATCGATCCGTATCTTGTTGTGGTTCCTTAGAAGAGAGTGCCGAGGACAACGCCAAGGGCGGAAAGCGGACCGGTGTCACTGATGCCATCAACAGACTTCTCAACCTTGTGCAGCGTGGTTTTGGCGTCCAGATAAAGGTCGTCTTCATTAAGCAGACGCCCTAGGGTCCCATGACCATCATCAATCTTGCCGGCGATACTGCTGATCCGCACCATGCTCTCGTTAACATTGTCGTAGAGGGCGTCATCATGCAGCAGTTTGCCGAGAGACCCCTTTCCCTGATTGACTTTACCGGTAATCTCATTGAGGTTGGCAACCGTTTGAGCAGCCTCCTCATAAAGTCGATCATCGACCAGCAGCTTGCCCAGGGTCCCTTCCCCAGACTTGATCTGGTCTGAGAGGTCGGCAAGGTTGATCATGGTGTGGTTGAGGTTATCGTACAGAGCCGGGTCAGCGATCAGTTTACCGAGGGTCCCTTCGCCACTATCGAGGCGCGCCAGGAGTTGATTCAGGCGTGTGGACATGGCGGTCATCTCTTCATATAAAGCCGGATTATTCACCAAGCGACCCAGGGTGCCCTCTCCCTCGTCAATCTTGGTGATAATGCTTTCGAGGCGGTTCACCGCATCGGCGAGCGGTTCGCGAGTCTCATCAACCAACTCGCCGAGTGGCCTTAAAACGCGATCCTGGTTGCGATCCAGGTTACTGATTAACTGATCGATGTTGGCGCTGTCCTCAGTCTGAACGGTACTGTCGACAGGCAACAGCTTGCTGTCTGCCGAGCCGAAGTCAACGCCGAGAAACGTACCGCCAAGCATGTTTGTTTGCCGGATCTGCGCCACGCTATCTTCGCGGAGGACGTCTTCCCGGTTGACATAAAAGTCGACGCGGACACGGCTGTCTTCGATACTGATTTCCAGAACCTTGCCGGCATCAACACCAGCAATCCTGACCGGGTCGCCGACGCTCAAGCCGACCGAAGAGTTAAAATACGCATGATATGCGTATTGATCCTCAAAAGGACGCCAGTCCTCGACCAGCTCAATCATGACTGCCAGTAAAATCAGGGATGCCAGAAAAAACAGACCGACTTTCTGCTCGACCGATATCGCCATACTATTTTCCTTCTTCCTGGATGCCTTTGGTCGTTGTATAGATAAAATTCCGCACAATTGGATTCTGGCTCTTTTTGATCTCATCAGGCGTGCCGACAGCAATGATTTCGCCATCATGCATCATAGCAACACGGTCAGACAGATAAAGTGCAAAGCTGAGGTCATGACTGACGATAACAGTCGTCAATTTAACCTTTTCTTTAAGAGACATGATAACCCGAGCCAGTTCGTCGGAGGTCACCGGATCGAGTTCAGCGGTCGGCTCGTCATAAAGGATCAGGTCAGGATTCATCGCCAGCGAGCGGGCGATTGCTACCCGCTTCCTCATTCCGCCCGAAAGTTCCGAGGTACGCAACTCTTCCTTGCCTGCGAGGCCTACCAGGTCCAGCTTTTCCCGGATAATACGGCGGATACGCGCTTCTCCGCAGATGCGTTTTTCACGCAGCCAGAGGCCGACGTTTTCACCGACTGTCAATGAATTGAAGAGTGCGGATGACTGAAAAACCATGCTGTAGCGATAACTGCGTTTTGCATTTATCGACTCTGTCTTGCTTACATCATGGTCGTTGATCAGGATTTGCCCGCTGTCAGCATTTTCCAGCTTAACGATATGTTTAAGCAGCACGCTTTTCCCGGTTCCTGATGGGCCGATGATCGAAAAAGTTTCTCCAGGCTCAATTGTCAAGTTGATATTCTTGAGGACATGATTGTCGCCGAAAGATTTATTGAGGTCCTTGATCTTAATACTTACGCCAGAGGATCCTTCGTAACCGCTCTGACAGTTGTCTCCCTCTAAGATTGAAGGCGAAAAACCGTGCGCAAGTTTGGTCCAGAGACTGCCGAGAGGATTCAAGCCATTCAGGAAATGTCCATTTTTCGAGTTTTTGTCAGAATGTGTCAATACAGAGCCCCTTAAATCATAAAGCGCGTCAAGAGATAGTTGGCAACCATGATCAGCAGGAAGGAGAGAACCACCGACCTGGTTGTCGACTCGCCGATTCCCCGCGCACCACCACTTGTCTTAAAGCCGATGTAACATCCGACATGACCGATAATGCCACCGAAAACCATCGCCTTTAGAAGACCCTTGAAAACCTCCTTATAGCTCAACGCTCGGATCATGTTGTCGTAGTAAACACTAAAAGGGACATTGATTTTCGGATTGACTTCTGCGACGACACCACCGCCGATGATACCAACGATAATGGCAAAGACAACAAGCGCCGGCACACAAAAAAGGCAGGCAATCAATCTCGGCATGGCCAGGTAGCGTACCGGACTGATTTCCAGTGTTTTCAGCGCATCAATCTCTTCGTAAACCTGCATGGCACCAATTTCGGCCGCCATGGCAGAACCAATACGGCCGGCAACCAGCAAGCTGGTCATAACCGGTCCGAGCTCCTTGACCATCGACACGCCGACGATGGCCCCGATGGCTTCCTGGGAGCCATAAAGTGCCAACTCGGTACCTGTCTGCACAGAAAGTACCATACCGACAAAGAGAGCGACCAGCATGGCAATCGGCAGCGTGCCGACGCCGATCAAGTTCATCTGGCGAAGGATGCTGGTCAGATTGCGCGGTGCTTCCTTGAAATAGTAAAGTGTCTGGCAAAGCAGTTCCAGCATCTCACCGAGACCCTGCGCAACATTTAGCAGTTTACTTCCCAGGATATTTAAAAAACGCATAAAGCACTTGTCTCACAGTGGTTCGTTCCATCGAAAGCCCCAGGGCAGATAAAAGAGGTTTAATTGTTTTCCGCTGTCGCGGTCGTGGTAACTGACCAACCCTTTCAAGAAGCGAACGTCCTTAGAGTCTGTCGACTCCTTGCGATATTCAACGAACGGGAAAAGTTCCCAGGCGACTTTTTCGCTCTGCTTCTCATACCAGTAAAGGTTCCAGAACAGACTGACGATGGAATTGCCTTGTCGGTCCCATTTCTGCTGATAAATCCGCCATAAAGGTGACCACAAACGTTCAATCGACTGATTGCCCGGGAAAAACGGTTCGATTAGCGAAAAAATGTGCAGATGACTTACGCCGTTTGTCATATTGTAACCAAAAAGAGGCCAAAGATCGACGCGGCGCATTGAATCGCCCGTTTCATACTTGGTCTCATGCCGATCCGAATAAAGGAAGAAAAGGATACGATCACGACGACTTTCAATCAACTCGGTCTGCATCTCATCAACCTTGTATAGCGGCCAAAGATACCACCTCTTTCTCTTAACATCCATGGTTTCATCGGCAAAAAACGGCAGTATTTTCAACCCGTGATGATTTTCCCCTTTGATAACTCGCACGAACGGCCAGGGCGCGTTCCACACCTGATAATCCTTGACGTGATCTTGCGTTTTGGAGAAAAAAGGCCAGAGAGCGGAACGGTATGATGTCTCGGGTGTCTCCTTACTGACATAGAACGGCCAGGCCGCTCTCACCTCCATCGGGGCGTCACTGTCAAGCCCGACCGATTCCGAGAAAAAAATCGGCCAGAGGAAAAATCTTTTCCGGTAGACGCCCTGCTTGCTGCTTTGTCCATAAATCGGCCAAAACTTGTAACCTGACTCGTTTTCACCGGTTATTCTGGCAAAAAATGGCCAGAGGACATTATCAATTCGCGTAGTCTTGCGTTCCGTGCGACCGTAGAGAGGAAAGAGGGTAAAAGATATGCGATCACGGCCGAACCAATTGAAGAGGGTGCCGCCGAAAGGGAAAAAAGCCATGTAGCGGCCCTGCTCTTCTTCACCATAGAAGAGGAAAGGGAAGAGGTAAAACCGATTACTGCTGCCGGTTTCACGTTTGCCGAAATCGTAATTAAGCAAGTGTATAAGGTGGAAGCTTGTAAATTCCTTATCCTTGCGGTGACCGAAAACGGGATAGAGGACATCGGTGCGGGAGACATTCTCTTCATCGACAGCCCGATAAAACAGGGGCCGCAAGGCATATTCCGTTTCAATCCCTTTGGTTTCGTATTTCAGAAGTGGCCCGAGGAGATGAAGGCTATGATAGTCAGCGGATTCCGAGGCGCGATAATCGAACAACGGCCACATCGTTGACACTGTGGCTTCGGCTGCAATAGCAGTTGTTGCACACCAGCATACGGCGAACATCAGAAGGAGTGAAATGCCACGTTTCATGTATCAAACCGGATAGATGGATTAAAGCCGAGAAGCCGTTGCGAGCTTAGCATGAGGACATGAATTGAACAACAGGAAGTGGACCCTTTTCATCTGCGAAAAATCATTCTTTTGAACTGCCTGAATCACTATCAGCATGCAATTTCAGATTGATTCAAGTGCTTCGCGGGCCTGTATGTGATCCGGCGCTATTTCAAGAGCCTGGCTCAGGGCATCAAAGGCGCCGGCGCGGTCGCCGGTCTTGATGCGGCACATCCCCAAAAGGCAGAAGAAATCGGCTGATTTGAACTCGGTAGTAAAATAATTGTCCTCTTCCAGTCGCTCCAGCAATTCCGTTGCCCGACGATAATCTTTCGCAGCATAAAGATGCATCGCTTCACCGATACACTCCAGATCATCCACCAGCGGATGGTCTGGAAAACCAACATGGACACAGGATTCAATCCGGTCCCCAATGTTGTCTGCAGTCTTCTGGTCAGGAAAAGACTTAAGCAGCCGGTCAAATTTGTTGATCGCGGCGGGATAATCTCCAAAAAGGATGTCGATTTCAGCAAGCAGGTTCAAGGCAGCATGATCGTCTGCCTGCAACTTCAATATGTCCTGTCCGTATCGCATTGCATTCAATAGATGACGACGCACTTGTGGCAGCTCGGTAAAGGTCATTGCCAGCCCGTAGAACCCCTGGGAGAGTTGCCAGAGCAGGCCCATGTTGTCTGGCTCGAGCAGGTGCAGAATCTTGAGATAAGTGAGTTTGCGGAAAACGTAAGCAGGCTCGACTTCTTTTTTGTCAAGCATGACTACGTGAGCTGCCAGATCTGCCAGGAAATGCGCATAGCCATCACGCAAGAGCTCTGCGTAATCCGTATTATGCAGACAATCGGGAAACTGACGCAGATAATCGTAGACTCCCTCACCAATCGCATTGTCGCTGGGACCATTGTCCATATCCTTGCGTTTGATCGGCAGAGGAATTTGCGGCAGAGAAACCGGTTTTTGATCCGGTCCGACATGGATTGCCCGATCAGCAGGCGGTTGCCAGAAAATGAACTTCCGAGGGTCAAGGTTGTTTCTGTCGAGATCAGTCAGTGATTTCATCATGTCGAAGCATTCATCCAGTCATTTCAAAAGTTTAATAAGTATTACAAGGAGCCTGTTGATTATACGGGCCGAAGCGAAAATTTGGAAGTTTGAGAACAGATTTTAGCTCGATTGAAGGTTCATAGCCGTAGCTATGAACCGAAAAGGAGCTGAAATATGGGCCAAACAGCCGAATTTGCAGCCGGTTCATGGATAGTCAACAAACTCCTGGAGTGGTCGATGCAGGTCAATCATGATAGGGGTCAGGACGAAGATGTTGTGCAAAAAAAAAGCGGAGCCATACGGCTCCGCTGCCATCTTCCTCGGAAGATGCAAGATGGTACGCCCAGGGGGATTCGAACCCCCGTCGCCGCCGTGAAAGGGCGGTGTCCTGGGCCAGGCTAGACGATAGGGACTTAAAACTTCAAGCACCTAGCAGGAAAAGTTCCTGCATGTACACGCTTAAAAAATGGTGTGCCGCGTAGGGATCGAACCTACGACCATCTGATTAAAAGTCAGATGCTCTACCTACTGAGCTAGCGGCACACAGAACGCGTTTTATAAACTGACCCAGACTACGTTGTCAACCTTTTTTACAAGACTTCGACAGACAAACCTCATTTGCCCTGCAATATCTGCTTGGCTTTGTTAGCCTCATCAGAGAGCGGGAAACGCTCAATGACACTCTGCAGCAACAGGCGTCCGGTGGCTTTATCGCCAGAGGCTTCAAACGCCAGTGCCTGTTTAAGCATTGCCGAGGCAACTTTTGGATGTTCACCATACTTCTGAATGACATCTTCAAACCGCAGAATCGCCTTCTCGTAGGCTTTCTGCGCATAATAGGTTTCACCGACCCAGTAAGCGGCATTGACGGCCAGTTCGTCGCCGGGATAACGCTTGAGGAACGTTTCCATCAATTCACGGCCAGCGGTAAAATCCTGTTCTTCGCGTATTTTCTTGAGAGCCTGTTCGTAGAGTGCCAGAGCGCTTTGCTCTGCCGGAGCCGACGCTACCGCGGTTCCGGCTGCAGTTGAAGCATTACCCGCAGGAGAAACCGGCACAGACGGTGACACAGCGGTGGTCGAAGATCCCATTTTAACGCCGGATTCCAGCTTGGCAAGTCGCTGTTCATGATCGGCGATCTGCAGACTCAATTCATCGCGCAACATAGCCTGGTCCTGGCGCAGGTTATCATTGATGCGCTCCTGATCACCAGTACGTCCCTGCATCGACTGCAGATCAACGCGAACACCATCGAGCTCAGCCTGGAAATCGGCCTGATTGCGCGCCAGCGTCTCAACATGAGCCCTGACACCCCCTGAGGTGTCGTCCTTAAGTTCCTTGACGGTCCGTTCGGCATCACCGAGGCGACGCTTCATTTCCAGCAGGTCGCGTTGCATTTGCAGGTCCTGCTGAGTGACCACACAACTACTCAACAGTAAACCGGTAAGCAGAATGATCAGGTAACGAACATGAGACATGAACTACTCCCCAAGCGACGCAGTACGCGAGGCTGTCTTGAATTATTTGACGGCCTTGAATTCAGCACGGCGATTTTGTGCCCAGGCATCTTCGTTGGAAGCGTTAACCAAAGGCTTCTCTTCACCATAAGAAATCACAGAAAGACGGCTGGAGCTGATACCCAGGGAGACCAGGTAGCTCTTCGCGGCCAGGGCACGACTTTCGCCGAGAGCCAGGTTGTATTCGTCAGAACCGCGCTCGTCGCAATGACCTTCGATAACAACCTGAACATCATTCATGGTCTGCAAGTACTTGGCATTCTCAGCGAGAATGCTGCGGGCTTCGTCAGAGAGGGTGAACTGGTCAAAATCGAAATAAATCCGCTGCATGCCGGCCATTGCTTCGTGGCTCGGAACAGCTTCGCCCTGCATCGACTTGTCGTCAACACCCTTGGCTTCTTCTTGTTGACTCATATCGGACTGAGCAACCTTCGCCTGGTCTTCGACCGCTGAGACTGGCGGGGTTTTGGCGCAACCAACCAGACCGCCGAAGAGAAACAGAACGACCAGGACAACCTTGAGCATCTGCATTGTTTTCATTTTTGGACTCCTTGTTAAGATCTTAGGTTCATAGCATCTCACGTTAACAGAACAGAGCTGCCGATTAAATTATGACAGACAAAAACGCATTATATCGAGCCGGTAAGGAAATAACAACAACTTACCAGCGCGGCGACCAGGCCGGATGACGACTGTCACTTTCCAGGGTCGTCAGACGCCGTGAACCGGTACCATCGGATCGCATGACATATATCCCACGTTTGCCGCCCTTGTCCGACGAATAGATAAGGAACCGGCCATCAGGGCTCCAGCGAGGATGCTCACTGTTGCCCGTCCCAAAGGTCAAGCGGCGTTCATCGGTACCGTCGGTATTAATGGTATAGATATCAAATCGCCCCCCTTCCTGACGGGTAAAAGCGATTCGATCACCCTTCGGCCCCCAGGCCGGCGTTGCATTATACTTGCCTTTAGTGGTCAAACGGGTCGTCCTGCCGGTGAAGATATCGGTGATAAAAACATGTGGATTACCCTGGCGGTTGGAAATAAAAGCCAGGCGGTTACCGTCCGGACTCCAGCTCGGATCACTGTCAATGCCCCAGCTGTCGGTAATCCGTTTGCGTATACGACCACTGGTGTCTAGCAGATAGATTTCCGGGTTGCCATCTTTGGACAAAGTGAGGGCAATCTCGCGCTCGCTCGGCGCCATGCGGCCAGCCACGTTGAGGCCCGGCTTATAGGATAGCTTGGCTTCTTTGCCGGAATAAATCTCCTTGCGATAAAGATCGGGGTTGTTGGCCCGGTAAGAGGTAAACAAGAGCTCCTTGCCGTGCGGAGAGAAGTCGGGATTGAGCACGATGGAACGATGATTGGTCAGGCGGATCGGCCGATGGCCATCGACGTCCATCAGCCAGAGTTCGCTGTGCCCGGACTGGTTGGAGATATAAGCGATACGCGCACTGAAAGGCCCCTCTTCTCCAGTTAATTCTTTGAGCACCTGGTCAGCAAAGGCATGCGCCATACGCCGAACATCCTTGGCCTCACCGACATAACGGCGCCCGGTCAGCAGGCGGCGGTTGACAACATCAAACAGGCGTGCCTCAACGATCAGCTTTTCACCTTCCAGGGCGTAGGTGCCCTTGATCAGGGTTTCGGCGCCAAGCAGCCGCCATTGCGGAAAGTTGACCTGGGTGCTGAAGAGCCCGATGCGCTCGGCATCATCGAGAAACGCTTTCGGTGCGACGAAACGAAACAGACCCGAAAGGTCAAGGTCTGCCAGGAGGACTTCATTGAACTCGCCGCTAATCTTCTCCGATTGCGGGCCCTTATCCGGCAGAAAGGTTGTCAGGGCCAGCGGGATCGACTGCTCACCGGGAGCCGAAATTTCGATCTGCGTGGCCGCCAGGCTTGACCACGGAAGAGCAAGGCTGATCAGGAAAACCATGAAACAGCGCAACAACATATTTATCTCCTCGCCGCAGCGATATCCTTGAGGTTGAAAGTCACGACCAGTTTGAGTTCTTTCGGCAACGGTTGCGCTAGCTGCCTGGACTTGACAATGGCCGTTTTCAGTGAATCGTCAAATTGTTTGTTTCCAGAAAGGCGATCAACACTGTAACTGGTCAAGCTTCCACTTGCAGAATAATTCAAGGTCGCGACCGCCTCAAAGTCAGCAATACGTGACTGGTCAAGAAGATATGGGGAAAGAACCCAGTTCTGCTGGATAAATGCCTGTACAAAGGCCAGGGCGCTGACTCCCACCTCATCGCCCTGGCCGTCCGGCATGCCCACAGGCACATCGGCCGGGACCGTCGCTGCTGCGCCGACGGAATCACGCAACTTGGCCAGTTTGTCTTTTAACGCTTCTCGTTCGGCCTCGCGTGCCTGACGCTCACGAATCTCATCAAGAGCGCTCTGCAGTTTCTGTTCTTTGGCTTGAACCGGCTTTGCTACTGGTTTTTCTGTCGGCTTTGGGACGGGCTTTTCCGCCGGTTTCGGTTTCGGTTTCGGTTCTGCTGCCGGAGTCGGCTTGACCAGTGGTTTTACCTCAGGTTTAACCGGTTCCCTGGGGACGGCCGGGGTGACGGTCTGGGCTGCGGGCTTGACCGGCTCCGGCTTCGGTTTGCTGACCGGCCGCGGGTCGGGGCGACCGGCCTGCGGGTTGAGGACCGGCTTGTGAATCAGGTCAACATAGTAGACCGGCGGCTTGTAACGTACTTTCGTGCCGAACAGGTCAACGCTGAAGACCACCAAAACCAGGACGTGGGCAATCAGTGAGACCAATAGCAGACGACCAAACTTCGGGTCTTTATGGAAGGTATTGTTCTGGCGCAAAGGCACGACTGACATCAGGCTGCTCGCTTGCTCACTTCTCCGGCTCCTGGGCGACCATGCCAAGCTTGACGACACCGGCCCGTTTCACGGCGGCCATCACCTGGACCACTTGGCCATAGGGAACCGTTTTGTCCGCTTCGAGATAAACTGTTTTGTCTTCCCGTTCGCTTAAGACCTGTTGCAGAACCGGGATCAGTTTCGCCGCGCTGTCAACCTGGCTGCTGCCGACCATGATCTGCCCTTTGCGGTTTACGGTTATGATCAGCGGCTCCTTGACGGCCGAGAGGTTGGGCGCATTCTCGACTTCCGGCAGGTCGACATCCACACCCTTCTCCATCATCGGTGCGGTAATCATAAAAATAATCAGCAGAACCAGCATGACGTCGACAAAGGGGGTCACGTTTATCTGGGCCAGCATTGTGCGCCGGCGGTTGCTGTTCTGACCGACTTCCATCTTAATTGCCTCGACTCATACGCTGGACGATGTTCAACATCTCCTGGCTGAAATTATCCATCTCGCCAGTTAAGACGTTGACCTTGTTGACAAAGTGGTTATAGCCGATAACCGCCGGGATCGCTGCCACCAGGCCGATCGCAGTGGCGACCAGGGCCTCGGAGATTCCCGGCGCAACCACAGCCAGCGAAGCGCTGCCGCTGGTGCCGATGCCGTGAAAAGCATCCATGATTCCCCAGACGGTACCGAACAGACCTATAAATGGCGCCGCCGATCCGGTCGTCGCCAGAAAGGAAAGATACTTCTCGAGACGGTGTGTCTCGGACGTAGTAGAGCGACGCAGCACGCGGGCAACCCGTTCCTGTTCGCCGAGATCGGCAACCAGGTTGTCGCTTTCCTGGCCATCGGACTGGCGCCGGCTCTGCGCCAGCTCGCGGTAAACTTCGCGAAACAGGACGGTAAGCGGTGACTGACGAAAGCCATCCAGGCCTTGGCTGATGGCATCAAAGCGTTTCTTCGACCAGAAAAAGTCGAGGAACCGGTCCGAATCGCGAATCGCCCGACGAATGACGAGCTGTTTGTAGAATATAATGGTCCATGAGACTACGGAAAAATAGACCAGAATCAACAGCACCAGTTTTACCACCGGCCCGGCATTGAGAACCAGTTCCAAGGGTCTTCTCCTTAAACAATGAGGTGTAGGACCCGGTATGACATCCGGGTTCGCATTTATTCTGCGGCTTGATTATCGGGCAGCGTTGTCGGCAAGTCAACCGTGCATAAACGCTTTCCACTCTACGCATTAGAACAGTTCACCCAACTCTGCGACAATATGCTGCGCTGTTTGTGACCCGGGCGAGCGGGCCACCAGACGCCGCAAATCGGCAAGTTCATCAAGATCGTCCCAGCATTCCGTTTCATGATAGGACAAATCGAGTTCCCGGCTGCGTTGGCGGGTTGCCTCCAGCACCCGGGAGGTGCTCCAGGGGATCTCATCAAAAAGCTGCGTCGTCGCCCGCCGCATGCCGACAATCGCGTAACCGCCATCATGACAGGGAACGACGGCGACATCTGTATCCTGCAACTGCACCAGGATCTGATGGATCAGAGAAACGGGAAGGTCAGGGCTGTCGGATCCGGCCAGCAAAACCGGGCCACCGCCGACAGTAAAGAGTGCACGTACAGCGTTGCTCATGCGGGCACCGAGATCATCCCCGGTCTGGGCGAGTAATGGCAGACCAGGGAAGTTTGCCCTGAACCAGTCCCGTTGTCCGGCATAACAGATGACCAATGGCAGCTCTGCTGAAAGCAGCCGTGCGACCGTCTCCAGTAAAGCGATGCGATAGAGTTGGCTGGCCTGCTCCGCTGACAACGGTGGCGTCAGCCGCGTTTTGACCAGACCGGCCACTGGTTGCTTGGCAAACAGACCGATAACAGGTTCAGAATGACTAATAATGTGGCTGTTTGCAGGGTTTTCCACCTTGTTCACAGCTTTATCCACGTCCGGTAGACTCCTGCCGTTCGACCATGGCATAGGCGGAATGGTTATGAATTGACTCGAAATTCTCACAGGCAACCCTGAACCAGGTCACTTCGGGAACCTTGAGCAAACGCTGGGTCACCGCCCGCACCACATCTTCGACGAACATCGGATTGTCATAGGCCTGTTCGGTCAGAGCTTTTTCGTCCTCGCGTTTGAGCAGGGAATAAACCGGCGCACTGCCGCACTCTTCCACCCAGGATACCAAATCTTCCAGCCAGATGTGGTCCGTATAACGGACCTCGACTTTTACGGCACTGCGCTGGTTATGAGCACCCCGGGCACTGATCTCCCGCGAGCATGGGCAGAGCGAGGTAACCGGTACAGTGACACCGAGGATAAAATCGTAGCTTTCGCCGAGACTACCCACCATACGACACTGGTACTCCATGAGGCTGCGTGCCTTTGAAATCGGGGCCTGCTTCTCGATGAAGTAAGGGAACTCCAGTTCCAGATGGGCACTGCTGGCTTCAAGACGCTCCTTCATGTCGCTCAGCATCGTGTTCATACGGTCGATGCTGATCTGGCCATGGTACTGGTTGAGAATTTCTATGAAGCGGCTCATGTGTGTGCCCTTGAAGTGATGGGGCAGATCGACATACATGTTGATGCGTGCCACCGTCTGCTGATGCTCTTTGCTCTTGTCCATGACCACGATCGGGTAACTGATATCTTTGACACCGACCTTGTCGATAGCGATGTTGCGGTTATCACGGGTTTTCTGCATATCAGGCATGCCGCCGGTTTCGCGGATGTCATGGTGCGTGCTGTGTGATGCGTGATGACTGGAATCTTTACTGGCTTTGCTCATGGCATGACTTGCTCTCAGATTTGTTGTTCTTTCATGGATCACGGGCTACGCGTCACGGACCACGTAATCGATCGGATCTACAACCCCGGCCTCTCTGAACCCCTTCAGGCGCAAGCGGCAGGAATCGCAGCGTCCGCAGGAAATGCCGTCCGGCGTCGGGTCGTAACAGGAGTGGGTCAAGCTGTAGTCGACGCCAAGGTCCAGACCGGTCAGGATAATTTCAGCCTTGCTGAGCTGGATCAACGGCGTGTGGATCGTATAGGGGTGATCCCCTTCAACCCCGGCCTTGGTAGCCAGGTTCGCCATGTTTTCAAAGGCGCTGATAAATTCGGGTCGGCAGTCGGGATAACCCGAATAGTCCAGCGCATTGACACCAATATAGATGTCAAAGGCGCCGAGGACTTCCGCCCAACCAAGGGCGAAACTTAAAAAGATCGTATTCCTGGCCGGCACGTAAGTGATCGGGATGTCGTCTTTTGAGGACTGATCTTTCGGCACGGCCAGATCGGCGGTCAAAGCGCTGCCACCGAACTGGCGCAGGTCGATCTGCATTACCTGGTGGCTTGCCGCACCGATCTTCTGTGCATATTTGCGCGCCTTGTCCAACTCCACGGAATGCCGTTGACCATAAGCAAAACTCATGGCATATACCTCAAAGCCATCTGCCCGGGCAATCGCCATGCAGGTGGTGGAGTCAAGACCGCCGCTGTAAAGAACTACCGCTTTTTTTATCATTTTTAATTTTCCCCGTTCCGCATACAAAATTTGATGTGTCTCAATAACCAAGCCGGTGAACCTTGAGCAGGTTGGTGGTGCCTGGATCGGAAAGTGGACTGCCCATGGTGATCACCACCACATCCCCCTTGTTGAGAACCCCGGCGGCAAGCACTGCGGCATCCACCGAACGAATCTGCGCTTCTGTATCTCCTTCGATATCGACCCGGATCGAACGGACTCCGGCAAAAAGGGCCATGCGCCGCCGCACCGCCTGGGATGGTGTTACCGCATAGACCGGCATCGCCGGACGATACTTGGCGACCAGGGCAGCCGTACTGCCGGTCTGGGTAAAAGCCAGAATTGCCGCAGCACCGACGTTTTTGGCCACCCGGCAGGCTGCCTGGCCAATCGCTTCCGGAAGACTCTGATAGCCGCTCTGCTCAGAGAGTGAATGGAAAAACTGCTCTTTGAGTTGCGGGTCACGTTCAACGTCCACAGCAATCCGCACCATCATGGCCACAGCTTCACACGGGTATTTCCCGGAAGCGGTTTCCGCCGACAACATGACTGCATCGGTGCCATCGAGAATGGCGTTGGCCACATCCGAGGTCTCGGCACGGGTAGGGCGAGGACTGTACACCATACTCTCCAACATCTGGGTCGCCGTGATGACCGGCTTGCCGGCCAGATTACACTGGCGGATAATATGCTTCTGAATCAACGGCACCTTTTCCGAATTGATTTCTACACCGAGATCGCCACGCGCCACCATGATGCCGTCGGCTGCAGTGAGAATTTCTGCAAAGGCATCCACTGCTTCCGGCTTTTCAATTTTGGCGATGACCTTGATTGCTGCCTGCCGCTGAGAGAGCCGTTTTTTGAGCTGCAAGACATCCTCTGCTGTACGCACAAACGAGAGCGCGATATAGTCGAGTTTCTGCTCCACACAGAATTCAAGGTCGTTTATATCCTTGACTGTAAGTGCTGGAGCAGAAACCGCCACGCCCGGCAAGTTCATCCCTTTGCGGTTTTTCAGTTCGCCGCCGACCAGAACACGGCAATAAACATTGTTGCCTGCGACATTTTCGACCTGCAGTTCAAGCAGGCCGTCATCGAGAAGGATCCGGTCGCCAAGGTGCACGTCTTGTGGCAATGCGCTATAATTGGTCGGGATCAGCCCGTCCTCGCCAAGCACATCCGCCGTGGTCACCACCACGGATTGGCCGGCGGTCAAGGTCATGACATCGCAACGCATCAGGCCGGTTCGAATCTTCGGCCCTTGCAGATCACCGAGGATGGCAACCGCCTGACGACGGTTCCGGGAAAGTTCACGGATCAGAGCGACCGTTTCAGCCAGAGTCGCGTGCTGCCCGTGAGAAAAATTGAGCCGAAAGACGTCTGCGCCTGCTTCCATCAAGGCCAGCAATGTCTGCCGTGAATCACTCGACGGGCCGACAGTAACTACAATTTTATTGCGCCGAAACACTTTCACAGGCAAAAGCAACTCCTTCCTCCGTAGGTTATGACCGCTAAGACAAGGCAGACCGCGCTTTACGGCAGTCATTGAAAATACACTCGCAAATAGTTCCGGACGAAAACTAGCCATGAGACGACAACGATCAACTATAACATAGCGCAGATCCCGATTAAACTGGCAAAACTGTTGCTGAAGGTGAAACAGCTATGATATAAGTCTCTGTTCAATAGAGGGTTTTATGCCTAAACAGACAAATAGTCAAAAAAAATCACCCCTCGCCACTGTGGTCCGCATCCTCTTGGGTCTTGGTGTGCTTGGCCTGCTGCTTGCCGTCATCGTGCCGATTGGTGCCTATTTGTACATATCCAAGTCGCTGCCTCGCGTCGATACGCTTGCCGACTACCGACCGCCAATCATCACTCGGGTACTCAGTGATGACGGGACAGTCATTGCTGAGCTTTTTGAGGAGCGCCGGATCATCGTCCCGGTATCACGCATGCCGAAACAACTGATTCAGGCGTTTGTCGCTGCTGAAGATTCAAACTTCTTCAAACACAAAGGGATTGACACCGCTTCGATTCTGAGAGCAGCTCTTAAAAACATTAAAGCCGGAGGAATTGTTCAGGGCGGTAGCACAATTACCCAGCAAGTCGCCAAAAGTCTGCTTTTAACTCCGGAGCGTAAATTCAAGCGTAAATTCAAAGAGGCAATTCTTGCCTACCGTATGGAAAAGCGGCTCTCCAAGGAAGAGATCCTCTACCTTTACCTCAATCAAATCTTTCTTGGTCACGGCGCCTATGGCGTACAGGCGGCCGCTGAGAACTACTTCGACAAGGATGTCGAGAACCTGACCCTTGCCGAATGCAGCATCCTTGCTGGCCTGCCGAAAGCCCCCAGCCGTTATTCTCCCTACCGCAACTATGAACGCGCCAAAGATCGCCAGGTCTACGTCCTTGGCCGCATGGTTGATGAGGGCTTTATCACCAGGGAAGAGTCTGATCAGGCCAAAGCGGAAGAACTGGAGATCCGGCCACGCATCAATCAACACATCACGGATACGGCATACTTCACCGAACAGGTGCGCCGCTATCTGGAGGATACGTACGGCAAAGATCTCCTTTACCACGGCGGACTCGAAGTTCAAACCAGCATGAACCTCAGGATGCAGCTGACTGCCCAGGCTGAAGTCCAGGCGAATCTGCGCGCCCATGACAAGCGTCAGGGTTATCGTGGTCCCCTTGCCGTTTTAGGCCTCGAAGAGGAAGCCTTATTCCTGCGCCAGCAGACAGAAACCTTTACCGAGAAGCGACCAGTTCTCAATGATGTCATTGAAGCCGTTGTCACTGGCTCCGACAAGCAGAGCCTTCACCTGCGCATGGCTGAACAGGACGGCCACATCACGTTGAAATCAGCAAACTGGGCCGGGCCGCCTCAAGTGGTCAAGCGCTCTGCTCAGGCAACCGGCAATGCAACCGGCAAGGCAACCCATTTGCCCCTTGGTTCCAAAGTGCAGGTGCGCATCATCGAGATGCCGCAGAATTTTCCATGGCTACTGACTCTGGAACAGGAACCGGAAGCCCAGGGGGCTTTGCTGGCCATGGATCCACACAACGGCCAGATAAAGGCTATGGTCGGTGGTTATGATTTCCGCACCAGCCAGTTCAACCGTGTCCTTCAGGCTCGCCGGCTTCCAGGCTCGGCAATGAAGCCGCTCATCTACGCAGCCGCCCTTGATAAAGGCTACACCCCGGCCACAATGATTCTCGACACACCGCTAATTTTCAAGGAAAAGCTGGAAAACGGGAAAATAAAGGAATGGAAACCGAAAAACTATTCCAAGCGCTTCTACGGTCCGGTTCCGTTTCGCACTGCTCTGGCTAAATCCTACAATGTCATTACGATCAAGATCCTCGAAGATATCGGCGTGCGCTATGCCGCCAACTATGCTCGCAAACTCGGCATCGAATCGCATCTCGACGAGGATTTAACTCTCGGTCTCGGTTCGTCAGCTCTGACTCCGATGGAGCTAGCGCACAGTTATTCGGTGTTGGCCAACGGCGGCGTTAAGGTGGTGCCCACTTATATTAACAAGATCCTGGATCGCGACGGCAAGGTTATCGAATCCAACGATCCGGCTGATTTCCCCGCAGGACCACAGGACGGGCAGAAACTGACAGGTCAATTGCGCAGCAGGGTTATCAGCGCGGAAACCGCCTATCTGACTACAAACATCCTGGAAAGCGTGGTTCAGAATGGCACCGGAGGGCGGGCAAAGGCATTAAACCGTCCTGCGGCCGGCAAGACCGGCACTACCAACGATCTAAAGGACGCCTGGTTTGTAGGTTATGTTCAGCAACTCCTGGCGGTCACTTGGGTAGGCTATGACCAGGAGCGCCCTCTGGGTAAAAGGGAAACCGGCTCCCTGGCCGCCGCACCAGCCTGGGTCGCTTTCATGGCGGAGGCCACTAAAGATCTGCCGGTCAAACAGTTTCCTGTTCCGGACAGCATAGAATTTCGGCCGATCGATCCTCTTACCGGCTTGCTGGCACCAGAAGACAATCCGGATATTGTTATCGAGGCTTTTGCACCCAACACTGCGCCGGTGCGTTATGCGATGGAAGAAAAAACCCCTGAGGCCAAGGATTTTTTCCGATTGGATATGGATGAGCTTTGAGTGAAAGCCTTTATCATTTTGAATCGTTTATTCTTAAACCAAAGCCATTAAGCTGCGTACTTCTATCCGACCTATTTTTGCCTGCCAACCCCAACCTGCGGACAACGATCAACCACCGGGCACGCTGAGCACCAAGCCGTCTGTGCCCGACAGCATTGCCGACCATGAAATATCAGGACATGCGCGGTCTGAGTCCAGCGCCCGGACGGCAGCAGTTTGCAGAGCTGCTCTTCTACGCCTTCTGGTGTACGGGCAGTCGCCCAACCCAGACGGCGGGCAACACGACCAACATGGGTGTCCACAACCATCCCCGGAATATCAAAAGCATTGCCCAAAACCACGTTCGCAGTTTTACGCCCGACACCTGGCAATGCAATGAGCGCCGTCAGTTCCTGCGGGACCACGTTTTTATGAAATCTCACCAGCGCAGCTGCACAACCAATCAGGTTTTTAGCCTTGTTGCGAAAAAATCCGGTAGAACGAATCAAGTTTTCAACCTCAACCTGGTCGGCAACGGCCAGACTTGCCGGGTCAAGAAAGCGCTTAAACAAAACAGGCGTCACCAGATTGACCCGCACATCGGTACACTGTGCAGAGAGAATCGTTGCAACCAGCAATTGCCATGGGTTTTGATGGGTGAGGGCGCAACTTGCCTCCGGGTAGGTTACCTGCAGCAGATCGAGAGTGGTGAGCACGTGGCTGGATGTAATTCGTGAGATTTTCATGTTTACAACGCAGGTATCTATTGAATTGACTAGAAATACTGTTATCAACCCTGTCCACAGAGTTTTCCACAAGCGGATTAACCGGGAGCAGCTTCCATACGTGTGCCTGTCAACGGCTTCAAACGCACTGAGCGCCGCGTATCCGTGACCTGCACCGTCATGGTCAGCGGCAAATGACTGGAGGCCTGGCGAGCCAGAAAGCTGTGATTGATTGAAGCCTCGAGAACTCGTACTGCTCCACGCAGATATGCGCGGTCTCGCCCGAAAATCGGAAAACGGGCAGGGTAGGTGCCTCGCCAAAGCGGCCGGCGGGTCCGCCGCAGGGTCGAGGCCAGCTCCAGATTACCGGCACCCCAGACGTAGTCGGCAAAATCGCCCATAATCAATGCCGGGCAAACCAGGGATGGGTTACCGAGCAGATCCGGTCCAAGCAGATTTGCAATCTGGTGGATGCGCAGGCGGGGAAAACTGTCGAGGCAGACATTAAGCAGGTGCATACGCTTGCCGCCAAGCTCCACGTCAGCACGCAGACACTGGCCACCGTAACCGAGATCGAATTTCTGCACCGCCTTTAGCGGGAAAAAAGAAAGATAGGCGAGCGTTCCACCACCGGCATCCCGATAAACATCCAGGCCGAGACGTTCCGCAAGATAGGGCAGAATATCAAGCTGATGCGTTGCACCAAACTCCTGTAAAGCTACGATATCGGGAGCGGTGTCTGCAATCACATTCAAAATCCGGTCAGGATTGATCCAACCGTCACTGCCGCGGCAATCTTGAATGTTATAGGTCATGATGCGGGCGGTGGTCATACCTGCCTCGCTGCCAGGAAGCTGTCGTACGTAACCAGAACCTGGTACCACTAAATAGTGGCAGCGCTATTATTGCTGAGTCAGACGTTTGACACTTCGAATAACGACTGGCTCCACGGGAACATCACTGAACCGACGATATGTGTGCGTCGGGCTGGCGGCAATCTTGTCTACCACATCCATTCCTTTGACGACTTTGCCAAACACGGCGTAACCATAGCCTCTGGCCGTGGTATCTTTGTGGTCGAGAAAAGCATTATCCTTGAGGTTGATGAAAAACTGGCTGGTTGCACTGTCAACCACGCCGGTGCGGGCCATGGCGATAGTGCCGCGCAGGTTACGCAAACCATTGCTGGCCTCATTTTTGATTTCTTCTCCGGTCTTTTTCGGCTCCATTTCGGCGGTAAAGTTGCCGCCCTGGATCATGAAGTCTTTAATGACCCGATGAAAGATTGTGTCTGCGTAGTGTCCGCTATCCGTATAGGCCAGGAAGTTGGCCACCGACAACGGCGCCTTTTCGCTGTCCAGCTCTACGGTAATGTCGCCAAAGTTGGTTTCAATGACAACCAGATCCAAGGCAAATGCCGGAGCAGTCAGCAGCAAGGTTGCAAAGAGAGTAGTCAGTAAAATGTTTTTCATCGTCGTTCGTCCTTTCCCTTACTCGTCTTCAGAGGTCAGTGTCCGCATCATCAGATCGGCAGCCGCCTGCTGAGGGTCTTTGTTTTCGTAGAGAACCTGATACATCTGCTCGGTGATCGGCATGACTACACCGAGCCGGGTAGACAGTTGGTAAGCGGAAAGGGTCGTCTTGACGCCTTCAGCCACCATGCGCATCTGTTTGAGAATGTCATCCAGTTTGCGGCCGCGGCCGAGCTCGATGCCGACTGAGCGGTTTCTGGAAAGATCACCGGTGCAGGTTAACACCAGATCACCCATACCAGCCAGACCGGAAAACGTTGCTTCCTGGGCACCCATAGCATTACCGAGCCGGGCTATTTCAGCCAGGCCGCGCGTAATCAGGGCGGCACGGGCATTATGGTTAAAGCCAAGTCCGTCAGCCACGCCGGCGGCCAGAGCAATCACGTTCTTTATCGCACCGCCGATTTCAACGCCGACAACATCCTGGTTGGTATAAACCCGGAAATAGTTGGTACTGAACAGCTCCTGTATCCGAACCGCCACATCAAGATTGTCAGCCGCCACAGAAACCGCCGTTGGTTGTTCTGCGGCGACTTCGCGAGCAAAAGACGGTCCGGAAAGGAAGGCGCTCCGGTTCTTGACGCCTGTGCCAATGACTTCCTGCAAAACTTCCGACATGGTCATCAACGTGTCGTTTTCAATCCCCTTGGCCGCTGAAACCAGCAGACAGTCATCCGCCAGGTGTGGTTTAAGTTGTTTGAGGACAGGACGCATGACCTGCGACGGCGACACCAGAACCACAACCTGACAACCCTCAACGGCATCGGTGAGGATATTGGTGTATGAGAGGTTTGAGGAGAGGGTTATTCCATCCAGGTAAAGATCATTCATGCAGGTCTTCGACAACCGGTCTGCCAGGTCTTTTTCATAGACCCAGAGGGTCACCTTGTAACCTTTTTTGGCCAACAGGTTGGCAAGGGTTGTTCCCCAGCTTCCGGCACCAATGACTCCGATTTTCATCATAATAAAACCTCAGATGGCTTTCTTTTTCTTTTCAATCCGCTCGCGCACCTGTGCTGTTTTCCGTTCCAGTATATCCGGTTTGGGATAAATTCCTGCCAGATCTTCGAGAATCTTCAGTGCCTCAAGCAGTTCTTCCTGCGCTTCCAGAACCGTTGCCAGACCGAAACTAGCTTCAAGGGCAAAAGGGCTTTCCGTCCAGCGCTCCACCACCAGTCGATAGGCTCCGGCCGCCTCGGGAAGCTTGCCTTCAAGAGCATAGGTCACGGCTATACGATACTGCACCTCGGCAGTCAAAGTGCTTTGTGGATAATTATTCAGCAGACTATCGAACTCAATCCTTGCCTGATCGAAATGATTCAAACGAAAGTAGCAGTCGGCTACCTCGTACTGCAGTTGGTCCTTTTCCGGGACTGGATGATCAAGAACTTTCTGGTAAACCGCTATCGCCTGACTGCAGTCATTGAGACGATACTTGTAAAGAACGGCGACCTGCTGCATGGCCGGCAACACCTCTGCGGATCCCGGGAAGTCCCGTTCAAGCAGAAGATAGGTCAACAAGGCATCAGAATAACGGCCAAGATACAGATCCTGAATCTCGGCAGTCTGGAAAAGCACTTCCGGAGTTCGTTCGAAAGCCGGATATTTGTCGTGCAGTTGTTCAAAAAGTTCAACAGCCTCGACATATTTACCCGCCAGCCTGAGTGCCAGACCTTGCTGGAATGTCTCTTCGAGTCTCGTTTGCAGATTAGCGTAATACCAGAAACCTCCGGCAACCATCATCAACAACAAAGTTAGACCGAGAAAAGCCCAAAGTCTTTTTTTAGACCCCTTCCCCTGGCGCTTCAACTCCTCCATCAGGAGATGTTTCTTCAATTTCTGGATGCTCTTCGTCATCTTCCTTCTCAGCCAGTTTGGCGACTGCCACGATACGCTCTTCTGCTTCAAGAACCATCAGACGCACCCCCATGGTGTTGCGACCGATGATCGAAAGGGCACTGACGCGGGTACGCAGTACTTTGCCGCGATCAGTTATAAACATCAGGTCGGATTCGTTGTCGACCAGTTTTACATCAACCACCTGGCCGTTGCGACCACCGGTCTTGATGGTGATAATACCTTTGCCGCCGCGACTCTGGACACGGTATTCGTCAAGACTGGTGCGTTTGCCGTAGCCCGTCTCCGTCACAGACACGAGCGTTGACGCGGTCGCATCGGAAACGACTTCCATACCGATAATTTCATCGCCATTTTCAAGCATCATGCCGCGTACGCCACGGGTCGTGCGGCCCATCGGCCGGACGTCGGATTCGTTAAAGCGAATCGATTTGCCGTTGTGGCTGGCCAACAGGATGTCCATGGTACCATCGGTCAGTCTTGCAGCGATCAGACTGTCGTCCTCATCAATGGTCAGGGCGATGATACCGCCTTGGCGTGGATGGGAATAGGCCATCAGATCGGTTTTCTTGACCGTTCCCTTCTGGGTTGCTGTAATAATGAAACGGCCCTCGGTGAATTCCTTGACCGGCAGGATCGTCCTCACGGTTTCATCTTCCGCCAGATTTAGCAGGTTGACCACCGCCTTGCCGCGTGCCGCGCGGCCGCCTTGTGGAATTTCGTGAACTTTCAGCCAATAAACCTTGCCCTTGCTGGTAAAGATCAACACATGGCTGTGGGTCGATGCAATAAACAGGCTCTCTACGAAATCCTCGTCCTTGGGCCGCATACCGGTCGCGCCTTTGCCGCCGCGCCGCTGCGCCCGGTACAGAGAGACCGCGTTGCGTTTGATGTAGCCAGAATGCGACACGGTTACCACCATGTCTTCTTCGACGATCAGATCCTCGATAGAGAGGTCAGCAGTCAACTCAATAATTTCCGTGCGTCTGGGATTATTGTAGCGCTCGCGGATTTCGAGCAACTCACCCTTGATGATCTTGAGGATCTCTAGTTCGCTGCCAAGAATCTCCTTAAGGCGCAGGATAACAGCCAGGAGCTGGTTGTACTCCTCGATGATCTTGTCGCGCTCAAGTCCGGTCAGCCGATGCAGGCGCATGTCGAGAATCGCCTGAGCCTGAATCTCGGAGAGCTCAAAACGTGCAATCAGGCGCTCCTTCGCTTCTGCCGGGTTGGCGCTTGTCTTGATCACCTGAATGACTTCATCGAGATTGTCCAGGGCTATTTTCAACCCCTCGAGAATATGGGCGCGGGCTTCGGCCTTTTTAAGCTCGAAAATGGTTCTGCGCGTGACGATCTCTTTGCGGTGTTCGATGAAATACCCCAACACTTCACGCAAAGCCAGTATCTTCGGCTGTCCGCCCACGATTGCCAGCATGATGATACCGAACGAGGACTGCATCGCTGTCATCTTGTAAAGCTGGTTGATGATGACCTGTGGTATGGAATCTTTTTTGATCTCGATAACAATGCGCATGCCGTCGCGATCCGATTCATCACGCAAATCGGAGATGCCTTCGATCTTTTTTTCCTTGACCAGGTCGGCGATTTTTTCAATCAGGCGGGCCTTGTTGACCTGAAACGGAATCTCGGTGATCACAACGCTTTCACGACCGGTACGCCGGTTTTGTTCAACCATCGCCCGGGCACGCATCTGGATGATACCGCGACCGCAGCGATAGGCTTCGCGGATCCCCTCACGGCCGAGAATGAAGCCGCTGGTCGGAAAGTCAGGGCCGGGAATGTGCTGTAGCAGGGTTTCATCGTCAATCTTCGGATCGTCTATCATTGCCACCAGACCGTCGATCACCTCGCCGAGGTTGTGCGGCGGAATCTTGGTCGCCATTCCGACGGCAATCCCCTCAGAACCGTTGACCAGCAGATTGGGGAATTTGCATGGCAACACCAGAGGTTCTTCGAGGGAGTCATCGTAGTTGGGGCCAAATTCGACCGTTTCCTTGTCGATGTCGTTGAGCAGCTCGTGGGCCAGGCGATCCATGCGGATTTCGGTATAACGCATTGCCGCCGCCGAGTCGCCGTCGACCGATCCGAAGTTGCCCTGACCATCCACCAGTGGGTAGCGCATGGAAAAATCCTGGGCCATACGCACGATGGTGTCATAAACCGCAGAGTCGCCGTGGGGATGGTATTTACCGATGACGTCGCCGACCACACGAGCCGATTTTTTGTACGGCTTGTTGTAGTCGTTGCTGAGCTCATTCATAGCGAAAAGCACCCGTCGATGGACCGGCTTCAGGCCGTCGCGAACGTCCGGCAGTGCCCGACCGACGATTACACTCATAGCGTAGTCCATATAGGACTTGCGCATTTCATCTTCAATGTTGACTGTGATGCGATTCTGTTCTGTAAGCATTACAGATTTTCCTCCGGAAAATCAGGAACGCAGGACGCGGGTTGCTGGACACGCTTCTGACAAGTCCCCAACCCACAGCCCCTGGTCCCAGGTTTTAAACATCCAAATTCGACACGTTCATAGCGTTCTGTTCGATAAACTCGCGGCGCGGTTCGACCTGGTCACCCATCAGAACTGTAAAAATCTGTTCCGCCTCGATAGTATCCTCGATTTTGACCTGCAGTAGAATCCGCTTTTCCGGATCCATGGTTGTTTCCCAGAGCTGGCTAGGGTTCATTTCCCCCAAGCCTTTGTAGCGCTGGATATACTGGCCCTTTTTGGCGCGGGCGAAGAAATGCTTGAGCAAGTCCTGGCGGTCACTGACAGATGCTTCCTCTTCATTGTCTTTGTAGATCACTGCTCTTTCGTTGAGACAGACATCTTCCACCTGTTTGTAGGCCTGCAACAGCAGCTTGTATTCATACATCGACAGGCTCTCGAGCATCTTCTGGTCGATAAAAGTGCGCAGGTTGCCTCGGCTGTAGAGAATCCTCGACGGTTCGCCCAACACCTGAAAATTCGCTTCCGGTTCAATATTTCTCAGTTTGGCGGCGAGCGGCTCGAGATCAATCAAGTCAGCAAAACCATTCTGCAATTTACCGCGCACAAAGATTTTCAGCACGTCGGGATGGATTCCCTTGATGACCATTTTTTCAAAATGCTCGTTGTACTCGATAATATTGCGCAGAGTCGGAATAATCTGCTTACCACGCAATACCTTACCGCTTTTTTCCATATGCACGCTCATGCCCTCAACACCTTCATCGAGCAGGTATTCGCGCAGGGCGTCCTCATCCTTCAGATAAAGCTCCTTTTTACCTCGCTTGGCCTTATAAAGAGGCGGCTGCGCGATATACAGATATCCGCGTTCAATCAACTCCGTCATCTGACGGAAAAAGAAGGTGAGCAACAGGGTGCGTATATGCGAACCGTCGACATCGGCGTCAGTCATGATGATGATGCGATGATAACGCAATTTAGAGATGTCAAAATCATCCTTGCCTATACTGGTGCCCAAAGCGGTTATCAGGGTGCGTATTTCGTTGGAGGTGAGCATCTTGTCGAAACGCGCTTTTTCGACGTTGAGAATCTTGCCCTTGAGCGGCAGGATCGCCTGATAACGTCGTTCACGGCCCTGTTTGGCGCTGCCTCCGGCCGAGTCTCCCTCGACCAGGTAAAGTTCGCACAGCGCCGGATCCTTTTCCTGGCAGTCAGCCAGTTTACCCGGCAGGGCCAGACCATCCAGAGCACCTTTGCGACGGGTCAGGTCACGGGCTTTCCTGGCCGCTTCACGGGCCCTGGCGGCATCAATGCCCTTCTCGAGAATTTTGCGGGCTACCGACGGATTCTCTTCGAGATATTCCGCCAGTTTTTCATTCATCAGGGTTTCTACATATCCCTTGATCTCTGAATTACCCAGCTTAGTCTTGGTCTGTCCTTCAAATTGCGGATCAGGAACCTTGACAGAAATAACTGCGGCCATGCCTTCACGCAGGTCGTCCCCGGAAATCGTGGTTTTCATGTTTTTCAGCAGGTTGTTGGTTGTCGCATAACTGTTCATGGTACGCGTCAGCGCTGCTTTGAAACCACTCAGGTGGGTGCCGCCTTCATGTGTATTAATGTTGTTAGCGAAAGAGAAAATTTTCTCGTCGTAAGCATCGTTGTACTGGATGGCAATCTCTATTTCTACCCCTTCCCTGGAACCGCTGAAAAAAATCGGTTTCGGGTGCACGGGGTTTTTGGCACGGTTGATATACTCGACAAATGAGACGATGCCACCTTCATAATGAAAGGTGTGGCTCTTGTCAGTACGCTCATCAATGATCTCAATCTTGACTCCGGCATTAAGGAACGCCATTTCCCGAATGCGCTGAGACAGGGTTTCGAATGAGATGTCCGTGGTTTCAAAAATCTCATGATCCGGCCAGAAAAGAATCCTGGTACCGCGTAGCTTGGTGGTGCCGTCTTCAACCAGATCCGCGATTGGTACTCCCCGCTCATAGGTCTGCCGGTAAATCTTACCGTCACGACGAATTTCCAGTTCCAGACGTTTTGATAATGCATTAACTACAGATACGCCCACGCCGTGCAATCCGCCGGATACTTTGTAGCTGTCACTATCGAACTTGCCGCCGGCGTGCAAGACCGTCATGACGACCTCAGCGGCAGATTTTTTCTGCGTTGGGTGCATATCAACCGGAATGCCTCGGCCGTTATCAACTACGGTAACCGAGTTATCAACATGAATAACCACCTTTATCTCATTACAATAACCGGCCAGTGCTTCGTCTATAGAATTGTCCACCACCTCGTATACCAGATGGTGGAGACCCTGCACCGAAGTGGAGCCTATATACATGGCCGGACGCTTGCGAACCGCCGATAATCCTTCAAGAACCTTGATACTGCCTGCATCGTAATTTTTGTTCAGTATTTGTGTCATTTTCACCCTCGTTCTGGGGTTGTTGCGGTTACCAAACCTTGGTCAACCTTGAAAAAACTTGCCGACTGTCTTACCTGATCAGCCAAAAACGGCTGCTGTGCGGATGTCAGGAATACCTGTCCGCGGCGATTCAAAAGAAAATTAAAGAAACCTTCCTGGCGGCGGCTATCCAGTTCGCTGGCCAGATCGTCGAGTAGCAACACAGGTGGTTCTTGATGCAACTCTTCCAGATCCATAACCTGAGCAGCCTTGAAGGCCAACAGAAAGGATCTTTGCTGACCCTGCGAACCGAAGGAGCGCAGGGAACGGCCATCGACCAGAAAATCCAGATCGTCACGATGGGGTCCGGCCAGGGACAAGCCCATTTTTTTTTCGCGGGATGCCAGACGTACAAAAGTATCGGCTAAATGAACTGTCAATTCTTCGAGTGAGTTTTTTTCAATCGAATAGTTCAGCCCGGCAGATTCTGTACTACCGGTAATTTTTTTATAAACCCGGCACAGCAGCGGTAAAAATCTTTTCAGATAGATATTTCGGTCGTAACGTATCCGACTGCCTGTTCTGATCAGGGCTTGCGTCCAGGGTGCCGTTTCAGCTTCGCATGCTTGCTGTTTCAGCAGCTGGTTGCGCTGGCGCAATATTCTGTCATATTCCTGAACACGATCAAGATAGGCAGGATCCGTTTGTAATATGGCTCTGTCAAGCAGCGCACGCCGTCCCGCAGGAAAGCCCTTTATATTGCTCAGTTCTTCCGGCGTAAAAAGCACAATACGCATGTAACCGAGAAAATGACTGAGTTTTTGTACTGTTTTACCGTCAACTTTTGGATTGCGTCCATTTTTATGCAATCCTATTTCAAGCCGGTGTATCACTCCACCTTTATTGACGACACCACCAACCCAGGCAGTTTCAGCAGTATGATTGATTAACTCCTGTCCTCGAGAACCACGGAAACTTTTCAGATGTCCCAGCAGGTAAATAGCTTCGAGAAGATTGGTTTTGCCTTGCGCATTGTAGCCGTAAATAACATTAAAATGTTTATCCCAGGCGATATCAACCCCGGTTAAATTTCGGTAACAGTTAATCTTCAAATTGTTTAAAATCATACCTGATAGAAAAAAAAACCCTTAATATATAAAGGCCTTTTATAATTTATTTTTATAAACGCATCGGCATGATAACAGCAAGATAACCATCTTCATCAACGGGTTGAATTAATCCTGGTGACAAGTTATCTTTGAGAATCATACAAATATTATCCTGATCCTGTACCTGCAATATATCCAGTAAATAGCGGGCATTAAAACCAATAGAAAGTTCAGGACCCTGATATTCAATATCCAGCTCTTCGCGAGCATCTCCGAGTTCCGGGTTGGATGATGAAACTTCAAGAAGATTATTTTTGAAATTCATTTTTACACCACGGGATTTTTCACTGGAGAGAATAATCATGCGACGCAAGGCATGCAAAAACGGATAAACTGCAATTGTGGCCTTTTGTTCATTTGTTTTAGGAATAACGCGGCTATAGTCAGGAAATTCTCCATCAACCAGTCGCATTATAATGACTGTCTTATTTTTGCTGACAACAGCATTATTATCCATAAAACCGAGTGACAGATCCCCCTCGCCTTCTTCAGCAAGTTTTTTTAGTTCGTGAATACCTTTACGAGGCAAAATAACTCCTCGTGATAATTCCGTACTTTCAACTGCATCTATTCGCTTATCTATCATGGAAAGACGGTGGCCATCTGTGGCTACTAGACGCAATTGATGAGTATCTTTCTGAACCTGACAGAAAATTCCATTTAGATTGTATTTACTTTCATCCTGAGAAACAGCAAAGAGCGTTTTTTCTATCATTTCTTTACATAAATTACTCGCAATGAATACAAAATTTCCTTTATTTGGCTTAGGAAAATTTGGAAATTCGTCAGCTGATAATCCAACTATATTGAACTGTGCCTTGCCACATTCGATCTCTATCCAACAATTATCCTTGGAATTAAAAATGACTTCGTTATCTGGCAATTCCTTTATAATTTCATAAAGTTTTTTAGCAGAGACAGTTACCTTTCCTGGTTTACGTATGTTCGCCGGATAGGATGATTGCATACCAACTTCAAGATCTGTTGCTGTCAGTTGTAATTCACCATCTACTGCTTCCAAAAGAACATTAGAAAGAACCGGTATGGTATTACGTTTTTCAACAATACCCTGGACTCTGGAAAGTCCTTTGAGGAATACTTCTTTTTCGATGGTGAAATTCATAATGTCCTCCTTGTCAACAGGCTTTACTTATATTTAATAACTAATAAATTAAAAGCTAGTAGTAGTAGTAAGTCTTGTTGATTAATCAAATAACTTATTATTTCTCTAAAAAACAGATACTTAGAAACTATATAACTCATGGTAAAAACTGTTTATAAAATGGGGATAAGGGAGATTTTTAAAGTTTGCTCTTCTTATGCCCAGGTTATACCCACCCTTATGAACAACTTATCAGTTGGTCAGTTCCTTCCTTAAATTTTCAATTGTGGTACGTAACTGAAAATCTACTTCCATAAGTTTTTCTATTTTACGTATAGCATGGATTATAGTTGAATGATCTTTACCGCCAAAACGATCACCGATTTCAGGATAAGAAGAGGGTGTCAGTTGCCTTGAGAGATACATAGCTATCTGTCTGGGAAGTACAACGGCTTTCAGTCTTTTTGCCGATTTTATATCAGATATTTTCATATTGAAGTGGATGCTGACTCTTTTAATAATTTCTTCCACAGAAAGTTCACGATTGCGCTCAACCAGTATATCCTTAAGAACATTACGGGCCATTTCCAGTGAAACCGGTATAGAAGTAAGACTGGCATATGCTCCTATTCTTATTAAATAGCCTTCTAGTTCCCTTACATTGTTACAGATGGAGTTAGCTAAAAAAAGAGCTACATCTTCTGGAAGTTTTATGCAGTTCTGTTCAGCCTTCATTTTAAGAATAGCCAACTTTGTTTCCACATCAGGCGGTTGTATATCTGCAATTAATCCCCATTCAAAGCGGGAACGTAACCTCTCTTCTAAACCAGGTATATCTTTGGGAAACTTGTCGGATGTTACAATAATCTGTTTGTGTGATTCGTAAAGAGCATTAAAGGTGTGGAAAAATTCTTCTTGAGTACGTTCCTTGCCGGCTATGAATTGAATATCGTCAATCAAGATAACATCCATGGAACGAAATTTATTGCGAAATTCATCCATACGGTTATAACGTAATGAATTGATGAGTTCGTTCATAAATTTTTCAGAAGTATAGTAACAAATGCGCATATGCGGCGATTTTTTATAAATTGCGTTGCCGATTGCATTAACGAGATGGGTTTTTCCTAAACCCACACCCCCGTAGATAAAAAGAGGGTTGTAGGTTGTTGCCGGGTTGTTAGCTACAGCCATGGCGGCAGCATAAGCAAATTGGTTTGAAGAACCTGAAACGAATTCGTCAAAAGTATATTTTCGGTTTAGATTTAAATCTACCGAATGGCTATTTCTTATGATTTGTTCTTTTACAACCACAGCATTTGCTGTGGTCTGTTTATTTGTAGTTTTGTCAGGAAGGTTGATTTTAGCCTGGCTGTCAACGGTAAATTGAAGTCGATAGGTGACCGCGGAGAGTTCAGAGAGAATTTTTTGAATCAGTTTACCGTAGTTATCTTTAACCCAATCCAAAACAAACCGGTTTGGCACTTCAAGATAGACCATATCTTGCTCGATTTTAACGAGTTTTAATGGTTTTATCCAGGTTGAGAAGTGTTGTGGACTGAGATTCAGTTCCAGGTGTGCGAGAGTGTCATTCCAGAGTTTACTCATACCGGCATCAGTCGTTACTCAAGTTTCCAGATGGATACAATGAGAACAGGCTTATCCACAATGTTTTAAACAACCGTGGATAACTTAAAAAGGGTTAAAAGTCAGGTAGTTAGAGAAAAATTAATTAGCTGAAACTTGACGTCAAAGCCTATCAGAGGATTTTTTTTATTGCAAGCTAAAATTCTGTTCAGGACAACAACTTTTAAAGCTATTATGTTTTTCGTTCTTGACATTATTTTTTAACTATGCTTAAAAGTCCCTTTTACAAATATTATCAACTTGAAGATAAACAGGAGATAGAAAAGTCATGAAACGCACCTATCAACCAAGTAAAGTAAGTCGCAAACGCACTCACGGTTTTCGTAAGCGCATGCGCTCAAAAAGTGGTTCGAATATTATCAAACGTCGGCGTGCTCGTGGCCGCAAGTCTTTGGCCGTATCGATTCCTGTCAAATAACAGTAAATCTACGGTTGCAAGGTGAACAGACCCTCGAAAAGTTTCGCCGCATTCGCCGTTCAAGCGATTATGAACGAATCTGGCATGAGGGACAACGTTATCACACAAAGCATTTTGTTGTAATTGTGAACCCTGGACGGGATTTTTCTCGTCTGGGGATTACCGTGAGTCGTAAGGTTGGCAATGCTGTTTGCCGCAATCGGCTCAAACGCTGGATTCGTGACTTGTTCAGAAGCAGTTATAAGCAGTTTGAACCGGTTGCAGATATCTCAATCATCGCCAAACGCCAAGCTGGCCGCCTGAGTCATCTTCAAGTGGACCAGGAACTTCTGGCAGTTTTTGCCCGCCTGGAGACCGATGATCATGATTAAACGGTTAACCTTAGCGGGTATTACCTTTTATAGAACCTTTCTTTCCCCATTAAAACCGCCTACCTGCCGTTTTTACCCTTCCTGCTCTATGTACACCCTTGATGCCGTTAACAGGTATGGTGTTTTGAGTGGTCTTTGGTTAGGTATTAAACGTCTGGCCCGTTGTCATCCCTGGCACCCTGGGGGATTTGATCCCGTTGACTAGGATCTGATCATTAACAGGAGTTTTTCTTAAATTATGAATTCATCTGAAAATAAAAATCTTGTTCTTGCTATGGTCCTCATGCTTGCCGTTTGGCTTGGCTTTTCTTTCTTATTCCCTCCGGAACCGAAGAATCAGCAGCAAATGGTTGAAAAATCCACGACGCAGCCGACTGATGTCAATAAGGCTCAGGAGCAACCTGTTCGCACACCGGGAGCCATTGAAACCCAAGTGGAATCGGTTGCAGATTCTGCAAATGCCCCGACAACCGAAACCTATGCGCCAGCCCGGGAAATCGTCGTTGACACAGACAAATATCAGGCCGTTTTTACTACTCAAGGGGCCCGTCTGATTTCTTTCAAGCTAAAGGAATATAAGGCTACGGCCGATAAAAATGCTCCTCCTGTACAGATGCTTGAAAGCGGTCCGCTGCGTTATTCGACCTTACGCACGACCGGATCGGAGGGATTTCACTTAAGTGAAGATGCAAATTTTGAAACAGATTCCCCGGAAGTTGTCGAGGTTGCAGACGGTGGTCAGGTTACCATCCGTTTTCAGCATGTTGCAGCGAATGGCATTAAATACGTCAAAACGTTCCTGATTCGTGGCGACGGGTACATGATCGATTTAGGGTTTGAATTGTCCAACACCACGACAACACCACAACGTGGCACCATTAACCTCGCCCTGGTACAGCACTGGGATGATTCTCTCAAGGCAGATAGCTACTCATTTTCCGGCCCTGCTACTCTGGTAAAGGATAAGATAGAAGAAGTTAAAGTTGATAAACTCAAGGAAGGCTCAGTAAGCTACAACCAGGATGCTGTCTGGACCTCCTTTCAGACCAAGTATTTTATTTCTGTTGTAGTGCCGGGAGAGAATGTTGCTGAGAAAATTCAGGTTTCTCGAAATGGTGACGCTATAGAAAACCATTTAGAAACATCCTATTTCACCCTGGAGGGCGGCGAACGCCGCCAGCTCGATTATCTTGTTTACATCGGCCCCAAAGAACCGGAACCGCTCACAGCTGCCGGCCATCAGTTGGATAAGGTTGTAAGTTTCGGTTTTTTTAACCTTCTGGCGCAACCGCTTTTTGTGGTTCTTACCTTTTTCTACGGTTTTTTTAAGAATTACGGCGTGGCTATTATTCTTCTGACAGTCCTGATCAAAATCATTTTTTGGCCATTGACGCACAAGAGTTATTCGTCAATGAAGTCGATGCAGAAACTTCAACCGGAAATGCAGAAGTTACGCGAGAAGTTTAAGAATGATAAAGAACGCCTTAATAAAGAGATGATGACGCTGTATAAGACTCATCGCGTCAACCCTTTGGGCGGTTGTCTGCCTATGCTGGTACAGATCCCGGTCTTCTTTGCCCTTTATCAGGTCCTGCTTAATTCCATAGCACTTCGGCATGCGCCTTTTGCCTTCTGGTTGACGGATCTCTCTGCTAAAGATCCTTACTACATAACACCGATCCTGATGGGTGTTAGTATGTTTGTGCAGCAAAAGATGACACCGACAACTGCTGATCCGATGCAAGCTAAGATTTTCATGATGATGCCGATTGTTTTCACCTTCATGTTCTTGAACTTTCCATCAGGACTGGTCATCTACTGGTTGGTGAACAACCTTTTAACCATTTTACAGCAATATTTCATTCATCGTAAAGCCACCTGATCGCTGATTATGAAGCAACAGTTCCTGAAGGTTGAAGGTTCGGAAAAAACTGCGCGTGCTGCCGTTAAAATGCAGAATTATCCAGATGCCGGAGGGGGGCTGTTTTCCTCCGGCAAACAGCTACAGAATGCCCAACACCCCCGTCGTTTTCTTGGTCGTCATGGACATGTGTTGAATGTTTTGCCGGCTCCAATTGTCATTATAACTGACCTCACGGCCTGCCGTTTGTCGCACAACCCTTTTAAATCCTGCAAGTCAGCCCACGCCTTGCCCTGGTCCTTAATGTGCGCCGCTTTCTTCATGAATTGCTTCAACCGGATCTTGAGTCCCATTCGAAAAATCACGAAAGCGGTTGCAAGCGATTACGCTTTGCGCGTGGAGCATGGTTGATGCTGTCATTTGATACCATTGTTGCGCCTGCTACACCACCTGGCGAAGGAGGGATTGGTATAATTCGAATTTCCGGACCTGATGCGGTCGCTTTTCTTGCAACGGTTTTTCGAGGCAAGGTTAACGCTTCAAAGATGCAGTCTCATCGTCTCTATCATGGACATTTGTTAAATCGAAAATCCGAACGTGTTGATGAGGTTCTTGCTGTCGTTATGCGTGCACCTCGGTCTTATACGGGTGAGGATGTGGTAGAAGTCCACTGCCATGGCGGCACTCAGATAACTCGCAATGTACTTGATCTCTTTCTAGACGCAGGCGCACGGATGGCTGGACCGGGTGAGTTTACTCAGCGGGCCTTTCTTAACGGCAGGCTGGACTTGTCTCAGGCAGAAGCGGTTATCGATGTGATTAAGGCAAGATCAGAACGTGCCGGGCGTGTAGCTCTCAGCCAGCTTGAAGGTCACCTCTCACGGAAGATTTATCGTTTTTCCGATAGACTTAAAGAGTCTTTGGCTCTAATTGAAGCCCACATTGATTTTCCTGATGATGAAGTAGGTGTTCTGGATCTTCCGGCTCTTCTGGATCCGGTCCGTGAACTTTCCCAGGATATGCAGACTCTCGCCAACAGCTTCGACGTTGGCCGCGTTTTGCGGGATGGAATTAACGTTTTAATTCTCGGTAGACCCAATGTTGGCAAAAGTTCTTTGATGAATGCCATGCTCGGTGAATCAAGGGCTATCGTCACCAGCGTTGCCGGGACTACCCGCGACACCCTGGAAGAGCATTTGGTTTTGGCCGGCTTCCCGGTTCGATTGATTGACGCTGCCGGAGTTCGTGAGACTGATGATCCTGTCGAGTCGGAAGGTGTGCGCAGAGCCACAGAAAAAGCCCTTGCGGCGGACCTGATTCTGTTGGTTGTTGATGGAACCTGTCCTTTGACCGATGAAGACTTTATAGCTCTGGACTTGTGTCAACCCGCCAAAACACTCGTGGTTGTTAACAAGAGCGATCAGGCGCAAGACTGTAATCTCGACAACTTAGCCCTTTTCACGCATCGTGTTGCCGTTTCGGCTAAACACAACCTGGGTCTTGTTGATTTGAGTCATGCGATTGTTGAACGTCTGGGGTGTGACGCAACCCTTTCCGGTAGTGAGGGGGTTGTTATTACTGAACGTCGACACAGAGACGCGCTTACTAGCGCAATTACTTCCCTGCAAGGGCTTTTGGTGTCTGTCAAAACGCTCGCCCCCTTGGAATGCCTGGCGATGGAATTACGTGAGGCATTGTCTGCACTTGGGCAAATAACCGGCGAAACAACGCCGGACGAGATCCTTGACCAGATATTTACCCGTTTCTGTATTGGCAAGTAGCCTGAAATCTGTCGGGCTATCCATGTGTCGACCGCAAATCCCACAGTTTTCGCCCGCGGCAATTTTTTACATGCCCGTTCTTGTGTTTATGGTCTTTCTTGTGTGTTTGAGATCACTTTCAGATATTTTGTTTTATTTTACGCCGGAGCGTTTGAAAGAATCTGTGTTGTTTTGCTCGGTGTGTTCTGTGGTTGTCGGGGTTATTGTTCCACGTGAAACATATCCCATGTGCTTGTGTAGTTTTGAAGGAAGTCGATTATGGCTGAACGTTATGATGTAATCGTTGTTGGTGCAGGCCACGCTGGTTGCGAGGCGGCTTTGGCTGCTGCCCGCATGGGATGTCGTGCTCTGCTCTTAACCCTCAACCTTGATGCGATTGCGCAGATGTCGTGCAATCCGGCGATAGGCGGTCTGGCCAAGGGACACCTGGTGCATGAGATCGACGCGTTGGGTGGTGAGATGGCGCGTAACATAGATGCCACAGGCATTCAGTTCCGTGTTCTTAACACCAAGAAGGGCCCAGCGGTAAGGGCATCGCGCGCTCAGGCAGACCGCGATCTGTATCGCGCTCGAATGAAGCAGGTGATAGAGTCTCAACGGGGGGTTGATCTCAAACAGGGGCAGGTGGTCAGGTTGTTGGTTGAGGGGGACCGGGTCACTGGTGTGGAAACACGCGATGGCCTGCTCTTTCAGGCGTCTACGGTTGTATTAACAACCGGCACTTTTATGCGCGGTTTGATCCATGTCGGCCTGGTCAATTATCCTGGTGGTCGTGCTGGAGAACCACCGTCAGAGGGCCTCTCTGACCATTTGCGAGCGCTTGGTTTTGTTGTGGGTCGCCTGAAGACCGGAACACCACCGCGACTGGCTTCGGCAACAATCGATTTTTCAGAACTGGAAGAACAACCCGGCGACCCATGTCCCAAGCCGTTTTCCGCTGACACAACGAGAATCGAGCGGACGCAGGTGTCTTGTTATATTACCTATACGAACACACGCACCCACAATGTGATTCGCCGCGGTCTGGATCGCTCCCCGCTCTATTCTGGCGTTATAGAGGGTGTTGGTCCTCGTTACTGTCCGTCAATTGAGGATAAGGTGGTGCGCTTCCCCGAAAAGGATCATCATCAGATATTTTTAGAACCTGAAGGGCTTGTGAGTGGCGAGATCTACCCTAACGGGGTTTCCACTTCGTTGCCGGTTGATGTGCAGTTGGCTTACCTGCGAACCATGAAGGGCCTTGAACGGGTTGAGATTACGCGCCCCGGTTACGCGATTGAATATGACTATGTCGATCCGATTCAATTGCATCCGACTCTCGAGACCAAGCGTTTGCATGGCCTGTTTCATGCTGGTCAGATCAACGGTACCTCGGGTTATGAGGAGGCTGCAGCCCAGGGCCTTTTGGCGGGCATAAATGCTGCATTGCAGGTTAAGGGGGATGCCCCGATCGTGATCGGCCGAGATCAAGGTTACCTGGGTGTCCTGGTGGATGACCTTGTAAACCTCGGAGCCAAGGAACCTTATCGGATGTTTACCTCTCGCGCTGAATATCGCCTCCTGTTGCGTGAAGATAACGCCGACCAGAGACTCTCTCCCCTTGGCAGGGCAGTTGGTTTGTTGACTGACGAACGCTGGCAGCGGTTTTCGGTCAAGCTGGCAACCCTGGAGCGGGGACGTGAGCGCTTACAGCAAATTCGCATCTCTCCAGGCAATCAGGACGTGTTGTCCCACCTGGGTCTGCAGGATCTGAAAAATGGCGCCTCACTCGAAGAGTTGCTGCGCAGGCCCGAGATCGGCATCGACGATCTGGATTTCCTTGATCCTGAGTTGACTTGCTTTTCCATGGAAGTTCGCAACGAGCTGGAAACCGAGGTCAAATATGCCGGTTATATTCGTCGCCAACAGGAGCAGGTCGAACGCTTCAAACGCTTGGAAAATCTCGTAATTCCGGATGGTTTTGATTACGACGCAGTCAAGGGCCTCTCAGCCGAGGTTCACGAAAAGCTCAAACTGGTGGCGCCTCGCACCCTTGGCCAGGCCGGAAGAATCCCCGGCGTCACCCCGGCGGCGATTGCTATTCTTGCGGTTCTTCTGCGGCGTTAAAGGGAAAGCTCATGATGTTGCCGGAATTGTTATACAGGCTCGACTTGCATGTTGCACCCGAGTCTCTCCCTCTTCTGGAGAGGTTGGTCGACGAACTCTTGCGCTGGAACCCTCGCCGCAATCTAACCGCAATCGTTGATCGTGAGGAGGTGTTGGAAAAACACCTGGTTGACTCCTTGACTTTACTGCCCTTTGCCAGGCAGTCGACTCACCTTCTTGATATCGGTTCCGGAGCCGGGTTTCCCGCGCTGCCCCTGAAGATCGTCTGCCCGGGACTTAAGGTGGTTTCTGTTGAAGCGGTTGGTAAAAAGGTCGATTTTCAGCGCCATGTCGTCAGAACCCTGGGCCTGGAGGGTTTTACAGCGCTTCATCAGCGTGCCGAGACTTTGGCCGGTTTTCCGGCCGCTTTTGACCTGGTAACCGCGCGGGCTCTTTGTTCCCTGGGCGAGTTGGTTGTCCTGGCAGAGCCGTTTATAAAGCCGGGCGGCCGCCTGGTGGCTATGAAAGGTCCCGAAGGGAGTCGCGAGTTTCTTGTCCTGCAGGACAAGCTGAAAGAGGAGGGATGGACTGCCTTTTTACATAACCTGAGGCTGCCGGATTCGGGGGCTGAGCGTTGTTTGGTTGAGTTGATTCGTTAGAGAGTTTTCCCCACATCTTGTGTTTTTTTTAGGGATCATGTCAACATCTGGTGGTTTAACATTGTCAGGCAAATTTCCTTTGCGGATCCAAAGGCGTATGTTAGTCTGAGCGACTCGAAAAACTTCACCTTTAAGGGGATATCAGGGTATGGCCCAGGTAATCGCGATCGCCAATCAAAAAGGCGGCGTCGGCAAGACCACGACAGCAGTGAATCTCGCTGCATCTCTGGCTGTTGCTGAAAAGCGAACCTTGTTGGTGGATCTGGATCCCCAGGCCAATGCTACCAGCGGTGTTGGTGTCGATCCCAACCGTATGCAGCAGACGGTCTACCATACCTTGCTTGGTACCGCTCTGGTCAGCGCGGTGCGGCAAACCACGGGTCTCGACCCTCTCCACCTCCTGCCTGCCAATCCCGATCTGATCGGTGCCGAAGTTGAGCTTATCTCGGCCCTGGCAAGGGAGAACAAGTTAAAAACAGCATTGTCTGAAGTGACCGACGAGTACGATTACGTTCTTATCGATTGTCCTCCTTCGCTCGGCCTGCTGACAATTAATGCCCTGACGGCTGCCAACAGTGTGCTGATTCCCCTGCAGTGCGAGTATTACGCCATGGAAGGGTTGAGCCAGTTAATCAATACGGTGCGCCTGATCCAGCGGGAATTAAATCCGGGTCTGATGATTCACGGGATTCTGCTGACGATGTTTGACGCCCGCAACAACCTGTCCCACCAGGTCAGAGATGAAATTCGCAAACATTTTACCAGCCAGGTCTTCGAAACCATGATACCGCGTAACGTCCGCCTCTCTGAAGCGCCCAGTCACGGCTTGCCGGCCCTGCTCTACGATATCTCTTCGCGGGGCGCTACGGCTTATTTGGATCTGGCGCGTGAAATCATTCGTATGGAGTAGCAAGAAGAATGGCTAAGCTTCCCGCATTAGGCAAGGGTATCGGCGCTCTTTTGACTTCGGCTTCCCAGGATGGTCGTCATAAGTATTTCGTCTGTCCAGTCGAAGAACTTAAACCGCATCACCAGCAACCGCGTAAAACCTTTAATGACGCCAAGATGGCGGAGCTGGTTGCATCGATCCGTGAAAAGGGTGTGATCCAGCCTTTGGTTGTCCGTCACACGGGCGATCATTACCAGATTATTGCTGGAGAGCGACGCTGGCGGGCGGCACAAAAGGCTGGTCTCAAGGAAATTCCGGTTGTTATTCAGGATGTGTCTGAAGATTGGGCCCTGGAGATGGCCCTGATTGAGAACATTCAGCGTGAAGATCTCAATCCGATTGAAGAAGCCGAGGCCTATCGCTACCTGATGAGCACCTTTGACCTCTCTCAAGACGAAGTCGCCCGGCGGGTTGGTCGTGAGCGGCCAACGGTCGCCAATGCTTTGCGTCTTCTGCGGTTGCCTGCGGCGATTCAACAGGATGTGATCACCGGTCAACTGACTATGGGGCACGCCAGGGCCTTGCTGGCGTTGGAAAGTGCCGCACGCATTAAGGATGCTCGCGACCAGGTTGTTAAAAAACAGTTTTCCGTGCGCCAGACCGAAGCTCTGGTCAAAAAGCTTAAAGGTGGTCAAGGGAAAGTGCCGCGCAAAACACTGATTGACCCGGAGTTTGCAGATTTGGCCGCTCGTCTGCAACGTTGTCTTGGCACCAAGGTGAATATTCAGCCTCAGGCACGCGGAGGCAAGGGCGGTAAAATAGAAATAAGTTATTACTCGCCGGAAGAGTTTGAGCGCCTGCTGGATATTTTTGAAGGGCGGTAAATAGCTCATTAATTCTGGTGCGTAACTTTCATATGTTGTCTAGCAGCCTGTCGAACTATCCATGCGCCGGCTGCAAATCCGGCTGTTTGGCCCATATTTCAGCTCCTTTTAGATCCATAGCTACGGCTATGAACCTGCAAACGAGCTAAAACCTGTTCTCAAACATCCAAATTTTCGCTTCGGCCCGTATAGGCCGACAGACTGCTAGGGATACAAGTCATGTTCAGCAAGAAGGAAAAAGGACTCATGCGTAAAGAGACTCCGATAGAAAAAGGTGAAATCAAGGCTTTTCTTGGCCCCGGCAGTCAATTTGAAGGCAAGCTGGTATTTAATGAAATCGTTCGTCTGGATGGCGCTTTTCGTGGAGAGGTGACCTCCCATGACACCTTGATTGTTGGCGAGAGTGCTGACATTCAAGCGGATGTACAGGTTGGCACGTTAATTTTGAGCGGCAGCTTCAAAGGCAACATCAAGGCCAAGTCGCGCGTTGAGCTGCGGGCCCCGGCCAAGGTTGACGGCACCATTGAGACGCCGGCCCTGTCAGTTGAGGATGGTGTCACTTTGAACGGTACGATCACTATGACCCTCGGCGAGAATGCGCCTGTCGCCAAGCCTATAGAGCTCGGTATTAAAAAGTAGTCACGCCCCGATTCTGTCATACGGTTATTCGGCCCTTTTGTGTGGTAAGTTTTTATGAAAAGAGCCTTGACATGACCTAAATGCTGTGATAGTTGTCTCCTGCTTTTCCCCATGGTTGAAGCGTTCCAGGCTCCTGTCAGCTGTATACAGTATACTGTGTGCCGATTTGGTACGAACTTTAAATGAGGTAAGACGTTGATCAAGCTTGACTGGACACTGCTTTTGCAGTTTGTCAATTTCATGATTCTGATGGCGGTGCTCAATGCACTGCTCTTCAAGCCGTTGCGGGCCGCCTTGCAGGCGCGCAGGGACGCTGTTGAAGGTTCCAGGGCGAAGGTGCAGGATATTGACGAGCAGGTACATGCACAAATTGTCCGCTATGAAGCACAGCTTCAGGAAGCTCGGCTACGAGGCGCACAAGAACGTGCATCCCTGCGTAAGACGGCCCAGGAAGAAGAAGCCCGGATTCTGGGTGGAGCAAATCAGGCCTCTGCTGAGAAGCTGCAGACCATCAAGGAGCAGATTCAGGTAGAGGCCGGTGCCGCTCGCAAGGCCCTGCGCAATGAAACCGAGGCTCTGGCCAAAGAGATTGCCGGCAAGGTGCTCGGGAGGGCGGTCTGATGACGCAACACAATGTAAACGTTAAATCTTTTCTTTACATGTCTTTTCTCTTGCTGATTTTGTTGATGGCACCTGCCGTTGTCTTTGCTGCGACAGGCGATGGTCATGCCGACAGCGGTGTCATCCTCAAGGATTTTCTCTACCGTTGTTTCAACTTTATCCTGATGGTTGGTCTGCTCGCCTATTTTGTAACCAAGCCGATTCGCAAAGGGCTCAAGGCCCGTCGCGATGAAATAGAGAAAACCCTTGCCGATGCCCGGGCCGCCAAGGAAGCGGCTGAAGCCAAACATCGTGAATACAGCGAAAAACTTGCCAAGGCAACGGAAGAGATTGCGACCCTCACCGAAGCGATTCGCCGTGATGGTGAGGTGGAACGTGAAAAGATCCTGGCTGCCGCAAAACAGCTGGCGGTTAAAATAGAAAAGGAAGCCGACAATAAGGCTTTCAGTGTCGTTGCCAAAGCGCGCATCGAATTGCGCGAAGAAGCAGCACGCCTGGCTGTGGAACTTGCTGAAGACATGCTCAAAAAGCAGGTTTCTGCAGATGACCAGAAGCGTCTGGTCGATGAATATATGCAGAAAGTGGGAGAACTTCATTGAGTGTCAATGCCCTTACCAGACGGTACGCCAAGGCATTGGTTGAGATCGGCGTGGAACAGAAGGCTGTAGTGGCCTACGGCGACGAGTTGGCCAAGGTCAAGGAAGTCCTGTCCAAGGAAGAGTTGTTACGTCAGTTGCTCGACAGTCCCACTCTGGCCCTGGAAAAGAAGGAAGCCATGTTGGCGGATCTCTGCAAGGTGCTCGAGTTGTCGGAAGGAATGGGCAAGTTTCTCGGCCTTCTCCTGAGCAAAGGGCGGCTCTGCTACCTCGGACAGATTGAAGAAAATTATCAACGCCAGGCGGACGATCTGTCCGGTATCCTGAGAGCTAAAATAACAGCTGCCAGCGAACTGGACGATCTTCAGCAGCAGGCGATCGCCCTCAGTCTGGAAAAACAAACTGGCAAGCAGGTTGCCGTGAGTGTTGAAGTCGATGCCAGCTTGATTGGCGGTTTACAGGCTGAAATCGGTGGCCGTCTCTTCGACGGCAGTGTCAAAACTCAACTTAAACGAATCGAAGAATCCTTAACGAGAGGGTGATGAGGTCGTAACAATGCAAATCAGAGCAGAAGAAATAAGCGCAATTATCAAGAAGCAGATCGAAAGCTTCGGCCGTGAAGTAGAGGTCAGTGAAACCGGAACCATCATTTCCGTTGGTGACGGTATCGCCCGTATCCATGGTTTGGATAAAGCGATGGCCGGAGAGTTGCTGGAATTCCCAGGCAACACTATGGGCATGGTCCTGAACCTTGAGGAAGACAACGTCGGTGCCGCGATCCTCGGTGATTCCGAACACATCAAGGAAGGCGATACGGTTAAACGCACCGAACGCATCGTGCAGGTTCCAGTCGGCGATGCCCTGATTGGCCGCGTGGTCAACGGTATCGGTATCCCGATCGACGGCCAGGGCCCAATTGAAACTGAGACCTACAGCAAGGTTGAAATCAAGGCTCCCGGTATTGTTGAGCGTAAATCGGTTCATGAGCCGATGCAGACCGGTCTCAAAGCGATCGATTCCATGGTTCCGATCGGCCGTGGCCAGCGTGAGCTGATCATCGGCGACCGTCAGACCGGCAAAACCGCAGTTGCGATCGACGCTATTATCAACCAAAAAGGTCAGAACATGATCTGCATCTATGTCGCCATCGGCCAGAAGCGCTCGACGGTGGCACAGGTTGTCGACAAGCTCAAGCATCACGGTGCAATGGACTATACCATCGTCGTGTCCGCGTCTGCTTCCGAGCCGGCACCACTGCAGTTTATTTCTCCATACACCGGCGTTACCATGGGTGAGTACTTCCGGGATAACGGCAAGCACGCCCTGATCATCTATGATGACCTTTCCAAGCAGGCTGTTGCCTACCGTCAGCTGTCTCTGCTGCTGCGTCGTCCCCCGGGTCGAGAAGCTTACCCCGGAGACGTTTTCTATCTGCATAGCCGCCTGCTCGAGCGTGCCGCCAAGCTCAATGATGCGGAAGGCGCCGGCTCCCTGACCGCCCTGCCGATTATCGAGACTCAGGCCGGCGACGTTTCCGCCTATATCCCGACCAATGTAATTTCGATCACCGATGGCCAGATCTTTCTCGAGACAGACCTGTTTTACTCAGGTGTCCGCCCGGCAATCAACGTCGGACTTTCGGTTTCTCGAGTCGGTGGCTCTGCCCAGGTCAAGGCCATGAAGCAGGTCGCCGGCACTTTGCGGCTGGCACTCGCTCAGTATCGCGAGATGGCAGCGTTTGCCCAGTTCGGTTCCGATCTGGATGCCGCCACGCAGCGCCAGTTGAATCGTGGTGCCCGTTTGGTTGAGATCCTCAAGCAGGGCCAGTATCAGCCGCTGACTATCGATAAGCAGGTGGTAGCGATCTTTGCTGTCAACAACGGCTACGTCGATGACTATCCCGCGAATGCAGTTCAGCGTTACGAGAAGGAAATGATTTCCTTTATGGAAAGCAGTTATTCTGATGTGCTTGACACGCTGCGTGACAAGAAAGCCATCGATGACGACCTGCAGGAGAAGATCAAGGCTGCTCTCGATGAGTTCAAGGGCCAGTTTGTCGCTTAATCATGCAACGATCGGGTAATACAGATGGCAAGTCTTAAAGACATTAAAAAACGGATTGGCACGGTAAAGAACACGCAGCAGATTACCAAGGCCATGAAAATGGTTTCGGCGGCCAAGCTGCGACGTGCACAAGATGCCGTTACAGCAGCCCGCCCTTACGCGGACAAGATGCACGATGTGCTCTCCAGTCTGGCACTACGCGAAGACGCCGACAGCCATCCACTACTGTCCGAACGCGGCAAGGGCAAGGCCCTGGTCGTTCTGATCACCGGTGATCGTGGTCTCTGTGGCGGCTTTAATACCAATATAGCCAAAACAGCTGAACGGTTTATTCGCGCAAACAAAGATGGCTTTGAAAGCTACGAGATATTAATCGCCGGACGTAAAGGCAGTGATTACCTCAAGAGGCGCGCTGGCATGGTGATCACCAAGGTGCATGAGCATCTGGCCGGTTCTGGACCGGTGACATATCCGATCGGAGCTCTTCTCGGTCAGGAAGTCATCGAGCTCTACCGCAGCGGTGAATACGACAGTGTTTTTCTGGTATACAACGCGTTCCAGAGCGCTATGACCCAGGTGCAGACGGTGACTCAGCTGTTGCCGATCATGCCGAAAGAGGCGACTGAGGGTGAGTATGTTGCAGAGTATCTCTTCGAGCCAAATGCCCGGGAGGTGCTGGATCAGATCCTGCCGAAACACATCGAAGTGCAAATCTTCCGTTCACTCCTCGAATCTGCTGCTTCGGAACACGGTGCCCGGATGACAGCTATGGACAGTGCCAGCAAGAATGCCTCGGAAATGATCGGCAAGCTGACCCTGCAGTACAATCGTGCTCGTCAGGCCTCCATTACCAAGGAACTGATGGAGATTATCTCCGGCGCTGAATCGATCAAGTAAGTTTCCAGCGATTATTAGAGAACATACCACCCGGAACCGGGTGGGAAGAATGGAGGAACTGTTCACCATGAATAAAGGACGCATCACGCAGGTCATCGGCCCGGTTGTCGACGTCGAATTTGAAGCCGGCAAACTTCCCGAGATCTATTTCGCGCTCAGGGTGTCCAACCCGTCTATAGACGATCGGGAGTGGAACCTGGTTCTGGAAGTATCCCAGCACTTGGGTGAAAATACCGTACGAACGATCGCTATGGACGCCACTGATGGTCTGGTTCGCGGTCAGGAGGTACTCGATACCGGCAAACAGATAGTTATGCCGGTCGGTCCCAAGACTCTTGGTCGGATCATGAACGTGATTGGTGAGCCAGTTGACGAAGCTGGTCCGATCGGTGCAGAAACCGAATGGGAAATCCACCGTCCGGCTCCGGAATTCATCGAGCAATCGACCACGGTTGAAGCATTTGAGACCGGTATTAAAGTCGTCGATCTGCTGGCTCCCTACGCCCGTGGCGGAAAGATCGGCCTGTTCGGTGGTGCTGGTGTCGGCAAAACCGTTCTGATCATGGAACTGATCCACAATATCGCCAAGCAGCATGGTGGTTACTCGGTATTCGCCGGTGTTGGTGAGCGTACCCGTGAAGGCAACGACCTCTGGCATGAGATGAAGGATTCCGGTGTTCTCGACAAGGCGGCCCTGATCTATGGCCAGATGAACGAGCCGCCGGGCGCCCGTGCCCGTGTAGCCCTCTCGGCACTGACGGTTGCGGAATATTTCCGCGACGAAGAAGGTCAGGACGTACTCCTCTTTGTTGACAATATCTTCCGCTTTACCCAGGCCGGCTCCGAGGTCTCGGCTTTGCTTGGCCGTATTCCTTCAGCCGTTGGTTACCAGCCGACTTTGGCAACCGAAATGGGTGAGCTGCAGGAACGCATCACTACAACCAGTAAAGGTTCTATCACCTCGGTTCAGGCCATTTATGTGCCTGCTGACGACTTGACTGACCCTGCACCGGCAACCGCGTTTGCTCACCTTGATGCAACCACGGTTCTCTCCCGTCAGATCGCTGAGCTCGGTATCTACCCTGCGGTTGATCCTCTCGACTCCACCAGCAGGATTCTCGATCCGCAGGTCGTCGGCGAAGAACATTACAAATGCGCTCGTGATGTGCAGTTTGTCCTGCAACGCTACAAGGATCTGCAGGATATCATTGCGATTCTCGGCATGGACGAGCTCTCCGAAGATGACAAGCTGGCTGTTTCTCGCGCCCGCAAGATCCAGCGTTTCCTCTCTCAACCATTCTTCGTCGCCGAAACCTTCACTGGTGCTCCGGGCAAGTACGTGGAACTGAAGGACACCATCAAGGGTTTCCGTGATCTGGTTGACGGCAAATACGACGATATCCCGGAACAGGCTTTCTACTTGGTTGGTACCATGGAAGAGGCTCTGGAAAAAGCCAAGCAACTGGCTGCTTAATCAGAAAATTCCGGCATAAAGGAATCAACAAGCATGGCTGAAAAGCTTAAATTGGAATTGGTTACACCCTACAAACGCGTGTTGTCGGAAGAGGTCGACGAAGTGACTGCTCCCGGCAGCATCGGTGAATTCGGTGTGTTGCCCGACCATACTTCCCTGCTGACAACCTTGAAGGTCGGCGTATTGACTTATAAAAAAGGCAATGAATCCTTTCAGGTTGCTGTCAACTGGGGCTATGTGGAAGTTGAAGACAACGTTATGACAGTCTTGGTCGAAACCGCTGAACCTGCCGACCAGATTGACATGGAACGTGCCAAGGCCGCTCTTGCACGCGCTGAAGAGGCTCTTAAGGGTCTGACCAGTGAAGACAAGCAGTTTAAGATCATGGAGGCAGCACTGGAGCGGGCTCTGATCCGCGTCCAGGTCGCAGGAAAGACCCACCACTGATCCTGATACATATTGCAAAGTTCAAAGTTCAAAGGGCGGCTCGAAAGAGCCGCCCTTTTTGCTTCAACTGAATAAAGTTTTTACCTGTTGTAAAGAACGCTTAAGGTGCTCTGGGCTATGTGCCTCAAGGGTCATGCTGGGCAGAGACGACAGCTTGGCCAGTTTGAGCAGCAGCGGCCTGAAATCGATTGTTCCATCTCCAACCGGAAGATGCTCATCAGCCAGGCCGCGATTGTCGTGCAGGTGCAGATGAAAAAGCTGTGGACTGATCGCGTCCAGCCACTCGGCCATGGAACGCTTGCCGAACAAATGCCAGTGGCCGGCGTCAAAACAGTGTCCGAACCATTCCGAGTCAATCTCTTCCACCAGTTGAACCAGCAAATCCGGTGTTTCCTCATAAATATTCTCAATCGCCAAGCGGCAACCGCAAGCAGACGCCTGCTCAATAAGGGGCGGGAAAAATTCTTTGGCAAGCGTAAGCCAATTCTGCTCAAGATTCGGGTAACGCCACTTGTCGACACCAGGGTGAATGACCATCAGGTGGGCGTTCAAACGGCTGGCAACGTATAACGACTGGCTGAGACGTTGGTAAGTCACCTGACGTATAAGAGGATCAAGAGCTCCGGGGTTGAGATCGAAAAAGGGCGCGTGAACACTTGGCCTGACCCCGGCTTTGGCAAGCGTTTGTACGACTTCTTCCAGGAGAACTTCATCGAGAAGATCCAGTTCCGGGCCTTTGATGGCAATTTCAGGGACCAGGTTGGCATCAAGCACTGTTTCGAGAGCGCTGCCGATCTGTGCCCATGGGATGTGGGCTCCCAAGTGAGGGTGATTCATAGTTGATAACCTGCAGTATCACTGATCCCCGGGTTTTGCCGTATACCTGAATCAGTCGTCGCCTTACCGTCCACCCTGGAATCGGCAGCGGTGGCAATTGCCTCGATCGGGTTTTCCAATTTCTTCCTCCCAAGTGTTTCGCGTTGCCGGTCTTCATTTGACATTTCAGCCTGCTGCAATGTCAAATGAAGACATGAAATATCCTTTATAAATACGGGATTGATGATAATCACGCAAAGGTTAAAAGGCAAGCAGTTAAGCTGTTTAGCTCCAGATCAGAGTGAGAAAATGCTTGACATTCAGTGTATACTGTATACAATTTGCCGAAGCCTGATAAAACGGAGTTTCCCTGTGCGCAGAAAACAAATAGAACGACACCAGACCTTACGTGAAAAGATTTTGGAAACGATTCGGGATGCTATCCTGAAGGGTACCATGAAACCGGGCGAGCGTGTTTCGGAACCGGACCTGGCAGAACGCTTCGGTATCAGCCGGACACCGATCAGGGAGGCTTTTCGACAGCTTGAATCGGAAGGCTATCTGCACGTGGTCCCGCGAAAGGGTGCTGTTGTCGCATCGTTGTCCGAGCGGGATATCAAGGAATTTTATGCGATCAAGATTATCCTTGAGGGTTTTGCCGCGAGGATGGCCGCTGAAAAACTCACCGAAAAAGATTTAGAACGCCTTGAATCGATCAATGAGCGCCTGCAGAAGATTGCCGACGAAGGTGACGTGAAGAGCTTCTTCCGTGTGCACAACGAGTTCCATGAAGTTTTCATCAGGGCAGCCGGTAATGAGAAGCTTTGCGATATGATCAATCAGCTGGTCATGAAGTTCAAACGCCTGCGCCTGGCATCGCTTTCACAGCCGGGCCGTATGGAGGTTTCTGTAGAAGATCATCGCAACATGATTCAGGCGTTCAGGGAGCATGACGGTGAGCGTGCCGACAGTTTGGTGCGGCATGCCGCAACAATTGGTGCCGACGTATTGATCCAGGGCATGACTGAGACAGAGACGATTGCCAACGAACAGTAACGAATCTATCTATTGCAGACATTAATAATTTTGCGTGACGAATAACGTAAGGCCCATCAAACTCGATGGGCCTTTATACTTTAACTGCCGGATCTCAAAGGTTTTGTGCGAAAGAAGGTGTTACCGTTGTCTGCCTGGGTCAGTGGCAAAAAAATCATTTCCGGACGAAAACTCAGCTACAATAGCAAGACCTCGACGTCCTCTCCCGCCCCTAGTTTCTCGACGCCTACAGGCACAGAGAGGAGAGCATTTGCGGTACTCAAACCACGATTCTGGCCAGACCCTTGACATTGAGAGAGTGTGACGATGTAAGCACGCTCTTGCCATTTGAGACGGCACCAGAGAAACGTCTGGCGCTCGCCGCCCCCCATGACCTCGCTGGTCAAGATTGCCCTGCGTCTTTCTGGAAGGATATCAGTCTCTCCGGCCAGCCTCTTGAGTGCCGGTTTGACGAATAGTTCGAAGGTTGCTGCCGTTGCCGCAGGGTTCCCGGGCAGACCGAAGCAAGGTTTACTCTCAAGCATGCCGAAAAGCACAGGTTTCCCGGGTTTGATGGCAACCTTCCAGAAGACTTTCCTGAAATCGCGTTTTTCGAGCGCAGCCTGGACATGGTCTTTTACACCAACCGAAACACCACCGGTGGAGATGATGACATCAGCAGAAAGTGCCTGATCAAAGAGCTGATCCAGCGTGCCGGGATCATCGGCACCGATGCCGAGACAGATGGGGATGCATCCGCATTCCGATAAGCGGGTTTTCAGGAGGTGCAAGTTCGAATTGATGATTTTGTCGGGACCGGGATCCTGACCGAGTTCCACCAGTTCATCACCGGTTGAGATCACGGCGACCCGCGGTCGCGGAAAAACGGTAACATATTCGATGCCGGCGCTTGCCAGCAATGCAACGTCGCCGGCACGCAACCGTGCTCCCACATCAAGCAGGACGTCACGGCTGCAATACTCCTCTCCGCGGTAACGCACATGCTGCCCAACTTCTGCCCTCTCGATCAGGTAAACACAGTCGCCTTTTTGCTGGGCCTGTTCGAGGGGAATGACTGTATCGGCACCCGGAGGCAGTTGAGCACCGGTGGTGATGTGGACCGCTTGTCCCGGGTAAAGTTTGCCAGGGAAAGGGTGCCCTGCGTAAGAGGCACCGACGATTGCAAGCCCCACATCAGTCTTTTCGGGCAGACCGGCGAGGGCAAAACCGTCCATAGCCGAATTGTCGAACCGTGGCATATCCCAACGGGACTTTGCCGGCAAGGCCAGAACGTGTCCTGGCGCGTCGTCCAGAAGAACATGGATGGGCGGCAAAGGGGTCACCGAATCCATGATCCGCTGCAGGGCGTCATCGTAACTGATCATTCTGATCCTCTCGTGAAAGTGCGCTCCCATCCAGTGGTATGGTCCAGAGACTGCGTTTGCGCAGACAGACTCTCAGGGTATCGCCTACGCTGTAACCCAGATCACGCATGGCGCAGTTCGGCAGTTCGACATCGACGGTGACATCACTGTTATGGAGCTTGACACACAGTGTATGCGTGCCGCCGAACACAAGAATGTCGTCGACCGTGGCGTGAAACAGGTTGTCCTCAAGCTCCGGGCCAATCGGCTTGTTTGGCCGGATGACGATCACTTCCTCAGAGCGGATACCGGTGGCGAGCTTTTGGCCCCTCTGCGCTCCTGCATGTCCGGGAGCATACAGATTGAGGTCGTCGCCGAGTTGTAACGATCCATCCGGAAGAACGTCCTGGACGGTCAGATCAAAAATGTTCTGGTTGCGCAGAAACCGCGCGACATCAAGAGTGGCCGGTCGATAGTAAATGTCATCACGGGCGCCAACCTGTCTGAGTTGCCCACTGATGACTACGGCGATCTGTTCGCCGAGCATGAAGGCTTCCTCCTGGTCATGTGTCACGTGGAGGATGGTAACCCCCAACTGCTGGTTGATCTCACGCAGTTTCACCTGGAGTTGTCGCTTGATCGTCGCGTCCAGGGCCGAAAAAGGTTCATCGAGGAAAAGCAGGCGAGGTTCCGGCAGTAGGGCTCGGGCAAGTGCTACACGTTGCTTCTCTCCGCCCGAGAGGGTGGCCACGTCATTGCGGTCTATGACACTGTGAAGGGCCAGCAGATCGAGAAGGCTGGTGAGCCGTGATTCAACCCGGGTCATGTCCAGTTGGCGGCGTCTCGCTCCAAAAAGAATATTCTCGCGAACATTGAGATGCGGGAAAAGTGCCAGATCCTGTGGTAAGTAAGAGATATGGCGACGTTCGGGAGCGATTTTTGTGACCTCCTGTCCATCCAGCCAGACCTGCCCGTCGCTCGGTGCTACCAACCCCATACAGGTTTCCAGAAAAAGCGTCTTGCCTGAACCTGATGGGCCAAGAATGGTCAGATAGGAACTGTTGCCGAGGTCGAGATCAATCGGCCCCAAGGTGAAGTTGCCCCGTTTTGCAATGAGCTGCTGCACCCGGATCATGTCTGTGGCTCCAAAACCATGCGAACCCCGAACAGCACCAGCAGTGCGATGCCGATCAGGATCACGACCAGGGTAACGGCCTGCGGCAGATCGGCCATCGACATGGCGAGGTAGATGCTGCTCGGCAAAGTCGCGGTCTGTCCTCTGGCGGTGCCGGCCACCATGACCGTGGCGCCGAACTCGCCAACGGCGCGGGCCCAGGTCAGGATGATCGCCGCAAGGATACCGCGCCTGGCTAACGGCAGGGTCACATGGATAAAACTGCCGAAAGCCGAGCATCCGAGCAGCCGAGCAACCTGTTCCTGGCGTGGATTGATCTGCTCAAAAGTCGCTTTAAGCATGCGCACGCTGATGGCGACTACGACTGTAAACTGGGCGAGGATGACGCCGGCCAGGGTAAAGGGAATCGTCAGGCCGAAGCCGGCAAGCATTCTTCCGATTGCTGTATTCCAGGACATGAGGATCAAGGTGCCAAGGGCAATCGGGGTGAGCACCATCGGCAGGTCGATAAAGGTGTCGATCAGGCGCTTGCCGGGGAAATCAATGCGGGCCAGGGCATATGCTGACGGAATCGCTATGCCAACAGCGACAGCACTGCTGACGGTCGCGGCAATCAGGCTCAGAGCGATTGCCGAACGGATGTCGGCTCGGGATAACTGCTCGATAAAACCGAAGAAACTAAAAAAAGCCGACTGGCTGCCGACCAGCAGCAGAAAATAACCGGTGAGTACAGCCAAAGGCAGGAGCACGGCAAACTTGAAAGCAGCATCCCATTGCTTCATCACCACTCCTCCGGACGTTGATAGAGGCCGCCAATACCTGCTTGGGGTGCAAACTTACGGGCCGCACTTTCATCAGTCAAGTAACCCCACTTCCGGAAGATCGCCTGTCCTTCACTGGAATTCAGGAAGGTAATGAACGCTTCCGCTCCTCGCCGGTTTTTCGCATGTTTCAGTACGGCAGACGGGATATACGCCAGGCGAGGAAGTTCTTCCGGGTTGAGCAGGACAGCCTCCATGGCTGCAGGATTCCATGAGGCGAATTCACGCCAGCCGAGCACCACATCCACCAGATTGAGGGGGATCATCGCCGCAGCCTTGGCACAACTTTCGACCATGCCGCGCAGGTTGGGGCGGACCCGGTCCGTTAAGTCGTTGGCTTCAAGGATCTCGATTGCGTAGAGGCCGACGCATACCCCGTCAGGATCCGCAAGCCCGACCCGTAATCCCTGCCTGACCAGGTCCTGCAACCCGGTAATCTGGTGTGGATTGCCTTTGGCAACGATGAGTGCCGGAATCAGGTAGGCGATGATTGTCGTCTCATTGTCTACGAGGCCGAATGCTTTTGCCTTCTCCATGTAATCAGGCGAACCCGGAATGTAGAGGTCGCCCTGGCCGGTCAGTTGTATCTGGCTGAGCATGGTCCCGGAGCCACCCATATGAAGAATGATCGCGATACCGGATTCTTCTTCAAATTTCCTGGCGGCTTCTTCGAGTGGCGGTTGTGATGCGGAACCGGCAAAAACCAGAATCGGTTGGGTTGTACTGGCCGATGACGGCGCAACGATGAACAGCATGAGGCTGAGGAAGAAAATGCTACGCATCAAAATCTGACCCTTCTTCAGAAAAACATTCTTTATAGAGACGGTCCGCTTGCTGATTGACCTGATGACGCAATATTTCGAAGCGCTCAATCAGTTCGACGGCCTGCGCCGTCAGTCGTGTTTCTCCACCACCACGACCGCCGGTGCGACGCTCCAAAAGCGGCATGGGAGAGATCTCCTCCAACGCCTGCAACTGTGCCCATGCCTTGCGATACGAGATGCCGAGGTCTTTGGCTGCGGCGTTGATGGAGCCATTGCGCTGCACAGCCATCAACAGGCGCAAGCGTCCATCGCCAAGGAAAGGCTTGCCGTTGACCTCCAGCCAGGTTTTGCTGCGGACCCGAAAGCCTGTCACCTCAGATACCGTTCCACGATCAGGTCGCAAAGGCCTTGTGCATCATTGATGTCAAAGAGCGGCACATCGATCTGCAGACAACTGTCTGAGGCAACGGCAATCAGGGCTGAATCAAGCTCCTCATCGCGGCAGAGGAGCTTCTCGCTGCGCGCACGCCGATGAACTTCAATCTTCGGCATGACACTCTTCTTGAAACCTTCTGTCAGTACGATATCGACATCCTGACAATAGAGCGCAACGCTTTCAGCCAGATTTGGCTCCTGCTCTGGCAGGTACTGTTTAATCATGGCGAGTTTATCCGGCGAGGTGATCAGCATGGTGTCGGCCCCGGCCCGGGACAGTCTCCAGGAATCCTTGCCTTCATGATCGATGTCGAAACGGTGCGCATCGTGCTTAATGATGGCCACCTTGTAGCCGCGCCGTTTCAGTTCGGCGATCAGTTTCTCCAGCAGGGTGGTCTTGCCGGTGCCACTTTTGGCGACAATCGAGACGACAGGAATAGTCATGGTTGTTTCTCTCTGAGCCGGGCCAGTTCATGCGGCGTGTTGACATTCAATAAAGAGCGTTCCCAGTCGTCCGGAAGTTCCTGCCAGTCAAGGAAGCGAATTGCGATGCGTTGGTAAAAATCATAGATGCGCAACTGGCCATGACGCAGCATGTCCTCCATCTGCGTCAGGCAGTTCTTGTGGTAGAGAGCGAACACCGGTTCATAACCATGCGGTGTACGTGGTACAACAGCATCAAATCCGTTACGATGCGCAAGCAACAATTCAAGTATGCGGTGGTCCGGGTAGGGCATGTCGCATGGAGCGACAAAAATCCAGTCTGTTTGTGCCGAGAGCAGCCCTGTATAGAGCCCGCCCAGGGCGCTGCCCGGGTAGATGTCCGGAATGGCTGGGATGCCAGGCTGGGCCAGGTCAGGGCGGTCCCCGGCGATCAGGACTTTTGTAAAATATCGGCGCAGCAGATCGAACGATCGGGAAACCAGGGTTTGTCCTGCAATTTCGATGCGAGCCTTGTCGTAGCCCATGCGCAGGCTTTTCCCCCCGGCAAGGAGGACGCCTGTGATGTCTGTTAAGCCAGCGGCTTTAAGCTTTTCGTTGTGCGCTTCATGCATAGCGCTAATTATAGAAATTTACCGAGGCATTGCAACAAAATATTGACATATTTATTCGCTTGGCTATAATGCCAAATAACCAAGGAGATTAGTATGGATCAACAACGCAAAAATCATCTTGATGCCCGGGCGCGAGTCCTCAAGGCCATGGCTCACCCGACCCGGTTGTTCATCATTGAGGAATTGGAGAAGGGCGAGCAGTGTGTCTGTGACCTGACAGCCATGATCGGCGCCGATATCTCCACTGTTTCGAAACATCTCACCGTACTCAGGCAGGCCGGCATCGTGCTTGACGACAAGCGGGGCAACCAGGTCTTCTACCGTTTGCGCGTGCCCTGCATTCTCAATTTTTTCGGCTGCGTCGAGTCTGTGCTTGAATCCCGGGCGAAGGATCAGGCGGCTTATCTTGCGGTGGTTGGCAAGTAGCTTTTTTTATCAAGAAAATTGGCCATTAGGCCAAATGACCAATTGAACAGGGATTCAGCCATGAACTGGAAAGCTGAGCGCCAGCCGCTCGTCATGATCATTGCCCTTTTCCTCGCCATCTATTATCTGCCGCTGGAGTGGCTGCAGCAGCAGATGCATCTGCCGCAAAGTCTGTGGGAAGCGCTGCATCTCGCCCGCTGGTACGCCCGGGAGCATGTGCTGCTCTGCCTGGTTCCCGCCTTTTTCATCGCCGGTGCGGTCGGAGTGTTCGTCAGCCAGGCAGCGGTGATGAAGTATCTGGGACCCAAAGCTCATAAAGGCGTGGCCTACGGCGTCGCCTCCGTGTCGGGAACGATCCTGGCGGTCTGCTCCTGCACTATCCTGCCGCTGTTTGCTGGTATCTACCGCATGGGTGCGGGCCTCGGTCCGGCCAGTGCTTTTCTTTATTCCGGTCCAGCCATCAACATCCTGGCCATCGTCCTGACCGGCGCCGTACTCGGCCCCGAGATGGGAATCGCACGAGCGGCGGGCGCTATTGTCTTTGCCGTGGTCATCGGTCTGGCCATGCACTTCATCTTCCGCAGGGATGAGGCGGAGAAAATCGAGGCGGCCGCCGGCATGCCCGAGCCGGAGGTGAGCAGGCCTCTCTGGCAGAACGCTTTGTACTTCGGTTCGATGATCGGCATCCTGATCTTCGCCAACTGGGGAAGTCCAACAGGCGATACCGGTCTATGGGCGGTCATTTACACGGCGAAGTGGAACCTCACCGCCTTCTTTGCCCTTGCCCTGGCGGCAATTCTGGTCGCCTGGTTCAACGTCGGCAAGTGGCGCATGCTCATTGTTGCTTCGCCGGTAATGGTGCTGGCTCTGGCTGTGCCGGATTATCCGCTGCTGCCCTTTGTCGTTGGAGCCCTTGGCCTCTCGACCCTGACCGCCACCAGCAAGGATGATGATGGGGAACTGCGTGAATGGTTTGCCACCAGCTGGGATTTCGCCAAAAAGATTCTGCCCCTGCTGCTAATCGGCGTGCTCATTGCCGGGGCGCTGCTCGGGCGTCCAGGCAACGAAGGGCTGATACCCTCAAGCTGGATCGCCGGACTGGTTGGGGGCAACTCCCTGTGGGCCAACCTGTTTGCCGCGGTGGTCGGTGCCTTCATGTATTTTGCCACCTTGACCGAAGTGCCGATTCTGCAGGGACTGATCGGTGCCGGCATGGGCAAGGGCCCGGCGCTGGCCCTGCTGCTGGCGGGTCCGGCCTTGAGTCTGCCGAACATGCTGGTGATCCGCTCGGTGATGGGCACCAAGAAGACCGTGGTGTTTGTTGTGCTGGTGATCGTCATGGCAACGCTCTCCGGCCTGATTTACGGAGCACTGTTTTAACGACTGTTACATGTAGGGGCGCCCCTTGCGGGTGCCTTGGGCAGGCGCAAGGCCTGCCCCTACAAAATCTGACCAAAACCACAGGAGGACGTGATGAAAAAAATCCAGATACTTGGTACGGGCTGTAACAAGTGCAGCGAGCTGGAGAAGAATACCAGGGAAGCAGCCGTTGCTCTTGGTGAGGACGTGGCGATTGAAAAAGTCACGAACCTCAATGATATTATGAAATTTGGCTGCATGACGACGCCGGGGCTGGCCATCGATGGCCAGTTGGTCTCCCAGGGCAAGCTGCTCAAGCCGGACCAGGTCATGAAGCTGTTGAGGTTGGCAGGAGGAGAATAAGCATGAATGTGACATATTTTCGGTCCATCACGTCGCGCTGTATAGTCTTCGGTCTGGTTTTGTTGCTGGCGCTGAGTGCCTGCAATCAAGCGGAGTCGGTGACTATTGCCGAGAGCGGACCAACAACCGATCAGAATCTGCCCAGACTGGTCGACGTCGGTGCCGACAAGTGCATCCCCTGCATCAAAATGGCGCCGATCCTCGATCAGTTGCGAGAGGATTACACCGGGCAGCTTGAGGTTGTGTTTGTCGACGTCTGGAAGTACCGGGACGAGGCGGCCAAATACCGTGTGCAGATGATTCCGACGCAGATTTTTTACGCTCCCGACGGCAGCGAGCTATATCGTCATACCGGTTTTTATGGTCGTGAGGATATTCTTGGCAAGTGGCGAGAACTCGGCTTCAATTTCAAGGACAAGATCTGATGATCGAACAACTCTTCACTGTTTTAAGCCAGGCCGTCAGTGGGGCTCCCGTGCTTGCCCTGAGTGCTGCTGCCGGCTGGGGGGTGTTGAGTATTCTGCTCTCCCCCTGCCATCTGGCCAGCATTCCGCTGATCGTCGGTTTTATCGACGGACAGGGGCAGATGAGCATCCGGCGGGCGTTTATCATTTCCAACCTGTTTGCCATTGGCATCCTGTGCTCCATTGCCCTGATCGGACTGCTCACCGCCTTGGCCGGGCGCATGCTGGGCGACCTAGGCCCCTGGGGCAACTGGCTGGTGGCCGGTATCTTTCTCCTCTTCGGCCTGCATCTGCTGGGGCTGGTGCCAATGCCCTGGTCGGGGCCGGGCCAGATCGGCATGCGGCGCAAGGGGTTGTGGGCGGCATTGTCACTCGGCCTGATCTTCGGTATTGCACTCGGTCCCTGTACCTTTGCCTTTATGGGACCAGTGCTTGGCGTGGCCTTTGCTGAAGCAGCCAACAGCGTGTTCTACGCAGCGCTGCTGTTGCTGGCTTATGGACTGGGTCATTGTGCAGTGATTGTCTTTGCCGGTACCTTTACCGAAAAGGTCCAGCACTATCTCGACTGGAACGAAAAATCGAAAGGCGCCATCATCCTCAAGAAAATCTGCGGTATTCTTGTTATAGTCGCCGGCGTGTGGCTGATCTACACGGCACCGCTGTAAAGGCTTGAAGAGCAGGATAAACACGGGAAGGCAATCATGAATGGCAAGAAAGGCTTCATTCTCTGCGACTGTCAGGGAACCTGCCCAAGCTTCACCAAAATGGACATCTCCGGTGTCCTCTCCGACGTGCGCAACCCCTATAACTGTGTCGTCGAGTGCAGCACCTGCGGGCGGCTCTGTCCGTCGGAGTCGATCAGTTTTCCCGACCAGAAGGCGTTTACCGGGATTATCGGAACACTGATCGAAGAGTACAGACGATAGTTATCATTGAGCTCCACTGCCGGTCAGTGGGGCTTTTTTGCGGATATCAGGGAGAGGCCCATGCAGCTCATCGTGGCCGAAAATGTGCACAAAACCTATCAGGTCGGAGAAGTCCAGATCAACGCCCTCAAAGGGGTGAGCTTCGCCATCGAGCCCGGTGCCTTCGTCTCCTTCGTCGGGCCGTCGGGGAGCGGCAAGACCACCCTGCTCAACCTCATCGGCTGCCTGGACAAGCCGAGCGAGGGGAAGCTGACGGTGGCCGGCGTTGATGTCTCCAGCCTCGACCGCCGGCAAGGTGCAGCCTTCCGGGGGGAGAAGCTCGGTTTCATCTTTCAGGACTTCAACCTGATCCCGGTTCTCACCGTCTACGAGAACATCGAGTACCCCCTGCTCATGGTCCAGGACGTTCCGGCACGGCAGCGCTCCGAGCGGGTCCTGGCGTTGCTGGAGGCGGTCGGCATGAGCGAGCAGAAGGACAAATTTCCAGGCCAGATTTCCGGCGGCCAGAAGCAGCGGGTGGCGGTGGCCAGGGCGCTGGTGACCAACCCGGCGCTGGTGCTGGCCGACGAGCCGACCGCGAACCTCGACCACGCCACCGCCTACCAGGTGATCGAGCTGATGAAGCGGATGCGCGACAGCTTCGGCACGACCTTCATCTTCTCCACCCACGACCCGAAGATCGTCGGCGAGGCGGAGACCATTTTCACCCTGGAGGACGGCAGGCTGGTCGACACGCAGGTGAAGGGGGAGGTGAACCATGGGTAAACTGCTGAAGATCGCCGTGCGCAACCTGCTGCGCTACAAGCGGCGGACCCTGCTGACCACCTCGCTCATCACTCTCGGCGTCGTCTTCGTGCTGGTCTTCGTCTCGGTGACGGGTTCGTTCAAGAGACTGATGATCGCCCAGAACACCGACTCCATGCTCGGCCATCTGCAGGTGCACCGCAAGGGGTACGTCGCCTCCATCGACAACCTCCCCCTGAACCTCAACCTCAAGGCCGGAGCCATCGGCCGGCTCGAAAAGGTGCTGGACGCTCAGTCCGAAATCGCCGCATACTCGCCGCGGATCAAGTTCGGAGCCATGTTCAGCACCTTCGTTGAGACGACCAACATCCGCCTGAACGGCATCGATCCCGAGAGGGAATTCCAGACCGTCTCCCTTCTCCCTGGCCGGGTTCTCGAAGGTGACAAGACTCTGGCGCGGGGGGATATCTGGATTCCGGAACTGCTTGCCCGGGGGATGAAGGTGAAAATCGGTGATACCGTGGTCATCGTCGCCACCAACCAGGACGGCTCGGTCAACGGCAAGCAGTTCAAGGTCGCCGGCGTCCTTGAAAGTGTCTCCGGACCGGGAGGGCGGGACGGCTACATCACCATCGAGGATGCCGCCGAGGTACTGCGGATGGAGGGGATGGAGATCAGCGAGGTCGCTATCAGGCTGCACGATTTCGGCCGACTCGGCGTCGTGAGCGAACGACTCACTGGCCTTCTCGAACAGGAGCTGAATCAGCAAGAGAAGCCGATCTTCGAGCTGCATACCTGGGAGAAGCTCTCCCCCTTTTACAACATCGCCCGGATGATCGATGTCATGACATTCTTCATGAAGCTTATGCTCATCGCCATCGTATTGGTGAGCATCATGAACGTGATGATCATGGCCGTTTATGAACGGATTCGGGAAATCGGCACCATCGCCGCCATCGGCACGCCACCCGGCCGCATACTGTCCCTGTTTCTGCTCGAAGGGCTGAGCCTCGGCGTCGCCGGCGCGATACTGGGCAATATAGTCGGCGCCCTTATCATCTTCGTGCTCAATGCTTCACACATCACCTACGACTTCGGCCGGCAGAAGGACCTGCTGCTGCAGGTGAGCCTCGATCCGGTCGACGTCTTCGTGCTGTCGGTCATCGTGATCATCATCGCCGTCGTCGCCAGCCTGCAACCGGCCTTCAAGGCTTCGAGGATGGAGCCGATCAAGGCACTGCGACACGTGTAGCCGATGGTTTAAGAACAGCAAATCGCAACTATTCAGCGTAATCGGAAGCAGAAAAATTCTCTAACAAGGATACAGTGGATATACTCGAGAATATGGAGAAGTTTTCTAATGCCCTTATCCACTGCATCCCCTTCATCCCTGTAAATTCGGTTTTCGATTATTTTAGGGCACACATGCATCGAACCGACACCTCAGAAACCAGAGGTGAACATAAGGAGATTCGTGATGAAAAAGTCCATCGGTATTTTTCTGGCTCTGGTGCTTATGGTTTTCTTCACATTCACAGCTTTTGCCGCCGATCCGGCGAAGATCGCCGTGGCCGCCGAAGGTAACACGCCATCTGCCCAGGTCAGCGCCGTCGCGGCGCGCTGCCCGTATTTCCTGCTGTTCGACGGTCAGGGAACGTTGGTCGAAGTCTTGGCTAATCCGCATAGAGATGCGTCGGGTGGAGCTGGGTCAAAGGCTGTCCAATTCCTCGCCGGCAAGGGTGTGACTGACGTTATTGCCGGGGCCTTCGGCCCGAAAATGGTCGGTGCCTTGCAGGCTGAAGGGATGCGTTATCTGGAATTCAAGGGGAGCGCCGCCGATGCCGTGAAGCAGGCTTTGAAGAAATAGGGGGAGCAGATGCGTAAAGTCATCAACCTGGTCCTGGCCATCGTCCTCTTCTTCCCCCTCCCGGCCCACGCCCTGGATGGGGAAGCGCTGCTGCGGCAGATCGACCGCAATCTCAATCCCGAATCGTACGAGTCCTACCGCAAGCTCATCAACATCGAGCCCGATGGCCGGACGAAGGAGTACGTCCTGTTCAGCGTGAAGAAGGGGTTCGACAAGGTGGCGGCCCTGTTCATTTCACCGGCGAGCGAAAAGGGACGCTCCACTCTGCGTCTCGGTGAGAACATGTGGCTCTACATTCCGGGGATCGGCAAGCCGATCCGCATCACCAGCCTGCAGTCGGTGGTCGGCGGTGTCTTTAACAACAGCGACATCCTGCAACTCGATTATGCGGCCGAATACAGCGTGGAGAGGGTGGAGGAGGCGGGTGACCAATACCTGCTGCACCTCAAGGCAAAGACGAAGACGGTCGCCTATGACCGCATCCGGTTGTGGGCGGACCAGAAAAAACTGTTGCCGACCCGCATTGAATGCCTCACCGAGGCAGACATGCTGATCAAAACCATCCACTTCAAGGAGATCAAGGATTTCGGTGGCGGCATCGTCCGGCCCTCGGTGATCGAAACCGACAGCCCTCTCTACCAGGGGTACCGCTCGGTGATGATCTTCGCCGGGATAAAGGAGAGAACGTTGACAGACGAGGTCTTTACACAGACCTTCATGCCGAATCTGGAGTCCTTGCGATAAGCAGAAATACAACTCAAAACCAATTCGAATCAACAGGGATAAAGAGGATGTAGGGGATGAACAGGATAAGACGCCATAAACAAGATCGTTCTTATCGCTTTTATCCCCTTCATCTCTGTAAATTAAAAGTTTGCTTCTGGCTTTTGACCTTAGCCTTCCGGCTCGTCAGTACCTGCGCCCAAGCCGAGGAATTCAGTTTCGACGTCGCCGAGTTCGAGAAAAAGCCCTACCATCTCGGCGGCTACGCAGAGGTGCGGCCGGTGCTGTTCGGTCTCGGCCGCGATGCCGCCCTCTATCGTCTGCGCTTTTACGATCGTGACGAGGGGCAGACAACGCCCGAATACAACGGCAAGCTGCAGATCGAGGGGAGCCTGGAAAAGGGGATCGGCCGGGCTTTTGTTCGCATCAACAGCGACTACCAAAACTCTTACCGGGGTGAGACCTTCCGGACGACCTTCTATGACGGCTACTTTTCGCTCAAACCCTCCCCGAGCCTGACCCTGGAGGCGGGAAAGAAGAGCCTGCGCTGGGGGACGGGGTATGCCTGGAATCCCGTCGCCTTCTTCGACCGACCGAAGGACCCGGATGATCCCGAGCTGAATCTGGAAGGGTTCATCCTCACCTCGGTCTCCTGGATCAAGAGTTTTGACGGCCCGTTGCGAACCCTTTCCCTGACGCCGGTACTGCTTCCCGTCTATGACGAGATCAATGACGACTTCGGTGAACCCGATCACCTCAACGCTGGCGGCAGGCTCTACGCTCTGCTTTACGACACCGATATCGACCTGCTATTCTTGGCCGGGGGCAGTCGGCCCAACCGCTACGGCTTCGACTTCGCCCGCAATCTCACCTCCAACTTCGAAGTGCATGGCGAATTCGCTTATCTCCGCAACGTCCGCAAACGGGTCATCGATGCCGAGGGCGTCATCACCGAAAAAGAATCGGATACGCAAAGCTATCTGGTTGGCATCCGCTACCTGAGCGAAGCCGAAACGACCTGGATTGCCGAGTATTATCACAACGGAGCTGGCTACAGCCGTGATGTGGTGCGAGATTTCTTCAAATTCGTCAACCGGGGTTACGACGAATTTGTCGCCACTGGCGATGCCAGCCTGTTGCGCCAGGCCGAAAACCTGGGTCAAGGAGCCTATACGGGAATGAACCCGATGCGCGATTATCTGTACCTGCGGGCGAGCCAGAAAGAGCCCTTCGATATCCTCTATCTGACGCCCGCCGTGACGACGATCTTCAACCTGATTGACCGCAGCTTTTCACTCTCGCCGGAAATCCTCTATACAGCTGTCACCAACCTGGAACTGAGGCTCAAGGGGACGGTTCTGCAAGGAGAGCGAGGCAGCGAATACGGCGAAAAACAGAACGACTGGCGGCTGGAAATTCGTCTCAGATATTATTTCTGAGGCAACATGCAGGGGAGCTCAGCGTATGATTGATGACATGCGCCCCGTTATCGAGGCACGGGGCCTGGTCAAACACTTCGGAACGGTGACCGCCGTGGCCGGGATCGACTTCGATGTCTGCCGAGGCGAGCTGTTCGGCTTTCTCGGACCCAATGGCGCGGGTAAGACCACGACCATCAACCTGCTGATTGGCCTGGCCCGCCCGGACCGGGGCAGCATCCACGTCGCGGGGATCGACTGCACGGGTAGACTCAAGGCCGCCCAGCACCTGATGGGTGTCGTTCCCGACGAGAGCAACCTCTACCCCGAGCTGACCGGTCTGGAGAATCTCTGCTTTTGCGCCGCCCTGTACGGCATGCCGAAACCTGACCGCGAAGCCCGGGCCCGCGAACTGCTCGAGCGCTTCGGTCTCGCCGAGGCAGCGGGGCGCAAGTTCGCCGGGTATTCCAAGGGGATGAAGCGCAAACTCACCATCGCCGCCGGGATTATCCATCGTCCCGCGATCCTCTTCCTGGACGAGCCGACCACGGGAATCGATGTGGCCAGCGCCCGCCAGATCCGCCAGCTCATCGCCGATCTGAACCGTGCCGGTACGACGATCTTCCTGACCACCCATTACATCGAGGAGGCCGAGCGCCTCTGCGAGCGAATTGCTTTCATCGTCGGCGGGCGCATCGTCCGCACCGACACGGTCGAACGACTCATGGAGCCGGTGCAGGAGCGGCAGGTTGTCGAGTTCGCCTTGGACGGTCAGGTCGCGAGCGTCGAACCAGCCCTGCGCGAGTCTTTTCCTGAACTGAATCTGCAGGTTGCGTCCGGTTGCCTCCTGCGCGTAATCTCGGATCGACCCGTGCGCATTGGCCCGCTGGTGCGGTTCTTCGAGGAACGCGGCCTGGAGGTGGGCGAGGTCCGCAAGGTCCGGCCGACGCTGGAAGAGGTTTTTGTCGAGATCACCGGGATCGAGGCCGCCGACGTAAGCTGCGAGAAGGAGAAAGCCGGAGGCGTCTCATGAAACAGTGGATCGCATTCTGGAGTATCCTGGCCAAGGACATGCGCTTCTACTACCTCAAGCCGCCGAACATCAGTTGGGGACTGGTCTTCCCGCTCGCTTGGACGGCGATGTTCTTCATCAAGTCCGGAGAGGGCCTGGAGAGCATCCGGGCGCTTTTGCCCGGCGTGGTGGCTCTCTCGGTGCTGTTCGGCACGACTTCCATGCTGGCGGTGACCGTGACCTTCGAAAAGAAGGGACGTTCTTTCGAACGCCTGCTTCTGGCCCCCATCCCTTTGGAAGTATTGGTTCTGGCCAAAACCTCCGGTGCGTTGCTGTTCGGGATTGCCAACGGCTTCGTGCCCGTGCTCATGGCGGCGTTTCTGACCGATCTGGCAGGGATTCATTGGCCGACGGTCGTTGTCGCCATCGTGCTCATCGCCGCAGGGTCGACCTTCCTCGGACTTTTCATAGCCGTCTCGGTCAGCGAGGTTTTCGAGGCGCAGACTTTCTCCAACTTTTTCCGATTTCCGATGGTCTTCCTATGTGGGCTGTTCTTCCCCGTCGAAGACCTGCCGGTGTGGCTCCAACCGCTCTCCTATGCGCTGCCGCTGACCTATGGTGCGGACGTTCTGCACGCCGGATTCCAGCAGCAGGGCCGGATGCCGCTCGGACTCGACTTCCTGATGCTCGGTCTGTTTTGCCTGGGACTGTTTCTGTTGAGCCAGCGCAATATCCGGAAGAAGTGGACCGTGTAATATCGGGCAGTGCGGCGAAGAGCTCAAGGTAAAAGTTGAACGCTGGTATCTCTACTACGGCTAAAAAACACCGACCCTTTCAACCTTTTTATTGACAATCCTGTTTGCGTTCGGCACCATCCGCATTCGGAGGCTCTATTGATGGCAGAGAAAATGAAATCGGTCAGCCGCCAGGAATTGCCCGCTCATGCAGAGGACTCTGAACTCCTGCCACAACCTGGCGAAGGCCGACTCTCCCGCGAAGAAAAAAAACATCGGGTGTACCTGACCGCCCGGCGGCTGTTTGTCGAACTCGGCTATCATAAGGTCTCGATCCAGACGATCGTAAAGGCTTCGGGCGTCAGCACCGGCGCAATCTACAGCTATTTTCCCAACAAGGAGGCGCTCGCCTCCTATATCCATGAGCAAACCCTCGCCGATTTTCAGACCCTGTTCCTTGAGCGGTTGGAGGGGCGGGAAACAACCCGTGACAAACTAAGTGCTTTTGCCGAGGTGGTATTCGAATTGACCGAGCAGGACCCGGAAGTGATGGAGTATCTTCTCTTCATGCGCCACGGTGAGTTCATGCAGGACTGCTCCCCGATCTGTTTCACCGAGCCGTTTCGACTAGTGCAGGGCATCATCAAGCAAGGGATCGAGCAGGGTGACATCCAGGCGGATAATGTCTTCGTTGCCGGTATCGCTTATACCGGCGTCATCCTCCGTGCCGCCGAATTGCGTCTGAAGTGCGTCCTCGAGAGGCCACTCACCGACATCGCCGAAGAACTCTTGATCCATGCCTGGAAGGCCATCAGTCCCTAGTCCGCCAAAACACCATCCCCGCAAAGTCCTTTGACGTAATCCGACATCTTCCTTCGGAACTTCCCCGCCTCTTGCTATCTCTCCGCCGGCGCGCAAAAAAGTAAAACAAGCTAATTGTGTTTAATTAATTGGTTTATGTTAACCTGAGTCCGCCTATGGCACGTCCATTGCAAAGTGTTAGATTTTGCCAATAGAATGAACGTTCGTTTTAGCTCCACTGCAACGCTTTGCAGCGTGCTACGGGGCCCAGGAATTCAGTTAAAGGCCAGAATGTGGATTTTTCATTCGTTGTTCTGTCAAAGAAAGGAGGTGACAGAAGCAGGAGGCCAAGGACAGAGCGATAACCATTATCATTTAACAGGGAGGTTTCATAAATGAAAAAGATTACTTTATTCAGGCAGGGCATCGTCATGCTGTCGATGTTGTTACTTGCCGCATCGCTTACCTTTACCGGTTGCGGCGGGAGCTCCGACAGCTACGATGAGCCTTCAGCCGCCCAAACGGCTCCGATTGCTGGGCAGACCCAGAGTGTACTGATCGATGCGGCCACTTTGAAGGGCTGGGTTGACAGTGGTTTGGTCAACAATGATGACGATTGGGAGAAGGTGGTCATTCTCGATGTCACCAGCGCGACCACCTATGCCGCCGGTCACATCCCCGGGGCTCAGCTCTGGGCAGGGAACAGCGGCATCGACCGCTTTGATGGCCCGGTGCTCAGTGGCAACATGGTGCTTGATGGCGCCGCAATGGACGCTGCGCTGCAGAGCTACGGAATTGATGAGAGAACGACGGTCGTTTTTGCAGGCTCCGGTAATCCCGGCCGCATCTATTTCATGTTCCGTTACTGGGGTTTCCCGAAAGACCGCCTCAAGGTTCTCAATGGCGGGAAAGGCGCTTGGACCGCTGCCGGCTATGCTCTGACCCCTATAGCTCCTGATGTGGAGCCCTCCACCTACAGCGTGAGGGATCTTTCGTTTAATCCCAATGTGCGTGCGGCTCTCAATGAGTTTATCATCGGCGTCGAAAACGACACTGTCGCGCCCGTGAATACCCTGGTGAACAATACCGATAAGGCCGGCGGCACGACAGGTATTTTTGATCCGTCAGGCGACTATGTCATTTTCCAGGGCCTTATCGAAGGTGGCGTGAATGTTGGTTATGCTAATTTCTACGAAGGTGGTTCTACTACAGCCCCGTTAAAGAGCGTTGACGAGCTCAAGACCCTTCTTGAAACGAACGGGGTTGACGGTTCCAAGCCCATTATCACCTACTGCCGGGCCGGCAATGCTGCTTCTTATGGGTTCCTGCCGATTGACGCGGCCCTGGGATGGGATGTCATGGTCTATGACGGTTCCTGGAGCCAGTGGGGCAGTTTGACCAATGAGACCGAGGCCGCCTTTGTACCCGATGCCAGCTACGCTCTGCCGGCACTGCTGTCCGAGTGGTCTACAGATGTTTTGGTTGACCAGCATAAGTTGGAAAATGACGGCGCGTTCTTCCCTGGGCCTTACTACAATATTAACCTGGGGCTCACCATTGAAAAACCAACCTTCCGTATCGTGGAAGGTGCCCTAAGCCCCTATGATGCAGGCGCCAACAGCATTGAGATCGAGGACCGGGAGTATTTTGAAACTCTTCCGGAAGGGGGTGCTCCGACCTCTGGTTCAGGTGGTTCCGGCGGCGGTTGCTGATTCAATCTTATGCGGATCGCTCCACTCCGCCATTGGGCGGAGTGGAGCCTCATGAAAAAGGAGACTTTCTATGTCAAGGCTTAAAAGGGTTGGGTTATTCTGTGCAATAACTGCGGCGTTCTGCCTGGTGGCAGGGGCCGCATTCGCCGGTCCGACCTGGACGTTCGGTCCCGAGGACCAGGGGCTGCTCAAACTCGAGTACAAGGGGCAGTTCCAGCTGAATATGCGTGATGACGGTGCCGAAGCCGATGGTGACGGCGACACCAGTGAATTCAACTTCCGCCGCAACCGCATCGCTCTGATGGGCGCCTACGGCGAGCACTTCGGCCTGTATGTGCAGACCGAGTACACCGAAGACGTCAACATCGGTCCGCTGTCGGTGTCCGACGGCAGCGACAACGAGTTCCAGCTGCTCGACGCGGTGATGCGCTTCCGCTACGACGACCGCGCGCAGTTCTGGCTCGGCAAATACAAGTATAGTTTCACCCGTGAGAACCTCGAAGCCTGCGAGATGCCGTTGACCCTCGACCGCTCGGTGCTGATCCGCGCACCGCTGGCCAGTGAAGGGACCCGTGACAAGGGTGTGACGCTGTGGGGCAACCTGTTCGACCAGAAGTTCCAGTACCGCATCGATGCCATGAACGGACGCAACGACTCAACCTCGAGTCCGGAATCGGCCTTTCGCTATGGCGCTCGCGCCCACGTCACCCTGCTCGATCCGGAGAGCAATCACGGTTATCGTGGCACCTACCTGGGTAAGAAAAAGGTGCTGACCATCGGCGCCGCCTACCAAATGGAAAAAGACGTCGCCTACGCAAACACCGTGGCCCAGACCGACGCGGTCGACTACGAGGCTTGGACCGTCGATGCCTTCTTCGAATACCCGGTGGCTGAGGTCGGAACCTTCACCGTGTCGGCCGCCTATGCCGACTACGATCTCGACGACGCCTACCAGGGTGCCAATCCAGATTCAGGGGTCATCGGCCAGAATGGCGAGAAGAACGGCGGCTACGTCAAGGTCGGCTACATGCTGCCGAACCTGCCGCTGCAGTTCTTTGCCCGCACGGAGAACTGGTCATTTGCCAACCTCGATGGTGTGTACGACCAGGAGGTCGACTGGTACGGCGGTGGCATCAACTACTACTTCCGCGGCCAGGATCTGAAACTGACCATGGAGGTTTCACAGGTCGACTACGACACGGAAGGCCCCGAGTGTGAGGACTTCGTGACCTTCACCACCCAGCTGCAGCTGATTTTCTAAATTATCCAACCGCGGCGCCGGCAAACTGAACGTTTGCCGGCGCTGCCCATTTTCCAAAGGAGTAAAGCAATGAAGAAACAAATGTTGGTTCTGATGATGGTCGCGGCATTGGTTATGGCCGGTTCGCTGGCGTTTGCCGCCAGCACTCACATCAAAGGTAAAGTGACCGCGGTCAGTGGCTCGACAATTACCATCGAAGTGGAAAAAGGCAGCGCCGCTGACGTCGCCGTGGGCGACAGCGTTGAAGTCCAGGTCAAGGGCGCAGTCAAGGCCGCCCCGAAGAAGGGCGGCGACATGCTGCAAGGCTGCTGATCCGTAATCGTCATGGCGCCCGGTGATCATGGCCTGGCGCTTTTATCGTGAGGGAGTTTACATGAAGAGCAATAGCTTGTGGATTGTGCTGGCGCTCGCCTTGGTCCTTGTGCCGTTCCTTGCCCTAGCGGGCGATGAAGGGACCGGCAGGGACAAGACGATTGCCGCCAAACAAGGGAAGGCGAATACGATCGCCGAACTGGTCGCGATGTACGACTCAAGTTCGTGCGAGGAGTGCCATCTCGATATTCACGCCGACTGGTTGAAGTCAGCCCATTCCCGGTCCATCTTTGGTACCGGACGTACCGCCGCCACCTTCCGCACCACGATCCTCAACGGTTGCATGGAATGGCCGTATTCGGGCGTTAAAGAATTCGAAGAGGTCAAGGTGGAGCACCTGCAGGGGTGTACCAAGTGCCATCTGCCGCAACTGGCTGATGCCACTGACGAAGTCGCTCAGGAGATGATGAACACCATCCTGACTTTTATGAAAGCCTACCAGGAAGGGGACACTGAGACCTTCGAAAAGAACAAGGCCACGCTACTGAGTCTGAACATCAATTGCCTTGTTTGCCACAACCGTAACGCCATCGTCCACAAATGGACTGACGGTTATCCTCAGCAGGGGGTCGTCTATGGTTCTATGGAAGGTGAGCATCCGAGCGATGACTTCCCGGCTATGGCGAAAAGCCCTATCATGAAGGAATCAATCCTGTGTGGTCAGTGCCATGGCCTCGGCCCGAATTTCGAGCTCGAAAACCCGACCCAATGTGCTACCGCCTATGGCAGCTACCTGTGGGCATACAAGGCGGAAGGTGGGCGTGAGACTTGCCAGGAATGCCACATGCACAAAACCGGCCTGGGGCACAACATGCAGAGTTACCGCGACCCGGGGATGATCGAAGCGGCGCTGGATTTCGACGTAGAAGCATATGGGATGCACTGGCGGGACGGCAGCCTCGTATCACCCAAGGCGGTGGTCAAGGTGGCGATGACCAATAAGACCGGCCACAGCATCCCTGATGGCTGACCGACCCCCAACCGACTGGTTCTGTCGGTAAGCGTAAAAACCAAGGATGGCAAAGAGTTGCTCAACGAAGAAAAAATCTACATGCCGGTGCCGCAGCAGATGGGCCGGGGCGACCGTATGGGGCGTGGCCCCTATGAGAAGAGCGGCATCATCGAAGACACCGGGTTGCCACCGCACAAGACGGTGGAGGAGCGCTTCGAGGTGCTTTTCCCGGTCGAGGACATCACTAACGACAGTGGTCGGGTTATTGACCGCAAGCTGCTGGCCAACGAGCTGGATGTGAAGGTCGAGCTCTGGTATCTCCCCTATGGAACCCGGAATTCGGACCCGTTCCTCTGGCGCGAGGCTGCCAAGACCATCAGCATTAGCACGGAAGGCAGGTAGCGTTCAGTTCCTCCTGATATGGGATGCAATTCCTTCGGCTGACGACTGCAATTTGGCAGTCGTCAGCCATACTTTTTTTCACAAGCTATTCATGGTACATTCCCACGAATGACGCTCTTTGCCCGCCCAGCATTTTTATTGCACTGCCGCCGAATTTTCAGCGGTATGGTGCTGTTCGCCCTGGGCCTTGGCGCCCTCAGCCTCGCCGGTTGCGATCTGGCTGCAGAGTTCGAGACCAGTTGTACGTTCTGTCATCGTGGTCTGGAACATGCCTCGCCGGCCCATACCGACTGCGCCGATTGCCATGGTGGCAATCCGCGCGCCTGGGACAAGCGGCTGGCGCACCGAAACATGCACGGCAAAAAGAACCCGTCTGATCCACAAGTCTGGGAAAAAACTTGCGGTCGCTGTCACCCCGACCAGCTGGCCAGGGTGAAATCGACCCTGATGACCACCAACACCGGAATGATCCACAATATTCAATTGACCTGGGAGGGAGAGGATGGCCGGCAATACGGGGCGAAATCGCTGCAGACGTTCGATGCTGCAGGAGAGCCGCTTGAACTGGCCGGGGTTAAGGATCTCGACCACTTGTCCGGGGAACTCTACCGCAAGTTCTGCGCTCTCTGCCACGTAGGGCTGGAATCGAACCGGGTCTGGGCCGGCAGCCATGCCAGCGGCTGCGCCGCCTGTCATTTCCCCTACAATGACAATGCCACCTACCAGGGGGGTGATGCCACGGTGCAGCAACAGTGGCCCTACTCCGAGACCCACCGGATGGCGTCGTTGCCGGACAACCGGGTCTGTCTGCGCTGCCACAACCGCAGCGGTCGCATTGCTCTGGCCTACCAGGGACTCAACGACGGCAACAACGGCCTGGTGCCGACCATGGGTGGCGAGCCGGGCCCGGTGATGCTAGGCGGGGTCCGCAACGCCGTGCACATTGCCGCCGACATTCATTTCGACAAAGGGATGGACTGCATTGACTGCCACACCTCCCGCGATCTCATGGGTGACGGCTACAGCTACCGCAACATGTACCACCAGGTGGAGATTGCCTGCGAGGACTGCCACGGCACTCCGGACGAGCTACCGCACACCGCACGCATCGATCGTGAAAACGCCGAACCGCTGCGGGAATCGCGCAATTATGCCGTGCCCCTCGAGTACGGGGCCGAGATGGTGCTGACCGCACGCGGGCGGATGTATTCCAATGTCGTGCGCGACGAAGGCAAATTCTGGGTCATCGGCAAGCGCAGCGGCAAACGCCACGAAAGCAAAGTGATCACTGGAACTGCCGAGCATGACATTCCCGGACACAAACGGCTGGAGTGCTACAGCTGTCATTCCCGGGCAGTTCCGCAATGTTTCGGCTGTCACACCGAATACGACCAGTCGGGCCGCATGACCGATTTCATAAAGGGTTACGAGACACCGGGGGCCTTCAGCGAAAGCGAAGACTACCGTGCTCTTTATCCCTTTCCCCTGGCTCTCAACCAGCGCGGGCGAATTTCTCCGGTGACGCCAGGCTGCCAGACTTTCGTCACCGTCCGCGACCAGCGTGGCGAGCTCCTGCAGGAGGAGTATGTGGCTCGTTTCAAGGGACGCAACCAGTTGCGTTTTGCACCGTTCTACTCGCACAATACCGGAGCGAAGGCGGTCGGCTGTGGCGAGTGTCACAGCAACCCGGCTTTCCTCGGTTTTGGTCAGAGCGTGCTTACTAACGGTGAAATCGAAGCGACCCTGCTCTGTGAGAAATCGGCGGAAAAGCCTCTCGACGGGTTCATTACCATGTCGGAAGGCAAGACCAGGGCGTTTTCCGCGATTACCCGCGAAGAGTCGCGGCCGCTCAACGGGGCCGAAGTGCAGCGGGTTCTGGCGGTCAACCTCTGCCTGATCTGCCACGCCAACCCACAGGATCCGATTTACGCCCAGGAACTCGACTATGGACGGCTTGAACGGTGAAGGGCACGAAGCAATCGGAGCTGATGACTGATGGCGGTTAACGGACAAATTCAGGTATTCTGGCTGGCAGTGGTTCTGCTTCTGCTGATGGTCGGCCCGGTTCGGGCGGCGGAGTCCGGCGTCAACCAGCAGTTGCCGGTGCGGGGGGCGCATGCCGGCCTGGCTTGTGCCGACTGCCACAGCGGCGAAAACCAGGGAGGACAGATCTCTGTCTGTATTGACTGCCATGCCGACCAGCAGGGCGTCTTGCACGAAGCGATGGCTCACCGCCGCAGCGAGCAGGCCTTTGCCGCGGCGGCATTTGACAAGTACGACCCGCAATTTTTCGAGAAAAATTGCAGCAGTTGCCATGTCATCGGCTGTAGTGACTGTCACAGCGGCGGCGCCCACGCTACCGCCCGACCAAGCCGGGAAGACTGTCACCGCTGCCATCGCGGCTATTTTGTCGGCGCCGACTACTGGGGGCTGGCGCCGCGCGAAGACAGCCAGCGCTACCAGCGCGGCATCGACGTCGATGGCGAGAAATATCTGAAGATGCGTCCCGACGTGCATGCCGAGGCCGGCCTTGACTGTGGCGACTGCCATTCCATGGCGAGCCTGGCCGCCGGCTCGCCTGGTAAGGGGTGTCGCGACTGCCATCAGCCTGATTCACGCATCATCGAGCATCGCATTGCCGCCCACCTTGAAAGACTCGAATGCTACGCTTGCCACGCGGCCTGGGGCGCTCAGGAGTACGGCAGTTTTTTCCTGCGCGTGGCAGACAACCCGATGGGCGACATCTTCCAGGTGAGGCGGGAACCGGGGAGCGAATACCTGCGCAGCGCCTACCTGAAGCGTCAGGACGCGCCACCACTGGGATGGAACGCGGCCGGCCGGGTGAGTCCGATTCGTCCGCAGTTCATCGCCTATTACAGTGATCTGCGAGTAGGCAGCAAGCTGGAAAATGTTCTGGCCGCGGCGCAATGGAAAGCCTATGTCCCGCATACGATCCGCCGCGGGACGGTCGCCTGTGATGCTTGCCACGACGATCCGCGCCGGTTTCTGCTCGAAGCGGCAGAGCGACGCATCTACCTGCCGGACAAAGACGGTATGACCCTGCCGTCGTTCTGGGACAGCGAAGGACAGACACTGAGCAACGGCCGGTTTTTCACCCCTGAGGAGTTTGCCCGCCTGTCTCGGCGGAGTCCGGAATACGTGCGGAGCTACATAGAAAAATGGAAAAACCTCGTCAAACACGTCGACACTTCCTCAGAGCGCTGATTCTGGCCCTGGCAGCGGTGCCGTTATGGCGCTTTCTGACTCCTCGCATGACAGCGGTCAAACCGGTGTTGCGGATCGGCCGGGACACGATTCCAGTCGATGGAGCTCTGGTCTATCGCGAGTCGCGGGTGGCGGTCATGCGTACCGCTGATGAGATTTATGCGCTCAACCTGACCTGCACCCATCTCGGATGCACCGTCAGCATCACTCCGAACGGTATCGTTTGTCCCTGTCATGGCAGTACCTTTAACCGGGCCGGCGAGGTGCTGAGCGGCCCCGCTTCCCGTCGGCTCGACCGGCTGGAGGTCAGGATTGAAGGCGACGACGTGGTGATTTTTAGTTAGTTTTCGTCCGGAGTTTCCGGATGGACACTGAGGGAGCATGCATGGTCAAAGATTTTGTGAGCCACCTCTTCCCGCGGGTTGTCCTCCGCAATAATTTGCGCCTGAGCTATACGTTATGTCTCGGTGGTCTGGCGTTTACCGCTTTTCTGTCGCTGGTCGTCTCCGGGACGCTGTTGCTCTTCTACTATGCGCCGACCCCGGGCGGAGCCTTTGAGTCAATTCTCTTTTTTGAAGCGCAGGTCCCTGGCGGCCGCTATCTGCGCAGTCTGCACCGGGTCGCTTCACATGCTTTTCTGGTATTGATCTTTCTGCACGTCCTGCGGGTCATCCTCACCGGTGCCTACCGCCATCCCCGTGAGTGGAATTGGGTCATCGGTTTTCTGCTGCTCGGTCTCGGCTTGTTCGAAGCTTATACCGGCTACCTGCTGCCGATGGACCAGCTGGCTTTGTGGGCAACCCAGACCGGTATGGAGCTGCTGGCGACCCTTCCGGGCGGCGGCCTGCTGCGGACTTTCCTGGTGCCGGACGGCATCGGCCTAAAGCTGTCGCTGCTGCGTTTCTATGCCCTGCATATTGCCATTCTGCCGTTGACGATTTTGACACTGAGCCTGCTGCATTTTTACCGGGTGCGCAGGAATAAAGGGCTGCTCCCGTATCTATGAAGAACTACCTGAGGAGCTCGCCACATTTTTTCCGCCCCGTCAAGATTGCTTTCGTCATCGGCGTGGCTGTCCTGTTGCTGCTTGCCTGGCTGTTTCCGGCGCCGCTTCAAGAGGCTGCCGATTACGGCCGGGTGCCGAATCCCGCGCGATCCGCCTGGTTTTTACTCTGGATGCAGGAGCTGGTCAGTTATTCATCTCGCTTGATCTACCTGATCGCGGCACTGGCGGTCATTTTTGCCGGACTCCCATGGCTTCCCGGGTTAGCGGCTGCGGAGCGGGCATGCTGGCTGCCAGCCGATCAGAAGAGAGTGAATCGGGTGACATTGACTGTTTTTGTCGGCATCATCGCATTAACATTGATCGCCATGTTCTTTCGGGGGCCAAATTGGGCGCTGGTCGTACCGTTCTGATCCTGTTGCTGCTCTTCGTGCCGGTGCTGGCGATCGCCGCAGGGAGCTGCGGCAAGTGTCATGCGCCGCATTACGAAGTGATCGGCAGCTGCATGATGTGCCATCGCGGCGATCCGCGCACCGACCGTCCCGACCTTGCCCATGCCAATCTGATTGGCGGCCGTTTCGCCTATTTCGCCTTGCCCGACAGCCCGGTGACGCAATACGGTGGGCAACTTCTCGAGAAAACCGGCTGTCGCCGCTGTCATCGCAGCGGCAATAAGGGCAATCTTTTGGCCAGCGATCTGGATCAGCTGCTGCCCGGTGCACGCCCCGGAGATGTTCTGCAATCGATCCGCCAGCCGGTCCTGTTCATGCCTGATTTCGGTTTTGCCGAGTCGACGGCGACTATACTGGTTAATGCCCTGTTCGCACATTCGGCGCAGGCCGAGCGGCCGTCCGGAGAAATACCCATGTTGGTGCATTTCGAAGGGGTGGAGCGGGCAGAGAATCCCTTTGAGAAACATTGCGGCGGCTGCCACCGGTTATTGACCAAAACCTGGGGGGGATTGGGGCAAGGTAATATTGGTCCGAATCTGTCCGGGCTGTTCAGTGAATTCTATCCCGGATCGTTCAAGGATGAGGAGCGCTGGTCGCCAGCAAATCTGGAAAAGTGGCTGAAGAATCCGCGAGCGATACGCAAGGCGGCGCGCATGGGTCCGCAACCCTTGAAGCCTGAAGAGTTGCGCCAGGTATTGTCCTTTTTCGAGACACCGGCTGCTGCCTCCGCCAGCAGTATCCCTCCTGGTTCAGTGGTGGTGCCGTAATCCTGTAAACAGTGCCTTGTCCGCGGTAATTGTTAATGTTGATGGCGTCGCAAAAAGTCCACCCTACGGCGTTATGACGTTTTTTCAGGACCTCGACATACCATATGTATGCCTTCGTCCCTGAAAAAACACCAAGCCTTGTAGGATGAATTTGCTTAGCCATCCCATAAGTTTTTGCGAGTGCATCAATGTTGTACGCCCTGAAAGGAGATTGATTATGCCTGGTTTGAAAGTTCTGCTGACCCTGATCGGACTGGCGATGCTTGGCGCGGCAGGCTGCTCGCCGCTGCACACCGAGATCGATTTGAGTTACCGCTGGTCGACGGTATCCGCTGTGACTCTGGAGGCGCCGGCGCAGGATCCCTGGAAGCTGGCACCGGTGATGCGCCAGGAACTGCAGGATCTGGGTTATGTACTGACACTGCCGGAATCCGGCACCCCGGACCTGATCGTACGTTTTGACACCCAGGATGCTCGCGACTTAACGCGGGAGGGCTTATTGGTCATCCGACCCAAAAGCCTGCATGTCCAGTTAGTTGATCCGGGCAGCGATACCTTACTGGCCGTGGCCGACTATTTTATGCGCAGCGATGAAGATCCGGCCACCGGTATGCGAACGGCCCTCGCCGGCCTTTTTCAGCGCATTCTAAAAGCCGACTCCAGCCCGCCAACGATGGTGCGCAGCCAGAGTCAGGAGCCAATCCCTGCGCAGGAGAAGAGGCTCGAGAGTGAGTCACCATCTGACAAGGCGACGGCAACGATTTCTCCCGCCGCGGGCAACAATGAGCCAAAATCGACGCAGCCGGGAGCAATAGCGGATCCGCAGCCAGTGACGGTGCCCGCCATCGGCGATGCCGAGCCGATGGTCCGGCCTTTGAAGCAGTCCCCCTGGGCCCCGCGCTTCAAATCCTGGGGTTTTGCTGATTGGGGCAAAGCTGATGATGCCGAGCGCTGACCGGCCTGCACTTGTCGGTCCGGATTGAAGCGTCGTCGTCGATGCCTTGATAGCGTTGCACGCTGATCCGAAACAACGGATGCTGGTCGTCGAGAACCTGCTCGGTAATACCGCCAAGTATTTTGCGATCCTGATGCCCGGATCGAAATCTTTACCAGCTTTTACCCCTTGACCGTATCCGGATAAGCGGATATGGTTCCATTATGCAAAAACAAGCCAGAATATTCAAAGCCCTCTCTGATGGAACCCGCCTGCGTATCCTGGCGTTGCTGCTGGAAGGTGAATTGTGCGTCTGTGACATTATGGCCGCGCTGGAAATGCCGCAGTCGACCATCTCGCGCCACCTGGCTTACCTGCGCAACAGCGGCTGGGTGCAGGACCGCCGCCAGGGTGTCTGGATGTATTATCGCCTCAGTTCCGGCGATCACGTTCTGATTCGCGATATGCTGCCGTTGTTGGCTATTCATCTGACCAACAGCGACGAGTACGCTGTCGCTCTGCAAAAACTGCGTCATTTTCAAAAAGAGCAGGGTCAACGCACCTGCTGATTTTTTTGTCTGAACAACATCTGTTTATGCGGATGGAAAGGAATCGAATTGATGCCAGACAAACCACGAATACTGTTTCTCTGCACCCACAACTCCTGTCGTTCGCAGATGGCCGAGGGCTTGGTCAACCACTTCCTCGGCGACCACTGCCAAGCGTTCTCCGCCGGCACCGAGACGACCCGGGTCAATCCTCTGGCGGCTCAAGTCATGGCCGAGATCGGCATAGATCTCACGCACCACCGCTCCAAAACTTTAGACGAGTTTGCCGGCGAAAAGTTCGACTACGTCATCAGCCTGTGTGGTGACGCCAATGAGAAGTGCCCGCTGTTCTTTGGTGGTGTCAAGCGGATCCATATGGGATTCGAGGATCCATCAAGGCTGCCCGGCAGTGAAGCGGAAGTACTGCCCGAATATCGCCGGGTGCGGGATGAAATCAAAACAGCGATGCAGTCTTTTTTCACTGAGGAACTGCATATGTAAGAAAAAAAATCACCCCTGCTGGCCCATAGCAAATACCACCTGACGCAATGTGTTGCGCCGCTGCAAGGATCTTAACCATGTCTACCCTGACTAAAAAACTCTCGTTTCTCGATCGCTATCTTACTCTGTGGATCTTTGTGGCAATGGCGGTGGGAGTCGCCACCGGCTGGCTGATCCCGGGCGTCAAGGATTTCGTCAATATCTTCACCGTTGGCACCACCAACATCCCCATCGCCGCAGGCTTGATCCTGATGATGTATCCACCGTTTGCCAAGGTGCGCTACGAGGAGATGCCGGATGTCTTCCGCAACAAAAAGATCCTCGGCCTTTCGCTGGTCCAGAACTGGGTGATCGGCCCGATCTTGATGTTCATCCTCGCCATCGTATTTTTGCAGGGCTATCCCGAGTACATGGTCGGTCTGATTATGATCGGCCTGGCGCGCTGCATCGCCATGGTCATTGTCTGGAACGAGCTGGCCGACGGCAACACCGAATACGCCGCCGGTCTGGTGGCCTTCAACAGTATTTTCCAGGTGCTGTTCTTCAGCGTTTACGCCTGGTTCTTTATCAGCGTGCTGCCGCCGCTGTTCGGTCTTGAGGGTGCGGTGGTCGAGATCACCATCGGCGAGATCGCGCAAAGCGTCTTCATTTATCTCGGCATCCCGTTCATCGCCGGGGCTCTGACCCGTCTGATCGGCGTCAAGCTTATGGGGCGTGAACGTTATCACGCCGAGCTGGTGCCGAAGATCAGCCCGATCACCCTGATTGCCCTGCTCTTTACCATCGTCGTCATGTTCAGCCTGAAAGGTGAGCTGATCGTGCAGATTCCCATGGATGTCGTGCGTATCGCCATCCCGTTGTTGATCTACTTCGTGGTCATGTTCCTGGTCTCGTTCTACATGGGTAAAAAGGTCGGCGCCGACTACAGCAAGACCACCACCCTGGCGTTTACCGCCGCCAGCAACAACTTCGAACTCGCAATCGCGGTGGCCATTGCCGTGTTCGGCATCAACTCCGGTGCCGCCTTTGCCGCAGTCATCGGACCGCTGGTCGAGGTGCCGGTGATGATCGGTCTGGTGCATGTCGCCTTCTGGTTCCAGAAAAAATATTTTCGACTAGGTGATGCCGAAACAGGAAACGTTTAGTTGGTTTCCACCTGGAAACTCCGCACAATCAAATCCGCCGATTGACGCAGAGATTGCGGAAAAGGACCGTTTTCGGACGAAAACTAATTTCGCAGGCGATAGCTGCGGGAGATCAGGCTGGCTGCCCAGCAGAACAGGACCAGGGCCATGACCAGGGCGACGCCGAAGGAGATTGGGAAAGGGAGGTCGCCGACTCCGAGCAGAGCGTAACGGAAGCCATCGATAAGGTAAAAGAGCGGATTGAGGTGCGAGAGTTTGGCCCACAGCGGCGGCAGGATCGAAATCGGGTAGAAGACCCCGCCCAGATAGATCAGCGGCAGGATGATGAAGTTGGTGTACATCGACAGGGAATCAAAATTATCGGCATGAATTGCTGCGATGATGCCGAACTGGGCGAAGAGAAAGCTGGCCAGGCAGGCCATGGCGATTGCGGCAAAAGGATGTGCCCAGGGGAGTGTGGCAAACAGGCAGGAGATCAGCCAGACAACCAGGCCGACAGCCAGGCCGCGCAACATGGCGGCCAGGGTGTAGGCCATGATGAACTGGGTGGGCGAGACCGGGGTGACCAGCAGGTCGACGATGTTGCCCAGATAGCGCGACATGAAAAGCGAGGAGGCGACGTTGGAAAAAGAGTTGTTGATGACCCCCATCAGAATCAAGCCGGGAATAACGAACTGTGCATAGCTGAAACCTTCAATGACGCTGATGCGTTCACCCAGGGTGGCGCCGAAGATAAAGAGATAGAGTGATGCGGTGATGACCGGGGTCACGAGGGTCTGTGAAGCAACGCGTAAAAAACGGCGAATTTCTTTCTGCAGCAGCGTATAGAAAGGCAACCAGGCTATAAATTGCGGTTCCTGGTGGCGATTCATGGTTTTACCCTGCCGGCCTGGGTCATCTGCAGAAAGATCTCTTCGAGGCTGGCTTTTCTGGTTTCAATGTCGGCGATTGGCAGGTTGATATCGCATAGATGTTTCAGCAACTCGCCGGTCGATTGGCTCGCCGACAAGGTCAGGCGTAGTGTGGTGCCGGTATCATCGAGTTCCACTGCCTGACAACAGAGATGATCAGGCAACTCCTTGATGGGTGTTTGCAAGTGGACCAGCATGCTGCGGGTGCCGAGTTCTTTCAGCAGCGTGCTGGTTGTTTCGAGAGCGATCAGGTCGCCGTGGTTCATGATGGCGATGCGATCACACATCTGTTCAGCTTCTTCCAGGTAATGGGTGGTCAGCAGGATGGTTGTACCCTGCTGATTGATTTCACGGACAAAATCCCAGAGTGTATGGCGCAGCTCCACATCGACTCCGGCCGTTGGTTCATCGAGAATCAAAAGTCGGGGTTTGTGAATCAACGCTTTGGCAATCATGAAGCGCCGCTTCATGCCACCGGATAATTTGATCATGACTTTGTGCAGGTGCGGCTTGAGGCCGAGGCGATCAATCAGGCGCTGACGCCAGGCCGCATCATCGCGAACCCCGTAGTATCCGGCGTGCAAACGCAGGGCCTGATCAATCGTGAAGAAGTTGTCGATAACGATTTCCTGATGCATGACGCCGACCAGGCGACGGGTGATGCGCGAGTCGCTTTGATTGTCAAAGCCGAAGATTTCTATTGAACCGCTGCCGACACGAGTGACGCCAGCGATCATGTTGATCGTTGTGCTTTTGCCGGCGCCATTGGGACCGAGAAGACCAAAGATTTCACCAGGTTCAATCGTAAAAGAGAGGTTGTTGACAGCCAATGTGCCGTCGTACTCTTTTGATAGATTCTGTATGGCAAGCGCTGGAGATGTCATAGAGGTTTAATTTATGACGCCGCAAAAGCCGAAAGTCAAGGCTTGTCATGAGCCGAGATTGACATGGGATCGGGCAACGGGTAATTATAGGGAGTGCAGCAGCTCAGGATTATAGCGACGAAGGACGCAGTTCTTCCGGGATTTGGGATTGAGGGGGTAAATATGATGACAGCAGCACGGCGCATTAGTGTTTTTCTGCTCGGACTGGTCTTAACGACCAGCCTGGCTTATGCGGAACTGCAAGCGAACCTGGTCAAAAGTCAACCCCTGGACAAGACTCCTCTGGACATTGCGCAGAGTGTGGCTGATGGGCGCCTGTTCGTGCTCCTTGCAGGGGGTGAGGTTCAGATTCTTTCTGCTGACGGCCAAAAGCAGGAACGCTTCCAGGTCGGTGATGACATAACCAGCCTGGAAGTTTCGCCAGACGGCCAGATGCTCTACCTCGGCAGCACAAAAAGCAAAGCGCTGCAATTTATCGATCTATCCTACATACAAGAGCTGCCGGTGAACAATTCGGCAGTCAAGGGCGCTGAAAACGCACCGGTCACCATGACGGTTTTCGATGATTTCGAGTGTCCTTACTGTGCTCGCCTGGTACCGACTCTGGAGCAGGTGATGGCAGCCTATCCTCAGCAGGTGCGGCTGGTGTACAAACATTTTCCCTTAAGCATGCACAAATTTGCCAACTCGGCGGCAATCGCAAGCATTGCGGCCCGCAATCAGGGGAAATTCTGGCCGTTGCACGATGAGCTGTTTGCCAATTACAATAATCTCAACGATATCAAGATCCGGCAGCTGGCCGAGCGCGTTGGCCTTGATATGAAACGCTTTGATCAGGACATTGCGAACCCGGCCCTGCAACAGGAAGTCGCTGCTGATACACAGTTGGGTACCAAGGCCGGCGTCCGCGGTACACCTGCAGTTTATATCAATGGAATGCAACTCAAAGATCGCAGCTTCAATGGCTTCAAGCAGGTAATCGATGCAGAGCTGCAGAAGGTTTCCAAGTAAAAACAAGATGATGCTGGGTAAAAGGGGCGGGCCTGGTTGTATCTCCAGGTCCGCTTTTCGTTCTTCGACGGTCAGGCTCTAGTACCCTGTAACCTATAGGATTTTGCAAGGTTGCGCAGGGATTTGCCGGGCTATACAGGCCGAAGCGAAAATCCGGCTCATGGAAAGTCCGAAAGGCGACTAGTCCGCAGATTCCTCTGCGGCCTCTTGCTCCATAGCAGGGTCGCGGCGTTTGCCGAAAAAGCGGGCGATGATGATGCCGATTTCGTAGAGGATGACAAATGGCAGGGCGAGAGCAGCTTGTGAGAAGACATCCGGAGGCGTGAGTATGGCACCGATCACAAAGGCGGCCAGAAGCGCAAACTTACGGTTACGCGCCAGCATTTTGTGGTCGACAATGCCCATGCGTGCCAGGAAAAAGATCACAACAGGCAACTCGAAGACCAGACCGAAGGCAAGCAGCAGTTTGCTGGAGAGTGACAGGTAGGAGCCCATGGAGAGCATGGCACTCAGTTGACCGTCGCCGGTACCGAACTCGATGAGTACCTTGAAAACCATGGGAAATACAAAGCGGAAGCCGAAAAATGCGCCGGTCGCAAAACAGAGGGTGCTGGCCAGCACAAAAGGAAAGATGTAACGCTTCTCGTTCTTGTAGAGACCCGGTGCGATAAAAGACCAGATCTGCCAGAAAATCACAGGCATAGAGATCAACAAACCGGACAACGCACCGATTTTCAAATAGGTAAAGAATGGCTCGGTCGCGGTGATAAAGACCAGTGACGTGCCCTCGGGCAAGGCTAGACGAACCGGACCTGCAATCAGGTTAAAGAGCTGCTCGGCATAGGTGTAGCAAGCGAGAAAGGCCACCAGCCAGGCAACACCGGAAATAATCAGTTTGCGCCGCAGTTCCTCGAGGTGGGAAGTCAACGGCATCCGGTCATCGCTCATCCGGGGCGCCCTCTTTCTTCAGCTCTGCTTCGGATGATGCGGTCTTTTCCGCACTGGCCTCCTCGCTGGAGGAGGTGCTGTCGAGGTCAGGTTCTAGCTCAGCAGGAACGGCTTCCGGTGGAGAAGGATGACGTATGCTGCCGGGTGGTGTGAGCTTGCCAGGTTCTCCCGGTGGTCGCTTGAGATCATGACTGTGGGATTCGTCTGCGAAAGTCTGCTTCAGTTCATCGGTTGCCCTTTTGAATTCAGAAAGACCGCGACCGAGGGCCTTTGCCAGATCAGGAAGACGCTTAGGGCCGAGGACGATCAGGGCGAGCGCCATTATCAAAAGTAATTCGGGAAAGCCGATACCAAACATATGCGTCACCGTGTTCAGAGTTTAGAAGCCATGAAGTGTGCTGAGAATACCGGCAAATAGAGGTCCTGTCAAGAACCCCGGAGTGGGGTATAAGCGTTTGACATATCAAGGTTTTTGCTCTAGTATACGGCAATCTCCCGGCAAGGAAAAGGTTGTAGCATGAACGAGAACGAGATCGTCAGAGAGATTCTCCATCTGGCCGAGCAACGCGATGCCCTGATTCTGGCGCATAATTATCAACGTGATGAAATCCAGGAACTGGCACATATCACTGGAGATTCCCTCGCTTTGTCGATGGAGGCCGCCCGCACCGACAAGCCGGTGATCGTCTTCTGTGGCGTTCACTTCATGGCGGAAAGTGCCGCCATTCTAGCCCCGGAAAAGATCGTGCTGCTGCCTCGCCTGGATGCTGGTTGCCCGATGGCGGATATGATTACCGCGGAAGGCTTGCGCGAATTTAAACGTCAGCACCCCGGTGCGCCGGTCGTGATGTATGTCAATTCAAGCGCCGCCGTCAAGGCAGAGAGTGATATCTGCTGCACGAGCGCCAATGCTGTCAAGGTCGTTGCTTCCCTTGCTGAACCGGAAGTGATTCTTGCTCCAGATCGCAATTTGGGTCGCTATATTGCCGCCCAGGTCGACAAAGTCTGTCATTTCTGGGACGGCTACTGCCCAACTCACGAACGCTTTACCGTTGCCGACGCCAAGGAGGCCAAGGCCGACTACCCTGACGCCCTGTTTATGGCACACCCGGAATGCCCTCCCGAGGTTCTGGCTCTGGCGGACCATATTTGCTCTACCAGCGGGATGTATACCTTTGCCCGCGAGAATCCGGCCCGGCAGTTCATTGTCGGTACCGAAGCCGGAATCCTCTATCGCCTGCGCAAGGAAAACCCCGGCAAAGAGTTCATTCTGCCGACAACAAGGCTGATATGTCCTAATATGAAACTGACTTCTCTAGAAGACGTGCTGCTGGCTCTACAGACGATGAGTCCTCGGGTGACGGTTCCCGAAGAGGTCAGGATTCCTGCCAAGTTGACCCTGGATCGCATGCTGGCCATCCCGCGTGACTGATTTCCCCATGATTGTCAATGACAAGGCGGTTGTTTTCGCCGAGCACCGGTATGTCCGCAACGACTGAACCCCGCATTCAACATTGCACCTTGTCCGGAGTCCTGGCGCCGTTTGCCTCGGGAATTTCCGGGCATAGTGAAATCCTCGGCCTGAATGGCAGCAGCGACGCCTGGTTCGCTGCCGAGCTGCTGGCTCGCAACAGTCGAGATGAATATCTGCTGGTTGTGGCCTCCAGCCTGGCCGAAGCCCAGCGCTTCTATCGGGCCTTGAGCTTTTTCCATGGCCGGCAGGCCGACATCCTGTTCTTCCCGCACTGGGAAACCGAGCCTTACGCTCCGCTCAGCCCACACCCTGAAGTTGAAGCGACCCGGTTGGCGACCCTGGCATCGCTCTCCAGGGGTCGCGGCAAAGCCATTATCACCACTGTCAAGGCGCTGCAGCAGAAGGTGCTCCCCCGCAAGATACTCGATTCATTACAACTGAAACTTGAAGTCGGCAAAGACATTCCACGTGAAGCATTGCTGCAGGGGTTGTCAGCGCTCGGTTATCAGCGTGTTACCCTGGTCGAAGACCGCGGCAGCTTTGCCGTCCGCGGTGATCTGGTGGATCTTTTCCCGCCGATGCTGGAACAGCCGGTACGCCTGGCCTTCTTTGGCGACGAGCTTGAAGAGCTCCGCAGCTTCGACCCTGCCAGCCAGCGCTCTCTGGATCGGCACATGCTTCGGCTTGAGCTTGCTCCGGCCAGGGAAATGATCCTTGCGGGCAGTCATCTGGAGACCTTTACCCGCCGATTTAAAGAGCGCTGCGATGAGCTGGAAATTCCGCGTGGCCAGCGTGAAGTGATTCTCGATGAAGTTCGCGATGGCTTGCTCGGCCCCGGCCGGGAAAACCTCCTGCCGCTCAATTATGAGGGACTTGATACCCTCTTTGCCTACCTGGACCGGTTCAGTTGGCTGCTGCTTGATCCTTCTGCCATAACGTCTGCTGCCGATGAGTTTGCAGAAGCGATACAGTGCGGAGAAGAGCGGGCAAGGCACAATGGCGAGCCGTTTGTGCCGGCAGATACTTTCTACCTCGATAGCCGGGAACTGGAGGCCCGTCTGAATCAGGGCCCTCGCATCGATCTGACCTCGTTGCAGGTTTTCCAGCTTGAAGAGGAGCACCCTGTCTACCGCGTGCCGGTAACCGGCAACAGCGACTTGCGACCGGACCGCGTCGAGCATGATGGCAGCCTGGCTCCTCTGGTGGAGCGCCTGCGGAGCTGGCTGGATGATGACTGGCGCGTTCTTGTGGTCTGTCACCAGCAGGGTCAGGCGAAACGACTGCTTGACCTGCTGGCTCCAAGTGAACTACCGGTTGCCTGGGTGCCGGAATTGGTGCCGGGACGGGAGTTCCCTGTCGGTCTGACCGTGACCACCGGAACGTTGGATTGTGGATTCAGACATGCCGAGGGAAAACGGGTCGTCATCTGCGATGATGAAATTTTCGGGCCGCGTACCCACCGCAAGGTTCGCCGCCGGCAGCAGGTTTTCGAATCGTCTCTGGCAGACTTGAAAATTCAGGACCTGGTTGTACATGCCGATTACGGTATTGGTCGTTACCTTGGCCTGGTCCATTTGCAGACCGGTGCTGTAGAAGGTGATTTCCTGCATCTCGAATATGCCGGTGAGGATCGCCTCTACCTGCCGGTGGAGCGCATCGAAAAAGTTCAGAAGTATATGGCCGATGGCAGTGCCCCACGGCTTGACAAGATGGGCAGCGGCGCCTGGGAAAAGGCCAAGTTGAGGGCGCGTGCGTCCATCGAAGAACTGTCGCGCGATCTCTTGCAGATTCAGGCCCGGCGGCAAATGGCAAAAGGTTTCAGCTATTCGCCGCCAGACCGCCTCTTCCGCGAGTTTGAGGCCGCCTTTCCCCACGAGGAAACACCGGATCAACTTGAGGCGATTGAGGCTGTGCTCGATGACATGACCTCGGAACGCCCGGTCGACCGTCTGATCTGTGGCGATGTCGGCTACGGCAAGACTGAAGTTGCCATACGTGCGGCGTTCAAAGCGGTGCTCGACAGCCGTCAGGTTGCCGTGCTGGTGCCGACTACGGTGCTGGCCCGCCAGCACCTGGAAACTTTCCGGCAGCGGTTTGCCGATTACCCGGTGGTCGTGGAGATGCTGTCGCGTTTTCGCACCCCGGCCGAACAGAAACGGATTCTAGAGCGTACGGCAGCCGGACAGGTTGATATCCTGATCGGCACCCATCGCCTGCTGCAACGCGATCTGCGCTTTAAGGACCTCGGTTTGATCGTCGTCGATGAGGAACAGCGCTTCGGGGTGACCCACAAGGAGCGCCTGAAAAAGATGCGGGCCGAGGTCGATGTCCTGACCTTGACTGCTACGCCGATCCCGCGGACCCTGCATTTGAGCTTGGCCGGCCTGCGCGAACTGTCGATTATCGATACACCACCGGTGGACCGCCAGGCGATCCGCACCTATGTGACCCGTTTTGACGATGACCTGATTCGCGACGCGATCCTGCGTGAACTGCGCCGCGGTGGTCAGGTGTACTTTGTCCACAATCGGGTGCAGTCGATCGATGCCATGGCCAATTTTCTGAAGCAGCTGGTCCCTCAGGCCAAGATCGGCGTCGGACATGGGCAGATGCCGGAAAAAGCGCTGGAAAAAGTCATGCTCGATTTTATCGAGGGACAGACCAACCTGCTGGTCTGTACCACGATTATTGAAAACGGCATTGATATCTCCACGGCCAACACCATGATCGTCAATCGGGCGGACTGCTTTGGATTGGCACAGCTCTACCAGCTGCGTGGCCGGGTCGGCCGCTCGCATCAGCGTGCCTATGCCTACCTCATGATTCCCGGCGAAGGGCTGCTGACAAGAGATGCCCGCGAACGGCTTAAGGTCCTGCAGGAACAGTCGGAACTGGGGGCCGGTTTCCGCATCGCCCGCCACGATCTTGAACTGCGCGGTGCCGGAGATCTGCTTGGGGCTCGCCAGGCAGGCCAGGTGGCTGCTATCGGTTTCGAAATGTATACCGAACTCCTCGAGGAAACAATCCAGGAGCTGCAGGGCCAGAGTCACGAAGAGCGCATCGACCCCGAGATACGCCTCGGTCTTTCCGCCTTTCTGCCGGAGGATTATGTTGCCGACCCCAACCAGCGCCTGGTGCTGTATCGCAAGCTGGCGACGGCCCATGATGACGCAGAGATTTATCAGATAGAGGATGAGCTGCGTGACCGCTACGGTAAGCTGCCGGCTGCGGCGGAACTGTTGCTTGATGTCATGACGCTGAGAGTGCTCATGAAGCAACTCCGTGTCGAGCTTGCAGAGTTTGACGGCCACAACCTGGTGTTTACCTTTCCTGCCGACACCAAGGTTGCTCCCGAGCATATCCTGGCACTTCTGGAAGATAGCAAGAAGTATCGTTTCAGCCCGGATTACCGTCTCAGTATTCGTCTCGGACGATTGTCCAGAGAAGCGGTCCTGGCTGCAGCTAAAAAGGAATTGCAAGCATTTTGCCGCCTATGATAGCTTTAACCACCTTTAAGCCAACAGATCTTTATGACTTCATGAAAATAAATCAGCTTCGTATCCTCTCTCTTCTTGTCTTTTGTCTGTTCAGCCTCACTGCCGGTTGCGGTCCCGAGCCGGTTGTGGAAAAGGTCGAGCCACTGATCCGGATCAATGACCAGGAGATCACCAAGACCGAATTCCTTGCAGCGTTTGAAAAAAGTCTGCAAAAGGACCAGCCGCTGAGCGGGATTGAGCGCGAGGAACTGCAACGATCCTTTCTGGTGCAGTTGATTGATCGTGAATTGATTCATGGCGAGGCCAGGAGACTCAATATTACTCTCACAGACGCTGACCTCGAGACAGCGCTGCAGAGTTTTCGCCAGGATTACCCCGACTCAAGTTTTGAGGCAATGCTTCAGGAACGGGGATTGACCCTGCAGTTCTGGCGGGAAGAGCTCAAGGAAAGCCTGATCATGGAGAAGCTTCTTGAGCAGGCTGTTTATTCCAGGGTGTCGGTCACGGATATGGACGTGGCTGCCTACTTCGAGGCCAACCGCGACCAGTTTGACCGGCCAGCCCAGGTGAGAGCCCGGCAGATTGTCGTGGCGACAGAAACCGAAGGTCTGGAAGCCCTGGATCTGCTGCGGCAGGGACAGCCGTTCGAGGAGGTCGCCGCGAAATATTCTCTGTCGCCGGACGCCCAGCTGGGTGGCGATCTCGGCTTTTTCGGGCGGGGAGAAATGCCGCCGGAATTTGACGAAATCGTTTTCGATTTGCCGGTCAAACGTCTGAGCAAGCTGGTCAAGAGCGAGTACGGCTATCATATTTTTATGGTCGAGGAAAAACGCAAGGCTGTGCGTCTCAGTAAGAAGGAAGCGACCGAAGAGATTGTAGCAATTCTGGAAGGACTTAAAAAAGAAGAGGTTTACCTGGGGTGGTTGCAAGAGATGCGCGCCCGTGCCGTGATTGCCGTCGACTGGACTCAGCTTGAAGAGAACGGCAGAAAGAAATAATAAGGAAGAAGACACCATGAGACTTTTTGGAATTGCCCTGTTATTGTTTTGCACCATTGGCTTGAATTCAGCGGCGGCACAAGTCGTCAGTCGCATTGCGGCCGTTGTCAACAAAGACATCATTACAACAAATCAGCTGGACCAGAAGCTGCAAGAGCAGTTGTCCAAGCAGGAACACCAACCATCTCCTGCGCAGCTGGGCGCTCTGCGTCAGGACCTGCTCTCCCGTATGATTGAGGAGACGTTGATACAACAGCGGGTCAAGGCTCTCAACCTGAAAGTCTCAGAGGATGAAATTGAAACAGCTCTGCTCGATGTGCAGCAGAAAAACCAGCTGACCCGGGAGGCTTTGCAGGAAGCCGTCACGGCTCAGGGGTTGGCGTTCGATGCGTACCTTGAGAACCTGCGCGAGCAGATTTTACGCTATAAATTGATCGGCGAAGAGGTGCGCAACAAGGTCAATGTCTCTGAAGGGGAAGTCGTGGAATATTACCGTGCCCACCTGGATGATTATCGTATGGTTCCGGAAGTCCAGCTCAGCGTCCTCACCTTGCCGATATCCCAAAAGGCGTCTGATCAGGAACGTCAGCAGATTCGCAAAATTGCCGGTGAAGCCCTGGCCCGATTACGACAGAATGAAGATCTGGCCCAAGTGGTGGCAAGCTATAATGAAACTTATGGCGCCACGGGTGGAGAGTTGGGCCGTTTTGCCTATCGTGAGCTGGTTCCGGAATTTGTCGATGCAATCAACGGGGTTGAGGAAAGCCGCTACACTGAGCCCGTGGAGACCGCCGAGGCGATCCATCTGTTGCGGGTCGATAAGCAGTTCGCCAGTGGTTTGCGGCAGTTCGATTCCGTCAAACATGAAATTCATCAGATGATTCTGGATCAGAAGACCGACGCCCGGGTCAAGGAATGGACCCGCTCGCTTAAAACAAAGGCTTTCATCGATATCCGGCTATAAGCGTTTTCGGCGCCAGTCCTTCAGCACAGGCATCAAATAGCCCACCTGCAACAGCAGGTGGGCTTTAGTTCTTACCTGGGGGCAGTGAAGTTTATCGCTCCAACACATTTTTCAAGGTTTCGAAATGTTCCCGGTAGGTGCGGCGGTCGGCTTCATCAAATTCAAGGAACATGATGCCACTCGTGCAAAGGTCATCGGTCACCGGCCTGGAATTAACCACCCGGCCGGTGACCTGGACCAGCTCGTTATCGAGACCGAGGGTGATGCGCAGAAGCTGCTCCGGATCAAAGAACTGGCCGGTTTCCAGCTGCAATCCGGTCTCACTGACATTGAGCGTTCGGGCCAGGCCGCGGCCGACAACCTCGCCGGCTTCGGAGATAACTTCATAATCTAGAAAGTTAAGGGCGTAACGGCGCTCTTTCTGGCGGCGCTCGAACAGGTCGTTGCTCATCACATGCTCTCCAATCCTGCGGAATACGATGAAATTTTGCAGAGTATAACTGCTTCCACCCGGTTTGAAAACAGCTTTCCCTCGTTGTCGTTCTGATACGGAAAAACAAATCAGGTTGAGGACAATTTCGCGCCGGGGGTATACTGTTAGTCGTGACGGATGGAAGCGAGGCTTTTGGGGGTGTTATGAAAAAACCGCTGATTATAACCATGGGAGATCCAACGGGCGTCGGTCCGGAAGTGCTTGTTCAGGCCATCTGCTCGGGTGCATTCGTCGACCTTGCAAGGCCCCTGGTTGTCGCTGGTGACCTTGGCGTGCTGCAGCGCGCTGCTGCGGTGTGCGGCCGCAGTGCCCGTCTGCAGGCAAGTTCGCAACAGGCGCTTGCGTCCGATGAAATTCTCATAGGGAACTATGTTTTACCGGTCCGAGCGCTTTCCCGACTGGACCTGGCCAAGCTGAGATACGGCATACCGGAGCCTGCTTCCGGGCGAGCGATGGCTGACTATATCTCCTGGGCCTGCGATGCCTGCATCGGTGGCGATGCCGCCGGTATGGTCACTGCGCCGATCAACAAGCAGGCTCTGCAGGCTGCCGGCGTGCATTTCCCCGGGCATACCGAGCTGTTGGCGGATCGCTGCAAGGTTGACGAGGTTGTCATGATGCTCGCAGGAGAACGCTTGAGGGTTTGCCTGGTGACAACTCACTGTGCCTTGCGAGAGGTGCCGCAGCGATTGACGGCGCAACGTATCCTGGCGACGATCCGCATTGCGGCGGCCTCTTTAGAGAGACAGTTTGGACTCAAGCAACCTCGTCTGGCAGTTCTGGCTCTCAATCCCCATGCCGGTGAAGGCGGTCTGTTCGGCGATGAAGAGGCGCTGCAGATTGTTCCGGCAATAGAAGCGGCACGGGGCGAAGGGATCAATGCCAGTGGTCCGCACAGCGCGGACACCCTCTTCTGGTTTGCCGCGCAGGGACAATATGATGCGGTGATCTGCATGTATCACGACCAGGGGCTGATCCCGCTCAAGCTGCTGCATTTCTACGATGCCGTCAACGTCACCCTCGGTCTGCCGATAGTGCGCACATCCGTAGACCACGGCACTGCGTATGATCTGGCCGGCTCCGGTCAGGCGAGTCCGGCCAGCATGATTGCCGCAGTTAAAATGGCCGCCATGATGGCTGACAGGCAGGAGCGAGTGGCCAGTGATCCGTGACGTGGAAAAGGCAAAAATATAAGGGTACGTGTATTTCCAGTCAATGGTACCGCTGCGAACGGCCCATAAAACAGTGCTGCTCCATTACAGAGGATAAGGTTAAACATCAAGAATTATGGCAAATAAAATTGTCATCAAGGGTGCTTGCGAGCACAACCTGAAAAATATCGATATCGACATTCCCCGTGACCAGCTGGTGGTCATCACCGGGGTCTCCGGTTCCGGCAAAAGCACTCTGGCGTTCGATACCATTTACGCCGAAGGACAGCGCCGCTATGTCGAGAGCCTGTCGACTTACGCCCGGCAGTTTCTGGAACAGATGAACAAGCCCGACGTCGAGAGCATTGAGGGCTTGAGTCCGGCCATCTCCATCGAGCAGAAATCCACCTCGAAAAATCCACGTTCAACCGTGGGGACGGTCACTGAAATCTACGACTACCTGCGCCTGTTGTTTGCCCGGGTCGGCCGTGTGCATTGCCCGTCCTGTGGCAAGGAGATTGCCTCGCAGACGGCTGAGCAGATGGTCGAACGTGTTCTTGCCCTGCCGGAAAAAAGCAAGCTGCTGCTGCTGGCGCCGCTGGTACGCGGGCGCAAAGGGGAGTACCGCAAGGAGTTGCGTCAGCTGCAGGCCGATGGTTTCGTGCGCGTGCGCATCGACGGCAAAATGTACGAGCTGGGTGAAGAGATTGCCCTCGACAAAAACAAGAAGCATACCATCGAAGTCGTTGTTGACCGGCTGGTGGTCAAGGAGGATATAACCAGTCGTCTGGCGGATTCGCTTGAGACGGCTTTACGCCTCGGCGAAGGCCTGGTGCGCGTTGAGGTGATAGGTGGTGAGAGCCTGCTGTTCTCCGAGTGGCATGCCTGTGCGGAATGTGGCATTTCCATCCCGGAGATGACACCGCGCATGTTCTCTTTTAACAATCCGTATGGTGCCTGCCCGGATTGCTCCGGGTTGGGTACCCGTATGTATTTCGATCCTGAACAGGTCGTACCCAACCCGCAGTTGTCGCTGCGGGAAGGCGCGATAGCGCCCTGGTCGACGCGGACCGGTTATTACTACCTGCAGGTGCTGGAAGCGCTGGCGGATTTTTACAAGTTCGATATACGCACGCCCTTTGCCGAGCTGCCGGAGCGCATCCAGAAGATCCTGCTGCACGGTTCGGGCAAAGAAGAGGTGCAGTTCTATTACGATCAGGCCAATCGTCGACATTTCTACCACAAGCCGTTCGAAGGGGTGATCCCGAACCTGGAGCGACGCCTGCGTGAAACCGATTCCGACGCGACCCGCGAGAAGCTCGAACAGTTCATGAACATCATGCCCTGTCCGAGCTGCCTGGGGGCGCGTCTTAAACCGGAAACGCTTTGTGTGCGCGTAGCTGGCCGCAATATTCAGGAGATCTGTTCACTGAGCGTTACGGATGCTGAATCCTTCTTTGCGCGGTTGGAGCTGCTCCCCAAGGAGATGGAAATCGCTCGCAGGGTGCTTAAGGAAGTCCGCGAACGGCTCTCCTTTCTGATCAACGTCGGCCTTGACTACCTGACCCTTGATCGGACTTCAGGCACACTCTCCGGCGGCGAGAGCCAACGAATCCGCCTCGCAACCCAGATCGGTTCGTCGCTGGTCGGAGTCCTCTACATCCTCGACGAACCTTCTATCGGACTGCATCAACGTGATAATCGACGACTCCTGGAAACCTTGAAGCGTCTGCGCGATCTGGGTAATACCGTGCTGGTGGTTGAGCATGACGAGGAAACCATTCTCGAGGCAGACCATGTGATCGACATGGGCCCGCGCGCCGGTCGCCATGGCGGGCATGTGGTCGCCCAGGGGACCCCCCAGGAAATCCTGAACCACCCAGACTCGCTGACCGGCGATTACCTCTCTGGCCGCCGGACGATCCCGCTGCCGAGCGTGCGGCGAAAGGCCACCGGGTATTTGCGCATTTCGGGCGCCACGGCCAACAATCTCAAGTCTGTCGATGTTGATATTCCGCTGGGTATCATGACCTGTGTCACCGGAGTCTCCGGCTCGGGGAAATCAACCCTGGTGCTTGACACTTTGCACAAGGCCCTGGCCCAGAGGCTCTACCGATCGCGGGAGCGGGCCGGTGCGGTGCGTGGCATTCAAGGTCTCGAGCAGCTCGACAAGGTTATCGATATTGACCAGTCGCCGATCGGTCGTACACCGCGTTCCAATCCGGCCACCTATACCGGTATCTTTACGGATATCCGCGACCTGTTCGCCCAGTTGCCGGAAGCGAAGATGCGTGGTTACAAGCCGGGACGCTTTTCTTTTAATGTCAAAGGCGGACGTTGCGAGGCTTGCCAGGGGGACGGCATACTGCGCATCGAGATGCACTTTCTGCCCGATGTCTATATCCAGTGTGAGGCTTGCCTCGGCGCACGTTACAATCGCGAGACGCTGCAGGTTAAATACAAGGGCAAGACGATCGCTGACGTGCTTGACATGACCGCCAACCAGGCGGTGGAGTTCCTCGACAAGATCCCGCGCATCAAACGCAAACTGGAAACCTTACGCGATGTCGGCCTGGGCTATATCAAGCTGGGACAGAGCGCCACCACACTCTCCGGAGGCGAGGCGCAACGCGTCAAACTGGCCAAGGAACTGGGCAAGCGTTCCACCGGACGGACAATCTATATTCTCGACGAACCGACCACCGGGCTGCATTTCTACGACATCAGCCGTCTGCTCAGTGTTCTGCAGCGCCTGGTCGAGTCAGGCAACAGCGTGGTGATCATCGAGCACAACCTGGATGTCATCAAGACCGCTGACCATGTTATTGATCTTGGCCCGGAGGGTGGCAGCCGGGGCGGCAATATCGTTGTCTGCGGGACACCGGAAGAGGTTGCCCGCTGCGCAAAGTCCTACACCGGACGTTATCTGCGCCCCTATTTGGATCTCTAAACTAAAAAAGCAGTCAGAGGGTCTCCCCTGCCTGCTTCGGTTCGTCAGTGATGGTTGAATGTCAGGGCCGCGGACTTACGTCGCGGACCTGTTTTATGTTGACCAGGTAAAAGGCTTCGTGGTTGTGCAGCAGAAAAAAACCCTTCATCGCGTTGAGAAAATCAAAAAGACGGTTGCGTCCCTCAGGCATCTCAATGGTGACGGTACCGGAAAGTTGCTCACCTCCGACAAATTTGATGTCTGCTTCCTCGCGTTCACCGAGGGATGCGTGGGTCGAAGCTGCCGCTGGCGGGTCGAAGCGGATATGCGTGATCGTCTGTTTGTTGGCGACACAGAAATCACCCGCTTCACTGCGGAACGGGAAGAAGTCTCCCGGCTCCTTCATCAGGTCGAGCAGAGTCTGTTGCCCCATGTGGCTGTAGGTGCTGGCGCTCAGGAAGACGACGCCCTTCATCACAGAGCCATCGGCCTGAAAGACAACAACGGGCAGCTCAGTTTTTTCGACATGGTAGACAGACATTGTTTTGCTCCTGATAAAATAACAGAAAAGGATAGCTGGCAGTTGACATGATCAATGTGATCGATAATATTGATCTGCTTTTGTGTTTGTCAAACAATTTCACTTAGAGGAGAGTATAATGGCTGAAATGAAGGGCAGCAAAACCGAAAACAATTTATTGGAAGCCTTTGCCGGCGAATCCCAGGCCAACCGCAAGTATCTGGCCTTTGCCGACAAAGCCGACGCTGAAGGGCACAAGCAGGTTGCAAGGTTGTTCCGTGCCGCTGCGGCTGCCGAGACGGTGCATGCACATGCCCATTTGCGGGCATTGGGAGGGATCAAAAGTACGACAGAAAACCTGCAGGAAGCTATCGACGGCGAGACCCACGAATTCACCAGCATGTATCCGCAGATGATCAAGGATGCCAGCAGCGAAGGCTTTGATGTTGCTTTGCGCAGCTTCTCTTTTGCCAATACGGTCGAGAAAGTCCATGCCGGACTTTACCGGAAGGCTTTCGATAACCTCGGTAGCAATCAGGAGGTTGATTACTACGTCTGCAAGGTTTGTGGTAATACTCTCGAAGGGGAACCGCACGGCCCTTGCCCAATCTGTCAGGCCGGGCCGGTGGCTTTCTTCAAGGTCGATTGATCTTCTTCCCGCTGCAATTATAAAGAGCCGGGCCCTGGAGGTCCGGCTCTTTTGTTTTTGTCCACAGGTGTCTTTTCTGGACAAGATGCTGGAAGTTTGACGGGGAAATGATTATCTTGATGACAAGTAGAGTCATGCCGGTGGGCGATGTACTCTCTTTACACAGGTCTGACATAGAAGTTGTTGAGGAGTTCTGATGGAAAAGTGCCCGGTTTGTAAAGAAATGACAAAGAACAAGAACTGGTGTGATTCCTGTCATACGGTTTTTGTCTGCCCTGCACCGCGCTGTGAGGCCACAAATCATCGCCGCGACGCCAAAGCTTGTGCAAAATGTGGCCTGATTTTTGAAGATTACATCAGCAACCGCAAGATGTATCGCATGTGTCCCAAGTGCAAAAAGAAGCAGGGGCTTTCCGATCCCCAATGCAAGTATTGCCGCTATTGGTTCAATTGCCCGACTTGCGGGCACAAGGTTCCTTCAACCAGCATGTTTACCTGCCCGCGTTGTGCCACGAGCCTTCGCTGAGGATACTGTTACGGACTTAGGTTACGGACTTAGGTTACGGACTCAGGATGCAGGTACAAAAACGCCTCGGCCGGCTGGTCGAGGCGTTTTTGTCTGTTATCGTAATGCTTGCTCAGGTATTTTTGTCTTTGCTTTCTTCATCCTCCCGCACGGGGAGTTCACAGGTGCCGGAGAGTCAAGTCTGTACTCCGAAGCGCGGCAGAATCCAGCGGTTGAGAATGTACCAGGCGGCAAAAACGCCAACAAGGATCAGTAAAGATTCCATAATGTCCTCTCAGGTTGATTTATAAATCAATATATAGGAACTTAAGGAAGAATTCAACCTGTATGCAAGAATAATGTGCTTGGGAGCAAACCGTTCGGATATTTCAGAAGAGGTCGTATGAAGATTCGTTTTTACGCTTTATGCTTGCTGGTCTTTCTCTGCAGTTCTGGTTGTGCTGCAGAGAGGCTCGCATTACAGAGGCCTGCGATGTTTGCTTCGCTTGAGGACTTCGGTCTTGGCCCCGAGGGTGGCGTTGATTTGGTCTGGTCGACAAAAACAATCCATGACGCAGAAACCCTTAAAATGGTTTTGCAGAAATATGACAGCTTGATCCTTGGCCGGACCTGGGCCGTGGTCGACAAGGAATCGTCCGGTATGATTGATGACCAGCAAATTCTGGAAGTATCCCGGCATATGGTCAAGCAGATACAGGCCAGGCTGGGCCAGGGGTTCAAGCTGGTCGAAATCCCGGGCGAAAACACTCTTGAACTGAGCATCGCCTTGTCCAATGTTGAAACCCTCCAGCCAATCCTTGCAGTGACAAACCAGTTATTGCCCGCCTATCGTGGAACTTCGAGTGTGTCAAGGATCATCACTACTGACGCAGCAGCGAACGCCGCAAGCGTTACCGTGGAGCTGCTTGTCAGTGATGCAACGACCAGTGAACCTCTGATTGCGGCAATCGACAAACGCTTCGGTAAAAATGATATCGTTATGACGATAGCCTCACGGGACAATGTGAAAGCAGCCACTTCCCTGTGGACAGATCGTCTCTGGACAACCCTGAGTTACTGGAACTGGATAAAAGACCACAACCCGGTTCCCCGGCGATAACGCATGATCATCTCATGTGTTTGCGATGGTATCAGTTGAAGATTCTGAAAGTGTTTCGAGCGTAACTGCGAAGAGATTCTGCTGTGTAACCACCAAGGGCCTGTCGATAAACGGCAGGCCCTTGTATCATGTTTTATGACCGCTGAGGCGGTGCCCGGGTTTTAGTTTCTCAGGCTTTACTCGCCGTGACAGCGACGCAGATGCTGCCGCTCGGCATAATCTGCTGAATATTCATGTCGGCGAAGTTGTCTGACGCAGTAAGCAGGCCAGCGGGAACCATCGCGTGGACCATCACCTTGCCGCGTGTCGAACCGGCCGGGCCGGTGACCTTGAGTTGACCGCCATCGGCAACGCCAAGCTTCACGGCATCCTCGGGGTTGACAAAGATAAGCCCCTCCGGAGCGAGCTCATTGTTGGCTTTGGAGTAAGTGGTTGTGGTGCCGAACTGGAAGGGGCACTTGCCGACCAGCAGCTGCAGGTCAACAGCTGCCGGCGTTGTCAATTCGGGCGTCGCTGCCAGCAGACTCTTCTCGGCCGGAGCATAGGCCTGTTTCCAGCAGAAGCTGCGCTGCTCAAGGTTCAGGCAGACATCAGCGTAACCGCCGCTGAGTTCCATCATTTCCTGACGGATGACTTTTTCGCTCGGCTCTGGTTTGCCGGTCAGACGTGCAAACAGGTCGCTCAAAATGGCGAGGTCTGGCCGTGCTGCGCCTGGAGGAGCCACGGCGACCCTCAACGTGTTGACCCGCTGGTCAAGAGCGGTAACGCTGCCGCGCTTTTCTGCGCTGGCAGCGCCGGGGAGTACAACTGTTGCCAAACGCGTCAGGTCGCTGGCCAGGATATCCTGAACCACAAGGAGGTCTAATTTCTCAAGCGCTTTGCGCCAGCGAGCGCTCTCGGGGAAGCTGATCAGAGGGTTGGTCGCGGCGAGAAACAGAGCGCGAATGGTGCCTGCTTCGATGCCGGCCAGAATCCCGCTGGCGTCTGCACCGCCCTCCGGTAGCGCGGTATGCCACGAGGCTGCAAACTTCTCCTTGCCGGCGGTGTAATCCACCAGGCCGGGCAGAAATTCGGGAGCAACCCCTGCATCGATGAGCCCCTGCGTGTTGCCTTTGGCGGCAACCGGGAAAAGTCCGCCGCGGTCACCATGCAAGGCACCGCTGACCAGGGCCAGGTTGGACAGGGCCGCAACAGCGTCTTCCGCCCGGGCTGAGCCCATGACATCGCGACCGAAGACGATTGCAACCGAAGCGGCCTGGCCGAGGTAGTCGGCGGCCTCCTCCAGGTGTGCAAGGCTGACACCGGTTGCTGCGCAGGCAGCATCGAGGTCAAGTCCGTTCAGGTAGTTTTCCAGCTCGTCGCGATTGCCGACGCAGCGTTTGAGAAAATCATTGTCTGCCAGGCCTTTGTCAACCAGCAGCTTGGTTAAAGCTCCGGCGAGATACGCCTCGCTGCCGGCCCGGTACTGCAGGAAGCTTTCGGCCTGCTTGACGAGTTTGACCTGGCGCTGATTTGCGACGATCAGACGGCTGTCGTTTTTGCGGGCGGCGCGCTGGACCTGCCAGTTGAGTGCCGGGGACTCGGAGCGCAGGTCAGCGCCGAACACCAGCACCGCTTCCGCCTGGCCGATACGGTCGAGGTGATTGCTGGCTCCATTCAGCTTGAGCAGTTTCTTCAGCACCTTGCTGGCACGCAGACTGCTGAAGCGTGCCTCGGAATCGATGTTATTGCTGCCGAGAGCGACACGGAAGAGTTTCTGAAAGAGATAATTTTCTTCGTTGGTCAAGTGCGGCGAAGCCAAGCCGGCAATAGCCTGACCACCCTGCTCATCACGCAGGCGGGTGAAGCCGGTAACGACCTTGTCAAGAGCGGTTTCCCACGAAGTGACCTGCTGGTCCAGCAGAGGTACCGTAAGGCGCTGGTCGCTGTTCAGGTAGTCGTGGCCGAAAAAGCCGCCGACGCAGAGATTGCCGTCGTTGACGGTGATGCCGTCCTCGGAAGTCATCCGTAGAACCTTGCCGTGCTTGCTGTTTATATCAAGCTGGCACTGAGCGGCACAGAGGGTGCAGACTGAAGGTGTTTTGCGCAGTTCCCAGGGTCGGGCCTTGAACTTGAAGGGCTTGGAAATCATGGTGCCGGTCGGACAGACCTGTACACAGTTACCGCAGAATTCGCATTTATCGAGGTCTTTGTCGATAAACGCCCGGTCGCCCTTTTCATTGACGAACAGCGCGCTTGAACCGATCGTCTCATGGCAGGTTTTGACGCACTTTTCACACATAATGCAGCGGTTGGGCACCTGCTGGATCAGCGGCCAGTGGTCGATGGTGGCGGCGTTGACATCCTCAGCCTCGAACGACTGGCGTACGACATCCTGCGAGTAGCAGACGTCCTGCAGGTCGCATTCGCCACCGGCGTCGCAGACCGGGCAATCAAGGGGATGATTGACCAGCAGCAGCTCGACGATCTGACGTCGGATCAAGGTCAGTTTTTCCGACTGGGTGGTGACGACCATGCCGTTGACCGCGCGGGTGTTGCAGGCGGTCATGGTCTTGTCCGCACCCTCGACTTCGACTGCGCAGATGCGGCAGGCGCCGGTCGGGGAGATCTTTTTCAGGTAACAGAGGGTCGGAATCTTGATGGCCACTTTTTCTGCCGCATCAAGAATGGTTGCTCCTGATGCAATCTGGACATCTTTGCCGTCGATCTTGAGGTTGATCATCGAATCTACCCTTTAATCAGTTAGTTTTCGTCCGGAGTTTCCGGACAGGCACCAGTTAGAATCGTGGGCTTTAGTTGACAGCCAGCATGGCAACGCGGTAGCAGCGCAGGCAACGCTCGGCTTCTCTGACGGCCTGACTTTCCGGCATGGCCAGCTCGATTTCATCGTAGTTATGTGCGCGCTCAGCCCCATTCACCTTGGGCTGATGTTCACGGTGGAGGCCGCCGATAATGCCGACGTTCTCGGTCTTGTCGAACACACCGAGGTTGTTGACGATATCCTCCATGGCATCCTCTTCGTCAAGATAGGCTTTGCCTTCCATGAGATAGCGGTGCATGGCGCGTGCGGCGCGGCGGCCGTGACCGACAGCAAGGACTACGGTCATGGCTCCGTATTCGCAGTCGCCGCCGGCAAACACACCTTTGTTGTCGGTCATCATGGTGCCGCCCTTGGTGACAATACTGTTCCAGCGGGTCTGCTTGATGCCGTAGTCACCGTCCTCCAGGTAAGAGAGGTCGGGATCCTGGCCGATGGCCGGGATGACCATGTCACAGGGGATGATGTATTCGCTGCCGGGGACTTCCTGTGGCCGGCGGCGGCCCGAATCATCGGGCTCGCCGAGCTCCATCTTGATCACCTCGACGCCGATCACCTTGTTGTTTTCGACAATCAGGCGGGTCGGATTGCGCAGGAACTCGAACTGGACATTCTCCTCTTCAGCGTCATCGACCTCGTAGGATTCCGCCGGCATCTCTTTGCGGGTCCGACGATAGACCAGGATCGAGTCTTCGGCGCCTTCGCGCAGGGCGACACGCACACAGTCGATGGCTGTATTGCCGCCGCCAACGACGATAACGCGTTTCGGCGTTACCATCCCCTGATTCAGGGCGACGGCGCGCAGGTAGTTGATGCCGCCTTCAGAGAAACCTTCATACCCTTCATCTTCACCTTCGACACCCATCGGCTTCGACTTGAAGGCACCGGTGCCAAGGAAGACCGCGTCATACTGATCTTTGAGCTCACGCAGTGAGACATCCCGTCCGAGTTTGACGCCGTATTCGATTTCGACACCGAGGGCGGTGATGATATCCGCTTCGCGCTGCAGTAGCGGCCGCGGCATGCGGTAATCGGGGATGCCGACGGCAACCGTGCCGCCCGGCTCGGTAAGCATGTCGATGATCTTGACCTTGTGCCCTTCCAGCGCCAGGTAGTAGGCACAGGTCAGGCCGGCGGGGCCGGCACCGACAACGATGACCTTCTTGCCGGTCGCTTCCTTCGGCTTCATCGGCGGTTCCTGCACATGCAGCAGCTCGTGATCGGCAGCCACACGCTTGAGCACCATGATGCTGATCGGCTCGTCAATCAGGGCGCGGCGGCAGGCTGATTCACACGGATGCGGGCAAACCCGTCCGCAGACTGCAGGAATCGGCATGTTGCGTCGAATGGTGCTGAGAGACTCGTCGTGGCGGTAATCCTTGATTTCCTCGATATAGGCCGGGATATCAATGTGTGCCGGACAGCGGTCCATGCAGGGTGCGGTCAGCTTGTCGTGATAGGCTTTGGCCTGCTTGCTTTTGCGTTCGCCGCGCAGATAGGCCAGGTAGTCATCGCGGAAATATTTAACGGTGTCGAGAACCGGTTTGGCCGCGGTCATACACAGAGTGCACTTGCAGTTTTCAAGCAGATCGCTCAAACCGGTCAAGGTGTCCAGATCGCTCTCGTCGCCATGCCCGGCAACGATGCGCGCCAGGGTGTCCATCATGACCCGCGTGCCACGTTTGCCGGGGGTGCATTTGGCGCAGCAGTACTTCTCCTGGACCCGCTTCATATATTCGGCGGCCATGCTGACGATGTCGATATCTTTGTCCAGGACGATTACGCCGTCCCAGCCCATGAAGGCGCCCACGTTGCCTTCTTCAAGATAGTTGTCTGGCAGCTTGAACGCCGCCGCTGCCGGCTCGCCACCTTGCCGATTGTCGACCACCTTGCCGCCCCAGCTGGAAAAAACCATTTCAGCCAAGTTGAACCTCCCGTTTCGGTCAGCTTTTCGACACACAGAACCACAGTAAAAAAGCGTTCCTGCGCCTTTTCATCGCGGTATGTGTCTTGGTTTCAGACTCTTCGCTTTGTATACAGTATGCAGCTAAATACCACAGGGGGAGCGCGGAAATCAAGGGAAATTTGAGTTCCGACGGCGGCTGTCACTGGGGTTTTCAGGGGGGCTGGAAAGCGCTTTGCAACTTTCTGCGAAGCGGTCCGGCAATTCTTGTTTTCGCGTCGTTTCCCCGCAACGTCTGATTCAGGGGAAGTCAGGAAAAGGGGTGGCAATAAAGAAGCCTTGATGCGCCGGGTCGGCCCCTGCAAAAAACAGCCAGGTCTGATCAAAGCTGAAGGTCTTTACCGTCACCGAGGGCAACAGGTAATACTCCATTACGACCGTTGTCTCGAAACGCTGTCCCTCATCGTAAATCTGCAGGTCTGCGAGTCTGACGTCTGTGATGTCGATGTCCTTCAACGACGTGAAGGTCTTCATGAAGGCCTGACGATGCTCCGGCTGCAGGTGACTGGCGGCAGCCTTGAAGTTTTTCCAGCGCATGGCGGTCATGAAGTCGTTGCGACTCATTTCGCCGAGTTCGGCTGGCGGCTGGACATGACTGCTGCATGCAGCAAGGAGCAACACCAGCATGAAACTGCACAACAGTCTGCAAAAATTCCAGTTCAAAAGGTTTTCCTTTCCGCGGCTTGCATCCTGCCCGGTTTCGGGTAATCTTAATCCCCGGAAGATTAAAATCCCGCAGGCAGAGAGATGAGCATGAAAATTGAGGTCTACACCAAGCTTTATTGTGCCTATTGTCAGCGGGCTAAAGAGCTGCTGCGCATCAAAGGGATGAATTTCATCGAGTATGATATCACCGATGATCAGCTCAAGGCAGCAGAAATGCAGCTGCGCAGTCAGCGCCAGACAGTGCCGGGGATCTTCATCAACGACACCCCGATCGGCGGCTGCAGAGAACTGTTCGATCTGGATGAACGGGGCGAACTGGACGTTTTGCTCGGACAGGTCATCCTTCCCGCCGAATCAACGTAATCAACGCAACCGCCAACTCCACTTTGCCGAATGGCGGGATCAGGTAGTAACCGCCAAGCCCGGCCGTCTTCGCGGCCTCAATCAGCTCCCTCGCAATCGCCATGCCTTCCTCGATGCCTTCAGCACCTCTCTTGCCGCGCATCCTGTTGCGCACACTCTCCGGCAGATAAATGCCGGGAACTTCGTTATGCAGGAATTCGGCGTTGCGTTCGCTGACCAGCGGCATGATCCCCAACAACACCGGAAGCTGCAATGCCGCAGTCTCCTGCATCAGTCTCGACATGGTCGCGACATCATAGACGGGTTGAGTCTGGATAAATTTCGCCCCGGCAGAAATTTTCTTGTCCAGCTTGCGTAGCTGGCCGCTCAGGTCGGCAACGTTTGGATTGAAGGCAGCGCCGAGCAGAAAAGATGTTCGACCGCTGAGGTCGGCACCATAAGCTGTCCGCCCCTGGTTAAGGGCGTCAAGCAGCTTGAGCAGGCCGATAGAATTAACATCGAAAACACTGCTGGATCCGGTTTCGCTGCTAACCGCCACCGGGTCTCCGGTTACGGCGAGAATACTGCGAATGCCCAGCAGGTGCGCACCCATCAGTTCCGAATGCAAGCCGATCAGGTTGCGGTCGCGGCCAGTGACATGGACGATCACTTCCGTTGCGGTCTCCTCCTGGATGCGGCTGGCCAGGGCCAGGTTGCCCATGCGAATGCGGGCCAGGGGATTTTCGGCCAGATTGATGGCATCGACACCGGCGGTGGTCAGGATACGGGCACGCTCCAGGGTTGTGCTTATATCAAGGCCTTTGGGAGGGTCGAGCTCCACAGTTATGATCGGCTGATGTCCCCAGTTGGCAAGGAAGTTATGCGTCCGTTTGACCGGGGGTGGCGACGGTACGATGCTGACGGGTTGCGTTGCCCGGGCCGGGCGTGGCCCGGGTTGCTGCCCGGCAAGCTGGTCTGACAGCGCCCGGATGTGCTCGGGACCGGTTCCGCAGCAGCCGCCGATCAGATTGACGCCGGCAGCAACCATGTCCTGGCCAAGGGCGGCGAAATAATCAGGGGTAGCCAGGTAGAGATGACGGCCGTTGACGTATTCCGGGAAGCCCGAGTTGGGAAACGCCGTGATCGGCAGGCTGGTTGCTGCTGCGAGGCGTTTCAGGACTTGCAGCAACTCGCGCGGTCCGGCGCCGCAATTGGCGCCGATGGCCGCAGGAGCTTCCTGGGCAAGGCGTGCTGCTGCGTCCTCAACGTTCAAGCCGTCACCGCTGAAGCCTCCTTCGCTGAAAGCCAGCTGGGCAATCGCCGGCAGGCCGATCCGGCGGGCGACGGCAAGGGCAACTTGCAGATCGGCCACGCTGGCAAAAGTCTCCAGCAGGAAACAGTCGACGCCGCCCTCGGCCAGGGCGGCCATCTGCTCATTGAACAAGTTTGCCAGTTCTGCCCCGGTCAATTCGGCACTGGTGCCCCGCGGGCTGACCACCGGTCCCACCGATCCGGCAACCCAGCGCGTTGCGCCCGCAGCCGCCCGTGCCAGGCTCGCCCCGGCGAGATTAATCTGCCGGGTCTTGCCTTCCAGACCAAAGCTGGACAAACGCAGGGCATTGGCGCCGAAGGTGTTGGTTTCGACGAGTTCAGCACCGGCTTCAACGTAATCACGGTGGACCTGGCTGACCAGGTCGGCATCGATCAGGTTGAGATATTCGAAGACAGCGTCAAGGGGGGCGCCGCGATGATAGAGTTGGGTGCCCATGCCGCCGTCAGCGATGATGACGGGACCGCGCTGCAGGCGGTGAAGCAGTTCTTGTTGACGGTTTGAATCCATGGTTTCCCGGTTTTCTCTGTTATCGGCTCGGCATTCCAGTGGTTAAAGGAAAGCTGCTGTTTCTTCGAGGAACTGGCGCAGGATCGCAGCTGTCAGCCCCCAGATGACGTGTTGCTCGAACTGGTAGAAGTCGACCAGGTGGGTGCGCCCGCGATGCCGCCAGTCTTCGACGCGGTGGACGGACGGATCGCGAAAGTAGTCGAGCGGGGCTTCAAAGATCGCGGCGATTTCAAACGGATCGAGTTGCAGATTGTCAGGAACCGGAATCGTGCCGACAAAGGGCACAACATGGTAGCCGTGGATCGAATAAAAATCATCGAGACGGCCCAGCACCTCGATTTGGGCCCGCGAAATACCTAGCTCTTCCTCGGTTTCACGCAGGGCGGTGGCACTCAGACTGGCATCCTCAGCGTCGTGACCGCCCCCGGGAAAAGAAATCTCTCCGGCATGATGCTGCAGATGCGCCGTGCGTTCGGTAAAAAGCAGGTAATCGCGGTCGTCACGCCGATAAAGAGGCAGGAGCACGGCGGCCGGTCGCAATGTGTCCAGCGGGATGGTTTGCCGGGGGAAGGTCTGCAGATGGCTGGCCAGGCGGTCGCGGTCAAGCATCAGGCTGTTATGCTGACAGCGCTCGTTCGCAAGGCCGAGATGGTTGCGGCATAGTCGTCTGTGTTGAAAACGGCGCTGCCGGCCACCAGCACATCGGCCCCTGCGGCGACCACCGCGCGGATGTTGTCAATCTTGACGCCGCCATCGACTTCCAGTTCGGTAGCGAGGCCGCGTTGGCTGATGCGTTGACGCAGGGCGCGGATCTTGTCGAGCGCCGAGGGGATGAAAGCCTGACCGCCGAAGCCGGGGTTGACCGACATGACCAGGACCAGATCGAGATCGTCGAGGATGACGTCCAGGGTCGCCACCGGCGTGGCCGGGTTGAGGGAGACGCCGGCTTTCTTGCCGAAGCTCTTGATCAGCTGCACGGTGCGGTGCAGGTGTGGCACCGCTTCCTGGTGGACGGTGATGATGTCGGCGCCGGCCCTGGCGAATTCGGGGATGTACAGGTCCGGGTTCTCGATCATCAGGTGCACGTCGAGAGGTTTGTCGGTAACCCTGCGCAGGGCTTCGACCACCAGCGGACCGATGGTGATGTTGGGGACGAAGTGACCGTCCATGACATCGACATGGATGTAATCGGCACCGGCGCGGTCAACGGCCCGGATGTCTTCAGCGAGTCGGGAGAAATCTGCGGAAAGGATCGATGGGGCGATCTTGATCATGTGGAACTCCAAAGCAATAGCATGCCCGGCAACCACAAGGGTGACCCGCTGTCGCTAAAATTTCAGCGGACGAGCGAAAGACATGATGGAAAGGGTGGTAGCAGGTCCTTTATAACCTATTTCCTGAGCCCGTGACAATTGGCTTGCTCAGTCGTGCACCGGATGAAGGGTGAGGAGTGAGGGGTTCTTCATCAAAAAGAAACTGCAGCTTCTGTCTTTTCTCTTCACAGTTTAACAAATTTTGCCGCGAAAAAGGCGTCCATGCCATCGTGATGATGTGGCAAAGTGCGCACGCACCCGGAGTCGGTGGTCAGCTCTAACCATCCGGCCGGCAACAGGCTGCGAAAATCCTCTTGAACAAAGCCGGGGTGAGAGTCCAGGAAATCCTTGACCACGGCGTCCGTCTCCGCAGCAGTGAAGGTGCAGACCGAGTAGAGCAGGTGTCCGCCGGGGCACAGCAACGGCGCCACCTGGCCGAGGATGGTTCGCTGCAGTTCGGCCAGGACCGGGATGTCGGCCGGACGCCGGCTCCAGCGGCTTTCCGGGTTGCGACGTAGCACGCCAAGGCCGCTGCACGGAGCATCGACGAGGATGCGGTCAAAGCTCTCGGGCTCGAGAAACCCGGGTTTCTCCGAGAGGTCCCAGCAGCGCGCCTCGATTCCCCGGCAGCCGATCCGGGCGGCACCCTGATTTATCAGCTCGACCCGTTGTGGGTGTTTGTCGAGAGCCAGTATCCGGGCCCGGTTTTCGGTCAAGGCAGCAATGTGGGTGGTCTTGCCGCCGGGGGCGGCGCAGGCGTCAAGGACTGCATCGCCAGGTTGGGCATCGAGCAAGTGCGCGATCAGCATGCTCGCTTCATCCTGGACCTGGTACCAGCCGTCATGATCTCCGGGCAAAGGTTGCGACGAACGCTTTTCGACAATGATCCCCTCGGTAGCATAGCGGCATGGCCTGGCGCTGTGTCCGGCCTCTGCCAGCGACGCAAGCAGGGCCTCGCGATCGGTCTTTAAGGTGTTGGTCCGCAGCGCCTGCGGCGCGGCCACGGTGAAAGCTTCCGCTAGGGCGCGTGATTCGCTGTTGGGAAACTGACGCAGAAGCTCTTTCGTCAACCAGCCAGGCAGACTGCAGACGTGCTGAAGATAAGCGCGGAGATTGTCCGGAGTCGGCCAGGCGATGGCGGCACGTTCACGCTCTAAGCTGCGCAGGGTACCGTTAATCAGCCCGGCCACCCGGTCCAGGCCGACCTGGTGTGCCAGCTCGACAGTCGCATGCACCGCCGCGTGAGCAGGGATGCGGTCGAGCTCCAGCAACTGGTAGGCACCGAGCCGCAACAGCCTGAGGGCCCCGGGTTCAAGGTGCTGCAACTTCTGGCGGCTGAAAAGGGCGAGGGCAAAATCGAGACGGCCGCGCAGGCGCAGGATGCCGTAGACCAGCTCGGTCAACAGTCCCCGCTCACGCGCGTCCATGGTTGGGTGTCGCTGCAGATAAAGATCGAGCAAGCGGTCGGCATAACCGCCCTGCTCAACACGTTGCAGAATATCAAACGCCCCGTAACGGGCGTCCAAAGGGTCGGGTTTTTGATTATTGCGGGGCATTTAACATTCGTTGATAAGTCTCAGGGGCCAGGTCTACACATTCCACTTTTTCTGCAGATCATGCATTTTTTATGGAGTGTGTAGACCAGTTGTTACGGTCATCGCCTCAAGGCGACGAATCCGTTCCGCCATCGGCGGATGAGTGGTGAAAAGCGCTGTGACGCCACCACCTCGTAGAGGGCTGACGATGAACATGTGGGCCGTCGCTTCATTCACCCGCGGCATCGGTTTGTTTTGATTGGCATTCTCCAGCTTGCGCAGGGCGTTGGCCAGGGAGAGTGGGTTGCCGCACAGCTGTGCACCGCCCTTGTCGGCTTCGTACTCCCGGGAACGGGAGATCGCCATCTGGATCATCATGGCCGCCATCGGTGCTATGATCGCCAGGGCGATCAGGGCGATGGGGTTGCTGTCCTCATCGTTGCGGCCGAAGCCACCAAAAATCGCCGACCACTGGGCCATGTGCGCCAGATAGGTGATGGCCCCGGCAATGGTCGCTGCGATCGAGCCGATCAGGATATCGCGATGCATGACATGGCTCATCTCGTGGGCCATGACCCCTTTCAGTTCGTCGCGGGTGAGGACATTCAGAATCCCCTCAGTGGCGGCAACCACGGCATGCTCGGGGTTGCGGCCGGTGGCGAAAGCGTTGGGAGTGGGCTGCGGCAAGGTGTAAACCTTGGGCATCGGCAACCGGTTGGCCTGGCAGATTTCGGCAACCACATCGAAGAGCGGGCCGCTGGTTACCTGCCTGCCGCGATACATCTTAATGACGATCTTGTCGGAAAACCAGTATGAGCCCATGTTTATGGCGCCGGCTATGATCAGGGCGAAGAGGGCGCCCTGCTGGCCGCCGATCATCCCACCGATAAAAACCAGTCCGAGGGTCAGGGCGGTCAGCAGAATAATGGTACGCAAGGTGTTCATCATGTTAAATGCCTCATTTTTTAAAGCAGTCTGTCTCAGGTCATGTTCAGGTCTGACTGTCCGATGGTCAGTCCTAATCGAGGATCGTCCCCGGCTCAAGGATGCAGCCGCGCAGGAAGTCTCCGGCGGTCAGGCGTTTGCGGCCGGCCAGCTGCAGTTCTTTAACCAGCAGGATGCCGCTGCCGCAGGCGATACGCACGCCGTTCTTGTCGGCTGAGACAATGCTGCCGGGTTTGCCGTCATCGCCGATTTCCGGGCTGGTTCTGGCCAGCTTAAGCAGTTCGCCGTTAAGTGTGGTGTAAGCACCTGGCCAAGGATCGAGACCGCGCACCCGGTTATGCACGTCCACCGCCGACTGGTTCCAGTCAATGCGGCCGTCTTCTTTCTTCATCAGCGCTGCATAGGTACTCCGGGCATTGTCCTGAGCTTCTCGCTGCAGGGTGCCGGCACAGAGCTGGCGCAGGGTTTCCTCCATGGTTTCGCGGCCGAGAACGGCCAGACGGTCATGCAGTTCACCGGCGGTTTCCTGCGGGCCGATCGCGAGGGTCTTCCTGACCAGCATGTCGCCGGTATCGAGGCCGACATCCATGTACATGGTGGTGATACCGGTTTCCGTCTCGCCGTCGATAATTGCTTTATTGATCGGTGCTGCACCGCGGTACTTTGGAAGCAGCGAGGCATGGACGTTGATACAGCCATAGCGGGGGATGTCGAGCACGCTTTTCGGTAGAATCTGCCCGTAGGCAACGACCACAATCAGGTCAGGGGCCAGAGCCTCCAGTGCAGCGACCGCCTCGGGTTGACGCAGCTTCAGCGGTTGAAAGACGGGGATACCATGCCGCAGGGCCAGTTCCTTGACCGGCGGCGCCGCGAGCCGCTTGCCGCGGCCCCTGGGCCGGTCGGGCTGGGTATAAACGCCTACCAGGTTGCAGCCGGCGTCAATCAGCCCCTGCAAGGTTTGCAGGGCGAAATCCGGAGTTCCCATGAAGACGGTACGCAAATCCTGTGGCCGCATTACATCTGCTCCGTCATATGTTCCTGAATCTTCTTCCACTTCTTACGGAATAGGCTGCGTTTGAGTGGCGAGAGGTGGTCGACAAAAAGGATGCCGTCGAGGTGGTCGATCTCGTGCTGACAGGCAATTGCCGTCAGCCCTTGCGCCTCGATGATACGCGTCTTCTCATCCAGGTCCTGAAAGCGGACCTTGACGCTGGCGCTACGATCGACCTTGGCATAGTACTCCGGAACCGAAAGGCAGCCCTCTTCCTCACAGCTTTCACCTTCGCTGTCGATAATCTCCGGGTTGATCATAATCAGCAGCTGTGCCTCTTCGTCCCTCGACGAGCAGTCGATTACGGCCAGGCGCTTGCTGATGCCGACCTGCGGTGCGGCCAGGCCGACGCCCGGTGCCGCATACATGGTTTCCGCCATGTCATAGGCAAGTTGGCGCAGATCCTCATCAAACTCGGTCACCGGCGCAGCCACTTTTTTCAGGACCGGGTCGGGATAATGGTGAATTTTAAGTAAAGACATAATCGTCCCTCAATTTGAGAAGGGCCCGGCTACCAGTGGTAGCCAAGCCTTGATATTTCAATGATAGATGGGGGTTTCGGTGTAAGTCAACCATGATGGCGTCGCAAACAGTCCGATCCAGGGTGTTTCTGGCGTTTTTTCGGCCTCGACAGATTCCGTGTATGCCTTCGCCCCGGAAAAAACACCAAGCCCTGGAGTGCGACAGACTCCTTGCAGGACGAAATTTTTGCATGACCAGCCCGTGAGTATTTGCGAGCGCATCACGCGGGGCTTTTAATAAATGACAACATGAGGCTTGCGTTATGGGGCTTTCTTATGATATTCGGACAGTTCTATTTAATTATGTTGTGCTTTTGATCATATGCAAAAAGGAGGGGGCAATGTCCTGCATCAAGGACTGGCCCGTGGCCGACCGGCCCCGGGAAAAACTTCTGTCTACAGGTCCCGCAACACTCAGTGATACCGAGCTGCTGGCGTTGATTCTGCGTACCGGTCACGCCGGCAACGGCACGACTGCTCTCGACCTTTCCCGCCACCTGCTGACCAGGTTCGGTTCCCTGCGTGCCATGGCGTCGGCAGCGGTCGTCGAGCTCTGCCAGGTCCCGGGCATCGGCCCGGCCAAGGCAGCTGAAATCCTTGCCGTTGGTGAACTGGCCCGTCGGTTTGCCGCCACACCCCTCTCTCCAGGCACCCATTTTACCAGCTCCCGGGAAGTCTTTGTCCATTTTCACGAACGACTGCGTGATCGTAAAAAGGAAGTCTTCCTCACCTTGCTGCTCGACAGCAAGAATCGCGTTCTTCGTGAAATCCAGGTTTCCGAAGGCAGCCTCAATGCCAGCATCGTACATCCCAGGGAAGTTTTCCAGCCGGTGATCCGCGAGTCTGCGGCAGCGGTTATCTTTGTTCACAATCACCCCTCCGGCGATCCGGCCCCCAGCCGTGAGGACCTTGAATTAACCACCCGTCTGCGCGACGCCGGCGTATTAATGGGGGTGCGGGTGCTCGACCATATCATTATCGGCAATGGTCGTTATATCAGCCTGGCAGATCAGGGCCTGCTTGGTTGAATCGCGATTATGGAGTCGATGTCTTGAGTATTATGCAATCTGTCTGGAGGGGACGATGGCAAACTGTCATGGAAGAGGGGACACTGGTTTCACACTGGTTGAAGTGATGGTGTCGTTGGTGATCTTTATGATCGCCAGCATGGGGCTTTTACCATTATTGATCACCAATCTGCAGGTTAATCATGCCAACAGCCTGCATGCGCAGGCGCGGCGTCTGGCCGGTGAGATGATGGCTGAGCTGCAGGTGGTCGACTATGCCAGCCTGCCGATGGTTGCCGCCGCGCCGTTGTCGGTTGCGCAAATTGAGATTCTGCATCAAGTCGAGCAGGATACGCCGCGGCCAGATCAGAGCAGGCTCACGGTCACGGCACGCTGGCAGCAGCAGGGCCGGACACGTGATTACCGGTTGCAAACGATTCGCTCGGCACCATGAAAAAACGCGCTAGTGGAGGCACGACCCTTATTGAGCTGCTGGTCGCCATGACGATCACTTCTATCATCGGTACCATGATCTTGCAGATGGTGATCGACTTTCAGTCACGCATTCTGAGCGAAATCAGCCGCAACGATCTGCAGGACCGGGCCGAGCGTCTACTTCGCTTCCTCGCCAACGATATTCGCGATGCCGCCTTTCTGCTCGGGCCGGTACCGCTGGTGGCTGGTGGCACTTCGCTTGTCCTGACTCATGACAGTCTCAGTGGCGATCCACTGGAAGTCTTGCCTTTTTCAATCCTCTCCGATGACGACAGCGATGACGATGATCGCCTGACGATCGTCAAAGCCATCTCCTTCGCGCCGCCGCTGCGTCTGGCGCAGCCCGGGCTTTCCGGTGAGAGCGCAGTGCTGCTGAATCGCCGGCCCAACCTCAGTCCGGGATCGACACGCGAACTGCTGCCGGCTCCCGAAGCGATCAACCACCTGGTGTTCGCCAGTCATCGCGTCTGCTATGCCGTGCATCTCGACGACCTGTCCCTGCAGCTGCAACAGCCCCTGATCGAAGATATCCCCGCCGACACGGAAATACTCGGCGTGCGTGCCTATTTGTTTTGGCTTGATCCTGCCGCCGGCAGTAATAGATTGCGGCGGGATGATTTCACCAGCCGGGACATCTTCGACGATGCGGTGGACGGGCTGCAGTTCGAATATCTGATGGAAGACGGCTCCCTGGTCGATCTGCCGACAAGGCCGCAGGATGTGCGTGGTGTGCGCATCAGCCTGCTGGTACGGGATCTGCGTGCTGATCAGGGCTATACCGATGAAAACGTGTATATGCTGGGCAACCGCAACTATGGTCCTTTCCGGGACCATTACCGGCGCAGCCTGGTGACACAGCTGGTCGAGGTGAAAAATCATGGCCTGCAATGAGCGAGGGATGGCTCTGGTCAGCGTGATGCTGATATTGACGGTCCTGCTGACGCTGGCCCATGTCCTCACCGAAAAGGTCTGGCAGTCAACCCGTCAGGCTGCGGATGCTGCCAACCGCGAACAGCTTTTCTGGGCAGCGCAGGCCGGCATTGAAGCGGCGCGTCAGCAACTGAGCGCCAGTTATGCGAGCTCCGCAGGCTGGCAGAATTTTCTGATGAGCGCCGTATCCCGGGCATACCCGACAACCCCCGCCTGGGTGAGCGAGGTCAACGGGCAGACCGTTGAGATTTACCTGCGTGACAACCCGGATGGCGACGGCGACGTGCGCAGCGATAACGACTTGAAAATTTTCGTGCTGGCGCGTGCTCACGGCAGACGGGGAGCCGAGGTCGTGATGGAAAGCCTATGCGGCTTCGATTCATCGACGGCCGGGAGGCAAGGCCAGGCAGACCTGTCGACGAACGCCGCGGGCACCGGACTGTCTGAACTGCCGGTGAGCACCTATCATATTGCGGATTGAGGACGCACCGTTGGTTGACCCGGATTGTGGGAGGGAAGAATGAAATTGTGCCGGAGTGTCGTTTACCTGTTGCTCTGCTTGCCTTTCTGGTCGGCAAGTCATAGCCCGCCCCTGGCCAGCAGCCTGCAACAGGAGTATGTGACAACCACCCCGGTTCTTGCTGATGGTGTCCTCTATGTCGCAAGTTCGACCTATCCATGGCCCCGCGGTCACCTCCGGGCCATCAGTCTCCTCGACGCCTTCCCGGTCACGCTTTGGGATGCGGCCGAGCGGGTGCCGCTGGCCGGGGTTGGAGGTAACCCCGGTGGCCTGGCAGGCAGCGATCCCCCCGACAGTATTCAGCGTGACAACCTGTATCGCAGCCTCTTCACCAATCTTGCCGGAGCGCCACTTCCCCTGACTGCTGCCCGGGCGGGAGAACTGCTGTCTGCACTGGGCGTTGCTTCGTTAACAGAAGCAGAGATCCTGCTGCATGCCGTACGCGGTCGTCGCGGCGGCACGCCGGTCCAGGTCGCCGGTTCTGCCGACGATCCGCTGCGGCTCTGGAGTATCAGCCGCTCCTCGCCGGTGCTGGTCGGCCGCCGTGCGGTCAATACCGCGACCGGTCAGCGCGACCGGGTCCTCTATGTCGGTGCCGAGGATGGTATGCTGCACGGATTTTTTGTCAGCAGCTGGGACACCGGGTCCGGAAACTACCTGATCGATGACCCTGATGGTGGTACAGAACTCTGGGCATACCTGCCGGGCAGTTTTCTCCCTCACCTCAAGCAGCAGCCACTGGACAATTATGACGTTGAGTCTGGCGTGCATCTCGACGGCTCGCCGGTGGTCAAAGAGTTGTTTCTTGATCTCGATGGCGACGGTCGTCGCAGCTGGTCAACGCTGTTGGTGGCGTCCGGCACCATCGTGCAAAGCCACCGCAGCTGCCTGTTTGTCATCGACATCACCGACCCTTATCAGCCCGCACTGCTCTGGGAAAAGCTGCTGCCGGGAGCTGCTGTCGGGCGCACCCGCGGTGTCGCCGTAGACCGCTGTGGCGCCATCGCGGCGTCATCAAACTGTATTTACCTTACGACGGATTTTGCCGCAGGGGACGTGTCTCCCGGCATTCACGCTCTCGCCTTGACATTGGAAACAGGGCAGACGCTCTGGACGTTCAGCGCACCCTACGCGGCATCAGGGCCAGTAGCCGAGGCCACACCTGCGGTTCCGGCACTCATGGACCTTGATGTCAACGGCAGGAGTGACACGCTGGTCTTCGGCGATCTGGTCGGGCAGCTCTGGGCGCTGGATCTGGAAGACGGGCGTGCCTATGGCGATGCACCCATTTACCAGACTACGGGAGGCCCCGCAGAGCCGATCGGCGCCGGGGTTGCGGTCAATGGCAGGCTGGTGGTGTTTGGCACCGGTGGTGTCGAACATGCTGACAACAGTTATCAATATGCCGTTTACGCGGTGGAGATTCTGCAAGATGGCGGCCGTCTGCGCTGGACCTACCCATTGGCTATAGGAGAAAAGATCTGGGAGACACCCGTCATTGATGCAGCGGGCAAGTTGTTCTTCACCACGGCGCTCGATTATTTTTCCCTGGCCCGCTCCGGTGAGCAACCGACCTCTGGTCGGATCATCGCGCTTGATCAGGCTGGTGAAGAAGACGTCAGTCGTGATGCTGCCGCGGCCACTGTCGGGCGGATTGTGATAGCCCCCGGTGTTGCTGTCTCGGTGACCTTGACCGGCGAAGTCACCCAGTTCGGAACGGCCAGCCGCTTGACGGAGCCTGCCTGGAGTCCCGGCCTGGTCAAAATTATGTCGTGGCGGCAACGATGATTGATGCGGCAAAAATTGCCGGCGAAGGGCAGCGAACAGATTGCCGCTCGCGTGGGTTCACCCTGCTGGAGCTGCTGCTGGTCATGGCTCTGGTCGGTATCCTGGCCTGCGTGGCGACCTGGGGGGGAAGCCATTTGCTGCGTGGCTGGCAACTCAAGAGGGCCGGGCATCAGCTTCTCGAAGATCTTAAGGCAGTACAGGGCCGCGCCGAAATGTCCGGCAGCCTGACCATGAGCAACGGCGCCCTGGTCATGCAGCGCACCTTCCTGGTTTTTGACCCTGATGAGCAGAGCTACGCTGCCTATGTCTGGCAGGATCGCGATGGTGACAGCGTCACAGCAACCGGTGAATCTGATCAGCTCTGGCAGAAACGTCTGCCTCCCGGGGTTTCTTTCGGATGGGCGGCCGGTATTGAACGGCGGGCCTGCAGCAATGTCGCCGGCTCACCGACCGGCGCCATCACTTTCTCCAGCCCAGCCTATGCGCCCTGCGAAGACCGGCCATGCATCAAGTTCGACCAACATGGTTTCAGTGTTATGGGGCCCGGAGCGATCTACCTGAACGAAGGCGAGCAGACTCTGGCGATTACCGGAACCCGGCCGGGGCATTTTACCCTGTGTGAGTGGGGTGGTGAGAGTTGGCGGTAGGTGTTTGGCGGGATGCGACCCGTCAGTGTTAAAATTGTCACGCACTGCACCGCTTGCCAGCATGCACCATGGCGTGCTAAAGTACACAAGTATCTATAAGGCCGGGGTTTTCCCGGCTTTTTCTTTCGATCAAGCAAGCAACCATGACACAGGAACACAAACACAACAATCACGCACAGCCAAAGCCGGAACTTCTTGCCCCTGCCGGCAGCCTCGAAGCCTTCTTCGCGGCGATGGAATTCGGCGCTGATGCGGTCTATGTAGGTCTCAAGGAATTTTCGGCCAGGGCCAAAGCCAAGAACGTCAATCGCGATGAGCTGGAACGCATGGTCGGCTATGCCCATGCCCGCCAGCGGCGCGTCTTTCTCACCCTCAACACACTGGTCAAAGAAAAAGAGCTGTCGCATCTGATTGATATTCTGGCCGCTGTTGAGGCAATCGGCATCGACGCGGTGATCCTCCAGGATCTGGGCGTCTGGCGTCTGGCCAGGCGCCATTTCCCCGGCCTGGAGCTGCATGCCTCGACGCAGCTGACCATTCATAATGCCGCGGGAGTGCGCATGGCGGAGCGGCTTGGCTTCTCCCGCGCAGTGCTTGCCCGCGAGTTGAGTCTGACGGAGATCGCGGCGATCAAGCGCGAAACCAGCCTCGACCTCGAACACTTTATCCATGGCGCACACTGCTTCTCCCTCTCCGGCCAGTGCAGCTTCTCCTCCTGGCTCGGCGGCATGAGCGGCAATCGCGGCCGTTGCGCCCAGCCCTGCCGGCGGCGTTACCATCACAAAGGCAAAGACGGTTACTACTTTTCACCCAACGACCTGTCGGCGATCGACCTGCTCCCTGAGCTTGCCGCCGCAGGGGTCATGAGCTTCAAGATCGAGGGGCGCATGAAGAGCGCCGAATATGTGGCCAACGTCATTCAGGCGTACCGCATGGTCCTCGATGCTGCGGAGCGGGAACGCCCGGCAGCAATCGATGCAGGAAAAGAGCTGCTCAAGGAATCCTTCGGTCGCCAGCCGACCCGCGGCTTTCTGCCAGGCGATTCAGCCGCTGACATGGTCAACCCCGGCGTCCATGGCGCCACCGGACGCCTGATCGGCAGTGTCGAACGCTGTGAGGGTGGTCTGCTCGCTTTTGTCCCGCGCGACCCGGTGCACCTGGGAGATCGCCTGCGCATCCAGCCGGCTACCGACAAACCGGGCACGGCGTTTACGATTCGTGACCTGCGCCTTGCCGACAAACCGGTCAACCGGGCCAACGCAGGTCAACGCGTTGCCGTCGGTGCGCCGCCGGACAAGAGCTTTCGCATCGGCGACCGCATCTACAAGGTGTCTTCAGGGAAGGCCTTTAACCTGAGCCAGTCGGCTTGCCGCAAGCGCCTGGAGAGCGTCTCCCCCGGGGAGGCGGTGGTTGATCTCGCTATCGCCATGCCGGCAGCGGACCGCATCGAAGTGACGGCTACCAGTCATGGCCTGTCGCTGGCCCGCCATTATACGCTTGAATCATTTCCGGCAACCGATCGGCCGCTGTCGCATGAGGTGCTGGCCAAGGTCTTCGGCAAAACCGGCCCGCTGCCGCTGGCGCTCGGACGTCTCGAATGCGGGCCGCTGCCGGCCGTCATCTTGCCGCTCAGCCGCCTCAACGCCGTACGCCGCGAATTTTATCAGGAGCTGGCCGACCTCGTCGCAGGCCGCCAGCATGAGGCCCGCACCGATCATCGCCGACAAGCCATGGCGGATCTGGTCCCGGCCGGGACGTCACCGCTCGCAACCCCGCGCCTTGCCGTCGCCCTCGGCAATCTGCACGACCTCTCGCTGCTCAAGCAGGAGGGGGTTGATGAGTTGATCCTGCCACTCTCCACTGAGGCCGGTTCGAGGATTTCAGCGGTCAGTCGTGCTGCCGTCAAGACCCCGGAAAAAATCCTCTGGGACCTGCCGCTGGCAATTTTCGACGGCGACTGGCCGGCGGTTCAGGCAGAAATCAACATGTTGATCGCATCCGGCTTCCGACGCTTTCGCCTGCAGAATATCGGCCAGCTGATGTTGTTTACCGGGACAGAAGGGCTGGCTCTGGAAAGCGGTTATCGACTCTTTACCACCAACAGCCAGGCCGCCTGCGCCTGGCGTGAACTGGGCCTCTCGGCGGCGACTCTGTATGTCGAAGATGACCGTGACAACCTGGCTGCGGTTCTCAATCGTGAAACCGGGCTGCCGCTGGCCGTTACCGTCTACGCCAATCTGCCGATGATGGTTTCGCGTATCCCGTTGCGCAGCGTCAAAGCGGAGCATCCCCTGGTCTCTGATCGTGACGAGGCTTACCGGGTGGACAATCGCGGTGGACTCACGGTGGTTCGCCCGGAACAGGACTTCTCTCTGCTCGGCCATCTCGGCGAATTGCAGAAAATGGGCTGCAGCCGCTTTATCGTTGATCTGGCCCATCTGGGTGCGACCTCAACCGAGAGTCGCCGCGTGCTGGCGGCTTTTGCTCAGGATGCGCCCCTGGCCGGAACCTCGACCTTCAACTATCTGCAGGAAATGATATAGCTACACGAGATGCGCAGCGCAAGGTGTGTGACGCGCAAACAACCCGAACAATTGAAAGAACAGGTACGAAAACTCCATGAAACAGATTGAAATTCTGACAACCAATGCCCAGGTCGCAGAACTCGCCGGACTGCTTGCCGGCGAAACCACCATCGCCATCGATCTGGAAGCCGACTCGATGCACAACTACCAGGAGCAGGTCTGCCTGATCCAGGTCTCGACGCTGACACGTACCGTGCTGATTGATCCGCTGACCGCGACAGATCTCAGCCCGCTGCAGCCGGTCCTGGCCGATCCCGCCATCCGCAAAATCTTCCACGCTGCCGATTACGACCTGCGCAGCCTGAAACGGGATTTCGACCTGGAAATCAACGGCCTGTTCGACACCATGATCTGCGCCCAGCTGCTGGGCGAGGAACGCGTCGGCCTGGCCGATCTGCTGCGCAAGTATTTTGGCGTGGAACTCGACAAAAAATTCCAGAAAGCCGACTGGTCGCAGCGCCCCCTGCCCGCCGAAATGGTGCGTTATGCCGCCGAAGACACCCGCCACCTGCATCGCCTGGTGGCTCTCTTTGAGGAGCGCCTGAAAGAACTGGGACGCATGAGCTGGTGCAAGGAAGAGTTCGCCCTGATGGAGCAGGTGCGTTTTGCTGAAAACGGCGGTCCTCTCTGCCTGCGTTTCAAGGGCGCCGGGGTTTTGCCCCGCCGTGAGCTCGGTGTCCTGGAAAAGCTGATGCAGTGGCGTGAACAGGAGGGCAGCCGCCTCAATCGGCCGGTCTACAAGGTCATTGGCAACAAATCGCTACTAGAGCTGGCGCAGCGCATGCCAACGGAAACAGGCCACCTGCGCGGCATCGATGGCCTGTCGCCGCGTCTCATCGAACGATATGGCCGCACCCTGCTGGAGGCGGTCCGAGAAGGATTGAATCTCCCCGAGGCGGAGCTGCCGGAAATTCCCCGCCAGCCGCGGCGGGCCAAGGATCCTAGTCTTGAAGACAGGGTCAAAATCCTCAAAAAATGGCGGCAGAAAGAGGCCGCTAAATATGCTCTGGAGCCAGGGGTGCTGATCAATAACGCGGCCCTTGAAGCTCTGGCCATGGCCAAACCGCAGTCTGCTGCGGAACTCGACGAAGTCGTCGGTCTGAAGAACTGGCAGAAACAGGTCCTCGGCGAAGGCCTGCTGGGAGCCCTGGCGTGAACCTGCTCCTGAAGTCGCGTCGATGAAAAAGCTGCACACCTTCACTTTGGCCGATCGCGCCGAGGCCGGCCTGATGAAAGAGCTGCTGGAACGGGAAGGCGTCGTTTGTCTGATTCGCAATGAACAGCTCTTCGCCGCGCTCGGCGAAATCCCCTTTCTTGAATGTTCCCCCGAACTCTGGGTGGTTGACGACGAAGTCTGGCCGCGTGCCAGGCAGTTGCTCGACCAGTGGCTCAAGAGTGAGGAACCTACCCCTTCGTGGACCTGCCCTGTTTGCGGCGAAATCCTGGAGGGGCAGTTCGGAGCCTGTTGGCAGTGCGGCAAAGCACGGGACGCCTGATGTCCCCTTACCTGGTCATCCCCGGTATGCCGGCTTCAGTCATCGGTCGCGGATCAAGCAGCCGGTTCAACTCCTCCTCTGGCAGCACCTGCTCCGCCAGGGCAACCTCGCGCACGGTTTTGCCAGTTTCATGGGCGTGCTTGGCGATGGCCGCGGCACGGTCATAGCCGATGGCCGGGGCCAGGGCGGTGCACATGGCGAGGCTTTCTTCGATAAGCCCTTCACATCGTTTTCGGTCTGCCGTGAGACCCTGCAGGCAGCGCTCGTTGAATTGATCGACAACATTGGCCAGCAGGTCGATCGACTGCAGCAGGTTGTGCGCCATAACCGGCATCATCACATTCAGTTCAAAATTGCCGGCGAGGCCGCCAATGGTGATGGCGGCATCGTTGCCGACTACCTGGGCGCAGACCTGCATCAGGCTCTCCGCCATTACCGGGTTGACCTTGCCGGGCATGATCGAGCTGCCCGGCTGCACGGCCGGCAGCTGCAGCTGGCCGAGGCCGCAACGCGGGCCGCTGGCCAGAAAGCGGATGTCATTGGCGATCTTGAACAGGGCGACCGCCGTGGTTTTCAGGGCGCCGCTGGCAGCAACCACATGCTCCTTGCCGGCCTGGGCGGCAAAGTGGTCCTTGGCTTCGCGCAGCGGCAACCCGGTCACCTCGGCCAGCCCGGCAATCACTTTCTGGGCAAACTCGGGATGCGTGTTGAGGCCGGTGCCGACGGCCGTACCGCCGAGGGGAAGCTCGCACAGGCCGTCCATGGCGCGTTCCAGTTCGCCGGTCACCAGGGTCACCTGGCGGAAGTAGCCTCCAAAGATCTGGCCGAGGCGAATCGGCGTGGCATCCTGCAGGTGGGTGCGGGCGATAGTGACGATATCGTCGAACTCGCGGGCCTTGTCACCGAGGGTCTTGCAGAGGTCGCCAAGGGCCGGCAGCAGGTTATCGTTGATTTCTACGGCGGCGGCCAGATGCATGACGGTGGGAATCACATCGTTGCTTGACTGGCCGAAGTTGACATGATCGTTGGGATGTACCGTACGGCTGCCGAGCGGTTCGTCAAGCAGTTGACAGGCACGGTTGGCGATGACCTCGTTGGCGTTCATGTTGGTACTGGTCCCCGAACCGGTCTGGAAGATGTCGAGGGGAAAGTGATCATCCAGGTCACCGACGATCACCTCTTCGGCCGCATCCATGACTGCCAGGGCGACTCGCTCGTCGATCAGGCCGAGTTCCCGGTTGACCTGTGCGGCGTGTTCCTTGACCATGCCGATTGCACGGATAAAGGGGCGGGGAAAGACGACTCCCGAGATCGGGAAGTTGTCCAGGGCCCGTGCGGTCTGGGCTCCATACAGTGCCTCTGCGGGCACGGTCATGGTGCCCATGGAATCTTTTTCTATGCGGGTTGCAGACATTATTAGGTCTCCTTAAAAGGTTTCGATTCGATCTCCTGAAATATGCGAACATTTCAACGCAACGGATGAGAAAGGTTTTCTTTGCGCCTTGCTCTTGCCTTTGCTTCTTTGCGTTAATCAAATATTTACGGACCTATAAACCCAAACAAAGGTCAGTCCAATAATTAACGCAGAGGCGCGGAGACGCTGAGAAGAGTGTCCAAGGTGTCAGTCATTTTTCCTCAAAAGAGTTTTTTACTCTGCGACCTCTGCGTCTGGTTAAACCTTCTTTTGGGTTATAGAGCCGAATATTTATATGGCCGCGACTAAGATCTCAACATGAGTAAAGTAGGCAACCAGTTAATAATTTTAACATTTTCAGCATATCAATTTGCTTACAGCTGTCAATGGCAGACCAACCATTTAGGCTCTTCAAAAAGATTTTAGTGTCGCTAAATATTTCTCTTGGATAAGATGGCACTATGTCAACTCTCGCTTTTAGCTTAATCCTTTTTTCCGCCCTGATGCATGCATCCTGGAATCTGCTGGTCAAGCGCAGCCGTGACAAGACCGTCTTTATCTGGTGGATGTTCCTCACCTCCGGCGGCTTGATGGTTCTGGCGCTGCCAGTGGTTGGAACGTTCCCCTTGCCGTCATGGCGTGTGGTTGGCCTCGCAGCTGTCGGCGCAGTCTGTTTTATGCTCTATCATTTGTTCTCCGGCCGCGCCTATCGCAGCGGCGACCTGTCGTTAATTTATCCGCTGGCGCAGACTGCGATGTTCTGGGTGCCGATCTGGGGGATCCTGATTCTCGGTGAACAGGTTTCCGCTCACGGCACGGCCGGCATCGGCCTGATCCTGTTCGGCGCCTATTCGATACAACTGCGGGCGCTGGCCTGGAGCGAAGTGATTAGGCCCTTTCGCAACCTGCGCGATCCGGCAGTACTCGCGGCCCTGGCCGCCGGCTTCATTTATTCGGTGGGCGCGGTGATCGACAAGACCGGTGTCATGCTGTACTCGCCCTTCCATTTCACAGCCCTGCTGGTTGCTTTCATGCTGTTGTTCATGACCATGAACATCATGCGGCCCAAGTACCGGGGACGCATCATGGCGGAATTCAGGATCAGCCGTGGCTTGGTGATCATCTCGGGACCGGTCATCATGGCATCCTTTCTCTCCTTCCGTTATGGACTGCAGCTGGCGCCGATGAGTTATGCCGTACCGGCGCGCCAGGTCAGCCTGCTGATCGGTGTGCTGATCGGTGTACTCTTCCTCGGTGAAGCCTGCGGCCGCATCCGCTTCATCGCCGCCCTGCTGATTCTCGCCGGTGTCGCTCTGATCCGTTTCGGGTAAATTTCCACCAGGCACGAAGACACCAGGAAAGCAAACCAGGATTTGTCCTTTTCTCTTTGCAATGATTCCCTTACAATGATTTTCCTTTGTGACATGGTGCCTGGTGCTAACAGGGTCTTACTTATGAAAAACCTCGCCAATTTTCTCTTCGAAGCCGGCATGCTCAAGCGCACGCCACGCACCGGCTTCCAGTTCCTCGGCTCCGGCGCCGAATCGGTGGCGGAGCACAGCTTCCGCACCAGCCTGATCGGCTACACGCTGGCGCAACTCGATGAAGAGGCGGACGCCGGTCGCGTGGTGCTGCTCTGCCTGTTCCACGATATCCCCGAAGCGCGCACCGGCGACCTGAACTACGTCAACAAGAAGTACGTCAAGGTCGACGAGCGCAAGGCGGTCGAGGACCTCGCCCGCACCCTGCCTTTCGGTGACGACTACCGCAGCCTGCAGTACGAGTTCATGGCCAGGGAGACCCGCGAGGCACACATTGCCCACGACGCCGACCAACTGGAGATGATCCTGGCGCTCAAAGAATACAAGGATCTCGGTAACCGCTACGCCGATGAATGGTTTCCGGCAACCTTGAAACGGCTGCAGACCGATGATGCCAGAACCCTGGCTGAAACCATATGGGCGACCGACTCGACCCGCTGGTGGTTTGATGATGATACTGACTGGTGGGTCAGAGGCGTGAGGAGTGAGGAGGGTTGACCCGTCGCCAGATAAATGCTAGAAGTCTCCTCTTATTTCTGACAAACAATATTTAACAACAGTTTCCAATTGTCTTACTCCTGACGCCTCACCCCTCACGGGAGAGTGGAGCGAACCGATGCTCGATCTTAAATTTTTGCGTGACAACCTGGACGAGGTCGAACGCCGCCTGGCCACCCGTGGCGGGGCTGTCGATCTGGGTGTCTTCCGCGCCCTTGATGACCGCCGGCGTGGTCTGCTCAGTGAAGCGGAAAGTCTCAAGGCCGAGCGCAACCAGGTTTCAGCCCTGATCGGCCGCACCAAAGACAAAAGCCAACTTCAAGGTGAAATTGTCCGCATGAAAGATGTTTCGGTGCGCATCAAGGAACTCGATGAGGAGTTGCGTCAGGTTGAAGACAGCCTCAAGGGGCTGTTGCTGACCCTGCCGAACTTGCCTGATGCGCAATGTCCGCTTGGTCAGTCCGAGGAGGACAATCCAGAGGTCCGCACCTGGGGCGAGCCGACACGCCTGGTTTTTGAGCCGCAGGCCCACTGGGATCTGGGCGAATCGCTTGATATCATCGATTTCGAACGGGCCACCAAGATCACCGGTTCCCGGTTTGCTCTCATCAAGGGCGCCGGAGCGCGCCTCGAACGCGCCCTGATCAATTTCATGCTTGATACCCACACCCGTGGTGACAAGTATACCGAAGTGCTGCCGCCCCTCATGGTCAATCGTGACACCATGACCGGCACCGGACAACTGCCGAAATTCGAAGCTGATCTCTTCCACCTCGACGAGCCGGATTACTTCCTGATTCCGACTGCTGAAGTGCCGGTTACCAACATCTTTCGCGACGAAATCCTCGACGGTACTCAGCTGCCGGTCTGCTACGCAGCCTATACTCCCTGCTTCCGCAAAGAGGCAGGTGCCCATGGCCGCGATACGCGCGGCCTGATCCGGCAACATCAGTTCAACAAGGTTGAGCTGGTCAAGTTTACCCGCCCCGAAGATTCGGACGCGGAGCTGGAGAAATTACTGGCTGATGCCGAAGGTATTCTGCAGGCACTGCAGTTACCTTACCGGGTGGTTGATCTGTGCACCGCCGACATCGGTTTCTCTGCAGCCCGCACATTCGATATCGAGGTCTGGCTGCCGGGCCAGCAGGCTTACCGCGAGATCTCGTCCTGTTCGAATTTCCGCGACTTCCAGGCTCGTCGCGCCGGCATCCGCTTCCGCCGCGAAGCAGGCAGCAAGCCGGAATTCGTGCATACGCTAAACGGTTCGGGACTTGCTGTTGGCCGTACCCTGGTGGCGGTGCTGGAAAACTACCAGCAGGCAGACGGTTCGGTGGTGGTTCCGGAGGTTTTGCGCCCTTATATGGGAGGTATTGAAAAAATTGGTTGATACGATGTGCCGTTCGTAATACATAGTACTGATACGGAGGAGTGGCCGAGTGGCTTAAGGCGGCGGTCTTGAAAACCGTTGTGCGAAAGCACCGTGGGTTCGAATCCTACCTCCTCCGCTTATTTTGTATAACATGCTGTCATACAATAAGTTGTCACATGGGCTCGAAGTTTTTTTCACAAAAATCTAACGCAGCGAAATATGTTTGACTGAATCCTCTCTCAATTTAAGATTTCGCTGATCCATATTTATTGCCCAGATTGTATACGCTATCACTCTGTCATAATATCTAGAGAAATTGTAAGTGTATGTCTTCAAACTGTAAGAATTT
>JACZKE010000010.1 GCA_014860225.1 Desulfuromonadales bacterium
CCCTGGGCTATCTCTGCCTGTGCATCAGCAAAAAGGTCGTTGTAGGTTCCTGCCGTGGTACCGTCTTTCAGCGCAACAGCAACAGGACTCTTACTCAGGTTGAGGATCACGAGCACTTCGTTCTCGCCCTTAACGCGTTTGTAGGCATATACATTTTTCTGGTCCGTCTTCAGGGGTTCATAAGACCCACCCTCAGTCCCGTGCCTCAGGGCCGGGTGAGAGGTGCGCAGGTGCACCAGCTTCGTGTAGAAGGGGCGGAGCTCCGTTTCCTTCCATTCTATCGGGTCACGCTTGAAGAACTCGAGCCTCTTGTCGAGGTCAGCCTCCTGGCCGTTATATAGCAGGGGCACGCCGGGGACGGTAAAGATATATGCTGCGAACGCCTTCTGCGCATCACCCATCTTCTCGGTGATGGTGCCGTTCCACGAGTTCTCGTCGTGGTTGGTCATGAACCTCAGCCTATATGACTCCGGATCATAGCGTTTAATCTCATACTGCAGGATGCTGTCGAGGGCGGCGGGCCTGCGGTTACCTGCAGCCACAACATTCATCAGGTGATGGTGGGGCAGTGATGGTGGGGCAGTTACGTGCCTTTCGTTACGTGTTCTTCATCACTGGTTTGTCTTTTGAAAACCCGCTGGACTCGATTCTTAGCCTGTGCTATAGAATAAAACGCCTTTTGAGACCCACCGCTTTTGGGCCCGGAACATGTGCCGGAGCCGGTGCAATTGCAGGGTCGATCAACATACCGCCTGGATCCTTGAGACCGGGACGGCAGTAGTAGCATGGAACACGACTGGCCTCTGTCGCCGGTCATGCAACTGCCTTCCGTAAGACTCCGGAAGGCATTTTTGTTTCAAAATACCAGAAAGGTTGATTCTATTGAGCGGAACAGCGAAGAAGCGCCGGACAATTCTGGATCTACAGGCCATGAAAGCCCGCGGTGAGAAAATCGCGATGCTGACAGCCTACGATTACCCCTTTGCCCGCATTATGGATCAGGCTGGGATTGATGTCATCCTGGTCGGAGATTCAGCCGGTTCCGTGGTCGCCGGTTACGACAATACCCTGCCGGTCACCATGGAAGAGATGCTGTACCATTCACGTGCCGTGGCTCGTGGAGTTTCACAGGCCCTGATTGTTGCCGATATGCCATTTATGTCTTACCAGGTCGACCTTGCCGAGGCGCGCCGCAATGCCGGGCGCCTGATCAAGGAGGGCGGCGCCCACGCGGTCAAGCTGGAAGGCGGAGTGCACGTCGCCGAAACGATCCGCACGATCGTTGCCATGGATGTGCCTGTTGTCGCCCATATCGGTCTGACGCCGCAATCGGTACATCGCATGGGGGGGTACCGTGTGCAGGGGCGCGAAGAAGCCCAGGCGAACCAGTTGTTGGCTGATGCCAGATCGGTTGCCGATGCCGGTGCCTGTGCTGTGGTGCTTGAAGGGATTCCGGCAACGCTGGCCAGAGTGATTACCGCTGAGCTGCTGATCCCGACCATCGGCATCGGCGCCGGTGTCGATTGTGATGGCCAGGTTCTGGTCATTCACGATATCCTTGGGCTGTGCGAGAAGTATTCGCCGAAATTCGTCAAGCGCTTTGCCGATGTCTCAGGTACGATTCGTCAGGGCATCGATGACTATATCCGCGAGGTCAAAGAGGGCGATTTCCCTGGTCCGGAGCATTCTTTTTAGGAACAGGGAACGCGTCCCTTAAAATATATGGAAATAATTTCAGATATCACCGAGACGCAAGACCGCTGTCTGGCGACCCGGGCGTCAGGCCAGACGATCGCTTTCGTACCGACCATGGGGTTTCTGCACGATGGACATCTTTCATTGTTGCGCGAAGGCCGCAAGCGCGGCGACTTGCTGGTCCTTTCGATCTTTGTCAACCCGACCCAGTTCGGTCAGGGTGAAGATCTGGATCATTACCCGCGTGATTTCGAAAGGGATGAAAGTCTGGCCCGTGCCGCAGGCGTCGACCTGATCTTTTACCCGTCTGCCGAAGCGATCTACCCGGCCGGTTATGCAACCTACGTCACCGTGGAAGGTCCTTTGACGACGACCCTTGAAGGCGCCTGCCGTCCTACCCATTTTCGTGGGGTCACCACGGTCGTTGCCAAGCTTTTCAGTATCGTCCAGCCGCATGTGGCACTCTTCGGCCGCAAGGACCATCAACAACTGGCAGTCATCCGGCGCATGTCTGCAGATCTCAACCTGCCTGTGGACATCGTCGGCATGCCGATTGTACGTGAAGTAGACGGCCTGGCGATGAGTTCCCGCAATGTTTACCTTTCGCCAGCTGAGCGGCAGCAGGCACTGGTCCTGTCGCAGGCGCTGGACCGCGGGCGGCAATTGGTTGCTGACGGGGTGCGTGAAGTTGCCGAGGTTCTGGCAGCCCTGCATGCGATGATCGACGCACAGCAGGATGCACGCATCGACTACCTGCTGATCTGTCATCAGGCGACGCTGCGCGAACAGGAGCGGATCGATGCCGATTCTGTTCTGCTGCTGGCGGTGTCTATCGGCAAAACCCGTCTGATTGACAATGGGTCCCTCCTGAATCCGCAAGATTTCTAGGCGATACTATGTCGAAAAACCGTGAAACGGCGCGCGCGACTCTGGAAAATCTCTACCGGATCTTCACGATCCCCGAAGCCCCTGACTCGACCCTCGGTGGTATAGACCAGGCCATAAGCAGGGACGTCGCCGGATTTCTACAGACACATATCGTCGCCCTCGAACGCAGCCTTGATGAGATTGAGGCTGACTTTTCCTCATCGATCATCCCCGAGGAACCAACCTACGTTTCCGAGTACACAGAATTTGTCAAAGAGAAGCTGGTCGCCCAGTCGGTGCACACTGCTGCCCCCGGTTTCATTGGCCACATGACCTCGGCGCTTCCCTATTTCATGCTGCCGCTCTCGCGCCTCATGACAGCCTTGAACCAGAATCTGGTCAAGGTGGAAACATCTAAAGCGTTTACACCTCTGGAACGACAGGTGCTTGCCATGCTCCACCGTCTTGTCTACCAGAACGATAACGCTTTCTACGATCGCTGGGTCCACAACAGCGAACATGCCCTTGGAGCCTTCTGTTCCGGAGGTACGATTGCCAATGTCACCGCGTTGTGGGTGGCGCGCAACCGCCTCTGCTCGCCTTCCGGTACGTTTCGCGGCATTGCCCATGAAGGGCTGGCCCGCTCCCTGAAGCACCTGGGCTGCGATGGCCTGGCCATCCTGGTCTCGCGGCGTGGCCACTATTCGTTGGGCAAGGCCGCCGACCTGCTCGGTCTCGGTCGGGACAACCTGACAAAGATTGACACAGATGCCAACAACCGTATTGACCTGAAACAGCTTAAGGAAACCTGCCGCCGTCTGCAGGATGAAAACATCCGCCCTCTGGCGCTGGTCGGCATCGCCGGCACCACCGAAACCGGCAACGTCGACCCTCTGCAGGAGATGGCCGATTTTGCCAGTGAACTTGGCTGCCATTTTCATGTCGATGCCGCCTGGGGTGGTCCGACCCTGTTTTCCGAGCGTAATCGCTACCTGCTTGACGGGATATCCCGTGCTGATTCGGTGACGCTCGATGCTCACAAGCAGCTTTACGTACCGATGGGGGCGGGGATGGTCGTGTTTAAGGATCCTACCGCCCAGTCTGCTATCGAACATCATGCCGCCTATATCCTGCGACACGGCTCCAAGGACCTCGGCAGCCATACCCTCGAGGGGTCGCGGCCAGGCAAGGCGTTGCTGGTGCATGCCGGCTTGTCGATCATTGGCCGTAAAGGCTACGAGTTGCTCATCGATTTGGGGATCGAGCGGGCCATGACTTATGCTGAGATGATCCGGCAGCATCCCGATTTCGAATTGACCAGCACACCACAGCTGAATATCCTCACCTATCGCTATTGTCCCGAACACGTGCAACAGACGCTTCTCCGGGCAAGTGAAGAGCAACGTCTCAGGGTCAATCTCCTGCTCGATCAGGTCAACCAGCTGTTGCAGAAGGATCAGCGCGAAGCGGGCAAAACCTTCGTTTCCAGGACTCGGCTGCAGGTCTCCCCTTATGCTGAAGAAATCACCGTCCTGCGCGTTGTCCTGGCCAATCCGCTGACCACCGATGAAATTCTTGAGTCGGTTCTGGCCGAGCAGTGCCTGATCGTGCTGCAACAGGACATACAGGCTCTGCTGAAACAGGTAGAAACCATCTGCGATGAAATCGACGGCCCTCCTGTGGAGGTTTGCGCCGAGGTGAATTGATCTTGAAAAACCCTATGGGAAAGCCGATTCTCTATCGCGCCCGGTTTCTGCTGCCGATCAGTGCGCCTCCTCTCGAGAATGGTGCCCTGCTTGTTGATGGCGGGCAGATCATCGCTGTTGATACCTTTAATAACCTGGCCGCCGCTCATCCCGGAGCAGCGGTCATTGATTTTGGTGACACCGCCCTGTTGCCGCCGATGGTCAACGCCCACACGCATCTCGAGCTCAGCGCTTTTGCCGATTGGGCCGCAAAGGCCGCAGAGCCGGCTGCACCGCAAGACTTCGTCGACTGGATTCTCTGGCTGGTGCGAGTGCGACGGAGTATCAGTGCAGAACAGCTCTATGAATCTCTCGCAGCCGGCTTGAGATCCTCGCTGCTCGCCGGGACCGGAGCGGTCGGCGACATCTTCACAGGGCTTGGCTCTGTGTCTGCTTATCAGCACTCGCCTTTGCATGGCCGTGTTTTTGCCGAGGTACTGGGACATGAACCGGCTGTTGTTGCAGGACGCCTCGCTGCAATCGCGAAGTTACTGGAGCATCACCCCGGCCCGTCACTCGACTGGGGCCTTTCGCCCCACGCGCCATACACCTTGTCATCGGCAGCAACAGATCAGGTCTTTGCCTTTGCCGAGCGTCAGTCCCTGCAATGCAGTATTCACCTTGCGGAATCAGCGGATGAGACGGCTTTCCTGCAGAACGGGTCCGGTGCAATTGCCGAGAAATTGTATACGATGGCAAAATGGAATTTCGCTGTCGATTCAGTGCCAGGCTGCGGGCCGGTCACTGCATTCTGCAAAAAGGGAAGGTTACGGCATGGAGATCTGGCGGTTCACGGCGTTCAGGTTGACCCTGCAGAGATCGACCTGCTTAAACAGACCGGCTGTATCGTTGTTCTTTGCCCACGCTCAAATGCGGCTCTGAATGTCGGCAAGGCACCAGTGGCGGCCTACCTTAAAGCCGGTGTTCCTCTGGCGCTTGGCACCGACAGCCTGGCCAGCTCATCGAGCCTGTCGATCTGGGACGAAATGGCCTTTGCCGGGCATTGGTTCCCCGGCGAGGCCGGTCCTCGTGAATGGCTGGAGATAGCAACCCTCGGCGGTGCCAGAGCTCTTGGTCTGCATAAACGGATGGGACAGCTCACGCCCGGCTGTGATGCCTCTTTTCAGGTGGTTGCCCTGCCGGAGATGCCCGGCATCAATCAGCTTGAAGAAATTCTGTGTGCTGGCGGAGCAGACGTCAGGGTGACACATCTTTACCTGGCATCACGGAACGTCTTGCCGGGAATCTGACCGGCCTCTATAATGCTTTTATTTGCGGTTCTATAACCCAAAAGAAGGTTTAACGCGGAGACGCAGAGTACGCAGAATAAAAAAACATTTCGAGGGCAAAATGACGGATACCTTGGTCATTCTTCTCCGCGTCTCCGTGTCTCTGCGTTAATTATTGGACTGACCTTTGTTTGGGTTATAGGTCCGTTTATTTAACCACATCAAAACCTTGAGGAATTATGGAGCGTATCTTTAAATTAAGCCGGATTTTTCATCTCAAGCTGAAAAGCTATTTCCTGACCGGCCTCCTGGTTCTTGTTCCGATCACTCTGACAATTCTGGTGGTCCGCTGGCTGGTCCGTCTCATGGACAACCTTTTGAAGTCGGTGTTGCCGATGGCCTTGCGTCCCGAGCAAGTCTTCGGCATTTCGGTGCCTGGTATCGGTATTGTCGCAACCTTGCTGTTGATCCTCATGGTCGGCGTGCTGACGGCTAACATCTTCGGCCGTTCCCTGGTGAATTTCACAGAAAAGCTGGTTGACCGGATTCCTTTCGTCAAAGGGATTTATATGCTTTTTAAGCAGGTCTCTGACACGATCCTCAATAGGGATCGCGGCGCCTTTAGCAAGGTTGTACTGATCGAATATCCGCGCAGGGGGATCTGGGCTGTCGCTTTTGTTACTGGAGTCACCCAGGGGGAAGTGCAGTTGATAACGGAAAAGAAACTGACCAATATTTTCGTGCCGACCACTCCGAACCCGACTTCCGGTTTCTATATTTTGGTGGCGGATGATGACATGATTGAACTGACTATGACCGTTGAAGAAGCTTTCAAACTGATCATCAGCGGTGGTATGGTGACGCCCCCTGTGCGAAGTAGCGCAATCGCCGGCAAGCCGACAGCTGTGGTAGACTGAAAACATCAAGGATGTTGGTAAGATGTCAGATTTTTTAAATGCTTTTAGCATGCAGGTATGTACAGGGATAAAAAGGCCATGATTGAAGAAATAGGCACAGTTGTCGAACTGAAAAGCAAAATGATCGCGGTTGTGATGTGCAAGAAGAGCAGCCTTTGCGAGAATTGTGCGACCAACGGCAATTGCGCCCTTGGCGATGACGGCCGTACCCGTCTGATCGATGCCCAGAACAGCCTTGGAGCCACGGTCGGTGATCAGGTGCGTATTGCTACCACGACGAAATCTTTTCTAAAGTCGTCTTTTCTGCTGTACATCGTGCCTTTGATTGCATTGGTGGTTGGAGCGGTCGCCGGCAAACTGGTCGGTGAAAACCTTGACACCGGTCTTGATCCGAATCTGCTATCTGCTGTCTTTGGCGTCTTTTTCATGATCGGCAGTTTCGTCCTTTTACGTGTTGGCAGCAGTGCCCTGACGCATGAAAGTTATATGCCCAAAATCGTGGCCATTCTTCGCGATGTAGAGTAGAACCCGATTCGAGCAGTGCGGAATGTGGTTCATGGCGGGCGTCAATCAAAAGCAAAGGCAAAACGCGTAATTATCTACTTCGCTCCAGCAGGTCGGTTACCTGACAACTATGAGTTCGCTGCCCATGTTCAGACGCTTCAGGCAAGACACCAAGAAAAACAGGCTATTTTGGAAATCTTCTCTTTGCGTGTTTGTGTTATAATGTTGAATCTGCTTGAGACAGATCCGATCGCAACGTAGGCAAAGCAAATAGCCGAATTAATCTAATACGTAAAAGTTGGCCCGAGGCTTTTGAGTTCCTCGTCCCACTTCATGGGTTTCATGAGCATAAAAATAATTGCCAACAATAAAAAGGCTTATCACGAGTATTTCGTCGACGAAGTTTTCGAGGCTGGACTGGCTCTGCAGGGTACAGAGGTGAAAGCTGTGCGCATGGGGCAAGTGAGTATAAAAGAAGCCTATTGTCGCATCCGCAACGGCGAGGTGTTCGTTGACAATATGAACATCAGTCCGTACGAGCAGGGCAATCGCGAGAACCACGACCCGTTGCGGCAACGCAAACTGTTGCTGCATCGTCCTGAAATCGACAAGCTGATCAAGAAGGTTGATGAAAAAGGCCTGACTCTGGTGCCGACAAAGATCTACTTTAAGGGGCGCCTCGCCAAACTCGAGATTGGTGTCTGTCGTGGCAAGAAACTCTACGACAAACGTGAGTCCCTCAAGAGCAAACAGGCGAATCGTGAGGCCAACCGAGCCATGAGAGATCACTTGAAGTGATTGATGTATGTACTTGTATAATTAGTGTTTTTGTGAGATAATTCATAGATAAAGACGATAAAATTAAAAGGGTGACTTTCGAGCTGATACGCTTTTCGTTTAACCCATAAACAAACATAAGGGGGTGCAAAGGTTTCGACGAGGATTGGAAGCGCTGGTTGCATGCCGGAGTGGGCTGGCTCCGTTACTAAGCCCAACACATACAAACGCCGATACTGACGTTCGTTACGCATTAGCAGCTTAATTGCTGCTACGTCTCTTGATTCATCGCCCGTGTGGGACTAGAGACGTTATTTAGCGGGATAGCCTTTGCGAGTGTCCGTGGCGCCGAGGCGAAATTTAGCGGACTCCCCCGTAAGAGATCCTGTTCGTGGGAGCTTCTCCGGGTTAAGCAAAACACGAACTATGCATGTAGACGCCTGATGTGAAAGATTTTCGGACGGGGGTTCGATTCCCCCCACCTCCACCATTTGACAAATCCGTAAGAGTTCGTAAGGATACGTAAGTATCCGTTAAACGGTCAAAAAGCCCGCTTTTTAGCGGGTTTTTTGTTGTTTAAGGCTACAATAGAGTTCGCAAGAATTCGTTGACATGTGGGTAAAAGGTGGGTAAAAGAATGGGTAAGGGCAACCGAGCAAGGTTCCTTTACCCATTTTTTTATCAATAAAGGGGGTAACATGAACGGCAGCGATATTTTCAACCAGGCGTTTAGTCAGATCCGTGAACCTCGCAGCGAGGAGTACCGTCGCGGGGTTTTGGCCGCTTTGGAATTTCGTTGTGAGGCAGTTCCTATTCCAAGGCTTTACCGTGTAGGGTCAGTCCAGTTTGACGCTTTTATCTCTGGCGTCGACGAAGGCCACCGCCGCTGGCGGGATGCTCTGGATGGTGAAGAATGAAACTTATTGATTCCCAAGTTAAAACAGCCAAGCCAAAAGACAAGCCCTACAAGCTGCCAGACGGGAAGGGTTTGCATTTAATGGTTTACCCAAATGGCTCAAAAGGCTGGCGGTTCCGCTATAAGTTCTCTGGTAAAGAGAAAATGATAAGTTTTGGAAGCTATCCGGAGCGCAGCCTGAAAGATGCCCGGCGGGATTTGTTTCATGCCAGGGAGCAGGTTGCTGCAGGGATAGACCCAAGCGAGGTAAGGAAAGCAGAGAAGCTGACAGCAGATGGTGTAGCCCTTGATAGCTTCGAGGCCATTGCTCGTGAATGGCATTCGATGAAACATAGTAAAGATGTGAGCCCTGGCCATGCAAAAACAACCTTGGCGAGATTGGAACAAAAAGCCTTTGACTGGATCGGGTCCAGGCCGGTCAATGAAATAACACCTCCAGAGCTGTTGTCTGTTTTACGAAGGATCGATGGTGACGGAACTTTGGAGACGGCGCACAGGGTCAAATCGATCTGTAGCCAAATCTTTCGTTATGCTGTCGCAACAGGTAGGGCAGAGCGCGATCCGTCTGCAGATCTGCGTGGCATTCTTCCTTCGGCAAGAAAAAATCACTTACCTTCTATTACTGATCCGGTCGAGGTTGGCAAACTTCTAAAAGTGATTGATAGCTATAATGGGGCCGCAGTGACTCAGGCGGCCTTGCAGCTTGCGCCTTTGGTTTTTGTTCGCCCTGGTGAGCTCCGTCATGCTGAGTGGTCAGAAATTGACCTTGAGGCCAAAGAATGGAACATTCCAGCCGGGAAGATGAAAGCCAAAAGAGCGCACCTTGTACCGTTGTCTGACCAGGCTATTGAAATACTCAGGCGGCTGCAGCCGAAAACGGGCAAAGGCCGCTATGTTTTCCCCAGCGCAAGGTCAAAGCCTGGATGGAAGACAGAAAGGCCGATGAGTGACAATGCTATCCTGGCAGCGCTGCGGCGTATGGGTTATGAAAACACTGAAATGTCTGGTCACGGCTTCAGGGCTATGGCCAGAACGATCCTTGATGAGGTCCTAAGATTCAAGCCGGAGTTGATTGAACACCAGCTGGCGCACACGGTCAAGGATGCCCTCGGGAGGGCCTACAACAGGACCCAGCATATTGAAGAACGCAGGGTGATGATGCAAGCCTGGGCTGACTATCTGGGTGCCTTGAAAGCTGGGGTAAAAGAAACGGACCAAGAAAGCAAAAATTAATATAAAGCAGCCCGGTGCAGTTGGGGGACAACCGACACCGGGCCTAACCATAACCCTACCTAAACAGGAGGTACGATCATGGCTCCAAGAAAAATATCAGAAAAACATCCATCTGCCAAACACCTTCAACGGCCTCTCAAATCGGACTCAGACCCCAAGCAAAAGGTTGTCCGCCTGGATGACTATCGCAAGGCTTCAGAGCAAAAGCTTAGAGTAAAAACCCCGGCCGAAAGACTTCGTGAAGACAGGCCGCTGATACTCCAGGCAATTAAGGAGGCCGTCGATACTTCCCGTGAAGCTCGCAAGGATCGCATCAGCCAGTTGCTTGGAGAATGCGCGCCAAAAGCCAAAAACCAAACAGAAAAAGCATTGCTGAACTACTTTCGCAGCATGACAACGACAGAAACACAGATTCTTTCCAGTTGGCTGGTCTTTCACGTAAAAATAGTGGACGGATTCAAACCTTCCCCTGAGCATACCGCATTGGTCGAGGCGCTCGAACACTACGACAAGGAGGCCACCTAGCCGCTATTTTGCAAAAGCTGTCTTACCCCGCCTAGCCTGATCAGCGAAAAGCCGGCCTCCCTTCACCGGCCTGGCGGGGGAACTATTGAAGGGGTGCAGGAAGGGAGCATATTGTGAATATAAATAACTCTAAAATTAATGAAGTCATAGAGGCAAACAGCGAAGTAATTAGACAAATATATGGTGATGACTTTGGCGATCAGACTTGGGAACAAACGGTAGAAAATTGTTTTTTTAAATCGGTAAAAATAATATCAGAGATTAATCAAGAGCTTGAAAATCAAGATGTAAACAGCCCTATAAACACGCCTATGTATAACAGCCGATTTGCCATAGCTTTTATATTAGTAAGTCCATATTTCCAACATTTCACTAAAAGCCTTTTATTGAAAGATGGGGTCGTTGAAATAGAAAATATTGAACTTATATTAAATACAATGTCTTTATATTTAAGGTTTGCTGAAGATCCTGCAAAAACAGTTCAACTTGTTCGCCATAGTTCTTTTGTCGAGTTAGGCAGACATTATAGAGTTGTGCATGGCGATGAGTGGCCATATATACTTGCATTATTAAACCCCTTTGGTGATAAGAGTGAACTTTTAAAGGCTTTTGAAGAAAGTGTTGACCAGATTCAATCCGATTATACTAATCAGGCCCCTATGGGAACGTCCCTAGTTAAACTTTTTGCCTTTCCGTCTAATGATGCCAGGGTTAAGGCGGGGCGTTGTTATCGAGTTTGGGTGAAGTCCTTTACATGTTATGCCATGCAATGCGGATCAGTAAGTTTGTCAGAGCGTGTTGAAAAAGTGTTGAGTAACGTTATTAATGACAAAAAAAGCTCTGACAATGAACACCGAAGGCGTGCTGAACGTCTGATCCAGTGTGCCTTGTTGCGTGAACCATTAATAAATGGTCACGCCAACTGCATGACGAAATAAAGTTAATTTTCAACTTATCCCTACTGCAATAAGATCCCCATATCGCTAACCTCCAAACAACACCGTCGCAGACCAACGAACAGCGGCGAATTTGGAGGAAAGCATGAATAAAAAGTTACAGCCGCTCCCACCCTATATTCCCCCTCACAAAATTAAAGATGTGCTTGGCTTTTTTGGCAGGACCAAGGCACTGGAACTAGAGTCTTCGGATCCTACCTTTCCAAAAAGAATCCGGTTGCCTGGCAGCCATCTGACTGCATGGCGTACGTCTGACTTGATCGAATGGCTAAACCGTTATGGACAACCTCTGTCTTAAAATTTACTTACAACAGACCATCTTCCATAGTCAGGTGGTCGCGGACCAGTGGGCGGTGTCCGTGCGGGTATGGTGTCTGAGTCACCATAGTCGCTAATAACACCTACTGCCGGTAGAGTTCTCCGACTCGTGATCGGCATTTTCTTAACCCTCTAACACGAAAAGGATGACCGCCGTGACAAAAAAAACGAACACAATCAAAACCACCCCAGAAGAATCATTCGACCCGGCAATTTTACTACGGGATCTCTCAGACATCCGCCTCCGGATTGAAGAGAAAAAGGCGCACGCACAAGAAATTGCCGGCGCCCCACGGCCAAAAAAAGAGGCGATTGACTCGTATAGTCGGTGGATTGATAAGCAGGCAGCCGAAGGTGAAAGTCATTTCCGCCAGATTGCCGGGGTCTTTTTACATGACTCGCAACCCCACGAGCCTCTTTTAGGTCGGGGGTCCAAACTCGGCAAGCTCAGTCAAGTGAACATCACGACAGCCAACTCGGTTGTGGCATTCTTGCTGCGCGATGAGCTGATCCAGGCGGGGCGGAAATACATTTCGAGTCGGTATCGAGACATCAGCCTCTCGATCCCGGTCAACGAACATAAAGACGCCTTGCAAACTGTCGACGCCGAGTGTTTCGCCCTTGAGCAGACAGAAGAAAAAATTATAGAACAAGCAGAAGCCGCTGGCTTGCCGGTGTTTCGCCGCTACGATATGACCCCTGAAGCGGTACTAGGTGTTGGCCAGAAGGAAAGCTTGCCTTGGAATTACGACTCTGAAATCTACAATCGCGTTATAAGGATTGCAGCAGGCGCGCGCGCCGAAGTCGATCAGCTGCGTGACGATCTGCATGACGCCCAAAAAGATCTTCAATCTGTCCATTCTTCCATCAGTAATCACGCCAAATATCAAGGTAGTGAAAAAGTTCCCAAACACCTAGCAGACCAACTTGCCTCTGCAGAAGCAAAACGTTTGAAGCGTCAAACTGCTTATGAAAATGCTTATGCGATCGTGGAGCAGAGGGTTTCTCTTGCCTCTAGTCTGCAGGATTACGTCCGTAAATATAAAAGAGAGCAGCTCGTCGATAGTTCGGACCGTGTCCTTAAACCCGAGCCGACTGGTCTGGTTGATCCATTAGAGCGCCTAGGAATCCGATAAATTAACTAACCGCTCGAATTTCTCGGGCCTTCATACAAAGGAGAAAATCCATGCAAGCAGTCGATGTTTTCAAGAGTGATGCGTTCTCAGTGATTAGTTTAACTGACGGAATTAACAAAGTCCCGTTTATACCCGGTCAAGTTATGAAGCTTGGTCTCTTCAAAGAGATTGGCGTTTCAACGACCTCAATAATGCTTGAAGAGGTTAACGGCATTCTTTACCTGGTCGAGAACAAACTGCGAGGAGCAGCTGGCCAGCGCAACAAGACCGCCAAGCGCACAGCTCGCAACCTGCAAATTACTCACCTGCCCGTGTCTGACACGATCATGGCCGATGAGATTCAGGATGTGAGGGCCTTTGGCAACAACAGCGCCCTGTCTGGAGCACAGTCGGTTATCGATAGTCGGACAGCCACCATGAGCAATAGCCTAGACGCCACCATTGAACACCTGGCTCTAGGATCAGTGAAAGGTCAGATTCTTGATAGCGATGGATCGACCGTTATTTACGATCTTTTTACCGAGTTCGGAGTTGTTCAGGCCGCCGTGGTCGACTTCGATCTGGATAACGCTTCCCCTGCCGCTGGTGTTTTTCGCAAGAAATGTGCTGACATCTTAAGGACCATGTCCGTTAATCTTGGTGGTACCAGCGTTGGTTCCGCTCATGCTTTCTGCGGTTCAGCCTTTTTTGATGACCTGATCGCTCACCCTGAGATCCGGGATACCTACCTGGCGCACCAGGGAGCGGCTCAGTTGCGTGAGGGCTATTATGCCGAGCGGTTCTATTTCGGCGGGATCGTCTGGGAAGAGTACCGCGGCAGTGTCAGCGGCGTCGATTTCATTGATGCTGATGAGTGTCATATCTTTCCGGTGGGTGTGCCTGGCCTGTTCAGAATGTACTACGGACCGGCCGACTATATGGAAACTGTCAATACTATCGGACTGCCCAAGTACATGAAGTCGGCAGTAGATAACCGGTTTGGTAAATTTGTTGAGCTGGAAGCACAATCCAACCCATTGCCAATCTGCACACAACCCAAAACCCTGATCAAAGGGAAACGTACCTAATCAAACAAGGAGCCCTTATGGGCTCCTTGTTCTACATAAGGACTAAAAGCCGTGAGCAATTTACCTTCACCATCTTCGAAATTGCGCGAACTGTTGCATAGCAGACATACCGAAACGCACATGGTTATTGCGGAGTCTCGCCGCGAAATGACTTTGCGCTTGCGGTACATGCGACGTCTTTTGATTAACCTTGAAGAGGCCACCAAACAACAAGCTAAAGAAAAGCGAGCCGGGCTAAGGTTTACCAACATCTCCAACAGTTTGTTGGTGGAGTGTCTGGAGTCAACGCGGATCCACGCACAGTCAATTTTCAGGGAAGTGTCTCGCGTGAATAAAGTGGTTAAAGAATCGCTGAATTCGCATGATGAAGAAACGAATACCGTGCTGTTCTAAGTCCGGCACGGTTGGGACCACTGCAGAGGTGTCCCTGGCCCGTCTCCCGCCGAATAACGCTGCAGAGTCGATAGAGGGGCCTCCTTAAACTTTTCCCCTGGTGATCGACAACGGCTCCGGGACTGCTTGAGTCCCGGAGCTTATTTTAAAAATAATTTGATAGGCTGCTGCCTCCCCTCACCCCTCCTAAATGGTAGCAACCAAAAATGTAATTATGAAATACAAGGAGAGTCAGAACATGCGCTCAGTCAATCAGAACAGCCATTCAAAGCAGATGAACAATCACAAACATAGGTCCGTAGTACATAAAATGTTTTTGGGTCCTTCCTGGAGGGTTTTTGCATACGGGGAGCGAGCTCTCAGGAAATGGTTCAGTTTGTAATTTTTTAGGTGACCGGAATAATGCAAAAATCTCCAAAGGCTCAATGTTTACCAAAGACGGAGGTCGGCTATGTCAAAAACCGAAAACACAGAAAATATAACACTGCCTTTGGTTAACGGTGTCCAGGTGTTGCCTCTGGCTTTATCGGATTTGGTTAATTTGCTCGATGATGACTGCTGTCAAAAATGGCTTTTCAATGTTGTTCGCCCCGGAGATCTGAGCGGCGTTTGTCCACTGTGTTCTGAGCCGCTTCCTCCAGGGCGTTTGAATGGATACCAGGCTCTAAAAAAAACGAAATGCCCCGCCTGTGGCAAGCAATTCCACGCCACCACAAATACTATATTTCATCGTATGAACCTTTCACCCTCTGAGCTTGTTGTCTTAGCTGCATTACTCGAAGTTGGTGTTAAGCAGTCTGTCATTGCCGATGCGATAGGAAGAGGTTCCGACACAGTTCAGGCCTGGGCTGCGAAATTGAACGGTAGTAAGGTGCGAGACATCTAAAAAAGGATGCGCAAGATGAAGGATACCAAGCCGATCGACAACGTGGTCGACATCACCGAGAAGGTAGAAAAGCGCCGAGCCGAAGAAGCTGAGCACCTGGGCGAAAAGGATTCAAAGCCCTGGGTTCCGGATTCGGACTTTGTTTGGGAATGTCTCGCCAATAACGAGCGTGGCGACGGGGTATTTTTCGCCTCACTGCAGCGAGGCCGGTTTGTTTTTGAGACTATCTCCGGAGAATGGTTGTTTTGGCAAGGGCACCACTGGCAGAGGGATGTTACAAATAAAGCCCTGGCTGCTGTCGAAGATGTTGCCATGTATTATGTTGGAGAAGCCCGAGCTATCGGCCGGCAAATAGCTGAGACAAGAGAAGAAGAGGAAATCAAGCGACTGCAGGGCCGTCAGTCGCGGGTACTGAAGAGAGCCGACCGATTGAGATCTACAAAAGGTCGTAAATCGTGTTTGGAGTTTGCCGCGACCTGCGGGGAAGGGTCCCTTGTTGTTACTCGCGATCAACTCGACTCAAAGCCTTGGCTTCTCCCCTGTAAAAATGGTGTTGTCAATCTACAGGTTTGCAAGCTTGAGCCGGGTAATCCCGATGATTATTTAACCATCGCTGCCCCTGTCGATTTCCCCGAGGATTGTTCCGAGTACTTGGCCACCGGCGAGAACTCACCCTGCCCGATCTGGGAAGGGTTTGTTTTGGAAATCATGGGCGGGTGCAAAGACCGTGCTGATTATCTGTGCCGGTTGTTCGGCTACGGGATCACAGGTTTGATTTTGGAACATATATTTGTAATCTTCTGCGGGCTTGGCCGAAATGGTAAAGGAACGTTTCTGGAGACTCTGCAGCGCATTCTCGGGCCGTTGTCTTCTCCCATGCAAGCAGAGTTGCTTCTGGATCAGGGCCGCGCGGCCAGTCCTTCGGCACCCTCACCGCATATTATGGCACTGTTCGGCATTCGGCTAGCATTCTGTTCTGAGACGGACCAGGGCCGGAAATTTTCAGCATCACGTGTAAAACTGTTGTCAGGTGGAGACACTCTCACTGGTCGATATGGTTATGATCGTACTAATACCACTTTTTTGCCAACTCACCTGCTTTGTTTAGCAACAAATTACAGACCAAAAACGAACCCCGACGACAACGCCTTTTGGAGTCGTTTACATTTGATAGAATTCAGCCTGTCCTTTGTCGAGCGCCCTTCAGCACCGCATGAACGGAAAATTGATAAAACGCTTCCAGAGAAATTGCTTAAAGAAAGTTCCGGTATACTTGCCTGGCTCGTGCGCGGCTGTCTTCTCTGGCAAAATCAAGGGCTAAACCCACCTCCGGAAGTTCTGGCGTCGACAGCTGCTTATCGTCGATCAGAGGACGATCTGGCAGACTGGATTGAAAGTTGTTGTGTCACCTGTGATAATTCAACCGTCACTGCGAAGTTGGCCTACGCGTCATATAAAGAGTGGTATCTCGACAATCTGGGCGACAAACCACCTAGCCAAAAACGGTTTGGTGATGGCCTGAGCCGACGCTATGGAAAGGATCGAGGTGCACCTGGTGGAGCAGTCCGCTATTTAGGGGTTGGCCTACAGACCAATTCTTGAATGATTTCTTGAATTATTCAAGCTTCGACCAGGTGCAGGGTATCGATAGGCTGAAGATCCTCAACCTGGTGCAGGTGATCAGAGACAAGACCCAGCGAACCGCCGCCGGCGCCGGTGGCCACCGCCAAGCCGCGACCAACCGCAGGGGATCCGACAGGCCGCAGCTCTCAGTTACAACACCTCGATCGACAACAA
>JACZKE010000063.1 GCA_014860225.1 Desulfuromonadales bacterium
CAAAGCCATCATGGTCGGCTTCCCGATGCTGACCCTGGGCATCATCACCGGCGCGGCCTGGGCCAACTACGCCTGGGGCACTTACTGGAGCTGGGACCCGAAGGAAACCTGGAGTCTGATCGTCTGGTTCATCTACGCCGCCTTCCTGCACGCCCGCTTCACGCGCGGCTGGGTCGGTCGTCGCGCCGCCTGGCTGTCGATCATCGGCTTTGTCGCCACCATCTTCTGTTACCTCGGCGTCAACCTGGTGCTCTCCGGTCTGCACTCCTATGGCGGGTAGACTTTCGCTCTGCTATCAAACAAGCCGCCGTCAGCGCTGTACTGCTGATGGCGGCTTTTCTCTTGGTTTATAACGCTCTTTTTCTCAGCAGGTCTGTCGATTGAACATGCTTTATCCAAACGAAACCCTCGAAGAGCTTTGCCGTGTCAATCTGCATGTCATTCAGGCCAAAAACGGTTATCGGTTCTCTCTGGATCCAGTTCTTCTCAGCCATTTTGCGGAGATTCCCGCCGGCAGCAAGGTCGCTGATCTCGGAACGGGTTGCGGAATTATCCCGCTGTTATTGTCAAAACCTGATCGTACCAGAACAATTGTCGGCATCGAGAGACAGTCCGCAATGGTTGGCAGGGCTTTACGCAGCGTGACACTCAATAAACTTGATGAACAGATTGAAATTGTTCAAGCTGACATCAGGCAACTGCCGGAAAGGTTTGTCAGAGGATGTTTTGATGTGGTCGTGAGCAACCCGCCTTATTACCCGGTCGGTTCGGGAAAGCTGCCTGACGATGAAGAACGGAATTTTGCCCGCCATGAACTGGCCGGCGGACTGGTTGACTTTTTGCGGGCCGCCCATACGCTACTGAAGCCGGGCGGATGTTTCTACATTGTCTTTGTGGCTGAACGGCTACCGGAGCTGCTGGCAGAGATGTGTTGCCTCAGGCTCGCGCCGAAACGAATGCGCAGTGTGCATTCACGTGATGGTGAGCCAGCACGCATGGTGCTTGTTGAGGGTCGCAAGGATGGCCGGTCGGGGATGGTTGTTGATGCCCCTCTGGTTGTTTATACCGGGCCAGGGAGGGCTTATTCAGAGGAAGTTCTGGCTATGTATGGGAAGGTTATGATCCGTGATGAAGGGGCCGTGATGAAGGGGCCGTGATGATGGGGCCGTGATGAAGGGGCCGTGATGAAGGGGCCGTGATGATGGGGCCGTGATGAAGGGGCCGTGATGAAGGGACCGTGATGAAGGGACCGTGATGAAGGGACCGTGATGAAGGGACCGTGATGATGGGGCCGTCACGGGTTCATTGTAACGGTTTTTTCGTTACGGTTTCTTCATCACGGTTTCTTCGCCTCCGCCTTCAACAGTCTCATCTGCTTCACCAGAAACCTCTCCATCTCCTCATGCAACTCCGGATCGCCGATCGCGTTCAGCAACCCGTCGATCTGCCGCATCTCACTATCATCCAGTTCCACCATCCGCCACGCCGGTGGTTGCTCCACCGGTTTGTCAAAATGTACATTGACCTTGCCGCGTTTGAGGTAAAGGTCCTTGATGGTTGCTTTGCCCATTTCTGCGTTCAGCTGGGTGAGGATCTTCGGTTTCATCAGCTGCAGCTGCTGCATCCAGGTCGGCTGGTCGACATTGACCTCGAGAACACCCTCACGAATTCTGACCGGGCGGGTGCGCGCAGCGATCTGAGGACCGACGACCTCTTCCCAGATGATCAGGGCGCGGTACTGGTGCAGGCGCTCATTGAGTCCCAACCCCTTGAGCATCTTGTCGACCAGTTCTCCGGCACGAGCTGCCTGCTTCATTCTCGGCCTGTGGGGTTTTCTCACAAACGGCTCCGTCGATAGATGCGGCTGCCGATCATCTGTCCGATAACGGCCAGGGCGATGGAAAACGGGATGACCTGCCAACTGATCTGGTTGGCGACTCGCAGTCCGATGATGAAGGGTACGGAGAGGTGGATGTAGACGAACCAGCGTACTGAATACCTGGACGAGCCCATGCGCAGGTAGCCCAGAGGGATGTTGCTCAGTATGGCGAAGGCAAGCAGGCTGACCAGTGCTATATTGATTTCGATGTTCAAGAAGGTGCCTTTCGGTGGCATGGGGGATCTGGTAAATGTGAATCTGGTTTCCGCCCGGGGTCCATAATTTATAAGGCCGGTTTTTGGATGAAAACCAGTCTAGCCGCGTCATTTCATGAAAGTCAATTGCTTCGGGGCACGAAATGCAAAACATGGGGTTCAAATTCTCACTTTACGCCTCGCATCTTACCTCTGCCTCTTGATTGACAGCTCAAATACCCAGGTGTTAAAGTCCTTAAGTTTAATCCCTTTTTCAATCGAGGTTTCGTTATGGATCAGAAACAACAACTTTTACTCGATGCTACCAAGCGGCTGATCCGGCGCGAAGCCTTTCCAAACCTGGCAAAACTCCTTGCCAAGTCACATCCGGCTGACATCGCCCACCTCTTTCGTTACCTCGACCTGAAAGAGCAGCGCATCCTGTTCAACCTGATCGGCAATGCGGAGAAGAGCGCTTACGTGCTGGCGGAGCTCGATCATGTCACGGGCGCTCAACTGCTCCAGACCCTCGACAAAGAGACAATCACCGAGGTTCTGCAGGAAATGCCCTCGGATGATGCCGCCGACATCATCGGCAACATGCCGGAAGAGTTGGCGGACGAAATCCTCAACATCATGCATGACGATGACTCCGACGAGATCGAGCATCTGTTGCAGTATGACGAGGATTCGGCCGGCGGTATTATGTCAACCGAGGTCTTCACCCTTGAGGAGGATGTTACCGTCAAGGAGGCGATCGAGGCGATCCAGCAGGCTGATGATGTCGAGATGGTCTTCTACCTCTATGTTGTGAATGAGCCCGGGCAACTGGTCGGTGTCCTCTCTTTGCGGCAACTGCTGACTGTTCTGCCAAACAAAAAACTTTCGGATATCATGATCACCGATGTCATCAGTGTGCGCACCGACACAGACCAGGAAGAGGTGGCGCGGGTCGTCGAGAAATACAATATCCTTGCCGTTCCGGTTGTCGATGAAATGAACAACCTGAAAGGTATCATTACAGTCGATGACATTATCGACGTTCTCCGTCAGGAGGCGACCGAAGACATCTACAAAATGGCGGGGGCCAGCCAGGAGGAGCTTCTCTACGGTAACAAGGCGTTCAAGATCGCCAGCCTGCGCCTGCCCTGGCTGCTGGTCAACCTGTTTGGCGGTGTGATTACCGGCTATTTGATGTGGCTCTTCAAGGTGACCCTTAAGGAAGTGATCGCCCTGATCTCCTTTATACCGGTTATCACCGGCATGGGCGGTAATGTCGGTGGCCAGTCTGCAACCATCATGGTGCGCGGTTTCGCCACCGGACGGATCGATTTCACCATGCTGCGTCAGGTCTTTTTCAAAGAGTTGCGGGTCGGCATGATCATGGGCAGTGTCTGTGGCGTGACCGTCGGTCTGGTTGCCTGGTTCTGGCATGGCAATCCATATCTGGGTCTGGTTGTCGGCCTGGCCATGGTGGTCGCGATGTCGGTGGCTTCATCGATGGGCGTGATCGCCCCGACCGCTTTCAAAAAGCTGGGTATCGACCCGGCAATTGCTTCGATGCCTTTCGTCCAGACCGCCAATGACATCACCGGTATCCTCATCTACTTCGCGACTGCGACGGCGTTTATCTCATTCTTGAGATGAAACGCATGTTTGGCGACTCGGCGAGCAAGTTGGCACCGCGTGGAAAGATGGACTGCAACTAAAAAACAAATCAATTTAACCTTTCATTTTAAAGCCGCGAAGGGGCTCCGCATGCCTTTCAATCCCGTCATTATCGTTGCAACAGGGGAAAAGCCGGAGTGGTACAGTGATAATCTCATCGGTTTCATGCACGGCTGAATCGGTAAAGAGGTGTTGTGGCCAGTCCACGTTGCAGCCTAAACCCAAACGCATATCCCGCATCCCATGAATCCGAATATTTCCCAGGCCATCATCCTTCACCATACCGATTACGGTGAAGCTGACCGGATCGTGACTTTCCTGACTCCCGACCGTGGTCGCCTTAAAGGCTTTGCTCGCGCAGCCCGCAAGAGTCGCAAGCGTTTCGGTGCTGCCCTTGAACCTTTTGCAGAAGTGCAATTGCATTGGGTCGCCCGCAGCTCAGGTGATCTGATCAGCTTGCGCGACGCTGAACTCATCAACTTGCGTACCGGACTGCGACGCGACCTGGAAACCTTGACGCTGGCAGGTTACGGTTGTGAGTTGACCGAAGTGCTCTTTGATGAGTCGGGTATAGGTGTTGAGGTGTTCCTGCTGCTGCAGGCTTTTCTCGATCACCTCGACAGTGCAGGTTACTCTGTCGAAGCGCGCCTGTTGTTGGAAATCCGTCTGCTGTCGCTGGCGGGCTACGTCCCTCATCTGCAGCATTGCGCTGCCTGCTTCGGACCTTTGCCGAATGGGCCGGTCAGCTTTTCCGCAGTAGCGGACGGCAGCCTCTGCCCAGCTTGTGACAGCGGCCGGGCAAAGCTTAAGATCGACCGCCTGACTCTCGGCACTTTCGCCCGGATATTGCTGACACCATTGACAAGCTTTGCTGATTTCAAGCTCAGCCCACGTTCCCGCCAGGAGGGTCAGGCGTTGCTGAACGATGCTTTGCAGCTCCATCTGCACAGGCCTTTGAAGACCCTGGCTTCCCTCCACCGATTCAGCCCGATCGAGACGCTGGATGAAGACTCTTAAAGCAGGGTTTTTGCAGGGTTAATCCCTTGACAGAGAAGGAACCCCAAGCTAATATGCCAATCTTGTCGTTTGTATACTGTATACGGTTTTCAGGTTGCCTGAATCCGCTTCACCCTGACTAAAATATTAAAGACGGAGACTGGGGGCTGGGGACTTGAGGTTGGTTGTTGCCAGCCCCCAGCCCCGAGTAACCAGCCCCTGGTCGTTACTTGGAGGTATTGTGAGTTTTCAAGAGTTAATTATGGCCCTGCAGCATTACTGGGCCAACCATGGCTGCATCATTCAGCAGCCTTACGACACGGAAAAAGGTGCCGGCACCTTTCATCCTGCAACCTTCTTGCGCGCCCTCGGTCCAGAGCCGTGGAATGTCGCTTATGTCGAACCATCACGTCGTCCGACCGACGGTCGTTACGGCAACAATCCCAATCGTCTCCAGCATTACTATCAGTTTCAGGTGCTTCTCAAGCCTTCACCGATGAATATCCAGGAGCTCTACCTGGATTCCCTTAAAAGCTTCGGTATTGATCCCGCCAAGCATGATATCCGCTTTGTCGAAGATGACTGGGAGTCACCGACTCTCGGTGCCTGGGGGCTCGGTTGGGAAGTCTGGCTGGACGGCATGGAGATTACCCAGTTTACCTATTTTCAACAGTGTGGCGGCATCGATCTCAAACCGATCCCGGGTGAATTGACCTATGGCATCGAGCGCATCGCCATGTACATTCAGGGTGTCGACAACGTCTATGACCTCGACTGGGGTGGCGGCATCAAGTACGGTGATGTCCATCACCAGACCGAGGTGGAATTCTCTACTTACAACTTCGAAGAGGCTGACACCGGCATGATGTTGCAGCTGTTTGACATGTTCGAGAAGGAGAGTATCCGTCTGGCAGAGAAGGCCCTTGTCTTTCCGGCCTACGACTATGTGTTGAAATGCTCCCATGCCTTCAACATGCTTGATGCCCGTGGCGCCATCTCGGTAACCGAACGTGCCCACTATATCGGCCGGGTACGTAACCTGTCCAAGCTGTGTGCCGAGGCGTATGTTGCGCAGCGGGAGAAGATGGGCTTTCCGCTTTTGAAGAAGTAAAACATAAAAAATCAAAATAATTATTTAACGCGGAGACGCGGAATTGCCGAGGAAAGCAATAAAGGGCTAATTGTTGGCACTCTGCACCTCAGTGCCTCGAGTGAGCAAAGCGAGCGGGCGTTAAAAACGTTTTTATAACGGAGTAATAAATGGCTAAGGAAATTTTCCTTGAAATAGGTACTGAAGAGATTCCTGCAGGATTCCTGCCCAAGGCGATGGCTGATCTTGAGCGGATGATTCGTAAAGAACTGGAAGCCGCCCGTCTGGAGTTTGGCGAGATCAGGACCTTTGCTACGCCGCGCCGTTTGGCACTGGCTGTGAGTGATGTCGCTGAGGATCAGCCGACATTGCGCATTGAGGCGATGGGACCGGCCAGGCAGATTGCCTATGATGGTGAAGGGAATCCCACCAAAGCCGCGATCGGTTTTGCCCGTGGCCAAGGGGTTGCTGTTGCTGATCTGAAGCTGGTGACAACTGAAAAAGGTGAGTACTTGTTTGTCGAGAAAGAGGAGCCCGGGCGGCCGACAACGGCACTGCTGACCGAGGTTCTGCCGCGTCTGGTCGCTGGCCTGACTTTTAAGAAGTCGATGCGCTGGGAAAATCTCGATGTTCGCTTTGCCCGGCCAATGCACTGGATCGTCGCACTGTATGGGGGTGAAATAATCCCCTTTACACATGGCAACCTGACCAGCGGCAACAAATCGCGCGGCCATCGCTTTATGGCACCGCAGGAGTTTGTTGTAACCGGCCAGGCCGACTGGCTGGAAGGATGCCGCAAACATTTCGTCACTGCCGACCACAACGAGCGCAAGGCGACTATTCGTGCGCAGGTTGAAGCAACCGGTCAGGCTGAAGGCGGCAGGGCAGCGGTTGATGAACGGTTGCTCGAAGAGGTGACCTACCTGGTTGAAGATCCAACCCCTCTCTGTGGAACTTTTGACGAAAAATATCTACAATTGCCGCATGAACTTCTGGTGACTTCGATGCGTGAGCATCAACGCTATTTCACCATTGAAAATGTTCATGGCAAGCTGCTCAACAAGTTCATCACTGTCTCCAATACCCGCCCCGAGGATAAGCAGGTCGTCATCAAGGGCAATCAAAGGGTTATCCGGGCGCGTCTTTCTGATGCCATGTTCTTCTGGGAAGAAGATCAGAAGGTCAAACTGGAAAGTAATCTGGAGACGCTCAAGCAGGTGATCTACCAGGCCAGGCTCGGCAGCAGTTTCGAGAAGGTTGAGCGTTTTACGCAGATTGCCAAGGGATTGGCCGAACGTTTCGAACCGGAGGCTGTTGCGCTTACCGTGAGGGCGGCCAGATTGGCCAAGTGTGACCTTGAGACCAAGATGGTCTACGAGTTCCCCGAGCTGCAGGGTATTATGGGGCGTGAATATTCGCGCATCGAAGGTGAGAATCCGCGTGTCTCGACCGCCATCTTCGAACATTATCTGCCCACCGAGGCGGGTGGTGCTCTGCCATCAGACAACCTCGGTGCTTTTGTTTCCATCGCAGACAAAATCGATACTATCTGCGGCTGTTTCGGCGTCGGCCTGATTCCGACCGGCTCCGCCGACCCCTATGCATTACGCCGCAGCGCAATCGGTGTCCTCAATATCATTCTCGACCGCGGATACCAGCTCAACATTCCGGAATTGATCGAGCAAAGCCTTGGCCTGCTTGAAACAAAACTGACCCGGCCACGTGCCGAGGTGCAGGATGATGTGGTGGCATTCATACGCCTGCGCCTGGCAAACATGCTGATCACTCGTGATTTCGCCAGCGACGTGGTTGATGCGGTTCTGACTGCCCGTTTCGATGAACCTGGCGATGTTGTGGCGAGAGTTGAGGCGCTTGATGCTCTCAAGGGGGCCGCTGACTTCGAGCCGCTGGCGATTGCTTTCAAGCGCGTTGGCAATATTATCAAAGGTGGTGTCGATAATCCTGTGCAAACGGAGCTGTTCGTAGCTGACTGCGAACGCGCTCTGGCTGCTGCCGTTGAGGCGACCCGCCAGACAGTAGACGACCAGGTTGGCAAGGGCGACTATGGTGCTGCGCTGCAGACGATCGCCAAACTGCGCGAACCGGTCGATGCTTTCTTCGACGGCGTCATGGTCATGGTTGAGGATGACAGGGTCAAAACCAACCGGCTGGCCTTATTGACCCAGGTAGCAGGCCTGTTCGCCAACATCGCAGACTTTACCCGTATCGCCGCTTAGGAAACTGAGCGGCTGTTTTGTTGATATTTCAGCAATACTAGTACCCTGTAACCTATAGGATTTCGCAAGATTGCGCAGGGATTTGGCGGGTCAGTAAGGCGTGACTTCAGCTGCCCAGCCGTAGCTACTCAGCTGAAGTCACAACGCTGCTGACGCGGCAAAGAACCAGCAAGGTGCGATAGTTTATGGGTTACAGGGTACTCGGTGATCATGTGCCTTGCTTGCGGGGCAGCGTCACGTTTTAGTCAACCGGAAGAACCGACAAAAATTTATCCATATCAATATCCAATGGGAGGAAGTAAAAATGGCAAAGTATGTCTATTTCTTCGGTAACGGCGAAGCTGAAGGTCGCGGTGACATGAAAAACCTGCTGGGCGGCAAGGGTGCCAATCTGGCGGAAATGACCAGTATTGCTCTGCCGGTGCCGGCCGGTTTCACTATCACCACAGAAGTCTGCATCGAGTTCTACAAGAATGACCGCAATTATCCGCCCGGGCTGGTGGATGAAGTTAACCAGCAACTGGCGCGGGTCGAGCAGCTGATGGACAAGAAGTTCGGTGATTCCAAAAATCCGCTGTTGGTCTCGGTCCGTTCCGGTGCCCGGGCGTCGATGCCCGGGATGATGGATACGGTTCTCAACCTCGGCCTCAACGACGATACCATTCAGGGCGTCATTGCCCAGAGCGGTGACGAACGTTTCGCTTACGACTCTTACCGGCGCTTCATTCAGATGTACTCCAACGTCGTGCTCAATTTGGATGGTGATATCCTTGAGCATCTCCTGGAAAAGATGAAGCACGATCGTGGTGTCGAGGAAGACACCGCTTTGACTGCAGATGATCTCAAACAGCTGGTTGGTCTGTTCAAGACCAGGGTCAAAGAGGAACTGGGTCGCGATTTCCCTCTGGATCCCAAAGAACAGCTCTGGGGGGCCATAGGTGCGGTCTTCAGCTCCTGGATGAATCCTCGGGCCATTACCTATCGCAAGCTCAATAACATCCCTGCTGAATGGGGCACAGCCGTCAACGTGCAGTCGATGGTGTTCGGCAACATGGGCGATGATTGCGCCACAGGTGTTGCCTTCACTCGCGACCCTTCGACCGGTGAAGATTATTTCTATGGTGAGTTTCTGGTCAATGCTCAAGGTGAGGACGTGGTCGCCGGAACCCGGACCCCGCAGCCGATCAACAAGGCGAAACACCAGCCGGGTGACTTGCCAGCCATGGAGGACGTACTTCCAGACTGCTATGCGCAGTTAGCCAAAATCCGCGAGACCCTCGAGAAACACTACAAGGATATGCAGGATATCGAGTTCACTATCGAAAAACACAAACTTTACATGCTGCAGACCCGCACCGGCAAGCGTACCGCCAAGGCGGCCGTGAAAATCGCTGTTGATATGGTGGCTGAAGGTCTGATCAGCGAGAAAGAAGCGGTGATGCGTGTGGCTCCCGTGCAACTCGACCAGTTGCTGCATCCCTCGCTTGATCCTGCTGCGCCGAAGACAGTCATCGCCAAAGGCCTGCCGGCTTCGCCCGGAGCTGCTTGTGGCGAGGTGGTCTTCTCTGCCAATGAGGCGGAAGAAGCCGCCAAGATCGGTCTCAAGGTCATCCTGGTACGCATTGAGACCAGCCCTGAAGATATCCATGGCATGCACGCCGCTCAGGGCATCCTCACGGCACGCGGCGGCATGACTTCCCACGCGGCGGTGGTCGCTCGTGGCATGGGCAAGTGCTGCGTAGCTGGATGCGGTGATATCAAGGTCGATTATGCTAACCAACATTTCACCACCCGCGACGGTAAAGTTTTCAATAAAGGCGATATCATTACTCTCGACGGGTCCACTGGCGAAGTGATGAGGGGAGAAGTGCCAACTGTACAACCCGAGTTGAGTGGTGAGTTCGGTCAACTCATGGTATGGGCTGACCAGATTCGCCGCATGAAGGTGCGCACCAACGCCGATACACCGCACGACGCTCAGGTCGCCCGTGACTTTGGCGCCGAGGGCATAGGTCTCTGCCGTACCGAGCACATGTTCTTTGAAGGCGATCGCATTGCCGCAGTACGCGAAATGATTCTGTCCGCTGATCTGCAAGGGCGCAAGCGTGCCTTGGCCAAAATCCTGCCGATGCAGAAAAAGGACTTCCTCGGGTTATTCAAGGTGATGAAGGGTCTGCCGGTGACAATCCGCCTGCTCGATCCGCCGTTGCATGAATTCCTGCCACATGCCGATAAGGATATCGAGTCGCTGGCCCAGGAGATGAATGTCTCGGTTCAGGTGCTGAAAGCCAAGGTTGAGTCTTTGCATGAGTTCAATCCGATGCTCGGTCATCGCGGTTGCCGCCTTGCTATCACCTATCCCGAGATTTACGACATGCAGGTGCAGGCGATCATGGAGGCGGCCTGTGAACTGGTCAAGAACGATGGCTTCTCTATCGTTCCCGAGATCATGATCCCTCTGGTTTGTGAAGTAAAAGAGCTTGCGGTCCTGCGTGCCAACGCAGTCCGCGTGGCCGATGCAGTGATTGCTCGCTACGGTATCGAAATCAACTACCTGATCGGTACCATGATCGAGTTGCCACGTGCCGCCCTGACTGCTGATGTCATTGCCCGGGAAGCAGAATTCTTCTCTTTCGGCACCAACGATCTTACCCAGACCACCTACGGCCTCTCACGCGATGATGCCGGTAGGTTCCTGCCACTTTACGTTGAGCACGAGATCCTCCCGAACGATCCCTTCGTAGCTATTGATCAGGATGGAGTCGGTCAGTTGGTGAAGATAGGTTGCGAGCTGGGCCGTAAAACCCGCCCCGATATCAAGCTCGGCATCTGCGGCGAGCACGGTGGCGAGGCCTCTTCTGTGAAGTTCTGTCACCGCATCGGTCTTGACTACGTCTCCTGCTCGCCGTTCCGCGTGCCCATTGCCCGCCTGGCAGCAGCGCAGGCGGTGTTGGAAGAAGAGTAACTCTTCGCACGTTTTTTGAAACAACTAGCAGTCTGTCGAACTATACGGGCCGAAGCGAAAATTTGGATGTTTGAGAACAGATTTTAGCTCGTTTGTAGGTTCATAGCCGTAGCTATGGTCCAAAAAGGAGCTGAAATATGGGCCAAACAGCCGGATTTGCAGCCGGCTCATGTATAGTCCGACAGGCTGCAAGAGCCCCCGATATGCGCGGGGGCTCTTGTCGTTTATTGCAGTGGCTACCCATGACACCAATAGGTAAAATTATCTATAGCGCCAGTCGCACTGAGTTTTCCCGGTATTTCTGGGCGGGGAGCCTGACATTCCTTGTAGATTTTCTGATACTCTTTATCCTGACCGAATTTGCCGGCATCAACTATCTCTGGTCCAACCTGGTGGGCGTGAGTGTCGGTATTCTGATGAGCTACCTTCTGTGCATAAACTGGGTTTTCAACTCTCGTCGCTTTAATCGGGTTGTCTATGAGTTCCCTCTCTTTATCCTGACCTGTGTTTTCGGTATTTTGGTAAATGAGTCCCTGCTATGGGCTTTCGTGACTTTTGGGAAAATCCATTATCTTGTCGGAAAAATCATTGTAACCGCTGCTGTCTTTGTGGTTAATTTCTGTCTGAGGAAAACATTACTGTTCCGCCATTGATACTGCTTCGTTCAATGCCATATTTATAAGAAGAATTCTCCAGGAGAACAACATGAAAGCGATTCTGCAAGCCTGTATCGAAGTTGAAGAACGGGTCAGTGAAATATACCAGCAACTGGTAAACCATCCGCAAGCCAACGAAGAATTGCGCGAAATCTGGCAGGCGATGGCCGATGATGAAATCCGTCACGCGCAGCGGATTCGACAAGTGAGAGAACGATTCGAGAAGGCAGGCGTTATAACCTGTGACCTGACCCTTGAAGGGGCGCAGGAGCTGATGGCCCGCGCCGATGCGATTCTTCTTGATGTGCAGCAAGGCAGCCTTTCTCTCGATGACGCAATTTATGCTTCCGTGGAACTGGAGAATGCCTTTCTGGCCACTCACCTCGGTTATGCTGCGACGGGGAATCAGCCTGATCTGCAGACCATGTTCAAGACCTTGGCCGAAGCTGATCGAGAACATACCGTGCGTCTAAAGTCCTACCTCAAGCGTCATCACGATGGGAATGGATTGGTGCCCGGCGAAGAGGGGAAAACGTCATGAAGATCGTTGTCCTTGATGGTTATGCGACTAACCCGGGTGATCTCTCCTGGGATGGTTTAGCTGAGTTTGGCGAACTGGGCGTTTATGATCGCACGCCGGCCGAAATGACCGTTGAACACGCGACTGGTGCCGAAATCCTGATCTCCAACAAGGTTTTCCTTGGTGCCGATGAAATGGCCGCCTTGCCAGGTTTACGCTATATTGGTTTGCAGGCCACCGGTGTCAATGCCGTTGATCTGGACGCCGCTCGATATCATGGCATTGTCGTCAGTAATGTCCCCGCCTACAGCACGTCGTCCGTGGCCCAGCACGCTTTTGCACTGCTGCTGGAGTTGGCTCGCGGTGTTGGTCGGCATGCTGATCTGGTTCGGCAGGGCGCCTGGACGAACTGCCCCGATTTTGCCTTTCAGGATACCCCTCAGGTTGAGCTGACGGACAAAACCTTTGGTGTCATCGGTTACGGCGATATCGGACGGGACGCGGCACGCATCGCTGCAGCGTTCGGGATGCGGATACTGGTGCATACACGGACTCCGGACCCTGTTGGCTGCCCAGATGTGAATTTTGTCGAACTTGATCAGCTTTTAACCGAATCCGATGTTGTCAGTCTGCACTGTCCTCTCACCCCGCAGACGGAAGCACTCATCAGCGCCGAGCGCCTGGCCATGATGAAGACATCGGCATATCTGATCAACACCAGCCGGGGTTTGCTGATTGACGAAGAGGCCCTGGCGCAGGCATTGCGCAATGGCGATATCGCCGGCGCTGGTCTGGATGTGCTTTCCAGCGAGCCGCCACCGGCAGACAATCCACTGCTGACAGCACCAAACTGTTACGTTACCCCGCACCTGGCCTGGGCGACTTTTGCCGCAAGGCAGCGACTTATCGCCGAGATTATTGAAAACCTCCGGGCATTTCTGGCAGGAAGGCCACGCAACCAGGTGAATTAAATCCGGATGGTACAAAAGCAGTTTTCGATCTGAAACGAGCAATTTTTAGCAAGGTCAAGGAAATCAAGGATTTGAGCGGAGGCGTAGTCCTTTACGCCGCACAATCAAATCCGTCGGTTGACGCAGAGATTGCGGAAAAGGGCCGTTTCCGGACTGCTAGGCTACGGAAACAACCAGTTTACCAACCCCCTCAATGCTTGCTTCAAGCCGGTCACCACTAGTGATTCTGGCGACACCTGACGGAGTCCCGGTCAGCAGAATATCTCCCTCTTCCAAGGTGAAGTAAGAGGAAACCTCAGCAACCAGTTCCGCTATTGTACGCATCATGTCGCCGGTATTTCCATTCTGGCGTATTTTGCCATTCACTGTCAGCTTGAGTTGCAGGTTTTGTGGATTCCGGACCTGGTTTGCCGGCACGAATGCCGATAGTGGACAGGATGTGTCGAAGCCCTTGGCGATTTCCCAGGGCAGGCCTTTCTCTTTTTGCGTGTTTTGCACATCCCTTAGTGTCAGGTCCAGAGCAACAGCGTAACCGGATACATGGTCAAGGGCCTCTGCAGCGCAGACTCCTTTTGCCGCCTTGCCGATTAATACCGCGAGTTCGATTTCGTGATGGCAGTCATTGGAATAATCAGGAATCGCCACTGTTCCGCCGGGGGCAACGATGGCACTGGCCGGTTTCATGAAGATGACTGCTTTGTCCGGTGTTTTGTTGCCAAGCTCTTTTATGTGCTCGGCGTAGTTGCGGCCGATGCAGACGATTTTGCCGACAGTGATGCTGCGACCGTCAAGATTCACAGTGTGCATGGTTGTCTCCGTGGAATAAGTTTGAGAAAATAAAAAAGCAGAATACCGGATACAGAATACAGAATATAGGATACAGAGCAATTTTGCCTGCGTTAAAATATTTTCTGCGGTCATGTGTTACAGTTAGAGAGTTTTCACGGTCGAAGGTTGTGCGTTGTGATGTTTAAATGACTGAACGGGAACACTGATGCTCCTGCCGATAGGCGATGTACCCAACCCCAAAACAACTCCCTATGTCAACTGGCTGTTGATCGGGATCAATATTGCCGTGTTCCTGGCGGTCACGCTTCCCTTGTCAGTCGCACGACCAGACCTCAATGACCCGGCTTTACTGGAATATCTGAAGCTCCTCGGTGCGCGTGGTTCCTGGCCGGCGCCTCTGATTTACGAACATATCTCGGCGTACGACCTGGTGGTCTTCAAATACGGTTTCAGGCCTGCCGAGTTTTCCCTGTTGAGCATGTTTACGGCGATGTTTTTGCATGCAGGCTGGATGCACCTGGCAGGCAACATGCTGTTCCTCTGGATTTACGGCGACAATGTCGAACACCGCCTTGGTCATGTAAATTATCTCATAGCTTATCTGGGTGCGGGACTGGCTGCCACGCTTTTCTTCGGTCTGTTCGTGCCGGACTCACAAATCCCGATGCTCGGAGCTTCGGGAGCAATCTCCGGGGTGCTGGGCTTTTATTTTTTGTGGTTTCCGCACAACCGGGTCAAGGTGTTTGTCTTTCTCTTTCCCTTGATCATGACGACCTTTCTGATCCCCGCCCGCATTGTACTGGGCGTTTATCTGATCATCGATAATCTCTTGCCCTTTATGATGACGACGGCAGAGGGAAGCGGTGTTGCACACGGAGCGCATATCGGTGGTTTTCTTGCCGGGCTGGGTATGGCGCTGGCCATTGATCGTTTGCCTGGGTTGCAGCGGGTGAAGGCAAGTGCCTCCGGAGGCAGTCGCAAGCGGCCCGGCTCATTGAATATTGTGACTGATATCGTGCGTTCCATGGATCGTAACGACATGGCGCACGCGTCCACCCGTTTCGCTGAACTGGACAGCAGCAGCCAGCGCGGCCAATTCTCAACCGCTGACATTGTCGCCATCGGTGAGTATCTGCTTGCCAGCGGCGCTGCAGACAAAGCTTTGACCGTGTTTCGGCGGTTAATCGCCGACAGGCCTGGAGACAGGGGCCTGGACCGGGCCTATCTCGGCGCAGGACGGGCTCTGCTGCATGCGGACGGTAGCGAAACTTCAGCCTGGCACTATTTCCTGGCCGCCATCGACCTGGCACAAACACCTGAAATTGCCGAGGACGCCAGGCGTTATATGAGAATGATTGAAAGTGAATCCGGCGCTGGGGGTTAGTGGGGCGGCATCCGGATCTGGATAATGAAGTTCTGTGCTGGTAAAATACATAGATATCCTAACCTCTAACCTTGGGCTTCTTAACGTATGTACAATTATTTCCCTTATGACTACCCGCTATATCGGCCGCCGAGTGAAGGCCAGAGCCAGATATTTCAGATCACTCTGGGGTGCTCCCAGAATCATTGCACCTTTTGCGGCATGTACAAAACCAAATCATTCAAAGTAAGACCGCTCGCAGAGATCAAGGCAGAAATCAAAAGAATTCCTATATCTCATCGAGATTCTGTTCAAAGGGTCTTTTTGGCTGATGGTGATGCTCTGGTCTACCCTCAGGCAGGGCTCGCTGAGATCCTCGATGTTCTGGCAGAATCCTTCACAAACCTGACAAGGGTCGGCATCTATGCTTCTGCCAGTAGCCTCAGAGGCAAATCCGTAGCAGAAATGATGGTCTTGCGGGAAAAGAAGTTGCGGATTCTGTACTTCGGGCTTGAAAGTGGCGATGTGCAGACCTTGTCAGCGATCAACAAGGGATCCACTCCGGACGAGATGCTCGACTTGTGCCGCAAAGCTCAGCAGGCAGGATTTAAGCTGTCGGTCACGGCGATCCTCGGGCTGGCCGGTCAGGATCGCAGTCTTGAACATGCCCGGGCCACGGCTCAATGGGTAACGAAGCTCTCCCCGGCATTCTTCTCGCTGTTGACCATGTTTCATCGCCACAATGATGATTTTCTGCGCTCGATTACGATGCAGACCAATGGCGGCATTCTCGCGGAGACTCTCGAAATCGTCCGTCATCTTGCTCCGCAAAAAACCATCCTGCGCTCCAACCATGTCTCCAATATTCTTAATCTGGCCGGCTCATACCCCAGGGACCGGGAGAAACTGATCGCCCTGGCAGAAAATGCGTTTTTGCAGGCAAAGCAGCATCCTGACTGGTTCAACGAGGTACCGGATTATAGCGAAGAGAATTTTTGACGAAACAAGAAATCTTTGTCGCCCGGTCAGCAAGGCACGGAAAACGTCCTGGCGTTTTACAGAAAACGGATTTGTATGTGCTTTTGCGACAGGTCCCAGGTCGCAACTTTTCTTAAAACGGAAACAGCAACGGAATGATCAGCGTTGCTAGGATCCAGATCACTATATTAAGTGGCGCGCCGACCTTGGTATAGTCGAAGAACTTGTAACCGCCGGGACCCATGACCAGGGCGTTGGACTGATGGCTTATCGGCGTCATGAAACAGGATGAAGCCGAGATAGCCACGGCCATGAAGAAGGGCTTGGGGTCGACGCCCAGATGGGTTGCGGCATTAAAGGCGATGGGAGCGATCAGCACGGCGGCAGCAGCGTGGCTCATGGTCTCGGTCAGCAGCGAAGTCACCAGAAAAAGTGTTGCGAGTACGGCCCAGGGGCCAAAACTGCCGACACCGCCGGTCAGCAGATTGGCCAGCAGGGCTGCTGCACCGCTTTTCTCCAGTGCCACGCCGAGCGGCAGCATGCCGGCGATGAGGACGATGATCGACCAGTCGATGCTCTCGTAGGCCTCCTTGGCGGTCAGGCAATTAGTCAGCACCATCAGAAGGACACCGAGGGTGGCAGAAAGCATGATCGGCAGAATCCCGGAAGCCGCGAGCAGGACCATACCCAACAGGAGAGCTACAGCGATGGGCGCCTTGCGGGGACGGTAGGGAGCTGGAGAAACGCCCCCCATGAGAAGGAATTCGTGTTCCTTGCCCAGATGGACGACCTTTTCCTCGGGTCCCTGAATCAGCAGGACATCGCCGAATTTCAAGGTGACGTGGTCGACCTTGCGGACGACCGGCGAGCCTTGCCGCCAGATTGCGAGAACAGTGAGGCCGTGAGTTTCGGCGAAGCGGACGTCGCGCAGGCTTTTACCAACCAGTTCACTGGTTGGTGTCAGACTCGCTTCGACGACAATCAGTTTTTCCTTGTCGAGGTTGGCCAGCGGCGGGTTGTCGCGCTCCGGGACGACTTCCAGACCCTTCTTCTTGCGCAAGTTGAGAATGGCCTCGGGGTCTCCCTCGAGAAATAATGTGTCACCCTGCTGGATCTTGCGGTTGCGACGGGGAAAGGGGAACTTCTCGCGGCCCCGGAAAATGGCCCGCACCTTGAGCCCGAACTCAGATTCGAAACCGCTTTGGGATATGGTCTGGCCGTGGAGCGGTGATCCATTGAGAATCTCGACCTCGGTGATATATTCCTTGACCTGGTAGACCTCGGTCAGTGTTCCTGATTTGCGTTTTGGCAGTAAGAACCGTCCGATAAAAGCCATGTATAGAGTGCCGGACACGACGATGACAACACCCACCGGTGTAAAGTCGAACATGGTGAAGGATTCCCCGGCATAGTCCTGCAGCAGGGTGTTCATGAGGATGTTTGGCGGGGTGCCGATCAAGGTGCATACCCCGCCGAGTAGAGAGCCGAAGGCAAGGGGAATCAGGAGCTTGGATGGGCTGATGCGGGTTTTCTGAGCGATTGTGACGATCACCGGCATGAGCATCGCCGTGGCGCCGATGTTGTTAATGAAAGCAGAGAACAGTGCAGCCACGAGCATGATGGTAATGATCAGTTGCCGTTCGTCGCTACCGGCGAGGGCGAGAACCTTTTCGCCGATTTTTCCGGACACGCCGGTGTTGGCGATGCCGGCACTCATGACAAATATTGCAGCTACCGTCACGACGGCCGGATTACTGAATCCGGAGAACGCCTCTTCGACACTCACCAGCCCGGTTAATGCCAGGGCGAGCAGAACCATCAGGCTGACCAGGTCCATGCGGATCCATTCCGTGGCAAACAGGATAATGGCGATCAGCAGGATCATCAGCGTGAGGGTGATTTCCATGGGACGCTCTGCAGAGGTTGACTATGGAGCCTGCTTATTGTTGGTTGCTACAATTCTACTGAAAATCAGATTAACTACAAGCGATGAAAGCCTCAGCAACTGTGCGGGGATCAGAACTGGCAAGGATTGCAGAAATCAATGCAATACCACTGGCTCCGGCCTGACGGACTTCAGGGAATCTGGACGATGTGATGCCACCGAGGGCAAAGACCGGCAGGGAACTGACGCGGCAGGCTTCAGACAAGGCATGCAATCCTTGCGGTAGTCCAAAGGCCGCTTTCGACGGGGTCGCATAAACCGGTCCAAAGGTAACGAAGTCAGCGCCCTGGTATTCGGCAGCCCTGATCTCGTCATGAGTGTGAGTCGAGATGCCGATCAGCAAATCCGCCCCCACAAGTTTGCGGGCAACATCGGTCGGCAGGGAATGTCCGCCTAGATGAACACCGTCGGCTTGCACGGCGAGGGCGAGATCAATGCGGTCATTGATCAGCAGTCGGGCATCATGGTGCCGGGTCAGAACACGCAGTTCACGGGCAATCGGCAGAAGCTCAGCCGCCGACAGGTCTTTCTCACGCAACTGAACAGCTTTGACGCCGCCCTGCAGGGCAGCCTCGACGGCAGACAGGAGGGTGTGACCAGAGGCAACCTGGTGGCGGTCGGTGATCAGGTAGATGTCAAAATCGACAGGGTTCGGCATGTGCTTGCCTGTGGATGAACTTATGGTTTGTCTGCGTGACTTGCAGGTTCATATCAAAGCCGCTATTTATCCAACGTCCCGGGTGAGGAATGCTCCGTCCCAGTCTTTCCAGACCGGATCGTAGCCGTGCGCCTGCAACACGCGGGCGATCTCGGCTGGTGTGCGGTCGTCGTCGATGGCAAACTGCTCGGTGGCAGAGTCTTTTTCCGTATAGCCGCCCGGTGCCGTACACGATCCGGCACTCATCTGGGTAATACCGAGTGGCAGCAGGTTGTCTCGCAGCTCGGCATTTTCCCGGGTGGAGAGTACCAGGCCGGCATCGTGAAGCAGCAGGCGCATGGCGCACAACAGTTGCACGAATTTTCGGTCAGAAACCGGATTGAGTGGCTGGAAGCCGCCTTCGGCAGGACGCAGACGCGGGAAGGAGACACTCAACAGGGTGCGCCAGTAGTGATGAGCCAGGTAACGGCCGTGCAGGCCGGCAAAGAAAGCTTCGCTGCGGAAGTCGCCGAGACCGAGCAGGAAGCCGATGCCGATCCGTCGCAATCCCGCCGCGCCGCCGCGTTCGGGGGTTTCCAGGCGGAAGCGGTAATTCCGCTTGCGGCCGCTCGGATGCAGCTGGGCGTAAAGCTCGGGATCGTAGGTTTCCTGATAGATGGTCAGAGCGTCGATTCCAGCATCGACCATTTCCTTGTAGCCAGCGGTTTCCATCGGATAGACTTCGATACCGATAGAGGAAAACAGCGGACGGATACGCATGGCAGCCGCCGCAATAAAGTCGTTGCCGATCAGCCCCGGCGCCTCGCCGGTCAGGAGCAGAACGTGGCGAAAGCCCTGGGCGTGCAGGATGCGTGCGTCCTGCTCGATCTCGTCAAGGTTCAGAGTACGGCGCGGTACCTTGTTGTGCACCGAGAAGCCGCAATACAGGCATCCGTTATGGCATTCATTGGAGAGATAGATCGGCGCGTAGAGCAGCACCGTCCGGCCGAAGCGCTTTAAGGTGATGGCGTGGGCCTTCTGCGCCATCTCTTCAAGGAAGCCTTCGGCAGCCGGTGAGAGCAGAGCCATGTAATCGTCGTTGCTTAAATGCTCAGACGCCAGCGCGCGCTGCACATCAGTGGCGGTCTTGGCCTCAATTTCGGCGATGACCTGCTGAGGGTCGTATTTTTGGATGACGTCGTAGAAACTCATATTACCTTATATCTTTGCCATAGGGGCTCAGAGACATGGAGAAAACCTGAAAACAAAAGAACTAACGTAAAGTCGCGGAGAAAAGCCAAGAAAGACGCAATGTTAAAATCATTTTCTTGAAAGACGGTTTTCTTTGCGCCTTTTCCTTTAATCTTTGCATTAAAGGATTAAAGCCTTTTTGTGTGTCTTTGAGATAAGTTTATTGACCCAAAAACCCCGTCAACGGGCTGCTCGCCTCAGCCTTGTCCTGTTGTTTGCCGAGTCCGGCGAGGTAGGCTTCGCGTCCGGCTTCGACGCCTTTTCTGAAGGCGGCGGCCATCGCGCCCGGATTGCGTGACACAGCCAGGGCAGTGTTGACCAGAACTGCGTCGGCACCCATCTCCATGGCTTCTGCAGCATGGGAGGGGGCACCCAGTCCGGCGTCCACCACCACGGGAACAATCGCCTGCTCAATGATAATGGCGATATTGTCGCGGGTACGTATCCCCTTGTTGGTACCGATCGGTGATCCCAATGGCATGACTGTCGCTGTACCGACCTCCTGCAGACGCTTGGCCAGTACCGGGTCGGCGTTGATGTATGGCAGGACGATGAAGCCTTCTTTAACCAGGACCTCTGCCGCTTTCAACGTCTCGATCGGATCTGGCAGCAGGTAGTAAGGATCCGGTGTGACCTCAAGTTTGATCCAGGGCTCACAGCCTGCAGCGCGGGCGATGCGGGCGAGGCGTATCGCCTCCTCGGCATCACGGGCGCCGCTGGTGTTAGGCAGCAGCAGGAAACGTTCGGGGTCGATATGATGGAGCAGGCTGTCCCGCGGGTTGTCTATATCGACCCGCCGCAGGGCAACGGTAACAATCTCGCTTCCGGAGCCTTCCATCGCGGCAACCATCGCTTCGTTTGATGCGAACTTGCCGGTTCCGACCATCAGGCGTGATGTAAACGAACGTCCGGCAATAATCAATTTATCCATTGGCATATTCCCTGAAAAACTCTGTCGATTTAAGATTGCTGTTAAACTCTCGTGATCTGGAGTTCCCAGCCTCCAGCCTCCGACTTTATCCCCCCCCGACGAAGTGAATCACTTCCAGGGTGTCGCCTCTGTTTAAAACAGTTTCTGCCAGCCTCTGTCGCGGTATGATGTTGCGATTATGTTCGACCACAACCTGCAGACAGTCGAGCCGCAGTTGGTCAAGGAATTCCTGAATACTGATGCTGGCCTGTATCTCACGGGGTTTGCCGTTGAAAATTATTTCCATTGATCATTTTTCCTCAGTTGCAGGGTTGTAACCCAGCAGCAGCCGCAGTACCGCATTGGCCTGATGATGAGCAGCGACACCCACGCGGGGTGCCATCAGACCGGTACCAGGAGCTGCTGCGGTACAGCCATCACCACAGAGATAAAGGTTGTTGGCCACCTGCTGTGTCAGGACAGTGTTGGCCGGGCCGTAACCTGCCATGCCGGAGCCGGTCACAATGGGCCGATCCGGGAACCTGGCGGCAAAGGTTTCGATCAGCATGACTTTCTGTTGTGCTTGGTCAAAGGCCTCTGCCAGAACTTGAGCGTGCCCGAAAATCTCTGCAATGTTGGCCGGGGTCAAGCGCAAATGGCAGGCTGTAACCCGCACGTTCGGGTTGATGCGTACCAGGGTATCGCGCAGCGCATAGACCTTCGGCAAGCCAATCTGATCGATAAAAAACTGTTGCCGATTGAGATTGGATGGCTCGACAATATCAAAGTCGGCAATAATCATGTGGCCAATGCCGGTGCGGGCCAGCGCAATCGCTATCGCTGAACCGAGCCCACCGACACCGGCAATGCCGATGGTGGATCCTTTGACAGACTCATGAACACCCGGAGTGTGACGAGCCGTAAGCAAGGCATCAAGCTCGTCAGCGTCAGGCACTTCTCCGCGGCGGATCAGGATCACCCGGTCGTCGTTGTTCAAGAGAGTCTCTGCAGAAGCAGGGAACCCGTTGACAATCAGCAGGTCAGCGTTCGGCTTAATACGAGCTCTGACCGCACCGGCAGCTGTGTTCTCCTCAAAAGTGTAGCTTCGTTCGTTGACTTTGATCTGCATAAAACACCAAGAGCCGCACATGGCGGCTCTTTCCGGGTAAGTTCCCGAAAATTGCGCCGCTTTCCTACGCCGGTATAATCCGGATCAGGTTCGAGGGGTCGTCTGCTATGCAGACTCTCAGTAGAAACTACTCCCCCAGGGCGTAAAACTTTCTTTTTGTCAGCCCCTGAAGATTATCAGGCTACTTCGCATCCAGTCAACAGCAAACCCGCCTTTTCGGTTGTCTTGCTGTCATGGTTCGACTAGGATGTGCTCATTAGGGAGCGGCGAATCGTCATGATTAGGCGTTCCGGGGCTAAAACGGGGAAGGGCACTGGCTCTAACACCGTTCGCCCGTAAAAATGATTTGAAAGGATATGGCGGATGAGTATTTCCAACCGCTTTCGTGATATTGCAAAAGACGTTGCTGCGTTTCGTACACAACTGAAAAGTTGTGATCCCAGCGCTGAGCAAGGAGCGCGTGTTGTTAAAAAGGCCAGCAAAGGTTTGCAGGAATGGGTCGATCAGGTCGGTGAAATTCCCCGTATGCGTCTTGAATCACAGCTGACGCCGATCCTGCTTAAAGCCCATGATACCCTCGATAAGGCTCGTCTTATCTTTGAGGAGGTAGAAGGTCTCGATGCGCAGGCTGATGCTACCTGGGAACTGCAGCAAAAAATCTACCGACTGCTGAATGATCTTTAAACGTCTTCGCTGCGATATTTAATTTGCGCACCTTTCAGGAAATTTCGCAAGATCTGATCTTTGCACTCGCGGTAGTGTTTGTGATCCGGTCTGCGGAAAAACGCGCTTAATTCGTGCTTGCCTACGGGGAAGTTCGCCAGGGCCATGATTTCGCAGATGTCATCGGCTTTGAGGTTCAGCGCGATTTTTAATTTCACGAAAATGATGTTGTTGGTTAAGTGCTTCTCCGGGTCCGGTTGCGCCCCTTCCTTTTTCCCCCGTTTATCGTTGATTAAACCATTCAGAAAAAGCGCGAGTTTTGTATCGCTGCATTTCTGATAGGCAGGGTCATCATCTTTTTTTAACTAGGCGCTGATCTGCTCCCTCGTTACCCGGTGATCAGCCAGGCTAAAGATAGAGATCATTTGCGAATCGCTCAGGTCGAAGATGTATCGGATGCGTCGCAAAATATCGTTGTTGGTCATAATCCTGTTCCTTTACCGCCTCCGTAGTTTCACTCGGAACGATGACTGAAGAGCAAAGGTCGGGGATAGCAGTTTACCTGTTTGCCGTTAGAATGTGCCGCGGCGACGGCCACCTGATGATTTGCCGATTATCCAACCCAGGAGCAGCACTCCGGCCCCGGCTAAAAACCACTTGATGATAGCGGACATGGTGAGATCTTTCACTTGATCTTTGAGGCTGGCGACATCGGTTGTCAGCTCCTGGTTGGTTTCTCGCAGCTGATCACGCTCGCGGGCGATGTTTACGACATCCTCTGCGTCTTTTTGCAACGTCTCGTAATCCTGGCTGATGCGGGTCAGGGTGGTCTGGCTTTCTTCAAGCTTTTCACGTAACTCATCGAGCTGCTTGTCACTCTCAGCCAATTGCGTGGCCAGCTCCTGCTGAGTCTTGTCGCCTCGAGAGGTAACTGTAGCCAGTTGACGCTGCATCTCCGCGACTTTAACGGCTAGGCGATCACGTTCCTGCTGCAGCTGTCTGATAATGATTGCCTTCGGTGTTTCTGGTAACAGGTAGTGCGTTTGGACATAGCCAATCTCTCCTGCCTTGGTCTTGACCTTGACAAAATCACCCGCATCTTCAAGAACCTCAACCGGTGTGTCGGTCTTTAAATGGGTAATTGACTGAGCATTCTGCTGTGGCTTCTCGCGCAAGGTGACAATCAATTGGTCAGAGATATAGCGTGTCTCTGCCCGGGCGGTTGTCGCCAGGAGAGTCAACACGATCAGAGCCGGTCCTGCGATGCGCCAGCAGTTTTTCATAGTAACGCCTCCATGAATCTGTTCAGATGTATTTATGCAAATGGCCAGGAGCCCGCAAAGTTGGCCGATTGCTAGATATTTACTGGAGTTCAGGTAAACACCCTCCGGGTCGAACCCATCAGCAGATTCTGCCATTCAAGTACGAAGAATTCCTCTCCTGGCATGCTGATCTGATGTCTTGCCCGTCAAAGCTTGTTGATGGCAGCTCGCCATCGCTCAAGCAGAGACTTGCGCCAGGCGTTGCCTGCCAGCGGTACAAAACAACGCTCCTCTTGCCAGCTTGCGGCAAGCTCCTGAGTATTATTCCAGAAGCCGATGGCCAACCCTGCAAGCATGGCTGCTCCAAGAGCGGTGGTTTCCACGGTCTTGGGCCGGGAGACGGGGCGGTTTATGAGGTCGGCTTGCATCTGCATCAACAGGTTGTTTCGGGCGGCCCCGCCATCAACCTTGAGGATCGAAGCTTGTTTGCCAAGGTCATCAGCCATTGCCATCACCAGATCGTGGATCTGCAGGGCGATCCCTTCCAGGGTGGCACGGGCAATATGCGCTGCCGTCGTCCCGCGGGTCAAGCCCGTTATCTGTCCGCGTGCCTCACTACGCCAGTGTGGCGCACCCAAGCCGGTCAGTGCAGGCAGAAAGACAACACCATCTGTGTCGGGGACTTGTTGAGCCAGGGCTTCGATTCCCGCAGAAGTGTGGATCAGGCCAAGTCCATCCCGCAGCCATTGGACAGCCGCTCCGGCGATAAAGGCGCTGCCCTCCAGAGCGTAGCAGGTTTTGCCGTTAAGTTGCCAGGCAACCGTGGTCAGCAGCCCGTGCTTACTGGGCAAAGGCTGATCGCCGATGTTCTCGAGAATAAACGCTCCGGTGCCATAGGTGCATTTCGCCTGGCCGATTTCAAAGCAGGCTTGGCCAAAGAGGGCTGCCTGCTGATCACCTGCCATGCCGGCAATCGGTATGCCGTCGGGAAGAAAGTCGAGCCCGGAGGTGTGACCGTAAACTTGTGATGAAGGCACGATCTCAGGGAGGATGCTGCGGGGCACCTCAAGTGGTATGAGCAGGTCATCGTGCCAATCGAGGCTTTGCAGGTCCATCATCAGTGTACGCGAGGCATTGGCAACATCGGTCACGTGGATTTTGCCGCCGGTCAAACGCCAGACAAGAAAACTGTCTATGGTGCCGAATGCCAAACGGCCGTCTTCGGCCCGCCGTTTCAGATGCGATGACTGTTGAAACAGCCAGGTCAGCTTGGTGCCGGAGAAATAGGGGTCGATTACCAGGCCGGTCCGACGACGATACATTTCCTCCAGCCCTTGATTTTTGAGATTCTCACAGATTGGTGCTGAACGACGGCATTGCCAGACGATGGCGTTGGCTGCCGGACGGTTGTCGGAGCGTTCCCAAAGCAGAGCGGTTTCACGCTGGTTGGTGATGCCGATTGCCATGATCTGTCTGCTTGCGGTGTCGGTCGCCTCAAGCAGTTCGAGGGTTGCCTGGTGTACGGAGGCCCAGATTTCTTCGGGGTCGTGCTCGACCCAACCAGGTTTCGGGAAGTGCTGAGGAAAATCAACAGTGCGATGCCCATGGACACGCAAGTCGTGGCCGACCAGCAGGGCCGTGGTGCCGGTTGTCCCTTGATCTATCGCGAGTATAAACTCTTGCATGGCGTCTCCTGAAGCTGTTGCCGAAGGAAGAGATAGTTGAATCAGTATAGGGAAACCCGAGATTCAGTCAAGGTTGCTCGATTATTGCAACTGTAACGATTTACCCGGCACAGAAATTCAATTACTGTAATTTATTACGCAAACAGAAAAGGGGATTGAAGCTATGGAAGAAAAGAAACCAAAAGAAGTTAAACTGGAGATCCAGCTTGACGAAGAGGTTGCCCAGGGAATGTATGTCAACCTGGCGGTCGTCAATCATAATGAATCTGAGTTCGTGGTAGACTTCATTTTTGTCCAGCCGCAAGCACCCAGGGCGAAAGTGCGTTCAAGGGTGATCCTTTCCCCTCAGCATGCCAAGCGTTTGATTGCCGCACTCGAGGCCAATATCGGTCGCTATGAGCAGAACTTTGGTGAGATTACCCCGGTTCTGCAGTCTGTCGATGATCCGACAGGGCATTATCATTAAGCATGCAAGTGCAATTCGCATCATTAACGAGCGTGAGAGCCGTCACAAACGATCAGCTTTCCTTGGCGGACCTTAAGTCTGGGTGGAATTATGAAGTACTTCCTGAAATGTTTTTTTCTGTTCATGCTGGTCACGGCCGTATCGGCAGACCCCGGCATCATCCGGATTGGCAGCTTTGCCGAATCTGGCCTGGAAGGCTGGTCTGAAAAAAGTTTCAAGGGTAAAACAGCGTACCGCATTGTAGAAGATGCGGGGCTCAATGTGCTGCAGGCCAAAAGTGAGGGCACTGCCTCCGGGCTTGTTTTTGAAATAGAATACGATGCAGAGGACTATCCGATTTTGTCCTGGCGCTGGAAGGTGGCCAATATCATTGCCAAGGGAGACAGCCGCATCAAGACAGGTGACGACTACGCCGCCAGGGTTTACGTGGTTTTCCCTCACTGGTTTTTCCCGAAGACCAGAACGCTCAATTACATCTGGGCAAACCGCCTGCCCAAAGAGGCAGTTCAGGTCAACGCTTATCTGAGCAGTGCCGTGATGATCGCCGTGGAAAGCGGCGTTGAGCATGTCGGTGAGTGGCGAGCTGAACGGCGCAATATTGTCGATGATTACCGTCGGGCTTTTGGCGAGGACCCTCCGTCCATCGGTGCAATCGCCATTATGACCGATACCGACAACACGGGGGAATCAGCGGTTGCCTGGTACGCTGATATCCTGGCCAGTCGACAATAAAACTTTTTGACCTTAGTGGCCCCGCTGTACAGATTACAGATCTATGGGTTATATTTGTGCTCCATGATGAACAGCTCAGATTGACATTGTTTTTGCCGGTATAATTGAAGCGTGAATTGATCTATAATGGGTTGTCTGCCATCTCTGGCAGTTTTCTGGACGTGGGAGGTTCTTATGTCACTGGTTAAAACTTGGTACACCCCTGAAGCGGCAGCAGATAAGTTCGGGATCCAACTCGGCAAGTTAATGGAGTGGGTTTCAGAAGGTTTGGTGCGGGCTGAGCGGGAAGGCGAGAAGGTTGTGCGGGTCAATATCGATGATGTGCGTATAGAAGTGGAGACTTTGGTAGGGGGGTCCTGATTTTACGCTTATCTGAACATGGTGAGTCTTGATTCTTGCAAGTAAAAAAGAGCCCTTGTGCTATCTCTCCCGGCCCTGGTGGCCGGGAAATCTCCTGAAATCCTCCCTGAGTGCTGTTGCAACCGGACTCGAGGTTGTCAACAGCTGCCCCCACAATCGCAGCTCGGTTCCTTGCCGGTCAGCCAGCCGCTGATAATGGCGCTGGCACAGCCGACCCCCGCTTTTACCGTCAAGGCCTCGACCGGGCAATTGCCGGCACAAGCCCCACACTCGATACAGGCGTCACGATCCACCAACAGTGCTTTCTTCCCCTCGATAGCGAATACGCCGTGGGGGCAGACCTCTGCACACATACCACAACCGATACATTTCTCAGCATTCAATCTCAAAGTGACAACATTCTCAAGGTAACGCAGTGACGGCATTCTTTATATCCTTTCGACCTCTATGCTCGAGGCTTGGCTTAAAAGGCTGAAACCAGCCAGCAAAGTCCACCAACCAGCATTGCGGCTACCTGGGCAGGAATCGTCTGACGCATCTCTTTTTCAACGCCAGATGGTGAGGTGAAGGTTGATGACCCGGTAAAGTTCATGGCACACCAGGATGAGACGGCCGAAACCGTCGTAATCAGGGCCAGGGAGTTCAGCCAGTTGAGCGATTCATTAAATAGCAGAACGCCGAGAAGGCCCACTGCCAGGCCGGCCGATGCACCCTTTATGGCAAAAGCTCGTCCCGGCAGCCATGGGAGCAGTAGCGGAGCTATGACTGCACCGGTAAACAGTCCGGCCAGACCTGCCGCTACAGCAGCACCCCCGCGGGTCCATGCGGTAGAGAAAGAGAAAATCTGCGGGCCGATGCCGCCGAGAATAAAGAGGGCCAGGATGCTCCATAGGACGTGCTGCCACATACTGACCAGCTCCACTGGAGTCAGAACCAGTCGTTCGATGAAACTGAAGGTTACCCGACGCATTTCCGGTGTGACTTTCTGTCCGTTTTTCAGAAACTCATGCAGGTCATTGCTGCGGACCGGGCCATAAATAACCTTGAAGCCACTGGCCTTGCTGACTTTGTGGGCAGCAACACCTGGTGCGCCGAGCTGGGGTAAGATCAGGGTCCGGTGGTTGATCACCTGCGGCAGCTTCGATCTCTGCAGCTGACGTAAAATCTCGTCCGTGCCGAAAGTCCCCTTGCCGGCGGCGCACCAGACATTGACTCCTTTAGTGTTGAGCACCAGCAGCCAGGCATCATGGTCGTGCATATCACGGCGGACAATGTCGAAGGTCATTTTGTAGTTGGCTGTCACCAGAACCGGGCTGTCATCAGATGGTGTACCGATGGCGTAGAGCCCTGGTGCAATGCTGTAACGTGCGCGACCGAGCCCCCAACGCATTTGCCAGCGGCCAATAATGTCTGCAGCTGTGAGGCGCGTCGCAATTTGTGGGATTTTCCCGGCCGAACTGTCCAGCCAGCCACAGACAAAGGGCCATAGCTTGTAGCCTGGCAGGTCAGAAGCAGCCGTCGGGCAGCAGTTCCCGGAGTCATTCCAGGGAGAGCAGCAAGCCTCGGCAGGTGCTGGTGGCGCACAACAGGCTGTTTCGTTCCCCGGTGGTGGGCAGCAGTTGTTTTCGCTCATCAGCTTCCCGACAGCTTGCGACCGCCGCACTCCTTGAGTTTGGCATGAGCATGACGTAACATACGCTCAGTTGTCTCCCAGTTGACGCATTTGTCGGTAATCGATACGCCGTAGGTCAGGTCTTCAAGCTTGTCGGCCATCTTCTGATTGCCTTCCTTGAGAAAGCTTTCGATCATCACTGAGCCGATGCTGCCGTTGCCTTCGGAAACCTGGTTTAGTACATCAGCCAGAACGATCTCCTGACGGGTGTGGTCCTTGCAGGAGTTGGCGTGGCTGCAGTCAACCATGATAGAGGTTTTGATCCCGGCCTTCTCGAGCATCTCCATGGTCGTAGCAATATCTGACACCTGGTAGTTCGGTTGGTCGTTGCCGCCGCGCAGGACAATGTGTGAGTCGGGGTTGCCGGTGGTCCGGACAATTGAGATTCGGCCTTCGCGGTTGACCCCGATGAAATTATGCGAATGGCGGGCGGCACCCATGGCGTCGATCGCGATTTGCAGGTTACCGTCGGTACCATTTTTAAAGCCAATGGGGAAGGAGAGGCCACTCGACATCTCCCGGTGGGTTTGGCTCTCGGTGGTACGCGCTCCGATGGCTCCCCAGCTGATCGTGTCCGCCATGTATTGTGGAGTGATCGGGTCGAGCATTTCGGTTGCTACCGGAAGTCCCATGGCGGTAATGTCGAGCATCAACCTGCGAGCGATACCAAGACCCTTGGGAATCTGATGTGTGCCATTAAGGTCCGGATCGTTGATTAATCCTTTCCAGCCGATAGTGGTGCGAGGTTTCTCAAAATAGACACGCATTACCAGCAGCAGCTGGTCTTGCAGCTCAGCATTTAGTTTCGCCAGACGGCCGGCGTATTCCATGGCAGCTTTCGGATCATGGATGGAGCAAGGGCCGACCACAACCATCATGCGTGGATCGCGTGACCAGAGGATATCCTTGATCTGCTTGCGGGAGTTGGCGACAAATTCGGCGGCTTTATCCGAGAGGGGCAGGACCTGTTTAAGGTCTGCCGGGGCAATCAGCGGTGTCAGGCCGCTTACATTGAGATTGTTGGTCCGAACCATGAAGTTTCTCCTGATGCGTAGGGTCAAAAGCGATATTATGCCCTGTAAAACGGAAAAAAATCAATAAGATTTAAGGCTTTAGCTACATCATATGATTGACACATTTCCAGTGAACACGTTATATATCAATATTATTAAGTCTTTATTTTGTTAAGACTTTTTTTGAACCGGGTCTTGAACAGTATCCCATCTAGGAGCCTTCATGGATATTCTGATCAGTGCAGTCTTTCAGGTTTTGCAAGCTATTCTTTCGATCTATTTCTGGATTGTAATCGCTCGTGCGTTGATTTCCTGGGTCAATCCAGACCCTTATAACCCCATTGTTCGATTCCTGCACACTGCAACAGACCCGGTACTTGACCGCATGCGGCGGATTCTGCCATTGCAGTTCGGCGCCATGGACTTTTCTCCAATCGCGTTGCTGATCCTGATCAGTGTGCTTCAGAACATATTGGCCCAGATTCAGTACAAGTTAACTTACGGCGGCTTATAGGGATTATGATGCGAATCAGCCCGATCGATATTCAACAGAAACAATTCAAATCGCGTCCTTTAGGTTATGAAAAAGCGGGTGTCGACCAGTTTCTTGAGCTCCTTGCAGAAGAGTTGGAGCGGTTACAGCGCAAGAACCAGGATTTGCAGGAGGAGTTGGCCCGTACGAACGCGACGCTGGGAGAAATGCGTGAGCGCGAGGAGACTCTCAAGGAAACCCTGGTGCTCACCCAAAAAATAACCGAGGAGCTGAAGTCGACTGCACGCCGCGAGGTGGATGTCATGATGGCCGAGGCAGAGATCAAGGCCGAACGCCTGATGCATAATGCCGAAGAGCGACGTATACAGTTGATTGAAGAGATTCAGGAAATCAAGCGGCAGAAGATAGATTTTGAAGTCAGTCTGCGGGGTTTGTTGGAGAAGCATATCCGCATGCTTGATCTGGATACCGTGGCCATTGAACAGCAGGATGCCTATGCCAGGTTGCTTGAAGAACCTCTGCCGTTCAGTAAACAGCATGTTCAAAACAGCGAAGAGCAAGCCTCCGATTTTTCCGATCATGCAGAGAAAACGGTTGAGGAGGCAGAATTCACCGAGGCGGATCACTCTGATTCAGAAGCTGAGGAATCCGATGATCCGTCCTCTGCGGCCAAAGCACCGAAGCTCTTTTTCGAGTTTGAGCTCGATGAAGATAATTGTGAAGAGGACTTGCTCAAGTGATTATCCCTTGCCTGCGGGAGACCAGCGCAGGCGTTGAAGTTTCTCTCTTCATCCAACCCCGCGCCAGTCGCAACAAGGTCGTCGGCCTGCAAGGTGAGGAACTCAAGATTGCTCTGACGGCTCCACCTGTTGACGGTGCCGCCAACAAGGCTTGTTGTCTTTTTGTTGCCAAGTTTTGCTGCTTGCCCAAGAGCTGTGTTAAACTGATTTCCGGTGAGGCTTCCCGTCACAAGCGTGTCTTGCTTGAAGGTGCAGGCTTCCATGAAATAAGTTGTCTGCTGAATGATTTGTTGAGGGCTTGACATCTGCCAGCAAAGCTATTAAATTACGGACGAATTTTCCCATGAGGTGATGCGCTATGCCGATGTATGAATATCAATGTAAAGATTGTGGACTGGTCTTCGAGGCCCGTCAGAAGTTTTCCGATGCACCGTTGACCGCATGCAAAGTGTGCGACGGGCAGGTCACAAAAATGATCTCCCAGACCGGGTTCGCTCTCAAGGGGAGCGGTTGGTACGAACAGGGGTATGGCAGCAAACCAGCAGCCTGTCCTTCGGCTGACAGCGGCGGTGGTTGCGCCGGTTGTCCGAAAGCCGCCAACGAATAGGGCTTTGTGCGTTAGAATAATGTAGAAAAGGGACGGAATTGAATTCTGTCCCTTTTTTTGTTGATCCTTTTGCAGCCCCGGTGTAGTGGAGAACTGTTAATATACTAAACAGAAGGTTTTGTTTCAGTTAGTGGGTGGATAGATGCCGGAAAACTCTTTGTCCTTGTCGGAACTCGGCTGGGGACACTTTTTTCAACAGCAGTTAAGTCTTGAAGAATTGGAGGCCACCACTCCGGTGCGGGTCTTCGCTCTCAATCGTCACCTTGTCGATGGTGTGGGTGAGAACGGGCGACAGCAGTTTGCTCTGCCTCACACCTGGCTGCAGCGCTCAGTGGAAGAATTGCCCACGGTGGGTGACTGGTTGCTGCTCGACGGTAATGGCCAACCGCTGCGTCTTCTGGAACGCACAAGTCTGTTTAAACGCATGGCCTCAGGACACGATGCCCGGGTGCAGTTGATGGCGGCGAATGTCGACACCTTGTTTATCGTCACTTCGTGTAATCAGGAGTTCAGCCTTTCCCGTCTTGAACGTTATCTTGCTTTAGCCCTGGATGCCGGAGTCGAGCCGGTTGTTGTGCTCACCAAGGCGGATTTGACTGAGGATGTCAATGACTTCTGCAGCCGGTCCAGAACTCTGCGTCCCGGCCTGGCGATTGAAGCTGTAAATGCCAAGGATGCCAAGGTCATCGACATTCTCCGCCCCTGGTGCTCGGCCGGCCAGACGGTGGCTCTGGTCGGTTCGAGCGGGGTTGGCAAGTCGACACTGGTCAACGCTTTAAGTAATACTGCGAACCAGGAAATCGGCGCCGTCCGTGAAAGTGACGCGAAAGGCCGCCATACAACCACTTCCCGAACCCTGCACCTGATTCCCGGAGGGGGGCTTCTGCTCGACAGTCCCGGGCTGCGTGAGCTGCAGTTGAGCGACTGTGAAGTCGGTGTCTCCACTCTCTTCGAAGAGATCGAGGCCGTGGCTCGCCATTGTCGTTTCAACAATTGTCGTCACCATGGTGAGACCGGCTGTGCTGTGGAAGCTGCCGCAGAGAGAAATGAGCTCGATCCGCGGCGACTGGCCAATTATCTTAAACTGAAAGAAGAGCAGCAAAGTGCGGACGAAACGCTGGTGGAGAAGCGGCGCAAGGACAAAAGTCCCGGTAAGAGGTATAAGCGGGTTCAGCTCCGGGAATGGCGTGACGAAGATTGAAAGTTCTGGCGCAGGGCACCTGGAAAGACGTTTAAACAACCGTTAAGTCTCTGTACCATACAGAGATCTTTTCCTGAGAAACCTGAAGTGAATGCCTGTGATCAGTAATGATTATTCGTCGACTTTTTTTTGATCAATTGCCGGCCCTTCAAACTTTACAAGCCCATTCGCCTTGCGTATAGTCATATCTCAATTCAGAGGAGGTTTTTGCGTGGAAAAGATCATTGATGGCAAGGCGATAGCTGCTGACATCCGTAAAGCGATTGCTGCTGATGTGGCGGTATTGAAACAGCAGGGGGTTACTCCGGGGCTGGCAGTCGTGCTGGTTGGCGATGACCCGGCCAGCCGGGTTTATGTGACGATGAAAGAAAAGGCTTGCGAGCAGGCCGGAATCTTTTCTGATGAACACAAGCTGCCCGCAGAAACGACCGAAGCACAATTGCTTGCTTTGATCGAGGAATTGAACAGCGATCAGCGTATCGACGGTATCCTGGTACAGCTGCCGTTGCCCGATCACATTGATGAAAACAAGGTCCTGGAATCTATCACACCGACCAAGGACGCTGACGGTTTCCACCCTTATAATGTCGGACGTCTGGTGACGGGGAATCCGCTCTTTCAACCATGTACCCCTTACGGAATCATGAAGATGCTGGAACATATCGGTGTTGATCTGACCGGCAAGGAAGTCGTCGTGGTCGGGCGTTCCAATATCGTTGGCAAGCCTGTAGCGCTGATGTGTCTTGCCAAGCATGCAACCGTGACGCTCTGTCACTCCCGTACCAGAGATCTGCCTGCCAAAGTTGCGCAGGCTGATGTCCTGATCGCCGCCGTTGGTCGTCCCGAGATGATCAGGGGGTCCTGGATCAAGGAAGGTGCGGTGGTGATCGATGTCGGGGTTAACCGGGTCGGCGAAAAGAAGCTGGTCGGTGATGTCGAGTTCGAAGCAGCCAGGGAGCGCGCCGGCGCCATAACACCGGTTCCCGGAGGCGTCGGCCCCATGACGATCACCATGCTGCTCTATAATACTGTTGAGGGAGCCAAACGTCGCGCTCATCAGTAAGACGTTTATTGCGGCCCGAAACGACTTCGTTCGTTTCGGGCCGTATTGCCTTGAATACCCTGGCCTGTGAGTCTGGTTTGTCGACTAGGCTCCGGTCACCAGCCCTGAGCCCCGGGTTAATATGATTATCAGTCAATTGAAACCTCTTGACGAACTCCAACAGGCACTGGCCGAATTTGACAAGCTATTCCTGGTTGGTTGCGCAGCCTGTGCTACGGCCTGCAAGTCCGGTGGTGAGGAAGAAATTTTCAAACTTCAGGAATGGCTGGTTACCCTGGAGAAGGATGTCACAGGCAGTGTGGTGATTGACGAAGCCTGTCATATCATGCGAGCGGCCCGCGACCTGCGCCATCACAAGAATGCTGTGCAGAGTGCCGAGGCGGTGATGGTGCTCGCTTGCGGTTCCGGAGTCCAGTCGATTTCTTCCAATGTCGACAAACGCGTGGTTGGCGGGTTGAACTCCATGTTCCTTGGTAATGTACGTCGCTTCGGTCATTATGAGGAAATGTGTTCGCTCTGCGGCGACTGCATACTCAATGAGACAGCCGGAATCTGCCCGGTGACCACCTGCGCCAAGGGCTTGCTCAATGGGCCGTGCGGTGGCATGAAAGATGGCCACTGTGAAGTCGATGCGGACATCGAGTGCGCCTGGCGACTGATCTATGAACGCTTGCAGAGCCAGCAGCGGCAGGGAGTCTTCGCCCGTCGCGTGCCGCCGAAAAACTGGAGCCGTCGTCGCCAGCCAGGTCGCTACCAGTTGAACAAAGGCTCCTGATGTCACGTTTGTCTGAGCAATTGTCCCGCGGCCAGTTTGTGGTAACGGCCGAAATTGCGCCGCCCAAAGGGACCAACCTGGCTCCAGCGTTGGCAGCGGTTGCGAAGTTTGAGGGAATCACTGCAGTTAATGTAACCGATAACCAGGGTGCCAACATGCGCCTGTCGGCGCTTGCGCTGGCGGCCCAGTTACAGAAGGCGGGCACCGAAACGATCCTGCAACTGACCTGTCGTGACCGCAACCGCATGGCTTTGCAGTCTGATCTGCTCGGCGCGTCGGCTTTTGGGATCGAGAACCTGCTGCTGCTCTCTGGTGATCACAGCAAATTTGGTGACCACCCCGATTCCCGGCCGGTCTTTGACCTGGATTCAGTACAATTGCTCGATATGACGGCCGGTTTGATGATGGGCATAGATATGGCGGGCAAACCGCTCAATGGTGTGCCGAAATTTTTTCCCGGTGCTGCGGTCAACCCGGCGGCTGAGCCGTTCGAGCTGATGTTCCAGAAAGTCGCGAAAAAGGTTGACAGTGGCGCACGGTTTTTCCAGACTCAGTCGATATTTGATCGAAATGCTCTTGAGCGTTTCATGTCGGCCATGAAACCTTTGCGCGTGCCTGTTATAGCCGGCGTGCTCTTGATTCGCAATGCCAGGATGGCACGCTTCCTTAATGAAAATATTCCTGGTGTACAGGTTCCGGACGCTTTGATTGAACGCTTTGACCGCACGGCAGACCCGCTTGCTGAGGGCCTTGCCATTGCCCGTGAAACGGTTGACCTGGCAAGGGGGCTTTGCCAGGGTGTGCATCTGATGACGCTTGGACACGAAGGAATGATACCTGCGATTCTCAAATAGCTTGCGGAATTGAAGCAAAACGAAGAGGATGAAAAACTTACGCAAAGACGTAAAGTATAACCCTTTTGTTTTGCTCGCAGTGTTACTGGCGCATTCTCTCAAGTTTAAGGCGACATTACATTGAATCTTTATGCTTTTTTGTTTGAGGCGCTTTTCCATAAACTTAAAGGAGAGAACCATTGAAAAAAACCCCTTTGAACCAGATCCATCGTGAGCTTGGTGCGCGGATGGTCGATTTTGGCGGTTGGGATATGCCGGTCCAGTACTCCGGGGTTATCGAAGAACACCTGGTTGTGCGACAGGCCGCTGGTCTCTTCGATGTTTCTCACATGGGTGAAATTGAGGTGACCGGTCCAGGTGCCTTGGCATTTATCCAGCATCTGACCATTAATGATGCAGCAAAACTGGCCGACAACCAGATTCAATATTCGGCTTTTTGCTATCCTGAGGGCGGTGTCGTTGATGATGTGACGCTTTACCGTTTCAATGAGAGGCGTTTCCTCTTCTGTGTCAACGCGTCTAATACCGACAAGGATTTTGCCTGGATGCAGCAGGTTCTCTCAGAATCGGCGATGACGGATGTTACCCTGAACAACCGCAGCGCCGAATTTGCCCAAATAGCCCTGCAGGGGCCGAAGGCTGAAGAGATCCTTTCCAGCCTTACGGATGTGCCGCTGGCTGATATTGTTTACTATCATTTTCACGAGGGGGTTGTCGCCGGCGTGAAGATGATCATTTCGCGAACCGGTTACACCGGCGAAGATGGTTTCGAACTTTATCTGCCTGCCTCAGCAGCTGTCGAAGTCTGGCGGCGACTGATGGCAACCGGGGCTCCACACGGCTTGTTGCCGATCGGTCTGGGCGCGCGTGACACACTGCGCCTTGAAAAGGGCTACGCCCTGTATGGTCATGAGCTCTCCCGGGACATCTCTCCACTCGAAGCCGGCCTGGCATGGATTACCAAACTTGACAAGCTTGACTTTGTCGGTAAAGCTGCTCTGGTGAAACAAAAAGCCGACGGAGTACAACGCCGGCGTATTGGTCTTGTCCTGCAGGAGCGCGGTGTTCCGCGTGAAGGATATCCGATCTTTGATGGTGACCGTGAAGTCGGTGTTGTCACCAGCGGCACCATGTCACCGACCCTCAAGATTGGCATCGCCCTGGCGTTGGTGGAACCTGCTGCCGCAGGTATCGATAACGAATTGCAGGTTGCCGTTCGCAATCGACGCATGGGTGCCAAAGTGGTCCGGCCACCTTTTGTACAGTAAGGGTAAACTGTCCAGACAGACATTTTTCACCCCTGTTGGCTCAGGGGCATACACCAGAAGGAGATTGCCATGGAATTCCCTGAAGAACTGAAGTACACAGAAGAACATGAATGGGTCATGGTCGAGGAAGAGCTGGCCGTGATCGGGATCACCGATTTTGCTCAGGACTCACTTGGTGATGTGGTTTTTGTTGAGCTTCCCGAGGTCGGTACATTCCTGGAGGCTGGCAAGGCCTTTGGCGTCGTGGAATCGGTGAAAGCGGTCTCCGATATCTATGCACCGATCTCCGGTACCGTTGAAGAGATCAATGATGATCTTGTCGACGCCCCTGAGATTATCAATACGTCTCCTTACGAGGACGGCTGGATGATCAAGATTCGTATGGCTGATGCCGGCGACGCTGATAACCTCATGGATGCTGAAGCATATCAGGCCCTGATCGCAGAGGAGAGCTGAGGACCATGCGTTATATCCCGCATACTGCCGGGGACGTGACCGAAATGCTCGAACGGATTGGTGTCGGCACCCTGGAGGACCTCTTTGTGGAGATTCCCGAATCCGTGCGGTTGAAACGTCCGCTCGATCTGTCGGAATCGGTCAGTGAGACCGAACTGCTGCGTGAACTGAAAGCCCTGGCAGTTAAGAACGCAACTCCCGAAACGCACAAGAGCTTCCTCGGTGGCGGCGCTTATCACCACTTTATCCCAACGGTGATTGATCTGCTGATCTCACGCAGTGAATTCTATACGGCCTATACACCTTACCAGCCGGAGATCAGTCAGGGAACATTACAGGCGGTCTTCGAATTTCAGTCACTGATCTGCCAGTTGACCGGCATGGATGCAGCCAATGCGTCGATGTACGATGGTGCTTCGGCCTGTGCTGAAGCGGTGCTGATGGCGGTACGCCTGACCCGTCGCAAGCGGGTGCTGTTGTCACGGGCACTCAATCCGCGTTACCGGGCTGTTGTGGCCACCTACTGCCGATATCTCAGTCTGGAACTGGTCGATGTTGCTGTTGCTGCTGACGGCCGGACCGACCTTGCTGATTTGATCGCCAAGCTGGACGATTCAACGGCTGTCGTGGTCGTCGGTTATCCGAATTACTTCGGAGTGATTGAGGACGTCGCAGCCTTCGCAAAGGCCTCGCATGAGACAGGGGCTCGTCTTGTGACTGCGGTTGCTGAACCGATCGCGCTCGGGCTGCTCAAATCTCCGGGTGAACTCGGTGCCGACATTGTTGCCGGTGAAGGCCAGAGCTTTGGTTTACCATTAGCCTTCGGCGGTCCTTATGTCGGCTTTTTCGCCGTTCTCCAGAAGGACGTGCGCGCTATGCCGGGACGCCTGGTTGGTGAAACGACCGACCTCGAGGGGCAGCGTGGATTCGTGCTGACCCTGGCGACACGTGAACAGCACATCCGTCGTGAAAAGGCGACTTCGAACATCTGCTCCAATCAAGGGCTATGTGCCTTGATGGCGACCATTTTCCTGAGTCTGCTTGGCAAACAGGGCTTGCGTGAGATGGCTGAACAAAACCTGGCCAAGGCAGCTTATGCCCGTCAGCGGCTGTCTGGTATCAAGGGCTTCAGCCTGGTCTTTGATGGCCCGATGTTCAACGAATTTGTCGTGCGCTCAGAAGCGCCGGTTGCAGACGTGCTCACCCGCCTCGAAGCGTCCGGTATCCTGGCCGGCATCCCGCTTGGTGAGGATTACCCGGAGCTGGCGGATTGTTTTCTGGTTTGCGTGACGGAGCAGAATCAGCGTGCGGAAATTGATGCGCTGGTTGCAGCGCTGCAGGGAGGTGTGCAATGACGATCATCGGTACCAGCGGCCTTGTCCTGAACGAAAAACTGCTTTTCGAACATTCCGATCCGGGGCGTAAAGGTTACAGCCTGCCGAAACTTGACGTTCCGGAAACAGCACTTCCGGCAGAGCTCTGCCGCGAAGAAATCAGTGACTTCCCGGAGTTGTCCGAAGTTGATGTCGTTCGCCATTTTACCCGGTTGTCAACCTGGAACTATGGCGTCGACTCCGGTTTTTACCCCTTGGGCAGTTGTACCATGAAGTACAATCCCAAGGTCAATGAAGCGGCTGCCCGTATTCCAGGCCTGGCTTATATCCATCCGGCAACGCCAGCGCATCTGGCCCAGGGAACTTTGGAGCTGATGTATCGACTGCAGGGTGCCTTGGCAGAAATTTCCGGCCTTGCCCGGGTTACGCTGCAGCCGGCTGCAGGAGCCCAGGGTGAACTGACGGGGATGCTGGTGGTTCGTGCCTGGCACGAAGCTCACGGCAGCAAGCGTACCAAAGTACTGATTCCCGATACGGCACATGGCACCAACCCGGCGACGGCATCATTGACCGGTTACGACGTTGTGCCGATCGCTTCAGATGGGGTGCTGACGCTGGAAGAGGTCGAGGCGCATATGAATGACGATGTCGCCGCGCTGATGGTCACCAACCCGAATACGCTCGGTTTGTTTGAGACAAACATTGAGGCGATCTGTAAGCTTGTTCACGAACGTGGCGGGCTGGTCTATTGTGACGGCGCCAATCTCAATGCGCTTATGGGGATTGCCCGTCCTGGTGATATGGGCATCGACGTGATGCACTTCAACTTGCACAAAACCTTTTCCACGCCTCACGGCGGCGGTGGACCGGGTTCCGGGCCTGTGGGCGTTACGGAAAAGTTGATCCCTTATCTTCCCGGACCGGGCGTGGATTTCGATGGAGAGAACTACAGCCTTGAAGCAGCAAAGGCAGATTCTGTCGGTCGCATGATGGCCTTTCATGGCAATGTCGGCGTTATGGTGCGAGCCTATGCCTATATCCGCAGCATGGGCGCTGCCGGCTTGAAGCACGCTAGCGAGATGGCTGTGCTCAATGCCAACTATGTGCGGGCGAGGCTGGAGGGTGTTTATGACCTGCCATACAAAAGTCGCTCATTGCACGAGGTCGTTTTTTCCGATAAGGATCTTGGAGGCGATTGCCATACCCTGGATGTGGCCAAACGCCTGATTGACTACGGTTACCACCCACCGACCATCTACTTCCCATTGGTGGTCAAGGGGGCGATCATGATTGAACCGACCGAGACAGAGAGTCAGGAAGTTCTCGATGAGTTCTGTGATGCCATGATCGCCATAGCTGGCGAGGCCCGTGAAAACCCGGAACTGCTGCATCAGGCTCCGGTTCGCTCACGGGTCAGAAGGCTTGATGAGACCACTGCGGCACGAAAGCCGAAGCTTAAGTGGGAGAAAGGCGCATAGCGCGAAGAGGTAAGATAGAAAAGAGAATGGGGACGATCTATACAGGTCGTCCCCGTTTCGTTTCGGACCTGCAATCCAGACACGCCTTTAGTAAATCTTCCCGGGTGGACGCCGATACGATCGTGTGCTGACGCCGCTGAGATGGTACTGGAAGAAGGCCATGATCTTCAGGTCTTCATGGGGGTAAGCGCGTGGCAGCGGTCCGTAGGTGGCCCCTTTGCGAACAGCGCGCATTGCCTCGTCATCAAGAGCTCGATGGCCGGAACTTTCCAGCAGTTGGACATCGGTGACATCCCCTTTGCGATCGATCGTAATACGAAGCAGGCAGGTGCCCTGTTGCTGGCTTTGGGCCGCTGCCTCCGGATAGTTCCAAACCAGGTAAATATTGTCGCGGAAACGCTTCATGAACGAGTGCAGCAGGTCTTGTTGGGCGTCCATCCAGACCGTGTCACCTCTGGTGATGTCCTCACGGTATTTGCGCCGCCAGTCGGTTTCGATCCGCGCCAGCGTGTCAGGCGAAATCTGGGTGAGGGTTTGTAAATCGGGTGTCTTGGGAGTCGGTTTCAACTCGGGTTTGGCCATCCAGCCTTCGGGGGTCACTACTGAAGGTTTGGTCGGATCAGCCTTTTGCGGTACAGCCTCGGTGCGGGGTTTCGGCTGTTCCTGTGGCGGTGGCGGTGTTTCGCGAACCGGTTCCGGAGCTCGGGCCATTTTCTCGCGGTCCTCGGTATCCTCCCCTACGGGTGCCATCTCCTTTTCGACCACCTGGTCCTTCTCTGCCAGTCGCTTGGCCGGTTCCTGGCGTGGTTTTTCAAGCTCTTTGCGGATTGGCAGGTCGAGTTCGCGTTCACGCAGTTGTGGTGGACGTACCTCTACATAAACCGGTTCCGGAGTATTTTCCGTCGGAAACAGCTGATGCTTCGGTACCAGCAGCAGGAGCAGGTGCAGAAGAAGCGACAGTAGAATGAACCCGGTTACAATGCGATTTTGACGTTGTTCTGCAGTCATGTCTCCCCAGTTTGTTAATTTTTCATTATATTACAACTATGCTATCCACTGCCAGTGTGGAATGGGCAGGACCTGCCTCCTGGTACAATGCGAAAAACAATGGGAAAAAAGTTGACGATGCAGAGGCCGTCCGGTATATTTTTCAGTCTTTAATAAAACTTAGTGTGAAGGAGGACATGGCAATGCATCTTGTTGACCAGATCAAAACAAAAGCACGCACCAGCATCCAGACCGTGGTGCTTCCCGAAAGTTATGATGATCGCATGATTCAAGCGGCTGAGTTGATTGTCAAAGACAGTCTGGCGAGAGTCGTTCTGCTTGGCAATGCGTCTGCTCTTGAAGCCAAGGCAGGCGAACTGGGTGTTTCATTGGCCGGTGTGGAACTCATCGATCCGGCAAGTGCAACACAGCTTGATGATTATACAGCTGAGTTGGTGAAACTTCGTGAAAAGAAGGGGATGACGGCCGAGCAGGCCCGTGAAGTTCTCACTGGTGATGACAACCTGTTCTTCGGCGCCATGATGGTACGTAAAGGAGACGCCGGAGGCATGGTCGCCGGTGCCTTCAACACTACGGGTGATGTTCTGCGTGCCGCCTTCCAGGTCATTGGCACTGCTCCGGGAATAAAGACCGTGTCATCGGTGTTCCTGATGGTGACCAGGAATCCTGACTTTGGTGAGAATGGCGTTCTCTGTTTCGCCGACTGTGCCGTAAATCCGAATCCGAATGCTCAGGCCCTGGCCGAAATTGCCATATCGACGGCCAGCAGCTGCAAGAGCTTTTTGGGGGTTGACGCCCGCGTGGCCATGCTGTCTTTCTCAACCAAGGGCAGTGCAAGCCATGAAGATTGCGACAAAGTCCTCGAGGCTCTCGAGATTGCCAGGAAGCTCGATCCGAACCTGCAAATCGATGGCGAATTGCAGGCAGACGCCGCATTGCTGCCCAAGGTCGGTGAAAAGAAGGCTCCCGGTTCTGCTGTCGCCGGCAGAGCCAATACCTTGATTTTCCCTGATCTTGATGCCGGTAATATCGGCTACAAACTGGTTGAGCGTGTTGCCGGTGCCGAAGCTGTCGGCCCGATCATACAGGGGCTCGCAAAGCCGGTGAATGACCTTTCCCGTGGCTGTTCCGTTGATGACATTGTCTCTGTTGCGGCGATTACAGCCGTTCAGGCACAGGGGTAATGATGCAACTCTGAGGCATGACAAGTTCATAAAACTAAAAGACGTCCGGGAAATCAATCTGCCGGACGTCTTTTAGTTTGACTAACCTGATGACGGAAGAATTACTTACGTTGGAAGTCCATCGATGAAAAGCTGTACTTGAAGTTCATGTGGTCGGTGTAAGTGCCTTCCATAATTGCAGCAACGTCCTCGGTGAAGACCAGCTCCTCATCGGTTGGAATGACGAAAACCTTAACCGGAGAATCGGGGGTGGTAACCACACTCTCCTCCTTGCGGGTCATGGTGTTGCGATTCTTCTCCTTGTCGAGAATGATCCCCATAAACTCCAGGCCCTCTACTGCTTTTTCGCGAATCTGCCATCCCATCTCACCAACGCCGGCAGTGAATACGACGGCATCAATTCCGCCGGTAACGGCAGCGTAAGAGCCAATGTATTTCTTCAGGCGATAGGCCTCGACATCAAGTGCCAGTTGGCAGCGTGGGCAGCCATCTTCCTCGGCTCCTTCAATGACATCACGGCGGTCGGTGAATTTACCGGTAATACCCAATATCCCTGATTTCTTGTTGAGGACACTGTCGATCTCTTTGGGAGAGAGTCCTTCCTGTTCCATGATAAAAGCAGGAATAGCCGGGTCGATATCGCCGCAACGTGTGCCCATGACAGCTCCTTCTAGAGGAGTCAGTCCCATGGAAGTATCTATCGATATGCCATTTTTAATGGCCGTGTGTGAGACGCCGTTGCCAATATGCATGGTAATGATGTTGCACTCTTTCGGATCCTTGCCGAGCATGACCGCAGCTCGCTTGGATACGTAGAGATGGCTGGTGCCGTGAAAACCATAGCGCCTTACGCCGTACTTTTCATACCATTCGTAAGGCAGAGGGTAAGTATAGGCTTGCTCCGGCATGGTCTGATGGAATGCCGTATCGAAAATCGCAACGTGTGGCACATCAGGGAGAACTGACTGAGCCGCTTCTATGCCGGAAATGTTAGGCGGGTTGTGCAATGGAGCCAGATGCTGGACCTTTTTGATGGCATCCAGGACAGCATCGTCGATCCGTACCGAGCAGGTGAATTTCTCCCCGCCATGAACCACCCTGTGACCAACCGCAGAGATCTGGGTAATTTCCTTGACGACTCCATATTCCTTGTCGGCCAGAATTTTGATGATCAGGTGAATAGCGACCCTGTGATCAGGGCATTCATATTCTTCACGATAGGTTTCACGGCCGGGGACTTCGTGGATAATGAAAGAGTCGCCGATAGTGACGCGCTCGACCATGCCCTTGGCGATGACTTCCTTCTTCTCCCAATCGTAGAGCTGGTACTTTACCGATGAACTGCCGCAGTTGAGTGCCAGGATATCCATAATACTTTCCTCCCGATGTAAATTATTTTACGATTTCAGGTAAAATACCGTTTTACGTCAGCATTCCAGGTTATGCTTTGCGTCTTGTCAGGTGAGGTTTTATACGGCATTGAAGGCGCAAAATGTGTTGCAAAGGTTAGTGTATGGGCGAGTCAATTGCAAGTCTTTTTCAAGTAAATCAGTGGTTGTTTGCTCTGGACAGAATCTCTTTGTTGGGGTAAACTCCCCCGCAAGTTTCTCAAAAATCATAAATCTAAAGAGGAGGTAAATCCATGGCCCACACAATTAATGATGAATGTATCAATTGCGCTGCTTGTGCAGACACCTGCCCGGTTGACGCCATTAGTGAGCAGGGTGATGTGCATGTAATCGATGCAGCGACTTGTACTGATTGTGGCGCTTGTGTTGACAGCTGTCCTGTAAGCGCAATCGAAGCACCCTAAGCAACTTCGCAATAAAATGCAGGAATGAGAAGGCCGCACCTGAATCAGGTGCGGCCTTTTTTTGCCCGATCAAAAATGCTTCAACCTGGATTAACTTGTTGCCATTCGTAACCTCCGGATAACAAATGCATAGTTTTCGATCCGGAAACGAGCAATTTTTCGCAAGCTCAAGAAAATCAAGGGTTTGAGCGGAGGCGTAGTCCTTTACGCCGCACAATCAAATCCGCCGATTGACGCAGAGATTGCGGAAAAGGGCCGTTTCAGGACGAAAACTAATTTGCCCCCGGTTTCGAATCCACGACTTCAACATTAATGTTGGCAATGTCTGCCGGCAGGTTACGGAAGACGATTGTAAAAGGAATCGTCGCCCCGGCAGCGACGTTCATGTTTGAAAGACCCTCACCAAACTGGTTGTTCATCGCCTCTTCAATGGCGGCAAAAGGCATGGTCTCCAATGCGGCTTCATCAAGTTTATTACCGCAAAAGACAGTTTGTTGAAGAAGAGGCTGCCCATTGGAATTGAGCAGGACACCCTTGACCGTGATTGCTGAACGGGTTTTTGGATAATTATTGACAGCAGCTCCCTGGATAACCAGCATTTGCCCTGCCTGGCCGTTCACATAAGATCCCCCGGCGATGGTGATGCCGATACGGTCTCCCGGTGTGTCTTCAGGCTCCTCACCGAGATACTCCTGTAAAAATGGCAAGTACTTGACAATCGTGCTCCGATCGAGTGTACCTTCCTGCATGTAAAGGAAGCCTGCCGCTCCGCCCAGACTGACCAGCAATAAAACGAGCAAAACCAGAATACGCGCGAGAGGGCTTTTCTTTGCCGGGGGCGTCGTCGGAAGTTGCTCACCATCATGGACACGTGAAGGCAGGGGAACATTGTGTTGACCCTGATCGAAAGGCTCAGTCTCCTTTATCAGCGGCATGTCAGCTTTGGAAAAATCGTCGTCTCTTTGAAAACCCGCTGCATCGCTTTCATTACTATCGTCTGGAAAGTCAATCTCGCCGAATTGCAGCCCTTCTTCCTCAGGGGTTGAAACGGAACTTTTTTCCGCAGAGCTGAAAGAATCAAACTCGGGTTCTTCAAAATTGAAAGAAGTCTCGTCGTCAGAAGTTTCTTCATCCCAGGCTGAAGCCGAATCTTCAACGAACGAAGTGTCGTCATCAAATGAGAACTCTCCTGGTTCACTGTCCTCCTGAATTGCAGTGGGAACGGCCTCTTTCTCAACTACGTCAAAACTGAAGGTGCCATCCTCACCCTCGTCTTCGAAGGAAAACTCACCGATCTTCTCCTGCTCAAACAACTCTTCCTCGTCGCTGTCAAAGGTGAATTCACCGGGTGCAATTGGCTCTTCCTTAGAAAAATCTATTGCAGTGCTCTCAGCCGTCTCTGATTCAAATTCGGTATCCTCACCGAAAGCAAACTCGACTGGACCGTCAGGCTCTTCAGTTTCTCCAAAAGCAGCACTGAAATCAGTTGCATCTTCACCAGCCTGCTCTTCATATGGAATCTCACCTGCCGAGAAGATTGAGTCTTCCGATGCAGGCTCTTGTTCGCCATGGGCGTCTATCCCGGGTTGACGGGTGTCTGCGAAGGAAAAATCCTCTGCAAGCTCATCGTCGTGGCCGGCATCTTTACCCATTTCCGATGTGAGCGTGCTGAAGTCAAGATCACTGCTTTCCCGCTGTTCACTCGTTTCGGGATTTCTGTCGATTCGCGATTCTGCAGGTGGGGTTACTTGTTCGTCGGATTCGGGATAACCAGTCCGGAGGCTTTCAGACGTTGGCGACTTTTCGGCAGGGACCTCATCGGTTACTCTCTCCATATTGGAAGAGTCGAAATCAACCGCTTCTTCAACGGGATCTGGTTTTGGCAAAGTTACCGTAAAAACCTCTTTGCACCTGGAGCAGCGGACTTTGGTCCCGCCCGGCTTGATCTTCTCATCGGCTAACCGAAAACGGGTTTGACATGCTTCGCATTGAACGATCATGCAGCTTCTCCCTCGATATTGGTTCAGACGCCCTCAACCACACGGATGTCGGGCAAATCGCGATATCTTTCGTCAAGATCCAGTCCATAGCCGACGATGAATCCATTGTCCATGGAGAACCCGATATAATCGACTGGTACATTAGTGACACGCTGGGCCTGTTTGTCAATCAAGGTGCAAATCTTCAGGCTGGCAGGTTGACGGTTCAACAACATGTTGCGGAGTGATTCCAGGGTCAGGCCGCTGTCAACGATGTCCTCAACCACCAGAACATCTTTACCTTTTATCGACATTTCCAGGTCTTTACGGACTTCAATGATCCCTGAGGACTGAGTTGCAGAACCGTAGCTGGCAAGCCGAACAAAATCGATGATTGTCGGGGTCTTGACCGCCCGGATCAGATCGGCAATGAAGAGAAAAGATCCTTTGAGGACGGCTATCATTAAGATCTCGCGGCCCTGATAGTCTTTGTCTATCTGTGTGGCGAGTTCCGCAACCCTTGCTGCAATCTCTCCTGCAGAAAAAAGTGGTGTCAATGAAAGCTTTACATCAGAGGCGTTTGTGGTAGTCATAATCCGGATATTCTATAGCAAAGCGACTGATTTATGTCAATTTTTTAGCGGCATGAAGTTCCATGCCTGACGCTGAGATATCCTATGATATAATAGCCGGCAGAATAACGTCCCCTAATGGCTGATATCAGGAGAAGCACGATGCGAACCACTCTCTATCAAACCGTAATCATTCTTGTCTGCCTGTCTGTTTCTCCGGCTTTTGCTGCGCCAAATTTGCAGGTTGACAATCCGAAATACGATTTTGGCGAAGTCTTTCAGGGGGAAAAAGTCCTCCATGTCTTTGAGTTTGTCAATGAAGGCGATGAAACGCTGACGATTGACCGGGTTCGAAGCTCCTGTGGCTGTACTGCCGCCCTGGTATCGGAAAGAAATATCCCTCCAGGAGGTAAAGGGGAGTTGCAGGCCAACTTTGACAGCACCCGTTTCCGTGATGCCGTATCAAAAACGATCTCACTTTACAGCAATGACCCGGTGCGTCCGATCGTGCAGTTGCAGATCAAGGGCAAGGTCCTCGAAACCGTCGCTGTGTTGCCACCTCAGATCAATTTCGGCAAGGTTGTTGCGCAAAAACCTGTCATTTCAACTGTTTTGCTGCGCAATCAGGGTGGGAAGTCTTTGAAACTTGGCAAGCCACATTCCACCGCTGCCGAATTGGTCGTCAAAATTTCTGAAGCTGCTTTTGCAGATGGAGATGAAGTGACCCTGGAGTTACAATTGACGCCCAAGCCTGGCCAGGTGCGCTTCAGTGGTTATGTAATTGTGCCGGTTGATGGAGTCCCGAAAAACGAGCTGCGCATACCTGTTTATGCAACTATCAGCGACTAGATGCCTAGGAGGTTGTCTGGGTTTCATTCAATACGACCAATCGACAGGGCTTTCTATTATTCTATCCTCTTTTGGTTGAAAGACCCCTGTAATGTTCTATAATTAACCGGGTTTTTGTTTTTCTTGCGCTATCGGGTTTCATCTTTTCGACATTTTCCAAGGAGTATGCATGACAACTCATGTTGCGCCACCACAGCGGCGAAAATTTCTCATCACCATGCTCGGTGGGCTTGGCGCTTTGATCGCTGCAGCCTCGGTCTGGCCGGTTTTTCGTTTTCTCTCACCTGTGGATACCGGCGGCAGTAGTAATCAGGTTTTTTTGGCGCGTGACGTTGTGGCTCCAGGGAAAGCACATTTTTTCCAGTATCAGGGCAAGCCCGCAGTCATCCTGCAACCAACACCCGGCAACTTCGTGGCGTTGTCAGCGGTCTGCACCCACCTTGGATGTGTTGTCGCCTGGCAGGAGCAGGCCGGAGAATTTCTGTGCCCCTGCCACGCTGGTCGATTTTCTGCAGATGGCCAGGTCCTTGGCGGACCGCCACCCAAACCTCTTGAATCTCTTGTCGTTCAGCTTGATGGCGACCAGCTCAAAATCGGATAGGAGAATTTTATGCAACCGATAAAATGGCTGGTCGAGTTCGTCGAAGTCCGCCTGGGGGTAAAGGAGCTTTACAACAGGGAACTGAAAGGTTACCTGCTGCCACGCAATGTCAATGCCTGGTACACTCTCGGCGCGGTCCTCCTGGCACTTTTCACGCTGCAGACTCTCACCGGTATCCTGTTACTGATGTTTTATGTCCCCGATGCCGCAAAAGCCTTTGCCAGTGTCCAGTACATCGTAAACGAGGTGCCTTTCGGCTGGCTGTTCCGCATGCTGCATGCCATCGGTGCCAATGTTATTGTGATTGCCCTGCTACTGCATATGCTGTCGGTGCTGTTCATGGCCAGCTATAAAGGACGGCGCGAATTCACCTGGCTGTCAGGTTTCATCATCTTCAACCTGACCATGGGCATCTGCCTGACCGGTTATCTGCTACCCTGGAGTCAGCTCTCATTCTGGGCGACCACCGTCGCTACCGATGCAGCCGGCGCTATCCCCATCGTCGGTGATTATCTGGTTGAATTCCTGCGCGGCGGACCCACCGTCGGCAACCAGACGCTGGGGCGTTTCTTCGCTCTGCACGTCGTCGGTATGCCTCTGGTTCTGCTCGCACTGATCGGAGCACATCTCTTTTGTGTGAAACGTCGCGGCATTTCACCACCACCTTTTGGCCCTGAGTATCATGCAACTGAGGCCAAACCGTTCTTTGAACATGAGAAGCATCCCGGGGGTGTCCCGTTCTTCCCGAACTATTTCGTCAAGGATGCAGCTATAATCTGTTTCTTCATCGCTTTTCTGCTCGCAATTATCTTTTATGCCCCGGGCCTGTTCTTCCCTGATTCGGCCTTTCAGCCGGCGGACCCGTTCCTGACGCCGCCGCACATCAAGCCGGAATGGTACTTCCTCTGGGCATACCAGGCACTGAAGATCTTCCCCAGTGAAATTATCGGATTGGGAGTGCAGGGGGCGTTCATGACGTTCCTGGCTTTGCTGCCGTTTATTGACAGAGGACCGGAACGGCGCCCGGCGAAACGGCCATTGTTTGTAACCTGCTACGTTCTCGGGATCCTCCTGATTGTGGCGATTTCCATCTGGGGGCATTACTCATGAGTCGCTTGGTCTGTTCTCTGTTTGTTGTGATACTTGCCGCCTGGTGGTCTATGCCTGCTTCACTGCTGGCTGCTGATACTGTCTGCATTCAATGCCATGGCGGCCTCGAAGGCCGTCTCGGTGAACCAGTTGCCCAATGGCAAACAAGCGTTCATGCTGAGAACGGTATCTCCTGTCATGATTGTCATGGAGGTGATCCAGCCGACTCGGCCATGGCTATGAGTCCGGAGCGTGGTTTTATAGGTGTGCCGGATTATGTCGATGTCCCCGACTTTTGTGGCCGTTGCCATGTCGGGGTTGCTGAGGAGTATAAGGCCGGCGCTCATGGTCAGGCGATTGAGAATGGAGGAGCGCAATGCGTTGTCTGCCATGGTAACCATGCTATCGAGAAGGCAACCCTGGAACTGATTAATGAAGAAGACTGTTCGCAATGCCACACTTATGAACGTGCAGCTCTGATCAGAATGTCGCTGGTCGAGACCGACAAGGTGATCACGACAGTCGAGCACGACCTTGAGCGATTGTACCGTCTCGGATTTGCCGTTGACGATATGCAGGGAGAACTGTTCAACCAGCGCAACCGCTTCCACCGGATCTTTCACGGTGTAGATGTCGAGAGAGTTCGTCGGGAAACAGCAGATGTAGAAGGCGAACTGGGTAAAATCGTCAAGCAGGTTGTCTCTATGGATTCCACGCTGAGCCAGCGTAAACTCTGGGGAAGCGTCGTGATCGGCCTTTTTGTTCTGGCCGGTGTAGTCTTCCTGCTGCTGCGAAAAGCCTACGAAGAAGAAGAGAAAAGTTGATGTGAAATATAGAGTAATAAACAAGGGGCATTGCAAAGCAGGATTCAGCGCCTTCGGTGTTTAGGGAGTCGAAGATTATCAGAATAAGTCGCGACGACTTAATAATAATCAGGCATATGGCTCACATGGAAAGTATGATCGTGGAGCGTTGATTGGCCTGGCAACCATCTTGATGCACTTTGATTAGCGGTTGCAAAAGCCCGTGAAGTGGGTTATAAAGCAACCCCTGTGCGCGATTAGCTCAGCTGGATAGAGCGCTGCCCTCCGGAGGCAGAGGTCGCAGGTTCGAATCCTGCATCGCGCGCCAATAATTTCAAGAGGTTGGTCGACTTTTTCGGCTAGCCTCTTTTTTGTTGAATCTCTAGGGTTCTCTAGGGGTTCCGTTCAATAGAAAAAACCGCCTGTGGGGGGTTCTTTCCTTGCTGCTTTCTTTTGGCCCCGTTTCTGAATTTGACACGATTCGGCTACCGTGCTGTGCTCTTGCTGTTTTGATTTGGGGGGAGGGGGGGTGTTTTTCTGTGCGGGGAGCATGCATGGGAGGAAAGGCCTGGGTCCCATACTCCCTCATGTAATGCAGTCGTAAATATTGCAGTAAAAAATTTCTGAAAAGTTGTCAAGTGAAAGACAGTAAGGGACTTGACCTTTAATCGAATCAAACCCCTTGAGTGTATCTCAAAACTCTATAAAGAATCCCTGTGCCAGGATCATTTTGTTCGAGACCAGTACGGTTCACCAGTACATACGATATGGGCAGTGGGAAGATTGCTTGGAAATTAAGTGTGTTAAAAATCCTAAGGTGATCTGAGAACCAGTTGCTGGAATACTTATAGGACAGCCACTACCCCGGACGTAAGAGAGGGCCACACTTTGCTGGAAATCGTGATAAATAAGAAAACATGGCCTGACACAATAGCCCACATTGCCTGTCGGCTACTCAGACCTCAGGATGCCAATATGTGTTTTTGTGCTGAGATATGAGCCCTCCGTCAGGACTTGATTTTATTCTTAATGATTTTGTGAATTGCAAGACTCAAAAGGGTCAACAATCCGAACACAGTAACGATTGAGGCTCCCGTCGGCAGGTCCCTGGAAAATGACAGGTACAGTCCGATGATGCTCCCGAAAAACCCCAACACCCATCCCACAATGAGCCTGGTGGCATGTCGGTCACAAAACAGCACGGCGCAGACCGCCGGAACCACCAGATAGGTAAAGACCAGCAAGACTCCCGCTATCCTGACCGAGCTGGTGACCACCAGACCAAACGTCGCATAAAAGACGAAGTCCCAGAGCCAGATTTTCCAACCGTTTTGCCGGGCCTGTTGGAGATTTGTCGAGATCGTAAAAAAACGGTGTCGGCAGAAGAAATGGATGATGGCGACGCCCAGATAAATCCAGAAGGTCTTCCATACCTCCGGCCAATCGGTAAACAGTATATTGCCCAGAAGCATGGCTTTGACCTCTTCCGTGCCATGGGGAGACTGGTCGAGGATGAGGACCGCCGCCGCCGACGCCACTGCATAGGTGATGCCGATGATGGCTTCCTGGGGAACCCGCTCATCCCGGAAGCGCGCAACAGCGAAGACCGTCGCACCCAGAAAGGCAAAACCGAGGGAAAAGACATAACCTCCCGTGCCATGAAGATCATAACCGACGAGCATGCCAACGGCTCCGCCCAGGGCGGCTACCTGGGCGAGGGCGAGGTCGACGAAAATGACACCACGGGAGACGACATGCAGTCCCAAGTAGCAGTGGATGCCTGCCAGGATGAGGCAGACTACGAACGGGGCGGCAAACAGATGCAGGAGATCAGTCATAAGCGTTTGCCAACTTAAACACGACATCGTGGATCGCAGCGAGGTAGTCGTAGGGTCCTTCACTGGGAGAAAAGGACGTCGCCGCCTGCACGATGTTGACACCCGTTTTACCGGCAATCGCTAATGTTGCCTGTTGATTGATCCAGGGCTCCACCAACAGCACCTTGATCTGTTCGGCCTTGATGGTCTGAATCACCTGCAACAGGTGCCCCGGACCAGGCGGGATTCCCGGTTTTGGTTCCAGGTGCTCGGCGACCAGAAAACCAAACCGATTGGCGAAGTAGGGCCAGCTCTTGTGATAGGTCACGATTTTTGACCCATAATGTGGAGCCAACCTGCCAAGCCAGCCGGCCAGAAGAGCCCGGTCACCCTGTTGTTCGAGAAATTCCGTCAACTTGCCATGCTGGTGCAGCAGCACCAGTTTTTCGAAATCGTACTTGGTCGCCAAGGCGACACCGACCATCGCCACCCCAAGGCGCTGTCGGAACTGTTCGTAGCTTTCGGCGAAGTCAAGTGCGTCGCCCGGCTGCAAATCCGACATGCGGTCACGCAGCAGCGCTGCCACCTTGAGACCATTGAGGGGATCCGCCAAGTAGTGTGGGTTACCTTGGGGATGGACATCCCCCATGCTCCGGTCCACGGTCCCAGTCGGGATGTCGAGCGGCATGATAACTTGTGAAGCGTCAACGAAGCCCGGCTTGCCAGGCTGAATGCGGCTGTTGCGGGAGCTGCGCAGAAGCAGCGGCGCCCAGGCCGTCTCCAGATCGAGGCCGACCTGGACAAACATATCAGCCTCGCTGAGCTCCTTGATAAAACTGGGACGCGCTTCGAGATAATGCGGATCTTCAGTCCCTTTGGCAAACACCGTCAGCTTGACCAGGTCACCGCCAATGGCCTTTGCCAGGCCGCCCAGTTCCGGAACGGTGGCGCAAACCTTGAGTGTCCCGGCCTGGATAACTCCAGGAAACAATATCCCGACGATCAGCAGAACCAGGCAATATCCATGTACCCATTTTGGCAGGAAGTTCATAATGACCTCCTGTCAATACGTGTGTGCAGGATGGGCACCGATCAGGACTTCCAATCCGAGCCAAACCGAGTGTGCCGGGTCGTCCAGATGGTCGGCTTCGTCGTAATTGTATTGCAGGCGAATTCGGGTGAATTCCGACGGGCTGAAGATGACCAGGGGAGAGATCCGCGTCCGGTCATTACGGAAGGGGTCGTCGTCGCGTGCCGGGTATTCTCCCTCATGTGTGAGATTGTTGCCGCTGCCCGACGCATATTCGTAACGCAAGCCGGTGGCCCAGCGTCCCGGAAAGCCATAGAGGGCCTGGACGTAAGCGCCCCAGTCCTCCAAGGTATCACTGGGGATCAGTTCACCTTCGTCCTCGTCGAAGAAGGCATCCGCATCCAAATCGCGCTTGGAGATTTCCCCTTCGATCCTCAGGAACGGACGGCCCCGTTCATTCTTTTCAGGAACCCATTTGAACAAGGCATCCGCACCGTAGATCCAGGTCTCACCATCAGTGCCGGTAAAGTTGGGGCCATAAAGACCGGACAGGCCGAACTTGCTGGTCCAGGTCGATGAAAGAGGAATCGCATTCTCCCAGCGGGCCAGGTAGACAAGGTCTCCGAGGTTGCGGACATCCAGGTCGACCAGCGGCCGGCCGCCGATGCCGAGTTCATGGGCGTGGCCATCTCCCGCAGGTTCCTCGTTGCCGTGGTCATGACTGCTCTCACCACCGAGGAAACTGGTCATGAACTCACCATCGGCATTTTGGGCGCCAACGTGAAACACGGAATACCAGGGGACAGGCAGCAGCTTAGACATCCGAACACCGGCACCACGCATCCCTTCGCCACCAAACAAGCGGGTGTTGACGATCGGCTGGTCGAGCCATACCCATGCGTGGGGATGTGACGGGTTGATCCGGCCGAACTCGGTCAGGAAATACCCGGCTTCAAGTTCCAGTCCCCATGGCAACGCAGTGCTCTGGACAAAAGCCTCTTCCAGTTCGACCGTATCTTCCGACGCCAGGATGTGGGCCTCAGCCTGGAAATACGGATCGACTGCACCGATCAGAGACAATTCAGCCTGTTGCAAGGTAAAACCACGGCGTTTTGGGTCGTGCCCTCCGCCCTGGAGAGTCTCCAGCGATTCATCGCGCTCAGACGAAGCCCCAACTGTAGTCAGCACATCTAGAGAAACATCGATCAATCTCAGTCGGGCTGATTTGCCGAGGTCAATACCGGCTAAATCGCGACTCTCCTCTTTAGTCTCTGCTTCAGGAAGGTTGACGATTGCTGCATCCAGGGCATCCTGCGGACTTTTAGTCGCAGCAACAGGAGCCGGTGTGACCAATCCATTGGGTTTTCCCTGGTCTTGTTGGAGTTGGCTTCCCAAATCACGGACCCGCTGCTTTAGGAAAGTATTCTCCTGCTCTAAAGCATCCAACCGCTGGAGGATTGTTTCAATCTGCTCGGAGGAGGCTGCCAGTGCGTTCCCCGATAAAACTATCGGGATCAGCAAACAACTCAACACAAATACACATGTGATAATTCGCGACATGGGAAATCTCCTGTTCAATTCTGACAAGCAACAAACCATATGATCCGGGCATAAACCTGCCCGATATAGTGAAAGGTGCAGAAATGTGTCAGGAGATTATTGGGGGACCTCTTTGAGGAGGGTTCTTCTGGGTGCTACTTGTAAGAAGAATTTTATCGGTTAGCGGATAGAGGCCAAGAGGCTGGCATTTAAAGACACCATCAACCCCAATGCTGACCAAGCCCGGACTGTATGCCCTCGACAGCATTTGGCAGATGGTACAATCAACAGGATGATCCGCAGATTGATGATCAAAGATTGTAAATTCAGTTTGAGTAGACTGTTTATGGTTTTCTGGGGTGGTGGAGCCATGACCGTAGTGCAATGCAGGCAGCACCAACTGGTAGCTCAAAGCCAGTAGAATCAAGAATGCCTGAAGCTGCTTATTGGTCATGGATTGCAAAAACATGTTTCATACTATGCCAGTTAAGAAAAGGTCGTCAAGCGAATAGAAAGTTTTGCACACACGAGATTTTTGGGATTCTTGAATTATGAAATTTAATCTTAATGCGAAAAGACGGCTCAGTCTAATCTGGCTGAACCGTCTTATTTGTTATCCTGCATCAATCTAGGAACGAATATTTACTGGGGAGCTATATCTCCTACATACCCTGCCTCTGTGACCGATAAATCCCGAAACCGAGACCTCCGGATAACTGTATTGGTAACGGTATATTGTGGGGTGGTGGCCCACATATAATAATTATTCCAGACAAGGAGGTTGACTTAGGTCAAATACACCATAGGATTTTACCCGTATTTTCAGTCGAATGCACGGCCTCCGCCATCTCCCCCCGCTGACCCTGCGACCGGAAGGTGTGCTCAACTTTGGTATTGAGAACTTAAGGAGAATGTACTTATGTCCCGAAAGAGCATTATTCTTGTTGCAATCCTCCTCACAACTGGTGCCTCTTTGTATTTATGGCAGGGCAATCTTTCGGCTGCCCCACCCGTCCCGGTAAAAGAGGCGCAAATCGAACCTTTAGACGACCCCGGCGCCATGGAGCAGAAATATCCCAGCCAGTATGCCGGCTGGAAAGCAACTGCCCAACCGACCGAGTCTGGAAAGAGCCGCTACAAAAGGGGTTATGACAGTGACGGCGTCGTTTATGACAAGATGGATCAATACCCTTTCCTCGCCCTGCTGCTCAGTGGATCGGGATATGCCCTGGAATTCAACGAACCCCGGGGGCATGCCTACATGATCGAGGACCAACTTGAAGTCGAACCGGCCCGCCTTAAGGCAGGGGGGTCCTGTCTGACCTGCAAGACCCCCTACGCCCCCCAGTTGCAGGAGAAACTCGGCGATAATTATTTCGGACTTCCTTATAAAGATGTTCTTAGTCGAATTCCTGAAGAGCACCGCACCCTTGGCGTCACCTGTGGCGACTGCCACGGTACCGATATGGAGCTGCGGATCTCGCGCGCGTTTACCTTGGGCAAGGGGCTTGAGGCTCTGGGAAAAAAGCCTGATGAGCTGAAGACGGCCGAGATGCGCACCTTGGTCTGCGCCCAGTGCCATGTCACCTACAACATCCCCCAGAATGATAAGCACAAATCAGAGGATGTTGTTTTTCCCTGGCAAGGTAGCGAATGGGGGGACATCTCCGCCGAAAACATCATCAGCAGAATTCGAAAGAATGCCCATTTAAACGAATGGACCCAGAACGTTACCGGTTTCCGTCTCGGCTACATTCGACACCCAGAGTTCGAGTTTTTCTCCAACGACAGCACCCACTGGCAAGCGGGAGCGGCCTGTGCCGACTGCCACATGCCTGCGACCGAGGTGGACGGCAAGATGATTTCCGACCACCGGGTGATGAGCCCCCTCAAAAGTGATCTCCGGGGATGCGCCCAATGCCATGAAGACAATGCCGAAACCTTGCGGCAGAAAGTTTTCGTTATTCAGGACCAGACGGTATCGGTCCTGATTCGCAGTGGGTATGCCACTGCCGCCGTTGCCAAATTGTTTGAAAAGACTCATGCGGAGCAGAAATCCGGCCTGAAAGTCAACCCCGACCTTTACGCCCAGGCGCGTGAACACTATGAGGAAGCTTTCTATCGGGTCCTTTTTATGGCCGTGGAGAATTCTGTTGGGTTTCACAACCCAACGGAGGCCTCGCGTATTCTGAAGGATGCCATGGGTCATGCCGCCACCGCCGACCATCTGCTGCGGCGTGCCCTGGAACAGGCTGGTCTCGAAGTGGCCACCGAAATAGATCTCGAACTGGAAAAATATCTGAACAATCGGGGTGAAAAGAAGCGCATGTTCCGTCCCGAACATGAAATAAAGGACCCTCTACCGGTGGTCCAGGAGAGTGAAAGGAAATCCGATTTTCCAGTTCTTTAAAGAGAATTACGACTCCACTAAATCATTCGTGCATGCCGATGATAGATGAACCCATCTACCCCCAGGCTAATACCGTCGAAGATTTCGAGCGAACTCTCGCGGCTGTTCGCCGGCGGATTGCCGATGCCTGTCACCGTGTTGGTCGTGACTCGGTTGAGGTTCGGCTACTGCCAGTCAGCAAAACCGTGGACGAAGGGCGAATCCGACTGGCCTTTGCAGCTGGATGCAGGTGGTTAGGCGAAAACAAGGTGCAAGAAGCCCACCGCAAGTGGAAGGCCATGACCGACTTGCAAGATCTACGCTGGTCAGTGATTGGCCACTTGCAGGCCAACAAGGTCAAGCTGGTCGCTCGCTTCGCGGATGAATTCCAGGCGCTCGATAGTCTACACGTAGCCGAGATGCTGGATCGTCGACTGCAAGCCGAAGGCCGTGCGCTGGATGTTTTCGTGCAGGTCAATACCTCGGGCGAGGCCACCAAATACGGCCTTCATCCCAATGATGTGCAAGCGTTTATATGGCAACTTCCTGCTTTCAACTCCCTGCGAGTGCGTGGATTGATGACCTTGGCAAGGCTGTCCCCCGAGGCTGAGCGCGTACGTCAGTGTTTCGTGTTGCTGCATAACCTGCGCAACAGGTTGCGGCAAGAGGCTCCTTCCTGTGTGAGTATGGACGAACTGTCTATGGGGATGTCCAGCGATTTCGAAATAGCCATTGAGGAAGGGGCCACTGTGGTGCGTATCGGACAGGCCATCTTTGGTGCCCGAGCGTTGCCAGACAGCTACTACTGGCCCACGCAAAAAACTGAACCGGAATTCCCAAAATGAAATCAGTGCTTGCAATCCGCCATCTTCATTTCGAAAACCTTGGAACCCTGGAGCCGCTTTTTCGTGAACGAGGTTACGAAGTTGACTACATCGATGCCACCGTTGATGATTTTTCGTTTCTGGATACGCTGAAATTTGACCTGTTGGTGGTGCTGGGCGGCCCGATCGGTGTTTTCGACGAGGGCGCTTATCCGTTCCTATCCGACGAATTGGGCGTAGTGCGCCGGCGTCTGAGTGCTAACGAACCGATTCTGGGCATCTGCCTGGGGGCTCAATTGATCGCCCGCGTTCTGGGTGCCAAGGTCTATCCCATTGGTGCTAAAGAGATCGGCTTCGCGCCGCTGACTTTGACTGCTGAAGGTCGGCAATCTCCGCTAGCCGCGGTGGGTGATACACCGGTACTGCATTGGCACGGTGACCAGTTTGATATTCCACCAGGGGCTGAGCGGTTGGCCAGCACCTCGATTGGAAAGAACCAGGCGTTCTCGTTTGGTCGCAAAGTCTTGGCCCTGCAATTTCACTTGGAAGTCGACGTTAGCCATATCGAACAGTGGTTGGTCGGCCATGCTAACGAATTGGCGCAAGCGGGTATCGACCCACGTATACTGCGCGTGCAGGCGCAGGAGATTGGATCCCGTCTAGCATCGGTTGCCCATGACGTCGTCGACACTTGGCTGGACGGCATCGAATCATAAACGAGTTGATAATCATCGTGAGCGCCCGAGTCAAGGCGCCCTCGCAGTAGCGAACAATTTCATTCACTGCCGATCTGTTTTGGCAAGGCACTTCCGGAAAAATAATGATCATTCGAAAACGCCCAAACGGACTACGCCTCTTTTTTCTTTACCGTGGATCAGTTCTCCAGGTCATCAAGCTGAAACTGGCCATTACCCTTTTGGTTGCCATCCTTGTCACGCTATCACATGGGATGTTTTTTCACCTGAAGATCACGCTGACCCCCATTCCCTTCAGCATTATGGCCATTGCCCTGGCCATTTTCCTAGGCTTTCGCAACAGCGCCAGTTACGATCGTTACTGGGAAGGACGCAAACTTTGGGGTCAGCTCACCATAGTCAGTCGGGATTTGGCCCGGCAGACCCTGAGTTTCATAAGCGCAAGAGAAGATCAGAATTCTACTCAACCACCCCTCGCACCAGCCGACCCTCGCTTGCGTATCCTTCGCCGGCTCATTGCCCTGGTTCACTCGGTACGGCACCACCTCAGAGACTCGGACCCCACAGCCGACGCCCATGAGTTTCTCGACCCCGATGAGCGGATCGAATTCGAACAGGCACAGAACAAGCCAGATTTTCTGCTGCGGCGTATGGCTCTCGACCTCCGTTCGTGTCTCGATGAACAACGCATCTGTGAATACTTCGTGGCCCGAATGGATGAGAGCTTGGCCGGGCTGGCCTCGGTCATTGGCGGCTGCGAGCGGATCAAGAATACTCCGATCCCGTACTCCTACACCCTCCTGCTCCATCGCACGTCCTACCTGTACTGTTATCTTCTTCCCTTCGGCCTCGTTGACTCCATCGGCTATATGACACCTTTTGTGGTCGGCATCGTCTCCTACACCTTCTTCGGTCTGGATGCTCTCGGCGAGGAGTTGGAGGAGCCATTCATTACAGCGCCTAACAGCCTACCCCTGACAGCGCTGTGCCGCAGCATAGAACGAGATCTTCGTGAGGCAATGGGGGAATCGGACCTCCCTGAACCCCTACAGCCAGTCGATTTCTGCCTATTATAAAAAATTGTACTGTCTCCAGGGCTCGCTTGAACGCCGCAAGGTGTAAGATAATCACCTTCTTCCAGAATGTGAACAAACGTCGTGATCGTCCAATATGATTGGTCACTGAAAATGATAGCGGGCCAACTATTCGTTGTTAGGATGTTTCTACCAATCGCTTAGAGACCGTCGTTCAAAAACTACTGTCGCAAAAAGGACCACTTCATCGGAGGATGAAAATGGTCCTTTTTTGTGTCTGCAATCCCGGTACAGGGACTAATGTGAAAGTGTTCTGGAGTCAGTGATTTCCTGAAACTGGCTTGACAAAAACCTTCGCCTCTAAAGATCGAGTACCGCATTCAGCCCACGGTAAACACCTATAAGGGTGGATACCTTGGGGATCGTCGTCAGGGCGTCATCTACATAAATAAAACGTTGTTAATCTACCGCAATCGAAGGGCAAGGTCAAAGAGGAGAGATGTGCATACTATTTATATTCCTACATTGTTCTGTGGTATCAAAATTGACCGAAATGTAAAATTCCTGCTGCCCCTGATATTTAAGAAAAAAAAGCCCCACAGCCAGGAGGGTGACTGTGGGGCGACGAGTTTTGGTTTTTTTCTAGGAGGTAAAAGAGAAGAACTTATGTTCTGTGGTTAATATCTTACCTATATTGTCAGGTATGTCAACAAAGAAAATGAAAAAATAAAAGGCCACTCGGAATTGATCCTGGTGGCCATCGTTTTGTCGTCATAAATTGCTCTATCAATAACACGCCTGTTTTCGTCTCGGCAGTGGTGACAAATAAGAAAGGCCCTTCCATTTCTGTGGGGTCGTTATTATCACTTACTGTGATGTGTCAAAAAAACTTCCTGCGATATCACTACCCTCGGATGGTCCCCTCGCCTGACAATTTACGCGTGACCACAACGCAGTATAACGGGGCTGAAAAGTTTCTCGCACGCATCCTGTGCGAAAAAAATATTATAAAACAGGGGGATAAGAAACAGGCACGCAGCTTGCTGTAGGTTCTCTGTGTGATATGTTTAAAATCGATTTGTTACCTTAATCGAAGCATCCGGGCACAAGGGCCTGCCAACAGCGGTGCACTGCATGCCATTGACAATCGCCCAACACCGATGACTGAAAAAACAATGACTATGAAGACTGAAAGGAGAATGACTATGGTAACGGCCCTCTTGAGAATATCGCATATCGTGTTGCTTGGCCTGTTATTGGGGTTCTTTTTGTCGGCCTGCGGCGGAGGCGGCAGCTCCAGCTCCGGCGACGGCCAGGGGACCCTGTCAACCTCATTGACCGACGCTTCGACGGATGAGTACCAGGCGGTCTATGTCACGGTCGCGCGCGTCGACGTTCACCTTGGTGGCGACGAGGACGAAGACGGCTCCTGGCAGACGGTCGCCGAACCCAACCAGACCTACAATCTGCTGGAGTTGGTCAACGGGGTCCGCGCAGAGCTCGGCCAGGCATCCCTGGCTGCGGGGCATTACACCCAGTTGCGCCTGATCATCGGAGCGACCCCGGATGCAGGGCTGAACCTATTCAGTCAGGCCCACCCCTTTGCCAACTACGTCATCGATCTGGATGATAACGAGAGCCATGAACTGAAAGTGCCCAGCGGCTCCCAGACCGGCCTGAAAGTTGTCAACGGCTTCGACGTCAATGAGAACCAGACCACCGAACTGATCCTGGATTTTGATGCCATGCGTTCCGTGGTCAAGGCCGGCGCCAGCGGTCAGTACCTGCTCAAGCCGACGGTCAAGGTCCTTGAGACGGACGTCAATGCCATCGTTTCCGGAACCGTGACGAATACGCCGCCGGTCACTGACCCGCCAACGGACCCGGCTCCCCTAGCCGGGGCCTTCGTCACGGCCCAGACGGTTGACCCCGCCGCCGTCGACGCCAGGGACCAGGTGGTCATCGAGGCCGGAACCCTGGCGGACGAAAACGGTGAATACACCCTGTTCCTGGCACCGGGCGACTACAACCTGGCGGCCGCGCAGGCTGGCTTCCTGCCGGGCTGCGCAGAGGTGATCCTGGCCGCGGACGACCTGGCCACGGTTGATTTCAGCCTGATCGCCGACTCTGCACTTCCGGGTGCAGTCGCCGGCACTGTTACGCTTACCGGTGCTCCGGTCGACCAGTATGCAACCCTTGATTTCCGTCAGGAAATGACCTGCGAAAATGCCCTGGCAGCAACCATGGTGACGGTGAAATCGGTCAACGTCGTGGCTGGCGCATATTCCGTTGATCTCCCCCCGGGTGACTACCAGGTTGTCGTCTCGTCCTTCGGAATGACCACCCAGACAGCAGATGTTACTGTCGTCACCGGGATCGTGACAGAGAATGTTGACTTTGACCTGATTCCTTAACCCTGGACGTTTTTGCCCACCACTCAGGGCAAGACCCTGTCGCAAAGGCCCGCCGTCGTCATGACCGCGGGCCTTTGCTTTACTCGGCATTCAATTTAGGAAGAGTGGATAAATTAAGCTTAAATGTTTATTTTTTTTAGACTTGCAAAATAAAAAGGCCACCTGATTTCTCATGTGACCGTTTCTCTTTTTCTCAAAAACCATCTCGCATTGACGAGCAAATCAAATCAGGCCTGACATCTTTGATCCATCCTATCAGTCCTGCAATATAAGAAAACCCTCGATCCAAAGATTGAGGGTTTTCGCGTTTTATATATGGTGCAAAATGAGAACAGCCTTACCATGTCTGAGTAGCAGAATCTATTGTGACGGCCAAGGTAGCACGCAGCCAACTAAATTTTGACTTCAACAAATCAAAGTCAGGACCTTCAGTTATAAAAGCCGCTGTCCCTTTGATCAGGAAACCTGCACCTGGGCCATGTAAACCAGTCACTTTGCTACTACCTAATGTAATCAAAACATTATTGTTATAGGCGATATTTGCTTCAGTTTGATGCATATATCCAGCGGGAATCAATAACCGACCATCTCCTGACACCCTAATGTAGCTGTTCCAAGTGTTGACCATGTGCGGCCCCTCTTTACCCACGGTCGCTATGGCAACAACGCCATCTTTTTTCATAATTTCTGCCAGCTTTTCTGGGAACATATTTATCTCCATGTTTGTTTTTTTTCATAAACTATCTACCATTCAAATACTGACAACATCGTCTAATTGAGCAGAATATAAAATACCTCGCAATATACAAAATAGCCACCCGTTTCCAGGCGGCCATCATTTTGTGGATTAAAGCCTCTTTTAAATATCTCTATCAATAACACGCCTGTTTTCGTCTCGGCAGTGGTGCATTTCAGTAAAATCTCACCAAGAGGCCTGATCGGGGTTCCGTATTAAAGGAGTAATGGAATCAGGAATTATGAATTAGTCCCTCTGGGATTGTAAACCCGGGGTTCGCACTTTCTGCACAGATTCATAAGTAGAAACGGAGAGTATAATTGTGCCACCGATCCAGACCGACACCCCAGGGATCTCGCCGACCACGTACCATGCCAGCACGGTGGCAATCCAAGGTTGCAGACATTGAATCAGCGCTACCGACTTGGCAGGTAATTGTTTCAGACTGAACGCCAGGAGGGTGTGGGCCGCTGCGGTACTGAGAATCCCAAGTAAAACTATATTGACCCATGAAGCTGTTTCTAATGCCTGAACTCGGGGGAAATCAACAAACGGAGCCAGCATCAAGCAAATGGCAACAACCTGATGAAAGATGAGACTATCACTTGTTTCCCCGTCGAATCGATATTTTTGCAATAGATTCCGCAAGGCGAATAGCAGCGCAGAAATCATCCCAAAGATTACTCCCAGAGTGATCGGTTTATGCAAGTCAGTCACATCAACGCCAACCATGATCGCTAATCCGGCCAGAACAAGCAACCCGGCGAGAACATCTCCGGTTTTAATCTTCGTTTGGGTGAAGAGAGGTTCGAGAAGAATGGTAATGACCGGGAAGGTGAACAAAGAGAGCATCCCGACTGCTACAGATGAGACTTGCATAGCATGAAAAAAGGTTATCCAGTGCAGGCCTAACAGCAGACCCAAGACATATACGCCGACGTAAGTTCGACTTCCTCCATTGAGCTTTAAACTTCGCCTCTGAAGGGCCGTGAAACAGGCAATCCCTGCTGTTGCCACTACCGACCGTAATTGAATGATTGACATCGCGTCGAGGGGAATAATTTTCGCGAACAGCCCGGTAAGGGCCAAAAGAAAGATCGCCAAATATAGGCCTGGCAAGCCTAAACGGGGACATGACATTTATGGAAAAACCTTCTGTCCAATCAATTAAGCATTACGAGAAAGCCCTCCTGGATCGCCAAGCGGGCTTTTGGTGTTCTATAGGTTGTGGATTATAGAAAAACCTGGAGCCGGCTGACCTGCCCCACCTTAAGAGTCCATCTCAAAATTTAGTTTAGCGCAATGCTTCCTGGCTCCCCAGTCGTTATTATGACCTCTTTACCACCAAGTAAACACCAATAACTGTCATGATGATCGCTGTGATCGCGACTAGACTCAATGATTCACCAAACAATAGCCAGGCTTCGATACTCGCGATGGGTGGCACGAGATAAAAATAACTTGCCACCTTAGCCGTCTCACCCTCTCGGATCATATACATGAGCAAAAGAATAGCCGAGACTGATAATCCAAATACCAGCCATCCAAGGGCCAGTACCAAGCGAATATCCCACACCACTTCCTGGGCTTCAAATACCCAGGTCAAAATCGACATCAACATCGCAACACTGACATACTGCCAGATTGATCCGGACAGCAAATTCGTCCTTGAGCCAAAGCGCTTTTGATACAAGGTCCCGACAGATATTCCTAACAAAGCTGCTATGGCAGCGAGTACTGAAGGCCAGTTCAGAACGATATCTTGATTCTGACTGGTGCTTAACAACACAGTTACCACCCCTCCGAGACCTAATCCAAGACCCAGCCACTGTCTAGGACGCAACCGCTCACCTAAAAAAAGCCATCCCAAACAAGCAGTGAGAACTGGCTGCGCTCCAACAACTATCGCTGTAATCCCCGCAGGCATGCCCCACTTGATCGCGGCAAAAACACCTCCGAGGTAAGTACCATGCACCAAAAAACCAGTGACCATTTGTTGCCCAGCCTGCCTAGTTGATAACCGCTCAGCCCGGAACAATAAGCACAAAAGCATAAATACGGCGACGGTTAGAGTCATACGTATGAACAGTAAATAAAAAGGCTCGATAAAGGGTAAGGCATACTTGGCAGCAATAAAGCCGGTACTCCATAAGAAAACAAATAAAAATGGAATAAGGTTGATCAAAACCCGGCGTTTATCAGTCATCACAATTCCCATAGTCCACAGCCCATTATTCCGGCACAGTTCTTGTCTTCATTCAAGAGGAACGATAGCAGGTATATGGGGGTAGACGATTAATTTTGATTGGCTTTGGTGAGTGTCAATGACGCTTCCATGCTGAACTTGTACATGGTTCATAAACGGTCGAAATCTTATCTCATTCAAAATAACAGGGCAATGAAAACCAAATGATCAGCATTTCCATTTATCCCGCAATCCAAGAATCTGCTCCCACCTTTAATCACTCCTGGCAGTCGTGACTTATAGGAGATCGCTTCGTTAGGGTCATAGCTTCACCCCAAAATGGTTCAGAATGACTAGCAGCAGCAAATAACAAAAGACTGTCAGCACAACGGAAAGGCCAAGGCTAAGGCTAAGGTAGAAGTTGAGCCCTTGTACATAATTTTTCTTTTCAAAACTGAACTTTGGCAAGGTCAGCTAGAAATGTAAATTTTCAACATTTAAAGGTCTAATTGCCAGTGGTTTCTCCTCCTACGTTATTGTTGAAAAATTCTCATATTTGACTTATTATTTCACCTTTTTGCGGGCGAATCATTATTGGAGAGATATCATCATGAACGTTGTCAGATTGAACCTGATTGGTTTTTTATGTCTATTTTTCATGCTCATTGTGCCCCAGGCCTTTGCCGAGACTGGTGACGACCCTTTGACAAACTGGCAGCCCAAATTCGATCCCGGCAAAGCAGAATATAAGTATTTACTTTCATGTGTTGGTCATCCGGCAATAGAAGGGGTTGGGGTTGGGTTTCGCATACGCGACAAGGTTTGGGAGAAAAGCGACGGGCGCCTTTTCGTAGATTTCCGGCCTCTGTCTCTTCTTGGAGGAGAGAAGGATGTCATCAACAAACTGAAAATGGGCGCAATACAAGGAATGATGAGTTCTTCTGTCGCTGCGGCAAATGTTGCTGAAACCCTCGGTATAGTCAATATCCCTTACGTTATTGATACCTTTGAGAAGCTGGATCGCTTTCGCACTACACCAGAACTCTGGCAACCTTTTCATGAAGCTGCCTTAGGTAGTAATATTGTCGTTGCAGACATTACGGGCTATGGTTCGTACGGATGGGCGACAAAAAAGCCAGTCAAGACCTTTAAAGATGCTAAATCCGTTAATTTCCGTATAGCCGAAGCACCTGTTAACATAGATTTCTACAAAGCATGGGGACTCAAATTTACGGTCATGCCATGGCCGGATGTTCCACAAGCTCTCCAGACGGGAGTCATAACAGGGCTTGATCACACTCCCATCGTTTGCAACATTAGCGGGAAATTCAATGTTGCAAAATACTACACCCAACTCAATTATGCACAAGGGTTGTATATTCACCTGATAAACACCCGTTGGCTTAACAAACTACCGAGGGATCTGCGTAAAATTCTTCTGGATACGATCGAGGAAGAAAGTGCTGCGGCAAGGGCTTTGACTCGCGAACAGCAGAGGGACCAAATTCAGGCAGCGAAGGAATCCGGGATAACCTTCTATCAGCTTCCGGAAAAAGAAAAAGCTGAACTTATCGAAAAAGCAAAACCCATGTATGACAAGTGGGGTGGTAAAATTGGCGCAGATTATTTCCAAACGGTAAGGGCCTCGCTAGCCCAATAAGTCATATCGAATACATTGGAATATTACAGACAAGCCCCAGCCATCGCCGGTTGGGGCTTTTTCATTTCCGAAATTTTGCCTTCCCCTCCCCACCCCCAAATTTCCCCTCAGTACCGGATCTGGATCGGACTTTTCGACTGACATTTAACAAACCTATGAGTTTCCAATAAATGCTACTGCATTGTTCTTCGGTGCTCAGGTTGAATGTAGTGCGAAATTCTTACTGATCCTGACTCATAAGAAAATGGCCACCCTGAATCGTTCAAGGAGGCCATCATTTTGACACCTTAAATTGCTCTATCAATAACACACCAGTTTTCGTCTCGGCAGTCGTGACATTTAAGAAAAACCACCTGCTTTCAATTGGCCATTTTTTGTGTATTAAAGCTTATTCAAGCAGGCACTGGAAGGTTCGACCCATGCAGCGCGGTCGCGTCCTTCAGCTTTGGCCTTATAGAGGCCCTCGTCAGCCCGTTGCAGCACGATGTCGAGGTTTTCCTCGCCTGAAAGAGACGTTGCAATTCCGAGACTGACCGTCACTGGTAGAGGTGTGTCATTATACATGAATGGCCGGGTGCGAACAGCCTGGCGTACCCTCTCAGCAGCCACTACCGCACTCTCAAATGATTCATCTGGGAGGACAAGCAGAAACTCTTCTCCGCCATAGCGGCCTAACTGATCGTAATCACGCACTGTCTCTTGAATCCTCAGGGCCATGTCACGTAACACTTGGTCGCCGGCGAGATGGCCGTAAGTATCGTTGACTTTTTTGAAATGGTCTATATCGAGCATGATAAAACTCAATGAATAATCATTTTGTTGCTGACGGCGTCGATCAATCCGCGAGATTTCCTTGCGGGCCCGGTCGACGATTGCACCGCGGTTGTAAACGCCGGTCAGGGCGTCAATGGTAGCAAGAACGTGCAACTTATCCTGTGCTTCTCGCACGTGGGTGGAGGCGTTTTTTACGAAGAAGAAAGAGACTCCGAAGACTCCCACCAGGATGATGCCAAGAATAAAAACTGAATTAATAACTGTCGTGACTATCTCTTTGCGGTAACGAGTGACATCTGCGTAAATCTCAAAGGCGCCGACGACGGCATTGCCAATGCGAATCGGGATGTAACTTTCAACCACGTCGACATCCAGCATCTCCTCGTTTGCAAGATCGCGAAAGGCCTCCTTGTTTTCGTGGTGAGAATCGGGACTCCCCTGTAAGGCACGCTCCAGCCTGAGGTTCCCGGTATCTGTATCTCCGATGAGCGCGGCTTCCGAACTGAAAATGATCATCTTGTCGGCGTTGTATATTTTGATTTTGACTATTTCGAAGGCCTTGAGAAAACGCCGGAATCGACGATCGAGAGTGTCCAAAGACATCGGATAAACGAAGAGTACAGGCTGTCCATCTGTCCCATCTGTGAAGAGCAGGTCTTCCTGTTCGACAAGCAGAACAGCGGCGATATGTGCCGCATCCTCCTCGGCGCTGCGCAGTACCTGGTCTGAGTAGACCCGGTAAATGCCATAGCCAGTTCCTGCAATAATGATAATTATTGAAAAGCAGGCCACCGCGACCAGTTTTTTCAGCAACAGTTGTACGTTGCCTTTCGGTGGGTTGGTATCAGCTTCAACTGACATGCTGTCTCCTGAAATATACGATACTGATCATCACCCCCCTTGCAACACATCAAAATATCAGAATTTCACAATGTAGTGCACTAGACCTATGTGGTCAAATGCTCTTTCCTAAATATATGCTCGAATTGATTTGATCGCTAGATGTTCAATGAAAAGCGAAGTTAGTGAAAACCCTGACATACAAGAAAATGGCCACATGGAATTGATCCAGGTGGCCACCGTTTGTCGACTTAATTTGCTCTATCAATAACACGCCCGTTTTCGTCCTAGCAGTCGTGACTTTGGCACCTCTGCCTAGCACCGGATCGAAGAAGAGTGCTTCATTACATTTGCTCCAGTTCTATTTAGGTTCCTTACATTGTGATTATTAGGACAACCATGCCAGGCGAACGCTACTTATCAGGTGGGGGCATGGACACCGTCATGCCATGACGCTGAAAGATGTCTGTCATCTTATCGCGGTCGGGTGGACCATCGACAGCAGCGTTGATTACTTCTGCTGACTCGCGGAAGTATGCAGGACCCATGATAGCAGGACTGATGACGACGAGTTGCTTTACATCTTTACTTCCGAAGTTGTCAAAGCGGTGTACCGCGCCTCGAGGTATGCATAGCGATTGGTCAGGACCAACTTCTATAGGCGTTCCGTTAACTGTCCAAGTTAGGACGCCTTCGATACCGTAAAGGACTTCCTCATAGGCGTCGTTTTTGTGGGCTGGCGCAGCCAGTTTCTGTCCAGCGGGAACGAAGAACTCGAACACTGATACACTTCCGTTGGAATCATTGCTCGTGAGAAGAAAATGGATTTGTAGCGGACCAATCATGATTGTTTCATCAGATGGGTTAACCCTTGTCGCATGCTGCATAATTTGCCCTTTATCTTTCTTAGGTGCAGGCTTTGTTCATAAACCCTATGACCACATCGTCAGCGGCACCAGTTTGCGGACGTTGGTTATACGTGTTGTGATGGTGTCTGCATTAGAAGGCCTTGAGCCTTCCATAAAGGCACCCTTAAGTTATTATACTCTTCATTTACTGGAACAGATAAAAGGGGGTCTTATTTATGATCCTATATTGTTTTGAGAGTGGAAATTAGCTGAAATGTGAGATTCCTACTGGCCCTGGCATATAAGAAAATGGTCTCTCGGAATTAATTCCAGGATTAATCTCGGTGGCCGTCGTTTTGTTGATTAATGAGCGCCTTAAATTAATCTATCAATAAACAATCGGCTAAGCGAACACCGCAGACAGGATGCATGTGGTAAACTTAAGACTATAAATAGCATTGGACTGGTCTGATGGCTAAGGAGGTATGATGAAAGAATATCCTGGTAATTATGCTTGGCTCATGAGTGAGTTCGGGAAAGTTCTGGAGGCACATCAAAATTTTGGTAAGGAACTTCATCAGGCTGGCCCTCTTGATGAAAAAACCGCTCAACTTATCCAGCTTGCCGGAGCGGCAAGTGTTCGATCTGAAGGTGCGGTGCATTCTCATGTCAAACGGGCTCTGAAGGCTGGCGCAGAAACGGCTGAAATTTATCACAGCATAATTCTTCTGGCGAGCACAATTGGATTCCCTGCTGCTGCTGCCGCCTTATCTTGGGCCAGAGAAATCGTGGAACCTCTAAAGGGGACAGACACCTTTTAAGGACTAGATTGTCCACCCGGTGTTGGTCCAGGTAGCCATAGTCTTGCGGATTAAAGAACTTCTTAAATATCTTCATAAATATGAAGCCTATTTTCTTCTCAGAAGTCGTGAGTTATAGGAAAAGCACCCAATCCGAAGATTGAGGGTTTACATGCACATGAGGCGGCTCAATTCTTTCCTTAACGGCCTTCCTCCAAATCCTTTCCAATTCTCAATACCGACTCTAATAGGGCATCTACTTGCGGTAGATCGGCGCGTGCGCCTACATAGCAGGGACGGAGCGTTAAACTTCCTCTCACACGCGTCGTACTGGGCATATATTTATTCTCCCTTACCAGGCGACGGTGAAGTCTTTGATTGAAACTATCGAGGTCCTCTATATCAGGGGAAATATAACGGAAACAACAGATAGAAAGTGTCGGCTCGCTTAGGACTTCCAGGTTGGCGTGATCATTGGCACATTGGGCAAGATGGCGTGCCATGGCATTATGGCGCTTCACTCTTTCACGCATACCCTGAACACCAATTTCTCGAATCAATGCCCAAACTACAACGCCACGGCATGGCGCACTTAACTCGACACCAAAATCATAATACGGTATACCGAAGTCATCTAAAGAATGTCCTATAACCGGGACAGATTTGTCGCTCTGTTCAACAGAACCTTCAAGATAGTCGGCTGGTTCCTGTGTAAATGCGCGGTATAGGCATTGTCTGTCACGAACAAATGTGGCCGCTACTCCAACTGAAGCACCAAGCCATTTATGGGGATCGACAATCACCGAGTCGGCCAACTCCAAGCCATGAAAAAGATGGCTGATCTTTTCATCCAAGATACCGGGTAAACCATAAGCACCATCTACATGAAACCAGATGGAATTTTCCGCTGCGAACTCTCCAATTGCCTGTAGTGGGTCGATTGCACCGGTATTAGTGGTACCAGCATTGGCGACAATGGCCATCGGTAAAATACCTGCGACCTTATCTTCTGCAATCGCTTTCTGCAAACAATCCACCCGCATTCGACCTTTACTGTCACAGGCGACCAATTTAATCGCATGTCGGCCGATTCCCAATACACCACCGGAACGTTGAATCGTATGATGACATTCTTCACTGGCATAAACCCTGACCGATCTATTAACCCCATCTGCCGCAGGGTCATGCCCTAATCTTTCAAAGGCGGACTGTCGTGCACCACCCAAGGCAATTAAGTTCGCTACGGAACCTCCACTACTGTAGACACCCTGCATGTTTCCAATGCCGCACATTTGTGCTAACCACTGTAATGATAATTCTTCTAGGAAGTTGAAAGCAGTATGCATATATCGCTGAGGGGAGGCGATTGTCGCAGCAGTGGATGCAAGGGTGGAAACGCTCGTTGAACCGGTGGTAATAAATGAACTGAAGCCTGGCCTGGGAACAGGAGAACCATTTGGGATGATATGATTAACCAAATCAGAGGTCACTTGCTCGATGCCGACCCCTTGCTGCGGTAAGGGTATGTCTAGAAACTCACGCCAGCGATTATTGGGATGCATTGCATCTGGATGTTCAAATTTTAAATATTCATCTAACCCCGCACCAACTTGACCCAATAATGTCTGCAAATTGCCTGTTTCAGCCTTTTCTGTTGGCATCATGGCCTCCTTACAAGTGTTAAGGAAGTCTTTGTTGTTTTTAGTTTTACTCCCATAAGAAATCCGAGTTTCGTATAAAAAGGACAGATTTAATCATAGCACCTATTCAAGACTCTTCTAGTTATCAATGGTACAGTAAACCCTCTCTCAATAAAAAGAAAAGGCCACCCGGAGAGGATCCTAGGCGGCCATAATTTGTGGTCAATGAACGTCTTAAATTGCTCTATCAATAATACGCCATTTTTCGTCTCACCAGTGGTGACAAATAAGAAACGGCCCTTGGAGCCAATCCCAAAGGGCCGCGTCAGCAGGGCCTGTTTTAAAAAACACAGGTTAATAAACACTAGCCTGTCCAGACATTTTTTCAAGAATTAAATATGGTGATCATCAAGAAGCCACTTTTCGCCTCACAAATCGTGCAATACAAGAAAATTCCTCACGATTTTATAATCGAAGGCCCCGTGATTTTTCTTTAACATAACGAAACATTGGGTTGCTCACTAACATTAGCCGTCTAGCGAAAACAACTCATCTTGAACGAGTGAAAACTCCTCGTGCTGCCGTTGTTCTTCCCCATGGTATGGCCCTCCTTGGCCGCGCAATTTGTCTTGGCCAAGGACAACCCATCCATCTGAGCGTTTAAACAACATTACCTGCTGTATATCTATCAAAAACTGCAAGTCGTCTTTATTCACTAATTCTTCTTTACCACCACTAAGTACAACAGGGATAAGCATATAATGCACCTCCCGTCTAAACTCCTTAACTAAAACCACGCTAGCACTTAGTGAGGTTCTGTCAAGCTTATACAGAGTCATGAGCAGACGAAATAAACTAAAAGATGAACAGAATTAGACGAAAGGTCCTTGCATATTTTAAACTTATGATGCGCCTTAAGGTGGGTAGATATTCCCATGAATTCTGACATTTAAGAACGCACCACCAACGCTCGTCACAGTAGCACACAGATTACTCACAACTTTCTTACAAGTACTCCTGCATTGATTTGAAACCTTCAGATTGGTCGAAATTCAAGATTCTTGGATACTCTGCAATGTAAGAAAGCCCCCTATCCGAAGATTGAGAGTTTGCGTGTTTTATAAATGGTGATTAATAGCAATAGTTTTTCAACAAGCGGTCCGAATTGAGCGAATTGTTATACATTTTTACTTCTGTAACTCAGTTTGACAAGCGAATAACAACCTCCTAAAGCGACAATAATAATGCCTAGGCCTATTATTGCCAAAGGATCATATTTTTCTAGATCTAGTAAAATGACCTTCCGAGAAACAGCAATAACTGCTACCAATAAAACAACTTCTGCATGTATAATATTATCTTTCAAATACATTTCTACGGTCTCTACAAGCTCGAATCCAATGAGAATAATGAAAAAGAAACCAAAGATTCTAAACAATTCATCTATTTCAAGAAAAAGCACATCATCTGTCGGATCGAATAAATCTAAATAGAGAGTTATACCGAGCTCTATTATCGAGATAGCAACAATTATTGTCATCAAAACAAGAACAAAAAACGACATCCAGTTTTTTGCTGTATGAATTAAAGAAACAGCTTTATCCATAATTTTACTCACTAATTAGATACTCCTATTTCTGTATAACATGTGATTCTATATGCGCTAACGCTAGACATTGCTCGGCAGGTAGAATGTTAAGGTTTGTGATTAAAGTTCTTATGTTCAAAGTTCTTCCAAGATGAAACTTAAGAAATATTGAAGAACAAAATCCGAGTTAAGAGTCACAGACCATAAACACAAAAAGCCCCCGATTCTTACGGATGGCCTGTAGTCATCTTTCGTCGTACCCCCTTCATTATCAGATACCCACACAAATAAGATGTTTCCAATCTACAGCAATCGAAGTGCAAGGTCAAAGAGATGTGTTTCTTATTTATGCTATTGCATTGTATGGAGGGTGTGAATATACCTGGGACAATATTTCTTGCTGCCCCTGCAATGTAAGAAAGCCCCCGATCCGAAGATTGAGGGCTCGTTTTATAATTGGTGATTTATAAGACACTTAACGTCAAAGTGAAATACCGCTAACCAGGGGACGCGGTACCGATTCAAGGCAGGCTATCGAGTCAGAGGAGTTGCCTCGACTGGCCTATTCGGTACTATAGTGAGGATCTTCCTCATCGTATTCGTGTAACTTCAGGAACCACTTCTCCGCTACAAAAACAAGGCCTAGTCCGATCAGGGAAATCCAAGCCACGAAGATGTCGGATTGAGCCTTTACCCACAAAAATGCGCTAAGGACCACAACATCGAGAAAAATCGCAGTGATCAGCACCCAAATCTTTGCCCCTACCTCCTCGCGCAAGTGCTTGAAGACGCCCCAGTGGATGCAAATGTCCATAACGATATAAAAAACCGCCCCAATTGAAGCGATACGGCTGAGGTCGAAAAAGATCGTAAGCAACATCGCGATGAAGACAGTGTAAATGAGCGTGTGCCGCTGCAAATTGCCGGGAAGGTTAAAATGCCTGTGAGGTACAAGCTGCATGGATGTGAGCATCGCCAACATGCGGGAAACTGCAAAAACGCTTGCAATGGCGCCTGAGACTGTCGCAATGATCGCAAAGCCAACCGTAAACCATGCCCCGTATTGGCCAAAAGCCGGGCGCGAAGCCTCGGCCAGCGAATAGTCCTTTGCTGTTACAATTTCCTCAATCGATAAATTCGCTCCCACGGCAAGGGCGACAAAGACATATAACAGGGCGCAAATAAAAATGGAGAGGATAATGGCTCGGCCGACGTTCTTTTTCGCGTCCTTCAACTCGCCACCACTGTTAGTTATCGTTGTAAAGCCTTTATATCCCAAGATTCCCAAAGCCACCGCGCCGAGGAAATCCGCTGCGCCAGTTTTTACTGGCTCGACCGAAACACTCTCGAATGACCAACCGGTCACCCAAAGACCACCAATAGCCAAAACAGCCAGACCTGCGATCTTGACGAAAGCCATCACGAATGAAAATGTTTGAATGAATTGGTTGCTTAAAATGTTGATTACCAAAGCGAACAACAGCAGGCCGACACCGAGCGCCGGTATTAGCCAATCAGACTCTCCCGCATCAAAAGCCTGGAGGAAATAGGTCCCGAAGGTTCGGGCAACAAGGCTCTCATTGATCACCATCGAAAAATACATCAGCAGGGCACAGGCCCCCGTCATAAGACCGCGCCCGTAGGCTTTCTTGAGGAACATGGCAATCCCCCCTGCAGAGGGGTATTTCTGTGCCATCTTGACGTAACTGTATGCACTGAAACTCGCGATGGCCGCAGCGAAAAGAAAGGCCAGAGGAAACAACGTTCCGGCGAGTTCAGCTATTTGTCCAGTTAGGGCAAATATACCAGCGCCGATCATGACGCCGGTACCCATCGAAACCGCTCCCCAAAGGCTCAACGAATCTTTGTTCTTTGAATGTTCGCTTTTCTCCACTTCTGACCCCTCTCACTATTTTTTTCAGGGCGAGTTGCAGTGACCAAAACTGCTCAAACTTTCCGCTAATAAAATGAGTTGCCCCGTATCTTGCTGCAGGGCAGCAAAAACAATTTGACACTCACAACGATAACAGTTAGAGGGGAAATTGCGAATAACCCCCCATCCAAAAATCAGAAAGGGAAGGCGCTGGTCGAGAAGTAAAGACTGGACGAAAAGCCGTTGGAGGGTTGATCATGAGACAATTCCTTGGGTTGCCAGGGAGACAAAATCCGCCTTTCACTGAGGCAGCCTGAATTATTTTCACATTCAGGTCTCAAAGGAATGTGTCTCAAAAGTTATGTCGGTAAATTGATTAGATAAACATTTAATGGACAGGGTAATCTTAAAATCCTGCAATCCAGGAAACAGACGGATGCCTTTATTCCGTCCTCGCAGTGGTGCAATGCAGGAATCGAGCAATCGGCTTTAATCCGTCCTATCAGCCGTGATCTTTAATAATTGATCTTTACGCCTAGCAAAATACTCAAACTCCAAATACTTTGAGAAACAAATCTGTCACACCTTCTAACCCCCGCTTGGGGAAACCACTCTTCTTTCCCGAGTATGGCATTTCTTGGTATATGTAAAAGCGTTTTTCTCCAGAGAAATTATCGTTCAACAATTCACGCTTGCCGAGTAAGTAGGCAAGGAAAGTTTCACTACGTCGTGCGGAGTAAGCAAGGTTCGTACTGAAGCCTATAGTAGCTGCTTGGTTAATGGATCGCCCGCTATCTGCTTGTTCAATCTTAATCCCATGGCAACCCTGAACAATCAGTTGTGCCGGTCCGTGGAACGCAAGGTAACGCAATTGCAGGGTTAGCCATGCATGCAGGCTGTTCAGTTGCCAGTGGGACGTTATGTGGATAGGTGAGGCTTTGTGTTGAACAATGTTAACAAGATTGTGTGGTTGCATCACAAGCGCAACCCCCTGAGGGATGGACAAGATTCCGATCTCACTGAGAGACTCTTTGGTTGCAGAGATGACGGACATTTGGGGCAGTCAATGTCATTCTGCCGGAATCGTCTTATGAGAGAGCTTTTCCTAAACAGCCGATGCAGGCTAAGCAGGCTGTGGTTGATTGGCGTGACGACACTGGCCGGCTTTGGTCCGTCCCGGTCGCTCTGCCGAAGGAAAACGGCATTGCAAATACCGGACAGCCCTTGAGTCTGGTATATAAAATCCTGCCGGCGGGTCAAGTAACTGTTAGACTGCAACCGTCTCAATAATCACCACTTATAACGCACGAAAGCCCTCATCTACGGATCGGGGGCTTTTCTTACATTGCAGGATCAACAAAACTTTCGCATTTCGGCCAATTGGAACAACTCGAAGCTCTGCGAGAGGATAAATAGTAAATTGGATGACTGGATTCGAGCCAGCGATTCCCTGCTCCCGAAGCAGAAGTGATCCGCTCGAATGAGCACTCTTTCCTCAGTGCGCTCATTTACCAGATGGGACGTATCCCAAAGGCGTTCACGTTTGACGTCAACGAACCACTTCCTCAGGTGTAGTAATCGGCACTTGGTCAGATAGTGTCTGGTTATCAGGGACTAGAAGCCGGCCTTGAATCAATTCCCCATTATATTTAACTACAGAATGCCTTCGATATACGGCATTTGTTGACATATTGATAAATCGGAGCTTACTGTAAATGCCAAAATTAATTGCGAATTTTAATTGGCGAGTCAAAACCTACAAATTAGGCCATCTTTTCTATGCGCGGGGCGGCAGTCATGGATAACCCAGAAACTACAACAATAGAGAGCAAGGAACTGCTTAAAAAGGCTACTGCTGCTGCTGAAGCGTTACTTAGAAAAGCCGCTGACGCTTCGGAAACGTTGCTTAATAAAGCTACTGAGACCTCTGAAGCTTTACGATGTGCCGCTGCTGAGACTGAGGAAGGGGTACATACCAACTCGATAGAGGCTGCTGATATGCTTCTCCTAGCTGCATCTAGGGCTTCAAAGGCTTTATATGCTGATTCGGCTGAGGCCGCTCAGCTCTTACTCTGTACAGCTGCAGAGGTTGCGGATACTGCTGAAGCTGATGAAAATAATAAGGCGTCGATCGCTGAAGCTGTTGAGAGTGCTAGAGAGTTACTCTATACAGCTGCTGATAATGCTAAAACCTTGATCGCTGAAGCTGTTAAGACGGCTGTCAAATTACTTGGTGATACAGCCGTGGAAACTGAGCGGCTACGTCGCAACGCCGTTAATTGTTATTTGGTGGAATTGCGCAACAAGGCAGAAGCGGCACTGATTGAGATCACCTCTGAAGCAGAGAGCGCAATGATGGCGATGGGTTCAAAAAGCTTAGTGCATGAGTTACGGGTTCAAAAGTTAGAACTGGAGATGCAAAACCAGGAATTGCAGGATTCGTCCGCGGAGGTGGAAAAGTTACAGGAATATTTCGCCGATTTTTATGATTTTTCCCCGACAGGGTTTGTTAGCATTGACCTGAATGGCGCAATTAACCATACCAATATCACTTGTGCAAAACTTCTGGGCAGAGAGCGTTCCCAGTTGATAGGAGCCATCTTTGCTTCTTTTGTGACCATGGTTGACCGGCCCGTTTTCAACAACTTTCTACAGCAACTCTTTGAGGGCGGAACTAGGCAAACCTGCATATTGTCATTGTATGACAGAGAGCAGACTCGTATATTTGTGCAGATGGTGGGAACACTTTCTCCTGACAAACAATCATGTCGAGCAGTGCTGATAGACCTCACCGAGCAACGGCAAAGGGAAGAACAACTCCGCCAATCACAGAAAATGGAGGCGATAGGGCAGCTCGCTGGTGGCGTCGCCCATGATTTTAACAACATCCTCTCGGTTATCATAGGGTATGCCAGCTTGATGCAGATGGATAAACAGCTTGATGACCCCCAGCAAGAAAGGGTCAAGGCGATTGCATCCTCCGCCGAGAAGGCAGCTCAGCTGACCAAGGGGTTGCTGGCTTTCAGCCGCAAACAGGCCATGGTTCTCAGAAACTCCAACCTTAACGATATTGTACTGCACGTGGAGAATTTTCTTGCCAGGATTATCGGTGATGACATCAACCTCACCTCAATTCGCCATGCGCAACAATTGCCGGTCAATGTTGACTCTGGGCAGATCGAACAGGTTTTGATCAACCTGGCCACGAATGCCCGTGATGCCATGCAAAATTGCGGGTCGCTGACCATAGAAGCAGGGATGCAGGAGATTGGTGCATCATTTGTTGGAAAGCATGGGTATGGCGAACCTGGCCGCTACGCCCATTTAAAGGTATCCGATACAGGCAGCGGGATGGATAAGGATACCTGCAACAAGATATTCGATCCATTCTTTACTACCAAGGAGGTTGGCAAGGGCACCGGTCTTGGCTTGGCCATAGCTTACGGAATTGTAAAGCAGCACAACGGCTTTATCGAAGTATACAGTGAACTGGGTCAAGGCACGACTTTCAGGATTTATCTGCCTCTTATTGAATTAGAACAGCCCGTACGAGAAGTGAATGTAGCACTGCAGCCACCACAAGGAGGTACCGAGACTATCCTTGTTGCAGAAGATAATGCAGACGTGCGCAAACTCGTGGTAACCGTCCTGACAAAATTCGGATACGACGTAATCCAAGCCATTGATGGACAAGAAGCTGTCGATATGTTTGCTGCACATCGTGATCGGATACGCTTGATCCTAATGGACATGATTATGCCGAGAAAGAACGGGAGGGATGCTTATGAAGAGATCATCCGAACCCACTCGGTAGGCGTAAAGGTATTGTACTTGTCAGGATACACAGCTGACTTTATCCAAAACCGCGGGATATCTGAAGAAGGGATTGAACTATTGATGAAGCCGGTACAACCGTTGGAATTGTTACGTAAGATTAGGGAGATGCTGGACTCAAAGTAAATTTTCTTATTTATCACGATTGGCAGGACGAAAAAGTGCGTATTGTTGATAGAGATATATAGAAATATCGTGAAAGCACAAATTTATGGCCACCTGGATTGAACCTAGGTGGCCATTACGACGTTGACGTAATTTTACTTATTCTGATGTTTCGATCAAATGAGTGCTAGGGTCTCTGAGCTGCTTTTGGCTTCTTAATTGATTTTGGTTGCCTTGCATCTGTTGATATTCCGACCGACTTGTAGTAATCCCATTACCCTGACGATACTGGTATTGGTTTTGTTGTTTGTATTGGTACTGATGCGTATTCCCTGCTTGCGACATTCCTGAGCCAAGGCCACTACCGTTACAGAAACCTCCTCCTTTGCCTCCACCGCCCCTTGCTAATGCAAGTTCTGCCCCTGTGACAGTCATCAAGAATGTTGCGATAATTCCAATGGTGATAATTTTTAGGGTCCTCATTTGTTCCTCCTTTAATAGCTTTTTTTGGGGGCCATCTGATTACTTTGCAGCCTTAGACGAAACAAATATTAAAGGGTTTACATTTTTCTTACCGACTGAAATTCTGCCGCGTTACTAAATTTCACGACTGCCAGGACGGATTAATTGCGGGATCAAATTCTTAGATTGCAGGATTTGTAGGAAAAACTGAATAATTGCAGTAAAACAGCGGGAAAACATATGGAATAACAAAGAAGACTGTTTTGCGCTCCCTTTTTCGCCTAAGATTTATCGCCCACCACCAGGAGGACGCGGCATTGTGCCCGTTACGCCGGCCGTCAAGGTAAAGCGCATGGCCTCCTCCATGCTCATATCCAGGGGGCGGACCGCACTGCGTGGCATCAGGACCGCATAACCCCCAATCATATAACTCAGGGGTAGATAAACCAGGATGCTATCTTTTTCTCGAAAATCTTCAGGCATGTGTTCCGAAATTGCCTGAGTGACAAATCCGATCACTTGCATGCCGGTATCCCCGATAGAGACGGCCACCACCTGCTTGAATTCTTTTTTTCGCGTCGGTGAGAAATAGTCAAAAAAATCGCGTATTGCTCGATACACGGATTTAATCACGGGTGTGTGGTAAAAGAGTTGCTCCCCTTTGGCAAACAACCGTTGCACCACGTAGGCTTGCATCAACAGCCCCACCACGAACACCACGACCAAACCGGTGATCAATCCCATACCGGGCCAGTACAGGTGTTCGGGAAGCATCAATCGAATCACGTTGCCCAATACGGACTCTGCCGACACCGCCAGCCAGTAGATGAGGTACAGTGTTAGCAATACCGGCAGGATAGTAACCAACCCAGTAAGAATGTTTCGGCTTATAAATCTCACTATCTGGACGTCCTTCGTTTGAGGGGTTATTGAACGCTGCTTGCTTTCCCTGTTCAGCAAGAGAAATGACGAACACTCATCGTAAATAATTATAGGTGTCTTTTTCTACCCATCAATCAGACACTCAAAACCTTCGGTCAGAAGATCGGGGGGTTTTCTAATTTATCACTACTGATGAGACGAAAACGGGCATGTTATTGATAGAGACATTTAAGACGACAAAATGATGGCCACCTGGATCAAATCTGAGTGTCCACTTTCTTATGAGTCAGTACATTAAGGACTTGGGTGATAAAGACGACATGTGTCACCCATTTTTGCCTAGCTCCTGAGAGATCACAAGAGGGCCTTAAGCTCACGATTGAAAATTAAGATGAATTTAGCAATTGTTTCAACAGATGTTAATTTTTCTTTTGAGTCATCGGTTAACCAGGTAACGAAGTCTTCGTTGATAGATGTGACGATCTTCTCGGTATCAAAGTCCGTGAGGTGATCGAGTACATACTTGGCAGTGGTGTTGATGCCCAGGGATAGCCGAGTTTTCAAGAAGGTTCTGAAAATTAATCGCCCTATCGGGGTGCGGTAGTATGTGGCGAGAGGGTCTGTGACCGTCCCACAGTTGCGGCAAACAATATCGAAGTATTGTTCGATCTGAGCATGATCGATCGAATCTTTGCTGTCATTTTCCGTTGTGCTTGTAGGCAGAAATGCTGCAGGGATCGGCAGTCCATGTTCTTTTAGCAGTTTAACAACAGCTTCGGGGTAAATAAATGTCCCTGTGAGGAACGGCTCTGATTCGCCACGATGGTCCATAATATGAACCACCAATACGTGAAACATTTGCTCGATGTTGTCGTTTCGTTCGATGGATGGTAAGTCGAATTTACGCAACGCGACAGATATGTTTTTCGGAATGCCGTAATATTTATCATGTTGAAACACTGTCAAAAGGTCTGACGCAAAAAAGAGATCTTTCATTCCGGGCCCCAGAAAAAGAGGAAAAGCAACTGTATCACCTTGTTGATGTCTTTAATAGAAAAGGACTCCAACAAATTGGCCAGAGAGGGAGAGTTCCCTGAAAGCCCCTAACCTATCTCATTTTGCACCATCTATAAAAACACGAAAACCCTCGGTTCACGGATCGAGGGCTTTTCTTACATTGCATGGTTAGTAAGAATTCTGCGTGCCAGCCAACACGCAACGACAAAATCGGTTGGCAAGGTTTCAGTTATTGATATGAGTCAATGCGGTGTTAAGCTATATAAAAAGTAAACGGCTAATACACACAAAGGAGTAACAGCATGGCAAAGACACCCTGGGTTGACAAAGAGGAATGCATTAGCTGTGAACTGTGTGTCACAAATTGCCCTGACGTCTTTAGAATGGATGAAGACAACAAGGCTGAGTGTTTTAACCCAGAAGGATCATCAGAAGACGACATTCAAGCCAGCGCAATTGATGCTTGTCCGGTTTCTTGTATTCATTGGAAGGACGAATAGCTATAAGTTGTCGTATTGCAGGCAAAGGAAGAAAACGCCTGAAAGGATGAAAGTCGAATTTATGGGACATCCCCTTGTCGCATTGGGAAAATCTGTCAAAATTCTGCCATGAACCGGAATCAAATCCGCAATGAAATTCGTACCAAATATGCTCGGGCCGCAAACTCTCCGGAAAAACTTTTCAAGTATCCGACAGGGCGACCAGGTGCTCGCGGGCTCCATTTTCCACCCGTGATTGACACCCTCCCATTTCCCATTCTATTTCTTCAAACAAACCCCACCCATGCCGGGGCGCTTTCTGAAGACATTTGGCATTGCCCTTACCCCTCGCGTTAGCGGGCACCATTTTGAAAAACCGAATCCTAGGTAGCTCCCTGCTCTTCATCTCCTTGGCAGGGCTCACCTTCGTCATCGACCTGAATCTTCCCCTCGGCGTTGCCGCCAGCAGTTTGTACATCCTGATCATTTTGCTCAGCGCCTTATACCCGGACCTGACCCTCCCTCTCTACTTGGCAATGCTTTGTAGCTTCCTAACCTTGGCTGGCGCTTTCTTGTCACCAGAGGGCGGCATTCTCTGGGTAGGTGTCATCAATCGGTTCGTGACCATTCTGACCTTCTGGGGTAGCGCCGTCCTGATCGTCAGACGCCGTCGATCCGAGGAACAACTGCGCCGCTTGAACCTGGAACTCGACGCCTTCGTCCGTACGGTTTCGCACGATTTGCGCTCACCTCTTTCACCTATCCTGGGATTCGCCGAATACCTGCGCAGCGAGCACAGCGCCAGCCTTCCCGCAGATGCGCAATTGGCCATAGAACAGATCGAGGAGCAAGGGCGACGCATGCACGCAATGCTCGAAGATCTGCTTCAACTGGCGATTGTAGGCTCGGTGGAGCGCCCCCAGGAGCCGATCGATACCGCGCGCCTGGTGAAAGAGGTGATAGTTCGTTGGACGCAAAAGGCGCACGATGTCAATTGCGAGCTGCGATACACAGGCGGCCTACCGCCCGTTCAGATTCCGGAGAGCATGCTCACCCTCATTCTGGACAACCTCGTCGGCAACGCGATTCGCTATGCTGGCAGCGACGGTGCGGTTGAGATCGGGGGAGAAAAGGTAACTGCGGGCATTCGCCTTTATGTGCGCGATTTTGGATCCGGCTTAAGCTTAGGTGAGCGAGAACGGGTCTTTGAACCTTTCGCACGCGGCAGCTCGGTCAAGTCGGCCCCAGGGACCGGGCTCGGCCTGGCCACCGTGCGCAAGCTGGCGATCCACTACGCAGGGTCCGCTTGGGTCGAGGAGACCCCAGGAGGCGGATGCACCTTCTTTGTTGAATTGTCAGATGCAAAACCGCTGCGTCACTGGTGGCGTCGGATGATAGGTTAAAAAACCCAGCTTTGCGAAGTGGCCTAGAAGCCCATCAAGATTATGCGATCTTATCGCCTGGAGAATTTGTCGAGTTTCTCTCATTGCATGACCCGATTTCACACTGTGTGAGGGTCTTAAGGCATGTGACATGATTTATAAGACAAGAAGTATCACGAACTGACAGATAACCAGATTTCGATTATTCCTCTTCGCATCAACATAACCGCAAAAGCTGCTAGCAGCAAACTGGCCACTTTGGAAATCATCATGGTGCCAGTTCGACCTACACGGTCGGATATGGGACGAGCCAACAGGAACAGGACTCCGACCAGGCTGACGTTGACAATTAGCGCAGCAGCGGCCAACAATCTACCATAGGTATTGGCCAGTAGCAGACAGGCAGTCAGTACAGCGGGACCCGTGATCAGCGGTACGCCAAGTGGCACGGCCCCTAGACTGTTTGGATCGACTTGGCGAAGTTTTTTTTCTCCAGAGAGAAGATCACTCAAAGAGATGGCAAGCAGTAGAATGCCCCCAGCAATCATGAAGTCAGGGATAGTTATCCCCAAGAAACCCAATAAGGAAGGGCCGGCAAAGAGAAAAGCCAGAGCGACCAGTGTGGCCGAGGACACGGAATGTAAAATTACAGTCTTTATTTGCTTGGGTTCAAGACCCCCTGTCAGGCCGAGAAACATGGGCAAGATACCCGCCGCATCCACCGCGACAAACAAGGAAACAAAACAAATCCAGAACGACTTCATACCTTGCTCCTATAACCTGATGTCTTAACAGACAAAATCAATACTATCACTTGTCGATCGACGTTTTTCACAGGGTCAGCAGGAATTTTTCAGTACGGCCCAATAAGCACTCCCCCAAAACAATTCAGTAGCATTTATAAGAATCCTATCGTCTTATATGAGGGTTTGAAAAGGTTCGGCTCTATTCCGGTCCTGATATGAAAATTGGGGGAGGGAGCAGAATTGAAAAAGCCCCAACTGGGGATGGCTGGGGCAAATAATGTCCTTAGACAACTGGCATTAAGTTGCCCCTAAAGGTTCTTCTTCTCAAAAAAACTGAATAGGAGTAAGCCTGCAATAACAACAATTGCTATGACCACCCAATGATTTATTCCAAGTATTCCCGGCAGGGTAATTTTGCCAAAATCACCCCAAGTAAGAACAGTTTGTTTCATGAGAGGGAAAGCCTCTGCGTACACTGCCGCTCCCACCAGCATTCCGATGATACCCCAGAGAGCATCCCAACGACCTTCTGCAAGCGCTCCGGCTGAGGTGCCTGGACAGTATCCTAGCAAGCCCCATCCGATACCGAAGATCAGACCACCAATGATGTTTCCTCCCAATAAAGTTGTTTTGATACTTAGTTTAGCTAGTTCTAGGTCAACCAAAAGATAGATTCCAACCATTCCCACTAAAACACTTGAAAGCATGAATTTAATGATGGTCATATCTTTGAACAACAGAGCGCCGAGTTGCTTGTCATAGCGTAAGACACGGCCCTTTTGAAGCAGAAAGCCAAAAGCTATGCCGGTTATCAGACCATAGATGAGCATTTTCATGGCTTGCTCCTTCTGTAGATGAGGTGGGCAACAAACATGCCGCCGATGAAGAAGCAGGCCAATGAAACAAAACCACTGATAGCTAGCTGGAGCGAACCGCTCAGCCCGTGACCGCTCGGTCAGCCATCAGCCAGCCTGGCTCCGTACATCGCTATGGCACCCCCGGTAAAGGCGAAGACAGCTCTTTTGCCCTGGCTCTTAGATCCGAACCGCTTTTGCCATAGATCGGGTAAACCTTGCCATTTGAAGCTCTTTGAACTCAGAGCGGCAATTAAAGCCCCGATGAAAATGCCAACCACGAACATCCACTGCCAATCGATCTTCGGGGTGGTTTTTATGAAATACTCCATTTGTGCGACTCGTTCGGGAGAGATGAAGTCTTCGAGCAAGCCGACAGTACGAACAAAAGTGGTTGAGGCCCCTAGGAAATGTCCCGCAATCCAGACCGAGAGAATGGACACGATTCCCGATAGTCCCCCTGCCAGATATGGGCTCCAACCTCCATCATTTGTGGACAAGTCTGCCATATTTTTCTCCTCTCGGATTTCAGCAGGAATCCGTAGGTGGTCCTTACAGCTTAATCAAGATTAAAGAATTACAATTTCATTGTACGGTAAGATTTGTTGAAAACAAGCATTCAGCGACATTTCCAAAACACCCCAGTGATAACCTGGAAACAACTCCCAGGAGCAGAGAACAAAAGACTGAAGTGTCTACAATACTGAGGGCGATTCAGTGCACGAGGATAGCTGCCAATCATTTTTCAATGGTGCCAAGAAAGGTTCAATTATCGTGATAAAATATTAATCAATAATCACCGGTAATTTTTGTGAGGAAAGGGGAGGAGCGAACAATGGCAGAAGCATTAAAACCCGGATGTAAAAGGCCCACAGGTGGCCCAACAGAAAATATGGCCCCTGAAGTCTCTCAGCAAGACACCGTATCTCCAAAGGAGGAAAAGAAAATGATTATGGTCGGACAAAAGGCTCCGGACTTTACAGCTCCAGGGTATCTCAATGGCCAATTTGTAGAAGGAAAGCTTTCCGAATATTTTGGTGATGGCAAATGGGCATTGCTTTGTTTTTACCCAGGTGATTTCACATTTGTCTGAGCGACTGAGATTTCAGCAGTTGCTGAAAAATATGCAGAATTCCAGAAATTGAACGTCAATGTGGTCTCCATGAGTATTGACAGTATGTTTGTCCACAAGATGTGGAATGATGACGAGTTGAGCAAGATGGTGGAAGGTGGTGTGCCGTTCCCGATGTTCTCCGATCCTGGCGGAACCATTGGGAAAATGTACGGTGTTTACGATGAGGGCATGGGCGTCGAGACTCGCGGCCGTTTTATCATTGATCCGGATGGTAACATTCAGGGTTTCGAGGTGCTCACCCCGTCTGTTGGAAGAAATGTCAGCGAAACCCTGCGACAGATTCAAGCATTACAACTCGTTCGTGCATCTGATGGAACAGAAGCGACACCATCTGGATGGAAGCCCGGCAAAAAGACCCTTAAACCCGGAGTGAATCTGGTTGGGAATGTCTGGCGAGAGTGGTCTACAGATATGGCTTTCGATTAAATAGTGATAATATAATTCTCTTTTTATCGGGTAGGAGGCGGGATTACTCCCGCCGTCCTCCCACACCACCGTACGTACGGTTCCGTATACGGCGGTTAACGTTAAACGCTGAAAGCGGTGAAACTGGGTCAACAGGGATATCAGACCCAGTTTCCTGAAGTAGGATGTGTCAAAAGCTTCATTCATGTGCGAGGCTCCTGCATTCCACCAGGGGCCTCGTCCATTTTTGGTGCTTCGTCAGGCTCGTTCCTCTGACAACCCCCGTTGCATCAGTTTCCTGGCTCTGATAAGGGTGCGCTTCCACTGCCACAAGAGTATGCACCGCAGCTTCCGCAGAAACCGACTGTCTAGTTCCTCGAACGGTTTCTACACTTCAATTTTGGACAGTTCCAAGCCAACAATCATTCTCTCTTGATCTTCTCGGAATGTGGCTCAAAGTCATCCTGAGGTTCATTCCAGTCCGATTTTTTGGTGTCGGTGATATCCGTGCCTAAATCCTCCACATTCTCGACATC
>JACZKE010000064.1 GCA_014860225.1 Desulfuromonadales bacterium
CCACAACGAAGCCTCCAGCGAGCAGAACGTCCGTGAAGGCATGGGTGTTGATCCAAGTGAAGCTTACGATGGCAAAGCCGGCCAGACCTACGGCTTCAAGTCGATGCTGCACGCCATTCACTCTTCCGGTGAAACCGGCGCGCCGATCGTCATCTACCGTAATCGCGGCATCTTCGCCTGGGCAGCAGATGAAAGCGTACTTGCCAACTGGCCGGGCACCGGAGAGCAAATCGTCTTCGGTTCTGATAATGTGACTCAGGTCCACAACTTCCACGCTCCGACCTACCCACGTTTTCTGAACGACTGCGCGGCCTGCCATGCAGCAGATTTCTCAATGCTGCCTGACCAAAGCGTGGCCGTTGCAACCACCATCAACGCTGGTAGTGAGCCTTTTGACAACCAGCTTGACGACGTTCTCGAGGGCGCCTCTGCTGCTGCCTGCATGAGCTGCCACCAGTCGGGCGTCAGCTTCGAGCAGAACGCTCTGAAGGCACATGCCTATCAGAACGGTTGGACCCCGCAAACCTTCGAAGAAGGTCGTCAGACCATCATCGACGCAGCCCAGTAAGCAGTTTCTGCTAAATGTAGTCTTACCGTGAAGTATGGCGGAGGAGTTTATCTCCTCCGCCTTTTTTATCGCCAAGCAACCCCGCAGTGCTGGCAGTTGCGAAAGGTTACCCCGAAAATCGTGGTGCAGGCGGTGTAAGCCGTATTTCATGACGCCATCGAGAAAGAGGCTGATTAAATAAACAGTTAGGATGTGACCATTGCATCCGTGATTCAACTGAGGTTTATAGGTTTAACCTATTGAATTTACAGACATTGTCTGGGAAATCAATCTTGCCTGTTTCAGGTCGTTATAACTCTTTGCCTTACGGAGGGAATCTTCAATCAACAATTGGGTATCGATTCGTGCCTGAGATTTATATGTTTTTGTCCACCCCTACTGTAAAAAACGATAGGCCCATTGCTGCATCTCAACCCATGCCCAGATTAAATGTGCATTTAATTTGCATCTTGAAACGATTAACTTATAATACTTGAGATTGATTGATTTATGCGTTGCCGTTTATCGACAGCGGCATCAGATAATGGGTTTTCTGTTCTATAGGGCGCAAGCCTTTACTCAACCTTAAAAACCTAGGTCTCCCAAAAGCTCTTAGCCATTGGACGCTCCGTAGGCCGGACTTACGGCGTCCACGACGTCTCTTCAGGGGGTAACATGCGAATTGGCAAACGGTATCGTGAGGGTATTCTTGCACTCATTCTGCTATCAGTTGTTCTGCCGGCCTATTCATTCAGTGCGGAGGTGGTCGTCAAATCCGACACCATCTTCAGATTTTTTGAACGGGATACGCCATCCGAGCAGGATGCCGCAGTACTGCCGGGTTACGAATACCTGCAGATCGATGCCGGACAGCTCGATGACTATGGGCTCTCCTTCCACCTCTACGGCTGGGGGCGTGCCGACTTCGCCGACAACGATTACTACGACGACCAGACCGCAGGCGAGCTGCTTTACGGCTACCTGCAGTATCGACAGGAGGTCAACCGCTTCTCCGCCAGACTAGGCCGGCAGAATGTGTTCGAGGGCGTGGCCAACGATGCCATCGATGGTCTGCGCCTGAGCAGCGACCTCGGCGATTACTTCACCCTGTCGCTCTACGGTGGCCAGCCCGTCGGCCTCGATTCGACGCAAGGCCGCAGCGGCGACAGCATTTTCGGCGGCCGGCTGGCCCATCGGTTCGGCACGCAGTATGAGATCGGCGTCTCCTACAAGGAGATCGAAAACGACAATGAAACCGCCGAAGAGAAATTCGGCGTCGACCTGTCGCTGTTCCTCCCGGCCAACCTCAGCCTGTTCGGCTATTCCGCCTACAACGAAACCACCGGTGACTGGGCAGAGCACTCCTACGAGCTACGCGTGCCGATCGCGAATTTTCTGCTCAAACCGTATTTCCAGCATTTCTCCTACGAAGACTTTTTCGGCACCGGCGCCAATGCAGTCAACCCGTTCCGGGGACTGGCGACTGCCGACGAAGAGTTGACTGCCTACGGCATTGATGCCCTGTGGCAGCTCGATGCGGCCTGGACCCTCGGCGGCAAGGCCAAATTTTTCGAGTACGACGAGCAGGACAGCGCCGAAACCTACAGCATGATGCTCACCTGGCAGAGCGAGGACCTGACCCAGCTCGGCGGCGAAATCGGCCACACCGCAGCCAATGACACGGCCGGCAACGATTACACCCTGGTACGCCTTTTCGGCTATTGCGAGGCGATGGCCGACCGGCTCTGGATCGACTTCTTCAGTGGTGACCTGCTGATCGCCTTCTACGACGAAGAGATTTACGGTGAAGACAGCTCGCTGTTCATTTCCCTTGGTGCCGGCAAACGATTCCTGAACGATGCCCTGTCAGTCAAGCTCTCCGGCGACTACAGCCAGGATCCGTATTTTGACGACGACCTGCGCGGCATGCTGACTATGTCTTATACCTACGACAATCGATAACGCTTTTTCCGGTTCTGACAGGAGATAGATCCCATGGCGAACAAAAGTTTACTCACGACACTGACCTTGCTGGCAGTCCTGCTGCTGGTGGCGGCCTGCGCCGGCTTGCAGAGCCGCTACACGTTGCCCGCCCGGCACCCCAGCGCCGCTGAACTCACCGTGTCTCCAAAAGTTTGCACCGACTGCCATGAACGCGGCCAGGAACTGGCCTACGAGCGTTACGTGCATACGGCGGACTTCGGTAAAAGCCATCGCCCCGAAGCCACCCAGGGCGAAGCGGTCTGCGCCATGTGCCACCAGACCAGCTTCTGCAACGACTGCCATGCGACACGGGTTGAGTTGAAGCCGTCGCTGAAAAACCAGTCGGAGACTTACCGCAGCTCGCCGCACCGTGGAGACTACCTCAGCCGCCATCGCATCGACGGGCGGGTTGACCCGACCTCGTGCTTCCGCTGCCATGGTAACCCGAAGTCGGCGCAGACCTGTGCCCGCTGCCACGGTTAGAGAGAACAAGGAGATGACAATGCGTAAACTGACTCTGTTCGTTCTGCTCTCTGCAGTGCTGCTGCTGAATGCCTGTTCCGACGGCAACTCCGATGCGCCGCCCGATACCGAAGCCCATCCCGTTGCATGGTTCTCCACGCATCCTGAGCCCGCATTGGCGACCGACCCGGATTTTTCCAACTGCACGAGTTGTCATGGCGCGGATCTGGCCGGCAGCGGGGACACCGTCAGCTGCTTCAGCTGTCATTCCTACAATGCGGCGCCGCCGTTCTCGATCCACCCCTTGAACTGGGCGGATCCCTACCTGAATCACCGCGGCTTCGCAGCGACCGACGGCACGGCGTCCTGCACCGCCTGCCACGGCCAGAACCTGCAGGGTCGCCAGACGGCGCCCAGCTGCTTCGCTGCGAGCTTCAATGGCCGAAGCTGCCACCCTGGAGGCCCCGGCGAAGTTCCCCATCCTTTGGACGGCAGCTATCTCAGCGGTGCCAACCACGGTCCGGACGCGAAATCCGACCTGACCTTCTGCCAATCCTGCCACGGCCAGCCCGGCGGCCCCGGCAGCAACCCACGGTTCAATGTCGGAATCATCGCGGTCGGCGGCAACGGCTGCGAAACCTGCCATGGCACCAACTACGCTCATCCGCAGGCCTGGGCCGGACCGAACGCGACCTTCCACTACACAGCGGCCAATATCCAGGCGGCTTGTACCATCTGTCATGGCGTGAACCTGGACGGCGTCGGCGGTGTCGGCGTGAGCTGCCTCGGCTGCCATACCTCGGCCACCACCTTCAGCCTCGACTGTTCCTTCTGTCACGGCTATCCGCCTGACGGTTCGGCAGATCTCGATGTGCCCATCCCGGTCCCTCATCGAACCGTTGCCGATATCACCTTACATGGAGAGTGCTCCATCTGTCATGGCATGAGTGAAACACCGACCGGCGGAAGCTTTTCGCCAACCCCGAACTACACCCTTTTCAATCCGACTACCGAGACACTGGGGGATCACTGGGATGGGAACATCAGCATGAATTCCGGGGTCGGGTACAATCCCGCGAACTTCGGATGTGATGCTGCCGGCTGTCATGGCAACGACTCTGCCCACCAGCTATCCGATTCCGGTCTGCCAGTCACATTGGAAGCCTATATCGGCTCTGGTGGTGGCGGTGGTGGGGTCCATGCCCTGGACGGCTCTTTCCTGCTGCCGTCCAACCATGGCCCCGCAGCCAAAGGGCTGACCGCGGCATTCCCGAACGGCATGCTGGACTGCCAACCGTGCCATGCTCAGGCCGGCGGTCCCGGCAGCAACCCGCAATTCAATGTCGGGATCAATAGCCAGGGCGGCACCGGTTGTGAGGGATGTCACAACGATTTCACTGCTCATCCTGCGGCCGGCGGAACCCGGGAAGATGTCCCCTGGCACGACGTCGGTGTCACTCATAGTGATGCCAACGGCTTCAGTACCATGTGCGCGCTGTGCCATGGCGCGACCCTCGGCGGCGGCATCGGACCGGCGTGTACGACTTGTCATACTGTCGATCCTGTGGCCAACCCGTCCGGCTGCGTTTCATGTCATAATACGCCACCGGACGGTGCCGTGCGCCCGAATCGCGAGGGGCGCCACGGCGAGGGGAGGCATCAAGCTGCGTGCGCCACCTGCCACGACGGAGTCGGCGTCAATACCGTCGGCCATTTCGACCAGGCGCCACCGGCCGATGTCGTGATCCAGGCCGCTTTCGGCGAACCCCAGGGCGCTGGGGTTTACGACCCGACGACTGGTTCCTGCAGCAACATCACCTGTCATGGTGGAAGCGGCACCTCCGAGGGTCCCTGGTACCAATAAGCGCTTGATTGCAACATCCGTCACTTGAGTAAACAAGCCCCGCTTCGTAAGAAGCGGGGCTTGTCTGTTATCGGTATATGAAAGAAGCAAATAGGGTTATATTTTTCTAGCTCTATATGGCTGGAGTTGCCTAGGAGGCTGTCCGACAATAAAAGCCCGGCTGCAAACCCAGCATTTTGGCCCATATTTCAGCTCCTTTTTGCCCCATAGCTACGGCTATGAACCTGCAAACGACCTAAAATCTGTTCTCAAACTTCTGGATTTTCGCTTCGGCCTCTATTGTCGGACAGCCTCCTAGCGTTTTGAACCAAGCAACTCGAAAGTTGTCCCGAGAAAATCAAGGATCACCCCGCTCGGGGTGATCTCAACAAGCTCCAGGTCCCTGCTCACCCAATCGCCCTCACGCAGCAACTGATCGTTGATCCGTACCAGGCGGCGGTTCGGTTCACTGTTGTAGAAGTGCATGCTCATGGCCAGCGGAGACATCCGCTCGCGCATATCCCGGGACAAGTCCGAGTAGCGGGGCATTTGCAAAGTTCCTGATTCCAGCGCCAGGTTGTCAACAGGTTGCGATTGCTCAATGATCGTGGTCGCGACAGGTTCGTCAGCATTCATCATCTCTGTAGCTGCGGCGACATCAACCCGTCGTCCTTCTATGGCAAGTTCTTGCTCTCTCGTGGAGGTTCTCCTGGCTGGTACTGCCGGGGCCGAGACATAAATACTCGGAACGGGCGCCGCTTCCGCTGCTAAAACGGGCTGTTGCATATCATCATTCTCCACCGGGGCAGCGTTTGCCACTGCAGGTTCAGGTTCTTTGGGCAGACTGGTCTCAGAACGGGCGCTCTTCTCCAGGGACAGCTCAGGGATCGGCTCCAGGGTCGGATTTATCTCAAGGTAAAGCCACCAACCACCACCGAGCAGAAGTACCGGCAGGAGTAACGCCAGCAACCAGTAAGACTGGTGACCCGACCGACTCGATGTCAAAGAAAGCGTGCGGTTGCGCACCTTCTTTTGCAGCGGCACGTTCTGTTCTTGCCGCTGCTGCTCCGATTTCTTGAGGGCTTCGAGGATAAAAGACATCAGCTGTTGCCTCGCGTGTATAAGCGCGGACCGGCCAGATTGCGGGCGCTGTTGAGATGAATCAGAGACATCGGCCCAAGCACGCCGTCAGGAGTGAGTCCTTTGCTGAACTGGAAATGCTTGAAAGCACCGAGCAGCGAGCCTTCAAGACGCACTTCCTGACCTGACACATCATAAAGGTTTAATTCCTGAAGACTCTCCGCCAGCCAGTCAACCGAATTCCCCATCTGGCCCGGTTTCAAAAGTTCCCGTTGGATTGGTGGCCTCTGCCAGAGCAGCAGATATTCACCGAACCATCGCGAGGCTATCGCCGCAAGAGCCAACTCATATTGAGTATCGCCTGCGATGAAAAGCGCCCTGTCGTTCTCCAGTCGCGCCATTACGACATGGAACGGCGCACCATCATCGGCATAGAGCGTCAGGATGGCCGGCCTGTTCATGTTGCGCAAGGTCTCAAGACTGTCTGTGCGAGACAGGCAATTCAGGTCGTTTTCAAGGGCGTACGCACAGTGGTCGGAACGGCCATCGAAGTTGGAGAGGCCCCAAAGCGCGGCCAGATCGGCAAACGCAGCCTGCATGCCCTGTTCAGTGGCGAAATCCAACGGCCAGGTCTGGGGCAAAACATCGTCTATAACTTCCGTTGCATCTGATGGCTCTGCGCTCGCGGTTGCCTCCAACGGCTTTTCTGCTATAACCGCCGGCAGTGGCGGCTCAGAATGAACTGCCTCAACTTCAGAAGTCGACCCGGTCGTCGCGAACAACGAGGTCTTCCATGACCAGAAACCGGCAGTAAACATCAGCAGGGCGAGACCCACCAGCCCTGCTGCCAACACCATTCCTTTTATCGGCCTTTGCGGCTCGTAATCGCCAAGCACTTCGCCTGCAGCCTGACGCAGGATCTTGCTGTCGACCTGCTGGCGTTCCAGGACATAAGCACCGAGCAGAGCGCGGTCGCAGACCAGGTTGATCAGGCGCGGAATGCCGCCGGTCAGCTGCCAGAGGAGTTTACTGAGAGGCGCGGGGAACAGCGGGCGATTGCATCCGGCGATATTCAGGCGATGGCGGACATAAGCGTCGATCTCTGCTGCATCAAGCGCCCCCAGATGGCAACGGGCGGTGACACGCTGCGAGAGCTGGCGCATCTCCTGTCGGTTGAGAATCTGCAGCAGCTCCGGTTGGCCGAGCAGCACGATCTGCAGCAGCTTGTAGCGGTTCGTCTCAAGGTTGGTCAGCAGCCGCAGCTGCTCAAGAACATCGATGGAAAGGTTCTGTGCCTCGTCGATGATCAGTACGGTTTTTCGTCCCTGCGCGTTGGCTTCGAGCAGGTAGGCATTGAGCCGGTCGACCAATTGCTTGATGCTGCCCTGCTCCGGCCGGTCGATGCGCAGTTCATCGCAGATGGTTTCCAGCAATTCAATGACACTGACCTTGGGATTGAGGACGTAGGCGACCACCACGTTTTCCGGCAACTGCTCAAGCAGGCTACGACAAAGGGTGGTCTTGCCTGCCCCGACCTCACCGGTCAGTAAAACGAAACCGCCGTCGCTCTTGACCCCGTATTTCAGGTGAGCCAGCGCCTCGCGGTGATGCTCACTCATGTAAAGGTAGAGTGGATCCGGCGCGATCGAAAACGGGTTCTCATTGAGGCCGAAATATGACGTGTACATTCGTATCCATACAAGACAGAGGTTCAATCAAACTGCGAACAGTATAGTTGAAGAGTTCAGAGGAAACTAGTACTTGTTGAGGTTGAATTCTGAAATCAAAAGCAAAACCAAAATCAAAAACAAAAGCAACACCGCCGGGTCGCGTCCCGCCAGACGCCTTACTTTTTTCAACGCCATAAAAGTAAGCAAAAAGGCTTACTCCTGCGGAGGGCATTTCTTGCGCCAGGTGTTATGGCATTTATTACCTACGTTGCCCGAGAAGTTTATGACGCAGTGATTAACGCTGAGGCCTATCTTAACGGCCATGAAGCCTTGGTGGATGGCTTCAAGTTTTACACCTCAAACCTCAAACCTCAAACCTCCAGCCTCCAGCCTCCAGCCTCCAGCCCTACTGCCGGGTCAGGCTGCGATAACGGATGCGGTGCGGCTGATCGGCATCCTTGCCGAGGCGCTTTTTGCGATCCTCATCGTATTCGGAATAATTGCCCTCGTACCAGACGACCTGGGAATCCCCTTCGAAAGCCAGGATATGGGTGGCGATGCGGTCCAGAAACCAGCGATCATGGCTGATGACCACGACGCATCCGGCAAAATTCTCGACGGCTTCCTCGAGGGCGCGCAGGGTGTTGACATCGAGATCGTTGGTCGGTTCGTCGAGCAGCAGCACGTTCGACTCTTCGCGCAGGATCTTGGCAAGATGCACACGGTTGCGTTCGCCACCGGAAAGAACGCCGACCTTCTTCTGCTGGTCGCCACCGGAGAAGTTGAAGCGGGCCACGTAGCCGCGTGAGTTGACCAGCTGCTTGCCGAGCAGCATCTGCTCCTGGCCGCCGGTGATCTCCTCGAAAATGGTCTTGCTGCCATCAAGGGGACGATCCTGGTCGACGTAGGCGAGCTTGACCGTGTCACCGACCTTGAAACTGCCGCTGTCGGGCTGCTCCTGACCGGTAATCATGCGGAACAGAGTGGTTTTGCCGGCGCCGTTGGGGCCGATGATACCAACGATTCCACCGGGCGGCAGCATGAAGTTCAGGTTCTCGTAAAGCAGCCGGTCGCCGTAACCCTTGGTGACGTCTTTGGCTTCAACAACAATGCTGCCGAGGCGCGGTCCGGGCGGAATGTAGATCTCCATATTGCTCTCGCGATCAGCGGCGTCCTGGCCGAGCAGCTTCTCGTAGGAGTTGATGCGGGCCTGGCCCTTGGCGTGGCGCGCCTTGGGGCTCATACGGATCCATTCAAGTTCGCGTTGCAGGGTTTTCTGGCGGTTGCTTTCGGCTTTCTCTTCCTTGCGCAGTCGCTCGGACTTCTGTTCCAGCCAGCTGGAATAATTGCCCTTCCAGGGGATACCGTGGCCGCGGTCAAGTTCGAGAATCCAGCCGGCGACATTGTCGAGGAAGTAGCGATCGTGAGTCACCGCGATGATCGTGCCTGCGTAGCGCTGCAGGTGCTGTTCCAGCCAGCCGACCGTTTCCGCATCGAGATGGTTGGTCGGTTCGTCGAGCAGCAGGATATCGGGCTGCTGCAGCAACAGGCGGCAGAGCGCAACGCGCCGCTTCTCTCCGCCGGAGAGGACTGCGACCTGCATATCCCCCGGCGGGCAGCGCAGGGCATCCATGGCCAGATCGAGCTTCGAGTCGAGCTCCCAGGCATCCAGGGCATCGAGCTTGTCCTGCACTGCGGCCTGTCGGTCGCAGAGCTTCTCCATGTCAGCATCCGGGTCGGCGAAGGCATTGTTGATGTCTTCAAACTCCTTGAGCAGATCAACCGTCTCCTGCACACCCTCTTCAACCACTTCACGCACGGTCTTTGTGCAGTCGATCAGCGGCTCCTGCTCGAGGAAACCGACGCTGTAACCATCGGAAAGGATGGTCTCGCCATTGTATTCCTTGTCGATGCCGGCCATGATCCTGAGCAGGGTCGATTTACCGGAGCCGTTGAGGCCGAGCACGCCGATCTTGGCGCCGTAGAAGTAGGAAAGTGAAATGTCCTTGATGACCGGCTTGCCGTTGTAGTTCTTGTTGACGCCGACCATCGAATAGATAATTTTTTTGGTGTCTTCACTCATGTTATTGTTCCTGACGAAAAAGTTTTATAGATGAAGGGCTTATACACTATCCGGGCATTCTCTGCAAGCCAGGGGACCGCAAGGCCATCACAACAAAAGCAAATTTAACGCGGAGACGCCGAGACACGGAGATAATCACTAGGGAAGGCTTCAGCTTTACCCAGAAAAAAGGTTTTTGTTTCTCTCAGCGCCTTCGCGACTTTGCGTTAAATCAAGATTTTGATTGCAGCTTATTGACGTGTATGGTTGACAGCTGAAGCCTGACGTTGTTCAATCATCCGACTAAATCCATTGAGAGGCACAAACCATGAGTTTTTTAAAAAAGATGTTCGCCAAGAAAGATCCCGTCGAGGAAATGCGCCAGCTTCATGCCCGGAAGGACTGGGCTGGTGTCTTGAGGGCCTCACGCCAGCTTGAACGGGACGAACTCGCCCCTGCGCTCAACGAAGAGATATCTGCCTGGGAATGCCAGGCCGGCGACGCCCTGTCGGCCATCAATCTCGATGAAGGCGCCTGGGCACAGGAATCCGGCAACCTGCTGCGGGCGCGTGAGGACTACCAGCTGGCCATAGAACTGGCCCGTTCAAGCGGATTGCGCGAGCGCGCTGAGCAAGCGCTGGCATCTCTGGATCGCGGTGAACTGCCGCAGGAAGCTGCTGAGACCAGCACCGGTCCGGCCATTCATGCCGGCTGCAACAGCAGCTGTGCAACGACGACAGGAGCCGCGGTGACTCCACAGAAAGCGGATCTCGACGAGGAAACCCGCCTTGAGCTGCTGCTGGCTACCATGCCGGCCGAACTGGCCGAGCGTTATCTGACCGCGGGTCCGGAATTCAGGCAAGCGTGGCTCATGGCCCAGGATGGAGAAGAGCAACAGGCCTTGACATTACTCAATCAGATTCCCAAAGCGGAACGTAACTCGCTGTTCCTGTTTGAGCGTGGCGCACTGATGGCCCGCAGCGGCCAGCATAAAAAAGCTTATCAGGACCTTCAGGCCGCGTTGACAGCTGAACCGGGCCTGTTTCCGGCTTTCGACACCCTGATCGACGTGCTGATAACCAGCGGGCGCACCGAAGAGCTGGAGAAGACTCTCAAGCAAACACTTGCTGCCGGGCGTTTTACCGGCTACTGCTGGGCGCGGTTGGCCGAACTGCATGCCCAGCGTAGTGAGCTGGAGCTGGCACTGGCCGCCGGCCTCAAGGCTCTGGAAGAAGGGATTACGGATGCGGGGCTGATCTCCCTGTGCGCTCAACTGCTGGAGCGGGCAGAACGCGTTGACGAGGCGGAAGCATTGCTGATGCGCATGCCGTCAGGCGGTTGCGGCGGCGGAGCACACCCGATGCTGGCAGAACTCTGGCTGCGTCGCGACAAGAACCTCGACCGGGCCCTCGAATCATTCAAAGCCGCCCTGCGCCAGGAGCGCGACAATCCCCGCTGGCTGCTGCGTATTGCCCAGGTCTACCTGGCCAAAGGCTGGCGCAAGCAAGCGGCCGAGCAGATCGAGCGACTGATGCGGCAGGGTGAGTTGCCGGAGCCTGTTCGCGTTGAAGTCAAAGCCATGGCGGATCAATTGCAAAACAACTAAAAACGGCAACTTCACTGACGTGCGTACAAAGAGCAAAGCCGACGACTTGAAATCCGGCTTTGCTTGTTCAGGCAGTCAAGTCAAGGCCTGCTTCAGGTGATACTGTCACGAGGCTCTGAAGTTATCCTCCGCGTGGTATGCAACTGGCGAGATTGTTCGCGCGCACAGGCGATCCCCACGCGCAGAATCTCCAGCCACTTGAAGTTCATGATATGACGTCGCCAGAAGAGTTCCCGCTTGTCACAAACGGTCGAAACACTGAAAGTATGGATATCGCCGTACAACATCTTGAGTGCCACCGGGTCCATAGTGCTGCTGGCGCTGGCCGCCATCCTGGCTTTCAGTTCTCTGGCCTGTTTGATCCGCCGTGCAACACCGTGGCCGCTGGCACGATTGATACGACCGTATCGCAGCTTCAGGTTGTTTAACACTTCCGCGGCGTCATAAGTGACATCAACCAGTTGTTCACGGCTCATCCATAGCGTTTCGTAGTTCAAGATCTGCCCCCACGACGGTTGCAACAACAGCTGCCTGTGCTCTTCAAGGGTGCGGGCAAACAACCGGTAACCGTATCTATCCGGACTCTCGAAGCCATGGCTGCCCGGATCGATAAAGGGCCCCATCGGTGAGATAAAGCACGACAATCGCCGGTCGGATTTTCGGAAGAGCTGTTCACAGTAGTCGACCGTGGCCAAAACTGACTCCCTGGTCTGTCCCGGCAATCCGATCATGAAGAAAACATCAACCCGGTGACAATCTAACGAGAGAGCCCGGGCGATCACCGCCTCCATCTCGGCATTGGTGTAGAACGTCTGAGTATCCTGGCGGCGGCGAACATTTTCGTCGTGGCTCTCCGGAGAAAGCTCCAGGCTCCAGCTTTTTACGGCCCGGTCGATTGCCGGTAAAAACTCAGGCGACGGCATGCCGAACACCTCGAAAACCATCTCGTTGCTGATATGGGTCAATTCGAGCAACGACAAAACCTGATAAGCGTAATCCTCGCCAGCTTGCAACAAGTCACCTACCAGGAAGATCGGCCCGCGCGAGAAGCGGCTGATGTCACAGATGTTTTTTACCAGGTTCTGCGGACTGCGGAAGGCGGGTCTTTTGCGCAGGTTCAAAATGTCGCTGGCTTTGCAGGATCCCCCGCAGGTGGCGCATTCGTGAGCACAACCCTTGACGTTGAAGACTGCGGTGATCGGGTTCTTCCACCAACCGTTGAACGGCAGCACGCTCTGCAGGTCACGATAGCGCATCACCATCTTTATGATCCGCTCAGGGGCAAGGTCCACGTAATCGATGTCATCGGGCACGAAGCTCATCGGGTTGACCTGCACCTGATCACCTCTCTTCCACACCAGGTTGGGGACTTTCTCCAGCGACCTTCCATTCTCTAAGTACACCAGCAGTTCATAAAGCGACGGTTCTGTCGCATCGCCCCGCAGCACGTAATCCACCTGGGGATAACGGATCAGCTCATCATAAAAATAACTGGCCGAAAGCCCGCCGAAGATGACCGGGGTCTGCGGGTGACGTTGCTTGACCAGCCTGGCGATCTCGAGTGAACCATGCACATGGGGAAGCCAATGCAGATCAATGCCAATCGCTTTCGGATTGAGTCTGTCCAGAAATGCCGGTACATCAAAATCCGGGTCGTTCATCATGCGCAGGGCGAGATTAATTATGCGCACCCGCAAGCCGCGCGATTCGAGGTAGTTGGTGATGGTCAGGAAACCCAACGGATACATTTCGAAAACAGGAGATGAAGGGATCAGGTCACTGATGGGGCCATACATGATGGCTTTTTTGCGAAAGTCATAGACGCTCGGCGGGTGGAGCAGGAGCAGATCGGGCCGGGACATAATGGGCCTCCATCAACAGTGTCAATGGTTCCCGCATAGCGATTCATTTTAAAGTATTGGTCTCCATCCGGAAACTCCGGACAACACAAGCACAGCTTTCGATCAGGAAACGAGCAATTTTTCGCAAGGTCAAGGAAATCAAGGATTTGAGCGGAGGCGTAGTCCTTTACGCCGCACAATTAAATCCGCCGATTGACGCAGAGATTGCGGAAAAGGGCCGTTTCCAGACAAAAATAATTATAACAGGTATTTTGTACATGTATGCAGCCCGGACCTTTATTGTCGCGAAGTTTATTGTACATTCACGTTCTTTCATGTTAAATGTCTGCGTCTTGATGCGCATGCCGAGGAAGTGGAAAATTCATGATATTACAGGGAACATTCGTCAATATAGCGACCATTATCGCCGGCTGCCTGCTCGGCAGATGGGTTGGCGGCTATCTGTCCGCAAGAATGCGTCAGACCCTCATGATAGGACTCGGGCTGGCCGTTTTACTGATCGGAATGCAACTCGCCCTGCAAAGCCAACAAATTATGATCGTCATCGGTGGGTTGATTTTTGGTGGATTGATCGGCGAAGGGCTTGGCATAGAAAAACGCCTGGAAGAGTTCGGCCAGCACTTGCAGAAGCGTTTTTCCGGCATGGGAAAAATCGCTGAAGGTTTTGTGACCGCAAGCCTGCTTTATTGTGTTGGCGCGATGGCCATTATGGGCGCACTGCAGGACGGCATGGGTGGCAAACCGACGATCCTTTATGCCAAAGCAGCTCTGGACGGGGTCGCCTCCATCGCGCTCACCTCGACACTCGGCATAGGTGTTATCTTTTCCATCATCCCTCTGCTTATCTATCAGGGAGCAATTACACTAGGCGCCGAGCTGGCCGGATCGGTCCTAACCGAAGCGGTGATTACCGAAATGAATGCTGTTGGCGGACTGCTGATAGTCGCCATCGCCATCGACCTGATGGGCATCAAACGCCTGCCGGTGGGAAACCTTTTGCCTGCCGTGTTTGTCGTCATCGGCTTGCTCTGGGCCTTTGGCATGGCCTGACCATCGAGAAAAGCAGAGGGCAGGCCAAAATGGCTACCCTCTCGATATTGATGGTGGAGCTGATCGGGATCGAACCGACGACCTACGCGTTGCGAACGCGTCGCTCTCCCAGCTGAGCTACAGCCCCGAATCGGCACTAATTTGTTACCATCCGGAAACTCCGGATAACGCATCCACAGTTTTCGATCCGGAAACGAGCAATTTTTCACAAGGTCAAGGAAATCAAGGACTTGAGTGGAGGCATAGTCTTTTACGCCGCACAATCAAATCCGCCGATTGACGCAGAGATTGCGGAAAAGGGCCGTTTCCGGACGAAAACTAATTTACTTATTCATACTCGTCGCTATCAACCTTTGCCGCCTGGGGTTGAGTCACCGGCAAGGTGACTATAAAGAGCGCTCCTTGCTCAGCGTTTATGACTTCTATCACGCCGTGATGATGGGCAATAATCCGGTGAGAGATAGAGAGCCCCAGGCCCGTACCCTTGGAAACCGTTGAGAAAAACGGGTTGAAAATATTACGCATGATTTCTGGGCTGATACCGCCGCCGGTATCCTCAAACTCGATCACCACTGCATCGTCACCGCGCAAAGAGCCGATATAAGCTCTGACCTTCAGGACGCCGCCGGTACTCATGGCCTGCCGGGCATTGATGATCAGATTTAAAAAGACCTGACGTAACTGACGATAATCGCCAACGATATTCGGTAATGTTGCCTGCAGATCGCTGACGAGCTTGATGTGCTGACGCTGGCAGAGATCGTACTCGAGGTCAAGAACCTCCTGCAGCACATCTCTAAGGTTGCAGTCCTCAAGACAAACCAGCTGTTTCTTGCTGAACGACAGTATATTGCTGAGCATCTCTTCCATACGTCGGACTTCACGGGAAATAATACCGGCATACTCATTGGCTTTTGGATTATTCAGCTCTTGTCTGGTCAACCGCTGGGCAAAGCCGCCAATACAGACCAGCGGGTTTCGCAACTCGTGAGCAACCTGAGCGGCCATTTCACCAAGAACCGCCATCTTTTCGCCATGAATCAACTGCTCATGAATATCCTGCAGATTGTCATGTGCCATTTTCAAACGCTTCATCAGGCTGGCATTATCCAGAGCAGATCCGGCCTGGTTGGCAAAAAGCTCCAGAAACCGCTTGCGGGTCGGCGAGATCACCTGCCCGCTGAATGGATTGTCAACCAGCAGAACGCCCATAACCTGTTCACGCCCGGTCAGCGGGGCACAAGCGTATGGACCAAGCTCAAGGGCTACCGCAAGCTGTCGACCTCCCGGTGGCTCCCCATCCGGATGGGCCACCAGAACCACTTGTCTTTCAAGAAAAGCTTTGGCGAGGGCGTTATCATCCTTATCAAGAGGCAGACGCTGTTTGATCACCTGCTGGTTGAAGGGTTCTTGCCGCTGAGCTTCGCGAGACTGCTCATCGAGATGCAAATGTTCCCAGGCCAGGGAATTCTCTCCCGCCGGCAAAACCAGAGAAGCCGTCTCCAGCGAAACCCCGAGCATCCCCTGCAGCATGCCGGTGCGCTTGTTGGCAGTGAAAAGCATGGCTCTCTCGAAGCCGCCAGCTTCGACGCCTGTAGCGGCGGAGAGCGTCAGATGTGCCAGCTCATCGAGGTTAAGCGTGCTGTGCATGGCTCGCGACATCTGGTAGAGTAACGAGGCCTCCTGATGGGCTACCTCCTGTTTCTTTTCAGCCGTTACGCGCCGCTGCAGCTCTCGATTCAGCTCTTCGTAAGACTGGCCGACGTCTCTGAAAAGAGTGGCGAATGGAGAACGTAGCGTTCCCTCGACCAAAGCATAATATACCAGCACTGAGCTGCCGAGTTTTAAGTAGTGGCCGAGGAAGTTCGAGAAGGCAGAGAGGTCCATGTAGAGCGAAAGCAGCAGCTCAGACAAGACACTCATGCCGATAGCGAGGAGTAACAGTGCCACGATGTGATAATTCAAGTACTGCTTGCGAATCCAGAGTATTGCAGCTGCCAGACAGAGCAGGCCAACAATGAAGTATTCGCAATAGACCTTGAAGGCGGACACCCCCTCCCCTTCAACAAAACAGGTCGGGAAAACCCCAATCGGCCAGACGAGAGCCAGTATGCCGGCGCCACTGAACAGAAACCCGAGCAACCATTCCCTGGCTGCAAAGTAGTCTTTCCGCCCCAGACTCAGGACCGCACAGAGGAAAGCAAAAGCGCCAAAGGTTCTGGCGATCAGCCATACCTGGATTGCCATATCGACGCTGGCAGCAGGGGCAAGCGACATCCCTCCATAGGTCAGCGTCTGCACCAGATCGACCAGGGCAGCAGTAAAAAAACCGACCGTCAGGATCATAAAAAACTGGAAGCGAACCAGAGATCTGGTATTCCAGCCGATCAGGAACATGGCTGTTAATAAAGCGATCGTGGAGAGTTCAATCAGGGAATGAATCAACAGGTAGTTGGAACGACTCAGCAGGAAAAGCAAAAGGCCGGCAAGCAGAAAAACCGCCAGCCCGGCCTGAAAAGACAATCGGGGCAATATTGATGATAAATCGATGGCGGAGAGGCCTCGTGTCGAAGCCGCCGCGTCATTATCAGGTTTGAATTGTTCGCTCGGCATGACAACCTCCCGTCTGCCGGCGAAGACCAAATTGGATCAGCCGATTTTTTCCTGACGTTCCTGCTCGGTCTTGCACTCAATGCACAAGGTTGTTACCGGCCGTGCCTTTAAGCGTGCTTCGCCGATCTGATCACCACAATCTTCGCACTCACCGAAGTCACCGGCTTCAATACGATCAAGTGCCTCACGGATCTTGGAAATCAGCTTGCGCTCACGATCACGGATACGCAACTCGAAATTGCGGTCGGATTCGAGCGACGCCCGGTCGGTTGGATCAGGGAAGTTGGTCTTTTCATCAGTCATTTCCAAGACCGTCTTATCGGCCTCTCGCAACAACTGATCCATCTGTTCCTGAAGAAGTTTACGAAACTCCTCCAACTTGGCTTTATTCATAAGGAAACTCCTCTGATTGAACGGGCATAAATTAAATGAAATTTACCATCAAGTCAACCTAAATGCCACCTAAATGCCAGTTCAACCTTTGAACTGGGCTATCAGCACGTAGCACAACGCGATGACAGCAAACCACACCGTAAAAATGTCCGCGTGCCTGAGAGGCGGTTGCTTCGCCATTGTCCGTGTCTCTTCAGTCACTGTGTCATCGGGAACCACGGCGACCAGGGATGCCACCAAAGCGGGGAAGTCCGCGTAAGAGTTGGAGATAATCAGAAAATCATCGGGGCCGGCCACAAGTGTCATAAACACCCGGCTGCGCACCTGAACCGTCTCCAGGCTGGTGACATCGGCAAAAAGAATCTGCCGCTGACGAAAGGGGCGAAACGCCGTAACTCGATCATGGCCGATGACTATGCGACGAAAAGCGCTCTCAACAAAAAGCACCGCCAGTGGCACGATCATAACCGCCAGAATAACCGCTTTGGCAACTGGCTGGCCCTGAATGACACAGACAACCAGCAGCGTGATCGTCAAGGCAATCAGCAGACCCATCGGCACGACAAAGGCTCGCCGAATAACGAAGGTACGTTCCTGGTTCACCTGGTTGACTCCCCCGGGTTGATGAAGTGCCCGCTGCGGCCACCTTTTTTTTCTGCCAGACGCACCTTGCCGATCATCATTGTCTTGTCCACAGCTTTACACATGTCATAAATCGTCAACCCTGCAACCGTGACCGCAGTCAGCGCTTCCATCTCCACCCCGGTCTGTCCATTGACCTTCACCGTCGCCTCGATCTCCACTCGCGAGTGCTCCGTATCGGGCGAAAACTCCACCGTGACGCTACTTATCAGCAGGGGGTGACATAGCGGAATCAGCTCAGATGTCTTCTTGGCAGCCATGATTCCTGCCAGCCTCGCCACAGCGAACACATCGCCCTTTTCCACCTGATTATCAAGGATGCGTGCAAGAGTCTCCGGATGCATCGTCACATCGGCGCGCGCCACGGCAACCCTGTGAGTTTTTGCCTTGTCACCGACATCCACCATGATCGCCTTGCCCTCATCATCAAAATGAGTCAGATCTGTCATCACCAGTTCCTCGCTCCAGAGACGCGAAGCGCCTCATCAGTTGAATAAATATTCCAGCGCCTCAGCCGCGCTGCGCACCCCGATCAACTTCATACCTTTGGGCTGATCGAGGTTTTTCAGGTTACCGGCCGGCAGCAGGCAGCGGTTGAAACCGAGACGGGCCGCTTCATTGACACGCAGCTCGGGACGGGAAACCGCACGGACTTCCCCGGCCAGACCAACTTCACCGAAGAGTACGGTACGCTCATCAATTGACCGGTTGAGATGGCTGGATGCCAGCGCAGCGACCACGCCAAGGTCCACCGCCGGTTCGGCAAGCCGCACACCGCCGGCGACATTGACAAAGATATCCTGTGCCAGTACGGCATAGCCAACCTTCTTTTCCAGTATGGCGACCAGCAGCGAGACGCGGTTGGAATCGATTCCCATGGCGGTGCGGCGAGGATTGCCATAGGCCGCGCCGGAAACCAGAGCCTGAAGCTCTACCAGGATCGGCCGGGAACCTTCCATCGCCGGGACAACGACGCTGCCTGCGGCATCTTCCGGACGCTCGGCCAGAAACAGCTCCGATGGGTTCGGCACCTCACTCAGACCGGCGTCTTTCATCTCGAAGACACCGATCTCGTTGGTCGAACCAAAGCGGTTCTTGACCGCACGCAAAATCCGGTAGGGATGTCCGGCATCGCCTTCGAAATAGAGCACGGTGTCCACCATGTGCTCGAGCATGCGCGGTCCGGCAATCGAGCCGTCTTTGGTGACATGCCCGACGATAAAAGTCGGTACATCCTCGCCCTTGGCAAGATGCATGAGGCGGGCAGCGCACTCGCGCACCTGACTGACACTGCCCGGCGCCGACTCCAGCGACGCGGTAAAAACGGTCTGGATCGAATCAACCACCAGAAAAGCCGGTTTCAGTTCCCTGACCCGCTCGAGAACCCCTTCCAGGGAGGTCTCAGCCAGCAGGTAAAGATCTTCCGCGACTACATCGAGACGCCCGGCACGCAGTTTGACCTGCCGGGTCGATTCTTCGGCGGTGACATACAGGACCGGACCGGCCTTGGTCCAGCCTCCGGCGGCCTGCAGCAGCAGGGTCGACTTGCCGATGCCCGGATCGCCGCCGATCAGGGTGAAGGAACCGGGCACCACGCCGCCGCCGAGCACCCGATCGAATTCGGCAATATCGCAATGCAGACGATCCTCGTCGGTCGCCGAAACCTCGGATAACCGCACTGGGCTGGACTCGGAACGCAGGGGAACTGTACGTCCGCCCTTTTTCGCCACAGTCACGGTTTCTTCGACCAGAGAATTCCACTGACCGCAATCAGGGCATTTCCCCATCCACTTGGGGCTCTGCAAGCCGCACTGCTGACAACTGTAGATCGTCTTTTGTTTCAAGAGGAACCTCGCGCGAAAGAAACAGGTTGGTCATTCTAGGCTCAGCGGTAAAGAGTGTCAACGATCGTTGTCGACTTGCCGCTAACCGTTGACCAGCCATACAACTGCTTCCAATGAACATGTAACCACAAATTGACCGTTTATCTCTTCTAACTCGTGTCCATCCGGAAACTCCGGACGAAAACTAACTCGTGTTCAGGGCGTTTCGAGCCAAAACCCGGTACGGCTCATTCTCCTTTTGTTCACTCGCCTTGTTGACAAAACCCTCAAGGCGCCTTACTTTTGTTCTCTGGATTCGTGGCCATGATCAGTGGTTTAAGCCCAAGATATCATATCGACACAGACTTTATGCTCTTCCAGAGGATAAATGGTGCAATGGAATACAATACCTTTCGCAAAAGCCCGACCACGCAGTCAACATGAGGACAGGAGCAGGCATGCGCCATGCAGAATAAAAAGATCAGAAGAAAGGTTCTGGTTCCCCTGACCCTCACCTTCATTATTCTCATCGCCGCCTTTCTATACACCAGTTATCGCATCCGCACGCAGGATTATGCCGCCCGTCTGACAAGCCGCTATGAGCGAGTGCAGAGTATCCTACAGAGTCTTGTCGCCACCCATACAAGCTCCATGAATTCCATCGTCGCCTTCATCACCGATCAGCAGCGCTTTCAAAACGCCATGCTGAATCTTGATCGCGAACAGTTGCTGCAGCACGGTTCACTTCTGCTTGATCGCCTGTATCTTCAACAGCAGATCACCCATTTCTACTTCCATGATCGCAACGGACACAATTTTCTGAGGGTATACCAACCTGAAAACATCTCGGAAGCCCCCCATCGCTTCACCATGCAGCGCGCCATGGCCGAAGACCATCCAGTTGCAGGCCTGGAACTGGGAGGAAACGGGACCTTTACCCTGCGACTGGTCTACCCTTGGCACGTTGGCCAGGAATTAATCGGCTATATCGAACTCGGCCAGGAAATTGATCCCATCCTGCGAGAACTCAAGAACGCTACTGACATCGATTTTCTGGTCACCATCGACAAGGAATTCCTCGTACGAAACTCATGGGAAGAAGGCATGCGCATGCTCGGCCGCAGCGCCAACTGGAATATTCTGAACGATAAAGTGCTCATCGACCAGACTGTGACCATACCGGAGGATAGCGCGGCGATAATCTTGTCAGACGACGCCATCTCACAAGAGCAGGGCTCACTGATAAAAATTGAGGGACGAACCTTTAGAGGCCGATCCTTCCCTCTACAGGATGCAGCGCAACGCACCGTTGGCGACTTCGTCCTGTTGCATGACATCACCGAAGATGTTATTGCCTTTCGCACTTTCATTACTCAGGTTGTTGCTTTCAGTCTGCTCTTAAGCACCTGCTTGTTCGCCTTTGCCTATCGAATTCTCGGTCGCGTCGACAAACAGCTCGCCGATTCGCAAGACCGCCTGCAACAGGAGCTGGAGAACCAGGCGAAGACCAACGAAAAGCTTGAAATTGAGGTAACCGAGCGACGGCGTGCCGAGGACGAACTGACCCGTTTGAACGAACATCTTGAGCGGCGCGTCACGGAAAGAACCAGAGAACTGCATACACTCAATCTGGAAATCGAGACGGGACGAATGGCCTTGGAGGAAGCTTACAAAAATCTGCAGGCGCAGCAGGCCACCATCCTGCAGCAGGGCAAGATGGCATGCATCGGTCAACTCGCTGCCGGCGTCGCCCATGACATCAACAACCCCATAGGCTTTGTCGCGGGGAATCTCGAAGTGCTTGAAGATTTTTGGAAAAAGGTTGTTGGGTTTGTTGAAATCCAGAGCGACGCATTGCAAAAGAACGTAGCCGGTGACAATCTGGTCCAGGTGACCGAGGCCCGCAAAAAGTTAAAAATCAACTATATTTTTGAGGAGCTTCCGGCTGTTATGGCAGAATGCTTCGAGGGAACAGACAGGGTCAACCGCATCGTTCTCAACCTGAAGGGTTTTTCGCGCATCGATGAAACGGAGGCCCGTTTAGCAGATATCCATGAATGCCTGGAAAGTACTATCGGCATCGTCAGGAACGAACTGCGCTACAAGGCCGATCTCAAAAAGCACTACGGTCAACTGCCGCAACTGTTCTGCCATCCACAGCAGCTCAACCAGGTTTTCATGAATCTACTGCTCAATGCAGCCCAGGCGATCGAACGCTGGGGGGAGATTTCCATCAAGACCTGGGCGGACGAGAACAATATCTATGTTGCCATTGGGGATACCGGAGGAGGCATCTCTCCGGAAAACCTTACACGCATATTCGAACCTTTTTTCACGACCAAAGACACCGGCGTCGGCACCGGCCTGGGGTTGAGCATTGTCTATGACATCATCAAGAAGCACCGGGGAGAAATCCGTGTCGCCAGCGAAGTTAACCAGGGAACAGCATTCACCATCCGCCTTCCCCTTTATGGTCTGGAATCCACTAATGCCTGAAATAATCCGCCTTTTGTGCGTGGATGACGAAATCAACATTCTCAATGTCATCAGGCGACAACTCCTCGACGAGAACATAGAAATTCACTGCGCCCTGACGGTGTCAAAAGGACTGCAGTTCCTTCAGGAGCACCGGCCCATGCAGGTCATTGTGTCAGACTATCGCATGCCGGGCATGAACGGCATGGAATTTCTAAAACAGGCGGAGTTGATCTGCCCTGAGGCCGTCTTCATCATTCTCAGTGGGTTTGCCGACATCCCGATAGTGAAGCAGTCTCTGGAAAACAAACATCTTTTTCGCATTCTGCGCAAACCCTGGCGGGCAGAGGAGTTGCGCAAGGTGATCGGCGATGCGGTGCGGTCCAGCCGACAGACAAGCTCTACATCACATGGAGCAATTCTTTGAGCAGTCGAGGTGAAGCCAGCATGCATGCCCCCAAAATGCATATTCTATATGTAGATGACGAGGCGGCCTATTGCCGGCTGTTTCGCCGTGCAATGATCGATGATGAGCGGTTTCACATCACCACCGCAGAAAGTGGCGAGGAAGCCCTGCGCCTGCTACAGCAAACCGTAGCCGACATCGTCTTTACCGATTTACTCATGCCGCACATGGACGGGATGGAACTGCTGAGGCAGATTCAGCAGCGCCATCCAGACACCTTTGTGCTGATCTTGACGGGAGTCGATTCCACAGCAGAAGCGGTCAAAGCCATAAAGACCGGCGCCTATGACTATATCCTCAAGCCGCTGGATATGGAGATGATCCGCCGGCAACTCGACAAAATCATCCAGCACAAGCAGTTGCTGAGAGAAACTTCGCTGACTCCGGATAAAGAGTTTCGTTTTGCAAACCTGGTCGGCAGAGACCAGGCCATGTTTGAAATTTTCGAGAAAATCCGTCAGGTGGCACAAACCGATGCCACAGTCCTCATATGTGGCGAAAGCGGCACCGGCAAAGAACTCATCGCCGAGGCCATTCATGTCCGCAGCGCCCGCAAGCCAAAACCCTTTATCCGGGTTAACTGCGCCGCCCTGACTGAAACTCTGATCAACAGTGCGCTCTTTGGTCACGAAAAAGGGGCCTTTACCGGAGCGGCGGCCCGAAAACCTGGCTATTTCGAGGCGGCTTCGGGAGGAACTATCTTTCTTGACGAGATCGGCGACATCCCCATACAGACCCAGGTCGCTCTGCTGCGCGTTCTTGAACTGGGCAACTTTCAGCGCGTCGGCGGCACCGAAACCATCCAGGTTGATACCCGCATCATCTGTGCCACCAACAAGGATTTACCTGCCGCCATTAAAGACAAAACCTTCCGCGAGGATCTCTATTACCGCATCAACGTCATATCTCTCACTGCGCCGCCGCTACGCAGCCGCAAATCAGATATTCCTCTGCTGGCGAACTTCTTTCTCGACAGATATCGACATAAATCAGGGAAAAATATTGCCGGACTCGCCAAAACAACGTTATCAGTGCTCTGCGAATATCACTGGCCCGGCAATGTGCGCGAGTTGGCCAACACCCTGGAGCATGCCGTGATTTTTTGCCATGAACGCAAAATTCTGCCTGAGCACTTACCCGCAAGCATCCGTGCTGCCACAAACGCAGACTTTACCCTCACTCTCCATAACAGCTCCCTGGTGGCTGCAGAAGCAGCCCTCATTCGTACCGTTCTGGAACAGAAAGACTGGCACTTGACTCATGCCGCCGAGGCCCTCGGCATTGCACGTGGCACCCTCTATAGCAAAATGGAAAAACTCGGTATTCACAAGCCCTCCTGAAGCTGACCAAGCTGACCGCCGGATATTGAACAAATTCCACCTCGCAAAAAAATACATTCCAAAATCGCCTCATTAGCCGTTGAACCCCTGTAAGAAGAGGGAAAAACGATATTCACACAACATGGCAGCGCCCCCTTCTGCTTTGAACTGACCTGTCAAGCGGCCTCTGTACGCCGGTATTTGAACAAACAACGTGCAGCTTTCTGCCACGATTGCTGCGGTGACTGCGTATTTCCTGAAAAGCTATCCTGCGCACGCCGGATATTGAACAATTTAATGTTTCATCTGACATCGTTACTCTTTAACACATTGAGTTTACATCATTTTTTCCATTGGCCCAGGAATTGCGTTATGGTTACTAGTTTTGGCACAGAGGTTCCAAACACTGGATTGCAGTATTTTATTTAACTCGAAGAAGGAGAAGAAGACATGCTTAAATTGCTGACGAAAAACAGATTATTTGCCTTGCTGCTGGTTTTTGCCCTGGTGGTCGGCCTTGCCGGTTGTGAGGGTGATGATGGTGATGATGGCCTCAACGGTGTCGCAGGTCAGCCTGGTCAGGAAGGTCTTCCTGGAGAGGATGGACTTCCTGGGCAAGATGGACAGGATGGTGTTGGCCTTGCTCCGCTCGCCATCAAAACCCTGGTGGTTGACAACCTCGCCTTCGGTATCGATTCCGGCGGTTTTGTCACCGCGAGTTTCGATGTCACCGACGGCGCCGATGCCGTCACCGGACTGACGACCGCCGACTCGACCATCTATCTGGCCGGGTTGGTTGCAGGAGCCAACGGAGATTCCGACGAATGGCAATACTGGACAGGAGTGACCGATACCTCGCTGGTCGAAGGTCCGTCCGGCACCTACCTGTTGACTTCTGATAAACTTGCCAGCGATGTTCCTGCAGGAACAACCACACAGCGCGGTATAATCCGTATGGCCAAGAGCGGATTCAACACCATCGTCAAAAGCTATGACTTTGAAATCGCCGATCCGACCACCGAAGTCGCCGCCGGCAAGGATGTGGTTAACGATGCATCCTGCAAAGAGTGCCATGGCTACGGCGTGACGATTCACGGCTATGGTCGCAACGACACCGAGACCTGCGTCGTATGTCACAGCCCCAATTACAATGCCACTATAGCCGATCATGAAGCCGATATGGTCACCATGGTCCACCAGATCCACACCGGCAATGCGGTCACTCTCGGGTCCCTGCACTGGAGTGGTCATGGAGAAAACTGGAGTATAGAACATAATACCGACCCCGTTGCGAACGTTCCTTTGTATCCATTTGCCTATCCCGGCACGATCGTCAACTGTGCCAAGTGCCACAACACTGTGGCGCAAGCTGATAATTGGGAAACCAAGCCAACCATGGCCGCTTGTGATTCCTGCCATACCACTGTCAAATTTGATGGGACGGCGTACACTGGCATCAAGGGTGTTGCTGATAAAATCCACATCACACTTACTGACAACACTTTGTGTACTGCGTGTCACGTCGGGAATACTTCGCCGATACATATCACCGTTGCGCACAAACCTGCAGCCCGCGACGATGCCAGCCAGCGTCCGGTTGAAGCCACGATCAGTGGCGTAACAGTCGATGTCGACGGCGGCGTGACCGTAGCCTTCAGCGTGAATGAAAACGGTGTGGTCAAGGCTGACCTTACGGCGGCTTCTTTCACCCTGGCGAAACTGGTGCCATCGACGACCGGCACACCTAGCTACTGGCAGAGTTACCTGAGCAAGGTCAGGACCAAGGATGCCACCATGGCCCCGGTCATTCAGGGACGGACCGAAGCGGTCTCGGATGGCGGCATTCTGACCAACAATGGCGACGGCACTTACACCTATAAGTTCGCACTGCTGAATTCCGACACTTTCAACCCTGATGGGACTGGTGACATCAACAACATCACCCATGCCCACAACAGCTCCTCCGGGATTATTGGTGACTACCTCCCGGCAAACGGACTGACACAAATGGAGTACCCGGTGAGCTATGAGCCCACGCTGACCCATCGCGTTGCCATAGGCATCACCAACAACAAGACCAATGCATTCTTCGATTTCGTACCGGCCGGCAACGTCGCCGAAACCCGCAATATCGTCAGCCGCGACGCTTGCAGCAAATGTCACGGTGACAGCCAGCTGCACGCAGGGTTTGCCCTGGAATATTGTGTCGGCTGCCACAACCAGAATAGCTTTGATCCCTACTCAGGACCTACTGGTCTGGGCACTCTGTTGACAACTGATGCGGCCTTGGAGGGCTCCTCTTCGGTCGAGCTGGAGCGTCTTGTTCACAAGATTCACATGGGCAAAGATCTGGAAAACGGTTACCGGGTCAATGCCGCTGCTGACGCTATAACCGGGCATATTTATGATGGACTCCAGTATCCGAGTGGTATCCCCTCCGACTCAAGAACACCCAAGGCTTCTGACTGCCGGGTTTGCCATGATGAGTCGAATGCAGCGATGACTGAAGCTGACTTCTGGCTGTACGGTTCCCGTGCTTGCGGCAGCTGTCATGACAGTGACCTGGCCACTGCTCACATCAACGCGAACACCGACAATGGCTTTGCAACCTGTACCCTCTGCCATGCACCTGGCAGGGTAGCCCCTGTCGATGAGGCTCATTACGGTATTCAAGAGTAGATCAATAGCGTGGCGCTTGCTAAAGTCCAAAAATTGTCATTTCCGAACCGGTTCTGTTCGTGAATCCGGGTTCTAAGTGACTCGAAAAGCTGGATCCCCGATAGAGGCTTTCTGGGATGACAACCTTTTTGCAAGAAGCTCATGGTTCACAGACATTGCCGAGCCGCCTTCCCTCCTAGGGTAGCTGCTGGCATACCAAAAAGATCCCTGCTGCAAGGCAGGGATCTTTTTGTGTTTAGACGACAAGAGAAACAACAAACAGCCATCTACTTGCGCTACAATACCGAGAAAGCCTATTATTGGTAAAGTGACGACAAGGAGTGGATTTGTCCAAAGCAATGCTGAAATATGGCTCGGAAACATTGTCGCTCGAACTGCAGGCCCAGCTCCTCACCGGCAGCTCTTGTGACGATTTGCCTGATCCAACCGATGAAATTCGCCGTGCGTTGGCCAACCCGATCGCCTCACCGCCTCTTGAAAAGATCGTGGCAGTCGGCGAACGCGTGGCTATCGTCACTTCAGATATTACCCGCTACACCGGCAGCGAACTCTACCTGCCGATTCTGGTCGAAGAGCTGAACCGTTGCGGTATTGCCGACCGGGACATTGAAATTGTCATCGCACTCGGCATCCACCGCAAACAAACGGCAGACGAACATCGGAAAATTCTCGGGTCTCTCTATGGCCGCATCGCAGTCTATGATCACGAATGCGACGATCCACAACAGCTGGTTGACCTCGGCCAGACCTCATCCGGACTGCCAGTGCAGATCAATCGACGCGTCGTGACAGCAGACCGGGTGATCGTGACCGGCACCATCGGCCTGCATTATTTTGCCGGTTATGGCGGCGGTCGCAAAAGCCTGGTTCCCGGCGTCGCCAGCCGTGCCACCTGCATGGCGACCCACTTTGCCATTTTCAACCCGCCGGAGCAGGGAGGTCGCAACACGAGAGCCTGCACAGCCAGGCTGGTTGGCAACCCGGTACACCAGGCGATCCTTGAAGCGGCAAAAAGAATCAAACCGGACTTTCTGCTGAACACGGTGCTGACAACCGACAAACAGATTGCCCGGGTCTTCTGTGGTGAGCTCGAACAGGCGCACCTTGCAGGTTGCGACCTGGCGCAGCAGCTCTACACGGCTCACCTTGATCAGCCGGCCGACCTGGCGATTGTTTCCTGTGGCGGGCACCCCAAGGACATCAATTTCATCCAGGCCCACAAGGCACTCGATTACGGAGTACAGGCCGTGCGCCCGGGTGGTACCGTGATCCTGCTGGCCGCCTGCCCGGACGGTTTCGGCAATGACAGTTTTTTCGACTGGTTCAACTACGAAGATCTGGACGTCTTCGAAAAAGCCCTGCGTAGCCATTACGAAATCAACGGCCAGACTGCCTGGTCTACCCTGAGCAAGGCCCGCACCTGGCGGGTTATCCTGATCAGTGAATTCGATCAGAAGCAAACCGGGAAGATGGGCATGGAGAAAGCCGATTCCCTTGACGAGGCCCTGCAGATGGCTTACAAACAGCTACCGGAGAATCCGCAGATCGTGGTCATCCCGGATGGCGGGACGATTTTGCCGGTAATTAAATAACGGGAAGGGTTAATCTCAACAGTGACCAAACGGTTTAACGCGGAGACACGGAGACGCAGAAAAATAACCCGGCAGAAAATGCCCTTGTAAATGCTTTTCCGCACCTCCGCACCCCCGCATTGACATTTTATGTTTCGGTTATTCTTTCGTTATTGTTTGGATCTTGATTCCATCTTTAAAAGGCAGGATAGATGCTTTCTGAACAAATCATAAATGAGCTGCAAGCCATCGTCGGCAAAGCGAACGTTTCGACAGAAAAGGCTGACCGGATCTGCTACTCCTACGACGCCACTCAACAGAGTTTTCTCCCCGAAGTGGTCGTACATCCCGGTTCGGCAGAAGAGATCAGCGACATCCTGAAGTTGGCCAATCGTGAGTTGATTCCGGTCTTCCCTCGCGGAGCCGGCAGCGGCTTCAGCGGCGGTTCTCTGCCGACCAAAGGCGGCATCGTTCTCTGTACGGAACGTCTGGACAGGATTCTGCAAATTGATGAGGAGAACCTGATTGCCGTCGTGCAACCGGGCGTAGTCACCGAGACGTTCCAGCAGGCGGTGGAAAAAGTCGGGCTTTTCTACCCTCCCGACCCGGCCTCGCTGAAATTTTCGACCCTGGGCGGCAATGTTGCCGAATGCGCCGGCGGCCCACGCTGTGTCAAGTACGGCGTCACCAAAGATTTCATTATCGGCCTTGAAGTCGTTACCCCGACCGGCGACATCATCACAACCGGCGGGCCGACCATGAAAGGTGTCGTCGGTTACGACCTGACCAAACTGCTATGCGGTTCCGAAGGGACGCTGGGTGTCATCACCCGCATCGTCATCAAGTTGCTGCCGCTGCCGGAAGCGAAGAAGACCATGCTTGTGCTGTTCGCTTCAATCGATGGTGCCGCACAGGCGGTCTCGGCAATCATCCGCGACAAGATCATTCCGACCACCCTCGAGTTTATGGATGGCCGGACCCTCGACTGTGTGCGTCAGGCGACTGACCTTGACGTCCCCACCGGGGCACGGGCCGTTCTGATTATCGAGGTTGACGGCGACCGTGAGTTTCTCGACAAGCAGGTCACGCGGATTACCGAGCTCATTCAACCCCTCGGTGTGGTCGAGACCCGGGTTGCCACGACTCCTGAGGAGAGTGAAGCCCTCTGGCAGATTCGCCGTTCGGTTTCGGCGTCGCTGCGCAAGGTCAACCCGGACAAGTTCAATGAAGACATCTGCGTACCGCGCAGCAAGGTGCCGGAGATGATCCGCAAGGTTGACACCATCGCCGAGAAGTACGGCATTCCGATCGTCAACTTCGGCCATGCCGGCGACGGCAACATCCATGTCAATATTATGATCGACAAGAAAGTCCCCGGAGAGCTGCACAAAGCCGAAAAAGCCATTGAAGAGGTTTTCAAGGGCGCGCTGGAACTGGGCGGCACCATGAGCGGCGAGCACGGTGTCGGCATCGCCAAGGCCGCCTATATCCCCCTGGAGATCACTCCGGCCGCAGCTACCTACATGAAAACGATCAAGCGGGCGCTTGATCCCAACAACATTCTCAATCCAGGCAAGATTTTTCTGGATTAAGCAGGGACTGGAGACTGGAGAATGGGGACTGGAATTTATATCAACAACCAGTCGCCAGCCCCAAGCCCCCAGCAACCGGTTTTGATATGGCTAAGTTGAAAGATCTGGAAGATTATCGCGAAGAGATCGAACAGTGCGTCAAGTGCGGAGCCTGCCGTGCCCACTGCCCGGTGTTTGCTGTCGAAAAGCGTGAAGGACGCGTGGCCCGCGGCAAGGTCGCTCTGGCGCACTCGGTGCTGGAAGGTGACATTGACCTGGAGTCCAAAGTGCTGGAGGACATGAGTCAGTGCCTGCTTTGCGGCAGTTGCTGTGCACAATGTCCCAACAAGGTCCCGACAGAGGATATTGTTGCAGCCGCCAGGCGCCGGATTGCCGAGCAGAAAGGCCTCTCAACGTTCGGCAAGGGCGTCGCTGCCGTTCTAGGCCGGCCGAAGCTGATGAATCTGCTGGCCAAATCCGGTGGCACCCTGTCATCTTTACTCTTTAAAAAACTTCCTGAGAACAGTGGTTTGCGCCTGCGTTTTCCTGTCCCGTACCTCGAGCAGGATCGCACTCTGCCACCTGTTGCCGCGAAGCCATTTCGCGAGAGGGTGCCGGAGATCATCCTCGGCGATCCGCAGCAGCCAACTGTGCTGTTTTTCACCGGCTGCGGCATCAACTATATGTATCCGGCTATCGGTGAAGCCTTTCTTAAGGCCCTGAAATTTCTCGATGTAACGGTCATCATTCCCAAGGACCAGGCCTGCTGCGGGCTGCCTGCAGTCAGTGCCGGGGCTGCGCAAACCGTGGAAAAACTGGCTGAGCAAAATCTGGCGGCGCTGAGTCGTCACCCTGTGGATCATATCGTCACGGCCTGCGCCTCGTGTAATGCTGGTCTCGGCAAGATCTACGCGGAGATGGGCGAGGAGTTTGCAGAGCTGTCGGCAAAAACCATGGATATCTTCGTATTCCTGGCCAACCACGGCCTGCCGGAAAAACTGGCGGCCCTGCCGAAAGCCGAAACCCGCGTCAAGGTTACCTACCACGACCCCTGTCACCTTCGTACCCAGGGGATCACCAGGGAACCGCGCCAGATCCTCAAGGCTCTTCCGCAGGTGGAATTTGTAGAGATGCCGGAGGCAGGAACCTGCTGCGGGCTGGGAGGGACTTATTCGGTTTACCACTATGAAACCAGTAAAAAGATCGGCGCCAGGAAGGCGGCTAATATTGAGGCCAGCGGTGCGCAACTGGTGGCAACCGACTGCCCGGGCTGCATCATGCAGCTCCAGGACAGCATCAATCATGCCGATGGCGGTCAACGATCGGTTCACATCCTCGAACTGCTAGCTGAAGCCCTGCCCGATCGGGATTTACCGGGATAAATCTACGGTTCTATAACCCAAAAAAGATTTTGTTTGCCACCAAGACATAAAGGCACCAAGCAGTGTAACTAAGCAGTGTATTTTACAGGGTAAAGATATATATTTTCTACCTCGCTACATCGCGGTTTGAAGAAAATCAAGAATTTACTCAATGTCTTGATGCTTTTGTGGCTAACCTATATTTTGGTTATAAGACTGTAAAACTATGCTGTCGCATTGCGGACACCTGGCAAGCTGTTAAAATATGCTCGCCTGTGAACGTTCAACCTGCAACCTTTAACATTTATATCAAGGAGAAGTGACCCATGCAAAAACTGATTTTGCTGATTGTGGCAACCCTGTTTCTGTGTTCAGGAGTGGCGCTGGCCGTCCCCGCGGGAAAAACCATGGAGTTCAGCGACAGCCCCATGGGCGTGGTGAAATTCGATGGGACTCTGCATAAGGAAGCAGGCAACAAGTGCAAGGATTGCCATAACTCGGAGATGTTCCCAAAGATGAAACAGGGGACGGTCAAAATCACCATGGATGAGATCTACGCCGGCAAGCTCTGTGGTGTCTGCCACAACGGCAAGCGCGCTTTTGACGCCCAGAGCAATTGTGCACGCTGTCATATCAAGCAGTAGCACCAGAGAGTTAGAGAGTAGCGCGAAGTGCGAACAGACAACGGCCCGCCAGATACCCGGCGGGCCGTTGTCTGTTCATTCAGTTCTTTCCAGCCCCCAGCCCCCAGCCTCTGTTCCCCTAACCGCCGATGCCGTGCATGCGCCGGGAGGGTGTCGCGAAGTCCTTGTCATTGATCAGGTGCTTTTCCGGCTTGGCGCAGGCAGCCGTCAGCAGGACTTGTTCCAGGGCATGGTCATCGCTGCCATCCCGAAGAACCTGCTTGAGATCGGTTTCCTGGTTATCAAAGAGGCAGCCGCGCACCCTGCCATCAGCCATCAACCGCAGGCGGTTGCATTCGCCGCAGAAATGCCCGGAGACTGAGGGGATCAGCCCGATCCGACCCTTGGCCCCAGACAGGCGGTACATGATGGCCGGGCCGGAATTCTCCTGACGGGAAATGGCTTCAAGGTTTCCCAGTGTCTGCAGACGCGCCTCTACCTGCCCCATCGGCAAGCCATCCCGGGAAGCATAGTCCAGATCAGAGCTGATCGGCATGAATTCGATAAAGCGGATATCCCAAGGGTGTTCCAGCGTCAGCCGGGCAAAATCCAGGATCTCGTCGTCGTTGAAATCAGCAAAGGGGATGACATTGAGCTTTATCGGCAGCAAACCCGCTTTTTCGGCAGCTGCTATTCCAGCCAGGACCTGTTCCAGGCCGGCGCGGCGGGTCAGTTCCTCGAAGCGCTGTGGACGCAGGGTGTCAAGGCTGACATTGACGCGCGACAGACCGGCGGTCTTGAGAGCTTCGGCGTGCTCTGCGAGGAGCAGGCCGTTGGTGGTCAGAGTTATTTCCGGCTTTTCCGGCAGCGCCGCCAGTTGAGCAATAAACTTGACAATGCCACGGCGCACCAGCGGTTCGCCACCAGTCACACGGACCTTGCGGATTCCCAATCTGCAGGCTGCAGCGACAACCCGCAGCAATTCCTCGTAACGCAGGATATCTGCGTGTGAGAGCTCCGCAACGCCCGCTTCAGGCATGCAGTAACGGCAGCGCAGGTTGCAGCGATCGGTTACTGACAGACGCAGATATTCAATTGTTCGACCGAATTGGTCTTGCACAAGGTTTCCTCAGCCAGCCTCACTTATTATCTTATCCATACTAACACCGGCACAGGCAATCGGACAATACGCGAAGGTGTTTCAATCAGCGTTTCTGCATCGGCAGGTACTGCTCGAATGCCTTCTTGTCAAGGCAGCAGCGATAAGCTTCCTCGCCACTGATATGCTTGGATTTAAGTAATTCCAGGACGTGCTGATCCATCATCTGCATGCCCTCACCTTTTGCCGTCTGCATGATTGACGGCACCTGGAAGGTTTTGCCTTCACGGATCAGGTTGGCAACCGCAGCGTTGCAGATCAGGATTTCCATGGCAACGGCACGACCTTTGCCATCGGCTGTTCGCAGCAACTGCTGACAGATAACCCCTTTAAGACTCTCGCCGAGCATGGTACGCACCTGCTCCTGGGCATCTTTGGGAAAGGCATCGATGATACGGTCAATGGTTTTCGGAGCCGAGTTGGTATGCAGGGTGCCGAAGACCAGGTGCCCGGTTTCAGCGGCAGTCATCGCCAGGGAGATCGTTTCAAGATCGCGCATCTCACCGACCAGAATGACATCGGGATCCTCGCGCAAGGCAGCCCGCAGAGCATTGGCAAACGATTGCGAATGTTTGCCTATCTGCCGTTGATTGAGGAGTGACAGTTGATTCTCATGAATAAACTCGAGAGGATCCTCAAGGGTCAGGATATGCTCGCGGCGGGTCTTGTTGATCAGGTCGATCATTGCCGCAAGAGTGGTTGATTTACCGCTGCCGGTCGGCCCGGTGACCAGCACCAGGCCCTTTTTCAGCTTGGTCAGTTTACGCACACCTTCTGGAAGACCGAGTTGATCAGCAGTCAGTATTTTCGTCGGAATAATGCGGAAGACGGCGGCGATCCCCCTGTGAGTCTCGAGCAGATTCCCCCGGAAACGCGCCACTTCCGGCAAGGCATAGGCAAAGTCGAGGTCAAGGTTCGATTCGAATTCTGCGCACTGTTCCTTGGTCAGAATTTCATACAGCAGCCCACGGGCCTGCTGATCACTCAGGGGAGGATAATTGAGCTTCTCCATCTCACCGTGCAGGCGAAACAGAGGTGGCGCACCAGTGGAGATATGCAGGTCGCTGGCGCCCTGCTGTTTCATCATCTTGAACAGTGAATCAATTTTGGCCATATGCTTTCCCGGACATTTTAAACTGTGGCTGTTCACTCCCTGCAAATCGCGGCTCATTCTGGCAGAGGGGCCTTTTCATTGTCAAGTTGAATGCCTTCAGACACAAACTGGATTAAAACTTGATATTCAGGGTATCATCATGCTATCAACCGCATTTCATTCAACCTGCAAGGAACACGGAGAGACATTATGAGCAAAGCCTTGGGACTCCTTTCTGGAGGCCTTGACAGCAGCCTGGCTGCCCTGTGTATGAAACGCCAGGGAGTCGATGTCACTGCTATCGCTTTTGTCACACCATTTTTTGGCAGCAGCAAGGCTGAACGCATGGCACGCCAGCTGGACATCCCCCTGATTGTCGAGGATATCAGCAAGATTCATCTGGATATGGTCAAAGATCCGCATTACGGCTATGGCAAGAACATGAACCCTTGCATTGACTGCCATGCCATGATGTTTCGCCTGGCCGGCAAGATTATGGTTGAACAAGGCTTTGACTTTCTCTTTTCCGGGGAAGTCCTTGGTCAACGGCCGATGAGTCAAAACTCCGAGGCACTGCGCAAGGTAGCCAACTATTCAGGCCACCCGGACAGGATTCTCCGACCGATGAGTGCCAAGATTTTGCCAATCACCTCCATCGAAGAGCAGGGCCTGGTCGATCGGAATCAACTCCTTGACATTCAGGGGCGCTCACGCAGGCCCCAGGAAGCACTTGCCAAAGAGTGGGGCTTAACAGATTTTCCCTCATCGGGCGGTGGTTGCCTGCTGACTGAGATTCATTTCTCCGACCGCCTGCGTGACCTGTTCAACCACCAGCCGGACTGTACGGTCGACGATGTTGAGCTGCTCAAGATCGGTCGCCAGTTTCGTCTTTCAATGCATGCCAAGCTAACCCTCGGCAGGCATCAAAAGGATAACGAATCGATCCGGCAAGCAGCTCAAGGCAATTACGTCGTACTGCGTGTTATAGGCCTATCGGGACCCTTGGGCCTGGTTTCCGGGCAACCTGTTGAAGATGACCTGCGGGTTGCCGCAGCTATCGTTGCCTCGTATGGCAAGGGCAAGGATCAGGCTGAAGTCGAACTCCTGGCAGAAACTGCGGACGGCGAACAACGCTTTACTGTCGCCCCCATGCCAAGGAGTGAATCACTGGGAATGATTGTCTGAAGGGCCGTTTCCAGATCGGAAACTGTGCTTGTGTTGTCCGGAGTTTCCGGATGGAAACAACTTAAATCACCAACAAAAAAAGCTCCCCGGAAAACCGGAGAGCTTTTTTTGTTGTTCGTGAACGATTTGGGATTACATCATTCCGCCCATACCGCCCATGCCGCCCATACCGCCCATGCCGCCCATATCAGGCATGCCGCCGCCACCTTCATTCTTGGAAGGTTTATCAGCGATGCAGGCCTCGGTGGTCAGCATCAGGCCGGAGACCGAAGCGGCGTTCTGCAGAGCATAGCGCACTACTTTGGTCGGGTCGATGATGCCGGCCTTGACCAGGTCAGTGTACTCATCAGTCGCAGCGTTGAAACCGTAAGCACCTTTGTGTTTCTTGACTTCATTAACCACGATCGAGCCTTCCTGACCTGCGTTGGCGGCGATCTGGCGCAGCGGCTCTTCAAGAGCACGCTTGACGATATTCACTCCGAACTCCTGCTCACCGGAGACCTTTATCTTGGCAACCGCTTCGATCGCGCGGATCAGGGCCACACCGCCTCCGGGGACGATGCCCTCTTCAACCGCAGCGCGGGTCGCGTGCAGAGCGTCTTCGACGCGGGCCTTCTTCTCTTTCATCTCGGTTTCGGTGGCAGCGCCGACCTTGACCACAGCAACACCGCCGACCAGCTTGGCGAGACGCTCCTGAAGTTTTTCCTTGTCGTAGTCGCTGCTGGTCTCTTCAATCTGGGCACGAATCATTTTAACGCGGCCAGCGATATCCGTCTCGGAACCGGCGCCGTCGATGATCGTGGTGGTGTCTTTGTCGATGACAATGCGCTTTGCGCTACCAAGCATGTCGAGAGTTGCAGTCTCCAGTTTGAGACCGACTTCCTCGGAGATCACGCGAGCACCGGTGAGGATGGCGATATCTTCAAGCATCGCTTTACGACGATCACCAAAACCGGGAGCCTTGACAGCCGCAATATTGAGAGTGCCGCGCAGTTTATTGACCACCAGGGTGGCCAGGGCTTCGCCGTCGACGTCTTCAGAGATGATAAGCAGAGGACGACCTTGCTTGGCAACCGGCTCGAGAATCGGCAGCAGGTCGCGCATGTTGCTGATCTTCTTTTCGTGAACCAGGATCAGAGCGTCTTCAAGAACCGTTTCCATACGCTCCGGATCGGTCACGAAGTAAGGGGAAAGGTAGCCGCGGTCAAACTGCATGCCTTCAACCGTCTCAAGGGAAGTTTCCATCGACTTGGCTTCCTCGACGGTGATAACGCCTTCCTTGCCGACCTTCTCCATAGCTTCGGCGATGATGTTGCCGATGGTCTCATCAGAGTTGGCGGAGATGGTGCCGACCTGAGCAATCTCTTTGTGGTCTTTAACCGGCTTGGAGAGTTCTTTCAGCGAGGCAACGGCGGCTTCCACAGCCTTGTCGATACCGCGCTTGATCTCCATCGGGTTGTGACCGGCGGACACCAGCTTGACGCCTTCGCGGTAGATGGACTGGGCCAGAACCGTGGCGGTGGTGGTACCGTCGCCAGCAACGTCAGAGGTCTTGGAAGCGACTTCCTTGACCAACTGGGCGCCCATGTTCTCGAAATTGCCTTCCAGTTCGATCTCCTTGGCGACGGTGACGCCGTCCTTGGTGATCAATGGAGCGCCGTAGCTCTTGGCGATAACAACGTTGCGACCCTTGGGGCCGAGGGTGACTTTTACTGCGTTGGCAAGGGCGTTAACCCCTTCCAGGATTGCTGCGCGGGCTTCCTGCCCGAATCTGATCTCTTTACCAGCCATATCTAATTTATCCTCCGTAATTGGTGTTGGGTAATGTGTCTTATTCGACAACGCCGAGGACGTCGTCCTCACGCATCATCAAAAATTCTTTGCCTTCGATCTTGATGTCGGTACCGGAATACTTGCCAAAAAGTACCTTGTCGCCGACCTTGACATCAAGAGGCAGAACCTTGCCGTCTTCAGTCACTTTGCCCTTGCCAACTGCAATGACATTGCCTTGCTGAGGCTTTTCTTTAGCAGAGTCGGGGATGATGATACCGGACGCTGTCGTGGTCTCCTCCTCGAGACGTTCTACGATGATCCGGTCATGCAAAGGTCTGATGTTCATAATTGTGCTCTCCTTTCTGAAAAAGATCTGGGGTATTAGTTCTCTTGTTTGTCCTGAGATCCGTGCCTGGATAATCAAGTTAGCACTCAAAGCAAGAGAGTGCTAAAAGCAGGCCTAAATATAATCAGCCTCCCGAGATTGTCAAGGCATTTCCAGAAAAATTTATAGAATAAACGTTGAATTGTTCGCCAGAGGACTTCCGGCCATTGATTTTCCTGCTCAATTCCGGACACTCTCGCAATCTGCTTCCGGATTCTTCGGAAAACCTCGCTGCCGGCATCGACAGATTGTCATTGAACTCAGGCTACCAGGGCACCACCGCATGACGAGCCACCGCCGGCGGTTTAGCCAAAACAGTGCTCACCTGTGACAATGGTGCGATCCACTATAGATCCCAGGATCTTCTTCTCAATCCTGACTGAGTCTGGCCAGAATTTTCTCACCAATAGACGATTTCACAACTTCCCTGAGAACAGCAACGACTCGCTGATCATAGGCATCCTTGCCAGCCTCAATAATTGTCAGAGTTTCATCGATCGAGCGCGCCCCACGGTAAGCACGGGGTGCGACCATGGCGCAGAAACCATTGACAACCGCAAGAACACGGGCCGGCAACACTATTGCCTCGCCCTTCAGACCTTTTGGATAACCCTGGCCATTCAGAGTTTCGTTCATCTGGTAGACGGCCTCGAAAACGGGCAGCCCGAACTCAACATCCTCCAGAACCTTAGCGGCATGTTCGACGTGCTGCTCCATCTCCTTCTTCTCCTCGGCGGTCAGAGCTTCAGCTTTGAAGAGCAGGTTGCGATCGATAAAGAGCTTGCCGATCTGTGAGAGGTTGGCCGCAGTTTCGACTGTTGCGATATCCAGGTCGCTGGCATTCAAGGCCTTAGCAACCTCAACGCCAAGGCTGCCCATCAAGCGGGAGTGCCCGGCCAGGTAAGGGTCCGTCAGCTCTATGGCCCGGACCAGTGCTTCAACAGTTTTTGCCGTTGCCTGTTCATGACGCCGCTGAACCTCAACAATCTCGGTCACATCACGGATGACCGAGACGATCCCTGAAGGTTTGCCATTGGCATCTTTCAACGCGACTTTCGATATCTGCAGATGATGCGGCTCGGACTGGAGATAAAGCAGTTCATTGAAAGTCAACGGTTCGCCGCTGGTTATAACCTGTTGATCTGAATGTTCGAGTCGACGTGCAGTGTCGTAACCGAATACCGCCTCATTATCGAGGCCAATCAATTCCTGCGGCTCTCTGCCGACTGCTTCTGCGAAAGCTGGATTGACGTACAGATAACGACCCTGCAGATCCTTGAGGACGATATAATCCGAAATGGTGTTGTTGATCCGGTCAAGCAACTGCCGCTGCTTTTCAATCTCCTCGGCCAGGCGTTCAAAGTGCCTGGCAACCTTGCGCTCCTGATTGCTGATCAGCAGAGCCCAGACGGCACCGAAGGCGACTCCGAAAAAGAGTATCAAAAGGGCAGCAATACTCAACAAGGATTTTTGCTGACCACGCAGGGCCTCACGGGCCAGGTCATAATCTGCTTCGACGATGATCCACCAGTCTGGCCCAGTGATCGGAACGCCGAGCGAATAGCTTTTCGTTTCTCCGGTGAGTGACGAGCGGAGGGCAAATGGCAGGCGCTCTTTGCGATCCATTTCCAGAGGTGTACTGATGCTCTGCAGTTTTCCAGAGAGCCGGGGTGCAACTTCCTGGTAACCTTCTGCAACTTTCTGCACGAAGCGAATCCTCTCGCCTTTTTCCTGCAGACTGCTGGAATTCATCTGATCGATACGATCCCCCACCAGCCTGGTCAGCATCAGGACTGCTACCGGTGTCTTATCGAGACCGCTCGCTTCCAGGGGAAAGATCGGCAGAAACGCTTCCAGGACTATGCCAAGGCTGGTATTCCGGAGAGGCCCGAACTCAGGTTCATGGCTCTGCAAAACCTGATTGACCCACGCCATCTGATCGGCACGCAAGGGCGTGGTAGTGGCGTCTGTGGCAATATAAACCGTGCCACTGCGATTAACCACCCGTGCCCCGAGGTAACCGGAGATTCGGGTGAATTCAATCAGCAGACTCTGCATCATCGGCAATTGCGCGGCGAGCTGGGCCACGCCCTCATCGGCAGCAGACAGACCAGGAAGAGGGCCGGAGACCAGCAGAGAGACGTCGTCTTCAACCAGGTGGACCTCTGCGGCATACAGCTTGAAAAGCTCCGCATTGATGACCCGGTTGGCCTGGTCAATTGAGGTTTCGAGCAAGGCCTCGGTCATCTGCACCTGAGATGCGGCCATCAATTCAAGCCGTTTCTGCAGGTTAGCTTCGAACTCCCGCTCTCTCAACTTGAGCCCCCAGGCAACCCAGAGGATGGCGGCAATCGTAACTGCCGCAATGATGCCAAGGCCGATCCAGAACACCATTTTCCTCGACTCAGGCTGGTATTCCGGAGTCGTTGTCGAACCGGAAATCGTCAGTTTCGTAGCTTTTGCCTGCATTCCTTGCCTCTCCTTGTTGGTCATGTGGCCTGCCTAACGTAAAGTACCAGGCGATACATGGGCCCAACGATAATACTCATTGACGGAATATTGCGGCACATAGTGTTCATACTTCAGGTGCGTGAGCACCAGGTTGGATACGTTATCGAGAACATATGATTCACCATCGAGATTGACAACCAGTATTGCGTGAGAAATGTTCCGGATATTATCTTTGAGCAGCACGATGCGCATATCATCGATAGCGAAGCCGAGCTTGCGTAAGGCATAATACTTGGTGATGCTGTAATCTTCACAGTCTCCGGACAGTTTGAGAAACTCTCCCGGCGTCGCCCAATAATCGCTGACTCCGTAGACATCGATATCCAGACGATACGGCCAGCGGTTGAAATAGCTGTTCACCGCCTTGACCTTCTCCATTGCGGAAAGGTCAAGGCTCTGCCGGATGATCTTCTGCCAACTGAGTGCGACTGGTGAGCAGGATTCTTTACTCGCATTGCAGGCATAAAAAGCCTCCGTCTGAGTCTCTGCTGTAGTCATCACCCGCGTCCAGTTAGGCAAAGCTTTCAATGTGCTGCGGAATTCGTGGCTGCGGAACAGCCCTTTGCCGGGGGGAACTACCGGCGCGAACTGACCTTCAGTAGCTTTGGCGGAGGCCTTGGAGCCACAGCCCCAAAGCCCCAAAGGAAGGCTTATTGCCAGAACAAACAGGAAGCAACGGAGTCTCAACATCTTCCTTTCCCCGGCTAACGTTCCCGCAGGGCGTTCTGCTTGGCACGCAGAATCGGTTTCAGCAGGTAGGCCAGCACTGACTTCTTGCCGGTGAGGATGTCGATACTGGCTGTCATGCCCGGGATAATCGGCAAGTCTTCGCCACGATAGCTGAGAGCGTTTTTCCGCGTTCTCAATTTGACCTTGAAAAAACTTTCGCCATTATCCTCCTCAATCGTGTCGGCACTAATGGCTTCCACGATTCCCTCCAGGCCGCCGAAGATGGAAAAATCATAGGCCGTGATCTTGATCATGGCCTTCTGCCCGGGATGCAGGAAGGCAATATCAGCAGGACGGATACGTGCTTCGATCAGCAACGTGTCATCCAGTGGCACGATCTCGAGAATCGACTCGCCGGGACGCACCACGCCACCAATGGTATTGAGATTGATCTGCTTGATCGTGCCGCGCACAGGTGAGCGCACATCGGTCCTGGTGACACGGTCTTCACCGGCCGACATGATTTCCCACAGGGACTTCAATTCCCCGCGACGGCTGTGCATTTCGTCCAACGCCGTGGCCTTGAATTCGGCGAGGCGCTGCTCAATGCGGCGGTTGGCTTCATTGGCCGCCTGGCGGATGCGCGGCACCGCCAGGCGCAAGGCATCGATATCACCCTGCAACGACGAGATATCTCGTTCTAGCGCCAGGTAGTCGACACGCGGATAGACGCCCTGGTCAACCAGCGGCTTGGCGATATTACGTTGCTGTATGGCCAATTCCAGGCTGCGCTCCAACTGCTCCTGGCGGCTGCGCATTTCGGTGATTTCCTGTTGCTTCTGGCTGTGCTGCGACTTCAGGACATTGAGCTCCGCCTGCAATTGCTCCTGTCGCGCCTTGAAAATCGACTGCTGGTCTGCAAGTATCTGTGGATCCGTCTCTTTGAATTGATCCGGAAAGACGAGCTTGGACTTGACATCGATTTCCGCATTCAAGCGCACTATGGCCGCTTCATGCTCGGCGGCCTTGGTAAATGCGTCGCGATACTGGCTCGCTGCCAGAGCGTTATCGATGCGGATCAGGATATCCCCTTTATTGACAATCTGGTTCTCCTGAACCGACATTTCCTGAAGTATGCCGCCTTCGAGGTTCTGGATCGTCTGAATCTTCTGGGAAGGAATCACCTGCCCCATGCCACGGGTCACCTCATCCAGCACGGTAAAATGTGCCCAGACGACAAAGGTGACCATCAGCAGGGCAATCACCAGGGTGACAACAAAAGCGATTGAGTTGCCTTTGCGATGAATGGCCGCATCGACTTCGCTCATGAAAAGCAGGTCATCTTCATCACTGAAGGCGCTCAGCAGGCTCTGTTTTCTCCTGTGCTCAAATGCGTCTTTTATCTCTTTGTGTCGTGACATAATGGGTATCTCTATCGTTTCGCAGCGCCAACCTGGCCGCTTTTCAGTGCCTTGAGAATGTCCGCTTTGGGACCATCGGCAACAACCTTGCCTGCATCCATCACAACCACACGATCCACCAGATGTAGCAGACTGGTGCGATGTGTAAAGAGCAGCAGGGTCTTATCTTCCAGGGTTTCCAACAATCTCTGTCGCAAAAGAGCTTCGGCATTGTTGTCCATGGCACTGGTCGGTTCGTCAAGCACCAGGATTTGCGGGTCGAGAAGCAGCGCTCTGGCAATCGTCACCGCCTGGCGCTGACCACCGGAAAGATTCATACCGCGTTCACCGACCTGCCAGTCAAACCCGGAGGGGTGGCCTTTGACAAAATCAGTCACGCCAGCCATGTTTGCCGCACTCAGAATTGCCGGGCCGTCAACATAAGGTGCACCGAAAGCGATATTGTCACGAATACTTCCATAAAAAAGGTAATTATCCTGGCTGACATAGCCTATATAACTTCTCAGGTCTGCAACATGCAACTGCCGCAGATCGATGCCGTCCAGCTTGACGGAACCTTTCTGCGGCTCGTAGAGCCCCATGCAGAGGCGGCCTAATGTGCTTTTACCTGAGCCGGTCCGGCCGAGGATGGCAACCTTTTCTCCGGCCTTGATATTCAGATAAACGCCGTTCAATGCCGGTGTCTGGCTGTTCGGATACTGGAAATGGACATCCTCAAAACTGATTGATGCCCGCAGGTTCTGAGCCTGAATGAACTCACGGTCGACAGGTCGTTCGTTCGGCTGACGCATCAACAGGTCGAGCGACTTAAGTGCCATGCGCGACTGCTGCAGCCTCGTCAACATGGCAGCCACCGCTCCGAGCGGTGCCATCGCACGACCCACCAGAATATTACAGGCGATCAGGCCGCCCAGGGTCAACTCACCTTCAGCAATCAGGTAAACCCCGCCGATGATGATCGCCACACTTACCAATTGCGCCGACCATTGTGAGAAAGAAACAGAGAAATTCGAGAGGGCGCGCGCCCTGCTTGTCGATTTCGCATTCAGTCCAATCACTTCTTCCCAGCGCTTCTGAATCTGCCCTTCGGCCATACTGGTTTTGATCGTCTCCATGCCGGTAATCGCCTCAACCAGCAGAGCATTTTTCTGCGCCCCCTCGCGAAAGCTTTTTTCGATAATCCGCTGAAACGGAATCTGCAAGAGATAGCCGACCAGCACCACGAGCGGCACGGCCACGAGCGGCGCAAAGGCCAGCGGACCGGCGATATAGGCAATCAATGCTATAAAAAGGAAGATGAAAGGCATATCCACCAGAGCCATCAGAGTGGTGGAGCTGAAAAATTCACGCAGCGATTCGAATTCCCGCAAGTTATTCGCCAGCGTCCCGGCTGATTCCGGTTTGTGGTCCAGGCGCATCGATGTCATCTGTTGCATTAATTTGCTGGCAATAATGACATCGGCATTTTTGCCGGCGACATCTGCAAAATAGCCCCGCAGGTTTCGCAACAGGAAATCAAAGAGGTATGCAATGAAGACTCCCAGCGCCAGAGCCCATAGCGTATCGAACGCATTGTTCGGCACCACCCGATCGTAGACGTTCATGATGAACAGTGGACTGGCCAAGGCCAGGATATTGACCATCACTGTCGCCAACAGTACATGTTTGTAGATCGGGTAAAACTTGAAAATGGTTCCCCAGAACCATTCCCGGGTATCGACCAGTCTGAGCTCGCTTGCACGCCGGTCCAGCTTCCCTTCCGGATGTACCAGAAGAACGTAACCGGAATACTGCTCCTGAAGCCGCTCCAGAGCCAGGCGTTTACTGGTTCCGCCGCCCTGCGGGAAGACCACCTCGGCATGCGAATCCGTCAAACTGACCAGGACACATGCCTGATCATTCTGCAGCACCAGAATACAGGGCATGATCAACGTAGAGATTTTGCCGATATGTGGTTTATGAAAGGTACGGACCATCAGACCCGCCTGCTCCGCAGCCCTGATGCAGACGCCTAGTGGAGGTCTTTCCCGGCCTTGTGGCATGCCGGCTTTGAGGGCTACCGTGGAAACCGGTCGTCCCAGCAGGCCGGCCACGAGAGAGAGGCAACGCAACACCGGAGGCTCGTAATCAACCAGTCCCGGCGAAACGAAGTCACTGGCTCTGCGTCTTGGGTTAGGCTTGCGAGCAGGCTCCGCTTGTGCTCCAACCTCTTCGGCAAACTCTGGCTGTACTTTAGTTTGGATATTTTCTTTGGGCATGGTTCCTCGACAGGTGCAAACAGATGAGACCCTCAGCTTGGATCTCCCTGTTGCTCTAAGCACCGAAACAACAGCTTAACGCCTACAATTCCAGCTAGTTATATGCTAAATTTATAGCCAGTTGATTCGGTGAATACGATTCGCCGGTATATTTTTTAAAATTCAAGCGATTTACCCTATGCTAAAGTATTAAAAACATTTGACAATAATAGCTTGGCATGTACTAAATTTTTGATATATATATGAACTCTAAGTATGACTTTACACGTTATCTTAAGTGCCTCTGAACATAAACCGTACAACATAAATGTGCAAATGAGGAGTCAAAAATGAAGACAAAAAAGGGGTTGCTTGCAAATGCTCTGTTATTTGGCATGATCCTGTCGTTTTCTTTGCTTCTGGCTGCCAACGCCACGGCACAGGACACCAGGGTGAAACTTTCTGACACTGTGGCTACGGCACTGGAATACAACCCTCGTCTGAAAGTACTGCAAGCCAACCAGGAAGCCATCGGTTTCGAGCGTGACCGTGCCCGGGGTGGCTACTATCCGCAAGTCGATGCTGCTTTCGGCTACGGCGTCGAAGCCCACAGCGATACGCTTACGCGGGGCAATGACAATGAGCACAACTTCTATGATCGCCTGGAAGGCTCAATCCGCCTTTCCCAGCTGCTCTACGACGGTAAGGAGACCAGAAGCCTGGTTGAGATCGAGGAAGCCAAGATGGTTTCCGCCGGATACCGAACCTTTGATAATGCCGAGGCCATTGCTCTGGATGCCATCATCGCTCACATGGGTGTATATCGCCAGCGTGAACTGGTTGGCCTGGCACAAATGAATATTGATGACCATGTCGAAATTCTCGGCCAGCTCACAGAACGCCAGGAGGGCGGTGCCGGCAGCATCGCTGATGTCGATCAGACCAATGCCCGTCTGGCCCGAGCCCATGCCACCCTGGCTGAAACTCAGGCAGACCTCAAGGTCGCTGAGGCCAATTATCAGCGCATTGTCGGCAAATTGGCCGGCGATATTGAGTTCTTCAATGTCCCTGCCGGCATGGTGCCCATAACATTGGACGAGGCGCTGATGCAGGCCATGGAGAACAATCCCAAGGTCCTGGCCCTTGGCGCCAACGTTGACGAGGCTGATCGCAGGGTTGAGCTGAGCAAATCAGGCTTCCTGCCGAAAGTTCATGCGGAGCTGAGTTCCAGCTACGAAGACCAGGTTGAAAGCTCTGAGACCTATGAGCACAATAACCAGGCAATGGTACGAGTACGCTGGAATCTTTTCAACGGTCACGCCGATGTTGCCGACCGCAAGGCCGCCATGGCGCGCAAGATGCAGGCGGCAGCCAGCCGTGACGATCAACAAGTCCAGATTATTGAAGAGACTCAGGCCACCTGGGCACAGTTGGAATCTGCTCGCCAGCAGGTAGTCTCATTCGGAGATGCCCTGAACTACAATCAGAAGACTCACGAATCCTATCGCAAGCAGTTCAATGTCGGACAACGCACCCTGCTTGACGTGTTAGATGCTCGTAACGAAATGTTCCAGTCTTCAGGTCTGATGGTAACCGCGAAAACCAACGAAGTAATTGCTGCCGAACGACTGCTGGCCCTGACCGGCAAACTGAATGCAAGCCTGCAGATTGACGAGCAGCTCTATACAAGCAACAACTGAAGCAGAAAGAGACGACGCCAACCTGTAACTGTCTTAGCTTGTTAGCATCCGGAAACTCCGGACAACACATGCACAATCAGGAAAGGCCACCTCTCATGTGAGGTGGCCTTTTGAATCCAGTGAATCACCCGTATTCCCCGAAGCTTTGGTTGATATGCAGGTCATTCCGGCGGGTCAGTAAACGGTTCATTATAACGGCTGTCTGCCCTGTGGTGATTTCATCAATGACTGTTATTCTGTAAATTCATAACGGCACAAAGGAGCGACCATGAAAAAGCTGCTGACACTGATCCTTGTCACCTGGACCTCACTCTGCATATCCACAACAGTTTTTGCAGACACCGCTAAGGGACAAGGTATCTACATGAATTTTTGCGCCCCCTGTCATGACAGTGGCATTGCCGGAGCACCAAAGATTGGCGACAAGGCTGCCTGGCAGGAGCGAATCGGCAAAGGAACGACAACGATGGTCGATAACGCGGTCAACGGCTTCAAGGGCAACAGCGGCTTCATGCCAGCTAAAGGCGGCCATAAGGCCTTGACTGTCGAAGAAGTCTCTTCCGCCGTCATGTACATGTTAGAGCTCAGCAAATAGCACCGTTATTCTCCTCCCCTGAAAGCTGCACTTTAAATCCGGCATAAACACAGTCGTCGGAAGTAAACCTTTTACGCGATGGCACGTCAAACAAGGCAAAACAATAAACGTTGCCAATCGCAACACGCATTCAGGTCAATAAGGAGATCATCATGTACTACACGAAAACTTTGGCACTTGCTTTGTTACTCTTTAGCCTTGCAATCACTCCTGCATTCGCAAAGCGTCACTGCTGGGACGGCCCTTTGGGTTGTGACGGCAGGCAAGCCGGACAGCTGGAGAGACTTAAGCAGGCGCTGGACTTGACACCACAGCAAGAAGCTGACTTTAAAGAGATCCGCATCGAGAGTGAGGAGAAAACAGCGGCCTTGCGAGAAAAAATCAAAGCGAACAGAGAGGCCATTCACAACACTTTGAATGCCGAGATCCTCGACGAACCGCGGCTGAGAGAGCTAACCCGCGAGCAGGCAGGGCTACATGCTGACATGATGGTCGCCAAACACGGCATGCGGGCTAAAATCACTCAAATCCTCAGCCCGGAGCAACAGAAGAAACATGAAGAATTGCGCCAGCAGCGGATGGGGAAAAAAAGAAACAAAAGGTTCTGTGGATCCGCTGATTAGGCGATCGAGAAATTGCCACACAACAAAAGAATACGCCGTTGCCGTACAGCTGCGGGCCTGGAGAAACCGGGTTCCTGCGGCACGGCAACGGCTGCTTACAATTTGAATTTACGCCAGTCGACTGCAGTATAATCCGCCAGAAGTGCCAACGGGATAAAGGTATCAAGTTCCGTCCATGAATCCCCGTGCAATTCTTTCGTCAACCGGTGAAACAAATCGACCTCTTGTGTAAAGACCTCCCGAAAACGCCAGCGCAGGACGCGTTCCGGCAAGCTGAGAGGGTTGCCGGCATGCAGGGTACAGACCGTTCCATCAAAGTCCTCACCACTGACATCAATATTTGGCAGGCCGTGCAACCGGCAAGTCAATGGCCTGGCCGTGTAAACCAGGCAATATCCGTTCTCGTCGAGAAGCGGACAAGGGGTCTGGTCCGCTTCGGGCATGGAGAGCCACTCCTCTTCTGGAAGAGCATTCAGAAAATAGGGGTTGTTCAGACCTGGCCAGCGGCCAAGAAGATCAGACAATCGCGACTGACAACGGATGAGGACCTGTGTCCGGGTATCCGCCGTTAAATTGGCAAAAGCCTCCTTCAGCAACCAGGCATCAAGCAGGGTGATATCGAACAAACCCCGGCAGCAGGCACTACAGCCTCCGCGGCAGGCCAACGTTGAGCCTCCAGCTTGCAGACAGGTTGTGAACCAGGTGTCCACTTCGTCGAGCAACTGACGATAGGCATGAAGTATTGATGCAATTTTTCGCATGGCCTGTACTGATCCGTATCCCTTGATTGACAAGCTTGCCAACCAGTCAATTCTGAGTATTATATAGGCTGGCTTGGAAACAAACCAGGAAAGAACGACTTCCATGCAGTCTGTCGGACTATACGGGCCGAAGCGAAAATTTGGATGTTTGAGAACAGATTTTAGCTCATTTGCAGGTTCATAGCCGTAGCTATGGACCAAAAAGGAGCTGAAATATGGGCCAAACAGCCGAATTTGCAGCCGGCTCATGG
>JACZKE010000065.1 GCA_014860225.1 Desulfuromonadales bacterium
CCACAACGAAGCCTCCAGCGAGCAGAACGTCCGTGAAGGCATGGGTGTTGATCCAAGTGAAGCTTACGATGGCAAAGCCGGCCAGACCTACGGCTTCAAGTCGATGCTGCACGCCATTCACTCTTCCGGTGAAACCGGCGCACCGATCGTCATCTACCGTAATCGCGGCATCTACGCCTGGGCTGCAGATGAAAGCGTACTTGCCAACTGGCCGGGCACCGGATCACAAATCGTCTTCGGTTCTGATAATGTGACCCAGACCCACAACTTCCATGCTCCGACCTACCCGCGTGCTCTGAACGACTGCGCGGCCTGCCATGCAGCAGATTTCTCAGTGCTGCCTGACCAAAGCGTGGCAGTTGCAACCACCATCAACGCTGGCAGCGAGCCTTTTGACAACCAGCTTGACGACGTTCTCGAGGGCGCCTCCGCTGCTGCCTGCATGAGCTGCCACCAGTCGGCCCTCAGCTTCGAGCAGAACGCTCTGAAGGCGCATGCCTATCAGAACGGCTGGACCCCGCAAACCTTCGAAGAAGGTCGTCAGACCATTATCGACGCAGCCAAGTAAGCAGTCGCTGCGAATGTAGTCTTTCCGTGAAGTATGGCGGAGGAGTTTATCTCCTCCGCCTTTTTTATTGGGACCTTAAGCGACAGAAAAAGGCAACGCCCCATTCGCGTTAAAAGCTTCTGTCCTGCTTGACCTATGTTTTGGTTAACCAGCTGTTTTCATTGTGTGCGCTGCTTGCAATTCCAGGCTACTGCAACATAGTGTCGCAATCTTACAATGCACTACTAACTTCCCTGCCATGAACTGCCCGACTTAACCTTGACGGTATTGCATGATCTATGCAATCGCGATCGGAGTAATCCATCGTAACCTCCACCAGAGTCCACTCAGTTCTCCCTGGTTTGAATCCACAAAATCGGATGCGAGCATTCTAGAAAATTATTTTCTTGGTTATCTACAAAACTCCAGTGGCAGCTATATGAGAGCACTCAAGTCGCAAAAAACAGCAAAGGCTTAATTGGCCGCAGATACAATCTGATCAGGGCTGATAGGTCAAAGGCCAAAGACCAAAGACTTATGGTTAAAGTCTTTTAGTCAGAATCAAAACATTAGGGGGCTGATTCAAAGGTTTATCCGATGTTATCAGAATTGATCTGCGGCCAATTTCTTTTGCTTTTCTGCTTCTCAGTAGCCAATCTGAGTCTCACTTGAGCAAAGTAGATAACCAGAATTATTTGGATTGTCGGGTGAAAGCCGTAAGTAAGGATGCCAAAGAAAGGAAGGAAGGGAGTGACGGAATAAGCCTTACTCGTGTTTTACGGGGTCTCTGGCAGCTGCCTGCTTGATTTTCTCGGCCAGAGTCGGCGCAAGCTGAGGCGCGATCTGATTCAAAATCGCAAGTTCACGCCTGGCGTCATCCAGCTTGCCGATGCCGACGTAGGCAATGCCAAGATTGATATGAGCGACCGGCCATTGGGGCAGACGCTGCCCGACCTCTTCAAGAATAGGGACGGCTTCCAGCGGGTTGCCATTGTGAATCAGCGCCACAGCCAGATTGACGGCAGCGTCAGCCATGTCTGGCTTGAGGCGGACTGCCGTACGCAACGGCATGATCGCCTCCCTGGGGCGCGCACTCATAAGGTAGGAGCTACCGAGATTGTGCCAGCTTTCTGCATGTCCCGGGTCGCGCGCCACGGCGTGCAGCAGAGCCGGAATCGCTTCTTCCGGTTGTCCGCTATCGGTCATCAGATGGGTGCCGAGATTAAACCAGGGGCGGTGTTTTTGGGGTGATTTGCGTGCGACATCCCCCCAAAGGCTGACCTCGTTCTGCCATACCTTATTGCGCTGCCAGGTGGCCAGGGTCAGAGCAATGATTATCATGGCCGCAGCAATCATCGGCATTTTTCCGCCATAAAAGCTGATGGTTTTCTCCCTGGCCAGAATGATCGCTGTTGCCATAGCGACAGCCACGCCGATCGATGGCAGATAAAGCCGGTGTTCGAAGATCACGTCGGCGATCGGAATGAAACTCGACTCAACGGCAAGAGTCAGAAAAAACCAGAAGATGCCGAAGGCGATAAGCCGCAACTCAGGGCGCGCAAGAGGTGCGTTGCCGGCACTCTTGATCCTGAAACCGGACAGATGAATGGCAAATCCTAATAGTGCTGCGAGTACAACAAAGGAAAGAAAGACCGGGGGAGTGAAAAAGCTGCTGAAGACCGGATAATCGTAGTCGAGATTCTGGTTGACCGGTAGAACCAGCAGCCGCAAATAGGTGACCAGTACGCGGAACTGGGTGAAGAGATAATCGAGCCGGGGGATATCAGCCTCGGTTTGCGGGAGACCTCCGGTTGTCGGCAAGCTCTCGTCACTGAGGACAAGTATCGGGATGAGCGACACTGTCAGCAGCACCGGTAACAGCAGTATGCCTCGGCGCTGCCATGCACCATGGAAAAAGCAGACCTCGTAGAGTAGTGCCGCCAGAGGCAGGGTAAAGGCAATCTCCTTGGTGAACATGGCCAGAACTGCGCTGACGACCGATCCGGCCAGCAGCAGTGGAATATGCCAGCCCCCTGAGGTCTGGCGGCCTCTTTCGCTCTCCTGCCGGGGCACTTCTGATCTAAGCCTGGCCGCCACGTAGAGCACCAGAGCCAGCAGATAAAAAAGAGTGCAAAGAGACGTCAGACGCTGCACCGTATAAGTAACTGCCTGCGTCTGCACAGGATGGGCAACAAAAAAGAGTGCAGCCAGCAGGGCAGTCACAGCCGCTTGCTGAGCCACTTTACTGTCGACCAGAAACGGAGTGCGAAACGTCAGGCGTACGAACGCATAGACCAACAGAGCCGTGCAGATATGTACTGTAAGGTTGAACAGATGATAACCGGTGACATCGAGACCGCTAAAATAATAGTTCAGGGCGAAGGTAAAATAACCGAACCAGCGTCGAAACAGAAAATCGTAACCGGGGCCACCGGGAATATAATTTCCGAGATCCCGGATAACTTCGTTCCGGTTGATGGACTCCAGATCATCAAGGACGAAAGGAACGCCGAAAGTATTGGCATAGGCCAAAAATCCGATAAGCATGATGAGCAGTAAATGGCTGAGCGGGTGATATAGAATTTTTTTCAGCATTTTATCCCTGGGATGTGACAGCTGTCGTTGTGCGACCGACTTTAGGAAGACGATGATAAATAGCCATAATCGTGTCAGTGAAAGTTTGCAGCTTATAATAGTCTATGGCTTTGTAATGCACAAACCCTTATTCAGCGGAATCACCCGAAGCCTGACTGCACTCGCACCTTTAATTTTTAAAGTTCTTGTGTTTTATCAGCTAGTTGACTTATTGTTCACCACGTGAGAGATCATAGGGTAAACATCCCTTGAAGGTCAAACCTCTTCAAGTGTAAGTTTTTTTTCAAAAGGATTTTCATGAGATCTGCAACACGAAAGTTGAAGACCCTCCTGCTTGGCTTCATGCAGTCGCCATGGAAGACTTTAGGCGATACAGTCGGAAATGTTCTGTCGGCAAGAGGGAACGATGCTCAAAGAAAGCAATTGCAAAAGCTGACACGTGAAGCGCCTGTGATCCTTCAGATTGAGACCACCAATGTCTGCAATGCCGCCTGTGTCTTCTGTGCATACTCATCCATGCAGCGGGATAAAGGCGTTATGAGCATGTTACTGTTCAACAAGATTGTAAACGATTATGCAGCAATGGGTGGAGGACCGGTTTCACTGACACCGATAGTCGGTGATGCACTGTTGGACCCTCACCTGCTGGAGCGTCTGCGCATCCTTTCCGCTCACCCCCTTGTCAACCAGATGACCATGACAACCAACGCCATTGCTCTTGACCGGTATAGCGACGAAGATGTCAGCTTTCTGCTTGAATCCCTCGACTGCATTCAGGTCAGCATCGGCGGCTTGGACGCGGCAACCTACCGGACCCTGTACGGCGTCGACCGCCTGCCACAGGTGCAGGCCGCGATGGAAAGGTTGCTGACGCTCAAGGGTGAACTCGCAAACCCGGCAAACATCACTTTTGCGTTTCGCACCAATGACTGGAAATTCGAGATTCGTTTCAAGCAGCAACTTGACGGATACCGCCGGCGAGGTGCTTTCATCAGCCACATCTGGACTTATGCGAATTATTCAGGGGTCATCAAAAGCGACAGCGAAATGAATCTCCATGTCTTGGAGGGTTCGTCAAAGAAATCTGAAAGCTGTGTCTATGCCTGTGTGCACATGGCCGTCTGCTGGGATGGCAGGGTTACGGCCTGCGGGTGCGCCGATTTTGAAGGAAAAAGCCTCTGGATTGGCCAAGTTGATGAGGATTCTCTTGGCGAACTGTGGTGCGGTGAAAAACGATCCAGAATTCTGGATTCCTTCCACAATGGACGTCTGACCCCGATTTGCCGCCAGTGTACCGCATATCAACCGGATTCCATATTTGCGCAGCCTTTTTTCAAAGATGTCACCCCCCGCCAGCCGCTCCCCCTGAAATATCTGCACCAGTTCTGGGGAGGTTAATACACTTGTGCGAATCGACAGCTGCAGGAAATTGGCTATGAACCGGCAGGACAATTCACGGAATTCTCAAAGCTGATGAGCGAACATCGAGACAACGGTCAGCCTAAAGCCCCACCCTGGCTAAGATTTCTTCCGGCATTTTTCAGGAAGAGGATCGAATCGCGTGATTATTTGCAGAATGTTATCAGCAATACCGGGTGGCAGTTTGCAGACAATATTGTGCGAATGGGTGTTGGACTGCTGATCGGTATCTGGGTCGCCCGATATCTGGGACCTGCCCAGTTCGGTTTGCTCAGCTTCGCCCTGGCTTTTGTTGCCCTGTTTTCACCTCTTGCCTCCCTGGGGCTGGATGACATCGTGGTCCGCAATTTGGTTCGCGACCCGACCACCCGGAATGAATCACTGGGGACAGCCTTTGTTCTGAAACTGATTGGCGGCGGCGTCTCCTTTGTGGCGGCGACCGCTGTGATATTCGTGCTGCGCCCGGATGACGATCTGAGCCGCTGGCTGGTTGCGATCATTGCGGCAGGGGCTGTTTTCCAGGCCTTCAACGTAATCGATTTCTGGTTTAACTCGCAAGTTCAGGCCAAATATGTAGCGACTGCCAGAAGCATTGCCTTCCTCATTTGTGCCGTCATCAAAGTCACCCTCATCATCGGTGGGGCGCCGCTGATTGCTTTTGCCTGGGTCGGCACGTTTGAAATCCTTGTTGGCGCTGTGGCTATCGTACTCGCCTACCGGTCACGAGGCCTCAACCCGCGGCACTGGATATGCAGATGGAACAAGGCTAAGTGCCTGCTCAAAGACAGCTGGCCACTGATATTATCCTGTATCGTCATCATGATCTATCTGCGCATCGACCAGGTCATGCTTGGGGAGATGGTGGGGAGTGAGGCTGTCGGAGTCTATTCGGTAGCAGTCCGCCTGACAGAAGTTTGGCTCTTCATCCCGACGGCCATCTATTGGTCGGTTCTGCCCAGTCTCGTGGAAGCCAAAGCGGCCGACGATCAAATCTTTTTCCTGCGGCTGCAGAAATATTACAATCTGATGGCCCTGTCCGCGTATGTCATTGCCATCCCGGTCATGCTTCTTGCCAAATGGCTCATTCTATCCATGTTCGGTTCACCCTATGAAGAAGCAGGTCTGATGCTGGCCGTCATGATCTGGGCGAACCTGTTCACCTTCCTGGAACTTGCCCGGAGCGCGTTTTTCAACGTGATGAACTGGAACAGGATCTATTTTGTGACCTTGGCGCTCGGTGCCGCTCTCAACGTGGGCCTGAACTGGCTGTTGATTCCCCGTTATGGAGGCCTCGGAGCGGCGGTTGCCACCTGCGCCTCATACTGGTTTGCTGCACATGGGTCATGTTTTCTCTATAAACCGCTGCATAAGACCGCCTTCATGCTGACCAGGGCGATTATCTATCCAAAGATATGGTAAGATGCCGCGTGTTGCCATTTGACTTCTGAATACGCTTAACGCCCAAGGATAATTATGCTGGCAGATCTCATCAGACATCTCATAAGGAAGAAGGCACCGATTATATTTAATGATTTGGCTGTCAACCGTCCGATCAGTTCTAGCTTTGGCTTCGACCGGGGCACTCCCATTGACCGTTATTACATCGAGAAATTTCTTGCTGCAAAAGCAGACCTGATCCGCGGCCGGGTGTTGGAGGTTGGAGATGACACTTACAGCAGACGCTTCGACGAGGGGAGCGTCGAGTCCTTCGAGGTGCTGCATGCCACTTCAACTGATAGCGCAACCACGATTGTCGGAGACCTGACAGACCCCGCTACCTTGCCGGAGAATGAAATCGACTGCTTCATCTGCACCCAGACCTTCAACTTCATTTTCGATGTTGGAAAAGCCGTCCGAGGAGCCCATGCTCTGCTTAAGCCTGGAGGGGTGCTGCTGGCGACTGTCGCCGGCATCAGCCAGATCAGTCGCTACGACATGGATCGATGGGGAGACTACTGGCGGTTTACGACAGCCTCGACAAGAAAACTCTTCGATCCGGTTTTTACCGGTGGAGTGGATGTTGAAACCTTCGGCAACGTGCTGGCGGCGACAGCGTTTCTACAGGGAGTTGCTGTGGAGGATTTGCCCGATCCCGCCTTGCTCGATGTGACTGATGCAGATTATCAACTGATCATCGCTATCGTCGCACGGAAAGCCTGAGTTATGAATAGATGGGCCTACCGTACCGTTCTCCCGACCTACCGGTTATTGCAACGCGTGAAAAACGCAACAACCAGGCTCATTGATCCTCCGGTTGTGGTATTGCTGTATCACCGGGTGACAGACCTGCCCTCTGATCCAGACATGCTGGCAGTCTCTCCCGATAATTTTCACCGGCACCTGGCCTACCTGAAAGACCGGTTCCCTGTGGTCAGGCTGGAAGATGACTGGTCTGTGCTGCGCGAGCCGTCAGTGGCCATTACATTTGATGATGGTTACGCCGACAATGTCCTTGAAGCTTTGCCGATTCTCGACGGTGTTGGAGTGCCGGCGACCTTTTTCATCAGCACCGGCAATATTGGTACAGACAATGAGTTCTGGTGGGACCAGCTGGAGAGAATCCTGTTGCGCGATGTAAGCTTGCCAGCTTCTTTCTCGCTCATGGATCGACAATACAGTCGAGCCTGGCCGACAGAGACCATGGCCCAACGCCAGGCCCTGTACGTAGATCTGAATGCATTGGCCCAGAAAGTCGAGACAGAGCGCCTGGAGTACTGGCTGGAGCAACTCAGCAGATGGGCCGGCCAGGAAAATCCGGGAGCGGGCTTGAATCGTTCTTTGACCGAGAATGAGTTGCAAAGGCTTGCCAGAAACCCATGGGCAACAATCGGTGCACATACGGTATCACATGCCGCCTTGTCGGCACTCAGTGAAAAGCAGCAACGATACGAAATCTTTACCTCCAAAGCCGTGTTGGAAGAGCAGACCGGCACAAAAATAAACGTTTTCTCCTACCCTTTTGGAAACAGAAAACACTACAATCGCACCTCGATCAATCTCTGTCGCGAAGCCGGCTTCGTCAAGTCAGCCGCAAATTTTCCCGGTCAGGTCCATCGCTGGACTGATCCTTATCAATTGCCTCGCCGAATCGTGCGAAACTGGGATCTCGATACATTTGTCACTAATATGAAGTACTGGATCTGATGAACATCTCGATGTTAAATGAAGCCGATGGTGGGGGCGGAGCGGCTAAAGCGGCTTTTCGTCTCAATTGCGGCATGCGTGAACTTGGTATCGACTCGCGTCTCCTGGTCAAAACCAGAACGAGTGATACTCCGGGAGTCGTGGCCTCTGCCACTCCGGCGGGGAAAATTATACAATCCTTGCGGGTACATCTCGACATGCTGCCGGTTCGTTGCTATCCGAACAAGCCCTTGCTGAACTTTTCACCCGCCTGGTTGCCAGACAGGATGACCCGCCAGGTGGATGCGATGGAGCCCGATCTGATCCATCTCCATTGGTTGACTGCAGGTTTTCTTCGCCTGGAAACTCTTAACGAACTGGGTAAGTTGAACAAGCCTCTGTTATGGACACTGCATGATTCATGGGCGTTCACCGGTGGTTGTCATGTCCCTTTTGAATGTACCAGGTATCAAGAGAAGTGTGGAGCATGTCCTGTCCTCGGCTCATGCACAGAGAGGGATCTCTCACGCCGGGTATGGGAGCGAAAGAGTAAAGCCTGGAAGAATCTGGCCTTGACTATTGTCACCCCCAGTCGGTGGCTGGCAGACTGTGCCAGATCGAGTTCGCTCTTTCGTGATGTGAGGGTGGAAACGATTCCGAACGGCCTGGACCTGAAGGTGTTCAAACCCGTCGACAAACGCCGGGCCAGAGAATTACTCTGCTTGCCCCAGGATAAAAAGCTTGTGCTTTTCGGAGGAGCCGGGATCAACCTTCAGGCAAACAAAGGCTTCAGCCTCCTGATGACTGCCCTACAACCGCTTGCTGCCACAGAATGGCAAGAGCAGACGGAACTGGTGGTCTTTGGCTTGTCCGGTCCAGATAAAGAGCAGATCTCCGGCTTCAAGGAGAATTACCTGGGATGGCTCCAGGACGAGGATTCTCTGGTGGCGGCTTATTCAGCCGCGGATCTATTTGTCGTTCCCTCTTTACTGGAGAATTTTCCGAACACGGTACTGGAGGCGATGGCATGCGGGACTCCCTGCGTCGCCTTCAACCAGGGGGGAATGACGCAACTGGTGGACCATAAGCGAAGCGGTTATCTGGCTCGATCCTATGAAGTCGATGACCTCATGAGAGGAATTCGTCTGCTTCTCGAAGACGACGAGTTAAGGTCTGAGATGGCGCGAAACGCACGACAGAAGGTTGAAGAGAATTTTGCTATGGATATGGTTTGCAAAACTTATATCGCCCTATACCAGGAGTTGACGGGATTACCTGGAATGGAGATAGCCAATTCATGAGAGTCTCACGTTTTTCCGGGTTGCCTGACAACGGAACACCGCAGGTCAGCCTGGTCACACCGAGCTACAACGCGGCGCCCTACTTGCGCGCCGCCATCGAAAGTGTGCTCGACCAGGATTACCCGAACATCGACTATCTGGTCATGGATGGTGGATCGACCGATGGCACGGTTGCGTTGCTCAAGGAATTCGGCGACAAGGTGCGATGGGTCAGCGCGAAGGATGGTGGTCAGGCGGACGCCATCGCCCGTGGCTTCGAGCAGACAACCGGAGCCATCCTCGGCTGGCTGAACGCCGATGATCTGCTCAAGCCCGGTGCCGTTCGCGCTGCGGTCGAGAGCTTCCATGCCAATCCACAAGCGGGCCTGATCTACGGTAACGCTGATTTCATCGACGCCGGCGGCCAAACCCTAGGGCCCTGTACGGTAGTCGAACCTTACAGTCGGTATCGCCTGATTCATTACGGCGATTACATCATCCAGCCGGCGGCATTCTTCTCCCGTCAGGCCTATGACGAAGTCGGTGGACTGGACACGTCCCTGCACTGGTCCATGGACTGGGACCTGTGGATTCGCCTGTCACGTCACTATGAGGTACTGTATATCGAAAAATATCTGGCCAGCTACCGCTGGCTGGGTTCGAACAAGACCGCAGAGGGCGGCTTTGATCGGCTCAAGGAGGTTGAGATGGTCGCCCGGCGCTATGGCTGCAACGGCTTGCCTGCCTATTTTCGCCTTGAGCTTGCGCGACTCCTGGCGGCTGATGCGAGAGACAATTTGCAGCAGCGGCAATTCGTACCTATGCTGGAGAGGCTCGCCAGGGCCGCTGCGACGGTTTTCGGTTCGTGGCATGCAACAAAAAGCCTCGTCAATCCGCATATCTGGCGCAACTATCGTACAGCCCAAACACTCTACCGGCATGTCGAGGAAGGAGCTGCAAAGCACCCATGACGCTGTCGCCGCAGATATCAATCGTCATGCCCTGCTATCAGCAAGCAGCGTTTCTCGAAGAGGCCGTCCGCTCGGTGCTTGATCAGCAAGGCGTCGATGTCGAGTTGCTGGTCATGGATCCCGGCTCGACAGATGGCTCCAGGGAATTGTTGTGTTCGTTGCAGCAGACCTATGGCGAGAGCCTCCAGCTTCACTTTGCGCCGGATGATGGCCAGGCTGATGCAATTAATCGTGGCATGGCTCTGGCCCGCGGCAATGTTCTTGGCTGGCTCAATTCCGATGACAGGCTACGTCCGGAAGCACTCGGACAGGTTTTTCCTCTGCTGGGCGGGAATGAAGCATGCTGGCTTTATGGTCGCTGCGGCATCATCGACGAGAGGAACCGGCAGATTTCACGATACATCGTCTGCTACAAGAATTTTCGTGGCAGACACTTTACCATTCATAAACTCCTGACCGAGGACTTTATTCCGCAAATGGCAACCTTCTGGAACCGCACATTATGGGATCAGGCTGGAGAACTGGACAAGACACGGCATCTGGCGATGGATTATGACCTTTTCCTACGCTTTGCTAATATTACTGAGCCTGCTGTTCTCAAAGGTTATCTGGCAGACTTCAGGGTTCATCGGGAGGCAAAAAGCAGTCTCAGAACAGATGATCATCTCAAAGAAGCGTTTTTGACCGCACAGGAACACGCTGCAGCCTATGGCTGGCGAGGGAAGTGTTCTCTTCTGCTCCACAAAATATATGCAGCGCGTACGAGAATGATCTATCGGCTGACAAAGCCTTGAGACCATTCTGTCGACGGATGCCGGCCGGGAGGCCATTATGATTCCGGGTTCCTTTTTTATTGATAAAATCCAGTTTTTCTCAATTATTTTCAGTCTGTTTATCTTCTTTTTCATATTCAGGCTGGTGAAGAACAAAAGAATTAGAGAAGATTATTCCATCCTCTGGTTCGCTATGAGCCTGTTCCTGCTTTACCTGTCCTTCGACCGTTATGCCATTGACCGTCTCGGGCATCTGTTCGGAGTCGCCTACCCGCCCAGCGTTCTGACGCTCATGACCACAGGTTTCACCTTCCTCCTCCTTATTCACTTGACAGTAGTCATTACCAGGCTCTCCGAGCAGAGCAAGGAGCTCATACAGGAGATGGGACTCAGGCACGCTGGTCTGGCTGAAAAGCACTCCGAAATCCTTGTCATTGTGCCCGCCTATAATGAGGAACAAAATATTGCCAAAGTCATCGAAGACCTGGAAAGCATAGAGATCGCTCTCGATATTGTTGTCATCAATGATGGCTCATTGGATAGCACATCCCAGATGGCCCGGTCGGGAAACCGGGTATTGGTCATCGACCTGCCTAAAAACCTGGGAATCGGGGGTGCGGTACAAACCGGATTCAAATATGCTGCCAAGAACAATTACAGCGTCGCAGTGCAATTCGACGGGGACGGTCAGCACCTTGCCGTCGAAATACCAAAGCTACTCGAAGTCCTTGAGAGCCAGACTGTCAGCATGGTGATCGGATCACGGTTTGTGGAGGCACAGGCGGGCTACCGTTCGACATTTACACGCCGTATCGGCATTCGCCTGTTCCAGGCCTTCAATTCGTTTCTGATTTGCCAGCGGGTGACCGATAATACTTCTGGATTCCGTGCTTATGACCGTCGATCAATTGAGTTCCTGGCCCGTTACTACCCGGTCGACTATCCGGAACCGGAGGCCGTGATCCTCCTCGGCCGAAACGGCTTCAAAATTGCCGAGGTTTCTATCCTGATGCGCGAGCGACAGGGGGGTGACTCATCGATAATCGGGATCACGGGCGGCTATTACATGATCAAGGTGCTTCTGGCAATTATAATGACAGCACTTCGAAAACCGGTTGCAGGCGTTCGTAATAAATCCGAGCTTTGAAATACACCCATAAAGAGACTATAAAGCAGGCTTCTTGAGGTCATTGCATTATTCGCTGCCATGGCAACCCGAAGGTGGCCCAGACCTGTGCCCGCTGCCACGGTTAGACGAGAGCAAGGAGATGACAGTGCCTAAACTGCCGTTTTTTTTGTTCTCCTGGCTTCAGTGCTGTTCCTGAGTGCCTGCTGCAGTGGTGGGTCTGATCCCCCATCAGCTTCGGATGCCCATCCACAGAACTGGCTCGCCACCCATGCGGAGGAAGCGCTTGCCGATCCCGAATATGACGACTCCGTCTTTCAATTTTCTTCTCTTGAAAAATAGAGGCCTCCACTTGAAATTACCGAAACACACTGTAAAGTAAAAGCTATTATTCCATTTAATGATTTCTGTGGCTTCTGTCCACACTTTCCCCGTATTTCTTTTGGGGACAATTCCTGTAGTCCCTGGATAAATTTAGACTTTGGTCACAAAGCAGTCACAAAAGCGACAAATGTGAATTTTGCGCAGGTCAATTCTGGTGAGATTCATTTGGGAGGCAGCAATTGCCTGCACGTATTTAACCTATGGGGTGCATGATCAAAAGTTACACTTCGTTAACGGGTCAGAACCCCCGCTGCAAACGAGGAGAGAAAACATGGACGGGAAATTGTGGTTCAGAACTCTTTTGGCAGGGTTGATGCTCACGGCCCTGGTCATGGCTGGTTGCGAGGGCGACGATGGCGCTCCTGGCGCTCCTGGCGCCAGCGCCTACGAAATCGCTGTCGAAAACGGCTTTACCGGTACTGAGCAGGAATGGCTGGATTCACTGGCTGCTGCCGGCGCTGGCGTGGCTGACCCGGTGGAAACCTGCGTTATCTGCCACGGGGAAGGTTCATTCGCCGACGCTGAGGTAGCGCATACCGTAACCGGCGAAACGTCTTACACTGTTGACTCTGCTCCGGCGCTGGTTGGCGACGAAGTGGTCATGACCTTCGCGATTTCAGTCGATGGTGTTCCTTTCAATGGGTTCACCAATGTGCAACGTGCCGTTATTTTCAACGGGGTCACTGGCGTATACACTCAGTATGACTTCCGCAACATCGCAGACGACCCAAACACCGTGGTGGACGAGTCTATTACGTACGTTACGGTCGATGAGCCTGTTGTCGATGGCATTTACACGCTGCGGCTCTCAGGCACAAAAAACTTTGGTACTGCTGAAGCGCCTGTCTTGGTTGATGCCACGAGCTTTAACGGTGGCGACACCAGGTACTACTTCAGGCTGCAGTCAGTCGGGGTTACTCCCACCCTGCGTGCCAGCGTCTCGGCTGATGACGCCGCCTACGCCCGCCTTGACCTGGCCAGCGATCAGGCCTGCATCAACTGCCATGGTAACTATATCGGCAGCGGCTCCAGCCATCACTTCAACCCTTTCCAGGTCTCCAACTGCATAGCCTGTCATGCTCCGGACACCAATCCCATTTTCCTCGACTTGCCCTCTTTAGTCCACGGAATCCACAATTCACACAATATGCCGAGTGGTGAATTTGTGTTTGGTGGTGAAGAGTGGGGTGTCACTTACCCGACCTACATGACCAACTGCAGCGTCTGCCACGATAGCGATGCAGCTCTTGCAGTAGCCAACGCCATGCCGGTCAGCGGGCCGAACTGCCTCTCCTGCCACGGCGACATGACCAGCTGGGATTTCGATGCAGCCGGCGTGCCTTTCCACTCCGCCTATGACGCAACCACGGACTGCCAGGCATGCCACGTTCCTGATGGGACAGGAATCGCCCGCGCTACTGTCGTGGAATTCCACAACGGTCTCACTACTGAGCGTGCCGGCCTGATCATGAACGGCCGTGATGCATCGGTCACCGAAGGCGCCAGAATTGACCATCAGATCACCGGTGTCACGCGCACCGGCGACAGCCTCGCCATCACCTGGGAAGCAACTGTCGACGGTATCGCTGTAAATCCTTGCAACACCACCGCCACCGTCGATGCGCCGACATTTGATAGCGGTTACAGCGTCCTGAAAGCTTTCTTCCAGGGTGGCGATCTGGTCAACGCCGACAACGGCAACAGCTCACCTGGCCAGGCCAACTCAACGAACCTTGATTTTACTGCCGGGACCGGCAACACAGTGTGCGCCGGCAATGTTGCCACAACCACAATCACTCTCACTCCTGAGGAAGCCGTTCTGACCGGCGACGCCAGGGTCGCACTGCAGGGCAAGGCAAACATCTTCCTTGCAGAGCCTTCCCTTGCGTTGGGTACCACAATCCAGACCCGCTCCAAAACCCCGACCTTTGATTTCGCTCTGGCTACCGGCGCAGCAACTGCTGGCGATCGCCGTTCGATCGCCGTCAGTGAAAACTGTCTCAAATGCCATGTCGGCTCCCTCTATCAGCACGGCGGCAACCGCGTCGACAATGTCGACTTGTGCGTCATGTGCCACAACGAAGCCTCCAGCGAGCAGAACGTCCGTGAAGGCATGGGTGTTGATCCAAGTGAAGCTTAC
>JACZKE010000066.1 GCA_014860225.1 Desulfuromonadales bacterium
TACTGTGCCGAGGTCAAACAGAAAAATGCCATCAGCTTTTTTGACCGGGGAGCCAAACGCGAGATCGCTTTCATTCCCGAGATTGCCGTCAGGGAATGCTGGGACTGCAAAGAGTGCTTTCCGCTTTGTCCGACTTCAGCGCTGCAGGCCGCATATGTTCTAACCGAAGCCTTGATGACTCCACCGACTCCATCCGGTACATGCGGTGGTTGTTCAAGCAAGTAGCAGAGGCGACACACTGAGAGGAATTTAAAGAAAATTGAAAGTGATGGAAGACCACTCCACACGAACAATTGTCCGTGTCGTGCAGGGACAAATGGAACAGGCCGAGCGCAAAGTTGTCGAGGAATATCCGCTGCGCCTGCGAGTCAACGGCTGCGACCTGGCGACCCTGGTCTGTTCACCGCATCAGCTCAATTTTCTGCTCGCCGGTTTCTTCCTCCTGCAGGGATTCATAAACAGCCTTGATGACATTCTCTCCATGGGGGTTTGTGCCGATTTCGGCTTGGCCGAATTGCGTATCCGCACTGAATTGCCGCAACAACTGCAACCGACTCTGACATCCGGCTGCGGTACTGGTATCACCTACAACCTGCCGCAAAACCTGCTCAATCATTCCCGTCAACGCCTGCGTAATTACCGCAGCGAAGAACTGTTCTGCCTGATGAAAGACCTGCAGAGTCTGACCGAACAGTATCGCAGCCACGGTGGCATCCATTCTGCAGCCATCGGCGACGTTGACGGCCTGCTGCTCTTTGCCGAAGATATCGGCCGCCACAACACTCTCGACCGACTGGCCGGCGAAGCCTTGTTTAAAGGTATCGAACTGCAGGACAAGATGCTGGTCACCTCAGGGCGCGTTTCCACCGAGATGGTTGCCAAAGCGGCGCGGCTCGGTGTCGGACTGATTGCTTCTCGTACCTCGCCAACCGACAAAGCGATTGAACTGTGCGAACAGGCCGGGATCACGCTGATCGGCTACCTGCGCGGCAGCAGCATGGAAATCTACAGCCATCCTCAACAGCTGCAAGTGTCTGGCCGCCACTGATGGAGCGATCCAATCAGCAAGCGATTACATGAAGTATGACACCTGCAACAGCAAGCTGATTGTGCTGTTCGATTCTTCAAAGTGACATCTTTTGGCATAAGCGCTCGGGACGAAAATTACTATTTGAGAGGAACGGCTTCCCCATGAAAAATCGAAAAGTTCTGGTTCCACTTGATGCTTCGCCAATCTCGGTCCAAACAGTAAAGAGATTGATCGCCTTGAAGGAAAACATCACCATCCCTTTGACCCTGCTGCATGTTTTGGATTTAGACACGATTTCCTACCAGGGCTTCGCAGAATCGACGCGTGACGAGATTGAGGAACGGGCCAGAGCAGGCGCAAGGCAATTGCTTGCCGGACAGCAGCAAATCTTTACTGCTGCGGGCATGCAGGTAGAGACCATTCTCAAGGAAGGCAATGTTCGCAAAACCATCTGCAAGGTCGCCGACAGTGGCGAGTATGATCTGCTTGTCGTTGGCAGACATCAGGAAAGTGAATTGCGAAACCTCCTTTTTGATCAGACCTCAAACTATCTCGTTCATCATGTCAAATGCCCGGTATTGATTGTCTAGCAGACATGTATCAAAGGATTTGAATCACTTGACAAGCAAGCAAACAGCTAAAGGCTGCGAATTCCTGTTGGCCGAGGTGACCAAAAAGAGCCTTTTCACGCCGGAGGATTTCACCTCGGAGCAGCAACAAATCGCTGCGACCACTGAAGCCTTTGTCAATAACGAGATCTTTCCCGATCTGGAGCTCATGGAACAACAGGATTTTGCTCTGGTCGTCGAGAAGCTGCGTGATTGCGCCGAGCTGGGACTGTTCCTGGTCGATATCCCGGAGGAGTTTGGAGGACTTGAGCTCGACAAGGCGACCAGTATGCTGATCGCGGAGAAGCTCGGGCCGACCGGCTCCTTTGCGATCACCTGCACCGGCCAGACCGGAATCGGTTCACTGCCGCTGGTTTATTACGGGACTCCGCAACAAAAAGAAAAATACCTTGCAAAACTGATTACCGGGGAATGGATCGGTGCTTACTGCCTTACTGAACCGGATTGCGGCAGCGACCCGCTGAGCGCCCGGACCACCGCGACCCTTTCGGCGGATGGTTCCTGTTACCAACTCAATGGCGTCAAGCAGTTTATTACCAATGCTGCATTCGCCGATCTGTTTACGGTCTTTGCAAAGATTGACGGCAAACATTTTTCGGCCTTTCTGGTCGAACGGGGGATGGCCGGACTTTCTATTGGCAGCGAAGAAAAAAAGATGGGACTTAAAGGCACCTCGACTGCTCAGGTAATCCTGCAGAATGTCTGCGTGCCGGTGGCAAACCTGCTTGGCGAAGCTGGCAAAGGACACAAGATCGCCTTTAATGTCCTCAATATCGGCCGTTTAAAACTCTCGGCCACGGTAACCGGTGCAGCCAAGGGTGCGTTCAGCGAGGCAGCAAAGTATGCCATGGAGCGCAAGCAGTTCGGCCAGTATCTGGCAAGCTTCGGTGCCATCCGCGAAAAGCTCGCCGATATGGCTGGGACCTTGTTCGCGGCCGAATCACTGCTCTATCGGGTTGCCGGGCTGCTGGATGAACGGATCGCGACTCTCGACCGAACGGCTGACGACTACTACGAGACTTATCAGAAAGCAATTGAAGAATATGCCGGCGAATGTGCTATGGCAAAGGTCTTCTGCAGTAAAACTCTCGCCTTGGTGGTCGATGAAGCGCTGCAGATCCACGGCGGCTATGGCTACGTCAAAGAATACCCGATTGAGCGTTATTACCGGGATGAGCGGGTCAACCGGATTTTCGAAGGTACCAACGAAATCAACCGGTTGCTGATCCCTGCCCTGTTGTTTCGCAGGGCTGACAGCGGAGATCTGGATCTCTGGGACAGGGTACGTGCCGTCCGGGAGCAGCTTCATGCTAAAGGAACCACAGAGGAGGTGACAACGACTCCTTTCGGGATTGAGTTTTCCCTGCTGGCAAGACTGAAAAAACTGTTTCTGCTGCTGGTTGGTGCCCTGGGTGAGAACCGTAGCGAGCAAGAGATCTTACTTGCTTTGGGGGATATGGCTATCGGCATCTTCGCTCTGGAGAGTGCTTTGCTGAGAGCCGAAAAAGTATTGTGCATTGCGAGTGAACGCAGGAAAGCCCTGCTCCAGGCTACGGTTAAAAGCGTCACCTTCGCTCTGGTCGCACAGGTTCAGGTGGATGCTGCCCGCTGTGCCGCTTACGGAGTGCAAGAACCACATCTTGCAGCCCTGCAGAAAACCATCGCCAGCCTTGCCGCATATCCTGTTGCCGGACTGCTGGAGGCCAAGCAGCTTTTGGCCGACGCCGCCAGCGAGGCGGGCGCTTATCCGTTCTGACCAAGTGTCCCAAGGTTGCAAGATATTCGCATTTCTGAGGAGGTAAGCCGTGTGTCCCGTTGAATTTGCTGCCGTTGATTTTGCTCCACCCCGGGTTTCCATCAAGGGATCCCCGGAGACCGGTTTTCTCTTCTCATCGGCCCTCCCCCTGCAACCTTACCGGGAGAATCTTGCCCAGATGTTACAGCACTGGGCCCGGCATACTCCTGAACGGACGTTTCTCGCTGAGCGGGTAGCCGATGGTGCCTGGCGGTGCTTAAGTTACTCTGAGGCCAACACGCAGGCGGATGCGATTGCGCAGGCATTAATTAACAGAAGACTGGGCCCTTACCGGCCGCTGATGATCCTTTCCGGCAATTCAATTGATCATGCCCTGTTGATGCTCGGTTGTTTCATCGCCGGTGTACCGGTGGTGCCGGTTTCGGTCCCTTATTCGCTTTTGAGCAAGGACTATCTCAAACTCCGCTTTATCTTCGAAGAGATCTGCCCGGGGATGATCTACGTTGCCGACGCTGACCTGTTTGCCCCGGCTCTGTCCAACCTCGACCTGGCAGGCGTCGAGGTGCTGGTCGGACAGGGCGGACTGACCGGAATTCCGACCACCCCTTTCAGCAAACTGCTGGAAACTCCGGTGACCGCAGATGTCTATCGCTCACTGGCACAGCTAGGTCCGGAAACCGTCGCCAAAATTCTCTATACTTCGGGATCGACCGGGCAGCCCAAGGGAGTACTCAACACCCACGGCATGCTCTGTGCCAATCAGCAGATGTTGTCACAGATCTGGCCGTTTACCGCCCAGACGCCACCTGTCCTGGTTGACTGGCTCCCCTGGAACCACACCTTCGGCGGCAACCATAATTTCAACCTGGTGCTTAACCAGGGCGGCACCCTGTATATCGACAGTGGCAAGCCGGCGCCGGGGCTGGTGGAGCAGACGGTGAAAAATCTGGCCGAGATCTCACCGACCATCTATTTTAACGTCCCGGTCGGTTACGCCATGCTGCTGCCGTACCTTGAACAGGATGAACAACTACGCAACAATTTCTTTAAGAATCTACAGCTGATCTTCTATGCAGGTGCGGCGCTACCACAGGATTTGTGGGAACGACTGGAAACAGTCGCCATTCAGGCAACCGGCAAGAAGGTAGTAATGACCTCTTCCTGGGGTTCAACAGAAACGTCGCCACTGGCCACCGCCGCACACTTTATGCTGGAAAAGGCCGGGGTTATAGGCATTCCCTGCCCTGGCGTGACGTTGAAGATGCTGCCGAATGGCGACAGCTACGAGCTGCGCGTCAAGGGTCCGAACGTGACCCCGGGCTATTTCCGCCGCCCCGATCTGACCGCCGCAGCGTTCGATGAGGATGGCTATTACCTGATCGGCGATGCCGGTCGCTTTGTCGATCCTGACGATCCGGGTAAAGGGATTTCCTTTGCTGGCCGGGTAGCGGAAGATTTCAAGTTGATGAGTGGCACCTGGGTGCGGGTCGGCTTATTGAGCGTGGAAGTGTTGGCCGCAGCCGCGCCGCTGTTGCAGTTTGCCCTGGTCACCGGTCATGACCGCGAGTATGTCGGCATCCTCGGCTGGCTGAATATTGCGGCCAGTAAGAAACTCTGCGCGGGGCTGCATGGAGACATCTCGCCGGACGAGCTGTTGCAACGCCCCGAAATCGAAGCCCACCTGCGTAAGGTTCTGACACAATTCAATGCTGAACAGCAAGGGACATCGTCCCGAATCGGTCGAATCATGCTGATGAGTGAGCCACCGAACAGTGATGCCAATGAGATTACCGATAAGGGCTACATCAATCAGCGTGCAGCGCTGCAGAGGCGCCAGGAGTTGGTTGAGCAGCTCTATGCCGAGCAGCCCGGTCCCGGGGTGATTGTGCTCTGATTGTCATGTGATGTTTTTGATTGGTTATTTAGTGCTGCCGCGACCGGCGAGGTTTGCCGGCTCGGCCTCACGCACCCTCGACAGCAGCGACTCGCCCCCCGCCATAAAAAGTTTCAATGCCCTCCAGAAGTGACCATCCGTCTACACCCGACCTCTGCAATTCCGGAACGCTGTCGGACTCTTCCTCACCGGCTGTGAATCCGGCTTCCTGGCTTAACTTTCAACTGCGTATTTTGAGCTTTCTGCTACCTCAGAAAGTAGGCATATGCTCATAGAATCGGCAACATAGGATGATATATTTTGATTACAAGGAATATCAATTTTCAACCGAAAGGAGCCAGATATGAAAGTCATATTCACACTCACGATACTCATGGTGTCGATCGCAATGACATTAATGCTCACCGCCTGTGAAAAGAAAGGCCCAGCCGAAAAAGCCGGCGAGAAAGTCGACCAGGCGGTCGAAGAGACCAAAGAAGACCTCCAACAAACCAAGGAAAAGCTCGAAGATGCAGTGAAAAAATAACCGAGAAAGACGATCAACCCATGTATGTACAACTGGAACCGCTGCTTGCGATCATTGCCGGCATCCTGATCCTTATGATTCCGAGATTTCTGAACTTCATATCGCCATATTCCTGATTATAGTCGGTATTGATGGTTTGCTGAATTGATGTTCAAATGATCGGCGGCAGGCGTATATTCTGGTTTTAGAGAAAGATGAATAAAAATTCATCCGTTAGGGCTCACCATGCACAGTAAACGCAGGAAAGGAATTTATTGATGCGACGCAGAAAACCGGACAAAAAAGCACAGTAAACAGACGGATTTTCATCTTCCTTGCAAAGCTATGATATTGCGTTTCCTTGTTGTGATAATCTCACGCCGGGTTCTGCAGCCAGGCGAACACTGCGGAGAGAATCAAGATGATCAATGCACTGATGTCGGCAAGCAGTCGGGCCAGACGGCGACGCATGATGATTTTGTCCTTTCTTTTTATTCAGACCAGGTCGTAAAGCTCAACCTGGATGTCGCGCCCCGGAATGCCGAGAGCGAGCAAGGCATTCTCCGCAGCCTCCATCATCGGCACCGGACCGTCGACGAAATAGCAGCGTTTGATGCGTTCTTTTGGCAGATGGCGGGCGAGGATTTCTTCTGAGATCCGGCCGGTTTCACCCTCCCAGTCCGACGGTGGCTCCTCCAAAATGACCACGGTTTCCAGATCAATGCTTGCTTCAAGTTGCTGCAGTTCTTCACGAAACGTCAGTCCCTCCCAGGTTCTCGCCGCATAGTAGAGCTGTACCGGCCTGGGGTCGGCTCGGTCCGCCATGGTGCGCAGTATGCTCATGAAAGGAGCGACACCGATGCCGCCGGCAATCAGGACATAGCCGGGAGCCTGGTGGCGATCGATGGAAAAGATACCGTAAGGTCCTTCAAGATAGGCCCGCTCGCCGATCTGCACGCTGCCAATGCGCCGGGTATAGTCACCCAGTTCTTTTATGGTCAGTTCCAGTTTATCCGGATGCTCGGCACTCGAAGCCATGGAAAAGGGATGCTCACGCATGGCAAAAGGTGTATTCCAGATGGAGACCCAGGCGAACTGACCTGGCAGGAACGGGAAGCCGGCATGCCCCTCAGGCTCAAGGACCAGGGTCCATGCATTGCCGCGTTCCTGTCGCAGGTCCGTGACCCGAAAGGGACGGCGCATGATCAGCAGGGGCTTGACCAGGCGCCGGTAGAGCAGGAAGAATATCCAGGAAGCCGGGATGACGACCCAGAGGGTTTTCTTCCAGGGCGCATCGACATAGTAGCCGACCAGCTGGATATGCACGATCGCCAGGGTCAGAGCCGCAACCGCCAGAAGGATGTGCCAGAACCGCCAGCGGTCATATTCGATGCCCAGCTGTGCGCGCCAGATCGAACAGCCGATCAGCACCAGCAGGCAGACCAGCGAGCCAATGGCCGCCATCAAATGGGACGGCATGCTGGCGGGTTTGAGCATCTCGAACAGCATCGGTTCTTCGGCAAACAGCAGCACCGGATGCAGCAGGGTAAAGAAGAGAGCAATGATTGAAATCCTGCGATGCACGTAGTAGACGATATCGATACCGAAGGGCTCGACGGCATGGCGGAAACGAGCTGTAAGCGCAAAGGTCACGCCCATCATGGTCGTCGCCGCAAATCCCAGGGCCAACGAAAAATCCCACCAGAAGCCAATGCCTCCGGGAACCGGACGCACCAGCAGCACCAACAGTGGTGTCAGCACTAAAACGAGGTAGATGCAAATCCAGAGGATCCCGGATAGGATGAAATTCAATATCTCCTCCTGTCGGTTCGGGACGGGCTAGCAGTCTGTTGGACTATCCATGAGCCGGCTGCAAATCCGGCTGTTTGGCCCATATTTAAGCTCCTTTTTGGTCCATAGCTACGGCTATGAACGTGCAAATGAGCCAAAATCTGTTCTCAAACATCCAAATTTTCGCTTCAGCCCGTATAGTCCGACAGACTGCTAAATCTCCGTCATCACCTTCCTTGACTGTTCACATGAATTCCATATTTTTCATGAATTGTATGTACCCAGCATCTCCTGCAGACACATGGCATTAAGTGGTGCGTAGCCATGCTGGTCGTTGTCGAAAAAGCAGAAAAGCTCCTTCCCTTGCTGCATCCAGGTGGAGAAAGCTCCAGCCCAACCGGACAGGACTTGTGACGAATAGCTGCCCTGGTAGGCTGCATCCGGGCCATGCAAGCGGACATATACAAAATCAGTGGTAACGATTTTCGGTGAGACCCGGCCTGCCAGATCATATATGCAGAAAGCAGCGCCGGCGTTTTCCAGCAACTGGTAAACCTCGTCCACAAACCAGCTCTGATCGCGAAACTCGAAAACGCAGCGATGCTGTCGGGACAGCCTGCCCAGAAAATTCTCAAGACGATCGGGGTTGCAGCTCCAGTTAGGAGGCAATTGAAACAGGATGGGACCAAGCCGTTCACCCAGGATATCGATCCGCTCGAGAAACCTGCCGACCGGTTTTTCGGGATCTTTGAGCTTTTTCATATGGGTTATGTAACGGCTGGCTTTAACCGCAAAGATGAAATCTTCAGGGACTGTCTCCCGCCAGGCTTCGAGGGTAGCGACCTCCGGCAGATGATAAAAAGTGTTATTGATCTCCACGGCCCGGAATCGTTCGGCGTAGCTGGCCAGCATGTCTCCGGTGCGGAGATTATCCTGGTAAAAAGGCCCCTTCCAGTCCTCGTAATGCCAGCCAGATGTCCCGATGTGAATTCGACCAATCATTTCTCTGCAGCTCCCTGACGTTTTTTTTGTCGGAGATCAATCCGGATCCGCACACCATTGCTAACCATGTACAGCAACCTCAGACCAATCAGGGAATGGTAGGCCAGCCAGACATGCTGTCCGAAATTAAGTTGCGGCGATTAGCGAGACTTTTTGTACCGTTGCGACTACGATTCCTTGTATCAGTTCTGTGTCTTCTGTCAAACGACATCCAGCCTTTTTAACGGTGAAACCTCTGCACGACGAACAGTCTCTTTACCTTGACAAGTTCGTACCGGCCGATAAGTTTTATAGACACAAATTTCTCCTTATACCTCCTGTCAAGGCAGCCATTTACCCGTCTTGCTGCGCATCATAAAGGAGCACGGCAACGATGACAATCGTCACTCTGACTATGAACCCGGCAGTAGATGTCTACATAACTGTCGAAAACATCACTCCATCCCACAAACTGCGCAGTAAAACGGCACGGCGCGATCCCGGAGGCGGTGGCATCAATGTGGCCCGCGCGGTCCGCATCCTCGGCGGGGAAGCCTCTGCCCTGTTTCCCGCCGGCGGCCCTACCGGAAAGTTGCTCAAGAGCCTGCTGGACGAAGAGAACATCCCTTTTCGCGCCCATGAAATTTCAGGCATGACCAGAGAAAGCTTTACTGTTATGGAAACGGCAACCGAACGAGAGTACCGTTTCGTTCTGCCCGGACCCGAACTCAATGAAACGGACTGGCTGGCATGTCTGGAAATGCTACAGAATTGCGAGCCAGCTCCCCGCTATCTCGTCGCCAGCGGCAGTCTGCCTCCGGGCGTCCCAGTGGATTTCTATGCAAATGTGGCCAGGTGGGCGCGCAAAGCAGGAGTACGCCTGGTCCTCGACACCTCCGGCAGCGCTTTGCAGGCGGCTCTCGAGGAGGGCGTGTATCTCATTAAGCCGAATCGGCGCGAGCTGATGGACTTGACGGGACGGGAGCTTGAGACGCCGCAGGATCAGGAGCAGGCTAGCCGTGATTTGCTGGAACAGGGCAACACCGAAGTGGTCGCCCTGACCCTTGGCGAGAAAGGCGCCCTGCTGACTTCTGCAGAGGGCTCCAGACGAATAGCCGTTCCCGAGCAGGAGGTGAAAAGCTCAGTCGGCGCGGGAGACAGTTTTATGGCCGGCATGGTCCTGGGACTGGTGCGAAACCTGTCTGTGGAGGAAGCCTTCTGTTACGCCAGCGCGGCCGGCAATGCCGCCCTGCTGACGCCAGGCACCGAATTATGCCGTCGTGAAGATGTGGAGCGGCTTTACAAGCAGATCTGTGGAGAACGCTGAGTGGCCATCACTCTGTTCAGCGTTGCAGAAAACCTTGCAGACAAGTCACCAGGATCTGATTTCCATCCGGAAACACAGGATGGCATAAGCGTTTTTTTTGATCATCCAACCAGCGACGACCTCTTCGTAGCAAAGCTATTCGTATCCATCCGAAAGCTCGGGACAGGCGCAACATTATTTTCAGTTCTCCCGAATCTGACAGGTATTTCCTACCCTTTTCACCACCCCTCAATTCCGCTTAATGGAATTGCATTCCAAAAAAGTGTTGACTAGTGAATTTCCATCATGTAGAGTTACCACAAGCTTTTCAAAAGTAATCGCCGACAACTCAGCCACTTGCTACGGGTCACAAGCATGAACGATGAGAGCAATAATATATCCACCGAGAAGAAAGAGCCTCAGGTCGTCACTGCCCTGGCGAGAGGACTGAGCGTGCTGCGCTGTTTCCGTCAGGGAGATCGTTTTCTAGGCAACCAGGAAATCGCCGAACGCACGGGTCTGCCCAAAGCTACGGTCTCTCGTCTGACCAATACCCTGACGACACTGGGTTATCTGAATCACTCCAAGCGTTTCAATCAGTACAGTCTGGGCACGGCTGTTCTCTCCCTCGGCTACTCCATGCTCGGCAATCTGGACATCCTCAAATCCGCCCGTCCGCTGATGCAGGAACTGGCCGACAATGTGGAAGCTTCTGTATCCCTGGCGGCACGCGACGGTCTGCACATGGTCTACCTGGAAAACTGCGTTGCCCGCGCCAACATGATTGCCTTGCGCATCGATGTCGGCGCACGCACCCGCATCGCCAACACTGCCATGGGTCGGGCTCTGCTCTGCGGTCTGCCTGAAGCAGAACGGGTTGAGCTGATTGCCCGGATTCGTCAGGCCACACCGAAAGCTGAGTGGCCAAAAATCAAGACAGGAATCGATCAAGGAGCCATAGACTACCGTGAGAAAGGCTTCTGTTTCTCCCTTGGCGACTGGCGCGAAAATGTGAATTCCATAGCCGTTCCCTTGATTCAGGCGGACGGCTCTGTACTGGCCATCAACTGCGGAGGGCCAGCCTGGCAGCTCAGCGCTGAAAAGTTCGAGAAGGACATCGGACCACGGCTGGTTGAAATCAGCCGGCGGCTTGAAAATCTTTAGGTATCTGCAACATGCAAGATGCGGCAGACGACAAACACCCAATAGTTTCGCTCAGGAGGTTAATATGCAGTTCGGATTGACGGACGAACAACGGATGATGCAGGAGATGGCCAGGGATTTCGCAGCAAAGGAAATTCTGCCCAACCTCAAAGACGACGAGGCGAACCACAGGTACCGCCCCGAGCTGGTCAAGAAGATGGCCTCGCTTGGTTTCTTCGGTTGTGCCCTGCCCGAGGAGTATGGCGGCAATGGCTTCGGCTTTCTCGAGTCAGTACTCCTCGCCGAACAGATCGCCAAGGTCAGCGGTTCCTGGCGTCTGCCTTTTAATATGCAGAACATCGGGCCCGCCGTAACCGTCAACAAGTTCGGCACCGAGGCGCAGAAGCAGCACTTCATTCCCGCCTGGGTCAACGCGGATTACTGCGGATTCTTTGCGATCACCGAGCCCAACTCCGGCTCCGATGTTGCCGGCATGGGAACCACGGCCACCGATTGTGGTGACCACTGGGAGCTCAATGGCCAGAAGATGTGGATTTCCAATGCTCACGTCGGTGACTGGGGCCTGGTTTACGCCTTTACTGACAAGAGCAAGAAGTACAAGGGGATGTCATGCTTCATCGTCAATCTCAAAGACAATGAGGGGATTGTCACCGCCCCCATCGAGACCAAACTCGGGCTGTACTGTGCCCCCACCGGAGAAATCGCCTTCAACAAGGCAAAGATTCCCAAAGACTCTGTTCTCGGTGAAGTCGGTCAGGGCTTTCAAATCTGCATGTGGCAGCTCAACAACACCCGGATCAGCTGTTGTGCCGGTGCTCTAGGCATCGCCGGAGGCGCCATCGACGCGGCTATCGGCTACGCCAACGAGCGCACCCAGTTCGGCAAGAAGATCGGCTCCTACCAGATGATCCAGGCCCAGATTGCCGATATGGTTGCTGAACATGAGGCCGCAAAGCTGCTTGTCTACCGGGCCGCATGGCTCAAGGATCAAGGGTTGCCCAATCAGCAGCAGACATCCATAGCCAAGCTCTTCGCCTCCGAGGCCGCGGTTCATGCAGCCAGCGATACGATGAAGATCTTTGGCAGCTACGGTTTCTCTACTGAATATCCTGCTGAACGTTTCCTGCGCGATGCCCAGTCACTGCGGGTGGTCGAAGGTACCAGCAACATTCAGAAAACCATCATCGCCGGCATCGCCATGGGGGACGTCGCCAACCGCTAGCGGGTGTTGAATAGAAGCTCAAACGAACACAGGGATTACTGTCAGAGGAGTAAACGATGGAGACCGACTGGTCCAAAGTTATGGAAGTTTTCACAACCGGCATTATCGGCGTCTTTGTGGTCATGATTCTGCTTCAGATCCTGACCCAGCTCAGCACCAGGGTCATCGACTTTGTCGAGAATCTGGGCAAGGGTGAGGGATCATCACCTGAGCCGAAATCGCCAACAGCTCCATCGAAAGACTAAGAGGATACGTCATGCTCGACATACTCAAGGATCTGATTTATTCAAGCGGCGCCGTCAGCCTCACCGGTGGCAACCTGGTGATGTGGCTGGTCTCTTTCGTGCTGCTCTATCTGGCGATCAAGAAACAGTACGAACCTCTGCTGCTGCTGCCGATCGCCTTCGGCATCCTCATCGTCAACCTGCCGCTGACGTTCCTCATGGAGCCCGAGCACGGCCTGGTCTGGTTCTTTTACCACTACGGGATTGAACTGGACATCATTCCGCCGCTGATCTTTCTCGGCCTTGGCGCGATGATCGACTTCGGCCCGCTGATCGCCAATCCGAAGACCTTGCTGCTCGGCGCCGGCGCTCAAGCCGGTCTCTACGTCACCTTTTTTGCGGCCGTGCTGTTTGGTTTCGATCTCCAGGAAGCCGCTTCGATTGCCATTATCGGCGGAGCCGACGGCCCGACCACCATCTTCCTGACCTCCAAGCTCGCCCCGCATCTGCTCGGTGCTACGGCGGTCTCGGCTTACGCCTACATGGCCCTGGTGCCGATCATCCAGCCGCCGATGATGAAACTTTTGACAACCGAACACGAGCGCAAGATCGTCATGGGCAAGCTGCGCCCCGTCAGCAAGCTGCAAAGAATCTGCTTCCCCATTGTCACCGCCATGGCCATCATGCTGATGGTCCCTACGGCAGCGCCGTTGATCTCCATGCTGATGCTCGGCAACCTGTTCAAAGAGTCGGGCGTCGTCGAGCGTTTGAGTAAAGCCGCCTCCAACGAGCTGATGAATATTGTCACCATCTTTCTCGGGCTTTCGGTCGGAGCCACCATGACCGCCGGCACCTTCCTCAGCCCCAAGGTCCTGTTCATCTTCTTTCTCGGCCTGTTTGCCTTTATAGTCAGTACCGGAGCGGGACTGATCATGGCCAAAGTCATGAACCTGTTCCTCAAGGACAAGATCAATCCGCTGATCGGCGCGGCCGGTGTCTCCGCTGTGCCTATGGCGGCTCGCTGCGTACATAAGGTCGGCTCAGAAGCCAACCGGCGCAATTATCTGCTGATGCACGCCATGGGCCCGAACGTGGCCGGTGTTATCGGAACAGTAGTGGCCGCAGCCATCCTGCTGAAAAACCTGGGATAGAGTTGAACTCCAGAAGAGACTTAAAACCACCAGAAACAGAGGAGAAAACCAATGCCTGAACTGCTTGCACCGATTGCCGGAAACGTCTGGAAAGTCCTCGTCGCCGTGGGCGATAAAGTCGAGTTGGACGATGAACTGATCATCCTCGAAGCCCTGAAGATGGAAACCCCCATCTACTGCGACGATGGCGGCACCGTCAGCGAAGTCAGAGTCAAAGAAGGCGACTCGGTCAATGAAGGGGATGTGCTGGTCGTCATCGATTAAGCGTTCAAAATCGCAGCACAAAAAATAACGGACTTATAACCAAAACAAAGGTTAGCCACCAAGGCGCCAAGACACGGAGTAAAGCTTTGAATTTTCTTCAAACAGTCATATCGCGAGATAGAAAATATTGAGCTTTACCCTGTAAATTAACTACTTGGTGCCTTGGTGGCAATAAAAACCTTTTTTTGGTTGTAGAACCGTGCTTTTTGTTCTTCTGTTCATCCAACAGCAAGAAAGGAATCTGCCATGTCACGCAAACAAACACCGCTGCGCCCGTACTTCGAGAAAATGCCGGAGATCGGCAAGGAACTCAGAGACGGAGAGATCCGCCGCTCCCAGGCCAACGTTGATCTTGTCAAGGAACAGGAGGAAATTCTCGCCAAGGAAGTTCAGCGGGTCAAGAATTCAGGCATCCCCGCCGAGAAGATTCACCAGCGCGGCGGCATGACTATCTACGACCGCCTTGACTACCTGGTCGACGCAGGCACCTGGTGCCCTCTGCATACCCTCTACAATCCTCAGGACAACGAGGAAGGCTGCACCGGGGTTGTCAACGGCATCGGCAAGATCGAGGGGCGCTGGGCGGTCATTATCGGTTTTGACAACAAGGTCATGGCCGGAGCCTGGATCGCCGGCCAGGCCGAGAACATTCTCATGGTCACTGACATGGCCAAGAGGCTGAACGTGCCGCTGGTGTGGCTGACCAACTGCAGCGGCGTCAAGCTTATGGAACAGGAAACCGTCTATGCCGGTCGCCGTTCCAGTGGCGCACCTTTCTACCGCCACGCCGACCTCAACCATCTGGGGATCCCCATCCTCAACGGCATCTACGGCACCAATCCGGCCGGTGGCGGCTACCAGGGGATCAGCCCCACCATCCTGCTCGCTCACAAGGACGCGAACATCGCTGTCGGCGGCGCTGGCATTGTCGGCGGTATGAATCCCAAGGGATACATCGATGAAGAAGCCGCTCAGGCGCTCATCGATGGCACCAGGAACTTTAAGGGCAAGGTTCCCGGCCGGGTGGAGACCCACTTCGACCAGACCGCTTACTTCCGCGAAGTCCATGATACCGAGCAGGGCGTACTCGACGGCATCAAGGACTACATGCGCATGATGCCAGCTTACGATCCGACCATGTTCCGGGTTGCCGAACCCGCTGAGCCGAAACTGCCGGTCGAGGACCTCAACATGCTCCTCCCTGCAAACCAGAAACGTCCCTACGACGCTGTGCAGATCCTGGCGCGCCTGACCGACAACAGTGAATTCATGGAATACCGACCCGACTATGGGCGTGAGGTCTTCACCGGCATCGCCAAGATCGACGGCTTTCCGGTCGCCTTTATCGGCAACCAGCAGGGTGTCTTTCCCGGTTACCCCGAATATGCCGGAGGGGAATATCCCGGCGTCGGCGGCAAGCATTACCGTGAGGGGCTGATCAAACAGGGCGAGTTTGTCACCCTGTGCGGTCGCGACAACCTACCGATCGTCTGGCTGCAGGATACCACCGGCATTGATGTCGGCGATCTCGCCGAAGAAGCGGAGCTGCTCGCCCTGGGCCAGTCGCTGGTCTACTCCATCGAACAGACCGAGCTCTCCATGATGTGCATCGTGCTGCGCAAGGGCACCGCTGCTGCCCACTACATCATGTGCGGACCGCAGGCGAACAACAACAACGCCTTCACCCTCGGCACCCCGCTCACAGAGATCTATGTCATGCATGGCGAGACGGCGGCCGCGGCCTCCTATGCCCGTCGCCTCGTCAAGGAAAGCGAAGCCGGCAACGATCTCGCGCCGACGCTGGAGAAGATGAACCAGATGATCCAGGATTATCAGGACAAGTCACGGCCGGCTTACTGCGCCAAGACCGGCTTTGTCGACGAGATCGTCTCGTTGCCCGAGCTGCGCAAGTACATCAAGGCTTTCACCGGGGCCAACTACCAGAACCCCAAATCGATCACCCCGGTGCACCAGATGCTTCTGCCCCGCATCATCAAGGGCTAGCAGCTTGTCGAACTATACGGGCCGAAGCGAAAATTTGGATGTTTGAGAACAGATTTTAGCTCATTCGCAGGTCCATAGCCGTAGCTATGGACCACAAAGGAGCTGAAATATGGGCCAAACAGCCGGATTTGCAGCCGGCTCATGGATAGTCCGACAGGCTGCTGGAAGGCTATTGGACTATTTATAAGCTGGATGAAATTGAATGATAAAAGAAAAAAGGTCGTTTCATGAGTAAACACAAAAAACCATTGGGTATTACTGAACTTGTGCTACGCGATGCACATCAGTCCCTGTTCGCTACCCGCATGAGGCTGGACGACATGCTTCCAATCGCCGGGAAACTGGACCAGGTCGGTTACTGGTCACTGGAAGTATGGGGCGGCGCCACTTTCGACTCCTGTATCCGTTATCTGGGCGAGGATCCATGGGATCGGCTTCGGGCTCTGAAACAGGTTCTTCCCAATACGCCGCTGCAGATGCTGTTCAGAGGCCAGAATATCCTTGGCTACCGTCATTATGCCGATGACGTTGTCGAGAAATTCGTCGAACGGGCTGCTGTTAACGGCATCGACGTGTTCCGGGTCTTTGACGCCATGAACGATCCGCGCAATCTCGAAACAGCCATCAAGGAAGTCATCAGACAGGACAAACATGCCCAGGGTTGCATTTCCTACACCGTGAGCCCGGTTCATACCCTCGCCAAGTGGGTTGACCTGGCGAAGACCATAGAGGACATGGGAGCAGACTCGATCTGCATTAAGGACATGGCAGGCTTGATTACCCCCTACGCGGCCTATGAGCTGGTTAAAAAGCTGAAGAAGAGTCTGGATGTTCCCGTTCACATGCACTGCCATGCCACCACCGGCATGTCCACCGCAGCCTATCTGAAGGCCATCGAGGCCGGAATCGACAATGTCGATACGGCGATCTCTTCCATGAGCCTGACTTATGCGCACTCCCCCACCGAGGCGTTGGTCGCCATCACTGCTGAGACCAACCACGCGACCGGTCTCGATCTGACCCTGCTGCAGGAGATCGCAGCCTATTTTCGAGAAGTGCGCAAAAAGTACGCGAAGTTTGAAGGGTCCCTCAAGGGCATCGATTCACGGATAATCACAGCGCAGGTTCCTGGCGGCATGCTGACCAACATGGAAAACCAGCTGCGCGAACAGGGGGCCAGCGACAAAATCGATCAGGTGCTCGATGAGATCCCCACGGTCCGAAAGGATCTCGGTTTCCTGCCTTTGGTCACACCGACTTCACAGATCGTCGGCAGCCAGGCGGTATTGAATATCCTGGCGGGAGAGCGCTACAAAACGGTTACCAAAGAAACGACAGCGGTCCTCAAGGGCGAATACGGCGCCACCCCGGCGCCGGTGAACAAGGCCCTCCAGAAAAAAATCCTGAAGGGTGCGACGCCGATCACCTGTCGCCCTGCAGATTTGCTTGAACCCGAGGTGGAGAAACTCACCGCCGAACTTCGCAAGATCGCTTCCGAAAAAGCTCTCACCCTGGCCGAACATGAGATCGAGGATGTACTGACCTATGCCCTGTTTCAGCAAGTGGGGCTGAAGTTTATCGAAAACCGCGGCAATCCCGCGGCCTTTGAACCCATCCCGACCGGTGAGGATTTTGCCCCTGCGACTGCTGCTCCAGCAGCTTCTGGTGGTGAGACCTACACTGTCACCGGTGGAGGACGGAGTTTTGTGGTTCAGGTTGCCAACGCCGAGGGGGCTGCGGCCGCGGCTGCGGCGGCTGTTGCCGCCGGGACTCCTCCTGAAGCGGCTTCTTCTTTTGTTAAAGCAGATACAGTCAGTGCCGCTCTTGCCGGGAACATCTGGAAGATAGAAGTGACTCCGGGGCAGATAGTTGAAGAAGGAGACCTGCTTTTCATTCTCGAAGCGATGAAGATGGAAAACGAAGTCCTGGCCGAAAAGGCAGGGGTTGTTGCCGAGATCCTGGTCAAGGAGGGCGATGCTGTTGGTATTGGCGCTGCCCTTATGACCTTTGTCGGTGAAAAGGCCTCTGTGCCGACAGCTCCCTCGACGACGCCAAAGGCTCCGTTGGCAGCTGCGAATGGCGTAGTTGCTCCGCTTGCCGGCAATATCTGGAAGCTGGAGGTTAAGGCAGGACAGCAGGTGCAGGAGGGAGACCTTCTGATCATCCTCGAAGCGATGAAGATGGAGAACGAAATTATTGCCGAACGAGATGGCACAATCAGCCAGCTGTTTATTCAGGAAGGCGCAGCAGTCGAAATCGGCCAGGTGCTTTTGATCCTTGACTGAGGAGCCTCCAGGCTTGGTGCCGGGTTCATAAACTTCAGGCAAGGTGTCAACTTCAAGCCTTTGTCAGACCTTTAGAGAGGAAAATCATGAAAGAAGTCTATATAGTCGAAGCGTTACGCACACCCCAGGGATCCTTCGGCGGTGCACTTGCCGATGTGTCGGCTCCGCATCTTGCTGCCATCGTCATCACCGGGCTCCTTGAACGTACCGGCCTGGCGACTGCAGCCGTGGACGAAGTCATCGTCGGCCAGGTTCTCTCCGGTGGCTCTGCCCAAGCCCCGGCACGGCAAGCCATGCGCTATGCCGGTTTACCCGACACCATCCCCGCCATGACCATCAACAAGGTCTGCGGCAGCGGTCTCAAGGCACTGATGCTTGGTGCCGGTTCAATTCGACTCGGTGATGCCGAGATTGTGATCGCCGGCGGGATGGAGAATATGTCCCTTGCCCCTTATCTGCTCAAGCAGGGGCGCTACGGTTATCGGATGGGTAACAGCGAGCTTGTGGACCTTATGGTGCATGACGGTTTGCAGGATCCCTACAGTGACAAACATATGGGCGTGATTGCCGAGGCCAGCACAGAAAAGCACGGTCTGAGCCGGGAGGAACAGGACACATTCGCCATCGGCTCCTACCGCAAGGCCCAGGCTGCTCTGGAAAACGGCACTTTCAAGGATGAAATCGTCCCGGTAGTGATAAAGTCCCGCAAGGGTGAGGTTATTGTCAACAAGGACGAAGAGCCCTTCAAGGTTGACTTCGACAAACTCCCCGGGCTGCGCGCCGTCTTCAAAAAAGATGGCACCATCACCGCCGGCAATGCCTCGACTATCAATGACGGCGCAGCGCTCACCCTGCTGGCCAATCGCGCGGCTGTGGAAAAACACGGCCTCAAGCCCAAAGCGCGGCTGGTGGCTTATGCCAGCAACAGCATGCATCCCGATCAGTTTACCGAGGCCCCGGTAGGGGCTATCGAAAAAGTTTGCGCCAAGGCAGGGCTGTCGCTCAGCAATATTGACCTGTTCGAGATCAACGAGGCTTTTGCTGCGGTGCCCCTGATTGCCATCAAACAGCTGGGGCTCGACCCCGACAAGGTGAATGTCAACGGTGGCGCCGTAGCCATCGGCCACCCGCTGGGTGCCAGTGGCGCACGCTTGACTGCGACCCTGGTGCGCGAACTGCAGAAACGTCAGGCCCGTTATGGGCTGGTCACCCTTTGTATCGGTGGCGGCGAAGCCGTTGCTGCAATCTTTGAAAGAGTCTAGGAGCAAACCATGATCAAGAAAGTTGGAGTTCTGGGTGCTGGACAGATGGGCAGCGGCATTGCCCACGTCCTGGCTCAACAGGAATATGCCGTCGTTCTTTTCGATATCGCCGAGCCCCAACTGCAGAAGGGGCTGGCCGGCATCGGCAAGAACCTTGAGCGCCAGGCCAACAAAGGGCTGATTGACGCCGCCGCCATTCCGGCCATTATCGGGCGGATTGCGATCACCATGACGATAGAGGATCTGGCCGATTGTGATCTGGCCATCGAGGCGGTCAGTGAAAATGAAGCGCTCAAACTCGACATCTTCAAGAAGCTTGACGGCATCGTTAAGCCGGAAGCAATTCTGGCCTCCAACACCTCATCCATCCCGATCACGCGGATTGCAGCAGTGACCAGACGTCCTGAAAAGGTCATCGGCATGCACTTCATGAACCCGGTACCGGTCATGAAGCTGGTCGAAGTGATCCGCGGTCTGGCTACCAGTGAGGAGACCTTCGAAGCGATCGGCGCCCTGGTGGAAAAACTGGGCAAGGAGATGGCAGTTTCTGCTGATTATCCGGGCTTTATCGTCAACCGTATCCTTATCCCGATGATCAACGAGGCAGCCTTCGCTCTTTTTGAAGGGGTGGCCTCGGCGGAGGATATTGACAAGGGCATGAAGCTTGGCACCAATCAGCCCATGGGCCCGCTGACCCTGGCCGATTTTATCGGCCTCGACACCTGCCTGGCGATCATGGAAGTTCTCTACGACGGCTTCAAGGATCCCAAGTATCGCCCCTGTCCGTTGCTGGTCAAGATGGTTGAAGCCGGACGCCTCGGCAGGAAAAGCGGTCAGGGTTTCTACAGCTACGCGTAATTTAAGTTCGCCACCTGGAAACGAGCGGTTCTCTGCTCTGACAGTGCATGCGATTAATGAGGTCCAAAATGGAATTTACCCGGGAAATCTACTGGAACGTCGGCGATGGGATAGGCACCTTGCTGCCCATGTATCTACTGACCTTTGTCTCAATTGCCATACTGGTCGTTATATTCATGAAGCGCATCAAGATCTATCGGCAGGGCCAAGCGCTGGACCGGCTTGACCACCTGCCGGAACGTATCCTCGACATGGTCAAAAACGTTCTGCTGCAGAGCAAGGTACTCCGTCGCGCCAAGGGACCAGGTTGGGCCCATGGGGCGTTTTTCTGGGGTTTCTTCCTGCTGTTTATCGGCACATGCCTGATTGTGGTTCAGGCTGATTTCACCGACCCCCTGTTCGACGTAAAATTTCTTAAAGGAAATTTCTACCTGCTGTTTTCCGTGGTTCTGGATGTGGCTGGACTGGTTGCGATCGTGATGCTCGGAGGTCTCTTTGTGCGGCGTTATTTTGTGCGTCCCAAAGGGCTTGAGACCATCAAGGACGACGCCATCATGCACGGCCTGCTGTTCGCGATCCTGATCAGCGGTTTCGTGATTGAAGGGGCACGCATGGCGGTCACCGAGATGGGGACTTACCTGGCCTACTGGTCGCCGGTCGGTTTGGTCTTTGCCAAGGGCATGGCCGGCCTTGGAGATGAGAGCCTGCGCTCAGTGCATCAACTCACCTGGTGGTTCCACCTGCTGCTGGTGATGGCCTTCATCATTCTGATCCCGTATACCAAGTTCCGGCATATTTTCACCACCAGCCTTAATTATCTGTTCGCCGATCGGGGTCCCACCGGCAAGTTAGTCAGTCTAGATATGGACGATGAAGAGGCCGAGAGCTTTGGCGCAGCTGCCATTACCGACATGACCTGGAAGGACATCTTCGATGCCGACGCCTGCACCCAGTGCAAGCGCTGTCAGGACCGCTGCCCGGCATACAGCACCGACAAGCCGCTTTCGCCGATGAAGATTGTCAATCAGATTGGCGAAGTGGCTTTTGACAAGCCGCAGGCAAACTTGATCGAAACCTGCAGCAAGGATGCCTTGTGGGCCTGCACTACCTGTTTTGCTTGCCAGGAGATCTGCCCGGCCAGCATCGAGCATGTCCAGAAGATCATCGATATGCGTCGCAACATGGTGCTGATGGAAGGGGAGTTCCCTGGCGAAGAGGTGATGACAGCCATGGAGCAGACTGAAGTGAATGGCAACCCTCTCGGGCTGGGTTATGCATCGCGGGGCGATTGGGCTGAGGACGTGGGCGTCAAGCCACTCTCGGAAGATGCCGATGTGGATATCCTTTACTTTGTCGGCTGCTATGCCTCCTTTGACAAACGCAATATCAAAATCGCCAGAAGCTTTGTCACACTCTGCCAGGCCGCCGGCATCAAGGTCGGCATACTCGGCAAGGAAGAAAAATGCTGTGGCGAGCCGATGCGAAAGATGGGCAACGAATACCTGTACCAGTCCCTGGCTCTCGAGAATATTGAGCTGATCAAGGGCTATAACGTCAAGAAGGTAGTGACGACCTGCCCCCACTGCTTCAATACTCTGGCCAAAGATTATCGGGACCTCGGTTTCGAAATCGAGGTCGAAAATTACACCGTCTTTTTGGAGCAGTTGCTTAATACCGGCAAGCTCAAACTCAATTCCGGAGAGTTGGCCTGTACCTATCATGACTCCTGCTACCTGGGCCGCCATAACAATATCTACGACGCACCACGCGCCCTGATCAAAGCCGCCGGCGGTCAAATTGTCGAAATGGACAAGCATCGCGCCGAAGCCTTCTGCTGCAGCGCCGGGGGTGGGCGAATCATGGCTGAGGAGAAGTTGGGTGAGCGCATCAACATCAAACGCGTGGGAATGGCCGTAGAGACCGGGGCACCGACGCTGCTGTCCAACTGCCCGTTCTGCCTGACCATGTTCGAGGATGGCATCAAAGGGGCCAACGTCGAGGACAAGCTGAACGTAAAGGATATCGCTGAAGTGCTGGCAGAACGTCTGGCATGACTGTCACCCCGGAGCAAGTTGAAAGATTGCGTGTCTGCCCAAAACCCTCCTTCAGGGTCTCCAACTCTCCGGGGTGCTTTTTTAAAACTGTTTACTGAACAGCAAGCGTGCGAAGATTGAGAGAACCTGTTTGTTCACAAGCGGGCAAGAAACCAGGACAAGCCCGTTGAAACCAAGAAAGCATTAAGAGCGCGGTAAGCGTCTGTCGATAACCCCGATCCTTTAAAACGAACAGAGTTGAAGGAGAACAATGATGAAAATTCTCGTATGTATCAAGCAGGTTCCCGATATGGAATCGAAGTTCAAGCTGAATGGTGAAGGTAATTGGTACGACGGTACCGATCTTGCCTGGAGGATGAATGAGTATGACGAATATGCCGTTGAGCAGGCCGTGCAGCTCAAGGATCAGCTTGGTGACGCAGATCTTACGGTTCTCAGTATCGGCCCGGAGCGCGTCAAAGAGATGATGAAAAAAGCTTTGGCCATGGGCTGCGATCGCGGCGCCCACATCGCCGATGACGATTTTTTCAAAAAAGACCCTTTTGAAATTGCTTCAGTGGTTGCAGAATTTGCTAAAGACAAAGGCTTCGACCTGATCTTTACCGGTATGCAGTCCCAAGATCGTGGTTCAGGCCAGGTTGGTGTGCTGGTAGCTGAGATGCTTGGCCTGCCAAGTATTACAACGATTGTCGATTTTGCTTTTGACAATGGCCAGATTACGGCAAAGCGTGAACTGGAAGGCGGCATGAAGGCGATTGTGAAAACCAGGACTCCGGCACTGATGACCTGCCAACTCGGTCTGAATACTCCGCGTTACCCGACCTTGCCGAACATCATGAAGGCGAAGAAAAAAGAACTGCTGTCGATCCCGGTTTCTGAGCTGCTCAAGGTTGAGGCCAAGCAGGAGACTGCCAAGATGTATTTCCCGGAGAAGAAGGGCGGAGGCCTTGTCCTTGAAGGTTCTGTTGGTGACCTGGTGGATCAGTTGATCAAAATTCTGAAAGACAAAACTGCCGTACTGGCTTAGGAGGATACGATGAAAACCTTACTCGTCGCAGAATATAGAGACGGCAAAGTACTCAACAGTACTTATGAACTGGTCGCCTTCGCTGAGAAACTCGGTGCCGACAGTGCCATGTTTTTGGTTGGCTCTGACAGTACTCTGCCCGCCTACACTGGCACACTCTACCTGGCAGATGTCGGCAAATACAGTGAATTCAACCCGGCTGTGCATAAACAGCTTCTCCTTGATGTCATCGCCAGAGAACAGCCCGACATGGTGGTTTTTGCTCACAGTTCGTATGGCTGGGACCTGGCACCACGAATATCTCTGGCATTAAATGCCGCCCATATCTCCGAAGTTGTCGACATCGTTGATGGTGTCCCGATTGTGCCTGTCTGTAATGCCAAGCTGAGACGCGCGGTCAAAGCGAAAACCGCCCAGATGGTGCTCTCTCTGCAGGGTGGAGCTTTCGGTCTGGAGAATGAACCGAGTGGCAGCCCGACTGTTATACCGATCGACACAGACACTGCGGCTCAGGTGGAGTTTTGTGGCTATGAGGAAGCCGAAGCCGGTGGCGTTGATCTGTCAAAGGCCGGGGTGATCGTCAGTGCCGGTCGAGGTATCGGCAAGCCGGAAAACCTGGCGATGGTCGAAGCGCTGGCCAAAGCCCTCAAAGGGGAGTACGGCGCCAGTCGCCCGGTGGTTGATTCCAATTGGGCCGATCACGGTCGCCAGGTCGGCACCACCGGCCAGACCGTCTCGCCAAAGTTGTACGTTGCCTGCGGTATTTCCGGGGCGATCCAGCATCTGGCCGGTATGAAGAAGTCGGAATTCATCGTGGCCATCAACACGGACAAGGATGCTCCTATCGGTGAAGTCGCCGACGTTCTGGTTGTGACTGATCTCAAAGAGTTCGTGCCGGCGCTGACCGAAAAGCTGAAGAATCTTTAGTTCAAAAGCTGAGCAATGCTTAGCCAGGCAGAAACCTAATTCTAACGTGTCTCCGTAGGCTTGACACGTATAACTGGAGAAGCGATGAATATCCACGAGTACCAGGCCAAAGCGATCCTGCGCCACTTCGGGGTTCCGGTTCCGGAAGGGCACGTGGTCTACAACAGCAACTCGGCCCGCGACTGGGCGCGGCGGCTCGGTGACGGGCCCTATGCAGTCAAGGCC
>JACZKE010000067.1 GCA_014860225.1 Desulfuromonadales bacterium
TGTGATGACGACAATCTTCAGTGCTGTTGTTTCTTGCGCTGGTTTACAATAACAATCCCCGAATAGAGACTACGCTTTCTGGTTTAAAGGTGTAAAACTCGTCGTCATCCACCAAAGTTTCATGGCCGTTAAAATAGGCCGCAGCGTTAACAGCTACGAATCCATTTCCAGTTCTGCAGTGTCAAGAAATGCCATAAATCTCTGAGCAAGAAGTGCCCTCCGCAGGAGATAGCCGATTTTTGCATACTTTTTGGCGGCTTGCAAAAAGTATGGCGTCTGGCGGGACGCGACCCGCCGGTTCTAAAGTTCCGATTTTTTTAAAATTTCACCACAAAAAGCAGAACCGCAGGCGCTGCGTTCTGCACCCGCCTCACTTTCTTTTTATCCCGCCGAAAAGAAAGTAAGCAAAGAAAACGGCGGCTGTACAGGTCAAGGACATAGGTAACAAAATAGTCAAGGGACATGGGTAACACTTTTCAGTTTCCGTTTTTCAGATAATCATTAAAGTAAGCGATGGTTTTTATCAGCCCCTCTCTGAGTGCAATTTTGGGTTCCCAACCAAGGGCCTTTTTCGCATAACCGATATCCGGTTGGCGTTGCCTGGGATCGTCACTCGGAAGAGGCTTGAAGACCAGTTTCGATCCCCCGCCGACCATATCAATGACAACCTCTGCGAGTTCCTTGATGGTAAATTCAACCGGATTGCCAAGATTCATAGGGCCAGTGACATCTTCTCCTGTGGCCATCAGACGGATAAAAGCCTCGATCAGATCGTCGCAGTAGCAGAAGGAGCGGGACTGGAAGCCGTCACCGTAGATGGTGATGTCTTCACCACGCAACGCCTGGACCACGAAGTTGGATACCACCCGACCATCGTTGACGTGCATGCGCGGGCCGTAGGTGTTGAAGATGCGTGCGACCTTGATGCGGACCTTGTTCTGCCGATGATAGTCGAAGAACAGAGTCTCGGCACAACGCTTGCCTTCATCGTAGCAGGAGCGAATACCAATGGGATTGACGTTGCCCCAGTAGTCTTCCTTCTGCGGGTGAACGTTGGGGTCGCCATAAACCTCGCTGGTGGAGGCCTGGAAGACCTTGGCCTTGGTGCGCTTGGCGAGGCCGAGCACATTGATGGCGCCATGCACGCTGACTTTGGTGGTCTGTACTGGATCGTACTGGTAATGGATCGGTGCTGCCGGGCAAGCCAGGTTGTAGATCTCGTCAACCTCGATATAGAGGGGGAAAGTAATATCGTGGCGCATCACTTCGAAGTTGGGGTTGTCAAGAAGATGGGCGATGTTGGCACGCCGCCCGGTGAAGTAGTTATCGACGCAGAGCACGTCGTTGCCTTCAGCCAGCAACCGCTCGCAGAGGTGAGAACCGAGAAAGCCGGCACCACCGGTGACTAATACTCTCTTGATCGAATCGTAATGTCGCATTGGAAACCCTCTGATTTAAAAACATTCTGGCAAAAAAACAAAGAAATGGGGACGAAATTGATAAGTTGATATTCCAGCATCGTAGACACCATCCTGGGTGTCTCTTTTTGGGCTCTTAATCGGTGCCCATATGGAAACTCCGCACAACACAGCGCAGTTTTCGATCTGGAAACGAGCAATTTTTCGCAAGGTCAAGGAAATCAAGGATTTGAGCGGAGGCGTAGTACTTTACGCCGCACAATCAAATCCGCCGATTGACGCAGAGATTGCGGAAAAGGGCCGTTTCCGGACGAAAACTAATCAAGCCCAGCCTTGATACTCGGCGACAATGAGTTCAATCTGGCAAGACGTTCAGTTTTTGGAAGCCCTCCAAGGATCTTCACTTCAGCGTAGAATTTTTTCAGGTCCCCGTCGACGTGGGCAAGCAGCGTCTCAAACGCCGGCACCAGTTCATAATAGGCCGCCACCGACGATAAGCGGGCGTTGTTCAGGCCACGCTGTATCCAGGCATCATAACCAGTGTAACCATTCCAGCTCTGCTTGAGATCTTCGTAGTCAACAAGGGCATGCTCCAAGATCTGTTTCTTGGCCATACGTTTCTGGTCATTATCGATATCGGCATCGTATATGCGACGCAGTTGGCCACGAATTTTGGTGATCAGCCCGTTAAAAGCCGCCGCATGAGCCTCGCGCTGCATGTATTGCTGCCAGAGCTCAGAGGTACCGGAGTCCTGCAGCCAGCGGCGTAGCCCTTCCCTTTCCACCGTTTTGGCAAACGCCTCGTTAAAGGCGGTGTCGTTCTGTACGTAGATGACCTGGTGAGCCATTTCATGGAACAGCAGCGCGGCGAGACGCAGATCATCACTGCTCAGGAAGGTATTCAGAACCGGGTCGTCAAACCAGTTGAGTGTTGAATAGGCCTGTACACCGTAGACATCGACTTCAAAACCCTGCACGGAGAAGTGATTGGCCAGCAAGAGGGCCGAATCTTTATCAAAGTAGCCCCTGTAGGTGACACAGCCGGCAATCGGGAAACACCACTGGTTCAGTTCAAGAGAAAGTTCAGGGGCGACAACCAGGTTCCAGACTGCGTAGGGACGTTCAATATCAGCATATTTCTGATAACTCCCGGAATCGGGCAAATGGAGAGAGTTGACCGCAAATTCCCGCAAGTGGACCACCTTGGTCAACTGGTTGCGCAGATTCTGCGGTTCATTCTCCTGAGCCAGGATATCAGTAATCGGTCTTGCCCGCGACATCAGGTTCCAGTGGCCCTTGACGCTCTGCCACAGGTAAGCATTATCACTGCAGCCGTTAAGCAGCAGGATGACGATAACCAGAAGCAACAGAAAGACTGATAAACGTTTCATAGCGAAACCGACCTGCTGACGTCGCAAAAAGTCCGCCCTACGGCGTTATGGCGCTTTTTCAGGACCTCGACATACCATATGTATGCCTTCGCCCCTGAAAAAACACCAAGCCTTGCAGGGCGAAATTTTTGCTTAGCCAGCCCATGACTATTTGCGAATGCATCAAACATCTTCACCAGCTAGATCCCGCTCGAGATCAATCAGCCAGGCCTTGGTCCTGGCCCCATTTGCTGCAGAGTACTGACCGATGCTGCCATCGACATTAACAACCCGGTGGCATGGCACAATCAACGGAAAAGGGTTCGACGACATGACCCTGCCAACGGCCCTGGCCGCCCTGGGAGAACCAACCAGTGCCGCCAGTTCACCGTATGTAACCACCGAACCATATGGCACATTAACCAGCGCCTGATGAACCTTGCGGGCAAAGTCCGAGAGCGCATGTTGATCAAGTGGCACATCGAAGGTACGGCGTTTGCCGAGAAAGTATTCCGTTAACTGCTCCAGCGCCTGCCGGACCAAAGGCTGTGAAGAGCGCTCCGCGGATGGATACAGTCTTCTGATCGTCTCTGAGGCGCTGTCTGCAGAGCGTTCATAACAGACCCTGCACAACCGGCCTTGCTGCACGACAACGGCAAGTGTGCCATGCTCCAATGATAACATATCCCACAGTACGTCTGTCATCTGTCAGTCCTGCCAAAAGGTAGCGAAAATCTGTTAGCAACAATGCCCCAGGCCTGGCGCATCTCCTTAACTCCGAACATCCAGAGACAGGCGACATAAACCAGGCTACCGGCAACAACCGTTGTACCAAGCAGCAAAAAGCGCACCGTAAACGACCCCGGGGTCAACCAATCAACCTGGCTAATGAGCAGGACGACCACGAGCGTCATCAAACCCAGGCCGGGGAGCATGCGCAGAAGCGTGCGCCATATCAGAGCAAAATCGAGGTTGCCAAGTCTCCTCGAAAGCAATAGCGTCAGCGCTACAGCGTTAAATACCGATGCTATCGTCAAGGCAAGCGCCAACCCGGCATGTCCCATAATTCTCATAAGCACAAGACCGGCTACAACGTTGACCAATAGCGTACAGAAAGATACCAGCACCGGAGTACGCGTATCCTTCATCGCATAAAATGATGGTACCACAACACGACTGATGCCGACAAACAGCAGGCCGGGCGCATACCAGGCCAGAGCCAGAGCCGCCTGGGAAACATCAAAAGCGGTAAAGCTGCCACGCATGAAGAACAGGCTGTAAACTGCCTGGTTGCAAAGTATCAGGCCCAGGGCCGCGGGAATCGTGACCAGCAGGATCAGGATCATGGCAAAGCGCAGCGAGTCACGGAAACCGACCTGATCGTCGGCAGCAGCCTGACGACTCATGGTCGGCAACACGGCTTGCGCCAGAGAAACAACAAACACCCCTTGCGGGAATTCAAACAGCCTTTGGCCGTAATAAAGCCAGGAGACGCTCCCCTCTTGCAGGAAAGAGGCAAGCAGACGCGTAACCACCACATTGACCTGGTAGATGGCAACCCCGAAGATACCCGGCAGCATGAGTCGAGCCACCCTGACGACCGCGCTGTGACGAAAATTGAAATTCAGGCGCAAATCGTAACCATAGCGATAGAGCACTGGTATTTGCATGGCAAACTGCAACACTCCGCCGATCAGTACGCCGAAAGCCAGCGCCATGATCGGCTGCTCCATCCGCGGAGCAAGGACAAGAGCCGAACCGATCATAGCCAGATTCAGCATGACCGGTGAGAGCGCCGGCAACAGGAAGTGACCGGAAACATTCAACACCCCTGCGAACAGGGCAACCAGGCTGACAAAGAAGATATAGGGAAACATCAACCTGTTGAGCAGGTCTGTCAGGGCCAGTTTCCCGGCGCTACCTGAAAAACCGTAACCAACCAGTTTGACCAGCCAGGGGGACGTGAGTATGCCAAGCAGGGTAACTCCTGCCAACACTAACAACAAAATTGTCCAGCAGATACGGACGACCTGACGAGCCTCAGCCGTACCTTCCTTCTGCAGAACGTCAGTGAACGTCGGCACAAACGCCGCCGTAAGCGACCCTTCAGCAAAAAACCGCCGCAACAGATTGGGAATAGTGAAGGCGACAAAAAAAGCGTCCGTTACCATACCGACGCCGAACACAGCAGCAACGACCACATCTCGGATCAGGCCGGCGACCCGGCTGATCATGGTGGCTACGGTAAGAATTCCTGTTGCCCTGGCAATCTGTTTTTTTTCGTGGTTGGCTGCTGTCACTGTATTTTTGCCGAAGATGTTGTATTATTAATCATTAATCCCTCCCAGGCCAATCATAACTTACTTATATTAAACGACATATTTTTCAAGATTGGAATCTTTTTATATTGACTGAAGCCACGGTGAATGGTATAAATCTGACGCATTAAAACAATAATACACACAGGAAACAGTTCCGGAGGAAATAAAAGTGGCAAATCACAAATCAGCAGAGAAACGTAATCGTCAGAACAAACTTCGCAATGCTCGCAACGCCCACATACGCTCTACCATGCGCAGCTTTGTCAAGAAGCTTCGTATCGCCATTGCAGAGGGTGACACGGAAACCGCCAATGCTGTTCTTGAAAAGGCCATTCCTTACATCGACAAGGCTGCCACTAAAGGCGTCATCCACAAAGCTACGGCAAGTCGCAAAATCGGCCGTCTGGCCAAGCTGGTCAGCAACACCACAGCGGCCGAATAAACAAGCCGTTTAAAATCACAAACAGCAAGGGGAGCGCCTGCAAGCAGGCTGCTCCCCTTTTATATTTTGCCTATCGCGGCAATCTCAAGGACCAGTTTCTCCAGATACATCTTCGGATTACCGCCACTCGACTTCAAGGCCAGGTCGGTTGTCAGGAATTGATCAAAGACCTGACGATAGTGCTGACTGCTGAACCTGCTTGCCTGTTGCTGCAATCCTTTCAGAAAATAAGGGCTGACACCGACTCTTTTCGGAAATTCATTTTGCGGGACTTTCTGCACGGTCAATTCCCTGATTTTCCACATTTGCCTGAAATGCCGCGTCATCATGGCCAGCACCATAAGCGGGGCCTGCCCTTCTGAAAGAAGACGATCAAGCAGCTTCAAGGCCGTAGAGATATCACCCCGCCCCAAGGCATCGGTTAAATCAAAGACACTCTCAATGCGCGTATCAGAAACGATAGCAGCAACATCGTTCTCATCGGCGAGGTCACGATCGCCAAGATAACCGACCAGCTTTTCGAGCTCACCCTGAACTTCTACGAGATTTGTACCAACTCTTTTGCAGAAAAGCTTCAGCCCTTCCCCTGTCAACGACACATTAAATGACTTAGCCAGCTCCCGAACAAAAGTTGGCAGCTGGTTTTCGTAGATTTTCTTGAACTCGATCGCCGTCCCGGTTTTCTTGAGGACTTGAAATATCTTGCGTCGGGCATCAATCTTCTCAGCTGTCAGCAGCAACACAGTTTCCGGAACCGGATCTTCAATGTAGGTCAGCAAGCCATCCAGCTGATCTGCTGACGCCTCGTGCACATTTTTGATAATAACCAGGCGACGATCTGCAAAGACCGGAAACGTCCTGGCCTGCTCGATTACGTCAATGGCCTTGAAATCCCGGCCATGAAACTGGGTCAGGTTGAAATCACGATCCTCCGGGCGGACAACAGCATTGCGTATCGTCTGCAGCCCTTCTTCGACAAAGTAGGATTCCTGGCCATAAAGCAAAATCAGGCCGGGAAGCGATCCGGCCTGAAGTATGTTTTTCAATTCATGTAAAGACATATGAAAGAATGGCCTCAGAAATTGTTCAGGAGGCTGGAGTAGATGTCTTCGGCAAGCCGTTTCGAAACCTGCTGCGCAGCCAGGCTTTGTCCCTCAAGTTCGCGGCTCTTGTTAACAGTGGCAAGATAATCTTCACTGCGCTGCAAATGTTGCTGCCAGAGCACTTCGTTCGTGCCTTTACGCAATAAGCGTACGGAAACATTCATCGTTGCACGATATTCCGTGATCTGGTCGGCAGTGCCGTAGGCAAGTGCGCTGCTGACGAAATCCTTGACCTCTCCGACCAGCTGAACATCGGCCAACGCCTGATCCTCGGTCAACGCCACAAGTCTCGATCTGGACAGCTCGGCGACCAGAGCGTCTGTCATGTAATTATCCAGATAAGGCTCTGTCGTCTGGTTTTCAAACAGCTGGATGTAAAGAATACGCGCATCGCCGCCAACCCAGGCATCTGACGAACCGGGTGTATGATAACCACACCCGGTGAGGAGTGCAACAAAGAGTATTACAACAAAACGCATTGGCTTTATCCTACCACCAGGTTAACAAGCCGACCGGGCACAACAATCACCTTGCGAACAGTTTTACCCTCTATAAAGCGGATGACATTGGCGTCGGCCAAAGCTGTCGCTTCGACAGTCTCTTTATCAGCATCGGCCGGCACTGTCACCTTGCCGCGGACCTTGCCATTGACTTGCACTACGATCAGGAGAGTGTCTGCAACCAGAGCGCTTTCATCCCAGACCGGCCAGCCGCTTTCCTCCAGGCTGGCCTCGTAACCAAGGCTCTGCCACAGCTCCTCACAAATATGCGGGACAAAGGGTGACAACAGGCGGACAACGGTTTCAACCGCCTCGCGCAGCACTTCCGGTGCTGCGTTCTTGTCTGGAGCAGCTGATATGCCATTGACCAGCTCCATGACGGCGGCAATCGCTGTATTAAAATGGAAACTGCCATCGATGTCTTCGGTTACTTTTTTAATCGTGCGGTGAACCAGGCGGCGCAAATCCCTCGCCGCTGGCTGCAGGTCGGCGCTGTCAACGTCACCGGCTTCAGCAATCACTGCATGATTTTCGTACACCAGACGCCAGACCCTGTTGAGGAAGCGGAAGCAACCTTCGACCCCCTGATCGTTCCATTCCAGATCTTTTTCCGGAGGGGCGGCAAACAGGGTAAAAAGGCGTGCTGTATCGGCGCCATAACGGTTAATCAGTCCATCAGGGTCGATGACATTCTTTTTCGACTTGCTCATTTTTTCGTTGCGCCCGGAAACAGTCTCCGCATTACAGCGCGTGCAACGACCATTTGCGACTTCTTCCGGATAGAGCCAGCCGTGCTCCGGACAGGAGCGCGTCTCCATGCAGACCATCCCCTGCGTCAGCAGGTTCTCAAAGGGTTCGTCAAGGGTGATCATATCCAGATCGCGCAAAATCTTGGTCCAGAAGCGTGCATAGAGCAGATGCATGACGGCATGCTCAACCCCGCCGATATACTGATCTACAGGCAGCCAGTAGTCAACGGCAGATGCGTCAATCGGTGACGTGTCACAATGCGGGCTGGCATAGCGGAGGAAATACCAGGAGCTCTCAACAAAGGTATCAAAGGTGTCGGTTTCCCTCCTCGCGGCCTGACCACATTTCGGACAAGAGGTATTCACAAATGACGCCAGGTTTGCCAGTGGGCTCCCCCCTTCACCACTAAACTCTATATCGATCGGCAGCTCTACCGGCAGATCCTCTTCCGGAACCGGCACGGCTCCGCAGCTATCGCAATAGATGATGGGAATAGGCGTTCCCCAATAACGTTGCCTGGAAACCAGCCAGTCACGCAAGCGGTAGTTGACGGACCTTTGTCCGGCCCCCCGGGCTTCAAGGGCTTCTGAGATCTTCTGCTTGCCGGCTTCATTGTCGAGGTCGTCGAAACTGCCTGAATTGACCATCATTCCCGGCCCTTCCCAGGCCTCGGTCATCGTCGCAGGATCAAAATTCTCGCCTTCTGGCTGAATGACCACCTGCATCGGCAGGCCATATTTACGGGCAAACTCGAAATCGCGCTGATCATGAGTCGGAACCGCCATGACAGCGCCGGTGCCATATCCCATGAGGACAAAGTTAGCCAGAAACACCGGGATCTTTTCCCCATTCACCGGATTAATACAGTAGGAACCGGTAAAGACACCCTCTTTCTCGTATTCGTCACTTGAGCGCTGAATCTGTTCAACGGACTGGACCTTGTTGATAAAGGCCTCGACGGTTTCGCTGTGTTCCGGTATGGTGAGAACCCGTGCCAGAGGGTGTTCCGGAGCCAGGCTCATAAAGGTGGCGCCGAACAACGTGTCAGGCCGTGTTGTGAAAACACGGATCGTCTCGTCCTTGCCGTCCACGGTAAAGTTTATCTCGCAACCCGTGCTTTTACCGATCCAGTTGCGCTGCATCGTCAATACGGATTCAGGCCAGCCCGGGAGCTTATTGGTCCAGTCAAGCAGTTCCTCGGCATAGGAGGTAATCCGAAAAAACCACTGATCGAGCTCTTTCTGCACGACTTTGTTCTCGCATCGCCAGCAGCACTCCTCCTCCACCTGCTCATTCGCCAGTACCGTTTCGCATTGCGGACACCAGTTGACGGCAGCACTCTTTTTGTACGCCAGCCCTTTTTCCAGCATCCTCAGGAATATCAGCTGTTCCCAGCGATAATAATCAGGCTCGCAGGTCGCCAATTCCCTGCTCCAGTCATAGGAAAGCCCCATGCGTTTGAGCTGGGTGCGCATATTGGCGATATTTTCCCTGGTCCAGATCGCAGGATGAGTACCATGCTGGATAGCAGCATTCTCCGCTGGCATGCCGAAAGCATCCCAACCCATCGGATGCAGAACATTGTAACCCTGCAAGCGCTTGAAGCGGGCGACGACATCACCTATTGAATAATTCCGCACGTGCCCCATATGAATGCGACCGGACGGATACGGGAACATCTCCAGAAGATAATATTTCGGTTTTTTACCGCCCTCGGAAACTTTCCAGGGCTGGCTTTCCGCCCACAGCTTCTGCCAGCTTATTTCAATTTCCAAAGGGTTGTAGCGTTCCTGCATACTGCCTCCACTAGAAGATTATCGGACTATCTGCAAACATGCGGCAAATAGCCGGACGACCTCATGAACGTCTCTACCTGAAACATGAAAACCGGCGTAAGCCGGTTATACTCATGGACAAGGCTTCGGCAGAGATTCATCGCAACTGCACCTGCCACCTGAAAACCAGACTACTTGGCGCGGTAGGTAATCCGCCCGCGCGAGAGATCGTAGGGCGAGAGCTCAACAGTGACGCGGTCTCCCGGCAGGATGCGAATATAATACTTACGCATCTTCCCGGAGATATGGGCCAATACAACATGACCATTGTCGAGCTCAACCTTGAACATTGCATTCGGCAATGGTTCTATAACACTACCTTCGACTTCAATTGCTTCTTCTTTTGACAAGCTCGCCTCCCGATATTCCTGCGTTAGCTGAGGATCAGACACTCATTAGTTTTTTCACCGTCTCCAGAATCTTCATCGTCTGGATCGGCTTCGTAATATATTCATTTGCGCCCAGGGCCAAGGCTCTTTCACGATCTTCTATTGCCCCTTCAGTGGTAATAACAATGATCGGTGTATCCTTGTAATTCGGATCATTGCGAACCATGCTCACCAGCTTCAACCCATCCATGATCGGCATGTTGATGTCTGTGAGAATAAGATCAAACTTCTCTGCACTGAGTTTTTTTAAACCATCCACGCCATCGTTGGCCTCAACGATCTGGAAACCGCGGATGCGCTTCAGCGCGAAAACAATCAACTGCCGCATGGTGGGTGAGTCTTCAACAACAAGAACCTTATAGCCAGTCATGCAATCTCCCCCTGTTACTTGGTCAGCAAATCAATAAAACCCTGAATAGTCGACAGCTTCCGTTCCGAATCAGAATAGAGTCGTGATGAAAAAACCGCCGTAGCGGCATGGCCGGCCAGCAGGGTAAATAATTCATAATCGACATTGGTGAACTCATCTTTCTGCGTCAACAACGTATAGATGGCAATCACACCAATGACATGTTCTTTGATTTTGAGCGGAATGCAGACTATCGGCTTTTCAAAATCCCGTTGATAGCCTTCCATCGAGTCGATAAAGTAATTTTCACCGGAATTGACAGCTTCACCAATGATCCCTTCGCCGACAGCGATAGAAGGCAACTCGGACGTGGCGACTCCCTCGCTGGCAACAGGTTCGAGACGGTTGGTTTTCTCATCCAGAAGGAGAATGGCGAATTCTTCCGCACCTATCAGGTTGATGACAATTTCGAGAATGATCTGCAAAACTTCTTTGAAATCAAGTGTAGAATGCAGCTGGTAGGAAGCAATATAGAGATTGGCGAGCATGTTATTCTCTTCTTCAATCTCAATATACCGATTTGCGAAGTTCTGGTTTTCCTCTTCAACTTGCTTGATTTGTCCTAAAATCTCTTGTTTCTCATGCTCCAGGGCTTCGATCTTTTTTTGCAATTCGATGGCATCAGGTGATTCTACAACCACCTCATGACCTTTTTCCTTGAGGGTTTCCTCCAGCTGAACAACACGAAACCTGAGACGCTCGTTTTCTTTGAGGAGATCTTGAGTAAATTCTGCACCTTTCTTGAAAACCTGCAGGAATTCATCAGCGCGGCCAGCTACGTCTTTTTCATCGTCATGATTACTCATGCACAAACTCCTCGATTATAATTCCCAGTCAAAACCTGAGAATAATAACAACCTTGTCGAAAAATATCCATAGTAAGTTTGAGTCATCCAAGGATTCCTGACATAAGCCAGTAAATAATCTCTGATGACGGTCAGACGCTTTGCACCGACAGACACCAGGATCAACTGCCGCATCCGCAATGGAGCAGTATTTCTTTACACACCTGTGGCAGAACAACAACTCGATCAACCAGGCCAGTCGCAATGGCTTCTTTGGGCATGCCAAAGACAACGCAACTCTCTTCTGCTTCTGCAAAGGCAGTGCCGCCATTATGCTTTATGGCATGGACCCCCATGGCGCCGTCATTGCCCATACCGGTGAGCACAACACCAAGCAGACGTCGACCGAAAATGGTGGCAGCACTTGAAAACAGGCTGTCAACTGACGGCAGATAACGCTGGTGACCTTTTGGTTCTGAAACCTTGGCAATGACGTCCGTTCCTTTCGGGAAGAACTCCAGGTTTTTACCGCCGGGTGCAATCAAAACTTCACCCGGCCTCACGACATCTCCATTTGCCGCCTCTCGAATTTTGAGTGCTGAAAAACGATTGAGGCGTTCCGCAAAAGTACGGGTGAAATCTGGCGGCATATGCTGAGCAACGGCAAAGGCAACGGGGATTTCTTCCTGAATTGCAGAAAAAATACTCTGCAGCGCCGGCGGGCCACCCGTCGATGACCCGATCACAACCATACGAAAATCCCCACGGGCTGCATCGGTAAGAGCATTAAGCCTGGCTGCGCGTTTCGGCAAGTTATCACGTTGTTTGCCGGCCGTTTTGCTGTGGGCCATAACGTTTTTCAGGTTGGCACGAGTGACCTCGCGTACTTTTTCAAGGAGCTCCTCGCGAATATCCATAAGGATCGGTGAAACCTTTGAAGAAGGCTTCGGCACAAATTCCACCGCGCCTAGTTCGAGAGCCTTGAAGACATCTTCATCATCAGACCTGGAGGAGACAACAATGATAGGCGTGGGCTGTTTCTGCATGACGATGCGCAAAAGAGTGAACCCGTCCATGCGCGGCATTTCCAGATCGAGGGTAATCAGATCCGGGCGCAGATCAATCACCTTGCGCAAACCTTCCTCACCATCACAGGCATAACCGATGACATCGACATTGGGTAACGATTCCAACATCTTTACAATGCTGCGACGATTAAACGCGGAATCATCGATGACCAACACCCTGACTTTAGCTGGGCTCATAAGAAACCTCCGGCCCGGGTAACCGCAGTCAAGGGTTTTTGATAAACCATGTCGTGCTGGAAATGTCGCAGCTGAAAAGCTGTACTGAGATTTATCAAGGACTCGGAGTGACCCAGCAGCAAAAAGCCTTCGGGGACCAGCCGCTGGAAGAAGTTTTCGACAACACTCCTCTTGCCTGCCTGATCGAAGTAAATGATGACGTTGCGGCAGAAGATCGCATCCATCTTGCCCAGCAGGGCAACCCTCGAGGTATCGAAAAGGTTCAAATGGCTGATGGAAACCAGGCTTCTGACTTCATCCCTGATGCGTGATTTGCCCTCATAGTCGGTAAAAAAACGTTTCTTCTGCAAAGGCTCCGTGCTGCGGAAGGAGGCGTCGCCATAGATACCTTCGCGGGCCATATGCAGTACCCGATGACTGATGTCGGTACCAATAACTTCAACGCGCCACGATCTCAGCCAGGGTTGGTCGAGCAGCAGCATTGCGATAGTATAGGGCTCTTCTCCCGAGGAACATCCCGCGCTCCATATGCGCAAAGTTTTTTGGCCTTCTCGTTCCTTGCGCTTGCGGACTTCCGGAAGGATGTCTTCCACAAAGGTTCTGAGTTGAAAATCTTCCCGAAAGAAATAGGTTTCGTTGGTCGTCAACTGATCTATGACTTCGGAAAGTTCCTGATCCTTGTTCGGGTTGTAGCGCAGGAAATAATAATAATCCTTGAAGGTCTTCAGATTATGCTGCCGCAGGCGTTTGCCTAAACGTTTTTCCAGCAAATACTTGGAGTTATCGGTGAAATTCAAGCCGCAATGCTGGTAGACAAAATCCCGCAGCAGGCGAAATTCTTCAGCACTCATCGGTATGTCGGGAGTAAGAAAAAGCATCCGTTGAGTCAGTTCACCGGCAGTTCGGCAAGCAGATCTGTCAGCTGCTGACGCACCACTTCTTCTGATTCGACAGCTAGCCTGGTTTCCAGCAGGGCCCGCGCACTCACGCCAAGCACTTCTACAGCACTTCTGGCAATTTGCGCGCGGACTACCCAGTAAGGGTGATTCAAGAGCTTTTCCGCATGTTCACAGATCCAGTTTCCAGCCCCATAACGGGTAAGCAGTTTCAGGGCTGCCGTCACCACCTCCTCATCTGGATGATTCAAAGCGGCTATCATATGCGGACAGGCCTCGACACCGGCAAGACCGGCAAGGGTTTCCAGAGCAGCAATGCTCACCAGACCGACCGGGTCAGACAAGGCCCGTTCCAAAAAGGGCCTGCTGCGCTCACCGGAAATCCGGCCGAGGCCACGCACCGCAGAAGATCGCACCCAGATATCTTCGTCCTGCAGGGCAAGCTGCAAACCATTGACAGCGTCCTCGGAGTTGCAATTACCAAGGATCTCAACGACTGTCCGCCTGACTTCAGCATCTTCATCTGTCAGGGAAAGCAGCAGCGTGCTGATATGTTCGCCAACGTCATATCGTTCAAAGACCTTAACAGCAACTCTTCTGACTTCTGCAGCAGGATCCTTGACAGCCAGACTCAAGGTGTCCAGAACAGCTGGATCGTTCAGTTCTCTCAAAACTATCACCGCAAACATTCTTTGCGTTGAATCCTTGTGGGACATAAGCGGGAGCAATGCAGTAAATGTCTCATTCGGGAACTGATGCCCTAGTGATATCAGTGCCTGTGACGCAGCTTCCTGAACTTCACTCGAATGGCTCTGCAGGCATGCGACCAGGTCCGGCAGCATCTGTGCTGCACCGATTTTTCCGAGAGCATATGCTGACATGCGGACAATTTGCGGATCATCGTCGCGCAAGCCCTGCTGCAACAGCGGCAAGCCTTCAATACAGCGCGACTCGCCCAGCACATAGGCGAGAGATGCCCGCCGGTTGCCATCAACATCTGGCCAGGACCTCAGCAGTGCCGGGGAATTGACGTCACCAAGATTCACCAGAGCTGCTAATGCCTCCTGTTGCAGGGATTCATTTTCGAGGAGACGCAGCAGGGGCTCAACAGCATCCGCGACCGCCAGCCAGCCCAGAATTCTAATTGACGCGAGTTTGAGTGAATCATTGTATTCATCATCAAGATAACCGGAGACAGCAACGGCAACCGGTCCTTTTTCGCATCCTGCCAACTGCTGTTTGACTTGTTCCGGGTGACGAACAGATATTTCTCCCAGGGCCAGGACGGCCGCCTCACGCACGTTGCGCATTGAGTCTGTCAGGGCCGCGATCAATTCACTGATTGCCGAAGCATCACCGGCCTTGCCAAGGCAATCGATCAGTGCCTTGCGCAGCAACTTTTCATCTTTATAGGGAAGTAATTCGGTCATGGCCACCGGAGAGGCAATTCTGCTCAAAGCATCGAGGATAGTGAATTGCAGTAAAAGATCCGGCTGCTGCATCGCTTTAAGCAGCGCGGGCACAGCTTGTGCTGCTTTCAGCTTGCCGAGGTTTTCGGCTGCGGCGGCCCGCACATTGCTATCATCGTCCCCGAGGCCGCGGATCAGTGTCGGGATTGCCTCTGGATCAGCGATATCGCCAAGAATATCGATAATAAACTTACGCACATCATGATCGCCGCAACCAGCCTGATCCAGCAGCATAGGCACGGCGTCCCGACCGATGCGGGTCAGCATTTCAACGGCGGCGTTGCGTAAACCGGCATTGTCTTCAGCATGAAGGAGTTCAATGATTTCACCGATCAAATCCCGACTGATCGGCATCCTTAAAAACAGGTCTATTGACTCCTTGCGAACCCGCCAGCTGCAATCGCCAAACATCTTGAAGATCAGGTCAAGCCCGGCTAACGGATCACCGGCGGCCAGGTCGCGCAGGCCCTGTAAGCGCTCCTCCTCATCCGGGGAGTTCATTGCCTTGGCAATCAGGTCAATTGTGTCCATGATTCTTCCCTGTTGAAAATTTTATGCCGTGGTTTTGTAATGCCATTGATGCTTTCTGTGGCTTCTGTGGTGAGGGCTTTTGACCTTGAACAAAGCCGGACACCAGTCAACGATTTGCTTGCAGCGAATGCTGACCATGCAAAGTTCAAAAATACCGGCGTAAATCAGGCGCCCAGCTCCCGGCTTCGTTTCTCGAGAAGGTCGAGAAAGGCGGCTTCCAGAATTTTGCTGTTTTGTATTTGCGGGCTGGGGAATCGTTCTCCGAACAGACGCCTGGCCTCTTTGATCTCGGCAGCCAGCAGTTTCGACCAGCTGCCTTCGAGAATACCCTCATCAATTCGGTCCTGATGATAAAGCGAGATGTCGGAAACAATGATGCGGGCAAGCCGTTCTGCCCGCTCACGTTCGGGAACACTCTCTGCGGATATTTCGTGGTTTTCGGCAGTTTTTATTTTCTCGTTAATCGAATGAATAAAATCGAGAGCTTGCGATGCGCCCTCGGCAGGTGACAGCTGTTGTCCCGACTCTTCGATCTCCCCAACGCCATCGTGAGTATCGACTTCGGCAGCACCAACCAGCAGACGGTTGATCTTGAGGATCAAATCATCGGGGATATGATGCTTTTCGATATAATCATCCGCACCATAAAGCGAGTACGGCTGACGTTTATAAGCCGCCTTGTTATAAACCGATGACAGAAGAATGATCTTGACGTTTTCGAGCCCGGGGCGACTTCTGAGTGTATCGACCACTTCAAATGCATAGAGCCCCTGCAAGGCGACGTCTACCACAGCGACCTGGGGTCGTACTGCATCCATGGTCGCAAGAACCTCTGCCCCGCAATGTCCAAAGATACCTTCAAATCCAGCGCCTGCGAGGATAGCATTGATCGTGTCACACAGCTCACGATCACTATGGGCAATCATCACACGCACCTTTTTTTCAGCTTGAAGCGGAGTGTTATGCGGGAGCTCGACTTTGAAGGGGCTGCGACAGCGCGCACAACGCAAGGTAACCCGCTTCCCGGCAAGTTTTTCACGCTCCAGATGAAAACGCGCAGCACAGGCAGGACATTTTACAATCATCAATAGACCTCAAAAGGGAGACTGGCGGCTTCCTGCACAAGCGTATTCAGGCCAGGCCAATCGTATTTTTATTCGTGGCTCAACTTCTGCAGTTCGATTTTTTCGTCAGTTGAAAGGACTTTTTCCAAGTCAATCAGCATGATCAGTTCGTCATCGCTACGGGCAACTCCGAGAAAGTAATCAGCCTGCGGGCCCTTGATAAATTGAGGAGAGGGCGAAATCTCCTTCCGGCTGAAACGTTTCACCTCAGTCACTTCATCTACCAGCAAACCGATGATCCTGCCGGCAAGAGAACAGACCACGATACGATTTTTGCGACTCTCTTTACTGATCGGCTGGTCAAAACGCTTGCGCATGTCAGCAACAGGGATGACCTCGCCACGCAAGTTAATGACACCTTCGATAAAGGACGGCGCTTTGGGGATGGGAGTCAACTTTTGCGGACGGATTATTTCTTTGATCCGCATGATGTCCAGAGCATACGATTCTGATCCGACTTTGAAGCATGCGAGTTGAATTTCCTGGCGCAGCATTTTGTCGCCAGGGGTGGCCAAAGGTATTTCACGGCTAGGTGTAGACATCATGTTCAATCTATAAATCTCTGAATAGTTTCGATGACCATGGCCGACTTGAACGGCTTGGTGATGTACCAGTCAGCGCCAACCTGCTCGCCACGGGCCATATCTTCACGGCTCTTTTTGGCTGTCAGCATAATCACGGGAATATGCTTGGTCTCATCATCCGCTTTGATGCGCCGGCAAACCTCGAAACCGTCTATTTCCGGGAGCATGATGTCCAGGAGCACCAGGTCTGGCTTGGACCTGGCAATTGCATCAAGTGCTGCCCGACCATCGCCAACACCCTGGACGTCATAGCCTTTGGATGTCAGCAGAATGCTTTCCAGCTTCAGCAAACTCTCTTCATCTTCAACGATCAGAATCTTTTTCTTGGCCACGGCGATCTCCTTATGCAAGCCTCAATTCAACTCAACATTCAGGGCACTATGTAAATTCAGCAAAATGATCATATGACCCTGACTACGACCAATTCCGGTAACCATTTCACGGTCCAGACCGGAGAGAACCGCTGGCGGCGGCTCCACGTCATCATCGCTGAGATTGACGACCTGGTCGATTCTGTCAACAAGAAGACCCACGGTCATGTCGTCGAGCTGGCACACGACGATACGCGAGTTCGGCGTCAGCTCTGACTCACCAAGATTGAGTCGTCGACGCAGATCAAAAACCGGTACGACAATACCACGCAGTGAAATAATTCCCAGAATAAACTGCGGCGTTCCAGGAATGTCGGTAAATTCTCTAACCTTGATTATCTCGCTAATTCGAGTGATGTCCAGCGCATATTCTTCATCACCAAGATGAAAAACAAGATATTGACGGCTGGATTGAGTTTTAGAACCTGCCTGATTATCCAGAATATCCGCATAGGACGCTTCCGTTGCCAGGACAAAATCATCAGTGGCATAAAACAGTCGATCTATGCCTTCATTGGCTCTCTGGGTCGCAACGACATTATCCCCGGGGACAACCAAAGATTTACGGGATGATGCGGTGCTCGCGACCTGGCTCGACTGCTCAACAGGTTCAGGGTCATACTTTTGCACGAAAGCCTGCTGCTTTACAGGCTCAATCACCGCATCACCAGACCTGGACTGGGCTTTTGCTTTTTTGCGTATCTCTGCAATATCCATAAGTGCTATCCACTTCGCTCCAGTGGTACTCCCAGGTTCTGAAAACCATTCCACCACCCGTTCGTCTCTCCGACCCTTGGTGAAAGTATTTTCCCGAACAGTCATCAATTTGCGTAAAAAAGAGAGTAACTATTCAGTTCCCTTACTCAACGGCACAGCATGTGGGCTGCAGCTGTTGCTTGCGGGAAGTTAAGTGACAACGTTGGACGCAGGCAATGGCTGCAGACCACATGCACTCGCTTATGTGCTCAATAGTTACAAAAGAGAATCCGGCTTCCGCTTTCAGCTCAACACGTTGTTATCCAGCTCCAGCATGACAGCATCAATCACCACTTTTTCAACCCTGGCTTCTCCCCTGCCGAAACATTCAAGCAGAGCAAGCGAGGCCGCGTGATTGATCATGCGCGGTATTCCTGAAGAATAGTTATGGATAGCTTCAACGGCAACCGCACTGAACAAGCCGGTTCTCCCACCGGCCTTGACGATTCTGAAATCGAGATATTCAGCAGCTTCTTCGAGGCTGAGCGGTTTCAGCTCATACTGCATGCCTATACGCTGTCTCAGTGGTTCATATGCACGATGCATGAGTCGGCGCTTCAGCTCCGGCTGTCCCATGAGTACAACGCTGATCAGGTTGCGGTCATCCAGCTGAAAGTTAGTCAGCAGCCGGATTTCATCGAAAGTCTCTTTGTGCGGGACCAACTGCGCTTCGTCGATAACTACGACCGGCGTCGTGCCGTTTTCATAATATTCGAAGAGGATTCTGCCTATCTGTTCAAGCAGATCCACCTTGAACCGGGCAGGCTCGGCAACCCCGAGATGACGTGCCAGACTGTTCAGGAATTCCAGCGGCGTCAAGCGCGGGTTGATCATACAAACGACCTTGAAGCTGTCATCAAGTGCATCCATCAGTGCACGCGACAAAGTCGTTTTGCCGCAACCTATCTCGCCCGTCAGCAAAACCAGATCGCATTCCTCAACCGCATACTGCATGCGGGCCAGAGCCTCACGATGACCGCGGCTCAGGAAGAGGAACCGCGGATCCGGGGTTTTACTGAATGGTCTTTCACACAAGCCGAAATAAGCCTCATACATTAGATGAAGACTCACCACGCAAGGCTTCGCTCATCAGTCCGGCAACATCGAGAACCAGGATGGTTTTCTGGTTGCCCAATTCAGCCGCGCCGGCAACCCCTTTGACAAAGCCAAGCGCCTTGCCGAGAGATTTGATGACAACATCCTGCTGTCCGAGAAGTTCATCGACGACAAACCCCATACGTTTTTCCGCCATACCGACAATAGCGACGAAAAGACGATGATCATGATCTTTATCGGACGCCGTCAAAGCAAAGGCCTGTTCAAGACGCAGCAAAGGTACCGTACTTTTCCGCAGTTCGATCACTTCCCGTTTCTCAATGCTCTGGATGGTATCGACATCGATCATCAGAGTCTCAAATACGGAGTTGATCGGGATTGCATAGGTTTTTTCACCGACCCGGACAATCAACGCTTTGATAATCGCCAGGGTGATCGGCAGGGTAATGATCATGCTGCTGCCCTGCCCCGGCTGACTTTTGACCTCGATCATGCCGGAGAGTGCCGCTATGTTGTTCTTGACGACATCCATGCCGACCCCGCGACCGGAGAGGCCGCTGACTTCATCGCGCGTTGAAAATCCCGGCATAAACAGCAGATCATACACATCCTCTTCTGTCAGTGTCTGGGTATTAGTGATCAGACCTTTTTCAATCGCTTTGCGTCGGACCTTGTCGGTATCGATTCCGCGACCATCATCATGGACTTCGATAACGACGTGATTACCTTTCTGCGAGGCCCAGAGCTGAATCAGCCCTTTCTCGGCCTTGCCGGCAAGACGGCGATCGTTCGGCGATTCCAGGCCATGATCAATGGCATTGCGGATGATGTGCATGAGCGGATCGGACACGTCCTCGATGATCAACTTGTCGAGCTCTGTGTCCGCGCCCTTGATATCAAGGTTGACTTTCTTGCCTTGTTCATTGGCAACCTGTCGAACGATCCTGGTCATCTTGTCGAACAGCTGGCCGACCGGAACCATGCGTACATCCATGACGCCTTTTTGTAACTCGTGCAGGCGGCGCTCCAAAATACGCGTGGATTTGCCCAGCTCCACCGCCAGCTCTTTTTCTGCAGTCCCCTTCAAACGGTCGCTGATAGTAGCTATTGCGCTTTTTGATAGCACCAGCTCACCGACGATGTTCATCAGCAGATCAAGCTTGTCGATATCGACTCTGACCGTGCGGCTGATCGACCGCAGTGAACCACTGCCGCCATCCAAATCTTCAGCCGTTGCAGGCAAAGAGGAATCAGCTGTAAACGTATCAATCGCAGTCGGCTCTTCAAGAAGAAATTCGTCCGCCTCAGTAACTGTTACAGCGTCACCGTATGTGCGAATATCAAGTCCCTCGCGATTCAACTGCAGTTCGATATCTGCCTGGTTTAGATCGCTGCCGTAAAGAATCTGAAAAGCAATCCGCTCACTGTCAGCGCCGACAGACGGCAAGGTACTGATTACCTCACCCTGCTGCTTGAGCTGCTGAGTGATTTCAGCAAGATCAAGGTCGAAACTGGCCAGATCAAAGTCCATGCGCAAAAGATGAAGGCGCCGTCCCTTGCGTACGTTTTCGAGCAATCGGTGCTCTTCATACTCGGTGAGCACGTTCAGTATACCTGCATCAATCCCCAGACCGGTCAGAGGATTTCCGGCACCGGGCAGATCAGCTGCGGCCGCCTGATTGATCTGCGCCAGGATAGCACTCAGATCGATGGTAAAGTTCTCATCGCGGTTTTTGCCGTCAATCAGATTGATTAAAACATCAAGAGAGCTGAACAGGGTGTCGACCAAAGATTGCGTGAAAGGCACTTTGCCAAGACGCAGACCGTCCAGCAGGCTTTCCATGGAATGAGACAGCTCTGAGAGGTCATCAAAACCGAACATGCCGGCCAGACCTTTGATCGAATGAGCGCCCCGAAATATGCCATTGAGGACATCAGGGTCGCAATCACCGGAATCAAGCGAGTCAGCTAGCTTGAGCAGGTCAAGATTGAGTGATCCGATGATTTCCTCGGTTTCACTGACAAAATCTTTGAGAGCCTGTGACGTGTTCTTGTCGGACAAAATTGTCTCCATATCAGTACCGGGTCTGTCGGGCTCCACAGGAACGTTTTAAGTCCGTCAGCCCTCCAGGTAATCGCGTAACAGCTGTTGAAGCTGGTCGGGAGCAAATGGTTTGACCAGGTAGGCATTGGCGCCGAGAGACATCCCCTTCTCCCGATCACGTTCACTGCTTTCAGTGCTGATGATAACAAGCGGGGTGTTCCGGTAGTTTTCGTTATTGCGGATAAAGCTGATCAGCTCAAGACCGTTGATATCCGGCATATTGATGTCGGTAATGATCAGGTCGACCTTTTCGCGCGGCAGAATTCGCAAGGCTTCAAAGCCATTGCCCGCCTCGACGGTCTCATAGTCGCCCATCGCCTCGATCGTTGAAACAATCAGCGAGCGCATGGTCAGCGAGTCTTCAGCTATCAGAATTTTCTTACTCACCGCAGCAAACTCCTAGCAGTCTGTCGGACTATACGGGCCGAAGCGAAAATTTGGATGTTTGAGAACAGATTTTAGCTCATTTGCAGGTTCATAGCCGTAGCTATGGACCAAAAAGGAGCTGAAATATGGGCCAAACAGCCGGATTTGCAGCC
>JACZKE010000068.1 GCA_014860225.1 Desulfuromonadales bacterium
GGCTGCAAATCCGGCTGTTTGGCCCATATTTCAGCTCCTTTTTGGTCCATAGCTACGGCTATGAACCTGCAAATGAGCTAAAATCTGTTCTCAAACATCCAAATTTTCGCTTCGGCCCGTATAGTCCGACAGACTGCTAGGCTGAAAAAATTACAGGGTTGTAGGCAAGTAAAGAAAAGTAATCAGTATTTATCCGGCTGTTTGATTTGTTGTTTACATCGCAACACAGCATGTCGAACCTGTTCAGAGAAAAAGGCTTATGAAAAAACTATGTTGGCTGATTATTGTTTGCGTGGTGCTGTTGGCCGCTTGTGTACGGCCACCGGAAGTGCCGATTGTCGAAGAACCCGTCATTGGGGAGCCCGTTATTGAAGAGCCGGCCGTTGAGAAGGACGTCCCGCCGCTGCAGGCCGTTTCCTGGTCAGAGGTTTCCGGCTGGCAACAGGACAACCCGAGCCTGGCTTTCAGTGCTTTTCTGAAAAGCTGTTCAGCGCTGCGCTGGCGGCCGCAATGGCAGCCGGCTTGCGAGCAGGCCGCTGCCCTGGAGCATGCCTCGGAAGCCGAGATCCGCGCTTTTTTTGAAGGTAACTTTATTCCGCATCAGGTCAGTCAGTCGAATGGCTCTACCGAAGGTTTGCTGACCGGCTACTATGTCCCTGACCTCAAGGGCAGCCGCACTGCTTCGGCAGATTATCCGTACCCGCTCTATCAACGTCCGGATGATATGCTGACGATCGACTTGAGCGACGTCTATCCCGACCTTGGTAATTATCGGCTGCGTGGCCGCGTAGAAGGCACCCGGGTTATCCCTTACTGGAATCGGAGTGATATCGATAGTGGTACGCAACCGCTGGCCGGTCAGGAGCTCTTCTGGGTCGCTGACCCGGTTGAACTGTTTTTCCTGCATGTTCAGGGCTCGGGCCGCATTCTGCTTGATAATGGTGACCGGGTGATGGTCGGTTACGCTGATCAGAATGGCCATCCCTATAAATCAATCGGTAAATATCTCATTGATCGCGGCGCGATGACCCGTGATCAGATGTCAATGCAGAATATCCGGGCCTGGGTCAGGAACAATCCAGGCGAAATGGGCTCAGTTCTTAACCAGAACCCGAGTTATGTTTTTTTCAAAGAACTCGGCAATGAGATACAGAGCCCCCCCGGAGCCCTAGGTGTTCCGCTGACACCTGGTCGCAGCCTAGCCATAGACCGGCGCTATATCCCGTTAGGTGCTCCGGTTTTTGTCGAGACCACTTGGCCCAACAGTGACAAGCCATTGCAGAGATTGATGATGGCCCAGGATACGGGTGGCGCCATAAAGGGCAGGATTCGAGGCGATTTTTTCTGGGGCATGGGCGGCCAGGCCGGAGAACAGGCCGGGCGCATGAAACAGGCGGCAAAATTCTGGGTATTCCTGCCTACTCCGACGGAGGAGATACAATGATTATGCCTCGCCGGTTTTGCTGAGACGCTCGAGGAGCTCTTTAACCACCACGTCTATACGATTCTGGTCTTCTTCCAGAATGTTTAAAAAGCGCAGGCCTATCTGCTGCATATCATCGTCCTGCACCGGACCGATCCATATCGCTTCAGCCAGAGCGCAGATGATGCCCTTTTTGTCGCCGAGCGAGAGGTATATCAGAACCAGTTCCGCTGTCTCGACCGGAGACCGTAGAGGCAGACGCATGCCGCCACCGGAAAGATTGACCAGGTTCTTCTTGAATTCGGTCAGCTCTGCTGCAGACACTCCCGACTTGATCTTGTTCAGGTTTTTATCCCAGAGTCCGCGCATTGCCGCCAGATTGCCTTTCTCACGCTGAATCCCTGCCCATGCATTGACATCCACGCGGCGATAGATACGCCGTGAAATGAACTCCAGGTTGCCCTCAAACCGCAGGCGGACATCCTGACTGCTGATGCGCTCAACAAAAGATGCGATCAGGCGCAGGCCCATCCCTCTGTGATCAGTCAGAACCTCAAACTTCATCCCCGGTTCGAAGGGGTAGGAATCCGCTGCATCGGAGCCATATGGCAGGGCCAGGTCGAGTTGCATCGGCTGGCAGCGCATGGCGTAGCCAGTGATGGTGTCCAAAGCGGTTCGCTCCTCATTGGTAAAAACCCGCTTTATGAAAACCTTCTGTCCTTTAGTGAAATATTTACCGTAAGACATATCGATTAAGTCTTCTCTATGCGTCTGCTTGGCAACATACCGACTGTTCAATGGCTGCAGCGACAGCCTCGACTCTCAATCCGCCTCCGGAAATCGTCACCTCCGCGTACTTCCTGTAAAGCGGTTGACGCTCTTCGTAGAGATCTTCATAAGTTTCATTGGGACCGATCACCAGGCCACGGGTGTCCATATCGTTCACCCTGTCGAGCAACTCTTCCAGGGGAATGTCGATAAACACCAACTGCCCCAGCTTCTTCAGGCTGATCATGGCCCGATCACTGTATACAGCCGAACCACCAGTGGCAATGATGCTGTGAGTTGCTTCGAGGTTGCAGAGGAGCTCAGCTTCCAGTGTCTTGAATTCTTTCAAACCCACACGGGCAATGATTTCTTGTAAGCGACATTGCTGCCGGGTCTGAAGCAGTAAATCGGTGTCGATGAACTGGTAGCCGAGGCGTTTCGCCAGCAGTACGCCGACCGTGCTTTTGCCGGCTCCCGGCATGCCGATCAGAATGATGTTCAAGGCGCAATCTGTACGCATAATTCAGCTCAGCTGACCTTCAACACGATCTTGCCAAAGTGGCTGTCTTCTTCCATCATGCGATGTGCCTCGACCACCTCATCGATGGTGAAAACCTTCTCGATGATCGGCACGATGGTACGATCGGCGAATTTCGGCAGTGCCCGTCGGATGAATTCGGTGACGATTGCTGCTTTTTCGGGAACCGGACGGGAGCGTAGCACCGAACCGATGATCTGCTGACGCTTGACCATCATCAGGGCGAGGTTGAGCTCGGCCTTGATACCCGAAATAACGCCGATGATGACCAGCTTGCCCTTGTAGCCGAGAGAGTTCATGTTCGGGGCGAGATACTTGGCACCGACATGATCAAGAATCAGATCAACCCCCTTCTTGTGGGTGAATTCCTTGACGATTTCGGTGAAGTCGGGATTCTCAAGGTAGTTGATCACCAGGTCGGCGCCGAGAGCGCTGACCCGCTCCATTTTTGCAGGATGGGCGGTAACGATCAGCATGCTGTTCGGGGTGAGCGCTTTGCAGAGCTGGATAGCGGCCGTGTTGACGCCGCCGCCACCGCCATGCAGGATGGCGGTCTGGCCGTCCTGGAAATCACCAATCATGAAGACGTTGAGAAATGCAGTGATGTAGGATTCGCAGACGCAGGCGGCTTCTTCGAAACTCATACTGTCCGGGATACGTATCAGGTGGCTGGCGTACGCCACGGCGTATTCGGCATAGCCGCCACCACCGACCAGGGTGATGACCCGTTCACCGACTTTCCAACCTTCGACGCCCGATCCGATTGCGGCGATGGTGCCTGCCACTTCGAGGCCGAGGATTTCAGAGTCGCCAGGGGGAGGCGGATACTTGCCCGCACGTTGCACCAGGTCGGGTCGATTGATCGAGGTGGCCACCACTTTGACCAGCACTTCGCCTTCCTTTGGTGCCGGTTTGTCGATCTCACCAACTTTGAGAACCTCAAGGCCTCCGAAGCCATCCAGTAACACTGCTTTCATCTCTTCTCTCCTCAACAATTTAAGGTTTTTAAGCTTATATTTTATCTTTTTCTTGATATGGGTTAACGCCAAACTCTAACGCAAAGACTCAAAGGGTTCAAGCAAGGCGCAAAGGGAAACATGTTTTCTTAAATCATTTCTCTGTTCTTTCTTTTTACTCTGCGACTTTGCGTTAATCAGATTTTTCTGAGACTGCGAACCCGCTCTTATCTTGAGTCGAATGGATGCCAGAAAATGTTTTATTCCGGTCGTTTAACAAATCGGTAACCCCGCCCCCGCACCGTCAGAATATGTTTCGGATTTGCCGGGTCGACTTCGAAGTATTTACGCAGGCGGACGATGAAGTTGTCGAGTGTGCGGGTTTCCGTGTCTTCTGCCATCCCCCAGATCGATTTGAGAAGTTCGGTGCGTGTCAGCGTCTCGCCCTCGTTGGCAAAAAAGGTTTCCAGCATACGTCCTTCAAGTTCGGTAAGTCGGAGGTCGCCGCTTGCGGTGACGGCTTTCAGGTTCTTCAAGTCGATGCGGTTGCTGCCGAACAGGTAGTCTGCTTCCCGGTTGTAAACGGGTTGATACCAGGCTGAGCGCCGCAGCATGCCATGCACCCGCAACAGCAACTCGTCAAGGCTGAATGGTTTGCTGAGATAGTCATCTGCGCCTTCTTTGAGACCTTTTACACGATCCTGCTCTTCACCTAAAGCCGTAAGCATGAGAATCGGTAGTTGTGGTGCTGCTTTACGCATCTTTCGACAGAGATCAATACCGTGGCTGTCCGGCAGCATCAGGTCGAGTATGACGAGATCGAAACGGCGACTGCTAAAGGCTTCCATCGCCGAGGCCCCTGTCTCTGCATGAGTGACCAGGTAGCCTTCACGCTCAAGGTTGTAAATCAACCCCTGGGCGATGTGCGTTTCATCTTCAACAAGGAGGACGTGCGGCTGTTTCATCAGTCCTCCCCGGTCCGGGCAGGTTGAGTGACCGGGAGAATAATTTTGAAAGTCGTCCCTTGTCCGTGTCCTTTGCTTTCCACTTTGACCTGGCCGTGATGGCGGCGAACCGTGGCGTGGACGATGAACAGACCGAGCCCGGTGCCGCGGATGTTTTCGTCTTTACGTCGAATGCGATAGAACATGTTGAAGATTTTTTTCTGGTCATTGAATTCTATGCCTCGGCCATGATCTGAAAATGCCAGACAACATTTGTGTGCATCGCTGCTCAGAGTGACGTTAATCCTGGGAGAATTGTCAGAATAAAGGATGGCATTTTCCAACAGGTTGCGCAAAACGGTTTCCATTGCGTCCTGGTCTATGGCGGCGTAAATGCCGGGGGCAATATCGAGTGACAATTTCCCGGCCTTGGGCAGGGTGAACCGGCGTGCGCGGAAATATCTTTCCACGAAGGCACTGAAGTCGATGGGCTGCAGATCCAGTCGCCAATGCTTCTGATCGACCCGGTTGGCTGATAGCAGGTTGTCAATCAGGCCATTGAGACGGCTGGCGTCACTCATCATGGTCTCAAGGAAAGCAGCCTGGCGCTCAGCGGAGGGTTGGTGCCTCCGAAGGGTTTCCAGGTGCAACTGCAGGGAAGCCAGTGGCGATTTCAGTTCGTGGGTTACCTGGGAGATGAACTGGCGCTGCTGGCGAACCAGAGAGGACTGCTTCTTCCAGTAAAGAAAGATGACATAGACGCCGACCAGGATGGAGACCAGCAGCAGCAAACCTTCGGTCAGAATCAGCCAGTCCGGACCGCCGACCAGCAGCTCGGGGCTATATTTCTCCGCCAACGCCCTTAATTTGCGATGGCTGCCAAGGAACCAGTTCAACCAGACTATAACAACCAGCACCCAGGCGATCTGAATGCCGATAAAGGCCATGAGAGGATTGAAAATACGTTTAAGCAAGTTCATAGAACCCATCTTTGATGGCGTCGCAAAAAGTCCGCCCTACGGCGTTATGGCGCTTTTTCAGGACCTCGACATACCATATGTATGCCTTCGCCCCTGAAAAAACACCAAGCCTTGTAGGGCGAAATTTTTGCTTAGCCATCCCATGACTATTTGCGGATGCATCATCTTTACCACTATCGCCAGCAGGCGGCAAGGGGGAGAAGTAAATGTTTTTACAGAAGTATTACACAGCATGGAAGTAACTTTTGCTAGATTATGCGATGATTTAGCATGGACAAGGCGATAACAGAGGAGAGATTATGCGCATAGGTAAACATGAAGTTGTTTATCCCCTGATCCAGGGTGGCATGGCCGTACGTGTCTCCGGGGCTCGCCTGGCCGGCAATGTCGCTCGTTGCGGCGGCATCGGCGTAATAGCCACGGCTGGCATCGCTCTGAATTCGCCACTCTTCAAAGGTGACAACTACTTTTCTGCCGAGCCTCAGGCCCTTAAGGAAGAACTGGCCAAGGCTTATGCAATCGCTCCGGATGGTGTCATCGGTACCAACTGCATGGTGGCAGTCACTGACTATGCAGAGCTGGTCAAAGCCTCCTGTGAAGGAGGCGCCAAGCTGATTATCAGTGGCGCCGGATTACCATTGAATCTTCCGGCGTTGACAGCGGATTGGCCGGATGTTGCCCTGGTGCCGATCGTTTCCTCAATCAAGGCTGCCGAGCTGATTGCCCGCAAATGGCATAAAGCCTATGATCGCATGCCCGATGCCGTGGTCGTCGAAGACCCTGATACTGCTGGTGGCCACCTTGGTGAGAAAATGGAGAATATCGGTACCGGCCAATATGATCAGTACGCTACGGTTCGTGGCGTCAAGGCCTATTTCCGTGACAACTGGAATCTTGATATCCCGATTATAGCCGCAGGCGGCATCTGGGATCGTGATGATTTACGGCATGCCCTGGAGCAGGGTGCGGATGGTGTACAAATGGGCACGCGTTTTGTCTGTACTGAAGAGTGTGATGCCGATGATGCCTTCAAACAAGCGTATCTCAACTGTAAAAAGGAAGATATTGGCTTGATCATGAGTCCTGCAGGCTTGCCGGGCAGGGCGCTGACCGCGAATGTCGATAAAATTCGTGAACGTGACCTGGAAATGACGCCTACCTGTCCCACCGGTTGTCTGCGTAAGTGCGCGTACAAGTCGGACGGTGAACGCTTCTGTATCGTCCATGCTCTCGATCGTGCTCAGCGGGGTGACACGGAAACCGGATTGGTCTTCTGCGGGAGCAATGCTTGGAAGGCCACGCGCATCGAAAAGGTCGCAGATATTTTCGAGGAACTTTTTCACGACGAAGATTCCCTCTCCGTGAGCAGATAAGTGCTAGCCATAATTTGAGCCTTATGTAAAAGCTTCATATGGGTTTTCTAAAAAGGCTCCTAGCGGCCTTTTCTTTTACTTTTAAGAACCGCAACAAGGATGTCCGCCCGGACTTTCGAACATCATCAGCCACGAAATCCCCTTAAGCCTTGTCAGGCCTGCTTGCCCTGTTGTAGAATGACCGACGTGGTTCGGGGTCACCCCCGAACCTCATTCTTTTCTCAAAATTCTGCTATTCCTAGGAGATGTCGGCATGGCGCCAAAAGAAGAATTCATTCCCAAGTGGATTGCCTGGGAGTCAACCCAACGTTGCAACCTGAACTGCGTGCACTGTCGTTGTTCATCGGACATGGATGCGGCGGTCGGTGATTTCAATACGCAAGAGGCCTTCAAGCTGATTGACGATATCTGCGAGGTCAGCCAGCCGGTTATGGTGCTTTCCGGCGGCGAACCGCTATTACGTAAAGATATCTTCGAGATTGCCCGCTATGGCACCAGCAAGGGCTTGCGTATGTGCATGGCCACCAACGGCACCCTGATCACCGACGAAGTCTGCCGGCAAATGCTGGAAGCCGACATCAAGATGGTTTCGCTGTCTCTCGACGGTTCGACCGCCGCGATTCATGACGACTTCCGCTCCTGTCCAGGCGCCTTCGAGGGTGTGGTCCGCGCTGCCGAAACCCTCAAGCGCAACGGAATCAAGTTCCTGATCAACTCGTCATTTACCAAGCGCAACCAGCAGGACATCGGTGCGACCTTCAAGGTCGCCAAAGAGCTCGGTGCCACCGCCTGGTACATGTTCATGATCGTGCCCACCGGGCGCGGCGAAGACATCATGAACGAGCTGATTTCCAAGGAAGACTACGAGGAGATACTCTCCTGGCATTATGCGCAGGAAAAGGGTGAAGACGAAATCCTGATGCGACCGACCTGCGCGCCGCATTACTACCGGGTCGTGCCGCAGATGGCCAAGGCTGAGGGTGTCGACTTCAAGCGCCGCAGCCTGACTTTCTCCACCGGCGGAGGCAAAGGCTGCATCGCCGCGCAGACCATCTGTCTGATCGACTGCTTCGGCAATCTCAAGCCCTGCTCCTACTTCCACTCCTCGGTCGGCAACGTCAAGCAGGTGCCGTTCAAAGACCTCTGGTTCAACAGCAAGACCTTCAATGACCTGCGCGATTTCAAAAAGTACAAGGGCAAGTGCGGTGAGTGCGAATTCATCAATGTCTGCGGCGGTTGCCGCGCCCGCGCCGACGCTGTTTACGGCGACTACATGGCAGAAGAGCCCTTCTGCAACTACGTGCCGCAACGCACGCTCAAGCGCATGGAAAAAGAAGCAGCGGAGAATATGGCAAAGGCAAAGTAGGACTGATAAAACGAAAAACGTGAAAAGTGATTGGTGGTAACCTCTCACTTTTCACTTTTCACTTTTCACGATAATTTAGGAGGAGTTGCATGTCTCAAGAATACACTTTTATCAAGGCTTGCTGGGGTCAGCCGACCGACTATGTTCCCGTCTGGCTGATGCGCCAGGCTGGCCGTTACCTGCAGTGTTACAAGGATGTCCGCGCCAAGGGCGGCGGCACCTTCCTTGACCTCTGCAAGGATCCGGAGCGGGCGGCTGAAGTGACCATCCAACCGATCGACATCCTCAATGTTGATGCGGCGATCCTCTTCTCCGACATCCTGACGCCGATCGAGCCGATGGGAATGAAGCTCGATTTCGTTCCTGGTCCTGTGTTCGAAAAGCCGATCCGTACAGCTGCTGATGTTGATGCCCTGGTGGTGCCGGAAGACATGGCTGAAGCTGTCTCTTATGTTCCGGCAATCATCAAGCGCCTGCGGGTTGCCTTCGAGGGCCGCGTTCCGCTGATAGGTTTTGGTGGCGCGCCGTTTACCCTGGCCTGCTACATGGTTGAAGGACACGGCAGCAAGGACTTCGCCTCTCTCAAGCAGATGATGTATTCCGACTTCCCGCTTTACGACGCCCTGATGAAGAAGATCACCGAGATGGATCGGCGCTACCTCAACATGCAGATTGAAGCTGGTGCCCAGGCGATCCAGATTTTCGATACCTGGGGTGGCCTGCTCGCTCCGCACGATTATGAGCGCTACATCCTGCCTTACGTCAAAGAGTTGATCAATGGCCTCAATCGCGACGGCATCCCGGTCATCTACTTTGTCAAGAATGGCGGTACCATGCTCGAGCTGGTCAAGGAAGCCGGCGCCGATGTGCTCGGCCTCGACTGGCACGTCAATCTGGGCAAGGCCCGCGATATCATAGGTGATGATGTTGCTGTTCAGGGTAATCTCGACCCGACTGTACTCTACGCGCCGAAGGATCACATCGAGCGTGAGGTGCAGCGGATTCTCGACGAGAACGCCGGCCGGCCGGGCTTCATCTTCAATCTTGGCCATGGCATTCTCCCCACGGTGCCGCCGGAGAACGCCATTCACATGGTCGAATGCGTGCACCGGTTGAGCGGTAAATAGGAACGCGGAACGCGAGCATTTTTGGTTCTTAACCCAAGCGTAACGCCCGTTCGCTGCGCTCACTCAAGGCGCGAAGAAAAGCCAGGAAAGACGCGAAGAAAACCGGATTATTGTTGAATTAAAAACTCTGCGTCTTTCTTTTATTCTTTGCGTCATTGCGTTACGCTTTGACTGTTGGTCTTAGGCTCTTAATCTATGATTGTCACCTATGAACCTCGATAAACCGACTGGCCTGGTGCTTCTGAACATGGGCGGACCGGACTCGTTACGAGCGGTCCGCCCGTTTCTCTACAACCTCTTCTCCGATCGCGACCTGATCCAACTCCCTGCCGGGGCTTTGCTGCAGAAGCCGTTCGCTTTCATGATCAGTCGCCTGCGGGCGCCGAAGGTCAAAGTGAACTATGCTTCCATCGGCGGCAAGTCACCGCTGCTGGAGTGGACCGTCAAGCAGGCAGAGGGGACGGCCCGAAAACTCGGAAGTCAGGTCAAGCCGTTTGTGGCCATGCGTTACTGGGCCCCCCGGGCTGAAGAATGTCTGCGTCGCATGAAGCAGGATGGCATTGAGCAGGCGATTGTGCTCTCGATGTATCCGCATTACACAAGCGCCACCAGCGGCAGCAGCATCAAGGATTTCGAGACCACAGCCGCACGGATTTACCCTGAGCTCAAATACACCGTGATCAGCGAATGGTACAACTGGCCTGCTTATCTCGATGTCCTTGCCAACCGGGTTCGTGAAGGTCTTGAGAAGTTTCACGAACTGGTACGCGATGAGATCCCCATCCTTTTTTCGGCCCACGCCCTGCCGCAGAAGTTTATTGATGATGGCGACCCCTATCTTGAGCATGTCCTTTTTTCGGTCAGAGGGGTGATGGAACGTTTCGAAGAACGTCCCTGGCGCCTCGGTTTTCAGAGTCGCAGTGGTCCGGTGCAATGGATGGAGCCCGACACTCTGGACGTGCTGGATCAACTCGGTGCGGAAAAGGCTCCCGGGGTTTTGATCGTGCCGGTATCGTTTGTCTCGGATCATATCGAGACGCTGCAGGAAATCGACTACGAGATGCGCATGCACGCCGAAGCGATCGGTCTCCCGCGTTTCGAAAGGGCCCCCTCATTGAACGACCACGAGGATTTCCTGCAGGCATTGACCGACCTCGTGCTTGAGTCGGTGCAGGATGAGCGCTGAGATGATTCCCTGTTTACATTGTGGCCAAATATTCGACCCGGACAACTTGCCGAACGATGCGGCTGTTGAAGCCGGTTTGATCCTGGCCACGGAACGTTACGGCGATGCCGGCAAGGTCTGTGCTAACTGTCTTGCCAGCCGCGGTCGTCTGGCGATGATGTATGATCCTTCCTGTCGTCATTGAAGCATGGTCTTGTCGCTATCGCTTTTACGCGTCTGTGACCCGCCTGTTACGTGCTGGAGCGAACGCTGATTCAGGTTGGCGCTGCGTCTGCAACTTTTGTCCTGTGTGACTTGCTTCCTTGTTGAGCAGTAAAGTAAACTGTTATTGTTTATGAGCCCTCCCTGCCGGGGGGTGTGGATAGAGGAATTCTTCGGTCTGATGCGCGCCTTCTTCGAAAAAATCGGCTATGAAACTCTCGGGTTTCTGGAATCTTCCGGGCGGTTGGGCCTGTTCCTGGTGCGTACCGTCAAAAGTCTCTTCACTTCTTCCTTCAAACTTCATCCCGTGTTGCGCCAGGTGCATTTCATCGGTGCCCGTTCAACCTTTGTCATTCTGTTTACCGGCTTGTTCACCGGCATGGTCCTTGGCCTGCAAGGCTATTATACCCTGCGCAAGTTCGGCTCTGAGGGCTTCCTCGGCTCGGCAGTGGCCCTGAGCCTGATCCGTGAACTCGGTCCGGTGCTGACTGCGCTGATGGTTATTGGCCGGGCCGGTTCGGCGATCTGCGCCGAAATCGGCATCATGCGCAACTCGGAACAGATCGACGCCCTCGAATGCATGGCTATCGATCCGTTCCGTTACCTGATTTCTCCGAAACTGCTGGCCGGCATTTTTGCCCTGCCATTGTTGACGGCGTTTTTCGATGTGATCGGTATCTTCGGTGGTTACCTTGTGGGAGTCGGTCTGTTCGGCATCAATGCGGGGACCTATTTCCAGGGGATGTACTCGAGCGTGGTCTGGGCCGATGTCGAGATGGGGTTGGTGAAGTCACTGGTCTTTGGCCTGTTGCTGGTCTGGATTACGGCCTGCAAGGGTTTTTACCTGCACCTTGAACGATCCGGTGGCTTTGGTGCCGAGGGCGTCAGCCGCACGACGACGGATGCAGTCGTTCTGTCGTCGGTCAGCGTTCTGGTCTGGGATTACCTCATCAGCGCCCTGATGATGTGACGTGAGTAGTGGTGTTATGATGGAAATGATGAATTCGCAAGGACATGACAATTCTACAGCCGTCATCGAATTGACCGGTGTGAAAAAGCGTTTCGGCCGGCAAATGGTGCTGCGCGGCGTCGACCTGGTTGTGCATGAGGGGCAGACGCTGGTAATCGTCGGTGCAAGCGGCCAGGGAAAGAGCGTGATCATCAAGCATATGCTCGGCCTGATTAGCCCTGACCGCGGCACGGTCAAGGTTTTCGGCCGTGATCTGAAACGACTCAAGCGCCGCGAACTCGACGAGATCCGCAGCAGCTTTGGTGTGCTCTTCCAGAACGCTGCGCTGTTCGATTCCATGAACGTCTACGACAACATCGCTTTACCGTTGCGCGAACGGACCCGGTTGAGTGAGGATGAGATCCGGGACAAAGTTATGGAAAAACTTTCGCTGATGGGGATGGAGAAGGCCGTGGAGAAGTTCCCTGCCCAACTCAGCGGCGGTATGCGCAAGCGGGTCGGGCTGGCGCGCGCTCTCATCCTTGATCCCAAAGTAGTGTTTTTCGATGAGCCGACCACCGGTCTGGATGTGCACAAGAGCAACGAACTTTACCGGCTCTTTTATAACACCCAGCAGCAACTCGGTTACACGGCGGTGATCGTCAGCCATGATGTGCCGAAAATTTTCAAACTGGCCGACGAGGTTGCCCTGCTCGCCGAAGGCCAGGTCCAGGGATGTATGCCCCCAGACGATTTCCAGATGTCGGACCAACCCCTGATCCGGGCGTTCGTCGAGGAAACCATGGGGCAGCTCTATTTGAGTGTCGAAGAGGAAGCCAACTTTTATGCGTAAATTTAACCTTGAGATTGTGGTCGGCCTGTTCGTGGTCGTCGGTTTTGTCTGTTTCGCATGGCTCTCCGTGCGACTTGGCGATATCAGCCTGTTCGGTTCCCCGACCTACCAGCTCACCGCCAGTTTCGGCTCGGTTTCCGGCCTGAAGAGCGGCGCCATCGTTGAAATAGCCGGCGTCCCGGTCGGCAAGGTCGATGATATCCACTTTGATGCCACCAAGTACGAGGCGGTGGTCACACTGGCGATCGACAACGGCATCACCCTGCAGGAAGACAGCATCGCGTCAGTGCGTACGGCGGGCATTATCGGTGACCGTTACATCGACATCTCTCCAGGCGGTTCCGATGTCGAGATCCAGGATGGTGGCAGGATCATCGAGACAGAGTCGGCGATCAACCTGGAAGAACTGGTCAGCAAGTATATCTTTGAAAAGTAACGAGCCGATAACCGGCTCCGGGAAAAGGAACGGACGATGTTGAATATTCATAAACTGATCCTGAGCCTGACGCTCGTTCTGCTGTTCGGTGTTTGCGGCGTGACCTGGGCGGCCAGCGACGCCGAGGAGACAACGTCTGACAGCCTGTCGGCAACTGAGCAGGATTGGACGCAACTGGACGACGATGAAGAGGAGCTGGTCGTCTGGGATCCGATCGAACCGTTCAATCGCGGTATCTTCTGGTTCAACGACAAGCTCTACTTCTATGCGTTGAAACCCGTGGCGCGCGGCTACCGGGCCGCGCTACCTGAGCCGGTGCGCGAATCAGTGGGAAATTTCTTTCATAACCTTGCCGCTCCGGTAAGGATCGCCAACGCCCTGCTGCAATTGAAGGGTCGCAAAGCGGTCGATGAATCTCTCAAGTGCGTATTCAATTCAACCTTCGGTCTGGCGGGTCTCTTCGATCTGGGGGTCGGACTGCCAGCCAACACGGACGGCGAGGACTTTGGTCAGACGCTGGGACACTACGGGACTTCTGCCGGATTCTATCTGGTGATACCGGTTCTGGGTCCATCGAATGCCCGGGATGCGGTTGGAAGGGTGGCCGATTCACTGGCGCATCCGGTGTCGTCCCCTTATTATCTGCAGATGAAGCAGCTCGAGGTCATCGGCGTGCGTGTCCACCAGACAGTCAACCATCTGTCGCTCGACAAGGATACCTACGAGTCGATCAAGAAGGAGGCACTTGATCCTTACCTGTTCGTGCGTAATGCTTATATGCAGAACCGGGCAGCCAGGATCAACAAGTAGATGCCCCGGAAACGGGTCTGAAAGAGGTATGACTATGCGATGCTTTAAAATTTTGATACTAATATCCTGCTGGCTGTCACTATGCGTGCTCCCGGCGTACTCTGCCGCCTCGCCGAAAGCACAGGTCCAGGCGACGGTGGATCAGGTGATCGACGTGCTGCGTGATAAACAACTTCAGGGAGAGCCGCGCCGGCAGACTCTCAGCCGCATGATTCGTGCCCGGTTCAACTTCAACATCATGTCGCAACGCACCCTCGGCAAGTACTGGAGGACTGCAACCGAGGCTGAACAGGAGCGTTTCGTGTCACTCTTCTCCGAGCTTCTTGAGGCGAGCTACATCGGTCGCATCGAGGACTACAGTGATGAAACCGTCAGCTACGGTGAGGAAAAGATCGAGGAGAACCGTGCCGACGTCGCGACGACGGTCCACAGTGGCAATACCCATATTCCCATCGATTACCGTCTTGTGCTGAAAGGGGATGACTGGTTTGTTTATGACGTCGTGATCGAGGAGGTCAGCCTGATCAGGAACTATCGCAGCACTTATGGCGAGATCGTGCGCAAGGAAAACTTCTCAGGTCTGTTTAAACGCATGGAGGAGAAGATCGCGGAGCTTCGCCAGTCATCAGGAGAGACGACAGGCCAATGATGAACGTTCTGCAGCCATTTGAAAACGCCTGCCTCGGCGATGACTGCTCCGAGCGACTCTGCAGGGAGATGAAGCGGGAGCTCGGCTTCTTCAGCTTTCTTGCAGAGACTGAACTCGAGGAAGTCAGCCCGTATTTCAGCTGCCGCAGGGTGAAGGCCGGAGAGAACGTCTGGATATCGGGAGACACCTGCACCTATGTCGCCTTCATCGTCTCCGGCCGAGTGCAGCTCAAGGTGGACACGGAGTTCCCCGGCAAGCAGGTGGTGGTGGGGGTCTTCAGCCGCGGCGCTGCTATCGGGGTCAGCTGCACAGTCGTCCAACGGCCCAGAAACAGTACAGCCCGGGCCATTGAGGATACCGGACTGATTCTCATCACCCAGGAGAATTTCGACAGATTGATCGACAGGTACCCGCGCCTTGGCGTCAAGCTCCTGCAGGGGATGCTGCTTTCTGAAACGACCCGCCTGCACAAAGCTTATACGCGCCTGGCCTCCATCTTCTGATCGTAGTCGGCTTACAGCCCGGATTCTTGCAATGTTTTCAGCAATTCCTTCTGCACATCACTCAATTCCAGCGGCACTTGCACTTCAATGACAGCATAAAGGTCACCGGCATGACTCCCGGCGCGCCCTGGAACCCCAAATCCTTTGAGCCTTATCTTGCTGCCGTTCTGCGTGCCGGGTTTAACCTTGATACGCTTCGCGTCCTCCAGTGTCTCCACCACTACTGAGGTGCCGAGACACGCTCCGGTAAAGGGGATGGCTACTGTCGTATAGAGATCCTTGCCCTCGCGGCGAAAGCGGGGGTCGCCTGTGATGTTGATTTCAAGCATCAGGTCGCCGGCCGGACCGCCGGAAGGGCTGGCACCACCTTTCCCTGCGATCCGCAGTTTCTGCCCGGGCTCGACGCCTGCCGGGATGTGTACCTGCAACTGCTCATGCTGGCCGTTGCGGTCGAGGTCAACCCTGCGATCTCCGCCGAGTATGGCCTGGCGAAACGGGATGGTCAACCGCATCAGGTAGTCTTGTCCTTTTGCCGGACGTGGCTGTCGTCTGCCGGTTGTTGTGCCTCTACCGAATATCTGGCTGAAGACATCATCACCGCCGCCGCCAAAACCAAACTCACGGAAGATGTCGCCAAGGTCCGCATTGCGGAAGATGTCTTCCTGGGAGAAACGCTTGTGGAAAGCTGTGTCGCCGAATTGATCGTATTGCTGTTTCTTCTCAGGATCAGAAAGCACTGCGTAGGCTTCGGTGATTTCCTTGAAACGCTCTTCCGCCTGCTTGTTGTCCGGATTTTTGTCCGGATGGTATTTCAGTGCAAGCTTGCGGTAAGCTTTTTTGATCTGGGCGGCGTCAGCAGTCTTTTCAAGTCCGAGGACGGCGTAGTAATCTTTCGCCATTAATTGTTCCTTATGATTTGTTCTGGGAGTCTGTAGGACTATCCATGAGCTGATTAATATAGTAACGGGCCGGCAGGACGTCAAGGGAGCAACTCGCTACGCGGGGCGAGGAATGAGTTTTTTAGGTCCGCATCGGCACTTCTCCAGCCTTAAGGCGTCAGCCCTTTGCTTTCCAGATGCCCAGGTTGCCTTGAATGAAATCGACAATCCGCTGCTGTTCTTCCTGCCCTTTGCCGATCACTTCCATGGGTTCGCCAAAGGCAAAGTGGATGGTTCTCGAGGGGATGATGGGGCCGAAGTCCTTGATCAGCCTCCCGGTCGACCAGGCCCAGGTCAGCAGCGCGACCGGTACAACGGTTACTCCGGTCTTTTTGGCGAGTTTGATACCGATGCTGTTGAACTGCTTTGGATCGAAATCAACCGTCCGTGTATGCTGGGGAAAGATAATCAGTGAACGTCCCTGTTCAAGGCGGCGGGCGCCTTCTTCCATGACCACTTTAAGATCTTCGCGCGGGTTGACGCGGTCGACAACCACAGGATCACGGACTTTGACGATGTCACCGAAGACCGGGTAGTCGATCAGGCTGCGTTTGACTACGTAAGCCAGGTCAAAACCATGGGGCATGATCAGGGAAGGAAGCACGAATGTCTCCAGGGTGCTCATGTGGTTGCCAATGAAGATGCACGGCCGGTCGATATCCTTGAGGTGTTCGATGCCAGTCACCTCCAGTCGGCAGCCGACCTCCTCCAGAGCCTTGACAGTCCTGGCGCTGTCGTCGTGCCAGTCAGCGGAATCATAATGACCGTTCCTGACCCTGCGGCTGGCGTGCCAGACAATCGAGATGGCCCTGCCGTAAAAAGTGAGTGAGGGGAACAGCCGCGACCACCAGCCGGTTATGCGCTGAGGGGAGTGATATTCAGTGCCTTCGTAAAACCCTTTGATGTCGTCCATGATACCTGCTGAGTCTATGCTGCGGAACGTGTATTGCGTAAATGTAAAAGGACCAGCGCAGTGGCCATACTCAGCCCCGCACAGACAAACAGTACATCCAGGCCGAACCAGTCGCCAATATAGCCTAACATCAGAGATCCTGCAAAGATTCCCGTATCAATTCCTCCGGTAAAAATCCCGGTTGCCTTGCCGCGGATTGCGGCCGGCTCATCACGGACGGCCATAGTGTTCAACAGCGGAAAGAGCAGGCCGTGGCCGATTCCGGAAAGAATCCCGGCAGCGCAGAGTGTCACCTGGTTGTACGTGAAGGGCAGGAGGAAAAGTCCAGCCATGTACAAGGCGATGCCGTAGGGCAGAATGCGCTTCTCACCCAGAGAGTCTGCCAGCCAGCCGCCGACGAAGCGCACGGCGATCGCCCCTCCCGAGTAACAGAAAAAATATACCGAGATAAAGCCGAGGTTGCGTTGTTCGGCCAGCGGAGCCACAAAGCCACCGGTTGCCGCGACGCCGAAACCGAACAGCAGCGCAAGCAGCCCAACCGCAATGAACTTTTTGCGTTTGAGCAGGCCAAAGAAGGTGGTCTCTTGCGTCGACCTGGGTTCCCGGCAGCTTTCCTGAAGTGGCTGGTGGACGAATAGTGCAACGGAGGAGAGGGCGCCAGCGGTTAGAAAGAGACCGAAAAAACCAAAGTGCTCAAGGGTGATTTCAGCAACGACGGGACCGATGGCGATACCGAGCAGCCCTGAGATGCCGAACATGCCGATTCCCTCATTGAGACGATCCGGCGGCAGGATGTCTGCCATGAAGGTGAACACCGCGGTGAAACAAATGGCCAGCCCTACGCCGTGGACAGCACGGAGCAGCAGGAAGAGGGGATAGTTTGCACCGAGTGGATCCTGAATGAATATGTAGAGAAAGGGCGAAACAAGCATGAGGAGGCTGCCAACGGTATAGCTGCGCTTGCGGCCTATGCGGTCGATCATTTCGGCTACCCACGGGCGACATAGCGCCGACGCCAGGGCGAATACGCCCATGATCACACCAATATCTCCCTGGTCGCCGCCGTGATCAAGGATGTAGAGAGGCAGTAGAAAAAAAGCGCTGAAACTGGCGGTATGACAGAGGTTGGCCAGTGCCATAGCCCAGAATGCGGGAGTGTAGACCATTGAGATGTATCCGTTTAGTAAACAGTTCTTTTAGAACATCAAAATTGCGAGATTGAAATGATCGAACTTTACAGGACAATACGCACTTCTTGGTGCTTTGGTGGCATGGGGTTAGAGAACCAAACAATTAAGCCTTATAAACTATAGAGTCGTTCAGGCTGAAGTGGCGTTGCCCTGTCCGTTGGCTTTCGGCAGGTGGACCAGAAAAGTGGTCCCCTCGTCGGCACTGCTGGTTACCTCCACCTTGCCGCCGAGGATGTCAACCAGCAGCTGAATGCTGTGCAAACCGAGACCTCGATTTCGGCTCTTGGTAGAGATTCTGCTCCGGAAGATTTTTTTGCGGACCTGCTCAGGGATCTCTCCGGGGTTGTTGACAGTAAAAACAGCCTCGTCTCCAACCTCCTTGCAAGCCATCCGGACGGTCCCCGCTGGTGGTGTCGCCTCAAGGGCATTCTTGATCAGGTTGCCAAGAATTCGGGTCAGAAGTGCCGGGTCGCTCTGCAGCAAAAAATCTTCGACCGGTTCTGAGAGGACAAGATTCCGGTTTCCGACGCATTGATGATGCCGGTAAATCGCCAGCAGGGTGTCCAAAAGAGGTCGGACCTGCAAATACTCGGCGTTGACAGTCAGTTTCCTGTTTTCGGCAGCGCTTAAAATCTGCTGAGTCTCGATTTCGTCTATGATGTGTTCGGTAGTTTCTTCAAGGAGCTTGGTAACCTGCTGTTTGTCTTGCAGATCCCCGTCCTGGAGCAGCTCGATAAAACCACGCAGGCTTCCGGCCAGGTTGAGTAAATCATGAAAAAACAGCCGTTCAAGCAGGCGGCTCCGCTCCACGTTGGACTTGAATTTGTCCAGCAGAATCGTTACAAGCAAGAAGAAACCTAGCCGCACTGTCATGTTCCAGTATAACGCCCAGATCAGCTGGTAATTATGTCCCGCTGTGATCTCAGCAAACAGCCATACTGCAGCAGCCAGCAGGGAAGCAAAAATACCAAGCGTCAGACCATACCCCCAGGTCAGCCAGAAGATCGGTGCTAAATAGAAGATCGAAAAAGAGAGCTCGGCACCGCTGAGCACGTCGAGGAGACCCAGCAGGGGGATAACAAGAACACCACAGAGTGGTTTGCATGCAGAGCGAATGATGCGCCAAAGTTCCAAGTTGCCACCTATGGATAGTAAGACAGAGTGCTAACTGATATTAGTGCAAACACATAAGCTATGAAAACAAGATTCTTTAAGCCTGCCTGACTCTTCCTGAGCCGGGTGCAAATCCGACAGGTTGACCCATATTACAGGGGGATTGCCCTTTCTACATGTGCAGAATGCGTGGTATCTTGCTGTTGATATAAATTACAAAAGGAAAAGGTCACAGATGAAACACGCATTAAAAATGATCCGTCTTGAAGATTATCGGCCGCCCGTATATCTGGTCGACACCATTGATCTCTACGTAGAACTTGAGCCCACATGCACCAGGGTGCGCGCCCGGCTGCAGGTGCACGTTAATCCGGACCGCCCGAATTCGCAAGGGACGCTGCAGCTTGACGGCCGGCAACTGCGGCTGCTGCACGTCATGCTCGATGGCAGGGTACTGTCGGCAGACGAGTATATTATGGACAGCGAAACGTTGACGATTCCCGGTGTACCGGAGCAGTTTGCCCTGGAGACGCTGGTAGAGATTAACCCGGACGCCAATACGGCTCTCGAAGGGCTTTACCTGGCGAGCGGCCTCTATTGCACCCAGTGCGAAGCCCAGGGCTTTCGCAAAATCACCTATTATCCGGATCGGCCTGACGTCATGGCTCGCTACACCACGACCCTGGTGGCAGATGCCGACAGCTCTCCGATACTGCTGGCAAACGGCAATCTGATTGACTCTGGAATCCTTGATGATGGCCGTCACTATGCCACCTTTGAAGATCCATTCCTGAAACCGAGCTATCTGTTTGCCATGGTGGCGGGGCGACTGACTGTCATTGAAGACAGCTTCACCACCATGTCGGGTCGCAAGGTCGGTCTGCAGATTTTTGTCGAAGAGCGTAATCGTTACAAATGCGATCATGCCATGGCCTCACTGATCAACGCCATGCGCTGGGATGAAGAAACCTTTGGACTCGAATATGATCTGGATGAGTACAAGGTTGTCGCCACCGATGATTTCAACATGGGAGCGATGGAAAACAAGGGGCTGAACGTCTTTAATTCCAAGTACGTCCTGGCGCGGCCCGAGACGGCTACGGATGCCGACTTCCAGGGTATTGAAGGTGTCATCGGCCACGAATATTTCCACAACTGGACCGGCAACCGGGTCACTTGCCGGGACTGGTTCCAGCTCAGTCTCAAGGAAGGTCTGACGGTTTTTCGCGACCAGGAATTCTCCGCCGACATGGGATCAAAGGCTGTCAAGCGGATCAGTGAGGTGCGTTTGCTGCGCAACGCGCAGTTCCCTGAAGATGCCGGTCCCATGGCTCATCCGGTGCGACCCGAGTCGTACATTGAGATCAACAACTTCTATACGGCCACGATCTACAACAAAGGGGCTGAAGTCATTCGCATGTATCAGACCCTGCTCGGCAAACAGGGCTTCCGGCGTGGGCTGAATCTCTATTTCCAGCGGCATGACGGCCAGGCAGTGACTACGGATGATTTCTTTGCTGCCATGACCGATGCCAATGATGTCGATTTCAACCAATTCAAGCGATGGTACAGCCAGGCAGGGACGCCGGTCCTCGATATCAGCGGTGTTTATGACGAGGCCGCCAAAGAGTTCCGTCTGCACGTCCGTCAGACCTGCCCGGAAACTCCGGGACAGGCTGATAAACAACCTTTCCTGATCCCGCTGACGGTGGCCCTGCTTGATCCGGCCGGTCATAATCTGCCGTTGCAATTGGCCGGCGAAGGATCCGCGCCAGAAGATTCCCTGACATTAAGGGTTGTCGCTGCTGAGCAGACCTACACTTTTATCAATGTTCCGCTGAGCCCGGTTCCGTCTTTGTTGCGTAACTTCTCGGCACCGGTCAAAGCTCGTTACCCTTACAGCAGAGAAGAACTGGCCTTCCTGTTTGCCCGCGACAGTGATACGTTCAACCGTTGGGAGGCCGGACAGCGCCTCGCAACCGATGTCATGCTTGAGATGATTGACGACTTCGGGGCCGGCAGGCAGCCGGAGGTCCCCGGGGATTTCCTGACCGCTTTCCGTTGTGCCTTGACCGACAAGGCTGCTGATCCGGCCTTGCTTGCGCTGGCGCTGACATTGCCCGCCGAGATGGAATTGGCGGAAGCCATGACCATCGCCGACCCTGGAGCTATTCACATGGCCCGGGAAGTCTTGCGCAAGGCTTTGGCTCGGGAGCTGCAAGGTGAGTTCAATGCAGTCATGCTGGCTATGCAGGACAAGGGACTTTATTCTCTGCAAGCCCGGGCAATCGGCAGGCGTAGCCTGAAAAATCTCTGCCTCTCCTACGTAACGCTCTTGCCGGATTCCGGGATCCGGCAGGCGTGCTTTGAACAGTTTACCGAGTCCGACAACATGACGGATCGTATGGCGGCGCTGACCTGCCTGGTGTACAATCGTCTGCCGAAGTGGCAGGAGGCTCTGGCTGCATTTTATCACCAGTTTCAGGACGATTCCCTGGTGATCGATAAATGGTTCAGCCTGCAGGCAAGTGCCCCCCGCCAGGAGACCCTGGCCAAAGTCAAGGAGTTGATGGAACATCCGGCCTTCACCATGCGCAACCCGAATCGTGTGCGCGCCCTGATTGGAGTCTTTGCCCACGGCAATCCGGCGTGTTTCCATGATCTGTCAGGTGACGGATATGCCTTCGTTGCCGACCGGGTTCTGGAACTCGACGCGCTCAACCCGCAGGTGGCTGCCAGGATGATCTCGCCTTTAAGCCGCTGGCGGCGTTATGATAGCGTGCGTCAACGATTGATGCGCAGCCAGCTGGAACGCATTCAGGCACAGGAGAATCTGTCCACGGATGTCGGCGAGATTGTGCAAAAATCATTGCAATGAGGATATTTGATGAACGAAGAGCATAACATGCTGAAAGATGTTCTGATTGTCGGTTGCGGCGATATCGGTGTGAGGGTTGCACGTCTGGTACAACAGGCCGGTGGCAATGTCATTGGACTGGCTCGTTCCGAGGCGAGTGCAGGTCGCTTACTCGCTCTGGGGATTGATCCGGTGATAGCGAATCTGGATGATGCGGCCTCGTTGAGTGCACTGCCGACCGCTGGTAAACTGCTTTTCTATTTTGCTCCGCCACCGGGAGGTGGTCCGTTTGACAGCCGCATGCGCAACTTCTGCCAGGCTGTTGACGCCGCACAAGTGCCCGTCAAAGTCGTCTATATCAGTACCAGTGGGGTGTACGGTGATTGCCGTGGTGAGTGGGTTACAGAACAAACGCCGATCAACCCGCAGACCAGCCGGGCGCAACGTCGTGCCGATGCCGAGGCAACGCTGTTGCAGTGGGCAAAGAGACGTGCTGTACCAGTGACGATCCTTCGGGTGACAGGCATCTACGGTCCCGGTCGCTTGCCCCTGGCGAGGATTCAGCAGGAACATCCGATTTTACGTGAGGAGGAATCCCCACCGACCAATCGCATTCATGCTGATGATCTGGCCGACGTCTGTATCAGAGCCGCTGAAAAAGCAGTCGATGGCGATATCTTTAATGTCAGCGATGGTCAGCCGGGCACGATGACTCAGTATTTCAATACCGTCTGCGATCTGCTCGGTCTGCCGCGATTGCAGCAAATAGACATGCAAGAGGCGAAACAGGTCATGAATCCGATGATGCTCTCCTACCTGACGGAAACCCGGCGCATGGACAACCGCAAGATGATGGAACAGCTTGCGGTCACCCTGATGTACCCCGACCTCAGTTCGGGGCTGGAAAATGTCATCGCCCAGATGGAGCAACCGAACATGGGATATCTGGGCTCCGTTGGGCATTGAGACATAGGACGCACAATAGAATTTCAAGCGATTTTCGATAAACCTGGAGGATAGAATGAGGCGAATTGCAATCATCGGTGCCGGGGTTTCCGGCTTAAGTACTGCTTATGCCATCGAACGACTTGCCGGTGAGGCAGGCCTGGAAGTTGAGGTCACAGTCTTTGAGCGGGAAGACCGTACCGGCGGTAAGATCTGGAGCATCAAGGAAGAGGGTTATCTCTGTGAATGGGGTCCAAACGGGTTCCTCGACAGCAAGCCGATGACTCTCGAATTATGTGATCACCTCGGTATCCGCGGCCAACTGGAACGGTCCAACGACAATGCCCGCAAGCGCTATATCTACAGTGGCGGAATTCTCAACCGTCTGCCGGAAAACGGGCCGATGTTCCTGCAATCGAAACTGATAAGCTGGCCAGGGAAAATTCGACTGGCCCAGGAATTCTTCAAACCGAAGCGCAGCGATGGCGTTGATGAAACATTGGCTGATTTCGCCCGGCGCCGGCTCGGTGCTGAGGCTCTCGATAAATTAATCGGACCGATGGTCTCCGGGATTTTTGCCGGCAACCCGGAAACCATGAGTCTGAAAAGCTGTTTCCCGCGCATCCATGAGCTGGAGCAGGAGTATGGCGGGCTGCTCAAGGCCATGATGAAGATGGCCAAACAGAAAAAAGCCGAAGTCAAGGCCGGCAAGCAGGTGGCCAGCGCCGCCGGTCCGGCCGGAGTACTGACCTCCTTTGTCGGCGGCATCCAGGAGTTGACTGACGCGACGGTCAATGCACTCAAAGGTCGTGTGCAGAATTGCAATGCCGTCACCGGCTTGAAAGCGATAGAAGGCGGCTGGGAGCTGCGTCTGGCTGATGGCTCCAACTTTGATGCCGAGGTCGTGGTCTCTGCCGCGCCGGCTCATGTCCTCAAGGAACTCACCTGGTCTTTGGATGGTGAGTTGTCAGAACTTCTCGCCGGCATCCCTTATGCCCCGATGAATGTCATCTGCTTCGGTTACGAGGAGGACAAGGTCGAACGTGATCTGAATGGCTTCGGTTATCTGATCCCGAAAAAAGAAGGCTGCGAGATCCTCGGCACCCTTTGGGATTCAAGTATTTTTCCGGCCCGCGCCCCGGAGGGACATGTCATGCTGCGTTCGATGATGGGCGGAGCGACCAATCCCGCAGCGATAGAGTTGAGTGATGCTGAAGTCAAAGAGCGCACCATGGCCGAGCTTAAAAAGATCATGGGTATCAGTGCTGAGCCGGATTTTGTCCGGATTTTCCGTCACCGGCGAGCCATCCCCCAGTATATCGTCGGCCACGCCGAGCGGCTTGCTGCAATAGAGGTAAAACTCAAGGCACACGCCGGCCTGATCCTGACCGGCAACGCCTTCTTCGGCATAGGTCTCAACGATTGCGTCAATGCCGCCAACAAGGCCGGCGAACAGGTCATTGCCCGTCTGCAGACTATCGACTGACCGGCTGGCCCATCAACAATCGGTTCTTCGGTGTGATATCACCCGGAATCAGTTGCGTGAAAATTCTGTAACCCTTGCTTCGCAATTGGCTCGCTCTGGCGATATCCACCGCCAGCGGGCCATTTATCCATCCGCCCAGTCCCCCCTGATCGGCTTCATCGAGGTTGTGGCAGCAGGGAAGTACGGCCAGGTGTGCGCCAGCGGCCGTCGCCCGCTCCAAAACCAGGTCAGTCAGGCCACCGCAGGCGTGTACAGAAACGACCAGATCACCTGAATCCAAAGCAATCTCATCAAGAGGTGCTTCAATAAACTCAATCCGATTGCCAAGCCGTGGCCAGGTTTCAAACAGGGCCGCGTGCAGCCGGTGTGCGGACGCAGGAATGCTGCGGTCAACAGCCAGGGCTTGCTGCGAGCTGTCATCGAGGAGCAGCAGCAGGGCCGCGGCCAGGCCATGGCCACAAGCCAGGTCGACGATGCGGCCACCGCGAAAACGACGACGCACACGCCTGGCAACCTCCCAGGCTTCAAACAGCTCTTTGCGTGGCAGACAACCGGCCTGACAGACGGCACGGCCAATCTTGTCGAACAAGGTGTCGCCAGGGAAGAGAAACAGCTCTTTTTCGGTCAGGCGGTTTTTGGAGGAACGCTTCATGGGGTCCGCTGCGCCAGGAGCCAGGTGGGGATAGCTGTCATTCTTATGATGATGCTTGTTTGCGAAGATCAGCCAGTGAGGCGATAAAGCCACTGATCAGTCTGGCCCCTCTCTCCGGTTGAGCCAGCAGGATAATATGTGGCCCATGGATCTTCTCAACCTGAAGTTGTGGCAGGTGTCTCTGCAACGGAGCTACTGCGCGTGATGCGACCAGGCGGTCGTTGCTTGCCTGGATATAAAGGCATGGTCCGGAGAAGGTTGTGTCCGGAGGCGGCGGCAGCTCGGAAAGAATCTGCAAACGGTGCGAAAGCACGTTCAGCTTGACAGATTTCAGGGCTTTCCTGAAAAGTTTGACAGCATCCGCCGAGGCTTTGCCAAGACAGAAGAAGCGACTAAAGAGTGTTGAAGAAAAAAGTTTCAACAGCAGCCCTTGCGGCAGGAGGCGACCGGCGTCGAGAAAAAAAGGGCTTGGATAGTGAGCAAAGGTCGCGACAAAAATCACGCCGGTGAGATTGTCTGGCGGGTCAGCGAGCAGTTGCAAGCCGATCGGCCCGGAAAAAGATTCCGCCAGAAGTACGAAAGGCTTTTTTTTCGGGAACTGCTTTTTAGCGAAAGCGACATGTTCCTGCAAAGACATGAGTTGGTCAGCAGGATAGTGCACGAGCTGTGTTTCGATCTCTGCGGGCAGATGCGTCAAGAGCGGTCCGAAGACCAGGCCCGTGCCGTCGAGGCCGGGAAGAAGTAACAGTGTCGTCATGGTTGACTGGTCCTGACTGCTGAAAGAGGAACGATAATTTTGATCATTTTGCTGGCGTGAGTACGTCTTGTTGCGGAATTCATTTCGCTTTTCTCCGGTAAAGATCAGTCTTCAGGCTGGAGACCCGGTCGAGAAACAGCAGGCCGTCGAGATGGTCCAGTTCGTGTTGGACGGCGACCGCCTCGAAACCACTCGCTTCAATGACGCGCAGTTGTCCGGCGCGATCAATGAACTCGACGACGATATGTTCAGCCCGCGTTACATTGCCGGTGTAATCGGGGACGCTCATGCAACCTTCACGCATCGTCGTTCTCCCTGATTTCTGAATGATTTCCGGATTGACCATTTCAAGCAGGCCGTGATTATTGTCTTTGCCAAGCTTGCTCTTGGAGACGTCGACCACCAGCACCCGGCGCAGCACGCCGATCTGTGGAGCGGCGACACCGACCGAATGACCGGCATCGATCATGGTGTCGACCAGGTCTTGAATCACCGCGGTAACGGTTTCGTCAACCACGGCAACCGGCTCGGCCACCTGTTTGAGAATCGGGTCTGGATAGCAAAGAATGGAACATACGGCCATGGTCAGAGTTCCACGGTCGGGATGGTGCGTACGGTGATGTCAATCTGCAGTTCGTCCCGAATCGGAGCCAGCCAGTTGTTGACATCATTTTCTTCGGCGCCTTCTGGCAGACATGCTTCGATGACCATCACATAGACAGGCCGCTCTTCAGTGCCGACCAGCTTGGTGTTGAGATCGGTGATGTTGACCTGTTTATCGCCCAGTATTTTCGCTACGCGGTAAACGATCCCCGGTTTGTCTGCACCATAGACCGAAATCATGCATAGATCCCCTTCGATCTGTGACCGGGTCTCGCCACCCGGCTTGAGCACGCGCAGAGCTACGGTAAGATCGGTCTCTTCCAGCGGCTTGAAGGCGTCGCCGAAACTCTCCAGGCTGGTGAACTCCGGATGGCCAAGTATCAGGATCATGGCAAATTGTCCACCGAGAATCGAGCAACTCGAATCGGCGAGGTTGCAACCGAGATTGAAAAGAATCTCAGTCACCTGGGATACGATTCCGGGTCGGTCGCGGCCAACAATGGTCAGGGCAAAATGGTTCATGGTTTACTCCTTTTGACAACAGGACATAATCATTATACGTTTTAGCATGAGCGTGTGTTTTTTACTTCAAATAAGGTCGAGTGAAACGGTTCGCGTTCACTGCTCCTCATCCTGTATCATGGTGTGAACGAAATGCAATGGAGTGACAAGGATATCCGTATCGACTATTTTCGCGGCTCCGGTCCCGGTGGTCAGCATCGCAACACCAGCGAAACCGGAGTGCGAATTACCCACCTGCCCACCGGTGTTGTCGTGACGGCCACCGAGTCGCGTTCCCGGCATCAGAACCTGCAGCGGGCCATGGCGCGCCTTGAAGGAAAACTAGCCGCCCGCTCGCATAAGCAGCGGCCGCGCATCGCGACCCGTCCCGGCAAGGGCGCCATTGTCCGGCGACTGGATGCCAAGCGCAAGCATAGTGATAAAAAACGGGTCCGCCGGAAAATTGATGATTAATGCGTTGTTTTTCGTCCCTGTCACCCGTCTATGAACTTGCAAGCAAGGGGGGATGCAGCAGTTCATCAGAAAACCAGTCTGGTCAACAAGCCATTGAGCAGGATGGTTCCCAATACCAGGCCGAGATAGAGGTGTAAGCCAACCCGGAGTTTATAGGCGGTTTTCTCGATAAAAACGGACTTCCGCTGCGTGTGCGTTGCCCAGACGGCAAAAGAGATCGCCAGCCCTGCGATCAATCCCTGAAGCACGGGCAGCTGCACAATTTGCATGACCGGTAAAAGCAGGGTGACGGTGACCATGCCAAGGATCCAGAAATGACTGATGCTCAGCAACTGGTGCCCCGAAAGCATGTCGGGAAGGACCTTAAAGCCGACTCTTTTCAAGTCGTCGCGGTCGGGCAGGGCCAGCAGCCAGTAGTGAGGAACCTGCCAGAGGACCATTAGCAGGACCAGGGCGAGGGGGCGTGGGTCAAGTGGATCGCCTCCGGCGGCCAGCCAGCCGATCAACGGCGGCAGAGCACCGCATGGCGTGCCCGCAATCACCGCCAGTGAAGAGATGCGCTTCATGGGAGTATATGCCAGCAGGTACCAACCGGTTGCAAACAGCCCCAACAAGGCCGTTGACATGCCGGTGGCAGCAAACAGGATCGCCAGACCGCCACTGCCGAACAGAACACCGATCACCATACCGGTTGTGGCCGTGAGATCGCCGCATGCCAGTGGCCGTCGGCAGGTGCGGCGCATCAGGGCATCGGTGAAACGCTCCTGAACCTGGTTGAGAACTGAGCAGGAGGCACTCAAGAGGAAGACCCCCCAGCTGATTGCCCAAAGAGTGATCCAGGGTATGTAGAGACCTGTCGCCAGGGCTCCAGCCAGGGCGGAGAGAGCGACCATCGCCGATAAAGGCAGTCTGATCATGCGACTTAAAGCCGTCAGGTTGGTCATGGTTGCGGAATAGCTCTGCATCTTATTTCAAGGTTTCCAGCCAGGCTTGCAAGGCTTTAATGTCCTCATCACTGAGTTGCGGGTAGGGCGGCATTGCGGCCGGGTATCCCTGAACAATTTCAACACCCGGTTCACGGATAGCACGGATCAGATAATCGGCATCCGCCGAAACCGTTATTTCCTGACCATCCTTAACAACCGTTCGCTCACTTCCCATAAGCCCTTTAAAGCTCGGACCGACCCGACGACTGCCGTCAGTGCTGTGACAGCCAAGGCAGCCATTCTTGCCGGCCAGATTTTCTCCCTGGCTGACGAAGTCGCCAGGTCCGGCTGCCTCAGCCGGTTCAGCGGCTTGCCCGGGTTCTTGTGCTTCTGCTTCAGCTTCAGCTTCGACAGGTTCCAAAGCATCACGCTCTGGCGTGGCTTTGTCGCCCTGCTGTTCACCCTTGAGACCGGTCAGATAATCGAGGATTCCGGTCAAATCCTCCTCGGGAATGCGGCCTGCATAGGATGGCATAGACGGCGGAAAGCCTTCCACGATATCCGCACCCGGTTCCAGGATGGACTTTTCCAGGTAATCCCGATCTCTGGTCAGCGTGCGGGACTCACCGTCGCTGATCACAACGACCTGACGACCTCCGATATCCTGAAAGCTCGGTCCGACCATCGGTGAGCCGTCAAGAGAATGGCAGCCGAGGCAGCCATGTTTCTGCAGCAGATTCTTGCCTGCATCTGAAACCGCCGGTTTGGCGGCCAGCCAGGCGGAAAACTCCGCCGCCGGGACCGCTTCTACCGTGGTTATCATTGCCGAATGACCGACGCCGCAGTACTCGGCGCAGAACAGGTCGTAGCTGCCAGGCTGGTCGGCGACGAACCAGACATAGTTATCCATGCCCGGCACGGTGTCGCGTTTAACCCTAAAGGCGGGCACGTAAAAGCTGTGCAGCACATCCTCGGCGGTCAGCTGCACTTTGACCGGTTGACCGACCGGGACATAAAGCTTGTCGGACGTTTTGCCGTTTTCGTAGGTGAAGAGCCACGACCACATGCGGGCCGAGGCGTGTATCGGAACGGCATTGTCGGGGATGTTTCTCAGTGAAAGGTAACCTTCCCAGCCATACCAGAACATCACCATAACCAGAATGGTCGGGATAATGGTCCAGGTGGTCTCCAGCCAGAGGTTGGTGTTTTTCTGGCTGAGCGGCACGGGGTAACGTTTGCGGTTGTAGCGCCAGACGAAATAAATCATAACCACCGTGACGCCGAGCAGCATAACGCCGCTGATGCCAAAAATAATATAGAAGGCTTTATCGACGGCCTCGGTGGTGGTGATTAACGGTTGCGGATTCACGTCAGCTCCTAACGGTAAAGGACGTCAAAAAAGGTAAAACCGATAAAGATCGCCAGGATAGCCAATGCTGAGAGCAGTGACAGTTTAAAGAGGTAACTTTCATATTGCATATGCATGAAGACGGACACCACCAGACCCGCCTTGAGCGTGGCAATGCCGAGGGCCACCCAGATATTCAGGGCACCAAGGTTATACTGGGCCACGGCGATGGTGATGCCGGTAAGGATCAGCAGGGCAAACCAGATGATCAGGAACGTTTTGTACGGGACGATATGGGAATGTTCTTCGGTCATGGATACCTCATTGATTCAACGCGGAGGCGCGGAGGCGCCGAGAAAAACAAAAAACAGATTTTTAAATAGATAATCTCTCCGTGTCTCTGCGTTAAATGTGCAGATGCTTTTGCTGTCCGTTCATCAATGCAAAATCAAATAGTACAACGGGAAAATAAAGATCCAGATCAGGTCGACCAGGTGCCAGTAAAGGCCGGCATTTTCCAGGATGACCCAGTCGTTGGCATTAACTTTGTCGCTCTTGACCAGAGCCATGGTCCAGGCCAGAATCAGGGCGCCTATCACCACGTGGATGCCGTGCAGTCCGGTGGTCAGGTAGTAGATGTTGAAAAAAACCATTTCGCCGGGCAGCATCTCTTTCAGATGTGCCGAGCCGGGATAAATACCGTGATCAATCTTGGCACTCCATTCAAAGTACTTGTTGACCATGAAGATGACGGCACAAACGATGGTGCCTCCGAGCAGGCCGAGACAGAGGCGCTTGGCTCCGCGGCGCAGGGCGGTGATCGAGACGGCAACAAACAGACTGCTGGTCAGCAGTACCAGGGTGTTGCCGCCGCCGAACCAGACATTGAGCTCCTTGCCGGCAGAAATGAATTCCTGGGGATAGCGGCTCAGGTAGACGGAATAGAGGATGAAGAGCCCGCCGAAGAGCAGTATCTCGGTGAACAGAAAGAGCCACATACCGAACTTGGCGCCGGTATAATCCTTATGGACATGGCCGCTCATAGGATGCCTGCCTGCTTGAAATCGTATGGACCGTGGGTGACCACCGGGTCCTCATCGAAATTTTCGGTAGGCGGTGGCGACGAGACTTGCCATTCAAGACTGGCGCTGCCCCACGGGTTGGCTTCCAGCGGGTCACCCCAGAAGAGACCGCGAATGATATTGGCAAAGAGCAGAACCAGGCCGACAGCCAGTATCCAGGAGCCGACAGTGGCCAGCTGGTTCAATCCGGTAAACTCCGGAACGTAATCGTAATAGCGTCGTGGCATTCCCTGCATGCCAACTACTTTCATGGAGATATAGAGGATGAGGAAGCCGATCATCATCACTCCCCAGGCGACGGTGGCCACGGTCTTGTCATACATGCGTCCGTAGATCATCGGCAGCCAGTAGTGCATGGCGGCGAAAAATGCCATGCCTGTGCCGCCAAACATGACGAAATGAAAGTGACCGACCACGAAGTAAGTGTCATGAACATGCACATCAGTGGCCGCCGAACCGAGTACCAGGCCGGTCAGTCCGCCGATAGTGAACAACAGGATGAAGGAGAGTGCGAAGAGCATTGGCGGGTCGAGCAGGATCGAGCCCTGGTACATGGTTGCCAACCAGTTGAACACCTTGATAGCCGACGGGATGGCGACGATGAAGGTCAGAAACGAGAAGACCATGACCGCCAGATCCGAGATGCCACTGGTGAACATGTGATGCGCCCAGACCAGCGAGCCGGCAAAAGCGATGGCCAGGCTCGAAATCAGGATTGCCTTGTAGCCGAAAGCCGGCTTGCGGGAGAAGACCGGGATAATGTCGGAAACCACACCCATGCCGGGCAACACCATGATGTAGACCGCCGGATGGGAGTAGATCCAGAACAGGTGCTGGAACATGATCGGATCACCGCCCTGGGTCGGATCGAACAGGCCGGTGCCGATCACCCGCTCGGCAAACAGCAGGGCGACGGTGATGCCAATGACCGGTGTGGCCAGGATCTGGACCCAGGCAGTTGAGTAGAGCGCCCAGGTGAACAGTGGCAGCCGGAACCAACCCATACCTTCGGCGCGCAGACGGTGGACTGTGGTCACGAAATTGAGTCCGGTCAGAATCGACGAGAAACCGAGAATGAAGACTGCGATTGCCGCCAGCGACACGTTGGTGCTGGTTTGTGCGCTGAACGGTACATAGAAGGTCCAGCCGGTATCAGGCGGACCGCCTCCGGTAAATAGCGAGGTCACGGCGAGTATCGCTCCTGTGATATAGAGCCACCAGGAGAATAAATTCAGTTTTGGAAAGGCCACGTCACGCGCGCCGATCTGGATTGGCAGGATCAGGTTGCCGAAGGCGGCCGGGATGCCGGGGATGATGAACAAAAAGATCATGATCACGCCATGCAGGGTAAAGACGGCGTTGTACGTCTGGGCACCCATGATGGTTTCGCCGGGGGCGAACAGTTCAAGGCGGATCAGCAGGCCGAGAAACGCCCCGACGCAGAAGAAGAAGAAGATGCACCAGAAGTAGAGCAGACCGATGCGCTTGTGGTCGGTGGAGAATATCCAGCCGAAGATACCGGGATATTTGGCTTCACCGAAAAAACCACGATCACTGGTTGTCGGGGCAGTCATTTCACTCATAAATTCTTATCCTTCTTGGACTTCTTGCCACCAAAGATCAGGAAAGCAGCAAAAATTGCCAGAGTTGCCAGAATGACCGTAGCAGAAACGCGTAAGATATTAAAGACATAGGTTTTCTGCTCAGGATCAAAGCTGAAGCAGTATTGGACCATTTTGCGGATCGTCGTGCCGACGTGCCCTGTCTTGGCTTCGTAGAGAGCCAGGGCCAGATCTTTGGGCACGATATGCGTGCCATGCAGGTAGCGCACGATCTTGCCGTCCGGTGAAACGACGAAGAAAGCGACCGGATGCAGAAATTCGGTGCCGACCCGCTGGAACTGGTAGCCTACGGCATCGGTCAACTGGCGAATCGCTTCAGAGTCTCCGGTCAGAAAACGCCAGGCCTGTTCTGGATATTGATTCTTCATCGCTGCGTAGTAGGTATTGCGGCTGCGCAGCGCCAGTTCCGGTTGCTCGGTTTCATCAAAGCTGAATGAGATCACCTGGTAGTCTTCGCCGGCTTTGAGCTTGAGCTTGGGAAGCACCCGGGCAAGGTCGCCCTGCAGGAAATGACAGACATTGGGACAACGGTAATAAACCGGTGCAATGATCGTCGGTTTGGTCACCAGGTCGGCCAGCTTGACAGGATTGCCATGTTCGTCTCGAAAAACCAGGTCGAGAGGAATCCGCTCACCAAGCTTCTCCTCAAGACCGACTTTGTCGGCACTTGCCGCTGTCTCGGCTGGATGAACATGCTCAGTGGTTTGTTGCGTGGCGTCATTGTGCCCTTCGTGAGCCATTTCGGAGGACTCATGAAGGCGATGCTCGGGGACCGCGGCTGTCGCCTGGGTAGCGATCAGTATCAAGCTGCAGAACAGGCAGCAGAGAACCAGTCGATGTGGTGGCCAGATCGGGCATTGTTGCGAACGATAAGTTTTATTCATGAGTTCCCATAAAAAAGAGAAAGAGAAATGTTGATAATCCCGGTAATCATATCAATTTTATGAGAATTTGCAATGGGTTCGGCTCTCTTGAGCCGATTGCACAGGTCCTGTTCTTCTGATAGCATGTGGGCGTCAAGAACCTTCCATGATCAGTAACGATTCAGCACATAAGCGAGTGCATGTGGCGTTGAGTAAGGGAGCTGAATCGTTACCATGATTAAACCATTTACATTTGGTTCTTGTGAAGTCCGAAAGTCTGATACAGGAGGTTGTCATGGATGAACTGACGGCACGCATCGTTGAGCTTGAAATCCGCTACACTCACCAACTCAGCCTGGTCGAAGAACTGAATGTGGAACTGACGAGTGCGAATGCCCGTATTGATCGGCTTGAACGCGAAGTAAGAACCATGCATGACATGCTCGGTAGTCTGGGTCCGGAACTTACCGAGTCTCCTGACGAGTAGCATATGTTCAATGATCTGAAACGCATTGGCCTGGAAGCCTGCGTACTGATTGCCTTCGGCGTGCTGGTCGGCCTGAGTCTGAACCACCAGTTGCTCCTGGATGCCTTCTCCGGTCATCTTGTTTCCCTGCCACGGCAAATTGCACAGGAGAGCGTTCCAATCGCTCTGCCAATACCTGCTCTGATTGATGAAGTGCAGCAGGTAGCGGCTTCCGGCGGGTTGATCGTTGATGCGCGCAGCCCCGAGCAGTACGCCGCGGGCCATATCGACGGTGCTGTGTCGCTGCCGCTGGTTGAGATCGATGCAGCGCTGCCGGATTTCATCGCCCGCATCGACAAAAACCGGACCCTTGTTATTTACTGCAGCGGTTTCGGTTGCCCGGACTCCTTCGATCTGGCTGTACGTCTGATCGAATCGGGCTACACGGATGTACGGGTTTTCGAAGGTGGCTATCCGGAATGGCGAGACGCCGGCCTGCCGGTTGCGGGTGACGAGCAATGAAACGCTTCTTTTATCATCTGGCCCGCCTGACCCTGGCGTTGGTCTTTGTTTATGCCGGTGCAGTGAAGATGCAGGATGTGGTCGCCTTTGCCGGTCATGTTGCCGCCTACCAGCTTCTCCCCTATGCCATGAACTACCTGGTTGCAGCTACTTTGCCATATGTGGAGTTTCTTGCCGGCGTCATGCTGCTGCTCAATGCCCGGGTGCGGCCGGCCCTGCTGGTCATCGGCGCTATGACTCTGGTTTTCATGGCGGCCCTGGTCTCCGTGCTGCTGCGCGGATTGGCGATTGACTGCGGTTGTTTCGATCCGGGCGGTGGCCAGGACGTTACTGCCGGCGTCGCGCTGCTGCGCGATATTGCCCTGATGGTCCTGGTTGTACTGGTCTGGTGGCTGCGCGTAAGAATCGAGGAGCGAGGAATGAGGAATGAGGAAAGAGGAATGAGGAAAGAGGAATGAAGGGGCTGCCCCCGATTTGATCTGCTGTACCCATCCCGAGAGATAACGAAGTATCATGACCTGGAAAATTCAGCTCAGCAACAGTCTGATTGCGCCGGAGCAACTGGCCGCGCGTTTCGGCATCGACCCCGCGCCGCTGCGGACAGTGGCGGCCCGCTATCCGCTGCGCATCACGCCGCACTACCTTGGCCTGATTCAAAAGCCGGGCGATCCGATCTGGCGGCAGTGCGTTCCTGATCCGAGGGAACTGGAGATAAGCGGCTTGCCCGAGGATTCCTTGAACGAAAGGTCTTTCTCGCCGGTACCGGCGGTTGTGCACCGTTACCCGGATCGGGCTCTGCTGCTGGTCTCGGGGCAGTGTGCCGGTTATTGCCGCTTCTGTACCCGCAAAAGTCGGGTCGGCACTGCCGCCCTGGCATTTTCTGCAGAACAGGTTGCCGCAGGGATTGCTTATATTGCGGCCACACCCGCCATTCGCGATGTCATTCTGACAGGCGGCGATCCGCTGCTGCTTGATGACGACCAGCTCGAAGCGATCCTGGAGCAGCTATATAACATCTCCCACGTGGAGATGATCCGCATCGGCAGCCGGGTGCCAGTCACTCTGCCGGAGCGCATCACCCCGCAACTCTGTGGCCTGCTGGCGCGTTTTCAGCCACTTTATCTCAATACCCATTTCAATCATCCCCGCGAACTGGTTGCCGCCAGCATCGGAGCCTGTGCGCTTCTTGCCGACGGCGGCATCCCCCTGGGCAATCAGACGGTTTTGCTGCGCGGCGTCAATGACGACCCCGGGGTGATGCTTGAACTCTGCCGCGGCCTGCTGCGGATGCGGGTGCGCCCTTACTATCTGCACCAGCTTGACCAGGCTAAAGGAACGGGACACTTTCGGGTTCCGGTCGCCACCGGACTCAGTATCGTCAGCAGTCTGCGTGGCCGGATCTCCGGGATGGCGATCCCGCAGTATGTCACGGATCCGCCGGACGGCAGTGGCAAGGTGCCGCTCGGCGATGCCGATGCGTAAAATAGATACAAACGGTTTATCGTCACTGCGAACGGCCCATTATCGACGATTTCGCGGTAACTCGGTCAGGTAGATCCCGGCCATACCATCTTCCTCTGAACCCCCTTCGATGCCCATGCTGGCATTGACCGTCAGCCATCTGCCGCGCAGGCCCTCGCGCTCGATGCCCAGCTCGGTGATGGTTGAGCCCACTGGTGCCTCAGGATCAAGTGTCTGCCCGTTCATGGTGGTGTCGAGAAGGGGCTCAACATCGACTGTTCGCCCCGGCCCCGGCCATCTCCCGATATAAATACCATCCACTGGATTTACATAGACGCCGTCAACCAGTACACCAGCCCTTGCTTTGAAAGCGGCATTGAAGGTCGCACCATTACCCGAAACGGCGACGAACGCCGAGGAACGCCAGCGTGCCGGTTCGCCGTCGTCTTCGGCGCCTTCTTCGGAATGGCCACTGCTGCCCGCGCAGGGGGTCATGCCGGAATAGTTCCAGAACAGGAAGTCATCGAAATCCGCACCGGTCTTCGCCACGATCCAGGCTCTGCGCGTGTCGATGTCGTGGACGAAGAATCCCTGATTGACCGGCACTTCTCTTACCTGGTAGCAGCCGGTCTCGTCGCAGATGCTGTTCGTATCGCCCAGCGTCTCGCCTGTGTCTGCGCAGACCAGGTTCCGGTTGCAATAAGCAATGCGGTCCCGGTTGCCTTCCTCCGCGCAGTAGAGCCGCACGGTCCTGGTTGCTCCTCCCCAGGAGCCCCAGAAACCTACGAATCGACCGTCGAACGCTGCCCCCTCGCCGAGGCCGGTGAAGGTCTCGCTTGCGAGCTCGCCGGGGACCTGACCACCGATACTCACCAGCGTGCTGAGTGGCGGCTGGTCCAGCAGCGGCGCCAGGTAGATACCGCCCAATGTCGGGTCCTCCTCGTTATCGAAGCCGGCGAACACCATTTGGCCATCCGCGGCGCTGGGCGGGGACGTGGAGCCGAAGACCGTATCGGTTCCTGGGATCATGGTGTCCGTGTTGTTGGCGATCAGCATCGCAGGCCAACTGCCGCCGGTATCATCATCCGCCAGCACGCGGTAATACACGCCGGTTTTGCCGATGCCCTCGACCGTGTAGTTGCCCTTGAAGGCGATGATGTTGCCCCCCGTCACTGCCGGTGCTCCGGGGAACACCTCGAAGCGCGTGTTAGGGAATTCCTCGGGCACCTCGTAGAAATAGAAATCCTCGATGTCGCCAAGCTTGCTTCCGGCTGTGATCAGGTCGCCGAACGGGTTGGCGTAGATCCCCGTCGTCCCGGTCCGGGTCTGGATGACCTCCCCGGTATCCGGGTCGGTCCCGATAACATAATTCCAGACCGGCGGATGGTTGCCGCGCGTGGCGATGGTGTCCGAGTCCTGGTCGATGCGCGGGAAGGATGGGGTCTCGACGAATGTCGTGACTAAATTGTTGGGGTGCGGGACTTGGGTGGTCCGGTCAAGGATCCTGATGATGTTGCTGTTGAAAACCGCCATGTCGCGCGTGTAGATGCCGTGGGTCGGCGGCCCCTGTTCGGAGCCGCCCCGGCTGCGGGCACGGAACACGACCAGACCATCCTGGTTCACCGAGGGCTGGTTGTAGCTGTTGAAGGTTCGTTCCCCTGGTGAATCGGGTATCCGGTCGTTGTTGTTGACTACCGTGACCCAGTCGAACCTTGGTATTGGCTTAGCATGGATGCTGCCGACAATCATGAGCACGCCCAGCAGGGCAGCGCTGACGGCGCCGGTCAGTGTCGATTTTTTCATTTCTCCCTCCTCGGACGTGGGGTTGAGCAGGCTCGAACGGCAAACAGGGGAGCAGACGAAAACCCCCCTGTTTGCTGCGGTCTCAATGTTTCCGGCCGTCGCGCTTGCTGTTGCCGGATCACTTCGGGCGTCGGTTGCTAATTTCCGCCGCCACCGCCGCCCGTCACCTTGACATTGGTCGTCGCGGTGACGCTGTCGTTGTTGGGATTCACGTCGAACTCGGCTTCGATCGTCGCCGTCCAGTTGATTTTGGTCCGCTCACCCAGATTGATGGAGAACAGCGTGGTCCAGGAATCGCTCAAGCCCGCAGCGAGATCGACGAAATCGTGTGTCCACGGCGAGCCGATGATCACGCCCCCGTTCTCGGCAACGGCGGTCACCGTCACAGAACCCGAGGCTGCGTCCGGACCGGCATTGGCGATGTTGACGGTGAACTCCCGGCCCTCCGAGCCATCCACCATCTGCACGGGCACCTGCAGCCCGGAAACATCGCTGATCGACACGTCATAGGTGGTGTCCTCGCCCGGTATCGCATCACAGGGGACTGGTGTCTGATAGATGATCGGTAGCGGCCAGCTATGCATATAGTCGATGACCGCGCGCGTGTCGTCGGCCGCCTGGGCAAACCCGGTGATGTTGCTGCTCACTGCTTCCACATCGTCAAAGACGATCTCCATGATCGGATCTACTCCGATGCCGAACGTCGGCGGGTCGGTACCAAGCTCGTAGAGATGCTCGAAGGTGCCTGCCACCGGTGCGCTTTCCGGGATATAAGCCGGATCAGGCAGGGCCCCGAAGTTCGTATCGCGGTCATAGTCGTAGGAGGAGAAGTCCAGGAAGCACTTCCGCACCGTCTGTACAATCCCCATCACTTCTTCCCTGACGTTGATGCAGATTTTGTCACCAAGGATGGTCGTCACGCTCTCGTCGGTCAGGCCCATGATCTCGTTGAGGTAAACCACCAGGTCCACGTTGACCTCGCCGGTCTTGGAGGATGCGGCGCCGAGGGCCCTGGCCATGGTGTCGTAAACATCTGCATTTGTCGGCAGTTCTGTCCCGATCGAGCCCGTCAGCAGGAGCTGCCGGTAGATCGCCAGGTTCTGCAGCGGCGAGTCGATGGCGCTCGACGTGACCGTCAGGTCGTCTGCGACCCTGCTGGTCACTATCCGTCCGGCGGGGTCGAGGCTGAGGCAGTCGGCGGTGGCCATGTTGACGACGACGTCTTCCAGCTGGGATGCAAACACCGTATCCGGAGAACGCGATTCGTTGATCCGTTCGAAGTCGACTTCCTCAGTGCAGATGGCGCATTGAGCTGGAACCGCGCAAGTGGCCGGGTCGACTGTCACAACCCAGGGTTCGCCGTCGGTCGTCTCATCGCCATCATCGCCCGGTACCAGGCACTCCGTTGGGCAGTCGACTGAGCCATTGTCCAGGGGCTGCCAACAGCTATCTTCGGTGAGGTAGGGAACTCCATCGGCGTCACGATAGAGGATGAGGAGGTCACCGTAGTCGGGGGGCTCGCCGCCACCGCCACCGCCACCACCTCCGCCA
>JACZKE010000011.1 GCA_014860225.1 Desulfuromonadales bacterium
CGATTCCGACAGCTCGGCAAAATTGGACGAATTGCCATCGGAATGGGTGGCCGAATTCAATCGGAATCAGTGGACGAATTGGATCGGAACGGGTGGACGATTTGCGTCGGAATCAGTGGCGGAATTGGCTCGGAATACGCAACTTGCTGAAGAATACTTCGCTCTGGAGTACATTGACCTAGATAAATAAAAGTCGGCGTCATAGTATCGAATCGTTTAGCAATAAACCAGCCACAGCAGCGAAGCGATCTCATTAATGGGGAGGAAGATCTTGACAGGATTACCATGGGAGGGTTCACTGCACAGGCAAAGGAAAATTTTATCTTCTCAGGGCTCTAATATAGCACAAATAATGAAAAGATAGCGTGGATCATTTTCTGATGCGTGAAGCTGAAAAGCTTGAAGTCATCATAAGATCAAAGCTCAGAGTGTCTCATATATTGTTCTAGTAACTCTGGCAGGTCGAAATCAGCTGAAAATGCCTCAGTCCTGAATACCCTGCAATCTGAGAAAATGGATACCCACCGATACTGTCTTTAATCCGTCCTAGCAGTGGTGACTTGTAAGAGAATATTCTGACGATGAGTCGATCTGAAGTATCAGAAGCAATACAGCAACTGGATTAATTGCGAACGTATGCTAGCATTTGTCTGATCACAGCTTAAAAAGAGGCGATTTATGCTGGTATCGAAAAAGCTACGCATTCTTCTGCTTGAAGATGAGAAAGCTATTTCTGACTTGCTCAGAAAGATAATACAGGGCTTCGGTCATGAAGTCTTAGCCTTCTCTGATCCCACCGCTTGTCTTTTTTGCAAAAATCATGGGTCTAAATGTCCTCTGGAATATCCATGTGCCGATGTCATCTTGTCTGACAATATGATGCCAAACTTGAGCGGTATTGATTATTTAAAACTTTTGAGAACAAGAGACTGCAAAATATTACATGAAAACCAAGCGCTTATGAGCGCCGCAATTTCAGCAGAGCATCAAGAAGACATACATGCACTTGGGTACCAATTCTTCCAAAAGCCATTCATGATTAATACATTGCAAAGCTGGCTTAATGAATGTGCAGGAAGAGTCTCTGAAGATCGACTCCTGGCTGATCTTTAGGGGCTGACTGTTTCAGAAAATGCACAATACCATGAAGAAAATGACGGTGTGATGTTTTACCGAATATCACCATATGTAATCTTAGAGGCATTGATAGTGTTCAATAGACCGTGTTTTCGACTCTGTCAGTCATGATTAAACAAACAATCCCTTGTCCTGCAAAAAACAGTCTGGTCTGTGTTGCTGTTATCTTTGTTTAAGCGTTAAAGCCAAGGGCTTTTCTGATATGGATACTGAAGTCGATTCGCGAGAAGGGCTTTTGAATGAAATGAATACCCTTATCCAGTACGCCGTGGTGTGCAATAACGTTCGCCGTGTAGCCTGACATATACAGGCATTTGAGTTGAGGATGCTTTAGCTGCAATCGGCCTGCCAGCACCCGCCCGTTCATTTCGGGCATCACCACATCTGTGATAAGCAGATGAATTTCGCACTGATGAGCGCTGGCAAGGTCCAGAGCTTCAGAGGGTGAGTTTGCAGTCAGGACCTTGTAACCAAAGTCACTAAGCATTTCTTCGATTAATGTCAGGATCGAGGCTTCATCCTCAACCACCAGAACCGTCTCACCCTGCCCCTTGAGAAGTTCCCCGCCGACAGCCTCGCACTCCTCGGCAATCTGGCCTGTATACCGGGGCAGGTAGATTCTAAAGGTCGTACCTTCACCCGGTTCGCTATAGACATTGATAAAGCCGTTGTGTTGTTTGACAACGCCATAAACCATCGACAGACCCAATCCGGTGCCATTGCCAAGCCCTTTGGTCGTAAAAAATGGCTCGAAAATCTTGTCCAGGGTCTTTTTGTCCATACCGCAGCCATTGTCGCTGACCGCGAGCATCACATAATCACCGGGAATAAAACCCGCGTGATCATGACAGTACGCCTGATCAAAGCTCACCCTATCGGTTTCGATAGTCATCTTGCCAATATCGGCAATCGCGTCACGAGCGTTGATGCACAGGTTAGCCAGAATCTGGTCCATTTGCGACGGATCCAATTCGACCGGCCACAAGCCTTTTTTGGGCTGCCAGACCAGATCGATATTTTCACCCAAAAGCTGCTTCAGCATCGTGAGCATGCTCTCCACGGTCTCGTTCAAGTCGAGTACTCTGGGGGCTATGATCTGCTTGCGGGCAAAGGCCAGCAACTGCTGGGTAATATTTCGTGAACGGATTGCTGCCTGAAGGATTTGATCAAGGTCATTATGCAGGGATTCGGGTTTATGGATTCTCATCTGGGCCAGTTCGGTGCGACCGATGATCACGCTGAGCATGTTGTTGTAGTCGTGGGCTATACCGCCCGCCAGCTGGCCGATCGATTCGATCTTCTGGGCCTGGTGAAGCTGTTCTTCAAGATGTTGTCGCCGTTTCTCTTCTTCGACCCGATCAGTGATATTACGCATAAATACCAGCGCACCTTCCACGCCCTGAAAGTTTATCGGAACTGCCGTTGACTCCACATCTATTTCGGTGCCATCCAATTGCAAACAAACGGATTGAGTCAGTGGGGCCGCTTTACGTTCTTCATTAAGAAGGGTCATGCGTTTAAGGATTTCCCCCCGGGATTTTAGATGATAACGTTCGATGATTGGAGTGCCGAGAAGATCCTCTGCAGAGTTTGCTCCCAAAAGCGTTAATGCTGCATTATTGAGGAAAGTAAAACATTCCTTGTTCCGAACAAAAATTGCATCAGGGGCGTTTTCCACAAGAAGGCGAAAGCGCTCTTTACTTTCGATGGCTTCATCTTTGGTGCGCTGCAGTCGGCGATTCAAAAGCAACAGTGCAATTAACAGAGCGGTCAGAAACAGAAAGGTTATCATTGCCACAATGATCGGGATTTTGTATTGTCCCCATAGGGTCTGGGGGCGGTTGATAATGATGCTGTCTTCAGGTCGCGGCAAATGATCGACCTTCCAGCGCGTTAGTTCGCGCCAGTCAAACGCTACCCAGTGAGAGGTTGCAAAGGTGGTCACCGGCTCTGTCAATTTGAGTTGTCCACTCAAATAATCAAGGGCGATCTTGACGGCATTTTCACCGACATCCTCGGTCCTCAGCAGTGAACCACCAACAATTCCGCTTCCCAGGTATTCCTCAAGGGTGGCAAAGACAGGACTGTTTGCCACTTTACAGACGTTGACGACCACCTCAGCGGGAACGAAAGTCCGCCCGGTCGAGTCGGAGAAAAAGGGTGAGTAGATGACGATGGTATTCTTCGGCAGCGAGGCGACCCGTTGCAGCATTTCCTCGTGGGTCATTTTGTTGCTGTACTCGAAATTAAGCTTCCCCTCCCTGCTGCCGAAAGCCTCTTTCGCTTCGTCCAGAAAGGGCAGAATGCGGTCATTCGCACCGGTCACCACAAACACCTGCCGCGTTTCAGGAAACAGATCAAGTGCAACGTCCAGAGTTCCGGCGGGATCAACCTGCCAGGGGATATTCATCACCCTGACATAGGCAGGGCTCAGGATCTGGTAGTTGGGAGAGATTAAGGCCAGGACCGTCGCGTCGGGAAAGAGGTCTTTCCCCTCCTTGGCCATAAATTCCGTGGCCAGAGCTCCATTGGTGATGACTATTTCGACCCGTTTGTCAGCCAGTTTATGACGGAGCAGATTGACGATGCTGATGCGATAATCGCTGGTGGGTGTCCGGGCCAAATCGAGGTTTTCTATAAAAACATCCGCCACGCTGAAGCCTTTTTCTTTCAGCGCTGCGAGAATCCCCCGATTGATGCCTTCCGGGATTGGCAGACCACGTGGGTAGGCATCGAGCACCAAAATCTTTGGCCGCTCCACGGGGGCTTTTGCACCTTCAGGCAGGCTGCGAGCCTGGCTGAGGGAGGGCATCAATAGCGAAAAGAAAAGAAAGAAACAGCAGATTAGACGGATCGTTTTCGTGACTGGGGCTCCCGTGTTGCATTTAGGTTGGGTTGCAAACATTTCTTCATCCAGAATCGTCCGCCGTAAGCATCCCTAAAATGATACAGTTAAAAGAAAGAAAAGCCACCCGCTTCTTAAGGATGGCCTGTCGTCATCTTTCGTCGTACCCCCTGTATTCTCAAATAACTACATAAATAAGACATTTCCAACCTACATCAATCGAAGGCTTGGGCAAAGAAATTTGTTTCTTATTTATACTCCGGCATTGGTTGACTGGCATGAAATTGGCAGAAATGTAAAATTATTGCTGACTCTGACTTCTGAGATTCAACACTATCTTCCTATTTTGATTATGACTAACAAATCAGTGTTTGACCTGTTTTCAACACTAGATTCCAAATACCCAGATTAAATAAAAAGCGGGGGCGCTTTTGCAAGTACCCCCCTTCTCTAAATAGCCTCCATCCGAAATTCCAGATCGAAAACTGAAACTCAGCCTTCTTTGACACCGAGCTTGCGCAGAATGGTGATCATCGGGCACCAGTTGCTGAAGGCACTCTGAAACAGGTTCAGGCCGACAAAGGCCGTGAAATACAGCCAGTAGGGAGAATGAAAATGGGCGAGGGCCACACTGAGCATCACGAAAAAGCCTGCGATCATGCGTAGATAGCGATTAACGGTCATGACTGAAATCTCCTTGCGTGGGTTTCCGGGTCACGGCCGTAGATCAGCCAGTAGACCACGGGGATAACGATCAGGGTGAATGCGGTGGAGGCAAAGACGCCGAAGATGATCGACCAGGCCAGCCCGGAAAAGATCGGATCAAGGGTAATGACCCAGTTGCCGAGCAGGGCCGCCCCGGCAGTCAACAGGATCGGTCGCAAACGGACAGCACCACTCTCAATCAGCGCATCGCGCAGCGGCACACCGCGTTTGAGGGCATGGTGGATGAAATCGATCAGGATGATCGAGTTGCGCACCACGATGCCGGACAGGGCAATCATGCCGATCATTGCGGTCGCCGTGAAGAAGATCGGTGTGTCATAGCCACCCACCGGATGGTCGAGCAGCAGATTGAGAAGCCAGAAGCCAGGCATGATGCCGATCATGGTTAACGGGATAGCGCCCATGATGATCAGCGGCATGGTATAGGAGCCGGTTTCCAGGATCAGCAGGATGTAAATCAGCACCATGGCAGCGGCAAAGGCAAGGCCCAGGTCACGGAAAACATCGATGGTGATGTTCCACTCCCCTTCACCACTCCAGACAACCCGGGTTCCCTCGGGTACCGGGTTGTCGTCGAAGTGCCCGCCGATATTCAGGATCGCGTTGACCGGGCTGCGGCCGGCCATCTCGCCGAATACGTAGACCACCCGCTCGATGTTCTTATGATAAATGGTTGGCTCCAAAGTTTCGGGCCTGAACTCACCCAACTCCCCGAGCGGCACCAGCGTACCTCCCGCTCCACGCATCTGCAGGCTGGCCAGCGCCTCGAGGGATGAGCGCTCGGCGCGGTCCATGCGCAGTTCGATATGCAGGGGATGACGTTCGCTTGGTACGTGCAGTGTCCCTGTCTGCTCGCCGCTCATGGCTATCCTGAGGGTCCTGATGATCTCGTCCACCGGAACCCCGGCCAGCGCCGTTTTGCTGTGATCGGGGACAAAGCGATAGCGAATCTGTGCATACTCCACCGTGTCATCCACATCGACCACCTTATCTTCGGTGGCCATGCGCTCAGCGATCAGTCTGGCCGTGGCAATCTGCTCGGCATAGGTGGTCCCCGGATCTCCGTAGACCTCGCCGACCAGGGTTGCAATGACCGGCGGCCCCGGGGGCGCTTCGACGATTTTTAGCCGGGCTCCGTGCGTCGTGGCAATTCGCGTCAGTTCGTCACGCAGGCGCAGGGTGATGTCGTGACTCTGCTGAGATCGCTTGCCCTTATCCACCAGGTTGATGCGCAGATCAGCGAGGTTGGCTGCCTGGCGCATATAGTAGTGACGGACCATGCCATTGAAATCCATGGCGCTGGCTGTACCGACATAGGAGGACACGTCCGTAACTTCATTAACCGTCACCAGGTAATCCTCAAGGGCCCGCACCGCCTGGTCGGTTTCTTCAAGCGTGCTTCCTTCCGGAAGGTCGACTACCAGCTGGAACTCGTTCTTGTTATCGAACGGCAGCATCTTCATCGGAACCAATCCCAGCACAGGCATCGCCATTGAGCCGACCAGCAGGACAAGTACCACGCCGACCAGCAGCCAGGCTTTGCGACGACTGGCCAGAAAGGGGTCCAGCAGCTTGCGATAAATCTTGTAAGTGCGACTTTTCTCGAGGACGAATTCCTCGTGGCCACCCTTGCCGTATTGCACCTTCAGTATGTGGTAACTCATCCAGGGAGTGATGGTGAATGAGACCAGCAACGACATGATCATGGCCAGTGGCAGATTGATCGCCATCGGTCGCATGTAGGGACCCATCATGCCGGTGATAAACAACATCGGCAAAAACGACAGGATTACGGCCATGGTGGCCAGGATCACCGGCGGGCGGACTTCATCGACCGCGCTCAAAACAGCATCGCGCGGTGGCTCCTTCTTCATCCTGAAGTGGCGATAGATGTTCTCCACATCGACGATCGGATCATCGACCAGCAAACCCAGCGCCAGGACCAGGGCGAACAGGGTGACCCGGTTGATCGTATAGCCGAACATGTAATTCACCAGCAGGGTCAGGGCATAGATGATCGGAATTGAGACGGCAACCACCAGCGCCTCGCGCCAGCCGAGAGCGAACAGCACCAGGGCCAGAACGGTCACCACGGCGATCGTCAGGTGCATCATCAGTTCGTTGACCTTGTGGTTGGCGGTCTCACCGTAGTTGCGGGTCACGCGGACCTGAATCTCCGGTGGAATCACCACGCCTTCCATGCTGCTTATCGCCGCGAGGACGTCCTCGGCCACCTCCACCGCATTGGTACCGCGCTGCTTGGCTACAGCAATATTCACTGCACTGTAGCCGGCCGTCGTCATCTCGTCACCACTGTCGGCCGGCCCAAAGCGCAGACGCGTATAGCTGGAGATTTCGGCAGAAGTGTCAGCAATATCGGCGACATCACGCAGGAAAACCGGCCGGTCACCATGAACGCCGACCACCAGATTGGCAACCTCGTCTGCCGAAGCAAAGAAGCTGCCTCCCTGGACCAGAATTTCTGCATTGTTCTGCTGAAAGCTGCCTGCAGGAAGTTCTATATTGGCGCCGGCCAGGGCGCGACTGATGGTCAGCAGGTCGAGTCCGCGAGCCGCAGCGGCAGAAGGATCGAAGTTCACCCTGAGTATTCTCGGCTGACCACCGATAATCGTTGTCACCGATGTGTTCTTGACAGCCTGCAGGCGATCGACGACTTCCTCGGCGACCCGGCGCAGCTCGTGCCCGGATGATTGGTGTGAATAAAGTGACAGGTTGACAATAGGTACGTCGTCAACTTCAACAGGCTTGATCACCCATCCTGAGACCCCGGGCGGAACGATGTCGCTGTTCGTGGTGATCTTGTTGTGCAGTTTGACCAAAGATTGAATGCGGTCCTCGCCAACGAAGAAGCGGGCCGTGACAATTGCCTGTCCCGGACTGGACATGGAATAGACATACTCGACGCCGTCGACCTGCCAGAGCAGCTTTTCCAGGCGGGTGGCAACCTGTTTTTCAACTTCGGCAGCACTTGCGCCTGGCATGTGCACGTACACGTCGGCAAGCGGCACTACGATCTGCGGTTCCTCTTCCCGGGGGGTCAGAATCAGGGAGGCGATCCCGGCAATCAGCGAGAGGACGATCAGGATGGTCGCCAGATTACCTTCAAGGAAATGGGCGACGATGCGGGTCGGCAGCGAATGTTTCTCTGCTTTCATCGGCTGCGCTCCAGGCGAGCGCCATGGCGGGCCTTGGCCAGGTCCGCGACTATGATCTCTTCACCGGCGCGAAGTCCGGAAATGATCTCGATCTGCTCAGCATGCACGGTGCCGGTTCGCACCAGGCGGAAATGCAGGATGCTATCCTCGACCACATAGACTCCCGTTAATTGCCCCCGAGTAACGACGGCGCTCGACGGGACCATCAGAGTCATCATGTCGGCATCCTCTGGCATGAGAACCCTGGCAAAGAGCCCGCTTTGCAAAGAAGCGTCTTCCGGCAAGGTCAACCACGCTGTAATGGTGCGCGAGCCTGGATCGGCGGTCGGCAGAAGTTCCGTCAGACGGCCGGTCAACTCCTTTTTCAGGGTCGGAATTTCAACCCGGAAACTGTCGCCAGGCTTGTGCCCGGAAGCAAGGCTTTCTGGGAGCGCCACCCGTACCTGCCAGGGGCCGCTGCGATCGAGATGGAACAACGGCGTTCCCGGCAAAACTGTGCTTCCAGCATCGACAAGGACTTCTGCGACTGTGGCGTCATAGGGAGCCTTGACTGTCGCCTGATTCGCCATGACCCGGGCTGTATCGCGCTGTGCCCGGCTGACAGCCAGGGCGGCCCTGGTCGCAGCATGTCGTTGTAAGGCAGCATCTCGGTCGGCCAGGACCTTGTCGAATTCGTGGGGTGTAACCGCTTGGGCGTCACGCAGCATGAGATAACGCGAGTAAGTCGCCTCTGCCAGCTTCTGATAGGTTTCAGCCTCATCCAGCTGGCGTTCCGCAGCAGTCATCATGCCTTCAGCAGATTTCAATTCACTGGTCGCCGTTTCCCCCTCCAGAACCAGCATGGTGGTTCCGGACTGCACAACCTGCCCTTCACTCACCAGAATGCGTGCCACCTGTCCGGAAAGTCTGGCTGTCAACAGGCCCCGATCAGAGCTCTCGACGGTGGCGGGCAGAACATAGCGCGACTGAACCGCAGACGGTTCAACCACTGTGGTCGTCAACCCGCTTACAACAACCGGTTCCACAGAAGTCTGACCTGGTTCGATGCGCTCTCCGCAAGCGTTTATGGTCAACAACATGATTAAAAGCACAAAAAATCTGGTCATGGGTGAATCTCGCTTTCCGGCAGCAGGGCCTGCAACAAGGTTCCCTGCGCATAATAGACATTAGCTCGCGTGCTAAGCAGGTTGGTTTCAGCTGCTGCCAGTTCGTTGCGTACACGGGCCAGTTCGGTCTGCACGGCGAGCAGGTCCGATAGAGACGCCAACCCGGCGGCATAACGAGGGGAGGTGAGATCACGTCCAGCTTCGGCCGCTGCCAGAGAACTTCTGGCCAACTCCAACTGTGCAACCGCCTCGGCGGACTGCTGTAGAGCCTCGGCGACGGCAAAGCGCGCCTGACGATTTTCTTCACTCCGATGAAACTCAAGGGCGCGTTGCCGGGCACGCGCACCGGCCAGCGCACTTGACCGTTGGCCGGCATCGAAGAGCAGCCATTCCAGCCCTGCACTGACGCTCCAGGCCTCGTTATTTTCGCTAAAGGACAGGTCCTGCTCATGTCTGACGTACGATGCCTGCAAACCAACGCGTGGCAAGTAAGCGGCCTTTACTTGATGGGCGGCGATTTCAGCACCGGCTACAGCCTTGGTCAGGGCAGTAAGATCGCCACGCTGCAGGGAGGCTCCTGCATCAGGCAAAGGAAGCCCGTCAACCAGGGCTGGTTCGGCAATATCAACCTCGCCATCGGCTCTGCCAATCGCCAGGGCCAGTCGCCGCTGTGCACTGAGAAGGGCATTCCTGGCGATCAGCAACTGTCTGCGGGCATCGTTGCGCAAGACTTCGCTGCGCAGGGTGTCGGCACGCAAGCCAGTTCCTGCTTTTTCACGCTCGCGTGCCATGGCAACCAACTCTTCAGTTTCTTCTAGAGACTGCTCAGCCCACCCTAAGCGGGCGTGGCCCTGCTGTACGGCGAGATACGCCTGCAGAGTGGCCAGAACGGCATCTTCCTGACGCCGTTCGTCCAGGGCGCTGGCTGCAGCCCATTTGAGTTTTGCACGCTCCCGGTCAAACTTCAGGTCGGGATCGAAGAGTGGCTGGCTGAGGGTCAGGCGGGTTTCAAAGTCACTGCGTGCCGGTGGATCGTTGTAATCATCGGCATCCTGAGTCAGCTTTAAACGCTTCTGATTCAGGCTGATAAACAGACTGCCGCCGGGCTCGTCGGTGCGCACAAACCGCTCACTGAGGGTCAGGCGTGGCAGATACCGGCTGCTCTGCTCTTGCAACCCGGCTGCCGCGGCAGCCACATCTGCTGCGCTGGCCTGTACCATGGGGCGCTCCAGCAGAGTCGCGGAGAGCGCCTCGTAGAGGGTTACCTGCCGGGCCGCCCACACCGGGGTTGTTGACATAAGCCACAGAAAAGCGATGATCAATAGGGATGTTGGTCGTTTCATATTCATGGCCAATAATATATTTATATGAATGTATAAATACAAGGGTTAAATTCACAATGGACTTTATGCATATTAAATACTTATCATACCTTAATAAAAAGGTAAGACGCATAGACACAAAGAAATGCCTTTTATGGATCAAAACAGCCATTCCCTCCTTGATGACCTGGTGGCTAACCTTAACTATAATGATAAACTGTCCAACAAGACTCTTTAACCTTCAGCCCACTTAAGTGACCAATGAACTTTTCTGCAGACGATCTGAAACAACTTAAAGCCCTTCATATCGAGCCGTCGCAAGCAGCGCGACAGCTTGCCCGGCTGCGTACCGGCCAGATCGATATCACACTGGAGCGACCTTGTACTCCCGGGGACGGTATCGTACAGATTTCTTCGGACTCTCACGATTCTCTGAATAAATCTTTCGCCAAAGCCGTAGCTGCCGGGAGACTGTTGCGGTTTGTCCCGGCATCGGGTGCCGCATCACGCATGTTCAGTCAACTCCATGCTGACGCAGCGACGTTGGCAGCCTGCCGCACAGCGCAAGCCGACCCTCCGCTCAGCCCGGCAGAGCGAAACCTGCGCCGCTTCTTCGACGAACTGACCTCTTTTGCTTTTTACCAGGACCTGGAAAGTGCCATGGCAGAAGACGGCTACGACTTGCATCAAGCTGTGGCCGAACGCGATTTGGCGCTTATCATCCGCTATCTGCTGGAACCGTGTGGTCTCAGCTACTCCCGGTTGCCCAAGGGCCTGCTGGCCTTTCATCGCGTCGCTGACGGTGCACGGACACCCTTTGTCGAGCACCTGGCCGAAGCCGCTCTCCTCAAAGGTCTGAACGGTGTTGTTGCTTTGCACTTTACCGTCTCTGCAGAGCACCTGCCTCTCTTCAAGGCACAATTTGTCGCCTGGCGCGAGACCCTTGAGAACTCTTATGAATGTCATTTTGAAGTGTCCTACTCGACGCAAAACCCATCAACCGACACACTCGCTCTGGACGCAAACGGACAGCCTCTGCGGGATAAAAAAGGCAAACTGGTGTTGCGGCCTGGCGGGCATGGCGCCCTGATCGAGAATCTCAACGCCCTGAGTGGTGACATCATCATGGTGCGCAATATTGACAACGTTGTGCCCGATGCGCGCAAGGAGACCAACCTTTTCTGCAGCAGGCTGCTTACCGGTTATCTGCTTGAAACGCAAAAAGAACAACATGCTTTGCTTAAAGCACTGCATGAGCAGCCGAACGACCCGCTGGTTCACGAACGGGTCGTCGGTTTTCTTGCCGATCGCCTGCAGACCGAAATCGCTTTGACAGATGACAGCAAAGCCCTGCTTGATCTGCTGGATCGTCCCTTGCGTGTCTGCGGCATGGTGCCCATAAGCGGCGAACCCGGTGGCGGACCCTTCTGGGTGCGCGATGCAAGGGGGCAACTAACAAAACAGATTGTTGAGGGATCACAGATAGACAAGACAAATGCCGGGCAAGCTGACATCCTTGCCCGTTCGACTCACTTCAATCCGGTTGACATGGTTTGCGGAGTCAGTAACTGGCGCGGCCGACCTTACGATTTGAGCCGTTTTGTTGATGAAGATGCAGTAATCGTTGCATCCAAGGTCCAGGATGGCCAGAAAATCAGAGTTCTGGAACTGCCGGGATTATGGAATGGCGGCATGGCCAAGTGGCACACCATTTTCGTCGAGATCCCGTCTGAAGCGTTCAATCCGGTGAAAACCGTTTTTGATCTGCTTCGCCCGGCTCATCAGCCATAAGCCAGGACATTCCTGAGCGGGACTGTGTTACGAAATGATAAAAAATGGATCGATAACTCAGTCGTTCAATAGGCAGCTCTACGGTCAAGACCGTAGTAGTTGTGAGAGTCCTCACGCCTGCATTTGACTCGAACAGGATCAACACCAATAGTCACCCAACCGCTCGACCGCCTGAATCTCGCAACGCGATTGTTTGCGAGCATCACATCAAGGACCTGGGAGGTAAACAAGTGAAACGTCCCGTCATTCAAAATGGCCTCAATAGAATATGATCCTTCTCTTCTCAGACCCCTTCGATCAGTCATCTATGCCTCCTGTATGGTAAAGCAGTCCCTCGAAATCGTGCCAGTCAGCAATTTACACATGTAGACAAGCAGTCAACGCCGGAAAAAGAAAGACCGCTGGTCAGCATAAGCTGACAAAGCGGTCCGGTATTGCCTATAGTTGTCGAGTAAATCTACTGACATTTCCATCTCCATGGAACACATCGCAGACAAGACGCCATCAATCTACGCTAGAATGACTGTCAGGTAAAGATCTCTGTTGTTCCTTATCGTTTTTACAGTTTAAAAATTGCTAAAGCGTTATGAATATTAAGTTTATACAATCCTGGTCTTTGGAAAACGTATTTTAACCATGAACTCAGCAGCTTGCTTCTTGTTTGTTTAACGATAAAATAGACGAAATATCTTAAGTGGCACAAAGCCAAAGGAGAGTGACATGAGATTGTTGAGCAATAAAGTGGTTCTAATCATTGCATCCCTTACTCTCGTCTTTTCTTCTTCATTGTTCAACCCGGATCAAGTCCTAGCCGCTTCGGCAGAAGAAATCGATATTAAGGTTGATGCAACCCTCAAACAATTTGCCAGTGAAGTCAATGGTGGCGCTGAGTTTTTAGAAGCGTCCAAAGGTGTTCTGGTTTTTCCAAATGTCATAAAGGCAGGCATTGGTGTCGGTGGGGAATACGGAGAAGGGGCCCTCCGAATAAACGGCAAAACAGTTGATTACTACAGTACCGCTGCGGCTTCGATTGGTTTTCAACTGGGTGCACAGTCAAAATCGATCGTCATCGTTTTCCTGCAGAGTAAAGCCCTTGAAGATTTCCGCAACAGTTCAGGATGGAAGGCAGGTGTCGATGGTTCGGTTGCCCTGGTTAAATGGGGTGCTGGTGAAGATATCAACAGTATCGACATCAAAGATCCGATTGTTGGTTTTGTCTTCAGTAATAAAGGCCTGATGTATAATCTGACGATAGAAGGTTCAAAATTTACGAAAATCAAGCCATGAAATGAAATTGTGTCAGCACCTTTCAGCCCAACGGTATACATATAAACTCAAAGACATTTTGTCTCTGGATGTAATCCCGGCCTTTCATTGAACCACACCGCATAAATAGAAAAACGACAGGCCATCCGAGAGCGATCTCAGGTGGCCTTTGGTTCAGTTCAAAGGCGCCCGGAATAGGTCTTGACGTCCTCACTTTTTGACGAAGAGCTAATTCTTCTTGTCAGCGTTCAGGTGCAACCCGCAATGAACGCATCGGCGAACCGGCAGAAAGGTCGGGCCATTGGTATGGTAGGTGTTGCCACATCCGGGACACTTGACGACTGTTGCCAGGCCGACAGCGACACAGAGCAGAATAATCCAGATGGCGAACAACTTGCCCAGAGTGCCGCTCGAAGCCTCCATTTCAAGCGCAATGATCAGGCCTGGCACATAGATCAGGATGGTTGCCCATAGTATCCAGCGTCGCTTGCGGATCTTTGTGAGCCCCTGCCGCAGGATGTCCGGGTCTATGTCTACTTCTACGGTCAAGAATGCCTCCTGGCAGCTTGTCGGACTGCTAAAGCTGAAGCGGGAATCTGGTTGTTTGAGAACAGGTTTAATTCAATTGAAGGTTCAAAGCCGTAGCACTGGAGCGAATGATCTTAGTGATAGTGAATCTTCTTGATACCTTCAAGCTGTTTTATCACTATGGTCAGCTCATGGCCGATTCGCTTCTGCTGCTGGGTGATTATCATCTGGTAGAAGAGTTCGCCTGTGACCAGATCTACATGGGAACTGATGTCTGAGACCTGAAGCTTGCGTGCGGCAAAAATTTCCTGCAGCTCATCGAGCAGCCCCTCGCGATTGACTGCTGTCACCGCCAGGGTGAGAAAACGATCCTTTTTAATCATCGGGTCGAGTTTCTTCAGGAAATTCAGGCTGACCAGCACCAGCAGGGTAGCGATGGTCCCGAGACTGTAGAAGCCCATGCCGAAGGCCATTCCCAGCCCGGCAACCGTCCAGAGGCTGGCGGCCGTGGTCAAGCCGCGTACCGAAGCACCTTCCTTGAGAATAACACCGGCACCAATAAAGCCGATGCCGGTTACAATCTGTGCGGCAACCCGGGAAGGATCGAGGCGCAGTGCGGAATCAACACCGAACATGGCGTACTTGAGATGAAATGTTTCTGAGATAATCACCATGACGCAGGAACCGACAGCAACCAGCAGATTGGTCCTTAGTCCTGCCGGTCGGCCGTGACTCTCGCGTTCAAGCCCGATCAGACCACCGGCCAGGGCGGCCAAAAGCAGTTTGACTGTAATGTCCAGCTCTACGCTACCCAGCAGTGTCGTCCCGAAAAACATGATAAATCCTCAAATTGCCCAAATTAAATACAGTACACCCTGTTTTTAATTTACAGTATAACAAGCAAACGGCCAATCCACGAGAAGGAATCAACAGAAGGAATTAACGCTGACCACTGCAATGAATGAGCTGACAGCCGCAATCTCCCTGCCAAAGTCAACGCAAAGTGATAAATCAGCAGTGATTGCGGGTTCAGACTCTGATACACTTGGCCTGTATTTATCTTCAACCATGCTTCGGAATGAACAATATGACCAGCAACGATCATCATAAACGTCTGCTTGATGCCGTGACTACAGACTTCGCTGTGCTGCGTGGCCACCCTCTTCCCTTTGGTGTTAATATCCTGGCCGGTGGTGTCAATTTTGCCGTCTTTTCCCGTCACGCTACGGCGATCAACATCGTGTTCTTCCGACCGGGAGATCTTGACCCGTTGATGGAATTTCCCCTCGACCCGAAGATCAATCGCACCGGGGATGTATGGCATGTCTGCATCCAGGGGTTGGTTCCCGGATTTGAATACGGCTACCGGGTTGCACGAGACGCAGGCAATGATGCCCCTGTGCACCGCTTTGATGATAAACAAGTGTTGCTTGATCCTTACGCCAAAGCTGTCTCCGGCCCTTCCCTGTGGCGGGAAGCAACCCGCAAGGCCTCTCGAACGGGTAGCTGGCGAGGTTTGCTGGTTGAGGACACCTTTGACTGGGAGTTCGACCAGCCGCTCAACTATCACCTGGCCGATTCGGTGATCTACGAAATGCATGTGCGTGGCTTCACCCGTCATGATTCGGCAAACGTCTCCCATCCGGGCACCTATCATGGTGTTATGGAAAAGATCCCCTATCTGCAGGAGTTGGGAGTTACCGCCGTCGAACTTTTACCGGTCACCGAATTCGACGAAGCCGACAATTATCGCAAGAATCCTCTCACCGGCGAAACATTGCATAATTTCTGGGGTTATCACCCTCTGAGCTTCTTTGCCCCAAAGGCTGCCTACACGGTAGCAATGACTGCCGACGCCCAGGTTAATGAATTCAAGGAGATGGTCAAGGCACTGCATGCAGCAGGCATAGAGGTGATTCTCGACATGGTCTTCAACCACACCGGCGAAGGCAATGAGCAAGGACGCACCATCTCCCTGAGGGGTTTCGACAACAGCGTCTATTACATCGTTGATCCGGAGAGCGGCGCGTATGCGAACTATTCCGGTTGCGGCAACACCGTCAACTGCAATCATCCGGTGGTTCGCGACCTGATTATCGATGCCCTCTGTTACTGGGTCACCGAGATGCATGTCGATGGCTTTCGTTTCGATCTGGCCTCGATCCTCGGTCGCGGCTCCGATGGTGAAGTGCTGGCCAACCCGCCGCTACTGGAACGAATAGCCGGCAATCCGGTTCTGGCCAATACCAAGCTGATCGCCGAGGCCTGGGACGCTGCCGGTCTTTATCAAGTCGGCACCTTCCCCAATTTCGGTCGCTGGGCGGAATGGAACGGTAAATTTCGCGATGACATCCGCCGTTTCGTTCGCGGTGACAAGGGCATGGTGCCGGTGCTGGCTACTCGTCTGGCTGGCAGTTCCGACCTTTACCAGAGTGACGGCCGCGCCCCCTATCACAGCATCAACTTCGTCACCAGTCACGACGGCTTCACCCTTGCCGACCTGGTCAGCTATCAGCACAAGCACAACGAAGCCAATGGCGAATACAATGCCGATGGCGACGACCACAATTTCAGTGCCAATTATGGTTTTGAAGGGCCAACTGACGATGCGGCCATCCGCACTCTGCGTGATCAGCAGACACGTAATTTTGCCGCCCTGCTGATTCTCGCCCACGGTGTACCAATGCTGCTGTCCGGTGACGAAATGGGACGCAGCCAGGGCGGCAACAACAACGCCTGGTGCCAGGATAACGCAATCAGCTGGCTCGACTGGAGCAATCTCGAGAGCAATCATGAGCTGTTTCGATTCTTCTGTAACCTGATCGCCTTCCGTAAGCAACATTCCCTGTTGCGAGCCCGTCATTTCGAAGGGGAGGAAAGTGGGGAGCGGCAGCTGACCTGGCATGGCTGTACGCTGAATCGAGTGGACTGGTCCAAGTCTTCCCATTCTCTGGGCATGCACCTGCAGGGCCGACCGGATGAGGCAGAAATCTACCTGATTTCTCATGCTGCTGTAGCGGCCAAGGGTTTTTCCCTGCCGCGCTCAAACAAGCAGAAGCCCTGGCGACGCTTTATTGACACCGCCCTGGAGGCCGGGCAGGCAAGCTGTGTTCCGGGAGATGAACCGGCAATCGCAGATCAATTGAATTATCAAGTACAGGGGCATTCAGTCGTTGTACTGGTGAAATGAAGGCAGGTGCTTTGCTGTCTCAATTTCATTCAGCGGCTATCAGGGATAGGACAAGCTGCATCACCAGGACGATTGTAAGCAGCACGCTAAAACCGCCAAAGAGAAACAACAGGATTATGGCGAGAGTCTTTTTGATAGCAGACTTATTTCAACCAGTCTTCATAAAGCTCAGCATTGAAACCGATGATGAAGCGGTCCTCGACACGACAGGTCGGGGCACGCAGATTGCCGCTCGGTCCCATCGCATGTTGCAAAATGGTATCCTTCGCGTCGGTCGCCGGGACAAAATGCAGTACCTTTTTGCCCTTGGCAACGCTAATGCCGCTGGCCGTCTTTAATAGTCTCCAGGCAGCATCTTCGTCAAAACGGGATGTCTTCGCATCGACAACTTCCTCGATACTCACCTGCTTTTTCTCAAGAAACTCTTGAGCATTTTTACAGGACGTTCAGCCTTTACGCAGATATGCCCAGTCGATTTTCATGCCATCCTCCCGTACGTCTGTGGTCATCAACAATATGTGAAAGTATACATCTTTGCAAAGAGTGTGCACCATGCACCCGGAGGTTCACCCCAACGTCAATATCTGGTCCGTTACCTCGGTAAAAGCCACATCATGGCTGATCAAAAAGAGTTGATCGTACCAATGCTCGGTGACTTCTTCCTTGCCGACATCGATGGCGCGGAAAGCATGGGCCAGGTTTTCGCGACGGCTGGCGTCGAGATTCGAGGTCGGTTCGTCGAAGAAGGCGATGCGGGCATTGATGGTTTGCAACATCGCCAGGCGCAGCGCGACCACTGCACTCATGATCTGGCCACCCGAGAGTTGGTCATCGACCCGTTCGCGCAGCTCACCGTCGACCATATCGCGCAACACAATGCGGTAATCATCTCCCCACGCCAGTTCTTCGTCGACCTCGGCAATGATGCGATAGATACGATTAGCCCGCTGGCTGATCTCCTCACGGAAGCGCTCCGAGAGATAGGCGGAGACGTTGCGGAAGACCCGGTTGCGCAGAAACTTGATCAGCTCATCCTTCTCTTTGTATGACTTGACCTGATTCTGTTTGGCCGCAATGTCTTTCTCGATCTGTTTGAGTTTATCGATCTCGGTGGCAAGGCGGGCAACATCAGCGGTCAACCCTTTAACCTTTTCCCCTGATGCTCCCATCGCTAGCCCCAGTTCGTCCTTCTGCTTGCGTAATGTTTCATGCTCTGCGGCGCTATACTCATTGGCCGCTTTGCTGTACGCCTCATTTTTGACAATCAACTCATCCTGCAACTGCTTGAAGAGTTTTTCGAAATTCTCAAGATCGGCCCGGCGTTGTGCCAACTCAGTGGCCTGCTTCTGGTTAGCAACATAAAGGTCCCTCTCTTTCTGATATTTAGTCTTGTCCTTGTCCGCCCCTTCAATATCAGCTTGTAAGCGGCTGTAGGTCGCCAGAACCTTCTGTTTATCTGTGAACTGTTGCTGTACTGAGGCCTCTTCCTTTTGCAATACAACAAGGCTTTCAGCTTTTACCTCGTTGGCGATACGACGTTGTGAGAGTTTCTCAACCTGGACGTCCAGGCCTTTGAGCTTGACCGCAACTTCTTTGAGCTGATCGTTCGCATGGCTGGCTGCCATCTCTTCCTTTTCGAGCTTTTCTAAACCGCTGGTCTGGTGCTGACGTTCCTTATCCAGTGCTGAGAATTTAGTGGAGAAGACATCACCCGGCGGTTTTTCGGCTATATTGAGACAAGGCTCCTGAAAGAACGGGCAGATCCCTTCGGCGAGTTTCTCGCTCCCCTCTTCAAGTCCTGCACGACGCCCTTCGAGCTCCCCGAGTTGTTTGCGCACCCGATCAATGGCAGAGCGAATTTTCGGCAGACGCCCTGCTAACTCTTGCTGTTTTTCATCAATGTCCAGAGCTTTCCGGCTTTCGACAAGAGTTTGCTCTTCGGCGGCGATCTCTTCCCGTGCTTTTTCGATAGCTTGCGATTCGACTTTAAAGCGCTCACCAAGCCTGCCAACCTGGTTATTCAGGCCAGCGATCTCCTGCTCAAGCTGGCGCTGAATCTTGACCTGCTCATGCAACGCTATTAGCCGAGCTTCTGCCTGCTCGAAGGCTGTCTTTCCGAAGGCTGTCTCTAACGTAACCTTGTATGCCTGGTCCGCCTCGCTTACCAGTAGCTTCTGATTACTGATCTTCTCTTTGCCGTTATCAATACGCGCCTTGAGCGTGCCGATCTCGACTTCAAGGGCTTTGTAGTCCTGTTCGCGTTTATTGATATCGAACAACAGGGTTTCCAGCTCCTTGAGCTTCTGCTGCTGCACCTTCAGCTCAGCTTCAGTCTCTTCAAGATTCTGTCTGGCTATCTTGTGTTCATCCTTTTTCGTCGGGAGTTCTGCCACTTGATCCTTAAGAGGTTCGATCGCGCTTTCCAACGCGTCAACCTTCGCTTTGATGGCACTGGCCAAAATCTTGGTCTCATTGTAGGTCTTGCGCCAGGTATCGATGCCGAGAATCTCGTCAAACTTGTCACGGCGCCTGGCCGGTTGTTTGATCACAAAGGGGCCCAGAAATTCGTTCTGGAACGGGCCGATCACCAGTTCGAACTGCTCGGCAAGCGAGCGCCCGCTCTTAAGTCCAAGAAGTTCCTTCAGGCGCGCCTCGGTCTCCTTGCTGTCTTTGTGTTCCTCGACCTCGAAATAACCACCGACCTCTTTGGCCAGAAGCCACTTTGAGGGTGTGCCGACAGTTCGGCTGACACGATAACACTCATCATCCGTCAGTTGGAACACGACTGTAATTTCGCCTCTCTTCTCGCCGATAGTGACAAAGCGGTCGACATTGCCGACAAAGCTCTGCGCATCGACCCCGAACAGGGCATATCCAATCGCCTCAAAAATGGTGCTTTTGCCGACACCGTTCGGGCCTGAGAGAACGTTGATGCCCGTCGAAAAGGTGAGTTCGGTATCCCTGTGCGACTTGATGTTCTTCAGATGTATGGAGAGGATCTGCATCAGTGCCTCTCCACATCAAGCAATGCCAGCAGCTCATCGCCATCAACGTCGCCTTTTTGCACGGCATCACGCAGCGAGATTGAAAGCTGGATCAGTTCATCCTCACGGCCCTGGTAATCACTGCCGGCCTTGATCAGATCATGTAGAACTTCATGCTCTATCTCTTCCAGGCTCTTCTTGGAGGACTCCCCCTCTCCAGCGCTGCTGACTAATGACAGATGGTTCTTGATCTCGACATGCAGCGGCTCGATCAGTTCTTCCACGGCCAGTTTCAGCCGTTCACGACCCAGCTCAAAGGGATGGAAGCCAATCCGGCCAGTTAGTTTCAGCTCCAGCAACGGCTTGCGCTCATCACCAGAGCTATCGATCCTGGTCGTCACCTGGTTGCGGAACATGTCGAGGGCCTGCTCGGCATTCTCAGCCCCTTCGAGTTCGATGGTCTCGACGAACATCGGACGGGGAGAAGTGCTTCTGAATTCGGGGATGAACTCGCCGTTCTCAAAAGTTACGAAATAATAGCCCTTGTCGTATTTCTCTTCACCAAAGTTGACCCGCTCCGGCGAACCGGGGTTGTAAGCATAGAGTTTCTTTGCCGGTGTTGCGATCACATAGGGTTTGTGACCATGACCGAGGGCAACGTAGCCAAATTTATCAGCCAGAGGATGGGCCTCTTCCAGCTTCATGTTGCCGATTTCAACCGGCGAATAGTGCCAGATGCCAACATGGAAAAGCAGCAGGTTGTGCTCGGTGGTGACGGCTTCACAGATACGTTCGACGTGACTGCCTGCCTGGGCACCGATGTAGCCGAGGCCGTAGATATTGAGACCGTCAATCTCGACATGTCCACCTATACCGGTTTCATCATCGAAGGGGTCAAAGCGATAGTCGTTTCCTTCGGTTCGTGATGGGCGCAGCAGTTTGATGTAACCCATTTGTGACAGCGCCTCCATCCACGAGATGCTGTCTCGGCGGTGGATCCAGTCGTGGTTGCCTTCGATGGCGAGGCAGGGGATGCCTGCATCTTTCAGAGGTTGCAGGGTTTCTATGGTTTTGGCGAAAGTTTTCGGCAGGATCTGGCCGACGTGGAACAGATCGCCGCCGATCAGCACGAAGTCGACCTTCGCTGCGATGGCATCGTTGACGATCCCGGCCAGGCAGCGGAAGAAATCGTTGTAACGTTGCGCTTCTCCGTCGGAGGTGCGGTAGGTTTTGCCGAGATGAATGTCAGAGGTGTGGATGAAGCGCATCGTTTGACTCGCTGGGTTCTGGATTTGGCTGAGTCTACAGGATCGCTCGCAGTTGTTCAAGACTGACTGGCGGATGGAATGTCAGGAGGGGATGATTAATACGTCATTCCTGTCAGGGTCAGCAATTTCTGAAAGAAATTGCCGACATCGGATAACCCAGGAGAGCAAGCTTGCAGCGCTGCACGCACGTTTCCGATCTTAAACAACGTCTCCGCCGGCCTGGTCGTCGGGCCAGGCCGGGAGATAGTGCACGCGCTGGACGATGTAGCAAGGCCCATCACAGGGCCCGCAGCACTTTCCGTAGGCTTTATAAACTCGGCCACAGGCAGGATTGGACTCCGGGTTGTAAAAGGGCGTGGGATACTGAGATTGCAGTCCTTCGTGGTTCGCGACCATAGCACCCTCCGATTTTGATCAGCGTTCATTTAGATACAGTATTGTTCTTTCGACTTCAAACTTTCTCACTTAAGCCATGGTTATTTCCGGCACTCCGGTATCAGGCCCGTCACTGACAAAAGTCCATATTTTATGACGTGTGTAATTGTAGTTTATCTTGCCGATAAGTTAATGCAAGCGGGTTTATATGCAATCCTTTAAATGGTATTAAAACTGCTCATCGGTGCAATCCCGGCAAGGACTTTCGGATGAGCACAAGTTGGATATAATGTAAAAAGACAATTTTCCCGGACATCGCTGATCTAGGAGTCTGTCGGCCGCCGCTGAAAGAGCTGGCCGTAGAGGAGTGTGCTGAGATGGCAAAAAATTTGACCGAAAAAATCATTGAGCAGCATCTGGTCGAAGGTCGCATGTCTGCCGGCGAGGAGATCGCCATGCACATCGATCATACCCTGCTGCAGGATGCGACCGGTACTATGGCGATGCTCGAATTTGAAGCCCTGGGCATCGACCGGGTCAAAGTAGAACTGGCGGCCCAGTACGTCGACCATAATCTGCTGCAGACCGATTTCAAAAACGCCGATGATCACAAATATCTGCGCTCAGCCTGTGCTCATTACGGCATTCACTATTCGGAACCGGGCAACGGCATTTCACACATCGTGCATATGGAACGCTTTGGTCGTCCAGGCCTGACCATGCTCGGGGCCGACAGCCATACCCCCGGCGCGGCTGCGGTTTCAATGCTGGCTATTGGCGCCGGCGGCATGGATGTCGCGCTGGCAATGGCCGGATACCCCTATCATCTCCCTTACCCTAAAGTGCTCGGCGTCAAGTTGACCGGTGCTCTGCCCGACTGGGTCAGCGCCAAGGACCTGATTCTTGAAATGCTCAGACGTTATGATGTCAAAGGCTGTGTCGGTAAGGTTATTGAGTATTATGGCCCGGGAGTGAAGACTCTTTCGGCCACTGACCGGATGACCATCGGCAATATGGGCACGGAGCTGGGGGCGACTTCGACAATTTTCCCTTCGGACGAGTTGACGCGTCAGTGGTTTCAGGCTCAGGGGCGCCCCGGGGATTGGCAGGTTTTACACGCCGATCCAGGCTGCAGCTACGACGAGTACGCCGAGATCGATTTGTCCGGCGTTGCGCCACTGATCGCCTGTCCGACATCACCCGGCAATGTTAAACCAATCAGCGAGGTGGCCGGAACCAAGGTCGATCAAGTCATTGTCGGCTCCAGTGTCAATGGCACCTACCGTGACCTGATGGTGGCCGTGCGCATTGTTGAAGGTCGGCATGCGGCGCCCGAGCTGTCGTTTCATGTCAACCCGGGCAGCCGCCAGGTGCTGGAGAATATCGCTGAAAGCGGTGGAGTCATGCCTCTGCTGCTGGCTGGTGCGCGTATCCACCAGTCCGGTTGTCTGGGGTGTATCGGTATGGGCCAGGCCCCGGGGACCGGTCAGGTCAGCCTGCGGACCTTCCCGCGCAACTTCCCCGGCCGTTCCGGCACCAAAGGGGACCAGGTCTATCTCTGCTCGCCGGAAACCGCCGCCGCTTCGGCTCTCAAGGGCGTGATCACCGATCCACGCGAGCTCGCTTCCGAGATGGACTACCCCAGAATTCCTCCCCTCGAAAAGTACATCGTCGACACCTCATCACTGGTGTTTCCGACTGCGGAAAGGTTGCAGACAGAAGTGGTGCGCGGGCCGAATATCAAGCCGTTTCCTGAATTTGAGCCGCTTCCGGAAACCCTTGAAGCCAGAGTCGCACTCAAGGTTGAAGATAATGTTTCGACCGACGAAATCATGCCGGCGGGAAGCAAGGTCCTCCCCCTGCGTTCGAATATCGAGGCGATCAGTGAATATGTTTTTTATCAGCTCGATCCCGATTTCCATCGCCGCTGCAAGCAGCTTGGTCAGTCAGTGGTGGTCGGCGGTGACAACTACGGCCAGGGGTCAAGTCGTGAACATGCGGCACTGGCTCCTCGCTTCCTCGGCGTGCGGGCCAAGATCGTCAAGAGTTTCGCCCGGATCCATAAGGCCAATCTGTGCAACTTCGGGATCTTGCCGCTGACCTTCAAAAATCCCGGGGATTACGCTGCAATCAAAGCGGATGATACCGTTTTGATCGCCGCTGTTCGCCAACAGCTTGAAGCCGGAGCGACTGAGCTTGCCGTCAAGATCGGCAACCGCGAAATTATGACACTGCTTGAGGTCTCGGCGCGCCAGCGTCAGCATCTGCTTGCAGGAGGAACGCTGAACTTTGTCAAACAGGTCATCAAGAAATGAGGCTTGGTCCGATTCCGGAGTCAACCATCGATGACCACTTACATGTCGGCAGTGAGGGACGAATCATCAGTCGTTGCCCCTTGTCCGTCACCCACCAAGCTGATCAAGTTGAGCCAGGGCATCGGCGATCTCGTCTTCGGTAATGATCTGACGAAGCTCGAGCAGCTTGAGCAGTCGCGCAGCCCGCTGGCGAACCTTGACGGCTTTGGTCTCAGGGTTGTAAGCAACGCGCGGCCCGGGCAGCATGGCTGCGAGAAAGGCTGCTTCGGCCGGGGTCAGCATATGAACCGGTTTGTCGAAATGGTAGCGGGCGCCGTGCCCCATGCCGTAGACCAACGGGCCGAGCTCGACCACGTTCAGGTAGAGCTCAAGGATTCGGCCCTTGGTCAGTTCCCTCTCCAGACGCACCGCGATCACCATCTCCCGCAGTTTGCGCCGGATTGCTTTGTCACGGGACAAAAACAGGTTCTTGGCCAGCTGCTGAGTGATGGTTGAGGCACCATGGGCCAGGCGCTTGCGCTTCAGGTCATACTTGATCGCCTCCTTCAACGCCGGCACATCAATGCCGCCGTGCTCGTAGAAGTTGGCGTCCTCGGCGACGATCACCGCCCACTTCAGCTCGACGGGCATGGAGTCCAGCGGAGTCCAACGCGGATTTTTCGGTCCGACCATGAATGGATGCATGGCGCCCTGCCAATCGGGGACCTCGATGGTCAGTGAGGTGCTGCGGTTTTCGAGTGACGCGACGTCGGGCAGGTCCCAGAGAATCCAGGTCGCGAGAGCCCCGGCAGTCAGAGCCAGGGCGGCCAGCAGCAGGAGAGAATATCTCAGCAGCCTCCCCGGCCGACGCAACCTCTGCAAGTATGACGTGAAGGTCAGTTTCATTCCTGTTTTTCCCTGTGAAAAAGTGATGAGGCGGACAGGCTGATGCGTTTCCATCCGGAAACTCCCGAAAACACAGGCACCGTTTTCGATCTGGGAACGAGCAATTTTTCGCAAGGCCAGGGAAGTCCAGGATTTGAGCGGAGGCGCAGCGCTTTACGCCGCACAATCACATCCGTTGGTTGATGCAGAGATGCTATCAAAAACAACGGAAGGTTTGCAATATCGCCATCCGCGCCGTCATATATGGCAGGCATGTCATATATGACGGATGACACAAGCGGTCTGCCATTCACACGATTTTTTCTCATTCAGCTTTTCCCCGTTATACCAGCCCCTTGCGCTCGCAGCATGCATAGCTAATCTTCGGCACGCTTGTTGCTCTTATACACATACTAGCACTATTGGTAGATTACGGGCTCAGTCAATTCACCTTCAACTCATCCATAGAAACAAGGAGGAAAGATGCGCACATTATCCCTGCTCAACTTGCTGTTATTGCTTCTGGTCGCCGGATCACTGGTCGGCTGTTCGTCCAAGGTCCCACCACCTACCCAAAAGCTGGCCCTTTCGGAGGCGGCCATCAATCAGGCGGAAGCTGCCGGTGCCGTTGAGTTTGCGCCGTTGGAAATGCGCTCTTCCCGGGAAAAGCTGGAGCAGGCCCGGGAGGCCATGACCAAGGAAGAGAACAAAAAAGCCTTATATTTAGCTGAACAGGCTGAAGTCGACGCCCGATTGGCCGAAGCCAAAGCGCGGACAGCCAAAGCACAGAAGACAGTTGATGTCCTTCAGGAGAGTATTCAGACCCTGAAAAAGGAAATCGAACGTAAGGCCAATCCTTGAGTCTAACCCTGACCCTTACCTGGAGGTTTTTTCATGAATCGCAATAACCGATTTGTTTGCTCTTTTGCTCTTGTTGTACTTACCAGCTTTCTGCTGGCAAGTTGTGGGCCACCGATAAAGAACGTTGATCTGGAGAAAGCCCAGGCTTCCTTCGCTGCAGCAAAAATGGATCCGGTCGTGGTAAAAAACGCCCCCTTGGAATTACAGACGGCTGAAACATCTTTGCAGACGGCCGAACGTCTGTGGAAAGCCGACGCCAAACCGGAAGAGATCAGCCACCAAGCTTATCTTTCGCTGCAACGCACGGCCATCGCCAAGGAGATTGCCAATCAAAAAGTAGCTGAAGAAAGTGTCGAGGCAGCCAACAGCGCTCGCGCCAAGGTTCTGCTTGAAGCTCGAACCTACGAGGCCGATGAGGCGAACAAGTCCGCAGAATTGTCGCGTCGCCAGGCTCAGGAACAGGCCACTCTTCTCGCAGTCAAGACAGTTGAGGGTCAGCAGTCCGCAGAAGCGGCCTCGGCTGCTGAAGCGCGCGCTAAACAGCTTGAAGCCGAAGTCGCCCAGTTGCAGGCGATCAAATCCGAGCGCGGCCTGGTCATCACCCTCGGGGATGTGCTCTTTGATACAGGGCGGGCTGAACTTAAAGGGAGTGCGATGGTGACGATCAGCAAGATCGCCAACTTCATGAGAACCTACCCGACACGGACATTGCTGGTGGAAGGCTTTACTGACAGTCGTGGCTCCGAGACTTACAACCTTGACCTGTCGGAGCGGCGGGCCAATGCCGTGCGTTCGGCCTTGACCGCCAGCGGCGTTGAAGATGCACGGATAGCGGTGCGCGGTTACGGCGAGTCCTACCCTGTTGCCAGCAACGAAACTCCGGTGGGACGCCAGTTGAATCGTCGGGTTGAAGTCATTATCTCCGATGAAGAAGGACGTATCGTAGAGCGTCGCTAAAACGCGTGATTGCCCTCTGCAGGTTCCGGCCGAATTAGTAACCGGTCCGACCGGAAGCAGAGAAACAAATGGAAAGCGGCAGGCTGCTCCTAGTGGGTAGCCTGCCGCTTTATTGATTGAGACAGTGGTCATCAGCTCCTTAAATGCAACAGCCCAGGATTTCTGAACAGTCAAGGGGGGATATGCAAACTTAACTGTGCTCTTTGCATGTTCCTGGTGCTATGCTCAAACTAATGACTTCCTCGGCCATCTTCACAACCTCGGCGTCCAAGCTCTCTACCCGGTTGGTTCTGTTCAGCGTCCTCGCAACCGGTATTGGCCAGTCGATGACCTTTACCCTGTTGGCACCTCTGGGCCGTGAAGTCGGCCTGGGGGAAGTACAGATCGGCCTGATCATCAGCTGCTCTGCTCTGGCCTTCACCTTGACCAGCCCGGTCTGGGGCCGTGCCAGTGATCGCTGGGGGCGAAAGCCTGTGCTGCTTCTGGGCCTGTCCGGTTACGCTTTCGGCTGCATCCTGTTTGCCTCGGTTTTCTTCTTCGGACTCAAGGGTCTCCTTTCAGGGATAACCCTCTATCTTTTGGTCATTTCATCGCGGGTACTGATGGCTGCCCTGATGTCGGCAGCTCCCAGCGCCGCCTCGGCCTATATTGCCGACACCACCAGCGCTGGACAACGGGTCGCAGGCATGGGACGTCTGGGGGCGGCCAGGACTCTGGGTGCCATCCTCGGCCCGGCAATGTGCGGTTTGCTCGCCGTCATCGGTCTGCTGGCACCGTTGTATATCGCCGCAGGCATCACCCTGCTCAGCACGATTCTGATTGCAATCGTGTTGCGAGAACCTCCTCGAACAGTTCCGCGAATCACGACAAAACCGAAGCTGAAGCTACTTGATAAACGCTACTTTCCATACATTTTGACCGGATTTCTGACCTTTTTTGCTTTCTCGATGACAAGCCAAACCATCGGATTCTACATTCAGGATCGCTTCGTCCTAGACGGCAAGGCCACAGCCCAGGCCCTCGGCACGGGTATGATGGTCGCGGCAGCTACATCATTCTTTTCGCAGGCTTATCTCGCAGGACGGGTGAAGATGAAGCCTGTCCGCATGATGACCCTGGGACTGCCGGTGTTGATGATCGGCTATGGCGCTCTGCTGTTTGCCGGCAGTATTGCGCTACTGGTGATCTTTCTGGGAATTTTGGGTTTTGGCCTGGGCATGGTTTCGCCAGGATTCACCGCCGGTGCTTCTTTGGCGGTCGGTCCTGAAGAACAAGGCGCCGTCAGCGGCATGGTCTCCGCTTGTCCGTCGGCGGGATTTGTGCTGGGGCCGATTATCGGTACCAGCCTGTACCAGATTGATCACGCTCTGCCCTACCTCTGCGCCTGTGTGCTGATGTTGCCGCTGACGATCTATGTATGGCGATTCGGTAAAATTGAGCGGCGTGAGACTCTTTGAGGTCTTGTCGTGTCAGCTGTATCCGTCATATGTAGTAGTAAGGTCATATGTAACAGCTACGGCTGGAAGGTTATCCTTTGGACTTTCATTAGGATCTCAGCTTTCCTCTTGAATATCAGATCCTTACGCGTGCTGCATCCACAACTCGTCTCCGGCACGCTTGTTGCTTTTCATATATATGGAAGGACGGAGCCACAGTTGAGTTAATTTGAAATTCGAATCCAGTTCTGGAAAGATGATAACCATAAAAGGCAGCAAGTTACACACAGGACAAATTAGTCCAAATCGATAAGATACACAAACGAGCACAACTTCTAAATTGAGGAAAATATGAAAAGCATGGTGATCGTGATTACGATTCTTAGTCTTACCTTTATTGTTGGATGTACGGGCATGAACTCAAGACAGCAGTCGACGCTGAGTGGGGCAGGGATTGGCGCTGTTGGTGGCGGTGTAATTGGAGCGGCGACCGGAGGGAGTCCTGTGACGGGTGCAGTGATCGGCGCTGGCGTCGGCGGGGCGTCCGGCTACGTTCTTGATAAGAACAAGTAAGTAATTTTTGTCCGGAAACGGCCCTTTTCCGCAATCTCTGCGTCAATCGGCGGATTTGATTGTGCGGCGTAAGGAACTACGCCTCCGCTCAAATCCTTGATTTCCCTGACCTTGCGAAAGATTGCTCGTTTCCAGATCGAAAACTGCGGTCGTGCCATCCGGAGTTTCCGGATGGGCACTAAGTAAGCGCGCGTCTGCAACAACCCTTTGCGCAGGCGAGCTCACCCGAAAAAAAAGACTGGGAAAAATAGCAAAAGGGGCACTCAAAACAGAGTGCCCCTTTTGTCCGGGTTAATAGTCCCGACGCAGCGAGCCCCCCTGTTTTGAGTGCCAGCGACTTCAATCACGACAGCATAGAAACTATCCGCTTCATCAGTGTCGTCTCCCCCGGCAGAGTGCTGCAAAATAAACGCCGTCAAAATAGTTAGTTCCGGATGGCAACGAGCTAAATCTTTTCTCAAACCTCCAAATTTTCGCTTCGGCCCGTATCGTTTGTGTCCATCCGGAAACTACACCTGGAAAGAGCATAAAGAAAGCAGCAAATGGGGGCGGTATTTTTTTAATTGACATTAAATAGGTATTGAGGTACCTTTATACCATAAGCTTGGAATGGTGAGATAAATTCGTAAAGCTGGACCAGGATTAGTATCGTGGTATGCTTTTTGTTAAAGTATTAATCGAGAATTTGATGCCGTTCCTTATGAGCTGAAAAACACCGTTGTTAGATCGTTTTGTTCCGGTCAGGAGAATTTTATGAGTGCAAAACCTGTTGAAAAGATAGTCGATTTCTGCCAGGGCATCTTCGAGGACATTACCTTCGCCAAAGCGCGGCAATGGAAAGATGCCCAGCCGGGTCGCAAGGTGATCGGCTACATGCCGGTCTATGTCCCGCGCGAAATCATCCATGCCGCCGGCATGCTGCCGCTGGGGATCCTCGGTGGCGGCGCCGACATGGAAGTTATCCACGGTGACGCCTATTATCAGAGCTACATCTGCCGCATCCCCCGTTCAACCATCGAGCTGGCAATCACCGGCAAGCTCGATTTCGTCGACGGTATGATGTTCCCTTCAATCTGTGATGTCATCCGCAACCTGTCAGGCATCTGGCAGATTATGTTCAAGGACAAGTATGTCCGCTATTTCGATGCGCCGCAGAACTTCAAGGACGAGATCGGCGGGGTGTTCTACTCCAATGAGTTACGCGAGCTCAAGGAAGGACTCGAAAAACTGGGCGGACGTGAAATCACCGATGCGCAGATCAACAATTCCATCGCCGTTTATAATGAAAATCGCGACTGGGTCAATCGGGTCTATGATTTCCGTGCAGCAACCCCCTGGAACGCTCCGGCTGCAGAAGTCTACCTGCTGATGCGTGCCGGTATGGTGCTGCCGGTGGAGGAACACACCCAGCTGATGAAGGATTATCTGGAGGCTGCTGCTGCCGAACCCCGACCGATGCGTGACAATTGCCGGGTCACCCTGATCGGCACCTTCTGCGAGCAGCCTCCCCTCAACCTGATCAAGTCGCTGGAAATGGCCGGCTGTTATATCGTCGACGACGACACCATGCTGGTCACCCGTTGGCTGCTCGAAGCGGTGCCGACAGACGGCGATCCGATCGATAACCTGTCCAAAGCTTTTTTGCACCACAGCGCGGAAACCGCGGCCAAATACGAAGTGAATCTGGAAGAGAAGGGCAGCTACATGCTCGAGTCGATACGCAAGCGGGGTGCCGACGGAGTTATCTTTGCCGCGCCGAGTTTCTGCGATCCGGCCCTTCTGGATCAACCGATGATGGTTCACCGTCTGGAAGCCCTGGGAATCCCCTACATCACCATGCAGTATGCCGAGAATTCCGGACAGATGCAGCCGATCCGCGAGCAGGCGGGGACCTTTGCCGATTCGATCAAATTATGGAGTTCCTCATGAACAATAGTAACCAAGACGTTATCAAGTCAAATTCGCAATTACTGCAGAAAGAGATGATCAGCCGCAATTATGACCGGATCACCAGTGGCCAGTTCAAGGTGTCCTCGACCTTCGTTCCGGGTAATCTGAACGAGCTGTTGATGTGCTTCGACATCGCCAACAATCTGCCTGAGATCAACGCCATCCAGAACGCCATGCGCAAGAAATCGGGCGATTTTATCACCGAAGCCGAGCGCTCCGGACATTCGGAGGATGTCTGCACTTACGTTAAAGCGGACATCGGCATGATGGAGAAGGGCAACATCGCCCCCAACGGCAAGCCCTTTCCCGATCCGGATATGCTGCTGCTCTCCTACACCGGCTGTTTCACTTTTTTGAAGTGGTTCGAGTTGCTGCGCGAACAGTACAAATGTCCGACGGTGATGCTGCATGTGCCTTACGCTGCCGACGGCAAGGTGACCAAAAACATGCGTGATTACATTGTGACGCAGCTCAAGGAAGAAGTCATCCCGACCATGGAAAAAATCTCCGGGATCAAATTCGACATTGACCGGCTGCGCGAATATCTGCGCAAGTCGGCACAGGCCGAAAACGATCTGGTCTGGATGCTCGAGCAGTCGAAGCACAAGCCTTCACCGATTGACTGCTACTTCGGTGGCGTCTACTACATGGGGCCGATCTTTACCGCCTTTCGCGGCACAGATGAAGCTATCGTTTACTATAAGCTGCTGCGTGAAGAGATCCAGCAACGGATTGACCTGGGTCTCTGCGCCCAGACACCGGAAGGTGACATGTCCGAAGAAAAATACCGACTGGTGGTCGAAGGCCCACCCAACTGGACCTCGTTCCGCGAATTCTGGAAGATGTTTTACGAGATGGGCGCGGTGGTCGTTGCCAGCTCTTACACCAAGGTCGGCGGCGTCTACGACTACGACAACTTCCGGCACGACCCGGATCATCCACTGGAATCGCTGGCCGATTACTGTCTGGGGGTCTACACCAACCGCAACCTGCCGACCCGGGTCGATATGCTCGCCCGCAACGTCAAGGAGTACGAGGCCGATGGCCTGCTGATCAACTCGATCAAGAGTTGCAACAGCTTCTCTGCCGGACAACTGGTGATGATGCGCGAAATCGAAAAACTGACCGGCAAGCCCGGCGCGTTCATTGAAACCGATCTGGTCGATCCACGTTATTTCTCGGCCGCTAATGTCAAAAACAGGCTGGAAAGTTACTTCCAGATGATTGATCAGAAGCGCCGGGCCGGTGGTTCTGCCACAGTCGCCGTGTAAGGGAGATTATCTAATGCGCACTTTTATCGGAATTGATTTAGGCTCCACGACCACCAAGGCCGTGCTAATGGATGAGAACCGTCAAGTTCTGGGGCGTGGCATCACAAACTCCCGCTCCAACTATGACGTTGCCGCCAAAGTTTCCAAGCAGGAGTCAAAGATCGCAGCGCGATTCACCCTGTTCAAAAATGCTCTGGGCAGTGGTGGCGGTGCCGAACTCCTGTTGGCTGATCTGGAGCGTAATTTCCGCCTTGAACAGTTCCTTTCCGAACTGAACCAGCTCGAGGCAACCTGTTACCGCTATCTTGACCACGAGCGCTTCAAGGATCTGAAAGGGCCGCTGCGGGAAGCGTTGGAAACTGTGTTCAAGACCATCACAGTTGAAGCGCCAACAATCTACGCTCCCGGAGCTGAACGTAAGTCCGATTTTTTCCGTGATATCGCCGGGTCGCGCTTTATGAACCTTGCCGAGAGCGTTGGCAAGCAAGCGGGACTCAGCTTCGATGTGTTGCTCAATGTTTACGACAAATCAATCATCGATATCGAAAGCCAGGTGTCGAGTGACGAGACTGTTTCTGCGCAGCTCCTGAATGGACTGGCGCGGGCCATGGGCGAAGTTGCCGGGCTCGACATCAGCAAAGCCGACGCCCAGAAGGCGCTGGAATCAGTGCTGGGTCAGGAACTGGAAGAGACTTACGTGGTCGGAACCGGCTATGGCCGGGTGCGACTGCCTTTCCCGAAAGAGCATATCCGCTCGGAGATTCTTTGCCATGGGCTCGGAGCGCACATGATGTTTCCCCGGACCCGCACCGTGCTCGATATCGGTGGTCAGGACACCAAAGGGATCCAGGTGGATGAAAACGGCATCGTGGTTAATTTCCAGATGAACGACCGCTGTGCTGCCGGCTGCGGCCGTTACCTGGGTTACATCGCCGATGAAATGAATATCGGACTGCATGAACTCGGACCCATCGCCATGAAAGCAACCAAGGCGACGCGAATCAATTCGACCTGTACCGTTTTCGCCGGTGCCGAATTGCGCGACAGGATGGCCATGGGTGAAAACCGCGCCGACATTCTGGCCGGACTGCACCGGGCGATCATGCTGCGGGCGATGTCGATTATTTCCCGTTCCGGCGGGGTGACCGAAGAGTTTACCTTTACCGGCGGAGTGGCCAAGAACGAGGCTGCGGTCAAGGAGTTGCGACAACTGATCTTCGAAAACTACGGAGAGAAGACCATCAACATCAGCGCCGAATCCATTTATACCGGCGCTCTTGGCGGGGCGAGCTTCGCCCATAGTGCAGGCAATTAGCGCTCATCTCGAAACAAACGGCAGATCCGTCGTGGCTCTGCAGGATTAAAAGGAGAATATCATGGCTACTGCCATTGGCATTGACGTCGGCTCCGGCGTAATTAAAACCGCACTGTTTCGGGTCGACGGTGATAAAACCGAATGGCTATCCCGCTGGGATGCGCGGATCCGTCAGCGCGACGCGCATACACTTGTCGAGGAATCGATCGAGTCGGTTCTGAAAGACGCAGGCCTGCAGCGGCAGCAGATCAACTACATCGCCAGTACCGGTGAAGGAGAGACCCTGAAAGGAACCACCGGACATTTCTATTCGATGACCACCCACGCCCGTGGCGCTATCTACCTTAACCCCGAGGCCCGGGCGGTGCTGGATATCGGCGCTCTGAACGGCCGCGCCATCAGCATCGACGCGCAAAGCAAGGTGCTGACCTATCGAATGACCAGTCAGTGCGCTTCAGGATCCGGCCAGTTCCTGGAGAACATTGCCCGCTACCTGGGGATCGGCCAGGACGAGATCGGCAGTCTGTCTCTGCAGTCCACCAACCCGGAGAAGGTCAGCGGCATCTGTGCCGTGCTGGCCGAGACCGATGTCATCAACATGGTCTCCCGCTCGATCGCACCCAGCGATATCCTGCGCGGTATCCATGAATCGATGGCCGATCGCCTGCTCAAGCTGCTCAAAGCGATCGGTGTCAAACAGGGTGTCGTGATGATGACCGGTGGCCTGGCCCTCGATATTGGTCTGGTCAAAGCAATTCAGGACGGTATGGACAAACAGCATATGAACACCCGTGTTGCTGCTCATCCTGATTCGATGTTTGCCGGTGCCATCGGTGCAGCTTTGTGGGGCGCCTTCCGCTATCAGAAACTCAAGTCGCGTGGTCAATTGCCGATAGCTTCTTGACATGAAAGATAGTTTCCCAACGACAGGAGAGTCACGACAATGAGTCATTTAACCTTTAGATCACTTTGTCCCGAAGATTTAGAGCAGGTCTCGGCCATCGACAGTCGTAGTGTCGGCCAGCCACGCAGAGAATTTTTTAAAAAGCGCCTGACGGTCGCCATGGCCGCTCCCGAAGCGTTTATCACCTGCGCAGCCTGCGCTGACGAAATAGTCAAAGGCTATGCGTTTGCCCGAGTGCAGGATGGCGACTTCGGCTCAACCCGGACAGTAGCCGTCCTGGATGTCCTCGGGGTTGATCCTGAAGCCCGTGGACAAGGACTCGGCAAGGCGCTGCTGAACGGAATTGAACAACGGATGGACAAGAAAAATATCGCCACGATGCGCACTGAGATCGACTGGACAAACCACGACATGATCCGGTTTTTCTCCGCCAATGATTTTACCCTGGCGCCAATCCAGATTGTTGGCAGGGATACCTCTGCGCTGCCGGAAAATGTTGAAGAGATCTCAACGGTGAAGATGGATGGCTATTGGCAGGTTCACGGAGCGGGTGGCAATGATTACGATACCCTCAGTCGCGACCGGGTACTGATCCGTTCGCTCAGTGAAGACGATCTTCTCGATATCGTCCGCATCGACCGAAAACTCTCCGGCCGGGACCGTACCGCCTACTACCGCGGCAAATTCCAGGAAATGCTGATTGAGTCGGGGATTCGGGTGTCGCTGGTCGCGCAAAAAAAGGACCTGGTTGCCGGTTTCATCATGGCCCGACTCGATTATGGCGAATTCGGCAAGCCGATCCAGACCGCAGTAATCGACACCATTGGTGTCCATCCGGCGGAACAGGGAACCGGCGTCGGCCAGGCGCTGCTGGCGCAGTTGCTGATCAATCTTTCCACCTTGCAGGTCGAATCGCTGCGTACGCAGATCCAGTGGAATCAGGCAGGACTCCACAAGTTTTTGCAGGGCTGCGGCTTTACGCCATCCCAGCGACTGGTGCTGAACAAAAATATTCAGGAGTCCGCTTGACACTGTGAACGTGCAACAAAGTCCATACAGCCATGGCCGGGATGGAGAATGAAAGTCCGGAGTCTGTCGGGCTATACGGGCCGCTGGGAAATGTCAGGCCAAAGCCGGAGTCGCAGCCGGCTCATGGACAGTCCAACAGCCTCCTAACTCTTTTGTTTGAAGAGCAACCGGTCCAGGCCCCACGGACCACCGCCTGCCGCTGCCAGGTAAAGAAATATAAAGCAGTACAGAACGGCCAACTCTCCCTGATTTGCAATCGGCCACAATCCCCTGGGGGCATGCACCATGAAATAGGCTACGGCCATCTGGCCCGACAGCACAAAGGCGACGGGCCGGGTGAACAGCCCCAAAAGCACGAGCAACCCGCCGAAAAATTCCAGCACACCGGCCAGACCCATGAGCGAGAACAGTTCGAGTGGAGGATTAGACATAGCGATGGGAAAGCCGAAGAGCTTCTGACCGCCGTGCTGCATGAACAGAAAAGCAACGATGATCCGCATGACACTTAACAGGTGCGGTGACCATGTTGCGCAAAATGAAGTGTTGATCATGGCGTGTCTCCTTATTGATGGCCGCTGCTGGTGGAGCCAGGGCTGCATAAATGGATTCTCGAAAATATTATAGCGGTCTCTGTTAATTATGCCAGCGGGTGATCTTGCTTTACGGATTCGACCACTTCGGGCCATAGTCAAATTCGATAATCCGGGGGGATGTACTGCTCACCTCTGACTCAGCCTGATGATAGAGAGGACTGTCTGCAGAAATTCGCCTACGCAAATGTCGTCATGTTGAAAAAAGCACGGTAAGCCGCAGGGTGGTCTTTTTGCGACGTCATCATGGTTCGAAGCGATAGAATATTTCCTTCGGCGCAAACAGCAGGGTCAATCCACCGAACAGCATCTCAACCCCCACCAGAAGACCGATTACCCAGGTCCCGGTTTCCGGCCATCCGGTGAGAACCAGCGCAGCCAAGCCAAGATTCAGGAGCCCCCCCGTGAAATGCCAACCGCCCGAAACTCCGAGCCGCTTTATCTTTGCGGCCATGGCAAGTCGCAGAACTCCCCCGGCAAGAAACAAGATGACGATCAGGAGCGTGATGCTGATGGCACCGCCGACCGGGTTCATGATCAACGCAGCTCCGACTACGATGTATAACCCCCCGCTCAGAAACCGCCAAACCAGATTTGATGATCGATCGGCAAACACGTGTACGAATTGCGCGAGGCCGGCCAGCAGAAGGAGTACACCGATCAGCAACACGGTTGCCATTGTTGCGGAAAAAGCAGAAATGATGGCAACGATTCCTGTCACTGACCAGAAGATACCGAGTATCCGCAGCCAGTTGACAGGCATACTGCGCTGCATTTCGATTTCATGTTTTGTCGAATGGGTCTGCTTCATCGATCCCTATGCTCCCAGTTCATGAAGTTTACATACATTCGGGATAATGGCGCAGAATGCGCGATGTGTTCGATACTGCTGCCGATGGAGACAGGCAACTCCGTCAGGAAAAAATCCGGGTTGCAGCTCCGGATTGACAACCGGGAGCGCCGTTGTTCGACAGGCTGCTAGGAGGCTGTCGGACTAACATGAACCGGCTGCAAATTCGGCTGTTCGGTCCATATCTCAGCTCCTTTTTGCTCTATAGCTACGGCTATGGAGCTGCAAACGAGCTAAAATCTGTTCTCAAACATCCAAATTTTCGCTTCGGTCCGTATAGTCCGACAGTCTCCTGAGACGTTTAGTCCTTGAACAGCATCTGCGCCGCTTCATAAATCGTCTCCGAAAGCGTCGGATGGGGATGGATCGACTTGCGCAGATCTTCGCCAACGGCAGCCATCTCAATGGCGACGACACCCTCGGCGATCAGTTCGCCGGCCCCTGGCCCGGCCACTGCTACACCGAGTACGCGTTCGGTCTGCGGGTCGACAATCAGCTTGGTCATGCCGTCGTCGCGACCTAGAGTCAGCGTGCGGCCGTTACTTCGCCAAGGCATTTTGACGGTTTTGACCTTGACCTTCTGCTCGCGGGCCGCGGTTTCGGTCAGGCCGCACCAGGCGATTTCCGGATCGGTAAAGACGACGGCAGGAATCGCCCTCGGGTCGAACACCTCCTTGCGGCCGGCGGCGGCTCCCGCTGCGACCTGGGCTTCGCCGTAGGCCTTGTGGGCCAGCATCGGTTCACCGGCGATATCACCGATAGCGAAAATATGTGGTTCGGCGGTGCGCTGCTGCCCGTCCACCTCGACAAAACCCTTGTCATCGAGCCTGATGGAGGTCGTCTCCAGTCCCAGGCTTTCCGTGTTGGGCTGCCGGCCGATCGCCACCAGGACCTTCTCGAAGCGCTTTGTACTCTGCTGACCCTGCTTGTCCTCAAGGGTCACCCGCACCCCGTTTTTCTGCTCCTTCAATTCGGCGACCCGGGTGTTCAGCATGATGGCCTCGAACTTCGTGTCGAGCCGCCTCTTGAGCACGGAGACCAGATCCCGATCGCAACCGGGCAGCAAGCCTTCGGTCATCTCCACTACCGACACCTTGCTCCCCAGGGCTGCGTAGACTGACCCAAGCTCCAGCCCGATATAGCCGCCGCCGATCACCAGCAGACTTTTTGGTACATCGGCAACTTCAAGCGCCCCTGTCGAATCAATAATCCTTTTGCTTGCGGCATCGATACCCGGCAACAGGATCGGTCGGGAACCGGTGGCGACGATGGCCTGTTCGAAACCCATATCTGCTTCGGTTCCGTCTGCAGTCGTGATACACAGAGTGTTTTTACCCTTGAACCGGGCCTTGCCGCGGACGTAGTCGATCTTCAGTTTGTCGACCTTCGAGCCCAGTCCGCCGGTGAGCTTGTCGATGACCTCGTTTTTCCATTCCCGCACTCGTTCAACATCGATTTTCGGTTTGCCGAAGGTTATGCCGACAATAGCTGATTCCTCGGATTCGGATATCAGTCTGGCGACATGCAACAGGGCCTTCGATGGAATGCAACCACGATAGAGACAGACGCCACCGGGATTGACTCCCGGGTCGACGATCGTCACGGAGAGTCCCAGTTCGGCAGCCCTGAAGGCTGCCGAATAACCGCCGGGGCCGGCACCGATGACGACCAATTGCGCTTTAGCCGGGATCGTATCTGACGTGCTCATCGGCTCATCCTTTCATCACCAGCTGAAGAGGATTCTCGATCGTCCTGCAGATCCAGCGCATGAAGCGGGCGCCATCGGCACCGTCGATGACCCGGTGGTCGTATGTCAAAGACAGGGGCAGGATCAGCTCAGGTACAAATTCCCGGCCATCCCAGACCGGCTGCATCTCAGACCTGGAAACACCCAGAATCGCTACCTGAGGTGCATAAACGAGCGGGGTAAAAGCGGTACCGCCGATACCGCCGAGATTGCTGATGGTGAAAGTCCCACCCTCCATATCGGCAGGGCTGATCTTGCGATCCCGGGTTTTCGCAGCGATTTCATTCAGCTCGAGAGCCAGTTTTTCGACTCCTTTCCGGTCAGCTTCGCGAAGCACCGGGACCAGCAGACCGCCGGGAGTGTCAACGGCCACGCCTATATGCACGGACTGCTTGAGAATCAGTTCCCTGCTTGCCAGATCAAGGCTGCTGTTGAACTGCGGAAAGACCTTCAGGGCCGCCGCACAGATTTTGACCAGGATTGCAGTCATGGTCAGCTTGGCTTCTTCCGCGGCTTGTTGATTGAATTCATTGCGGTATTTTTCGATCGAAGTGATCCGGGCCTTGTCGTACTGGGTAACCATCGGAATCGTCGACCAGGCATAGCTCATTGCATCGGCGGTCAGTTCCCTGATCCGCGACAGCGGTTCGCGGCTGACTTCGCCCCAGCGGGTAAAATCGGGCAGCGGTCGCTGCGCGTGGAGCCCCGGGAATTCTCCGATCGATTTGGGTGCAGGTCCGCCGCCGGTAATGCGCTGCATGGTGTCACGGACAAAATGGCGCACGTCGGTTTCGCTGATCCGGCCGCCGGGCCCCGTGCCCTGTACCTGGTAAATATCGACGCCCAGGTCGCGGGCCAACCGGCGCACAGATGGCGCTGCCGGGGCGACCATATCGCCGCGTCGCACAGTGTTCAGATCAGGCAAAGTTTTCTTGTGGGAAACTTCCTCCGGCTTTTCTTCCGGCTCTGCTTCCTCTTCCGGCTCTGCTTTCGCGGTTTCTCCATCGGTGTCCATCAGCATGACGACTGAGCCGACGTCGACCTGGTCACCTTCGCTGACCTTGATCTCGGTGATTTTGCCTGCCTGTGGCGAAGGGATGGCCACTACAGCTTTGTCGGTTTCCAGCTCCAGAAGAGTCTGGTCGATTTCCACCTGGTCACCAACGGCAACTGTAATCGTGACAACAGTCCCTGACTCGATGCCCTCGGACACCTCGGGAACAGTAATTTCCAGTGACATAATTCTCCCTCAGTCGTTATGCGGGTTGAGCTTTTCCGGGTTGATATCAAAATCAGCGATCGCCTTGACGACGCTTGCATTGGTGACTTCATCGGTCAGAGACAGTTGTCTGAGGACCGCCACCACGATATAACGAGCATCGACCTCAAAGAAGTCACGCAGCCGTTCACGGCTGTCACTGCGACCGAAGCCATCCGTACCAAGGCAATGCAGCGGACCGGGAATCCATTTGGCGATTGAAGCCGGTAGAACCTTCAGGTAATCAGATGCTGCGACATAAACGCCGCCTGTTTTAGCCAGCAATTGGCTGACAAAAGGCGTTCTGGCTTTTTTGCCGGGATGCAGAAGATTCCAGCGTTCGCATTCGATCGCATCATGGTAGAGCTCCTTGTAACTGGTGACGCTCCAGACATCTGTGGCTATCTGGTAATCTTTCTCAAGAATTTCCTGAGCCTTGATGACCTCATTGAGTATGGCTCCGCTGCCCATGAGATTCGCCTTGGCTTTTTTCCCTTTGAGGCCGGTCTTACGAAAACGATACATTCCCTTGAGTATGCCTTCACGGACCTCGCCCTCTTTCGGCATGGGCGGCATGGGATAGGTCTCGTTCATGACCGTCAGGTAGTAGATCAGGTCTTCCTGATTGCAGTACATCCGCGTCAGACCGTCATGGATGATCACGGCCAGCTCGTAAGCAAAGGCAGGATCATATGCTTTGATCTTGGTTGGTGCCATAGCCAGCACATGGCTGTGACCATCCTGATGCTGCAGTCCTTCCCCGGCCAACGTGGTCCGCCCTGCGGTAGCGCCGACCAGGAACCCCCGCGCCCGGCTGTCGCAGGCCTGCCAGATCAGGTCGCCGACCCGCTGGAAGCCGAACATCGAATAGAAGGTGTAAAACGGCACCGTCTGCACGCCATTATTTGAATGGGCGGTTCCGGCAGCGATGAAGCTGGCCATAGCGCCCGCTTCGCTGAGCCCCTCTTCGAGGATCGCCCCTTCTTTTCTCTCGTTGTAGAAAAGCAGGTTGCGCTTATCGACCGGTTCATAAAGCTGGCCGACATGACTGTAGATACCGGCCTGGCGGAACAGCGACTCCATACCGAAAGTACGCGCCTCATCGGGAATGATCGGCACGATCAGCTTGCCGAACTCGGAGTCACGCAGCAGTTTGGAGAGCAGGTGCACATAGGCCATGGTGGTCGCCAGCGGCCGGTCACCCGATCCTTCGAAATATTCCCGGATAACCTCCTCGGTCTGACAGGCCATCGGGTAGCTGGGGTCATGCCGCTGCGGCAGGCTGCCACCAAGCGCGGCGCGACGCTCCCGCAAATAGATCATCTCAGGGCTGTCGTCGGCCGGTTTGTAGAAGGGGGTTTCGGCAATCTCCTTGTCGCCGACCGGTATATTGAACCGGGTGCGGAAAGCTTTGAGTTCCTCATCATTGAGCTTCTTCTGCGCATGGGTGATGTTCTTGCCTTCCCCGGCTTCGCCGAGGCCATACCCTTTGATGGTCTGGGCGAGAATCACCGTCGGTGTCCCCTGGTGTTCCACCGCGGCTTTGTAGGCGGCATGGACCTTGTCGGGATCATGCCCGCCCCGGGTCAGTTTGCCGAGCTGTTCATCACTGTAGCCCTTGACCAGTTCGAGCAGTTCCGGATACTTGCCGAAGAAGTGCTCACGGACATAGGCTCCGCTACCAAGGGTGAAGCGCTGCATATCGCCATCGAGCACCTCGTCCATGCGCTGCACCAGCTTGCCCGAATTGTCAGCTTCGAGCAGGCGGTCCCAATCATTGCCCCAGATCACCTTGATGACATTCCAGCCGGCGCCGCGAAATGCCGCCTCGAGTTCCTGAATGATCTTTCCGTTGCCGCGCACCGGACCGTCTAGACGCTGCAGATTGCAGTTGATGACAAAGATCAGATTGCCGAGATTCTCCCGTGCGGCGAGAGTGATCGCGCCGAGGGATTCGGGCTCGTCCATCTCTCCATCACCAAGCATCGCCCAGACCTTGCGGCCGCTGCGCTTACGCAGGCCACGGTCGACCAGGTAATGATTGAAGCGTGCCTGGTAGATGGCGCACAAGGACGTCAGTCCCATGGAGACGGTCGGGAACTCCCAGAAATCGGGCATCAGGAAAGGGTGCGGGTAGGAAGAGAGGCCTCCCTTACCGGGCCGCAATTCACGGCGGAAGCCCTCCAGGTCGTCCTCGCTCAGACGTCCCTCGAGAAATGCCCGGGCATAGACTCCCGGCGAGGCATGCCCCTGGAAAAAGACCATGTCGCCGAGAAAATCTTCGGTCCTGCCACGCCAGAAATGGTTGAATCCGACTTCCCACAGGGTCGCAGCCGATGCGAAAGTGGAGATATGACCGCCGATACCTGGCGACTCCTGATTGGCTCGCACCACCATCGCCATGGCGTTCCAGCGGATGATCGACTTGATTCGCCGTTCGATCTCGCGGTCACCCGGATAGACATTCTGCTGGCTGCGCGGGATTGTATTGATATAGGGGGTGTTGGCAGTAAACGGGATGCTGACGCCATGTTCCTGGGCGCTGATCTGCAGTAACCGCAGGATCTGACGGACTCTGTCCGGTCCCTGATTTTGCAAGACGTAATCAAGAGATTCTCGCCACTCGGCGTTCTCAATCTCCTGAAGTTTGTTGAGCTCCTGTTGATGCTTGCTGGCCATATACGGCGACTCCTTTTGACAATTGCTAATCCGTCCGTGCAGGGAAATAACTTTAATATTATCGCAGTTTCTGGAGATGACTAGCTGACCGGCAAAAACAAATCTGGCCGGCTGGTTGGTTTGTAGATGCTCAGAATTGCAATGGTTGGTCTGCGTTTCCCCCTCTTTTGTATATACTTGTGACTATAAGGCCTGGTCCCGAACGAAGGCCTTGAAAGGGCAGGTTGCAGAACTGGCCAGATTTCCTTATCAACCCGGAGAGTTGAACATCGCTCTTTCAGGAATGAGCATGGATCCTGCGATAATTTATATCTTCAAATTCTATCTCCTGGCGATCCTGCTGGGAGCCCTTATGGGGCTAGAAAGGGAACGGGAAAAGGCCCGCTTGGCAGGATTGCGGACATTCATTCTGGTCACCCTGTTTGGCAGCATCTGCGGTCAGATTTCGCAGGTCGGCCCTGTTGACTGGATTGTTCCGGCAGGTATGGTCGCAATTACGGTCCAATCTGCGATATTGCATTTTCTCCGCATGAAGCAAGAATTCCCCGCCGGATTGACGACAGCAACAGCTCTGCTGGTCGCTTATGGCATCGGTGTCCTGGTGTCATTTGAACAGCTGGTCGCTGCAGTCTCCCTGAGCCTGGCGACAACGGCCATTCTCTATTTCAAGCCCCAGATGCATGAATTTTCGCATCGTCTCTCCAAGCGGGATCTGTATGCAATTTTTCAATTTGTTCTGGTCGCTTTTATCATCCTTCCGATACTGCCGGATCATGGCTACGGTCCATTCAAGGCCCTGAACCCTTCCAATATCTGGTTTATGGTCGTGATGATCAGCGGCATAAATCTGATCGGCTATGTCATTTTAAAACTGGTTGGCCACCGCTGGGGCGGTCTCTTCCTGGGAGTTCTCGGCGGGCTCGTCTCAAGCACTGCCACAACCTTGTCGTTCGGCAGACATGCAAAGAAGGCTCCGGAGTTTTCACTGACTGGAGCTGTCATCGTCTCTCTGGCTTCTGCGGTCATGCTCATTCGCATGGCTTTTCTGATCGGCATCATTCATGTCGATCTTTTAGCTGAACTGGCAGTACCAATGACCGGCATGTTCATCTGCGGTCTGATCCCCACTTATTTCGTCTGGAGAAAATCCTCGAGGCTGGAGGTGCCACCACCGAATACCAGGAATCCTGCCGAGTTGCAGCAGGCCCTTGTGTTCGGTTTGCTTTACGCAATCATTTTTCTGGCCGTTTCGGCCGGCAAGGAATTTTTCGGCAACAAGGGCGTCTACCTGGTTTCACTTGCCTCGGGTTTTTTCGATGTCGATGCTATAACCCTCTCCAACGCACGCATGGCTGAAACCGGTGTTCTGGCAGTGTCACAGGCCGGAATCAGCATTCTCATTGCTATGGTTGCCAACCTCTGTTTCAAGCTTGTCTTGATCGGATTGATCGGCACCTGGCAGATGTTCCGCTGGGCCATGCTCTGTTTTATCTGTCTTGCGCTGCCGGCACTGCTGATGTTTGTCAAATATTTTTAAGAACCATCTGCATCAATCCCAATATTCTTCGCTTCTATGCAGAAACTGTCAGTCCGCACCCAGCATCTTCAGGTATTGCTTCAAGACAACGGCATTGTTGTGATCTGTGTCGCTTGCGCTGTAAACCAGGGTCACGCGTTCTTTCTCTGCACGTTGTACCAACGGTTTCAGCCTCTCCCTATGATTTTTCAACTCGGACAGGTACCCCTTGCGAAACGTATCCCAGTTTAATCGGCCTTCATGAAACGATTTGCGCAGTTCCGGCGACGGGGCCACCTCCTTCATCCACTCATCAAGACTGGCGTCGACTCTGGAAAGTCCTCTCGGCCATAAACGATCTACAAGCACACGGTAGCCATCATTCAAATCCGGCTTTTCATAAGCGCGCTTCAAAAAAATTGGCATGTCCTCTTCCTCCTGGCGTCGTATCCGGAATCGCAACGTAAAGCAGGTCTGAAGTTTTCTGCTAATCTATATAATAGCATTGTGACAAGAGGTTGACTTCAACCCGAACAAATTGGTACGACATATCCCCCTGATGATAATTTCCTGGCAAAGAATCTTGTTGGTAATGGCCCTTCTTCTGGTCATTAATAGTGTCTACATCGCTATCTTCCCGCCACAGCCACTCGAACCGGTCGCCGAAATCGCCTACAGTCAGTTCAAGCAGGAGCTAAAAAATGGCCATGTCGCCGAAGTGACTTTGCAGGGCCAGAACCTCAACGGCATTTTTGCCACGGAAATCTCCCTGACCAGCGACCAGGTCATGAACGGCCAGTTTGAAGGTGAACGCACTTTTTCACGTTTTCATCTCACCCTGCCGCCGGTCGAAGACCCCGAACTGCTTCCTCAGCTGGAGCAGCATCAGGTCAAACTGCAGATCAAGCCGGAGGAAGATTCGTCTCTCTTGGTGAATATCCTGGTCAGCCTGTTGCCATGGGTTATCATCATCGGCGTCTGGTGGTATTTTATCCAAAAAATGCGGCAGGGTGGGGGCATGCCTGGAAACCTGCTGGACAAGGTCGGCCAATCAGGGGCCCGACTCTATTCACGTGAACATTCACGGGTGACTTTCGAGGATGTCGCCGGCTTGAGTGAAGCAAAACAGGAGCTTCAGGAGATTATCGCGTTTTTAAAAGATCCACAGAAGTTTGCCAGACTCGGCGGCAAAGTACCACGAGGGATACTTCTGACCGGCCCGCCCGGAACAGGCAAGACCCTCATGGCCAGGGCCGTAGCAGGGGAAGCAGAGGTCCCGTTTTTCAGTATTTCAGCTTCGCAGTTCATCGAGATGTTTGTTGGCGTCGGCGCCAGCCGGGTCCGGGATCTGTTCACCAGGGCCAAAAAGAGCGCACCGAGCATTATTTTTGTTGATGAACTGGACGCGGTCGGCCGAGCCAGGGGAACCGGTCTGGGTGGTGGACATGACGAACGTGAGCAGACCCTGAACCAGCTTCTGTCCGAACTGGACGGTTTTGATCCTCACGATGAAGTCATCGTACTGGCAGCGACCAATCGTCCGGATGTTCTGGATGCAGCCTTGTTGAGGCCGGGCAGATTTGATCGGCAGGTGGTCGTCGAACGCCCGGACTGGCGCGACCGGGTCAAGATTCTCGAAGTGCATACCCGTGAAATACCCCTCGCCGAGGATGTCGACCTTGAGCTGATCGCCAAAGGTACGCCCGGCATGGTGGGTGCCGACCTCCAGAGCCTGGCCAACGAGGCCGCGCTGATTGCCGCCAGGGAGGATGTCGATCGCGTCGACATGAGCCATTTCGAACGCGCCAAAGACCGGCAGCTCATGGGTATGGAACGCAAGCTGTTCATGTCCGAGCAGGAAAAACGCATCACAGCCATCCATGAATCCGGACACGCCCTGGTCGCCAGATGCCTGCCGCACAGTGACCCGGTTCACAAGATCACCATCATCCCCCGTGGCCAGGCGCTCGGAGTGACCCAACAGCTGCCGGAAGATGACCGCTACCATTTCCAGCGCAGTTATCTTCTTGGCAGGATGGCGGTGATGCTTGGTGGAAGGGCCGCGGAGAAAGAGTTCTTCGGTGAGTTATCGACCGGAGCGCAGAACGATCTCAAACAGGTCATGGACCTGGCTGAGAAGATGGTTTGTCAATGGGGTATGAGCGAACGTCTGGGGGCAGTCAGCTATCCGCGGGGTGAGGAGCATCCGTTTCTTGGTCGCAAATTGGCAACCGAAAAGACCTTCAGCGAAAAGACGGCCTGGATTATCGATCAGGAGATTGAAAAGCTGGTGACTTCCTCCCAGCACTGTGCCGAAGCAATCATCGCCGGGAATCGTGCCGCCCTTGAAGCTCTCGCGCAAACACTGCTGGAAGAGGAGTCGCTCGACAGACAGCAGTTCGATGCATTCCTGTCAGAATTTTCTCTGGTGCTTCCCGAAGACTCCTGTGCAGACATGCTGAGAGTCTCTGCCGAAGAGCCGCTGTCACAGAAGGAAGATCCGCCCCGGGAAGACTGACGGAGGTTGTCCGGAGGGCCCGGCAGCAGGTAATGGCTTGGCAAATCAACAGATTACAGTCAGCTGACCGAGGTTCCTCCAAAAGATTCCGCCACGGACAATTCGTCTGCCACCCGCAAGCGGTTGCTGGCCAGATGCGCCTGACGGGTCGGCTCCGGCAGACGGTAGCCTCCGCCACATCGCAACACGATTTCGACAGCACGGTCGATGCTGACCAGGTGACCTGGGGATATATACATAGGGCGAACCCCCTGGCGTGTCCGCACAACCGCACCGACCGCCTTGCCGTCACAGGACAGGGATGTCCATGACCCTCTTTCCCTTGCCGGCTCCGCCGCCTCTCCGCACAACCGGCTTTTGGCACAACCGATGGTCGGCAGATCGAGCCACAGGCCGAGATGGCTGGCCAATCCGAAGCGGCGCGGATGAGCGATCCCCTGACCATCCACCAGGACGACTTCCGGGACTGTCTGCAGCTTCCGGAAAGCTTGTAGCAGGACCGGCAGTTCGCGAAACGAAAGCAGCCCCGGGATATAGGGGAAGTCGCACTCAGCGGAAGCTGTAGCCGTTTCGATGATGCTTGCCGTCTCCAGTTCCATCAAAACCACCGCAGCATGAAAACGCTCTGCACGACGTTGATAGGAAACGTCAACTCCGGCGACCAGGATAATTTCTTTTGGCAGCATGTCCCGCAGTACGATCCGGTCCGCAAGCTTCGTCTGAATGGCGACAGCTTGTTTAGGGGGAAGATCCCAGGTATGAAGGTCAGCAAATTGCATGGGTGAATTTTTTGATGTCCAGGCCCACACTGAGAGCGGCCTCGACGATCTCGTCCCAGGTCACTTCTTCGATCAGTATCCCCGACGTCAGCCTTTCTTGTCTGCGCTTACGTTCAGGATCGCCCGGTACCATGACCGGGCAATCGGCCTGGACGGGCGGGGTTGCGCGGAGATAATCGATCAGGGCGGCTATCTCCCTGCGGATGGCGTTTTGCTCACCGTACAGCTCCGGGTCGATGAGTATCGTCAGCATGTGGTTGATGATGCCTCCGCAACGGGCATTGTCCGGGTGAATGGATGCGCCGCCGGTCAATGCCACCGCGAGAACTTCACACAGAAGACCCAGGCCATAGCCTTTGTGCTCCCCGAAAGGCAAAATAGCGCCTTGCGGCTGAGTAAACAAGACCTCCGGGTTTTCTGTCGGTCGCCCCTGGCTGTCGATGAGGGCGCAATCCGAAACCTGCTGCCCCTTGTTGAGAGCCACCCGGGCCTTGCCGACGGCAATTTTACTGGTTGCCATGTCCAGCAGCAGGTGGTCTTCATCATTCAACGAGGGCACGGCGATGCACAAGGGGTTAGTGCCGTAGCGACCCTGCTTGCCGCCGAAGGGCGCCACCATGGGGGCATGGCCGACGACGCTGACAAAGTGCAAGGAGATCAACCCTGCTTCCATGCTCTGCTCGCCATAGGCTCCCACGCGGCCGATATGGTGAGCATTGCGAAGCCCCACCAGGGCCATGCCTGTCTCTTTGCAGCGGGCGATGCCTTGTTCCATTGCCATCTTGGCGGCCACCTGACCGTAGCCGCGATGGCCATCGAAGAGCAGAAAATTTCCCCGATCGCTGATCGTTTCAGGCAGGCGGTTCGGCTGGAGAAGGCCCTTGGCGATGTTTGCCACATAGGTGGGCAGCATCCCCACGCCATGACTGTCATGGCCACAGAGGTTGGCCTGCAACAGATGCGACGCCACGGTACGGGCCTCAGGACGGGCGCTACCTGCGGCCTCGAGAATGGCTGCAGCCAGGTCCTCAAGCGTTTCATGACTCAGGTTCATGGCCGTTTTTTCCTCACTCTGCAGATTCGTCTCAAAAACTTCAGACCAGGAGATACTTATGGCGGATGGCTTCATCACGGCGGAGGTCTTCAATGCTGCCATGGTAGCGGATATGCCCGTTGTCAATGATATAGGCACGGTCGCTCAGGCGCAACGCAACGTTCTGGTTCTGTTCGGCCAACAACACCGAAAGGCCACCGGCCTTGAGCTCCAGAATCTTCTCTTCGAGCATCTCGACGATGATCGGTGCCAGTCCCTCCGTAGGTTCATCAAGCAGCAGCAGGTCGGGATTGGTGATCAAGGCGCGGCCGATGGTGAGCATCTGCTGTTCGCCTCCGCTGAGTACTCCTGCTCTGCGTCCTTCAAGGGCGCGCAGAGCCGGAAAGAAGTTGTAGACTCTTTCCTTGTCCCAGCCATCGAAGCCTTGGCGGGGCCTTGCCGATATTTCAAGATTCTCTCCTACAGTCAAATCCGCGAAGACCCTGCGATCGTCGGGAACAAACCCCACGCCCCTGCGACAAATCTGGTAGGCCGGTAGGCCGGTCACGCGGTCTCCCTTGAAGACGATTTCGCCCTGTTTCGGTGGTGTCAGTCCCATGATGGTTTTCATGGTAGTGCTCTTGCCGGCGCCGTTACGACCGAGAAGACAGACGATTTCTCCCGTGTGTACGCTGAGTGAGACGTCAAAGAGAATGTGACTCAGTCCGTAATAGGTATTGATGGCTTTGACTTCCAGCATCAGTCGTGGCTCCCCAGATAAGCCTTCTTGACCTGAGGATCGTTGCGCACCTGGTCCGGCGTCCCCTGGGTGATGGTGCTGCCCTGCTGCATGACCATGATCCGGTCGGCAAAGGAGAACACCAGCTCCACGTCATGTTCGCAGAAAAGGATGGTCAGGCCCCTCTGGCGCGACAAATGCTTCATCAGATCAATGGCCCTTGCCGTTTCCTCTCCGGACATGCCTGCTGTGGGTTCATCCAGGATCAAAAGTTGGGGATCGCTGCCCAGAGAGATGGCCATCTCCAGGACCTTCTGGTCGCCGTGGGAGAGAAGTCCGCAGATGCTGTCACGCTTGTCGATGAGGCCCATGGCTTCGAGGATCGCCTCGGTTTCTTTTACCGCGATGTTGTGAGCCGGGATAAACAGGTTAGAGGTTTTTTTCATGCGGCTGATCACCGCCGTCTGCACATTTTCGAACACACTCATGCGGCTGAAGATCTTGACGATCTGAAAAGAGCGGCTCATTCCTTTGCGGCACAGCTGATGGGGACGCAGACCACAGATGTCCTCACCTTTGAAGCGGATGCTGCCAGCATCGGGACGTATCTGACCGCTGACAAGGTTGAAGAGTGTCGTCTTGCCGGCGCCGTTGGGACCTATCACCGCCACCACCTCTCCCGGATTCACCGAGAGGTTGGCTTCCTTTACAGCCAGAAAGCCGTCAAAGGATTTTCGTAGTGACCTAATCTGCAACATGGCTGCTCTCCTCGAGCGGCAGGTCTGGCGCTTTCGAACTGAAAAGCTGATTAATGAAGCCGAAAACGCCCTTGGGAAGGAAAAATATTGTAAGCATCATCATCAGACCGAGGATGAGGGTCCAATACTCAGTATAGTTGCCCGCGAAGGTTCTCATGGAAATGATAAGGCAGGCCCCGAGCATGGGGCCGAAAAAAGTGAACCAACCTCCCAGCAGGCACATGATGAGGATTTCCAGAGACAGAGTCCAGGAAAGCAGCTCAGGGAAAACACTCCCCTCCAGGATGACGAACAGCGAACCGGCAGCGCCGGCAAACAGTGCCGCTATAACCATGGCGATGATACGATGCCGCGTGATGTTAACGCCGATGGCTTCACAACGCTCCGGGTTGTCACGGAGAGCCTGAAGGATCCTGCCGAACGGAGATTTGATGATAATGAACATCAGCAGCAGGCACAAGGTTGTGATGGCCAGGATGAAATAATAAGAAGATGTGGTTGCCGACATGGCTTCGGGCACGGGAATGCCGTGGATACCGTCGTCTCCGCCGGTGAAATCGTACCAGCGATAGACGATGGCCCATATCAGCGAGCCCAATGAGATCTGCAGCATACCAAAGTGCAGGCTGCTCAGGCGGGCACAGATCAGACCGATCAGCAGGCCGAAAAAGGCCGCTGCCACCGGTGCCGAGGCGAAGGCGACCCAGGTCGGCAGACTGGTTTTGGTGAGCATCAAGGCTGTCGTGTAAGCGCCTATGCCGTAGAAGACAGCGTGATGGAACTGGTACAGCCCCCCGTAACCGAGAACCAGGTTGAGGCTGGTGGCCAATAGCCCGGTGACCAGAATGACGCTGGCCAGGTAGATGTAGAATCTGGGTGCCGCATAAGGAAGAAAAATTAGGCCAACCAGAAACAACACAACCAGAGGGAGAGATTTTTTGCCAAAAACGCCTGAGATCATTGAAAAATCTCTCACCAGATCGATTTCAAGAGCCCTTTAGGGCGGAATATGAGCACAGTGATCACGGCGAGATAGGGGAAGATGATACCGAACTGGGGGGCCACCAGAATGCCGATGGCATCGGTGAGGCCAAAGATGACAGCTCCCAGCAGAGCCCCCCACACATTGCCGAGCCCGCCGATAATGACAATAAGGAAGATCTCGATGATGATGGAGTGGTCCATCCCCTGGCTGATGTTCTGCGTCGGAGCCACCAGGGCTCCGCCAACACCCGCAAGATAACAACCGAGGACGAATACGGCGGCATAGATACGGTTGACGTTGATACCCACCGCTCCCACCATTTCACGGTCCACGGCCGCTGCCCTGGAAATCTTGCCCAGAATGGTCCGGTTGGTCAGGAACCATAAACCTGCGGCGAAAACAGGCCCCAGAAGCAGCAGAAACAGGTTGTAGCGGGGAAAGGGCATCCCCAGCAGCGAGTAGGATCCCTGGAATATTTCGGGAACTGCCAAAGAACGGTAGTCCGAACCCCACAGGAGCTTGACCAGATCTCCGAAAACCAGTGTAAAGGAGAAAGTAAATAGCAGCATCATTAGATGGTCGCGATTATAAAGAAAACGGAACAGACCCTGCTCCATGATCAGTCCAATCAGGGCCACGATTAAAGGTGCCAGCAAAAGCGCAATCCAGAAGCCCAGGCTGCTTTGAGAAAAAGCCGTGGCGATTGAGTAGGTCGTGAAGGCGCCGATCATGTACAGAGAGCCGTGGGCCAGATTCGGGATGCGCAGAACCCCGAGGATCAAGGTGAGTCCCGAAGCGACAATAAACAGGATGGTCGCTTTACTCAGACCAACCAGAATCTGAATGCAGAGGACCGAAAAAGACAGACCAGTGAACAGTTCCATGAGGCTTTCTTTGCTTGCAGGAGGATTAGAAAATCAGGCTATACGCTGAAGGGTGGGGGACCAACGTGGCCCCCACCCTTGCATGTACGTTAGAGCTGCCGGGCCTTGCGGATCTCATCCAGCGAAGGCATGGATTCCTCGGCAGGGATAGTGATAATCTCCGAAGCCACCAGGAATTGCTTGCCCTCGACCTTGGTTGTCATACCCATGAACATCGGCAACATGACCTGATGATCTTCGGCGCGCATGGTCACTGTTCCCACAGGGGAGTCAACGCTCAACCCCTCCAGTGCGTCGATGAACTTCTCCGTATTGACCTCTCCGGCTTTTGCATAAGCTTTGGAGATGAACTGGGCCGTGATGTAACCGTACAGGGCGCCCACCGCGGGAGTACGATCATAGGCCTTTTCGAACTCGGCCACAAAAGCTTTGTTTTCTTCGGTATCCGGGTAATAGCTGTGATAGTTGGCAGTACCGATAACGCCCTCGGGGGCAGTGAGGCCGAGAGGTTTGAGTGTTGAAATCTCCGTGGCCGTATGCATGTAGAAAGGCACCAGTTTGTTGAAGCCCGTGGTCTGCGCAGCCTTGAGGAATGGCACACAGTCGCGTCCACCGGTAGCGATAATGACCGCGTCGGGTTCCTCAGCCAGCATTGCGGTGATGTAGGGCGTGAAGTCAGGTTCACCCACTTTCCACCAGGATTGGCCCAGCAGCCTGACCTCGGGTTTGAGTTTTTTGAGATTTTCCCAGACGCCGTCGGCGACAGCGTGTCCATACTCGTAATCATCCCCGGCGATCCAGTAGGTGGTGTAAGGCAGTTTGGCCAGACCCGCCGCCGCCGCTTTGCCGATCATGGCTGTATTCTCATTCATGGAGAATACATAGCGATGACCTTTCTCTCCGGTGATCTTTGCACTTTTGGCGAAAGTGGCCAGGAACGGAATTTTTTCCTGTTTGGCAAAGTCCGAGAGTGCCAGAGCCAGAGCGCTGTTGATCGTCCCCATGAGGATGTCGACCTCCTCGCGCATCACCAGCTCCTTGGCGGCGCTCAGGCCGAGATCCACCTTGAACTTACTGTCGCGGGTGACAAACTCGACCTGCTGGCCAAAAATACCGCCCGCGGCGTTGATTTTGTTAACTGCCAGGGCAAAGGCGTCACGCACATCATTGGTGTAGGTGCTGGCGGGACCGCTGTAAGTGTCGACTATGCCGACTTTGATCGTCTTGGCCGCAAAAGCACTGGATGCAGCCAGCAGGCAGCAGCTGACAAAGGCCGCAAGGCAGAAGAATTTGAAAGTCGACTTCATGGGTTTGTGCCTCCTGTTTACTTGGCAAGTGAAAGAAATTCGTGTTCAGCGGGTTTAAACCATCAGTGCCTGACTTTTTGTCGCGCTGATGAATATGTTGAAACGATGTTTTACAGTACTATAATGCGATTGTTTTACGCAACCGTCTTTACTGGCTCCCGAAGAGATGAGTTTCCTTTCAGGAGACCCTGCTCTCAACTTCAGCCACCCGGCGGATGATACCAATCACGCTGTCGGGATTGAGTGACATCGAATCGATGCCTTCCTCCACCAAAAAGGCTGCAAAGTCGGGATAATCACTTGGTGCCTGGCCGCAGATACCGATCTTGGTTCCGGTTTTATTGGCGGCACTGATTGCCTGGCGGATCATGGCCATCACTGCCGCGTCGCGTTCGTCGAAGAGCTCCTTGAGGATCGCCGAATCACGGTCGACGCCGAGAGTGAGCTGAGTCAGGTCGTTGGAGCCGATGGAGAATCCGTCAAAACGTTCAGCGAACTGTTCGGCGAGTATCACGTTGGAGGGGATTTCCACCATCATGTAGATTTCGAGCCCCAGCTTGCCCCGCACCAGGCCTTCATCCGCCATCACTTCAAGGACCCGGTCGGCTTCCTTGAGGGTGCGGCAGAAGGGGATCATCACCACCAGGTTGTCAAGCCCGACCTGTTCGCGAACCCGCCGGATCGCCGCACATTCCAGTGCGAACCCTGCTCGGTAGTGATCGCTGTAATAACGTGAGGCGCCACGGAAACCGAGCATCGGGTTCTCTTCGCTGAACTCGAACTGACGGCCACCGATCAGTTCGGCGTACTCGTTGGTCTTGAAGTCGCTCGTGCGCACGATGACCGGATCTGGATGCTGGCTGGCTGCGATGGTTGCGATGCCCTGTGCCAGCTGGTCAACGAAGTACTCGCTCTTGTCTTTATAGTTGCGGGTCAGCTCGCGGATCCGGTGTTTGGCGTCCTTGTCTTCGAGTTTTTCATAATTGATCAGCGCCATCGGATGGGCCTCGATGATGTTGTTGATGATGAATTCCATGCGTGCCAGGCCGATCCCCCGGCAAGGCAGCTGCCACCAGCGAAAAGCCGCCGCCGGGCTGGCGATGTTCATCATGATCTGGGTTTTTACCGCGGGCAGATCCTGGAGATTGACCTCGGCCGCTTCGAAAGCGAGGATGCCGGAGTATATCTTGCCTTGATCCCCTTCGGCGCATGAGAGCGTCACCTCCTGGCCGTCCTTGAGTTCGCTGGTGCCATGATTGGTGCCGATCACGGCGGCGATACCGAGTTCACGACTGACGATGGCTGCATGGGAGGTGCGACCGCCATGGTCCGTGATGATGCCGGCGGCTTTCTTCATGATCGGCACCCAGTCGGGGTCGGTCATGCCGGTGACCAGGATGCTGCCTTCCTCGAAACGCTCAATTTCGCTCGCGCTCTTGATGACCTGGATCTTGCCCGCTGCGATCGCCTCGCCGATGGCGAGGCCGGTCAGTAGCACCTCGCCCTGCTGTTTGATGGCATAGGTCTTGAGCATCCCCGCATGTTTGCGTGACTGTACTGTTTCGGGTCGGGCCTGCACAATGAAGAGTTCGCCGCTGTCACCGTCTTTGGCCCACTCCATGTCCATCGGCTTGCCATAGTGCTTTTCGATGATCACCGCCCAGCGTGCAAGCTGTAAAATCTCTTCATCCTCAAGGACGAAGGCATGGCGTTCCTTCGCCGAAGTGTCGGTGTTGCGTGTCGGCTGTCCGGCACTGCGGGAGTAGATCATCTTCTTTTCCTTACCGCCGAGTTTTTTTTGTAGAATGGGTTTCAGTTTGCGGTTTTCCAGCAGTGGTTTGAACACGGTATAGTTGTCCGGAGTCACCGTCCCCTGCACCACGTTTTCTCCAAGACCCCAGGCGGCATCGATGACCACCACTTCGGGAAAGCCGGTTTCAGTATCGATGGAGAACATGACACCGGCGCCCGCCTTGTCGGAGCGCACCATCTTCTGCACCCCGACCGAAAGCGCCACCTGCATGTGATCGAAACCTTTGTTCTCGCGATAGCTGATTGCCCGGTCAGTAAACAGCGAGGCGTAGCATTTACGGCACGCATCGAGGAGTTCTTCCTCACCGGTAATGTTGAGGAAGGTTTCCTGCTGGCCGGCGAAGCTGGCGTCGGGCAGGTCTTCGGCGGTAGCGCTGCTGCGCACGGCCACGTCGACTTCCTCTGCCCCGCTGCGGCGACAGAGCTCACGGTAGGCGTCGCTTATCGCCATTGCGGTCTCCCCGGGCCACTGGCCGCGGCGAATCGAGCGGCGAATGGCTTCACCGGTCTGATGCAGAGACTGCTCTCCCTTGCGGTAACCCTCCAGTCGTTCACGGATTTTATCCTCCAGGTCGTTTTCGGCGAGATAGTGACGGTAGGTCGCCGAAGTGGTGGCGAAACCGGCGGGCACGCGGATGCCTTCGGCCTTGAGAGTGGCGATCATCTCGCCCAGCGAGGCGTTTTTGCCGCCGACCAGGGCCACGTCCTGGTTAGTGAGTTGTTCGAACCAGCGAATTGAATCAATTTGCGTCATGGTGAATCGCCTCCTCATTTGTCTGAACATTCCTGAAACAGTTCCGGGCGGGTTCTGTGCAAAAGCCTTTACGACGGTGCCTGTGCTACGCTTTCGATCAATTCTAACAGGACACGGGAAAGTTTCAGCTTCATGCTGTCAACTTGACGGACAGTCAGGGGTTGTTATCCTCAAGGCAGGTTGAAGGTGATAACCGGCAACGCTGGTTGGTTGCCATCCGGAAACTCCGGATAGCACATGCACAGTTTTCGTCCGGAAAAGGCTCTTTTCCGGACGAAAACTGGTAGGCGTGAGCAAGATCCACAAGGATCCTGGATGAACGTTTTTGCTGCCATGGTGGCCAGACATGTTCGATGACCGCATTACACTCTTCACGTTGTTCGGTTTCAAGGTGCAGCTCGACGCCAGCTGGATCGTTATCGCCCTGCTGGTCACCTGGTCGCTTGCCACCGGTTATTTCCCCAGTAACTACGAGAACCTCTCCACTGGCGGTTACTGGCTGATGGGCCTGTTTGCCGCAGCGGGTCTGTTTGCGTCCATTATCTTTCATGAATTCTGGCATTCGGCTGTTGCCCGCCATTATGGACTGCCAATGAAGGGAATCACGCTCTTCATCTTCGGCGGCATCGCCGAAATGACCCAGGAACCGGACCGGCCGAAGACTGAATTCCTGATGGCGGCGGCCGGACCGTTGTCGAGCGTCATCCTCGGTTTTGGTTTCTATGGTCTCGAACTGGTCGTCGACTCCGGGAGCAGTCCGACAGTCCCGGGTGTGATCTTTGGCTACCTGGCATTCATCAACTGGCTGCTGGCCGGCTTCAACATGCTGCCGGCCTTTCCCCTCGATGGCGGACGCATTCTGCGCTCAGCTCTGTGGGCGATGAAAGACGACCTTGTCTGGGCCACCCGCATTGTCTGCCGGCTCGGTTCCGGGTTCGGCGTTGGCCTGATTGCCATCGGTGTCATCTCTTTCCTGCAGGGCTATGCCGTAAGCGGTCTCTGGTATGTGGTTATCGGCATGTTTCTGCGTGGCGCCGCTCAAGCCTCTGCCGAGCGGGTCAGGCAGCGTCTGGTGGACTCAAACCGGGGGGAATAGATCGTTTCCAGATCGAAAACTGCGGTCGTGTACCCGGAGTTTCCGGGATCATGAAAGTCCACACAACCACTTGAGGCACATCTTTTTCACGGCCAACTACGGTTTTCAGGAGAATCTGATAATATTAAAAAATGAACATCTCTCTGACATCAGGAAGGAAAACATGAATCTCGATCGCCGCATTATCTCCCCGGAGCAGTTCGATGCCGTTATTTTTGACATGGACGGAGTCGTCACCAGAACCGCCCATGTGCATGCCACAGCCTGGAAGAAGATGTTCGACAATTATCTTGCGGAAAGGGCGAAACGTACAGGGGAGGACTATCAACCCTTCAGTGTCGATAAAGACTACAACCGCTATGTTGACGGCAAGCCGCGTTACGACGGGGTACGCGATTTTCTTGAATCCCGCGGAATCATGCTGCCGGAGGGAACTTCTGATGATGATCCCGCCCATGAGACGATTCGCGGCCTGGGCAATCGTAAAAACGATTATTTTCAGCAGGCACTCGAGGAGAAGGGGGCGAAGCGTTACGAAACGACCGCAGATTTGATCGCTCAGTTGCGTAAAGCCGGCATCAAGACCGCCATAATTTCGGCAAGTAAAAATGCACGTGCGGTGCTCGCCTCGGCTGCTGCCGCAGACCTGTTTGACGCCAGGGTCGACGGACTCGACGCAGAGGAGTTGGGAATCCCCGGCAAACCGGCGCCCGATGTGTTTCTCGCGGCGGCAAGGAAACTGGGCGCGACGCCCCGGCGCTCGGTGGTGGTAGAGGATGCCCAGTCAGGCGTACAGGCCGGCAGAGCGGGCGACTTCGGTCTCGTGATCGGTGTCGATCGTGTCAACCAGGCTGAGGAGCTGGCGAAATATGCCGACGTCGTCGTCAAGGACCTCGCTGAAATCACGGTCGCCATAAACGGCTGCAAAAAAAGCACCGACAACCTGCCTTCGATCCTTGATCGCTTCAACGATTTAACCTGTCAGCTCAAGCATAAGCAGGCCGCAGTGTTCCTCGATTATGACGGAACGCTCACTCCCATTGTCGATCGCCCGGAGCAGGCGACCATTTCCGAAGAGATGCGCCAGACTGTCCGGGACCTGGCCGGACACTGCACGGTTGCCATCGTCAGCGGCCGCGACCGCAGAGATGTCGAGAAACTCGCCGGTATCGAAGGTATCTACTATGCCGGCAGTCACGGTTTTGATATTGCCGGGCCGGCCGGCAAAAAAATCGAGTTTCAACAGGGCAACGATTTCCTGCCAGCTCTCGATCAGGCTGAACAGGCTCTGCATGAGCGGCTTGACCAGATCGAAGGTGCGCAGGTGGAACGCAAGAAATTCGCCATCGCCATCCACTTTCGGCGAGTGGCAGAGGAACGTTGCCCCGAGGTTGAAACTGCCGTCGATGAGGTCCTTGCCGGAAGTAAAGACCTGCGTAAAACCGGCGGCAAGATGATCTTCGAACTGCGCCCCGATATTGACTGGGATAAGGGCAAGGCCCTCTCCTGGCTGCTGCAGAAGCTCGAGCTCAACCGGCGCGATGTCCTGCCGATTTACATCGGCGATGATCTTACCGATGAAGATGCGTTGCGGGAAATCCAAAATCGCGGCATCGGCATCCTGGTGCGCGACGAAGAGCGTGCGACTCATGCCCGCTATGTTCTTGAAGATACTTCTGACGTAAGGCTGTTTTTGCAAACTCTGGGCAACTACCTGGAGGAGCTGAACGATTTATGAACAGCTGGCTACTGCATTACGATGATTTCGACCCAGAGCAGCAAAATCAACGCGAGGCCTTGTGCACCGTTGGCAATGGCTATTTCTGCACCCGTGGTGCCGCGCCGGAGGCCGCAGCTGATGATGTCCACTATCCTGGCACCTATCTGGCCGGTGGCTACAACAGGCTTGAAACCACGATTGCCGGCCGTACCATTGAAAACGAGGACCTGGTCAATTTTCCCAATTGGCTGCCTCTGAGCTTTCGCATCGAAGGCGGGGCATGGTTTGATCTCGCTGCTGTGGACATCCTCGATTATCGTCAAGAGCTCGATCTCAAATGTGGAGTGCTGCGACGCATGGTACGTTTCATGGATTCCGGAGAACGAGTCAGCAAGCTGCAGCAGCGCTGTCTGGTGCATATGTCCTGTCGGCACCTTGCCGCGCTTGACACCACCCTGACCGCTGAAAACTGGTCGGGACAGGTGGAGTTTTGCTGTGCTCTCGATGGCCGGGTGAAGAATGATAATGTCGAACGCTACCGGGACCTGGCCAGTGAGCATCTGGAGCCGCAGGTTACCTGCCAGCCAAATCCGGAGACCATTTTTCTCAAGGTCCGAACCAGCCAGTCGCGGCTCGAGATGGCCCAGGCAGCGCGCAGCCGCATCTTTATCGACGACAGGCCGCAATCGCCTGAACGTCGGCTCGTCGAACAGGACGGATACGTGGCCCAATGCTTCGAGTTGCAGCTGCAGGAATCCGGTCAAGTGCGTATCGAAAAGGTAGTCGCCTTGTTCACCAGTCGCGACGAAGCAATTTCCGAATGCGGCCTCGAAGCCCGCAAGGAACTTGAACGTGCCCCGGGCTTTGAAACGTTGCTGGAGAGTCACAGTCAGACTTGGCGCCATCTCTGGTATCATTTCGGCCTTGACCTGGCGGGGGATGATGACATGCAGAAGGTGCAAATGATATTACAACTGCATATCTTTCACCTGCTGCAGTCCGTCTCGCTGCACACCATCGAGCTCGATGTCGGCGTCCCTTCCCGCGGCTGGCACGGCGAAGCTTACCGGGGCCACGTCTTCTGGGACGAGCTCTTTATCTTTCCGCTGTTGAACCTGCGCCTCCCCGAAATCACCCGCGCATTGCTCAAATACCGCTATCGGCGCATGCGCGAGGCCCGGGTCGCCGCACAGGCCGCAGGCTGTCGCGGTGCCATGTATCCCTGGCAGAGCGGCAGCAACGGTCGGGAGGAGAGCCAAAAAGTGCATCTCAACCCCCGCTCCGGCAACTGGATTCCCGACAACTCGCGGCTTCAGCGCCATGTCAACGCAGCCATCGCCTGGAATGTCTGGCAATATTTTCAGGTGACCGGGGATATTGAATTTCTCTGCTTTTACGGAGCCGAGATGATTCTGGAGATCGCCCGCTTCTGGGACTGCATGGCATCCTGGAATGAAGAGCTCGAGCGTTATGAAATTCTGGGTGTCATGGGTCCCGACGAGTACCATGACGCTTACCATGATGCCGAGCGGCCGGGTCTCGACAATAACGCCTACACCAATGTGATGGCTGTATGGAGTTTGACCTGCGCCCTCAAGGTTCTGGACGTGCTGCCCGACGAGCGGCGACGAGAGTTGTGTGAAACCCTGGCGTTGCAAAATGTGGAAATTGAGCATTGGGAAGACGTCAGCCGCAAGATGCGGCTCGTCTTCCACGGCGACGATATCCTCAGCCAGTTCGAAGGCTACGACCAGCTGCAGGAATTCGACTGGGATCGCTACCATGCCAAATATGGCAAGGTGATGCGGCTCGATCGTATTCTCGAAGCAGAAGGCGATACTCCCAACCGTTACAAATGTGCGAAGCAGGCCGATGTGCTGATGCTGTTTTACCTGTTCTCTGCCGAAGAGCTGGGCGACATTTTTGAACGGCTCGGCTACCCTTTCAAGCACGAAACAATCCCCAAGAATATCGAATACTATATCGCGCGCACCTCTCACGGTTCGACCCTCAGCCAGGTCGTGCATTCCTGGGTGCTGTCGCGATCCGATCGCGAGGGTTCCTGGCAGCTGTTCAACCAGGCGTTGCTTTCGGACATCAACGATATCCAGGGGGGAACGACTCCCGAAGGCATTCACCTCGGCGCCATGGCCGGCACTGTCGATATGCTGCAGCGCGGCTATACCGGCATTGAGGCCCGCGGCGAGATCTTGCGCTTCAACCCCTGTCTGCCGCACGAACTTGATTGCCTGAAACTGAAGCTGCGCTACCGTGGTCAGTCACTGGAGGTGGAGATTACCGCCAGTCAATTGTTGGTAACCTGTCTCAGGTGTGGTGCCGAACCGGTTAAAATCAGCTGTCGCGACAAAGAGGCAACCGTCGAGGGCGGCCAGACTTTTAGCTGGGATCTGCAATAGTGCGCAAATTGATCGGGAGGACAGCCCATGCATCCCTGGCATGACATCGAGGTTGTTAAGGACCAGGTCGCTGTACCGCAGCGAGATCGCAGCGGAGATTTTTTGACCTCCGGTTCATTTGTTGAATCCAGGGGCCTGTCGTAGCTATGGTCCAAAACTGCCAGAAACCACCAGAAAGAAAGGACAACCAAGATGAAAAAAGAACGCTTCGAGTATGTTTGTGTGCAGAGTGAACAGGGCCGGGACGTGTTTGTCAGACATCCAGCCAGTGGCGAGGAAGGACAGGTTGTAAGCTGTTCCGATGAAAAGGTGGTGGTCAGAAACACCGGTGGAGAGCAGCGTACATGGGATTATCGCGAGCTTGAAGAAATCACCCGGAGCAAAGAAGAATGGCCCCGCCGTGACTAAGAGAACATAATCTCCAGGAGTCTGTCGAGGAGAGCGTGTAATCCTCTATGGATCGCGATTAAACCTGTTTTCACCATTCGTCCGTTTTTTGTACGGATTGTCCGGTGTCTTTAAAAAACCATCAAGCCTCCAGGATTCCTGCTCCTGCCCGGCGCATTTTCTCAATGGCTGAACGACCATCGACCGCATTCACCGGCCGGGTTGCACTCGCTATCAGCTGCATATCGAATCCCGCATTCTGACCATCAAGCACAGTAGCCAGCACGCAGACATCCAGGGCCAGCCCGCCGACGAAAATGCGCTTGATCTTCTGTTGATGCAGCCAGTCGGCAAGACCGGTCTGGTCGAAAGCCGAATTCTGATCCTGATCGAAACGGGTTCCCTTGGTTACGATCACTGCATCGAGCGGGACTTCGAGATCGGCATGAAACCGGGCGCCGTCGGTATCCTGAATGCAGTGCGGCGGCCATTTACCGCCGGACTCTTCGAAGCTCGGATGATGCTTCGGGTGCCAGTCGCGTGACAGGTAGCGTGGCACGCCTTTATCCCGGGCCGTAGCCAGCCAGGTGTTAAGAACCGGCACCACTTCGTCGCCGCCGGCGATAGCCAAGGCGCCGCCGGGGCAGAAATCCTTCTGGACGTCGATCACCAGCAGCAGGTCGCCGGATTTGAACTTTGCAATATTCTCGGCCATGTCTACCTCCGTTGAGCGGGGCTTAGAGTCGTTGATTGTCCTAACACTTTAACTATGAAGGCGCGGCTGTCCAGCCCTGACCGCTTGATTCGGCGAAGAGAGAGCCTCTCATTGAAAATGTTTCAGGCTTTTGTAGAGTTAAAAATAACCGCTTCGATGTCTTGTTTTTCTGCGCGTGCATCAAAAGTAAGCCAAAGGCAAGGAGACCTTATGGATACGGTATTGCTCAGCGGTCGCTCAAATCCGGTCCTCGGCGGGAAATTGGCTGCGGCGCTCGGCCTTAAAGAAGGTCGTTGCCTGATCAAGGACTTTGCCGATGGAGAAATCAAGGTCGAGGTAAAGCAGGAAGTGGCTGGCTGTCATGTCTTCATTCTACAGTCGACCGCTTCGCCAACCGGTCAAAACCTGCTTGAATTGCTGCTGCTCGCTGATGCCGCCCGTCGGCGTGGAGCACGGACGATTACACTGGTAATCCCCTATTTTGGCTATGCCCGTCAGGATCGGCGCGTCAGTGGTGAAGAGCCGGTCGGCGCTCGACTCATGACCGACCTGCTGGGCACACGCTGCGACCGGATCGTTGCAATTGACCTGCACAATGAGGCGGTTGAGGGCTTTGCCAGTGTCCCGCTGCTGCATCTTTCGGCCGTTCCGCTGCTGGCTGAAGCCTATCGCCGCTACCGTTCAAACGACAATGTGCTGGTTGCACCAGATTCGGGCGCTGTGAAGCTGGTACAGCGCTACGCCGCGCTGCTGAAGCTGCCCGTGGCCACTATCGAAAAAATACGCAAGAGCGATATCGACGTTGCTGTGCAGGCGGTGACCGGCGAAGTGAAAGATAAAGCCGTGGTACTGGTGGATGACATGATAAGCACCGGCGGCACCATGGTTGCCGCCATCAAAGCTCTGCATGAGGCTGGCGCCCGCAAAGAAATCTCGATCATCACCAGCCATTGCCTGATGGCAGGTCAGGCGTCGGCCAGGCTTGAGCAGCAGCCGATACAGAGGGTCATCACCTCGGATAGCGTCATTCCGCAAAAAACCGGCTCCTTACCCATCGAAATCAGTTCGCTCGCAGATGGTATCGCTGATGCGTTACAAGGATTATTGCGCCTGTGAGGTGACGAACATGCCGAATCACAACGCGGAAATCTCCCGTATTTTCAACCAGGTCGCCGATCTGCTCGAAATCAGCGATGCCAACCCGTTTCGCGTGCGCGCCTATCGCAAAGCCGCCCGCATCGTCGATGACCAATCGAAGAGCATGGCAGACATACTCGAAGATGGCGAAAATCTTACCAGGCTGCCCGGCATCGGGGATGACCTAGCGGAAAAGATCGCGGAAATTGTCGAGACTGGCGGTCTCAAGCTGCTGGAGGAGCTCAAGAAGAAGGTTCCGGGTGATTTGTCCAATCTTTTGAAAATAGCCCAGCTCGGCCCTAAGCGGGTTGCGATTCTGCACAAGGAACTCGACATCGACAACCTCGACGATCTGGCCGAGGCGGCCAGGCAGAAGCGGATCCGTGATCTTAAAGGGTTCGGAGAAAAGCTTGAAAAGAAAATCCTGGAAGATCTCAAACGGCAAGCAGAGGCCGAAACGCGTGTCAAACTTGCTGATGTCGAACAGATCGTTGATTCGCTGCAGAAATACCTAGAGGGTATTGAAGGGGTCAAACAGGTGGCAGTGGCCGGCAGTTACCGGCGATGCAAAGAGACCGTAGGCGATCTCGACATCCTGGTCACAGCCCGGCAGGGTTGCGCGGTGATGGATTACTTTACCGGCTACGCAGATGTCGACACGGTGCTGAACAAAGGCAGGACCAAGTCGTCGATACGGCTGCGTGACGGACTGCAGGTCGACCTGCGGGTGGTGCCCGAGGCCAGCTACGGGGCCGCCCTCTATTATTTCACGGGTTCGAAGGAACACAACATCGCCGTTCGTAAAATTGCAATCGGAAAAGGTCTCAAGATCAATGAGTATGGTGTCTTTCGCGGAAAAGGAGATGACGCAGAGCGCGTCGCCGGCGCCAGCGAACAGGAAGTCTTTGAGGCGGTCGGCCTGGCTTACATCGAACCGGAGCTGCGCGAAAACCGCGGCGAGATTGAGGCGGCGCAAAAAGGCCGCTTGCCGGAACTCATCGTCCGCGATGACCTTCGCGGTGATCTGCACGCCCACACCAAAGCCACCGACGGCCACGCGTCTTTGCCGGAGATGGTCGAAGCGGCACGCAGCCTTGGCTACAGCTATCTGGCGATTACCGAGCACAGCCGGGCGGTTACTGTGGCCAGAGGGCTCGACCGCAAGCGTCTGGAGCAGCAGATTGAAGAGATCGACAAACTCAGCGAAAGATACCCAGGATTTCGCATTCTTAAAGGGATTGAGGTCGACATACTCAAGGACGGCTCACTCGACCTGCCCGATGCAGTGCTCAAGAAACTCGATCTTACGGTCTGTTCCATCCACTCGCATTTCGAGCTGTCGTCCCACAGGCAGACCGAGCGGATCATCCGGGCAATGGACAACCCGCATTTCAACATTTTCGGCCACCCGAGTGGTCGGCTTATCAATGAGCGTGACGCTTACCAGGTGGATATGGAGAAGATCATAAAATCGGCCAAAGAGCGTGGCTGCTTTCTGGAACTGAATGCCCATCCTGATCGTCTTGATCTGAACGACATCCACTGCCGCATGGCGCGTGAGGCAGGAGTGAAGGTGGCGATTTCCACCGATGCCCACAGCGCCCAGGGGCTTCAGAACATGAAATACGGAATCTACCAGGCCCGGCGTGGCTGGCTGAGCAAAGGCGACGTGATCAATACCCGCAAAGTAGCTGATCTCCTCAAACTTTTACACAGATGAGAAACCGGCTTCAGGGCGGATACACGCAAAGGGCCAGCTAGGGATCTCAAAAAAATCCTGAAACTGATGCAGAGATTCCGTTCCTTCGAGATGCATAGACCGGAATTTTTCATCCGACTCGTATGCGCAGACCAGGAGCGCTTTTCCTGAATCCATTCTTCTGCGTGCCTCGTCAGGCGTGATCCTCCTCACTGTCGTTTCCGCCATGATAAATCTCCTTGGGAGTTGTTTGGCAGGCCTTCCGGTCAGGTCCTGCGCAGAATGTCGCGAACCTCGTCGTCGCTGGTCTGGCCAAAATCCTCATACCACTGGCTGACGGCGGCAAAACGTATAGGCTGCAGGGGGCAGATCAAATTATCGACCTCTGCGGCCAACTCTTTACAGACTTCCGGCGGCGCGACCGGTATGGCGACGATCAGCTTTTTCAGGTCATGCTGAAGCAGGGCCTTGATCGCAACCCGAACGGTTGAGCCGGTTGCAACGCCATCATCAACCAGAATGACTGTTTTGCCTGCCAGGTCAAGGTCGGCCTGTTCGCCACTGTATGCCTTTTCGCGCTCACGCAGGCTCTTCTGCTCTTCTGCTGCTGCGGCTTCGAATTCTTCCCGGGAAACCCCGGCAGCGCGCATCACTCTTTCATTGATAACCTGAACACCACCGGACCCTATGGCTCCCATGGCGACTTCTTTCTGCCCGGGGAGACCGACCTTGCGCACGAGGAATATGCCGAGGGGCGCGCGCAACGCAAGGGCCACCTGTTCCGCAACCGGTACGCCGCCGCGTGGAAGACCCAGCACAATCACATCTTTCTCTTCCCGGAACGCCATCAACTGTTCGGCCAGCAGTTCTCCGGCATGCTTGCGGCTTTTGTAACGATCCATGTACTCACCTCCAGGCTGTTCAGTGTCTGGACAATAAATTACGCAACTCCTTGCAAAGGATTGACTGCATCTCAAGGCAATCTTTTGCTTTTAGCATAACATGCTCTAGATGCCTTTCCAGGAGTCTGCCGGAGTTGATTGAACCAGGTCTCCTGAACGGGATGAAGTATGCCGGGGAATAGCATGAATGAGGACTTTCATGTTTGTCTCTACAGGACATGGAGCCAGAATCTGTTAATCTTGAAAACAATAAGAGTCAACAATCGTTGATTAACGTACTTTCGGAGAGAAATGCTATTCATCGGTCTGAATGTGCCGTGAACTGGAGACGAGGAGTAGAATGATCAATAAGTTGCCGGAAAACTTATATCGGTCGCCCGAATTGGTCGAGCGTACCGGAATCTTCGCCGACCGGGCCGATGCCGGCCGGGTCCTGGCTGGACTGCTGGTTCGCCAGAACCTGATCAACCCATTGCTGCTGGCGATCCCTGCCGGTGGTGTGCCGGTGGCTGCAGCTGCCGCTGAAGCACTGGGCTGGCCGCTGGCGGCGGCTGTGGTGAGCAAGATCCTGTTGCCATGGAACACCGAAGCCGGCTACGGAGCCGTGGCCTGGGACGGTACCCTGCTGCTCAACCGCGAGATTCTGCCCCGACTTGGCCTGAGTGACGAGGAAATCGAGGCGGGGGTTGCCGCCACTCGAGACAAGGTTTCTGAGCGGGTGCGACGTTTGATGGGTACGGGTGAACTTCCGGAATTGGCCGGACGCAGTGCGATCCTGGTGGATGATGGGCTGGCCTCCGGTTTCACCATGCTCACAGCTGTGGCGGCACTGAAAAAAGCATCTCCCGGCCGCATCGTCGTTGCCGTTCCGACCGGTCACGTCGAGGCCGCCCGGAATTTGTCCGCAAACGTGGACAGCGTGCTGTGCGCCAACCTGCGTAGCACATATCCGTTCGCTGTCGCTGCCGCTTACCGGCTGTGGCGGGATGTGACCGAGCAGGAAGCTCTGAACCTGCTGCGCAAAGTCAGGAGCAGACCGTTTGCATAGGAGACTGTCAGACGATACGGACCGAAGCGAAAATTTGGATGTTTGAGAACAGATTTTAGCTCGTTTGCAGCTCCATAGCCGTAGCTATAGAGCAAAAAGGAGCTGAAATATGGGCCAAACAGCCGAATTTGCAGCCGGTTGATGGATAGTCCGAC
>JACZKE010000012.1 GCA_014860225.1 Desulfuromonadales bacterium
AACCCTCTCGGGTGAACGCAAGGACGAGTCGGGCAACCAGAGAACCTGGCATCGTCGTGAGCGCGGCCATGGCAAGTTCATGCGTACCGTAGACCTGCCCTGCGAAGTTGATGCTGCCAAGGTTGTCGCCAAATTCAGCAACGGTGTGCTCCTGGTGACACTGCCAATTCAGGAAAAGGCCAAACCAAAGAAAATTACTGTCAAGGCTCGCTAGAGGAGGTGACATCATGGATCAGAAAGATATCTCAGTAAAGGGCGGCCGCAACATCAAAAGTCAGGAACAGACGCGTGATCTTTTCATCCGGCCCGCTGTTGACATCTTTGAAACCGATCAGGGCTTAACATTGTTGGCTGATTTACCGGGAGTCGCCAAAGAAGACTTGCAAATCGATATAGATCGCGGTCTCCTGACCGTTCAGGCCAACGCCAGGTCGCATCTTGGTGGAGAGCCCATTTTGTGTGAATTCATACACGGCAATTTTTACCGCCAATTTCAGCTTCCAGATACAATTGATTCGGAAAAAATTGCAGCAGAAATGAACAATGGGGTTCTGACCCTTCAACTGCCCAAGTCCGAAGCCGCCAAGCCCCGGCATATCGAAATCAGTGCCACATAAAAAACGTATGTGGATGCAAAAGGAGAGGAGCCAGCTATGACGCTTCGAGATCTGATACCTTGGAAACGCAACAAAGACATCAGTATAGAGAGAGGGTTGGGAAATCCCCTTCAACAACTTCAATGGGGGATTGACAGGTTGTTTGATGACTTCATGGAAAATCTGGATTGGCCTTCGACTACAGAAGATAAAGTCCTTTCACCGCGCATCGATGTCGCCGAAACTGACAAAGAGGTGACTGTGACAGCAGAGATGCCTGGTCTGGACGAGAAAGACATTGATGTTTCCCTGGAAAGAGATTCCCTTGTGATTCGCGGAAATAAAGAATCAAAAAAGGAAGACAAAGGAAAGTCTTATTTTCGTACAGAACGTGCTTACAGCTCTTTTTACCGCACGATTCCATTGCCTTGCGAAATTGATGATAACCAAATAAAGGCAACTTATGAAAAAGGTCTGTTGACGGTTCATTTGCCAAAAGCCCCTGATGCAGCAGGGTTTCGCAAGCAGATTGAAATTCACTAGCAGTCTGTCGGTCTATACGAGCTGGACTTGCGGCCGGCTCATGGATAGTCCGAAAGACTCAGGGGATGGGTTTGTCCGGCCATGGGTACAAGGTGTGGCGCTTGTAAGTTAAGTGTCACACTTTTATTGTCTTCAGTGGCTGGAAGTTCTGGCGTTCCAACCCGTTGTGTGTGGCAAATGGGGACATCATGGATTTCAAGGATTATTACAGCATATTAGGGGTGGATCGCAAAGCCAGCACGAAGGACATCAAAAAAGCCTATCGCAAGTTGGCCCGAAAATATCATCCTGACGTCAACCCGGGTGACAGTGAAGCTGCGGCGAAATTTCAGGACATCAACGAGGCCCACGAAGTATTGGTCGATCCTGAAAAACGTAAGCAATACGATCAGTTCGGTTCTCAGTGGCAACAGTATCAGAGAACTGGAGGAAGGCCCGAGGATTTTAACTGGGGCGATAGAGCTTCTGCGCAGGGTCGGACCTATTCCTATCGGACGGTCAACCCTGAGGAATTTGAAGAATTGTTTGGTGCCGGTGGGGGGTTCTCAGATTTCTTCAAGAATCTATTCGGCGGAGCAGACCGGAAGCAGTCCGGCAGTGGTGTGGGAGGGCAGAAATTCTATCATGAAGCGCGTCCGCAGCAGGGAGGAAACCTAGAACATCCCTTGCAGGTGAGCCTCAATGAGGCCTTTCACGGAACCAGGCGGGTGCTGGAATGGCAGGGAGGTCGAAAAATTGAAGTCAAAATTCCTCGCGGGGTAAAAACCGGATCCCAGGTCCGGGTCAAAGGGCAGGGAGGCGCAGGGGTTGGCGGGGGTCAACCGGGAGACCTGTATCTTGCGATCGAAGTTTTACCCGATAAACGTTTTCTGCGTGACAACGATGATCTGAAGACCACGGTTCAGGTAGATCTGTTCACGATGTTGTTGGGTGGCAAGGTCTCGGTCCCCGGCATCGACCGCAAGGTGAACCTGGATATTCCGCCGGAGACCCGCAACGGTCGCATCTTCCGGCTACGTGGAATGGGAATGCCAAAGATCAATCGTCCGGATCAGCGCGGGGATCTTTATGTTACCGTGGAAGCGGCTCTGCCACGCAATCTGACCGACGGAGAGAAGAAACTGGTTGAGCATTGGAAGAAGATGCATTAACTGCATCCGTTCAGGTTCACGCAAAGAAGCGTATTCCAAGTCAACTGATTGGGAGAAAGACTATGAATAAATACCCGATTGCAATCTTCTTCAATCCGCCTGAAATCTGTTTTGAGTATGGAATCGTCGCTCGATTGGTAAGGGTCTCGGTGGAGTTCATTCAACAATGCGAGCGCGAAGAGTTGATCACTTCGCGTATTATGCTTCATGGAGCGAAGGGGTTATGCTCTGCGGATATAAACAAGCTTAAATTGATTCGTTATCTGCACGAAGATATGGGCCTGGCTCTGGAAGCCGTGGATTTTGTGTTGCGATATCGGGACCAGATCAAAACGATGAAGCGCCAGATTGTTGAAATGGAGCAACGTCTCCGCCAGAAGGAGCAGCAACACCAAACCGAAATCCTTGCTCTTTATCGACGCTTGGAACAGTGCAACGGGTAATCCTGACTAACTTTTTCCAGCGTATGAAAATGGCCACCTGGTTTAACCACAAGGTGGCCATTTCGCTTTGTAAATCGGATTATTCGAGTTTTAAATTTTCAGGGGGAGCATACATTCTGACTTCTTTTCAGTAAACCAAGCAGACTCAACTTCGTCTAAATGACAAAACCGTATGTTAACCAGAGCAAAACAGGTCGAGCTGACCAGGCTGACAGGGGTTCGTCATGAATAAAACATTTGTAATACGCCTTATCCCAGGGTTGTTCGTCATCTCCGCGGTAATGTTTTGCCTTGCCTTGACGCCGCGACAGGTACAGGCTCAGGACATTGGATATCCGGCGGACTCTGAAAAATTCAGCCGGGAAGAGCTCGCCCAGATGCTGGGCCCCATCGCCCTTTATCCCGACAAACTGCTGTCACAGGTCCTGATGGCGTCGACCTATCCTATTGAACTGATTGAGGCCGATCGCTGGATCAGGAAGAACCATGGATTGCAAGGCGACAACCTTGATCAGGCCTTGCTGGACAAGGACTGGGCGCCCAGCGTCAAGGCGATCTGCCACTTTCCGTCAATTCTGGCCCTGATGAGCGAGCGGATCGTCGAGACCACCAACCTTGGCAACGCCTTTCTTGTTCAGGAGGCGGAGGTCATGGACATGATCCAGGAACTGCGCGCCAGTGCCCATGCTCAGGGCAACCTCACTACGACACCCCAGCAGAAGGTCATCGTCGAAAAAGAGACGGTTATTATCGAGCCGGCAAACCCCAGAGTCATATACGTGCCGTACTATGATCCTTATTACATATATGGACCCTGGTGGTATCCTGCCTATCCACCCTATTATTGGGGGCCCTCGGGAATACGCCTTGGCATCGGGATCTCATATTGGCCCGGTATCTATTTCGGTTTTTCCTGGGGTACGTGGAGCTATTTCGACTGGCCCCACAATTATATCTACATCAATGTCCACGATCGACCCAGATATGTCAGGCACGACCGCTGGATGACAAAGTCAGGCCGCTGGTCGCATGTCCCGATTCACAGGCGGGGGGTCGCCTATCGTGACAAGTTCACCGCCAGGAAGTTTGGTCAGTATCCGCAACACCGCACTGATTTCCGTGGTGATATCCGAGGTTTTCCCGAGCGGAGAGTGCTGGATCGGGAAAGGAGCCGGGTCGGTGACGGACGTACCAGAATTGAGCGGAATCTCCGTGAGACAGATAATTTGAAATTCGAGCGCAGCCGGCAGGAACAGCATCGCGTTGAACGTGAACTGCAGAAACGGCAGCCATTGCTGCATCAGCGGGGTGACCGTGATCTGCAAAAACGTCCGGTCATCGATCGAAATAGGCAGGAACAGCAACACAGAGTGCAGGAGCGCACCACAGTCGACCGCGTCCTCCGGGAGCGACAGGAACGCACCAGGATTGACCCTGTTCCCCGGGAGCGGCAGGAACGCACCATGATTGACCGGGTTCCGCGGGAGCGACAGGAACGCATCAGGATTGACCGTGTTCCCCGGGAGCGGCAGCGCGCTGATCAGGGGCGAACGTTCCAACAAACAGACCAGCTAAGACGGTCGCGAGACCTGTTTAAGGGCGAGCAATCTCAGCGGCGCCGCGAAACCGTTTTCGATCGGCAGGAGAATGGCAAGAGTGTGCGCCAATCCAGTGAGCGCGGCCGGCTCAGCCGACAAGAGCGGGGTACTGACTTCCGTAGCAAAAGCCGGGAGAGCCGAGGTGTAGGAAACGACCGCAACGATGTGCGTCGCAACAGACGCTGAGACGTGAACCCGGCCAATAACTGTAATACCAATGAAAGGGCTCAGATGATGGTACTGACAGCATATAACCAGTTGATATGGCGTTTGTTAGCCGGAGCAGCGGCAATATTCACCGCAATAGCGGTTATGGGCGTCTCCCCCACGCTCGCCGTGGAAACGGTGGAACAGAAGAGCTTCGTTTCCCCATTGCAGGCCGTTGCGGCACTGGTCGCTGCTGTGGATGCTGACAACAATCCCGAATTGCTAGCCATCCTCGGACCCGGCGCGGAGGATCTCGTGTTTTCCGGCGACCCGGTTGCTGACCAGAACAGCAGGGTACGTTTTCTCAAAGCGTACGATGAAAAAAATGGCCTGGAACAGCACGACCAGGGCCGTATTGTGCTCCTCATTGGCAGCAGGGATTATCCGTTCCCGATCCCCATCGTTCGGCAGGGACAAGGATGGCATTTCGACACCGGGGCGGGGAGGAAGGAAATCCTCAACCGCCGGATTGGCAGAAATGAGCTGCATACCATCGAGGTAATGCACGCCTTTACTGCCACCCAACGCGAGTATGCCTGCATGGACCGGAATGACGGACGCCAGGAGTTTGCACAAAGGTTTGCCAGCAGCGAAGGGAAGAAGGATGGTCTCTACTGGGAAGCCGACGAGGACGAGGCTGACAGTCCTTTCGGGCCCCTGATTGCCAGGGCCACTGAGGAGGGCTACCGGGGTGATCTGGACGGGATTCCGCCCGAAGCTTTTCATGGTTATTATTTCAAAATCCTCAAAGCGCAAGGTGAGCATGCCAACGGTGGTGCGTTCGACTATGTGGCCGATGGTAAAATGATCCTCGGCTTTGCCCTTGTCGCCTATCCCGCCAAGTATGGAGCATCAGGCATCATGACCTTCATCGTCAACCAGGAAGGTGTCATCTATGAAAAGGATTTGGGAGAAGAGACGGCCACGCAGGCGGCCGCCATGAACATCTTCGACCCCGACTCCAGCTGGCACAAATATGCGGAACCCGCTGAGCATTGATAACCCATCACAAGCTGCTAGGCAGCGGCCAGATATGTCCTGATGGCCTGTTCCTTTTGCTGCCAATTTGCATCGAGACGCAGTTTCAGAAAGGCTGACAGGAGGCTGTCAAAAAGCTGTAGTCCCTCCTCGAGCAGATACATTCTTTCAAAGAAGACTGCTTCGCGCTCCATGGACGCATCGGTGATATCGTCCTTCTCCAGGGTGACTGACGGAGCTTTGAACGAAGCGAAGTGAAAAGTGCCGCCTTTCAGGGTCATCTTCCACAGTTGCTCCTGTTTTTCCATGTAGAGCACGGCCTCGTGGATGTCCTTGCCACCCTGCAGGGCGGTGCGCACTTCGCTGAAGTGGTCCTGTGGCCCGGTTACGGTGACTTTCTGCACGCCTGTTTCGCTGCTGGCTGCCAGCAGGAGGCGGTCATTGAGATAAGCGACGAAGCCCTCTCCGGAGACGGCCGGCCCGGGCTGATTGATGGTGTATTCAGACGACGCATTCATGGTTTCGTGCATCAGCCAGAGCAGGAAGTCCCTGCCGAGCCACTGGTTGGCTTCAATCTGTTCCAGTATGGCTTCGCTGCTACTGCCGTTGGCTTTGTCCAGGGCTGGCTGAAGTTGGTCGTCAATGACCCGGCCCGCCCGGGCAAAGGGATGCAGCGGTACCAGCCGCAGACCATCAAAGCTTTTCTTGAACTGCTCGACAAACAGATCTACCGCTTTGGTGCCAAGGCTGGCGAAGGTAACCAGGTTGGTGCGAGTGTCCCAGACTGCGTCGTAAATAGCCGGCACAGGCAAGGTTTTGGCGAACAGACTGCCGCGTACGGCGTCGCGCAGGTCTTCGCGCTGCTGTTTCGGTACACGCTTGAACTGCGGGTTGACAGCCAACCAATCCTCTTCGGCTTTCTTCAGGTAAGGTTTGAGCAGGGCGGTCGGCAACATGCGTTGGTCGCGGCGCAGGGAGAAGGCGAGATAATGGTCGTGCAGAAAGGTGTGCAGGTCTGCGAATCCGCTGTCTTGGTAATCATCCAGCTGAACCCATCCGCTCGACAGTTCTTCACTGGTCTGTTCAATGGAACGAAAACCATCCCGGACAAGGCCTTCGCCGACCCAGGTGGCTAAATCTGTAGCCGGTGATGCACCGAGGACCTGGAACTGACAGACGCTTACAGTGTTGTTGAGAATACCCATGTTTTACTCCTGGTTGATGGTTTTGGAAGGGCCTTAGGTGTTACCTTATTTGACTGTGGAGGGCAAGAGGAATCGTTTCTGACAATACAGTTCCAGCCGCTGGCAGGGAATGCTCAGACGAAACATTATAATTTTTAATTAATCGTATAATCAGTAAGTTAAATATTAACTACTAATGTATAACATGATAAAGATGGGTTTCATGTGTTGCCGCGGTTTATGTGCTTTTGCCGGTGGTTTCCGTTATTTCGCTCCAAAAACCGTTTGAAGAATATCAGTGGTTCGTTTGGCGGGATTTTGCCTGATCGCAGCCTCTTCAATGGCGAGGTAGTGAAAGATCCCCTCCATCCCTTTATCGACTACATAGCTGTTCAGATTCGACTTGACGTCCGGCAGAAAGGGAATCGAATCGTACTGGCCCATGACGGCATCGTAGGTTTGAATAGCGCCGACCTGGCTGAGGGCTTGCTCGACAATCGGTTGCATTTCTGTTGCAAGAGGCTCAGACATTTTGCTTTCAAAGTACCGGGTGGCTGAATCGTCAGGTCCATTGTAAATCTCTTTGACGTCGTCCAGTGTCATGGCTTCAATTGCATTCCAGAAGAGCTTCTTGGCAGGTGGCGTAGCTGCTTCTGCGGCGCGGTTCAGTTTGAGCTCCAGATCCTCCATCATGGCCGACATACCAACGGCTTCCAGAGCTGTCTTGACCCGTTGCATGTTCTCGGGCAGTGGAATGTGAATTGCCGGATCTGCGTTGAAGCCATCATGTTGACCGAGTTTGCCAACAACCGTTTCTGTACCCACCTTCAACGCATCCTTGAGTCCACTGGCGATCTCGTTGTTGGTCAGGCTGGAAGTCTGGTTCTTGGGGGTGGTGACGGAATCAAGCAGTTCCTGACCTGATTTAAGCCAATCCATCTGGGCTGAAGCTGTCTGAAATAGGAAAAACTGGAGTAGGATGCAGCCGATCACGAAAGCCATTTTGCGAAAAGGTTTATATCGACGCATGGTCTTTCTCCTTTTTTGCCGCAATCAAGCGGTCACGGCAATAATCTCGCTGAAAGTCGTCTGTCCTTCCATCATTTTTTGCAATGCCAGTTCAAGCAGAGCAATCATGCCGTCGGTTTTGGTCACTGCGTAAATCTCTGCCTTGTCGGTGTTTTCTGTGATCTTCGCTTTCGGCTGGTCAGTAAACTCCAGCACTTCGAAGATCCCGGTCCGCCATTTGTAACCGGTGTCTCAGCAGGCATCGCAGCCTTTGCCTTCCCAGACCATGTATTCATTCTGCTCTAGTTTTTAAGTATATCATCTCATCGACGCTCAGCATCCTTTCGAATTTACATTCGCGGTTTGCACGCCGACCTGATTGAAATCTTCCATGACCATCTCAATCGGATTTGTTATGGCTGCCAACAACGTTGCTGAACAGCGGATGCGGGTGTATGATAACCAATTGATCCGAAAAAATTGAAAAGTGGTCGATAGATAATCATCTAGATATTTTTCGTAAGGAGTTTTTATGTCGAACGAGCTTGGTAAATTCAAATTAGAAGCAGAAAAAGCGGTTCTCGTCGTGATCGATGTCCAGGCGCGGCTGGTGCCGTCTATGCCACAGGATGTTTACCTGCGTTTGCGGGATACGATCGGCATGCTGGTCAATGGCGTGGGCCTGCTCGGTGTTCCGGTGGTGGCAACGGAACAATATCCGCAAGGGATCGGTCACACTGTTCCTGAACTGGCAGACGCCTGCAAGGGGACCCTTATCGAGAAAGTCAGCTTCGGCTGTTGTGGGGAGCCGGATTTCCTGGCAGCCCTGAAAAAACTCGGCCGCAGCCAGGTGATCATAACCGGCATGGAAGCTCATGTGTGCGTCTATCAAAAAGTGCTTGGCCTGCTTGAGGAAGGCTATAATGTTCATCTGGTGCGTGATGCAATCTGTTCGCGCAACAAGATCGACTATCTGACAGCTGTTGCAGGCGCCGATAAGGCCGGTGCCGTGGTGACTTCAGCCGAAACAGTATTGTTCCAGATGATGCAGAAATCGACCCACGAGCAATTCAGAGCCGTGTCAAAACTGGTCAAGGCGAGAGGTTGAAAAACGGCGTGAAATGCGAGATTCAAGGCAAAAAGAGCCTTTTAAGCATCTCCGCATCTTTTAAGCCGCACTCCGTACCTTGTCTTTAAGGAGTTTTTATGGCCCGCAAAGTTTTTATCGCCGCAACCGGTCAGAACAGCGGCAAAACCACCACCAGCCTTTCGCTGATGTACATGGCGCGCAAGAAATATAAACGCGTCGGTTTCATCAAGCCGCTCGGTCCGAAGCCAACTGTTGCTGAAAATGGTATGGTTGTCGACAAGGACGCTGCCTTGATGGCGGAGGTCTTTGGCCTTGAGGACGATCTCCCACTGATGTCGCCTCTGGTGCTTATGCCGGGCGACACGCAGAAGCTCCTCGACGGCGAACTCTCCGGTGTGGAAATGGAGAAAAAGATGCTCGACGCCATTGTAGAACTGGATCGGAAAAATGATTTTCTGGTTATCGAGGGGGCCGGGCATACCGGGGTTGGCTCAATTATCGGTTTTTCCAACGCAAGGGTGGCAAGGCTGGCAGATGCCCCGGTCGTTATGGTTACAGGTGGAGGCCTTGGTAATGTGGTGGATGCTGCCTATATGAACCTTGCCTTGTTTGAGAAAGAGGGCGCCGAGGTCCGTGCCCTTCTTGTCAACAAGATTACGCCTGAAAAACGAGAAAAGACCTTGCATTATCTGGGATTGGCGTTTGCCAGAGAGCCTTTCAAGGTGATTGGCGGCTTCAATTATCAGCCGATCCTCGCCAACCCGACGCTGCGCCGCATCAGTCAGGTTCTTGACAGTGAACTGCAGGGCAATCAGGAGACAGCCGGTCAAATCGTCCATCACTTGCAGATTGGATCTGCCGCAACCCAGCGAGTGACTGAACTGTTGAAAGAATCTTCTCTGGTCATCGTCACCAGCAGCCGGGATGAATTGCTGGTAACCCTGGCCAATATTTACAATTTGCCTGAGTATAGCCACCTGCTGGTTGGCCTGGTTATCCCGGGTGTTGCCAAGATCAGTGCGATCACCCATAAAATCCTTGATCGCAGCAATATCCCTTATATGCGCACCAATCGCACCACGGCGGACGTCTTCAACACCATCAATGATGACGTTTCCAAGCTTAACGCCAAGGATACCGAGAAGATTGACCTGGTCATGAAGCTTGCAGACAAACGCTTTGATTTTGATGCCATTGACGCTCTGCTAGGTTAGTTTTCGTCCGGAAACGGCCCTTTTCCTCAATCTCTGCGTCAATCGGCTGATTTGATTGTGCGGCGTAAAGGACTACACCTACGCTCAAATCCTTGATTTCCTTGACCTCACGAACTATAGGTGATTATAGAACCGTAATAAAAAAGAGAGAGCAACTAATTATGCAGACAGGTCAAGACCGAAAACTTGACAAGCCAGGGGTTCTGGGTTGAGATTATGCAGCAGCGATTACAGAAAATAATTGCAGCCGCGGGATATTGCTCCCGACGACGTGCCGAGGAGCTGATTGCTGCCGGCAGGGTCCGCGTCGATGGACAAATAGTCAAGCTGGGTGATCAGGCTGATGCGGAAACAAGTGTTATCCTGGTCGACGACAAGCTACTTAAAGCCGCGGAAAACCTCGTCTATATCCTTCTCAATAAACCGCTCGGAACGGTTACGACTCTGAACGACCCGGAAGGGCGACCTGTTGTTACTGACCTTGTTCGCGATCTGCCCGTACGTCTTTTCCCGGTCGGGCGTCTTGATATTAATACCTCCGGTCTGCTGTTGATGACCAATGATGGTGCGCTGGCCAATTGCCTGGCTCACCCAAGTCACCAGGTCGACAAAACATACTTGGCCAAAGTGCGCGGTCAGTTGTCGGAACAGTCAAAAAGGTCACTGGAGGAGGGGGTGCTTCTTGAAGACGGCTTGACTGCGCCCGCGACACTCGCCAATCTGCGTTATCGTGGTGGTCACACCTGGTTTGAGCTGACCATCCATGAAGGGCGCAATCGCCAGGTACGGCGCATGTGCGAGGCACTGGGCCATCAGGTCAGCCGCCTGGTCCGTATCGGTTATGCGTTCTTAACCCTGGAGGGTCTGGCGCCAGGGCAGAAGCGCATGCTGACCGCTAAAGAAGTTGCACGCTTGAAAAGCCTTGGAGACAATCCATAATAATTGACCATGCCGGAGTCGAGGAGGGTAAGTTGTTTACCTGTGAGCTGATGGGGCGGCAAGGTTATGAAATGAAGGCAGAGGTGTGTGCAACGATAAAAGTACGTTTACGGCTTCGGGTTCTTGCTCGTGAGTAGAAGCCTATTTGGCTGATTTTTAAAGTGAATTTATCCCTGACTCCGGGTTTGCGTCCTTGACAATCACGGAGTTTTTCGTTTAAAGTCATGACTTATGTGCTCTGCAATCAATACGGTAGGGGAAGTCCTTGGCAAATAAAGAAAAACTACTCGCAAGCGCCCAGAAATATCTTTCGAAGGGGCAAATTCCGAAAGCGATCGGCGAATATCAAAAGCTGGTCGGAGCTTTCCCCAAGGACGTGCGCAATCGTCAGAAACTTGCCGAGTTGTTCAGTCGCGAAAAACGCAATGAAGAGGCCTTGACCGAATACGAGGCCGTTGCTAAACATTACACGGATACCGGTTTTTACCTGAAGTCGATCGCGGTCTACAAGCAGATCCAGAAGATCGAACCTTCCCGGGTCGATATCTATCACAGCCTCGCCGAGCTCAATGAAAAACAGGGTCTGATCGGCAACGCCCTGACCGAATACCGCAATCTGATCTCTTTCTATGATAAGAACGGGATGCATCATGATGCTATCGAAGTGTTGCAAAAGATGGCCGCTCTTGATCCGGATAACCTTAATTTCTCTGCAAAAATTGCAGAAAGCCTCATGGCATCCGGTCGGAATGAAGACGCTCTGGAAAAATTTCAGGCCATCATTGAAACTCTCGCCGAAAAAGCAGAGCATATCAAGGTTGTCAAACTATACGAGCGGTTTCTTGAGATCTGTCCTGAAGAGGGAACTTCACGTCTTCCACTTGCCCGTTCCCTGTTGAAAAGCGGATCACCAGATAAAGCAATCCAGGTCCTGAAGAGCCTGCTTAAACATCTCCCTGAAGATCCTGATATCAACCAATGCCTGACTGATGCCTATGTTGCAAATCAGGACTTCGCCAACGCACGTCTCACTCTGAACCATCTCTTGAAACTGAAAGACGACGACCTGGATCTCCGTGAATACTATCTGCGGATATGTCTGGACGCTGGTGACGTAGACCGTGCCAGGGATCGATTTGAAGAATGGAAGGATACCTTCATTCACGCCGGGCGGGGTACAGTTCTTCAGGACTTCCACGAAGAACTCAGAGGAGCCTTTCCTGGCGATCCAATGGTTGCCGGAATGTTCTCTGCTGCCAGCAGGGCGGTCGGGGACACGGCGGCGCGGGATGAACTCGATGTGGCCGCGGTTGTTTCTGCTGAATCAGATGAAAAGCCATCGACGCAAAAAACTCTAACTGCCGGGCTCGAACTTGATCTGGACCTTGATCTTGAACCCTCTACGGTACAGGCTGAGAATGCTCACACCGTTGCGGCCGCAGCAGAAACGATCGCTGAGAAAGAGGTTGCCTCTGTTGCTGACGTCGCTGAGGACATCGAGATAGAGATAGACATTGATCTTGATGACATGGATGACTTCGACCTGGAATTTGACGAAGAGGATGTTTTTTCTGATCAAGACCCTGTTGAGAAAAATGAGATTAAAGCCGCAGAGGAGGTTGACGGCGTTGTTTTTGAAGAGCAGGAGCTGACTCAGGATGAAGCTCTCGATGATGCAGAGCTGCAAGCCTTCGATACAGAAGCAGAAGGAGCAGGAGAAGGTCTTTCGGGCATTGATACTGACGAGCTCGAGGGGGATGAAGGACTTGAGGAGCTCGAAGAAATAGAAGAGCTGGATGACCTTGAAGAACTCGAAGAGCTCGATGAACTCGAAGCTCTGGAAGGAGTTGAGCCCCGGATTGCTGATGAACCTTCAGGTAAAATTGATTCTGTTGTCGCGTTGGACGTTGATACAGAACTTGAAGAGGCCGAATTCTATCTGCAGCAAGGTTTGTTCGATGATGCCGAAAGAGTTGTTCTGGCACTGATGGAATATCGCCCCGAACAGCCTGAACTGCTGGCGAAAATGGCTGAAATCAATCAGGGACGGCAAGCTGCGGAAAATGAGTCTGAGAACACTGCTTTTGTCGATTTGATGTCGGATCTGCAAGACGATGACCTGTTGGCTGCAACCGACTTTCTCAACGCCCTTGGCGGCGCTGCTCAGGGAGATGACGAGCTGTCCCAGAAGCTTGTTTCAGAGCTTGATTCTGCCGATACAGAGTCGCATTATAATCTTGGCATCGCTTATAAGGAGATGGGTCTTTATGACGATGCGATCGCCGAATTTGAAAAGGCTGCAAAAGACCCGGTTCGACATCTTGATTGCACCACGCTGACCGGTCAGTGCCATATGGAGGCCGGGGCTACGGACGCAGCGATGCAAGCGTTCAAGCGCGGTTTGACTCATGAAGGCATTACCGACCAGGGACGAATGATCCTGAATTTTGAGTTGGGCATGCTTTACCAGTTGAACGGCCAGTTACTTGACGCTCTTGATTACTTTCAGCTTGTTGCAGAGAAAGATTCGTTTTTCCGTGATGTTTCTGTATTGATCAAGAACTTGCGTAGAGAACTTGGCCTTGACGATGATTCCGGTGATGATGGCGGACCGCAGGGGAATCGCGACCGTGTCTCCTATGTGTAATCAGGAGGGTGGAGACAAGTTATGAGTTATCTGGAACACTTTGGTCTTGGCCGGGAGCCTTTCTCTAACGCTCCGGATGCCCGTTTTTATTTTAACAGTGATCAGCATAGCCAGGCACTGCTGCGTCTGATGTATGCCGTTGACTCCAATAAAGGGCTCGCTGTTCTTGTCGGCGGAGTCGGCACCGGCAAAACGACTCTGGCCCGTCGCATGCTCGACAATCTCCCTGAGTCCCGATATGAATCGTCCTTGCTGGTGATGGTACATTCCGGAATTACACCGGAGTGGATTCTGACACGCATTGCCCTGCAGCTAGGAGTCGTCGAGCCGACCGGAGACCGCCTGAAGTTGCTCAAACAGCTTTACACCAGGCTTCTTGAAATTGACGATGAAGGTCGCCGCGCTGTTGTTTTGATCGATGAAGCGCAGATGCTGCAGAGTCGTGAACTGATGGAGGAGTTCCGTGGTTTGCTGAACCTGGAAATCCCCGGGAAAAAATTGCTCAACATCGTCTTCTTCGGTTTGCCTGAACTGGAAGACTGTCTGGCCCTGGATGAACCCCTGGCGCAAAGGGTCGCGGTAAAATTCCACCTTAAGTCGATGAGCGTGGAAACGACAACCTCTTATGTCAAACACCGTCTGCAAATTGCCGGAGCCAGGCAAATGCTCTATGACGCCGAGGTCATTCCCCTGATTCACCGTTATGCCGGCGGCGTTCCGCGTTTGATCAATACGATAAGCGACAATTGCCTTTTTGAAGCCTATCTGTGCAAGATGAGAAAGGTCGACACCCGGACCGCTCACCGTGTTGCCGGGGATCTCGGCCTTCTGCAGCAACCCCTGTCAGAGCTCCCAAGGGACAAAGCCAATAATGATCTTGCTGAAATCGAAAGTATGCTGGACAGGCTGGAACAGAAGCAATGATCTGAACTTTTATGTGAATGACCGGTTCGGAGCGTTATGACCTCCTCCGCCGGTCATTTGCTTTTGCCCTTTTGAAATGTCTGATTATGAGCACTAGAATCCAAATTCTTCCGGAAAACCTCGCCAACCAGATCGCTGCCGGTGAAGTCGTCGAGCGGCCGGCGTCAGTGGTCAAAGAGCTTGTAGAGAATTCCATTGATGCCGCGGCCAGCGAAATCATCGTGGACATTGAAAAGGGCGGCAAAGCCCTCGTCCGGGTTGCTGACAATGGTTACGGCATGAAGAAGGACGACGCGTTTCTTAGCCTGGAACGTCATGCCACCAGCAAGGTCAAGTGTACTGAAGATCTGTTTGCTCTGCACACCATGGGCTTTCGTGGTGAAGCCCTGCCGGCAATCGCTTCCGTTTCCCGCCTGCGACTGACCACCCGCTCTGTCGATGATGATGCAGGCTGGCAGATTTATGCCGAGGGAGGAACCATCCGCCAGGCCGATGCTGTCGGCGTTGCTCCCGGAACGATTGTCGAAGTTCGCAACCTGTTTTTCAACACTCCGGGGCGCCGCAAATTTCTGCGCAAAGAAGAAACCGAGTTTGGTCACATCGCCGATGTCGTCTCGCGGCTTGCGCTGTCACGTCCCGATATCCATTTCCGTTTGTCGCACAACGGACGCAGCTACCTGGAAGCCTACCGGCACAACCGCCTGGAGGAGCGCGTCGCAGCGTTGCTCGGACGTAACGTCGCCGCTGGCCTTCTTGCTGTTGAGGCGGATTCAGGCAACGGTGAAATGCTGGTCGGCTTGCTGGGTTCCCCCGGAATCAGCCGTTCTTCCACCGCACAGGTTTACACCTATGTAAATGGCCGATTTGTACGTGATCGGGTTGTACAACATGCCATCATCGAGGCCTACCGGTCTTTACTGGAAAAACGTCGCTATCCGATTGCCGTGCTTTTCATCGACATGCCACCTGAAATGGTGGATGTCAATGTGCATCCCACCAAACACGAGGTGCGTTTTCGTAATCAACAGCAGGTGCATGATTTTATCGTTGCAGCACTTCGCGCACGTCTGCAACTGGTTGCCTGTGAACCTGTCAGCGTCTCTGCCGGTTTCCAGCCTCCTGAAATCGGAAGGATCACTTCAGCGATGCCGCCTGCGTCAGGAGACTATCGCGATCGTATCCAGGAGTCGCTGGCGGCTTTTAATGAAAAGGTTGCTGCAGCCCCGATGTTTCCGGCCGTGTCCACTGTTAAAGGTGAGATGGCCGGATGGTCAACAATGCAGTCCAATGTGTCTTCCATGCCGGATGGCTGGCGTTTGATCGGTCAATACCTCAGCAGTTATCTGCTTTGCCAGGTGAACGATGAACTGGCGCTGATTGACCAGCATGCAGCTCACGAGCGCATCGGGTTTGAACGTCTGCGCAACCAGTTAGCCACTGACGGTATCGAAAGTCAGAGTCTGCTCTTTCCGGTTGTTTTTGAACTTGATCATCGCGAGTCAGCTGTATTGACAGAGCACCTAGATGAATTCGCTCGTTTCGGCTTTGAAGTGGAAGCTTTCGGCGGCCGTTCTTTTACAGTGAAGTCTGTTCCTGCTCTTGTTGTTGATGTTGATGTCGAGCGGCTGATCCGTGATCTTGCCGCCGAACTGAATGAGATCGGACGTTCCGGACAGCTTAACGATGAAATTGAGCGTGTTCTTGCTGTCCTCGCTTGTCACAGTATGGTTCGCGCCAATCAGGCGCTTTCGCAAAGTGAGATGCTGCATCTATTGAAAGATCTCGCTGCCATTGATTTTGGCAGTTGCTGTCCACATGGGCGACCGGTCATGTATAGATTGTCCAGGCGTGACATAGAGAAGTTCTTCCATCGGGGCTAATCGTGTGTCGAAAGTCGTAGATAACCGACCAGCTCTTGTTGTCATCTGCGGGCCAACAGCGGTTGGTAAAACAGCGCTGGCCCTGAATCTGGCCGATAGCTTTCATGCAGAGATACTTTCTGCCGATTCCCGTCAGGTTTACCGGTTGATGGATATTGGTACGGCCAAGCCGACCGGCGCCGAGCTGCAGCATATCAGGCATCATCTGATCGATGTCGCCTGGCCGGATGAGGTGTTCCACGCTGCCCGCTTTGTCAGCCTTGCCGAACAGGTAATCAAAGAGAGCGGCCAGCGTAACAAAAGGGTTTTTTTGGTCGGCGGCACTGGCCTGTATATTCGCGCTCTTACTGAAGGTCTCCTGCAGGCTCCCAGCGCGAATCCTCAACTTCGTCTGCACTTGCATGCCAGGGCAGAGGAAGAGGGCAGCCATTCATTGCACGAAGACCTTGCCAGGGTCGACCCCGATTCTGCTGCTCGACTGCATCCTAATGATCTGATCAGAATTGTCAGGGCGCTGGAAGTTTATGAGCACTCAGGCAGTACGCTCTCGTCATTACAGGATGAACACGGCTTCAGCAGCCAACCTTATCGTACCCTTAAGATTTGTCCTGACCTTGCACGGGACGAGCTTTATCGACGGATTGACCAGCGTGCAGAGATCATGTTTGCACAGGGCTTGCTGGAGGAGGCAGAAGCGCTGATTCGGGCGGGGTATGATCCGGCCTCGAAGGCATTGAAAACAATCGGTTACCGTCAGGCCTTCGCCGTATTGAGCAAGGAAATGAGTCGCAATGAGGCGATCGAGGATCTCAAACAGTCGACGCGACGTTATGCAAAACAGCAGTTGACCTGGTTCCGTAAAGACAAATCAATTATTTGGCTTGAATCCTCTGACGACTTTGATACAATCCACAAGTTGATTGAAAAATTCTATGACATTTAAAAAAAGGAGCGGTTGTTATGGCTAAGTCACCCTTCAATATTCAAGATCAATATCTCAATCAGGCACGCAAGGAAAGAGTCCTTGTTGATATCGCCATGATGTCTGGTGAAAAAATGCAAGGACACGTCAAGTCGTTTGACAGTTTTTGTGTGTTGGTCGACTGCGGCGGCGATCTCCTGCTTTACAAGCACGCGATTTCGTCAATTACCTCGGTAGACGGCAGCTTCCGCCTGCATGGTGGTCGGGACTAATACCCGACCTGCTGGCCAGATAATTAAAAGTCCCTTTCCGGTCATTGTTCCGGTCAGGGACTTTTGCCTTTCAGTGCAGAGAAGACAGGTCGCCCTTTGCGTCGCCCTGGTAACATGTTTTCTTTTGCGGTAAGGTCATGTTGTATCCCCGGACGACAAACAGACAGGTGGACCAGGTTGAACAATGCTTGAAATATTAACGGTTGATTCCGGTACTATCGCAGACGAATTGGGTGTGCAGCCAGGAGACTTCCTGCTCGCAGTCAATGGCGAGCCTGTGAACGACCTGATCGATTATCTGGTTGAAGAATCCGCTGAGCTTCTGCATGTCGAAATTAAACGATCAAGCGGGGATTTGTGGGAGCTCGATATCGAGCATGACAGTGATGAACCGCTCGGTTTGGGCTTACCACACCCGGATCCGAAGCAGTGTGGCAACAACTGCCTCTTCTGTTTTGTTCATCAACTGCCGCGCGGAATGCGCCGGAGTCTTTATGTCAAGGATGAGGATTATCGGTTCTCCTATCTTTATGGAGCCTATGTCACTCTGACCAACCTGTCGGAAGACGATCTGCAACGGATAATCAAGAAGCGTCTGTCACCACTCTATGTGTCGGTCCATGCTGCTGACAATAAGCTGCGACAGCGGCTACTCGGTAAACGCGCCGAGGACGTGATGCTGTTGCTGCGCAGACTTGTAGATGGTGGCATAGAGATACATTCCCAGGTTGTCGTCTGCCCGGGAATCAATGATGGTGAGGAATTAGCCCTCACTTGCAGAGAGCTGGCGGCTCTCGCACCGGGAGTGAAATCCCTGGCCATAGTGCCGGTTGGATTGACCGGGCATCGTCAACATCTTCCGTTATTGCGTACACACACCAGGCAGGAAGCTGACGAGCTGGTTGATTGGGTTGAGACGCGGCAGGCTGAGTTTTTGCAGCAACTCGGAACCCGCTTTATCTTTGCAGCTGATGAACTTTATCTCAAAGCGGAGAAAGATTTTCCAGATCTGAGTGCCTATGAAGATCTGGCGCAAGTTGAAAACGGTATTGGACTTGTCCCTCTGTTTCGTTCGCAGGCGACAGAAGTTCTTGATGTGGCCGGGCCGCTGGTGTTGCCACCAATCAGCCTGGTCACCGGTGTCTCTGCTGCCTCTGAGTTAAAGTCCTTTGCCGGAAAACTCGCAGAAAAATGTGGTCTGGATCTGCGCGTACATGTCGTGGAAAATCGTTTTTTCAATGGGCATGTTACTGTGACCGGGTTGTTGACTGGTCAGGACCTTCTGGAGCAGTTGGCTTTTGAGCGACTGGGTGACATCCTGATTGTGCCTGATGTCATGTTGCGTGAGGAGGATGACCTCTTCCTCGATGACATTCGCATCAGCGATCTGGCAGAACGACTGAAAATGCAGGTTGAGGTGGTTGCAGCAGACCCCTGGGGTGTGTGGGACATGCTTGATACCCTGGCCATGGAATATGAGCCAGGTCTTGATAACAGAGTAAAAGGAGAAAATCCATGAGTGATGCACAGATATCCTTGAGCCGGGCGGAGCAAGCCCTGGAAAGCGGTGCGACTGAAGAAGCGATTCAAATTCTGAAACGGCTGCTGCAAGGGCAAGCTGACAATACAGATGTCAAGGCGCTGTTGGGAGAGGCTCTGCTTGAGGCAGGTCGCCTCGAAGAAGCTGTGACGGTTCTCGAAGATGTCATCAGCCAGTTGCCAGACGATCTCGACCTGCAGTTTGACCTGGGTGATGCCTATTTCGAGCTGGATCGGACCGAAGATGCCTGTCGGGTTTATGAGAACGTGTTGTCCCGTGATCCGGGTCAGACGGATGCCCGCGTCAGTCTCGGCCTGATTTTTTTCCACCAGGAGCGTTTGGATGAAGCCGAGTCCTGTTATCGCCGGGCATTGGAGCAAGATCCTGAGTCTGCTTTTGCTCTGCTCTCCCTGGGGGATGTCTGCTTTGCGACGGGACGTAATGAAGAAGCCTGCAAATATTTTGAAAAAGCTCTGAAACTTGAGCCTGATGATCCACAGGCCCACTTCAATCTGGCAGAGTATCACTATGAAAATGGTGATCTTAAAAAAGCAGAAAAATACAGCCGTCAAGCAATCACGCTGGATCCGGATTTCTCTTTCGCCTATCTGACCCTGGGAAATATCTGTCTTGACCAGGAACAGATCCAGGAATCGTTGCACTGTTTTAAAGAGTTTCTTAAGCGTGAGAAGAGCCCGGCGTCAAAAGAAATCTGTGATGAAGTTGCTGCGCTTATCGAGGGGCTCAAGGGCGAGTCCTGATGTTTTTTATACACACTTGAATCAGTACGGTTTCAGAAGTAATTTCAGCGAGGAGCCATGGTCCGAGGATTGACACTGCTGTTGCTTTTTCAGCTTTGCGGGGAATTTGTCAGCCGCGTGCTTGATCTGCCAATTCCCGGCAACGTTCTGGGGATGGGTTTGCTCCTGCTGGGGCTGATGACAAATGTCGTTGACATCAAGTGGTTTGAAGAAGCCGCCGAAATACTGCTGTCAAACATGGCGCTGTTTTTTGTCCCGGCAGGTGTCGGCGTCATGGTTTATGGCAACCTGATTGCCTCTGAATGGTTGCCGATCAGCGTTGCCACGGTTCTGAGCACCTTTGTGGTTATGGCTGTTACCGGAAAACTCGCCCAAAAACTGGAGACTCCGGAGCAGGACAATGTGGACTGACCTGGTTGCGACACCGCTCTTCGGCATCACTCTGACCCTCGTGGTCTACCTGCTCGCTCAGCACTTTTATCGTCGGGTCAGCAGCGTGTGGGCCAACCCGGTACTGGTTTCAATCGTGACGATTATCCTGCTGCTCAAGGGAAGCGGTGTCGAGTATCGTGATTATGCTCGTGGTGGGGATATCATCCTATTCCTGCTTGGTCCGTCAGTCGTCGCACTGGCTGTGCCTCTTTATCAACGTCGCGAAGAGATCTGGAAACGCAAGCGGCCGATTTTGATCGGCGTCTTTGCCGGTTCTCTGGTCTCCATCGTTTCTGCCTGTGGTCTGGCCTGGATTCTTGGCGGCAGTCGGGAAATCGTCCTGTCGCTGGCTCCGAAATCGGTGACGACGCCGATTGCTATCAGTATTGTTGAGAAAATTGGTGGAGTGGCACCACTCACTGCCGCTATTGTTGTTTTGACCGGTTGCCTCGGAGCCGTCTGCGGCCCTGAGTTCTGTCGTCGTATCGGCATAACATCCCCGGTGGCCACGGGACTGGCCGTAGGGACAGCAGCTCATGGCATCGGCACGGCCAGGATGTTTGAAGTCGACAGACTGTCGGGAGCCGTAGCAGGACTGGCGATCGGTTTGAATGGTTTGATGACGACATTCCTGTTGCCGGTTCTTATGGTTATATCGGGTTATTAGCCGGCCTTTCGCTGAAGTAAAAACAAACAAAAAAAGCCCCGCATGCGGGGCTTTTTTTGTTACAGGGTACTAGCTTATAGACCGAGCTGCTTGAAGAAGTCGTTGCCCTTGTCATCGACCAGAATGAAGGCCGGGAAGTTCTTGACTTCGATCTTCCATACGGCTTCCATGCCGAGTTCGGGGAAGTCGATGCATTCGACCTTCTTGATGTTTTCATCGGCGAGCAGGGCGGCCGGGCCGCCGATGGAGCCGAGGTAGAAGCCGCCGAACTTCTTGCAGGCGTCGGTGACCTGCTGGGAGCGGTTGCCCTTGGCAATCATGACCATGGAGCCGCCGTTCTCCTGCAACAGTCCGACATAAGAATCCATGCGACCCGCAGTGGTCGGACCAAAGGAGCCAGAGGGGCGACCTTTCGGGGTCTTGGCCGGGCCGGCGTAGTAGATCGGGTGCTTCTTGAGATAGTCGGGGAGCGGCTTGCCGCTGTCAAGGATCTCCTTGAACTTGGCGTGGGCGATGTCGCGGCCAACTACAATGGTCCCATTGAGCAACAGGGCATCGCCGCACTTGAGCTTGGTGAGTTCGGCCAGAATTGACTCCATCGGCTGATCGAGATCTAGCTTGATACCGTGTTCATGCTTGGCCATACGGTACTGTTCCGGTAGCAAACGGCCTGGATCGCGGTCCAACTCTTCGACGAACAGACCTTCGCGGGTGATCTTGGCCTTGATGTTGCGGTCAGCAGAGCAGGAGACTGCCATGCCCAGCGGGCAGGAGGCGCCGTGACGAGGCAGGCGGATGACGCGAACGTCATGGGTAAAGTACTTGCCTCCGAACTGGGCACCGATACCGAGATCCTGAGCTGCTTTCTGCAACTTCTCTTCCAACTCAATATCGCGGAAAGCCTGGCCGTGGTCATTGCCGACAGTCGGCAGTCCGTCGAGTTCCTTGGCGGTGGCCAGTTTTACGGTCTTCATAACGGCATCGGCCGATGTGCCGCCAATGACGAACGCAAGGTGATAAGGGGGGCAGGCCGCAGTGCCGAGGGTCTTCATCTTGGCAACCAGGTAGTCAAAAAGCTTCTCGGGGGTGAGCAGCGCCTTGGTCTCCTGGTAGAGCATGGACTTGTTGGCGGAACCTCCGCCTTTGGCAACGAACAGGAACTTGTAGGCGTCGCCCTCAGTGGCATAGAGATCAATCTGAGCCGGCAGGTTGGTGCCGGTATTTTTTTCTGTATACATGTCGAGCGCCACAGTCTGACTGTAGCGCAGGTTTTCTTCGGTGTAGGTCTTGAAGATGCCCTTGGAGATGTACTCCTCATCGTTGACGCCGGTCCAGACCTGCTGGCCCTTCTTGGCGACGACGGTGGCGGTGCCGGTGTCCTGGCAGGTCGGAAGTTCGAACTGCGCAGAGACCATGGCGTTGCGCAGGAAGGCCATGGCCACACCCTTGTCATTGCGCGAGGCTTCCGGATCGGTGAGGATCTTAGCGACCTGCTGGTTATGCTCTTTGCGCAGCAGGAAGGAGACGTCCTTCATGGCGGTGTTCGTCAGAATGGTGAGGGCCTCCGGGCAGATCCGCAGCATTTCCTGGCCGCCGAAGTTTTCGACGGTAACGTACTTTTCCGACCCTTCGATCTTGTAGTACGTGGTCTCGTCTTTGCCTACGGGAAAAGGGTTCTGATAAGTGAATTCAGGCATGATCTCTCTCCTTTGGAATGACATGTAATATGTTCTCAGGGCAGGCACAATTCCACATCTGAACTGATTTTGCAGTATAGCCAAACTGTATACAGTTGTCGATAATTAACTAGTTTTCGTCCGGAAACGGCCCTTTTCCGCAATCTCTTCGTCAATCGGCGGATTTGATTGTGCGGCGTAAAGTACTACGCCTCCGCTCAAATCCTTGATTTCCTTGACCTTGCGAAAAATTGCTCGTTTCCAGATCGAAAACAACGCTTGTGCCACAGGTGTTTCTGGCATTGAAGCAGTGAAAAAATAGACCGGAGCCTGTAAGCCTATCCTTTTCCTTGAAATCAACAGTCGTTCAGCTTATTCTCGTTTTTCAAATTGAATCAATAAACTACTACTATGCTAATGCTTTGTGCTGAATAACCTATGCAAAAATTACTCAAACAGATCCTTACTTCCAAAGTCTACGAGGCGGCTATCGAGACCCCTCTCGAAGAGTCGGTTTTCCTTTCACAACTCCTCAACAATCGCATTCTGCTCAAGCGAGAGGATCTTCAACCGGTGTTTTCGTTCAAAATACGCGGTGCTTACAACAGGATTGCCAATCTTACTGAAGAGGAGAGGGCCAGAGGCATCATCACCGCTTCGGCTGGAAACCATGCCCAGGGTGTGGCTTTTTCAGGTCAGAAACTCGGGATCAAGACGACTATCGTGATGCCGGTGACAACGCCTGATATAAAGGTGACTGCAGTAAGGTCTTTCGGGGTCGAGGTCGTTCTGACTGGCGACAGCTACTCAGAGGCCGCTGAACATTGCGCCCATCTGGTTGCCCGATCCGGCATGATCTTTATCCCGCCCTTTGATGATGAGCTGGTGATTGCCGGGCAGGGAACTATTGCCAATGAACTGCTTCGTCAGAGTGCTGGCCGAATGGACGCCGTCTTCGTCCCGGTCGGTGGTGGTGGACTGCTTGCAGGCATGGCCGTCTTCCTGAAATCGCTCTGTCCGGAAGTGAAGCTGATCGGGGTTGAACCGATCGACAGTGATGCGATGGCCCAGTCACTGGCTGCCGGTCGCCGGGTTAAGCTCGATTCGGTCGGTATCTTTGCCGATGGTGTTGCAGTGCGTGAGGTTGGTCAGTTGACATTCGAGATCTGTCGCAAACATGTCGATGAAATCATCCGGGTCGATACGGATGAGATATGCAGCGCCATAAAAAGTGTCTACCAGGCTACCCGCTCCATCGTCGAACCCGCCGGTGCTCTTGCTTTGGCCGGACTCAAGAAATACGTGCGCGACCGGAGCGTCACTGGCCAGACACTGGTCGCGATCAACTCCGGTGCCAATATGAACTTTGATCGTCTGCGCTATGTCGCTGAGCGAACTCTGATTGGTGAAAAGCAGGAAGCTCTTTTTGCGGTAACTATTCCTGAAGAACCTGGCTCGTTGTTCCGTTTTTGCCGTGAAGTGGTCGGCGAAAGGAACATTACCGAATTCAACTACCGTTTGTCAGAGCGAGAGTCAGCAGAAATTTTTGTCGGCATTGCTGTTAATGGCGATGAACAGCGTCGAGCCTTTCGTGAACAATTGACAGTTCACGGTTTTAAAAGTGTCGACCTGACGGATAATGAACTGGCAAAAACCCACGTTCGCTACATGGTGGGTGGGCGTTCTCCTAATGTTCGTGGTGAACGCCTGTTGCGTTTCTGGTTTCCGGAACGTCCCGGCGCCACTGCTCGTTTCCTTGCAGCCATGGGCGCAGACTGGAACATCTCCCTGTTTCATTACCGGACCCAGGGTGGCGACTTTGGCAGGGTTCTGGTCGGCCTGGAAATCCCTTCCGGACAGGAAGCTCAACTTCAAGCCTTTCTGGATGGTCTTGGTTACCGCTACGTTGAAGAGTCTGACAACGAAGCTTATCGGCTATTCCTCTGATTTTCCTCGAAAATTAATTGACAGTTTTGCTCAGGTATGTTATCCGTTAAGCAAGCTCATTGGCCGGCAGTATTTTGCCGGTATTTTTACAACAAGCTGGATGCGGAGGGCATGCCAAAGTGTTTAATACTATTCGCGAAGACATCTATTCGGTATTCGACAGGGATCCTGCCGCGCGCAGTGCTCTGGAGATTTTCTTCTGCTACCCGGGATTGCATGCGGTCTGGTTTTATCGGGTCGCTCATTGGTTCTGGACTCGAAATCTCTACTTTCTTGGCCGTTTTACCTCGCATCTCGGCCGTTTTTTCACCGGTATCGAAATCCATCCCGGAGCACAGATCGGTAAAAAATTCTTTATCGATCACGGTATGGGTGTCGTCATCGGCGAGACAGCTGAAATTGGTGAAAACGTTACACTGTATCATGGTGTCACTCTCGGCGGGGTCACATGGGATAAGGTCAAACGCCATCCGACCATAGAGGATAATGTCGTGATTGGTTCGGGAGCCAAGGTTCTCGGCCCGTTTACGGTTGGCAAAGGCTCCAAGATCGGCTCTAACTCGGTGGTTGTTAAAGAGGTTCCACCGAATTCTTCCGTTGTCGGTATTCCCGGACGGGTTGTCATGCAACAGGAGCCGAAGGTCGAAGAACTGCGCCCTGATCTGGAGCACGGTAAAATGCCTGATCCGGAGGCCAAGGCTATCAGTTGTCTGTTCGATCAGATCCGTGCCCTGGAAAAAAAGGTCGAGACACTGACGGATCGACTTGAAAAAGCTGAGTCAAGGCCTGTATCGAAATCGTCCACTAAAGGTAGCAGTAAGGCCAAGCCCTCTACCGCTAAAGCTAAACAGGAAAGCAAGACTGCTACCTCCGCACACACGCGCAAAACGGAGAAGACTGAGGCGTAAGCTTATGAGGATGTCCACCAAGGCACAATACGCTGTACGCGCCATGGTTAACCTGAATCTCCATTCAGGTGGTTCCCCGGTTACCCTGCGTGACATTTCGCTTCGTGAAAGTATTTCCCTGACTTATCTCGAGCAACTCTTTGTGAAGCTGCGTCGCGGCAATATTGTCAAGAGCGTGCGTGGCCCGGGCGGTGGTTACTTGCTGGCCCGACCAGCCCGTGAGATTCAGGTTGATGAAATTATCGACAGTGTTGAAGAGTCACTTGTGCCGGTCTCCTGCATGGATCAGAAAAACGGCTGCGTTTGTGATGATCAGTGTGTGACGCACAACGTCTGGCATGGCCTTGCCGAGCGAATTCGGCAATTTCTCGCCTCGATTACTCTCGCTGACCTTACGGAAGAAGCCCAGCGCAAGCTGACGCAGTCAAATTCATGATTTTGGATTGCAGGCTAGCAGTCTATCGGACTATACGGGCCGAAGCGAAAATTTGGATGTTTGAGAACAGATTTTAGCTCATTTGCAGGTTCATAGCCGTAGCTATGGACCAAAAAGGAGCTGAAATATGGGCCAAACAGCCGGATTTGCAGCCGGCTCATGGATAGTCC
>JACZKE010000013.1 GCA_014860225.1 Desulfuromonadales bacterium
CCAGTCGCAAACAAGTTCTGCGCCTGGCGGGGCTTGATCTGAGCGCGTCACGCAGCGGCAAGACCAGCAGCAGCGCGATTCCGGTCATCTCCAAACAAGGCAAAGCGGGATTGCGCTATGCCCTGGTTCAGGCCGCGCAGATTGCCAGTTACAAGGATGAAGCCATTCGCAGCTACTTTACCAGCCTGATCAAGGACCGCGAACAGGAACGCGGTATTAAGCTGAAAATGCGGGTCAAACTGGCGGCCAAAATGCTGGTGGTTGCCTGGACCCTGATGAAACGCAACGAATACTTTGATTCTGGCTACTTTAGGACGTAACACAAGATTCTGAAGCAGTCAGCGGCGAGACGAGCCCGATCAACAACGTTGAGGCAATGACCTCGGGCGGGACAAACCTGGGCCTCTCACTGGAGTCTTGAAGATTGGATAAGGAATGCTGAGGCGGCCCTGTTCCCGTAGCGGGCAGAGGATGCCGGATACATGTAACGATCAAACTCAAGATTCGCCAAGAAGTGAGACAACGCCGGAATGAAAACAGCGGGAGAAGTGTGCGAAAAAACAGCCCATATCGCTAACCTACTGATTTGGAATGGATATTTTTTTTATTGACGGGGACAATATAGAATGTCCCCGGAAACCTTACTGTGGATCGCCAAGGGTCAGTTTGTATTCCTGTGCCGCTTCAGCCCCTTCCGGATCTGCGACGATAATAGTGATCGTATAGTCTCCGGGCTTTACGTCCATCAGTGACCATAAGATCAGACCGCTGGCCTCGTTGATCGACATACCTTGCGGGGCCTCAGCCAGACGAAAGTTAAACATACTGTCGTCCGGATCACTCACCTCAACCTGATAGCGATAATCCAGCGAGGTAATCCCTTGCGGAGGAAGAGACGTGATCTGCGGTGCAGCATTTGGGATCAGCATTGCATAGCTCTCGTAAGTAGGACCATCATCATAAAAATCGTTCGGCACGATCAGAACCTGCACGGTGTCACCTTTGGTGAAGCTGCTCCCAGGCAGAGTCGCTTCTGTCAACAGCGGATCAGCATTACCATTAACCAGCCATTGGTATGAAAAATCGACTGTATCATCGTCGACATCCTCTGCAACCGGTACTACGGTCAATGGTTGACCGGAAACAACCTGATCGGGAGTTGCAGAGATGTCCGTCACCCTCGGTGGTGTGTTGCTGATGGTGACTGTCATGCTGGCCCTGGCATCATCTGTTCCAATTTCTGCTGTCACCAGATCGTCCCGCTTGAAAAAGTCTCCGCACAATTGATCACCCGTCTGCTCCGCCAGCAATTTTCCGTTAACTTGCCACCGGACACCAGGTCGATTGGGTTGCCCTTCGACCACCACCCTGAGACAATCCACAGCTTTTGGGTTATCCGGCAGGATGTGCAGTTTGACTCTGCCTGTCATCTTGTCCATCGAAGCCTGTCTTAACTCTGTGCTATCTTGCATTGCGATAGGCATCCGGTCCACATCAGGCTCTTTTATCTCTGACCTGGGATTGTCCCCGCAAGCCACCAAGGAAAGCAGACAGAAGATTGCAACTATCATCCTGAACGAATATCGCATTTAAAATTCTCCCCTCGGATACTGCTGTTCCTGTGATGTACGCGATGTAACATAGCAGACCCGGTCAATTTCTCTTAATCAACCGGGTCTGACAACAGCAAACTTTAATCTAATCGTTCCATTGCATCCAGTAAACCGGAGTAATCAGCTTTGCATCTGGAGCCTGGTAGGTTCCGACCCGGTTACTGGCACTGATCATCATCGTAACCTGGCCACTGGCGTCGATCAGGGTCACGATACCGGACGGGATGCCTTCGCCAAGCGTGCGGACCCTGTCGGTTTTCTTCAGAACCTCGCCATTTTTACCAGCCGCTCTCTCATTAGTAGTGGTGTCATCTGAATTATTTGTTTTGTCATAGTCAAAGACCGCCTCACCTGTTCTGAAATCAAGGTGATAGAGGCGTGAAATACCCAGGTTACCAACCTCACATCCGGCGACGGCACCGACCAGTGGCGCGTAGGTGGTATAAAATACCTCGCCGAAGAAGACCACGGGGGGGGCGAGCATCTTTTCACCGTTGTTTTCCAGACGGATGTACCAACCGAAGTTGTCAGGATCATACAACTTATTCAAAATACCGGTCACCTGATCTGTCGTCCCATTCTGAAGTTCATTGCCCGTCACGTCGACCAGGTTCCCCTCCGTTATAATTGATGTTTCATCGAATGCCGTATTTTCATCATCAACTGCAGCCCCCTGGTCACGATCGAAGAGCATATACATGCGGTCAGCGGAAGCCAGATTCAAAGGATGTTCACGGTCACCCGTACCGAAATAAAGGGTAGCGTGATTACCCACACGAGCCACAGCGGGTCGATAGAAAATCTTCTTGCCGTTGCTGCCATCCGCAGAGCTGCTGACTGTTCCGTCCGAAGCGACCGTCCCTGTGTAACCCTGATTGGCTTTGAAGATAACCTTTGCCGACCAGGCTGCTTTATTTCCGTTCGGAACAGCAGGATCCGATACCCTGTCGATGGGTAGATCGAAGCGCCACATCTGGCCACCGGTATCACCGGCATAGACACGATCAGCGAAGCCATCGCCATCCCAGTCAAGAACCGCTAGGTCCGAAGGAATAGAGTAAGTCATGTTAGTCGTATCATCGGCGTAGGTATATTTCCAAACGAAGGAACCAGAATTCGTAAAGTTTGGCGTTACGTCACCGTTGCCGTCCTTGGTAAGCGTTGCAACCTCAATGACATATAGACCACGACCTTTGGGGTTAAGTTGAGCGCCCCCTGAACTGGATGTTACCCCGGCATCGGCAATCCCCGAGTTGCCATCGTCTGTCAGTATGGTCGTGTCGGTGTCGCTAACCGGGTCGACCGGGGAGGTCACAGTAGAGGTCGGGAACCCCTGCGTATTGCCCCAGCGCCGGTCTTCATTGTTGTCGTAGCCCGCACCGACAAAGAAGACCAGTTTTTCAGTTGTGCCATCCATGATCTTGTGCAGGCGCGGCTGGCTCCAGGTTTCCCCCAGTTCGCTGAAATCCGTTGAGGTGGTGTTCTCGATTTCCCACAGGAATACGGGAGCGAGAGGAGAGGTGACATCCAGGGCGAGGTAAGAACCGCGAGGATCATTAGCGGTCAGATAAGCATTGCCGCCACCGCGGCGCAGACCAAAGATCAGGATGACCTTATCACCGCCTAAAGGCTCGATGATGCCGTCGTTGTCGAAATCGTGGACATAGGCGGAAGGCGGCGCATCGACATAATACTTATGACCATTCTGCGGTAGGTTCTTCAGGTCTTTAAGCAAGCTAGGAGGAATAAACGCCCAGAGCTCCTCGCCGTCACAATCCCGAAAGGCATGTAACATGCCATCGTTGGCACCGACAAAAACGACTGTTGAATTAAACGCAGCGGTCATATCGGAAAAATCGGTACAAGTCGACTCAACGCTGTCGCTGTAATTTGTGTAGTTGAATACCAGCGGCTTGGAGTGCAGGATATCGCCAAAAATCCAATTACGTTTGGCTGTTGGGGTTGTCCCATATGCGTCATAGCCTTGCATGTATCTGAGCAACTTCTCTTCTTCCAGAGCACTACCTACCCCAAGCGTATATTCGTAAGAGATGTGGCCAGCATTCGCAGTTGACAAGGCATTCTGCGCTGCGGAAAGTACCGGATTAGCCGAAGAAACCAAAGGCACGCCGCCATTGAGATTTGGGCCGCCAGTGTTCGCTGGCGTCAGATAGGTGTAAATTTTTCGAGGATTGCTTGCCAGATCCCGCGCCTGCAAAGTCCCTCCAACACCACCCGCGTCAACGATGCCCCCATCGCCACCTGGCGCAAGTTCTGAGGTAACAGGTGGAACAGTGGGAATATAGTTATCTGGCACCAATGCTCGAAGACCGTCGGCACCGAAAATCATTTTGTTACCGCCCCCATCTAAACCCGTTCCCCAATACGACTGCGAGTAGACAAAGTCGCCCTTCGCATCAGTGGCCGGGTTGCCATGCACATCCAGTAACTCATTGCTGGAACTGACCGTGTATTTTTTCAGGTTGCCGTGCCAGGGTGCATTAGTCTGCGGCTTGAAGAGACCGAGATAAACCTTATTACTGCTGATGGTACGGTTCGTTGAACTCGCCGGAACAACAGGCGCAACAAAAGCGGTATCCGATTCACTGACAATATTCGCCAGGATCTCCTGCAACGCCTTGGTCAAGCCATTCGTATCCGCCACATTGTAAAAAAGACCTCCACCATCTTCGGCCGTATTCTTGATCAACTCGTCTTCAGTTTGAAAAGCCAAGATGGTATGAATGGTAATATCACCGGGTTTCCCATCTCCGTTGATATCGACCACGTTGTGCAAATAATATGCGACGTCATCGAGATAATGGGCGCCAGCGCCATAGACACTCTCGTCATCATAACCATCATTATCCCAATCACCCAGGTCGGGTGTACCCGTATCCTGGTTAGGAAGACCGTTGGTCAGTAAGATAATGTGGTTATAGCCGCAAATATTAATCATATCGTTAGGTATTTGATCTGAGACGGTCAGATTGATCGATTGCTTGTTGGGATCTGCCCCGTTGGTTTTTATATATTTCGGCGTAAAAAGACCATTGCTGGACATGTAATAGTATCCCGCGTCATACATGGCCTCAGATTGTGGGCGGTTCGGGCCGGAGTTGATGACACCAGGAGCTTCATCCTCGAGATCTCCGTCGCCATCTTCATCCCCTCTCGGTAAGGCCGCGATCATGGCACTTGGGTCTTCGCCGAACGTGGTCATGTGGTAGCCTAGTACGGCACCCTGGTTGTTCGGATTATATGTCATAAAACCGAAATTGACCGAGGGGCTGGCACCATTGATTACCGGGACCAAGGCATTGTAAAAGGCTTCACGTTGTGTCAAAGCGACTGCAGAAGCAGGCAAGGAATAGCTGGTTCCGATGCTCCAACCATCAGTCCCGTCCCAAGCGGAGCTGGGATCACTCGGATCGACTTTCGGGACGGTAGGAGCGTCTGTTGTTGTGCTCCAGTAGAGCTCCCAGTCACTACCAACTCCAGGCTCAGCTACCGCTGTTGCATTAGCTAGATCTGCTGTTAACAGAAAATTCTTAGTAGCTGGCTCGTTTGGGTGTCCCTGGTTTTTAAAGTATGTATACGAATGCTGGATAATCACTTCTCCACTGTCTGTCGCAGCCGTGGAATTGATGTAATTCAGATAATTCCCTGTAGCATAGACTGCACCCTTGGGCGCCGTAGTGCAGCTACCGTCTGTCGCAAGATTGGGGAACTTGGCAGATCCGGCACCCGAATAAGTTCCATTATCTGCTAGAATACTTTGTACATTAACCGTTTTGATAATCGTCGCGCCATCGATGTTCGGATCGGGAAGGGTATAGGTAGTCGTGCAGTTGACATAGGGGTCTGTGCCATTATCGGAAAGAGTCGCACCCAGATCCTTATTCAGAGCAAATTGCCCGGCATTATCACCGACATAAATCATGTTATTGTCAAAACCGATCGCGCTACTGTAGCTAATAGCAGGATCATATCCTTGGCCTGGCGCGCGGTTCAGCGTGGAGCGACTAGTATCGATCAGCAGCAAGATATTCGGAGTAGGACGTTGGCTGGGCACACCGGTGTAAATCGCCGAGTCCCCCAGGTAATCATCCGGATCCAAAGCGAAAACAGTCGTGACGGTGCCGAGCAGCAGCACAGTCACAAACAGAAAAACCCACTGAGAACGAAACATGATCAACCTCCTCTTGAGGTGCGGAAAATGGTATCGTCATCACGTTTGAAAAGACGCACGATACTTGCGTTGGCATTGGAGGTTGCGCGAGGCGTTCCCGTTGGGGGAGTGACCACCTTGGCCTCGACGTGATAATAGTTCGCACCGAAATCATCACCGAACAACTCAGCAGCGCTGGCGGGCATATCATTGGGACCGATATCGTAAACCTTGCCGGCTGTTAGCGCACTATCCGCTGTGTCAATGACGTCAGCATGCGTGATTGTCCCAGTCACAATATCGGTCATCAAATCCACTTCTCCACTTACCGGCATACTTAAAATCAAGCCACGAGTCATTGAGTATTCGATAGCACGGTCAACTGCATAAAAGGCCTGATTCTCTGGCCGCTTTGCCCCGGAGGCAGCAAGATCTCGCGTGGATGACTGCATTACAACGGCTCCGAGAATGCTCAATATCGCAAGAAAGCCAATAGCCATAATTAAGGCCATGCCACTTTCACCATCACGGTCCCTCTTTACAAAATCAGGCATAACAAGTCTCCTTAATACACGTTGCGCAAAGCGACTGAAGTCTGCAGTTGACGGTCTTTTGCACTGGACTCAATTCCGCCGCCAGTTAAACCTACCGGCTGTCCGGTCAGAGTGATGTCAACACGCTTCACTGCACCCGTCACAGAGTTTTGATAAGCGAACAACACAGATTCCACGTTGCGGGCCAGAAACTGGGTCGTACCATTAACAATACGCTCCAGCGTCCCGTTGTTCACCCGATAACGAATAGTCTGCATGGGACGTTGACCGGCCTTCAGAATAATGGCTTCCTTCAAGACCCCGGTCGGGAAGGTAAAGGGTGTGACCGTCAAGCTGGCGGGGCAAGAGACCCCATCAATCGTCACGGCGGCAGAGTCATTTACAGTAACGGTATATACATATTTATCGTAGTCAGACGGGGCGTCTTCGTCATAAACAGCACCGACCCCTTCTGCCTCCACAGCATTCATCGGCGCGAAGATACGAACCTTTGTGTTGACAGGAAAAGACGAGAGCATCTCCACATCACTCAGGCCAATTTTGCCGGCATTGTTGTTAGCAATGATGCGCGCAAAAGAATTACCGACAGAGCGGGTGCGGATGGTAAGATCGGTTGTCGGGTCGCCACCTTCCCAGTATATTGGCCCGGCAGTGCCACCGGTATCATATCCAGGGTTCACCAAAAACCCTGCCAGGACAAGATCCTGGGTCATCCGATTCATCGCCAATCGCAGGTTAGCCTGTACATCACTCACTTGCGTTTGCACAGATGTCGACCGAACAGCCGGGATAAACAGGCTCATGACCGCCATCATGACAACCCCCAACATGGCCATCACGATAATCATCTCAACCAGTGAAAAGCCACGTTGTTTGGCACAACCCCATTGTTTTCCAGTTAAATTTAACATTCCGCGCTCCTAGAACGATCGCTTGAAGGTGACCGCATCCACACTCCGCGTCCGGTTGCCAAGTACATTTGCAACCGCCGTTGCGCTACGCACGTGAATAGTGACTTGAGAGAGCCCAGTCACTGTCTGATAGTTCGGCACAACATCATAGGTCACATTATAGACACCGGCTCCAAGGATGGTAAAAGGGCTCCCATCCCAAGTTGCCCCGGTGACCGCTGAAGAAAAAATCGGATTATTGGCAGACATAGCTGCAACGTCTTCAGCGGCCTTTTGAGCAAGGGAATTGGCAACAGAAATTGAATCGCTCTGAGAGTTAGCCTTGATAGCTGTGATCTGCAGTTCAGCCAGACCAAGCAGGCCGACAGCGAGAATCATCACAGCAACCAATAGTTCGATCAGCGAGAATCCGGATTGAGCATTTTTAGTGGTAGGCATCACGTCCTCCAAAGATCACAATTAGCTTGAAACTTTATAGTGAGCAAAAGATGTACCAATAAAGTTTAGCTCTGAATAGCACCTTAACCAGCTGATATTATTATCCTTAGATGTTTTTATAGATTCTCTGACAGTGACATTCCATGCAACTTTTGCATGGCATAACGCTGAAAAGCGGAGATTGGGGATTGGGAAGGAAACTGGCAGGGACATGTTTGAAATAACCGGCCCCTAAAGACCGTAATCGCTAATCTTATAAATCAGTGACCGCAAGCTGATCTCGAGAATCTTCGCCGCCTGTGTGCGGTTGCCGTCTGTCACATCCAAGGCTTTCCGGATATAATCCCGCTCCAGATCAGCCATCGCCTTCTTCAACGAAAGAGTGGTCGGATCAATTGCAATCTGGGGACGATCGTGCAGCACCAGGTCGCTCTCGCCGATGATCTCTTCGCGGCAGAGGACCAAGGTCTTTTCAAGGACGTTCAGCAACTCGCGGATATTGCCAGGCCATGGCTGTTGTTCCAGCAAGCGCAAGGCTTCGGGACTCATCATCGGAACAGGACGTTTCAGCCGGGCGGCGATTCTCGGCAGATAACTTTCGACCAGCGTTGCGATATCCTCGCTGCGTTGATTCAATGCCGGCAGTTCAATAGTGATCACGGCAAGACGATAGAACAAATCCTCGCGAAACGTGCCGTTGTCGACAGCCTGCCGGAGGTCCTTGGCCGTGGCTGCGATCACACGGACATCAACCGGCGTCGGTTTGCTTTCGCCGACTCGACGCACTTCGCGCTCCTGCAACACGCGCAACAGCTTGGGCTGCAACGCCAGGGGGAAATCACCGATTTCATCGAGCAAAAGCGTGCCACCATCGGCCGCGCCGAAAAGGCCGGTGCGGGCACGATCGGCACCAGTAAAAGCGCCTCTGGCATGACCGAACAGTTCACTTTCAAGCAAGCCTTCCGGGATGGCACTGCAGTTGACTGCCAGAAAGGGTCTGTCGCTGCGTGAGCTCTCAGCGTGCAGCGCGCGGGCGACCAGTTCCTTGCCCGTTCCGGTCGGTCCGGTGATCAGCACAGAGGCCTTGGTTTTTGCAGCCTTCTGGATTGTTTCAAGCACACCCTTCATCAGCGCACTGCGATGCAAGATAGCGGCAACCCCCTGGGGACGGCTGGTACGACGCATATTGTTCTTGAGCTTTACATTCTCCTGGCGGAGTTGCAGGCGTTCCTCCGCCTTGCGCACCGTCAAGAGGATTTCATCGGGTCGAAATGGTTTGGAGATGTAGTCGTAGGCACCCTTTTTCATGCATTCGACTGCGGTATCAATGCTGCCGTAGGCGCTCATCATGATCACCGTGCCGCCAAGCTGCTGCTCCTGCTTCTCTTTAAGAAAGCTCAGCCCATCCATCTCCGGCATACGGATATCACAGAGGACCAGGATGTACTGACCTGCCTGCAGACATTCAAGGCCCTGTCGACCGCTGACCGCTTCGGCTACCGCATAGCCATCACGTTCCAGCACCATGCGCAGCATGTGCCGCATCGGTGCTTCATCATCGACGATCAGGATTCGGCGCTCTGGAGCTGTCATTCAGCCTCTCGCATGAATAATGTAATGAACAAATAGACACAAAAACGATCAAGATTCTGATTTTCTCAGTGATCCCTGAGTCTCAGTGGTGAACCGCTTTTCGGTTTACTTCTTTAAATCCTGCGTACTAGCAGTCTGTCGGACTATACGGGCCGAAGCGAAAATTTGGATGTTTGAGAGCAGATTTTAGCTCATTTGCAGGTTCATAGCTGTAGCTATGGACCAAAAAGGAGCTGAAATATGGGCCAAACAGCCGGATTTGCAGCCGGCTCATGGATAGTCCGACAGACTGCTAGGCAAGACAACAGTAAAACAAGCACCCCTGCCAACCGCAGAAGTCACTTCGATGCTGCCGCCACTCTCGTCGATGATGCGTTGACAGACTGCAAGCCCCAGACCATAGCCGCTGCCGGGAGCCTTGGTGGTAAAAAACGGTTCAAATATTTTCATTGCAACATCCGCATCGATTCCGCCGCCATCATCACTGATGGAAATGCTGACCGTCTGGTCCTCTTGTCTTGACGATAGTACGATGTGCCCCTTGCCTTGCATAGCGTCTTGCGCATTCAGGAGCAGATTGATCCAGACCTGCATCAGGCGTCCACGATCCATCCTGACCCGGCAGTCATCCCGCATACACCGGTCATCAATCTCGACGCCATCAAGCTGTCCCTGATGGCGCAACAGCGCGACGGTTTCGCGAAGCAGGGCGACCGGACATAAAGACTCTATCTGATGATCAGCCGGAGCCGAATACTCGAGAAGTTCGCGGATCAGGCGGTCAATCCTCGCTGTTTCCGTCAGGGTGCGCTCCACCAGGTCAAGAGAGTCTTCCGACAGATCATCCTTGAGCAGATTCAGGTAGCCAACCACGGCACCCAAGGGGTTACCGATCTCATGGGCCATGCCGGCGGCAAGATGACCGACGGTAGCGAGCTTTTCAGAGCGGACCAGATCGTCGCGCGCCCGCGCCAGCTCCTGGTTGATTTTTTCAAGGGAGGCGATGTGTTCTTCCGTTTCGGCGCGACTCTCGGCCAGAGCCGCCACCATCTGGTTGAAGCTGTCGGCCAGATCATGAATCTCACCGGGACCGGACGACACGGTGACAGCTGTCAGGGTCCCGCCGGCAACCGCTGTTGTCGCCTGGTGCAGCTGGCGTACCGGCTTGACCACATTGCGATTGAGAAGGTAGACACCGAAAGCGGCCAGGATCAGCCCATAAACGATGACGTAGACAAGAGTCAGCCGTTGTGCCTGCCGAACTCTCTGGTGCAGGCCCTCCAGGCTGAAACGAATCTGCAGAAGGCCATGAGCCTCATTGCCGATCCAGAGTGAGGTTGCCAGATCGAGATAACTCTGCGGCTGGGTCTCGCTGAAAAAATGGTAGGATTCGTAGACGAGTTCCTCGTACAATGCCCCCCGCTCCAGAGTTGATGGCGACACAGAGGCAAACTCGCTGAAGGTTTCGGATCCGCTGCTGGTCAGTACCTGCAGTTTCGTATCGAGCAGGCGCCAGGCAACGATATCAGCCTGCTGGCTCATTACAGACTGTAAACGATTGAGACTGGCAAGTGCAATTTTCAGGTCGTTAGCAGCATCAGCCGTTGGCGTCGGTTCATCTACCCCGGCAGCAATCAACCTGGTGATGCCGGCGGCGTGGGTACGCTGCTGATCAAGCAGATTGTGTTCCGTCAACTTGACCAGGAGAAAACCGGCAAACAGCAGCGCCGCCGCCAGCAGTAGAGAGATACTCAGGATAATTTCAGTACGCAGGCCGGTTCGCATGGACAGCCGATCTTCTCAAGCTCGGGGATTAAAACTTGCCGGAAACTAACCTGTTTCCATCTGAAAACTCCGCATGAGTATACGTATTCACAATAGTTCAGGCAAACCGAAAGAACAACTGGTCAAATGGCTTTCCAGTTGCTAAGATATCGCCACATTTCAACAGGAGCATCATCATGTCACGCATACCTGCAATTGACCGCGACTGCTGCATCGGTTGCGAAGCCTGTGCTCAGCTTTGCCCTGAGGTTTTCCGCATGGAAGACAATCATAACGGCCATGTTCATGAGAAAGCGGTGGTTTACAACCCCGGTGGGGCACCGGAAGCGAAGATTGAAGCGGCCATGGACAACTGCCCTTCAGCCTGTATTTACTGGGCATAATTAAACATCAAAAAGAAATTCCCGGTCATCATCAATAGCACCCCAGGACTTTGATTTTGCCCTTACCTCGCCCCGCGTTCCGCGTCATTCGTCCCGGTTTCCCAAACAACCTCCCCCTTCTCAACGTCTTTGCCGGCTTGAAGATGACCCTCTTTCCGATGGCCATCATCACCCTGTTCTGGAAAGACCAGATCGGCTTAAGCCTTGCTGACATCCTCCTGTTGCAGGCGATTTTTTCACTTTCAACCCTGCTCATGGAGTTCCCTTCCGGCTATCTGAGCGATCGATTGGGCTACCGTTTTGCCCTCAACCTGGCCTGTCTGTTCGGCATTACCGGCTGGACAACCTATACCCTGGCCGGTTCTTTTACCGGTGTTCTCGCCGCCGAAATACAACTCGGTATTTCATATGCGTTCATCAGCGGTTCAGATAGCGCTCTCCTCTACGAAACCCTTCGCCACCAGGGACGGGAAGAGGACTATACTAAGCATGATGGCCGCATGACGGCATGGGCCCAGGCAGGCGAAGCGGCAGGTGCTATCGGAGCGGGAGCGCTTTACGCCTGGTTCCCTCTCCTGCCCTTCCTGCTGCAGATAGCGGTGTGGATTTCAGCACTGGCTGTCTGCCGCAACCTGAAAGATGTGCCCTGGACACCACGGCAGACGACCTCACACCTGCGAGAAGCCTGGGGAATCGCTCACAAGGCCTTTGTGCAAAGCGCCGGTTTGCGCTACAGCATTGTTCTTGCTGCCCTGCTCGGACTAGCGTCCTTCTATCCCGTCTGGCTGATTCAGCCGTACATGCAGTCGCTCAATGTGCCCCTGGCCTGGTTCGGGCCGATCTGGGCAGCGGCAAACCTGTGCGTCTCATTCGGCTCTCTGATCAGTCATCGCATCCAGTATCACCTTGGGACACGCGGGACAACTGTGCTCCTGTTGGTTTTGATTGTTGCCGGTTATTCCGGACTGGCGTTCAGCCAGGTGGTCTGGGGCTTTGTTTTCTACTTTCTGCTCACTATCATGCGCGGCATTCAGGGACCATTGCTGCGTCTTGCACTTCAGAAGCAGAGTGAACGTCATGAACGGGCCAGTATTCTGTCACTGAAATCACTGGTGTTCCGCCTCGGCTTTGTCATCACCGGCCCGCTGGTAGGTATTCTCGCTGATCGTGCCGGCTTGAGCTTTTGTTTTCTGGTCCTGTTGATCGTCCAGAGTCTGATTATCGCCTTTGCCATTCGCCCTTTTTTAAAGAACACCGAATCTGTCTGGGAAATCTAGCACCCTGTAGCCCATAATCTTTGCATATACATGCGAATTCCTGCCGGTTACAGGGTACCAGGAATCTGTCAGATAATTCTTTTTGTTTGCGACAGGAAGACTGTCATGCCAGAAGCAGAGGCTATCCATATCTTGCCTGTGGAGTGTATAATTAATGCTAACTTCAAGACTATTGGTAAGGTTATGATTCGTCTACTATCAACATGCCGGTTGGTTATATGTTTATTGTTCTCTTTCTGCTTCATAATGCAGGGCTGCGCCTCCAAGGGCGAACCCGAAGTGAAAGTAAAAATCGGCATGCACGTCGATGCGGTGCTGGAATTTATCGTGGAGTACCCGTTATCATGGAACAAGGATAGACGCGTGGTTTTTGACAGTAAAGAAGGCGAGGTCCGCTGGACGCATCCAGATCATACGCAGACACTCTTGCGAATCAGGTCTTTCGTGCCGGAACGAGAAGCTCCTGGCATAGAACAGCAAATCGATCAGGCATTGCATGAATTCGTCGGGCTGGACATATCGACCAGAGAGGCTGTTACACTTCCTGCCGGTGAGGCCTGGCACATTACGGGACATACAGCACAAGTGGATGCCGATATCTACCTGCTGTTGCGCACAGATCGCGGTTATTCGATCGAGCTTACAGCTCCGTTGGACAACATCGAGGCCTACGAGGACGTCATGGACAGGGTCACACACTCTTTTCGGACCATACCGTAGGAGCCTGTCGATCCATAGCATATGCGAAATGCTGACCTAGTACCCTGTAACCTATAGGATTTCGAGGGATTGCGTAGGGATTTGCCGTGTCAGCAAGGCGCGATTTCTGGTGCCTAGCCGTAGCTACACAGCTGAAATCGGAACGTAGCTGACGCGGCAAAGAACAAGCAAGGTGCGAAAGATTATGGGTTACAGAGTACTACACAATGGACAATTAATGCATCCGATTGAGCTCATTGATAAATATTATAGCGACTATCCGGAAGCCAGACGCATTCTGATCGCACACAGCCACCAGGTCGCCAGTCTGGCTGTTGCCGTGGCTGAACATGTTATGCAAAGTGAGACCGTTGACAAAGATTTTGTTGAGCAGGCCGCCATGCTCCATGATATCGGCATGATTTACACCGACACGCCAAAACTCGGGTGTTATGGTGATCAGCCATATATCAGCCACGGGATTATCGGCGCAGAATTGCTGGCTAAAGAAAACCTGCCGATACACGCCCTGGTCTGCGAACGTCACATCGGCGTCGGCTTGACCATAGAAGACATTACATTGCAGGGTTTGCCACTGCCATTACGCGACATGCGGCCACAAACCCTGGAGGAGAAGATTGTCGCTTACGCCGATCTCTTCTTTTCCAAAACACAGAAAGGGATGCGCACGGTCGAGATGGTCCGGAAATTATTGGCCCGTCATGGAGAGTACAAGGTCGCCATATTCGACAAATGGCACTATCAATTCAAGCTTTAACAAAAGGGTCAGGTCTACACATTCCACAATTTTTGCGAAAATACATTTTTTGTGGAATGTGTAGACCTGACCCTGAAGAAAAGGGTGATGGAACTGTGGCTGCAGGATATATTCAACCTTTTACCGGGCGGAATACTTTTCGCTACTGCGATCTTCGTGATCGCGTTTATTGAAGCGCTGGTCGGAATTGGGTTGATCATGCCCGGCAGCGTGTTGACGGTTTTTAGCGGTTGGCTGGCTTTCCAGGGGAAAGCGCCAATCACAGCCGTCATGACTGCGGCAGGTTTTGGAGCTGTACTCGGTGACCTGCTCAGTTATTGGTTGGGCGCACGATTTGGTGCCCGTCTCTGGCGCTGGAGCTTCTTGAAAAAACGCCGGAACTTATTACGCCTGACAGAAGTTTTTTTCTTTGAACACGGTGGTAAAAGCGTTTTTTTCGGCCGATTTCTTGGACCGATCCGTGGACTTGTGCCGTTCGTCGCCGGAGCAAGCAAAATGCGCCCTGTTGCTTTCAGCTGCTACGCCATTGTGAGCGGAATTCTCTGGGGAATCAGCTATCCTGGGCTCGGCTATCTCGGCGGGACCAGCTGGCAAAAGGCGGAAACCCTGACCGGTCGGCTTGGTCTGCTGGTAGCTCTTGGACTCATCGCTATACTGCTGGTGGCCTGGCTGCGGCACAAGTTTTTACCGAGGCGGGAAGTGCGTGACGCAAAGCGTGACAAGACATCTTCGCTCTGAAAGCCTTCTGCACGATTTAACCTTCCTTGCTCAAGCCTCCCATTTCAGCTAGGATACGGAAAATTTACAGCACTAGCAGCCTTTCGGACTATCCATGAGCCGGCTGCAAATCTGGCTGTTTGGCCCGTATAGTCCGACCGACTGCTAGCCCGTATCAATTCGACAAAAACAGCTTCAGGAATTGCTCATTATGCCCAATCTCTTGCACGACAGCAGCTGGCTTGATTTTGAAAGAACCCATGTCTGGCACCCTTATGCTCCGCTCGAAGGAGCACTTCCCTGCTACCCCGTCAAACATGCGCAAGGCGTTCACCTGACACTGGAAGATGACCGCAAGCTGATTGACGGCATGTCTTCCTGGTGGTCAGCTATTCACGGTTACAATCATCCGGTTCTTAACAGCGCGGCCAGACAACAACTCGACAGGATGGCGCATGTCATGTTCGGTGGGTTGACTCACCGCCCGGCTGCGGAGCTGGCGGCACGCCTGGTGAAGTTGACCCCGGAACCTCTCGAACGTGTTTTCTTCTGCGATTCCGGCTCGGTGAGTGTCGAAGTCGCAATCAAAATGGCGATCCAGTACTGGCACGCCAAAAAGCAACCTGAGAAACAACGTATGCTGACGATTCGCCGCGGCTATCATGGTGACACCTGCGGTGCCATGGCAGTCTGCGATCCTGAGACCGGCATGCATCATCTCTTTACCCAGGTTCTTTCAGAGCATTTGTTTGCCGACGCACCGACGGTTGTAAACGATGCCGACTGGCAGGACGCAGATATCGCCGGTTTCCGCGCCCTGATTGAAACCCACCATGAGCAGATTGCCGCTGTCATCCTCGAACCGATCGTGCAGGGCGCGGGAGGCATGCGCTTCTATGCCCCTGAATATCTGCGTCAGGTTCGTGCTTTATGCAATACTCACAATGTTCTGTTGATCGCCGACGAGATAGCTACAGGCTTTGGCCGTACCGGTACACTGTTCGCTTGCGAACAGGCCGAGATCGTTCCGGACATCATGTGTCTTGGCAAAGCCATCACCGGCGGCTACATGACCCTGGCTGCGGTTCTGACAACAGCAGAGATCAGCGGGACAATTTCGACAAATGCTCCCAATGCATTTATGCATGGCCCGACGTTTATGGCCAACCCACTGGCCTGTGCAGTCGCCAACGCCAGCATCGATCTGTTGATTGAAAGCCCCTGGCAGGATCGCATAGCTGCGATCTCCAAAGCGTTCTCTCAGCACCTGTTGCCCTGCCAGGTCTGGGACGGTATCGCCGAAGTGCGCATCAAGGGCGGCATCGGCGTTCTGGAGCTGGATAATCCAGTCGACATGGCCGCAATCACCAGGCGCTTCGTCGACAAAGGCGTCTGGATTCGCCCTTTCGGCAAACTGGTCTATGTCATGCCTCCTTATATCATCAGTGATGAAGAGATGGACCAGTTGTTGACGGCCATGACCTCTGCCGTGGCTGAGGAGCTAAGGGGCTGAGAGCTGGAGGCTGAGAGCTGGAGGCTGGAGGCTTGGAGCTGAGGGGCGTAAGGGGTGAGGGGTAAAACTTGAAGTCATCCACCAAGGCTTCATGGCCGTTAAGATAGGCCCCAGCGTTAATGACTGCGTCACAAACTTCTCGGCCAACACAGGTATTAAATGCCATAATACCTGGCGCAAGAAATGCCCTCCGCAGGAGCAAGCCTTTTTGCTTACTTTTTTGGCGTTGAAAAAAGTAAGGCGTCTGGCGGGACGCGACCCGCCGGTGTTGCTGTTGATCTCAGAACGAAACGTAAAAACAACCGCTCAAATTTTCAACATTCCCAAAACACAAAGGATCCCTGCCATGCCTGAACCCCTGCAATTCCTCGCCATGCCCAACGCAGCAGTCGATGAAGCCGATGTCCTGATTTTGCCGATCCCCCTGGAGAGGACGATCTCTTTCAAACCGGGAACCGCCGATGCGCCCGCAGCCATCCTGGAGACAACCGGGCAACTCGAATTTTACGAGGAGGACGCCGGGTGGTCGCCGTTCAAGCATATGAAACTGAGTGTTTTGCCCGGGTTCGCAGACGACTCATCCCTGACTGACGCCGAACTGCATGCCAGTCTGACCAGGCATGTCGCCTCATTTCCAGCCGAAAACCTGTTTATAGGCATCGGCGGCGAACATTCCCTGACCCCGTCCCTGGTCGAAGCACGCATGCCGGAACCCGGCACCGTACTTTTTCTCGACGCCCACGGCGACATGCGCACCAGTTACGAAGGGAGCAGCTACAGCCATGCCTGCCCTGTCACGCGCCTGCTGTCCCAAGGGCATAAGATTATCATGGCCGGCATCCGCTCCGTTTATGAAAGCGAAGTGGAGTTAGTTGAGAAGGAACCCTGCATCACCTTGTTCCTCGATTGGGATCTGCAGGGAAAGGGCCAGTGGGAGTCTTTCCTGCAGAAGGTCAATTCTCTGCAAGGGCCAGTCTACCTGTCGATCGACATGGACGTCTTCAACCCTGCCGTTGTTCCCGGAGTCGGCACGCCACAACCGGGAGGTTTCTCCTGGTACCAGGTCATTGAAGTGCTCGAGTCCCTCTTTTCAAAAAAACAGATAGACTTGCGCGGCGTTGACGTAGTCGAACTCGTTCCGGAGCAAAGCAGGGTTTCCGAGATGACCGCCGCCAAGCTTCTCTTAAAAATCATTTCCTTCTGGGGCTGTGCCAACGGATTCAACCAGAAACCTGAGACCGGCAGCCAGATGCAGGTTGAGTATGAATAACGCTGGCAATAATCCGACAGCCTTCTTGTCTTGTAACTATTCAGCACATAAGCGAGTGCATGTAGGCTGCAGCTGTTGCTTGTTGGAAGTTAAGTGACAGCCATTTTATATACCCATCGGCAGGAAAACGACCTTCTTCAGCACGCTGTTGACACCCCTCTCCCACTTGCCGACCACCGTGAAAGCCATCATGTCCTGGATGGCGATCACCTTGCCGAATATACGCTCATAGCTCAGATTCTCCTCTTCACCAGACCGGCTGTTGGTTAGCAGAAGCAGCTTTCCTGAAGCATCCCTGGCATTGCTCAGCCGCCAGGCGAGCACCTCAACATTACGGGCTGAATTGAACAGTTTCTGTCCATCAAGTGAATCAAGCATGAATTGTTCACTCTGCCAGTTGTAGGCGCTGCGAACCATTCCCACCATGCCTGTCATCAGGGCGAAAACCCGGTCGCCCTGGTAATCGGGGTTGAAGGCCAGGTCCAGAGCTGCCGTACCCTGCTGATTGTTCAGCTCTTTGAAAATCAGGCGGCCAGGAGTATCGAAAATCTGACTCTGTCGTTGACCGATAGACATGCCACTCTTCTTGTCCAGCTCACGGGGATTGCGTTTGTAGAGCTTCACCAGCAACTCCTCCATGAGATGATTCAATTCATGCAGGCTGGTATCAGCAATCCTGTCGATATCGGTTTTGGCAAATGAACTGAGAGCCGAGGTGTCAATGGGATTGCGGCACCCGGTCAGTGAGGATAGGACAGAGAAACAGACAAGAAGCAACAAGAACCTGGACACCAGGGAGAAGACAGGCTCAGACAATTTCTTAACGAAGCAGATGGACACGGAAATGCACCGTAAGGAACTCTTGGAAATCATTGACTTCTTTAAACGCCAATTTTAAGCGGCCTTTTTCCATATGATTGAGTTTGGACAGAGTGATGAAATTGCTCGGTTCATTGCCGGCTCGAATATTATCGACCTGGCAGCGCAGGCGCAGAAAAACGAGGAAATTATAACTTGCTTCGAGGTCATCGGCCATCTTCTGCTTCAGTACGTCTTTTTCAACCAGGGACTCGATGCGCTCACGTGTGCCGCCGTCCATGATTCCCGCTTCCATGGCCAGGGCCTTCACACCTTCGGTGATGGCAAAGATACCTGCTTTTTTGATGTCCAGTTGTCCGCGACGCTCTTCACTATGCTCCACCTTGATGCCGCCGAAGAAGCCCAGCGGAGGTTTGAAACGATTGATATTAGCCGCTGATCGCGTCAGAAACATTTTCTCCTCGCTAAAATGTCCGGCAAGCATTTTTTTCAGACCTTTTTCAAGACTCGGGTCACCGTAGATTGTGCGCAGATCAAAGAACATGCTGCCGTTGAGAATATTTTCAGGCAGTGGGGTGGTCAGCCAATGGTTCAGGATTTCCTGCCACTCGCTGAGGCTGCGTCTCCAGAACTTATTTTTTGCCATGATGCCGCCAGGACAGGGAGGAACGCCAATTTCAATGAGAGCGTCAATCAACTTCGCTGAGAAAGCTTCTATCATGGCAATTTCAGCATTCGAGAGGTCATCCGAATAAATAATGGCATTGTCCTGATCAGTGGTCAGGGTCTGCTCACGGCGACCTTCACTGCCCAGGACAACAAAAGCAAATTTATCAGGAAGGTCGCTGAATTGCCTGGTACGCAACAGCTCGATCAAACGCAGCAGCAACTGATCGTTGAGCAATGCTATCATTCGCACCAGTTCACGAGGTGGGACACCGGTTCCTACAAGATGAATAACCAGACCCTGAATCTGCTTATGATGCGACTTCAGATCTTCCAGGGTTGCGGCATGATCGATATCCCGCACCAGCTTCTGCGGTGAATGGGTCTGAAGACGCATGATATCAGTGACGGTAATAATTCCGGACAGTCGATTTTCCTGATCTACAACACAAATTCGATGAATGCTGTTCTTTGAAATCCGATATAAAGCCTCAAAAATAAAATCATTTTCGCTGACCGTGATCAGCGGTGCATTCATGATTTTTCGGGCAACAACTGCGGCAGGATCAACACCTTGGGCAACAATTTTGCTGCGTAAATCGCGATCCGTCACTATCCCGACCGGATTGTCCTTTTCACAGACGATCACACTGGAGATCTGTAAATCCCGCATGATGCCGGCAATCTTCAGGACGCTGTCTTCAGGATCACAGGTCGCCACATTGCGCCGGCAATATTTCTTGACAGGCTGGAAGAGGATGTTTTCTTCTGACATCTGGAAATCCTTGCGACGGTTTGATACAGAGGATTTCAGGCTACGGTGATCACGGAGGAAACACCATTAATCTAGCTTTGAAGTGTCAGAGGTGCAAGAGAATTAATGGTAGAGGATTAATGGCTGGGAGCTGAAAGATTCGCCAGCCTCCCAACTCCAGGCACCAATATGAAGGGCCGCTCCTTGCAGAGCGGCCCTTCATGTTTCACTTATCAGACTGATTCAGGTTACGCCGACAGCTTGAACTCCTCCATCTCATCAAACTGCAGGTACTGGTAAATTTGATCTTTCTTCGGTGCGACCTTCTCCTTGTAGACCGCAAAGTACTCGGCTGGAGTCGGCAGTTTGCCCATGTTCGTGGTAATCGCACCCAGCTCAGCGCTACCGAGATAAACCTTGGCGCCGGTGCCGATGCGGTCGTCAAAGTTTCTGGTTGAGGTGGAGAACATGTTTACACCGTCAGGCACGCGGGCCTGATTACCCATGCAGAGAGAGCAACCGGCGATCTCGATACGGGCGCCGATGGCGCTGTAGATCGAGAATATCGCCTCTTCCTTCAGCTTGGCCTGATCCATGCGGGTTGGCGGGCAGATCCAGGTGCGCACATTCGGGTTAAACTTCTGTCCGCGCCAGATTTCGGCAGCGGCCCGGAAGTGACCGATGTTGGTCATGCAGGAACCGAGAAAAACATCCTGGATCGGCGTGCCGGCGACAGCACTGAGCAGCTTGACATCATCGGGATCGTTCGGACAGGCCAGAATTGGTTCTGTGATCTCAGCCAGGTCAATTTCGATGACCGCAGCGTACTCGGCATTGGCATCGGCTTCAAGCAGCTTGGGATCCTTGAGCCACTCCTGAACAGCCTCAATACGCTTGCGCAGAGTATCCGGATGCTGGTAGCCCTCTTCAATCATCTTTTCCATCAGGGCGATATTGGAGCGCAGGTAAGTACAGACGGACGCCTCGGAAAGCTTGATGCAGCCGGCAGCAGCGGAACGTTCGGCAGCAGCGTCAGTCAACTCGAAAGCCTGCTCGACCGAGAGGTCCGGCAAACCTTCCATCTCAAGGATGCGGCCGTTGAAGATATTGACCTTGTTCTTCTTCGGTACGGTCAAAAGACCCTGCTTGATCGCCCAGTAGGGAATCGCGTTAACTGCATCGCGCAGAGTGATGCCTTCGTTGAACTCGCCCTTGAAGCGAACCAGCACTGACTCGGGCATATCTAGCGGCATAAAACCGAGAGCGCCGCCAAAAGCGACCAGTCCGGAACCGGCCGGGAAGCTGATGCCGATCGGGAAACGGGTGTGCGAATCACCGCCGGTACCGACGGTGTCGGGAATAAGCAGGCGATTCAACCAACTGTGGATGACGCCATCGCCAGGACGCAAAGCAACGCCTTCGCGGTCGGCAATGAACTTTGGCAGGTTAGCGTGCATCTTCACGTCTGCCGGCTTGGGATAGGCCGCTGTGTGACAGAACGATTGCATGAACATCGGCGACAGGAACTTGAGGCAGGCCAGCTCCTTCAATTCGTCGGCGGTCATCGGGCCGGTGGTATCCTGGGAACCGACTGTAGTCATGACCGGCTCGCAGGCGGTTCCGGGCAGGATGCCGTCAACACCGCAGGCCTTGCCTACCATTTTCTGCGCCTGGGTGTAACCCTGGCCAGGTTTCGGGGTCGGATTGTCCGGTTTGGCGAAGAGGTCGGCTTCACCCTTGCCGAGGGTTTTACAGGCTTTGCTGGTTACTGCACGACCGATGATAAGTGGAATACGACCACCAGCGCGATACTCGTCGGGCACCGTGTTCGGCTTGATGTCGAAAGTTGAGACGACTTCACCGGCTTCGTTGGTGACTTCACCCTTGGCGGTGTTGATGGTGATCACATCGCCCATGTTCAGGTTGGCAACGTCCATGCGCAGCGGCAGGGCACCGGAATCCTGTGCGGTGTTGAAAAAGATCGGAGCGATCACGCCGCCGATGATCACGCCGCCACGGCGTTTGTTCGGTACACAGGGGATGTCGTCGCCGATGTACCAGAGTACGCTGTTGCAGGCCGACTTGCGCGACGAACCGGTTCCGACCACGTCGCCGACAAAAGCGACCTGGTGACCTGCAGCGCGCCACTTGATGATTTCTTCAATACCACCAGGGAAGCGGGTTTTGCCCATAGCCAGGGCGTGCAGAGGGATGTCAGGGCGACTCCAGGCATCACCGGCCGGCGAGAAATCGTCAGTGTTGATTTCACCTTCGACCTTGAATACTTTGACAGTGATGATCTCGGGCATTGCAGGCTTGTTTGTAAACCACTCGGCGTTGGCCCAGGATTCTGCGACCTTCATAGCAGCGGCGTTGCTCTTGGCCAGCTCAAGGATCTGCGCAGCTGCATCGTAGACATAAGTCATGCCGGACAGGGCACAAGCAGCTTCGTCTGCCAGTTCGGCGTTACCCAAAGCGCTGATCAGCGGCTGGACATTGTAACCACCGATCATGGTGCCGAGGATCTGTACAGCCTTTTTCCTGTTGATCAGCGGAGAGCTTTTGGCCCCGGTCAGGATTTCGGCCAAAAAACCTGCCTTGACTTCAGCGGCAGGGTCGACTCCGGGCGACACACGCTCGGTAAAGAGCTTCATCAGGAAATCTTCCTTGCCGGCAGGCGGATCCTGTAACAGTTCACAAAGGGCAGTGGTCTGCTCGGGGCTGAGCGGCAAGGCCGGAATCCCCTGAGCATTACGCTCTTTTTCATGCATCAGATAAGCTTCGATCATCTCTCTCCTCCATCGTGTTGTTGGTGAACGAAATGGTTTCGCCACCTATTTATAGTCTGTTTGTTTTCATGAATTGTGGTTTAAGGTCAAGCTGAAACTTGCATACTGTATACGATTTTGCAGACTCCGTCAACGCACAAACCGGCATAATTTGACGTCATATTTCAGTACTTTGATCTCAGTATTTCCACCTTTCCGACGGCCATAAAAACATGGGATATGTCGGTTCTGATGCCTGTGACATATTTTGACACACAGCAGCAGTTTACTCACAGGCGAACAGCAAGGAGGAGAAGATGTTTGAGATTATTATGTTGTTTGCTTTTTTATATGCAGCTACCAGTCAACTCCTTCCCTGGAGATTGGCCACGAGGGCATAGCGGATGTGCAATGGACAGTCTGCATCGGACAGTCTTTGCATGGGCGATATGTTGTGATACTCTGAATTTCATTTTATGGAATCTATTGACACTTTGGAGGGTCGCTCATCATGCAACAAAAACGAACCTGGAAAAAAGCCATTCATTTTAGTCCGATCCTTACGCTTCTTTTCTTCTCGGCACTTGCCGGGAACCGGAATTCCGTCACTCCAGCCTCACTTTTGGCAAGATTTGGCGTCAAGCGATAATCCTTGACACCCTTTATGCTGCTGGCCGCATATGCGACCGGCATCGCCATGGTGTGCTTCGTTGCGCCATGGGATATCACCGGCTTTGGCATGGCGACAGGCTTCCTGCTGTTGCTATGGGCAGGTCTCTACCGCTCAACTCTGGCTTGGCTTCCATTCCTCGGTCTCCTGGTTGTTGCCGGCTTCCTGCGTGCGTCTCTGGAGCTTGAACCGCCCTCCACTGCAAACCATATCAGTCGATTTGCCGAGACTTCTCCACTGATCCTCGAAGGGACCATCCTTACCATTGAGAAGAGGGCCGCCGGAGGATACCGTCTGCGTGCAAAGATGCGCCAGGTCATAAAAAGCCACGCGACGGCCAAAGCTTCGGGTGACGTTCTGGTCTACGTTAAAGAAGGAGAATTGACGGTTCGACCGGGGCAACTGGTCCGATGGCGTTCAGCCTTGCGCAAGCCGTCAAGTTTCGGCAACCCGGGTGGGTTTGACTATCCGCTTTATCTTGCAGCGAACGGGATCTATGTAACTGCTTTTATTGCGCATGCCGAAGATTTGGTGGTTCTGGTCAATCATCCGGAGCAGCAAGGCAAACCGCTTGAGAATTTGCGCCTCTCTCTCGCCGCGCATATTGAACAGACCGTCCCCGAGCATGCCGTGGGACTTGTTCAGTCATTATTGCTCGGCATACGCGGCGGTGTCAGCGATGAGCAGCGGCAACTCCTCTCCGATAGCGGCGTAGCACATCTCTTCGCGATTTCCGGACTGCATTTCGGCCTGCTGGCACTGCTGCTTTACCAGCTCAGCAAGTGGCTCTACATGCGCAGCCAACGCTTGATCCTCTGGTGCCCACCGCAGCGTATTCTGCCGGTACTGCTGATCTTTCCCCTGGCTGCGTACCTTTTATTAACCGGCAACGCCTGGGCCACGCGGCGTGCCTTTCTGATGATCTCTGTGGTAGCTATGCTCTTCGCAAGGAGCCGTCGCACGCCATCCTTCTCACTGCTGGCTACAATAGCCATCTGCCTGTTGATCATGAATCCGCTAGCCCTTTTTCAGCCCGGCTTTCAGCTCTCTTTTGCCGGTGTCGCAGGGATCCTGGCCTGGTTGCCTTGCTGGCAACGACCACTTAACAGACTTCCTGGCCAGATCCGCTGGCCGCTGACCCTGATTCTGACCACGACCGCAGCAACCCTGGCAACGGCACCGGCAACGCTTTGGCACTTTCACCAGTTTGCTCCTGCAGGGCTACTGACCAACCTGATTGCCATTCCGCTAATTGCCTGGGGTGCAGTACCGCTGGGCCTGGTCAGCATGGCGGCCCTGCCCTTTTCAAGTCTGATTGCCGATTGGGGCCTGCTGTTTTCTGCCGAGCTGGTGACTTTTGCGCTCAGTATGGTCTCAATCATCTGCAAGTGGCCGGGACTGGCAGCGGTCCCGTTCTACCTGACAGCCTCCGGCTTGATCCTTCTAATCGGAGCTTTGATTTTATTGCTGCCCTTCGGCAACAAGAAATGCCACTGGCAGTGCCGTCTGGCCATTCTGCTGATTACCCTGGGGACAGCCTGGCTGGCAAAACCACATATTGCCGATTTTCAGGTGACAGCCTTAAGTGTCGGTCAAGGTGACGCAACCCTGGTGTCCCTGGCTGACGATGTTCACTATCTGGTTGACGGCGGTGGCCTGACCGGTTCCAGTATCGACACGGGAGAGCAACTCATCGCACCTGCACTTGGCCGCATGGGCATAAATCATCTGCAGGGGGTAATCCTCACTCACAATCATCCTGACCACAGCTCAGGTTTGACCTATATTCTGCGACGCCTGCCGGTTGAGCATTTTTACTTTGCAGACGAGGCTGTCATGCTCGCACCACAGCTGCAGGAGGTTCTGCAGCAACAGCATGTAACGGTGCATCAGATTGATGAGGGCTGGTCTCAGATTCACAAGAGTGCCAGCCAAACATTCAGTCTGTTTGCTCCGTCGCAAAACGCGCGGGACATAAATGATCGTTCAATTGTTGTATTTGCCGGGCAGCAGGGAGATGGTGTCCTGTTGACAGCTGATCTCGGCAAGGCAGGTCTGCAGCAACTGTTCACAGCAGGGATCCCTGAGCCGGTTACGCTTTTAAAATTACCGCATCACGGCAGTCGTCACAACCAGCCGGAATTCTATCTTGACTGGTTAAAGCCAACAGCAACCTTCGTCTCGTCCGGGCACGGCAATACGTACGGGTTTCCACATCAACAAGTCATCGAGGCATGCAGCGAACGACAGGTCCCGCTTTTCAGAACAGACCAGCAGGGTATGTTGATTTTTTACACCGACAACGGACGGTGGCAGTCACAGACAGGCAAGGCTTTATAATTGACTCATTTCAAGGAGTTTGTTAGCTTGAAGGCCTCTTGAACCAGAGGCAAACCATGCCAAAACCAAAAGTCCTGATTGTTGATGATGAAGTTTTTTTTCGCCGGCTCTTTACCGATATTCTATCGGATGGCGATCTGTATGACATTGAGTCTGTCAGTTCCGGCAAGGAAGCCCTTGAATACCTGACCCGCATGCGTGTCGATGTTATCCTGGCCGACATGGTCATGCCGGAGATCTGCGGCCTGGAACTGATCCGCCGCACCCGCTCTTTGGATTCAGCCCCGGACATTATCCTCGCCACCGGCAATGCCACAGTAGAATCAGCCATACAAGCCCTTAAAAGCGGGGCACGCGACTACCTGATCAAACCATGCAACCCTGAGCAACTCCGTCATACAATCAAGGTCTGCCTTGAACAACGCCACCTGATTGCAGAGAACAGCCTGCTGCACAGCCAGATACGCCTTTATCAGAAAGGGCAGCACCTGTCCGGTCAGCTAAGTGTCGACTTGCTGTTCCAGGAATCTTTAAGCACTCTGCTGAACGAACTCGGTCTTGGCCGCGGCCTGGCATATCTGTCAAATCAGAACGGCATCACCCATATCGAAGCAAATGGCTTTGACAATGAAATGGCCAGGAAGTTCGCCGAACTGCTGCTTGAGCGCACCATGAAAATGGGACACGCCGAGTTGCTGAAGGCTGTAGACTGTCCGGAGATAAGCAGCTTAAATGAAGACCTTACTTCTCTCTGGATTTTTCCAATGAACACGGACAACCAGGAACACGGTAGCCTGATACTCTGCAATCCGAAAGGCGCCGAGTTTCCGGAAACGCCTCCCAAAGAGAACCTCACTTTTCTTGCCGAACAAGTCGCACTCAGCTTCCGAAATACCTGCCAGTACCAGGGGGCCCGCGAACTGATTTACACTGATGACCTGACAGGACTTTACAACCATCGTTATCTGAATATCGCAATCGAGCAAGAGATCCGCCGCTCCGAGCGTTATGGCCTCGAGTTTTCACTGGTTTTCATTGACCTCGACTTTTTCAAGCACATTAATGATGAGAACGGACACCTCGTTGGCAGCGGCGTGCTTCGCCAGGTTGGCAAACTGTTGCATGATTTTGTCCGTGAAGCCGACATGCTCTTCCGCTATGGCGGCGACGAATTTACTGCTCTGCTGGTTGAAACCGACACCATCGGGGCCGAGATCGTTGCAGAACGCATACGCTCAGGCATCGAGAGCTTCGACTTTGCCACAGGTCAGAACAAAATCCACCGCCTCACTGCGACCGTAGGCCATGCCACATACCCTGTTCATGCGACAACCACGGAAGAGATGATTGATATGGCCGACCGGGCAATGTATCTGGGTAAAAACAACCGCAATGTGTCCCGTAGCGCTTCGGAGATCCTTAAAACTTGATCCCAGCGAGGCTCACTCCTCATCACCCTACCGGTTTTTTCGGACTCTCAGTATCAAAGAACTGGCATTACATCTGTTAACACTGACAATGGCGTTTTACGTCAAAAAATCCGGAGCATTTATTCCATGAGTATTACAGGCATTAAAGGCATGAACGACATTCTGCCCGGCGACGTTGAAACCTGGCAGCATCTTGAAGAACAGGCACGTCGGGTTTTCGGCGCCTTCGGCTATCGGGAGATTCGTGTTCCGGTCGTCGAGAAAACCGAGCTGTTCTGCCGTTCTATCGGTGAGACCACGGATATCGTTGAAAAGGAGATGTACACCTTCAGTGATAAGGGCGGCACATCAATGACCTTACGTCCTGAAGGGACGGCCCCGGTTATACGCGCCTTCATCCAGCACAAAATGTACGCTCAGGATCCCGTCTCAAAGCTTTACTACATCGGGCCGATGTTCCGTCACGAACGCCCGCAAAAAGGCCGTTATCGGCAATTCCACCAGATCGGGGCTGAAGTGATTGGCGTTGACGATCCGAAAATAGACGCCCAGGTTCTGGCGATGCTCAGCCATTACTTTATAACAACAAACATTCCCGATGTGACCCTGCAAATCAATTCACTCGGTTGTCCGGAGTGCCGGCCCGGCTACCGCGAGTCACTGATCACGTTCCTCGAACAGTACCTTTCAGCACTCTGTGCCGATTGCCAGCGCCGATACACCAGCAACCCACTGCGCGTCCTCGACTGCAAGGTCCCAGGCTGCAAGGAAGCTACCCAGGCAGCGCCTGCCATGCTCGACAGTCTCTGCATGGGCTGCGACACGCATTTCAATCAGGTCAAAGAGCATTTAAATACATTGTTGATTGACTATACGGTCAATCCGCGCATGGTGAGAGGTCTCGACTACTACACCAAGACAACCTTTGAGATGGTCACCGGCAGTCTCGGTGCACAGAATGCAGTAGCAGCCGGCGGCCGCTACGACGGTTTGATCAGCGATCTGGGCGGTCCCGAACTTTCTGGAATCGGCTTTGCCATCGGATTGGAGCGCCTGGCCCTGATGCTTGGTGAGCAAAGCATCGATCCACCGCGTCCAGAACTCTTCATCGCAACGCTTGGGGAGGCAGCAACCAAAGCCGGTTTTGCCATGCTGACACACCTGCAGCGCCAGGGCATCCTGGTTGAGATGGAATACACCGGCAAGAGCCTGAAAGCCCAACTGCGCCGTGCCGACAAGTTAAAAACACGCAGGGTTTTGATACTTGGCGAAGACGAACTGGCACGTGGCGTTGCGCAACTGCGTCATATGGATGAAAGCCTTCAGGAGGAAGTCAACCTGGAGGGGTTGGAAGTCCGCCTGCTCAGCAAAATTCATGGCGAAAACGAAATTCTTGGTGCTTGACGCTCCCCCCGAGCACCGCTATAATGCCCGCTTGCCTAATTCGAGAAACCTCGGCAAGGCATATAAAATACAATTCAACAAATTTAAGGAGCAAGCCCCTTGAGCGACATACTCGGAGACTGGAAAAGAACTCATTTCTGCGGTGAACTGCGTAAACAAGATATCGGCAAACAAGTCTGCATTATGGGTTGGGTCCACCGTCGTCGTGATCATGGCGGGCTGATCTTTATCGACCTGCGCGACCGGACCGGCATCAGTCAACTGGCCCTCGACCCGGACCGTGACCCGGAAGCTCACGCCAAGGCAGAAGCGATTCGCAACGAGTTTGTCATTGCTGCCATTGGTACGGTTTCCCCACGTCCGGAAGGAACCGTCAATCCGAAGATGCCGACCGGTGAAGTCGAAGTCGAAATCAGTGAATTACGCATTCTCAACGTAGCCAAGACTCCCCCCTTCATGCTTGATGAATTCACCGAAGTCGCCGAGAACCTGCGCCTCAAGTATCGTTATCTGGATCTGCGCCGCGAGGGAATCCAAAAGAATCTGATCTTGCGTCATCAGGTGGCTCAGACGGTCCGCAATTACCTGACCGAAAAAGGTTTCCTGGAAATCGAAACACCGATGCTGACCAAAAGCACCCCCGAGGGCGCCCGCGACTACCTGGTCCCGAGCCGGGTCAACCTCGGCAATTTTTACGCGCTGCCGCAATCGCCGCAGCTCTTCAAGCAGTTGCTCATGGTTTCCGGTTTCGACCGTTATTTCCAGATCGTCAGATGCTTCCGCGATGAAGACCTGCGTGCTGACCGCCAGCCGGAGTTTACCCAGATCGATTGCGAACTTTCTTTTGTTGATCGTGATGACGTCATGTCTATCATGGAAGGCATGATTGCGAACGTTTTCAAATCTGCCATTAATGCCGACGTCACTCTGCCGATACCACGCATGACCTATGCTGAAGCCGTAGATCGTTACGGCGTCGACAACCCCGATCTGCGGTTCGAAATGGAGCTGGTCAACCTCACAGATCTTGTCAAAGGCTGCGGTTTCAAGGTTTTTGCCTCTGTCGTCGATGATGGCGGTCTGGTTAAAGCGATCAATGCCAAGGGATGTGCGAGCTTTTCCCGCAAGGAACTCGATGGCCTGACTGATTTTGTCGCTATCTACGGGGCCAAGGGGATGGCCTGGGTCAAAATTCAGGAAGACGGCAGCTGGCAATCGCCAATCGCCAAGTTCTTTACCGAACAGCAGCTGGCGGACATCGGATCGGCCCTGCACGCTGAACCCGGTGATCTACTGCTCTTTGGTGCGGACAAGCCCGCTGTCACCAATGAAGCTCTTGGCCGCCTTCGTGGCCACCTAGGCAACAAACTGGGGCTGACCGACCCGGACAGCTACAAATTTCTCTGGGTAACCGACTTCCCGCTGCTGGAATGGGACGGCGAACAACGCCGCCACCTGGCTGTGCATCACCCTTTTACAGCTCCACTCGATGAAGACATCCAGCTGCTCGACACCGACCCAGGTAAAGCCCGGGCAAAGGCCTATGACCTGGTTCTTAACGGTTCGGAAATCGGCGGCGGCAGTATTCGTATTCATGATCAGGCCATACAGAGCCGGATGTTCAAACTACTCGGCATAGGTGAAGAGGAAGCCCGTCAGAAGTTCGGTTTTCTGCTTGACGCTTTGGAGTTCGGCGCTCCGCCTCACGGCGGCATCGCTTTCGGTCTCGATCGGGTCATGATGATTCTTACCGGTGCCGGTTCCATTCGTGATGTCATTGCTTTCCCGAAAACCCAGAAAGCGACCTGTTTGATGTCTGAGGCTCCGGGAACCGTCGACGAGAAGCAACTGCGTGAGCTGGGCATACGCCTGGCGGCACGCCCCCAGCAGAAGTAGTTATTACCCGCTAGTTGAGAAGGATGACTCGCCTTAATGGGCCGCTGCCTGATTTTCTTCATAATCACCGCTCTTTTGAGCGCCTGTGCCAAGCCACCTTACCAGGAGCTGGACGCGGCCGAATACATGGTGGGCAGAGCCTACGCCATGCAGGCGATGGAGTTTGCCCCGACTGAATTTCAGTCAGCCAAGGACGCCTTGGCTGATGCACGCAAAGCCTTGCAGAAAGCAGACTACGGTGAAGCGCTTGACTCTCTCGAGTTTTCCTTGAAACACTCGCGTCGTGCGCTTGTGCTCACCGAGGAAAGCAAAGCTAAACGTGCCCGGGAAGAAGCACAGCGTGCTCTGGAGGAAGAGAAGGCCCGTCAGGCTGCCCTGGAAGAAACTCCTCCTCAAGAGGTTAAGCCTCAGGTACAGCCCCCTCCACCACCACCCAAGCCTGCGCCGAAGCAGAAAGCCGCACCGTTAACCAGTTATACCGTCAGCGAAGAGGAAACCCTCTGGACCATCTCAGCACAACCGCAAGTCTACAATGAAGGGTTGTTGTGGCCCCTGCTCTATCAGGCGAACCGTGACCAGATAAAAGATCCTCGCCAGATATTTCCAGGGCAGACTCTCAGCATTCGCCGTGACATGACTGAAAAAGATCTTGATGACGCCCGGCAGAGAGCTCGCGAATCAGACATTTTTCCCGTTCCCAACGACGTAGCTCCCGTACAGTAGAAAACTGTTTCCATCCTTTCCCTCCGCCCAGAGACAAAACACTTGTCACCAGGCCAGCGTCCTGGCTGCAACGATCCTGATACAGACCTGTCAACTCAGTCAAAATCGGACTTAACAAGAGTTTTTGCAGCATACATAATCTGGTACTTACCTGTTTCTTAGTAACTATAAATTTGTTATCTTTTGATTAAAATCACAGCCGGTTTTTGTCCCGTGATACACCACACTTTTTCCTTGACAGCTATAAAACCATTTGTATACTGTATACACCTTTACGCAAGGCTTCCTTGCGCATTTTTTTGTCTTTCTATTAAGCCTCTGGCAATACTGAGATAAAACCATCAAGGAGAGAAAAACATGGCGTCTAAGATTATCTGGTCTGAAATTGATGAAGCACCCGCATTAGCAACCTACGCCTTCCTGCCGATCGTTCGGGCATTTACCAAAGGAACCGGCGTTGAAGTTGAGACACGAGACATTTCCCTTTCCGGTCGCATCATCGCAAATTTCCCCGACAACCTGACCGAAGAACAGAAGATCCCCGACTTCCTGGCTGAACTGGGCGAATTGGTAAAGAAGCCCGAAGCCAATATTATCAAATTGCCGAATATCAGTGCTTCGGTTCCGCAATTGCAGGAGGCTATCAAGGAACTGCAGGCAAAGGGTTACGATATCCCCAGCTATCCTGAAGAAGCCACAACGGATGCAGAGAAACAGCTGCAGGCGCGTTTTGCCAAATGCCTCGGCTCTGCGGTCAACCCGGTTCTGCGTGAAGGCAACTCAGATCGTCGCGCAGCGGTTTCGGTCAAGAAATTCGCCCAGAAGAATCCTCACCGCATGATGCAGGACTGGCCAAAAGTTTCCCAATGCCGTGTCGCTCACATGGACAATGGCGACTTCTACGAAACCGAGAAATCGGTCACCCTGGACAAGGCTGACACGGTCAAGATTGAGTTCGTTGGCGTTGATGGCAACACCAAGATCCTGAAAGAGGGCCTGGACCTGCTGCAAGGGGAAGTTCTCGACAGCTCCGTCATGAATGTTGCGGCACTGCGCAATTTCTACGCTGCGACCGCAGTAGAGGCCAAAGAGAAAGGCGTTCTGCTCTCCCTGCATCTCAAAGCGACCATGATGAAGATTTCCGACCCGATCATGTTCGGTCATTGCGTCAAGGTTTACTTCAAAGATGCCCTCGAGAAGCACGCCGACACCCTCAAATCGATCGGCGCCAACCCGAACCAGGGTCTCGGTGATATCCTGGCCAAACTCGGCAAACTCCCTGCTGACAAGCAAGCTGAAATCGAAGCCGACATCAACGCCTGTTACGCGAAACAGCCGGCATTAGCCATTGTCGATTCCCGCAAGAACATCACGAACCTGCACGTTCCCAACGATGTCATCGTCGATGCTTCCATGCCGAACGTTGTCCGCGACGGCGGCCGGATGTGGAATCTTCAGGATGAACTGCAGGACACCATCGCCATGGTTCCCGACCGCTGTTATGCAACCATGTACCGCGAGATCATCGAAGACTGCAAGCGCAACGGCCAATTCAATCCGGCCACCATGGGCAGTGTTGCCAACGTTGGTTTGATGGCTCAGAAAGCCGAAGAATACGGGTCTCACGACAAGACCTTCGAAGCCCCTGCTGACGGCAGCATCCGCATAGTGAATGCAGCCGGCCAGACGCTGCTCGAGCAGAACGTTGAAGCCGGTGACATTTTCCGTGCCTGCCAGGCGAAAGATGTGCCGATCAAGGATTGGGTCAAGTTGGCCGTCAACCGTGCCAGGGCTACAGGTGAACCGACCATCTTCTGGCTCGACGATAAGCGCGGCCATGACGCTGAAATCATCAAGAAGGTCAACAAGTACCTTCCTGAGTTCGACACCACGGGTTTGGACATTCGCATCATGAACGCAGTTGACGCGATGAATTTTTCTCTTGAACGCGTTCGCAAGGGGTTAAACACCATCTCTGTCACCGGCAACGTGCTGAGAGATTATCTGACCGACCTCTTCCCGATCCTTGAACTGGGAACCAGCGCCCGCATGCTTTCCATCGTGCCGTTGCTGGCTGGTGGTGGCCTGTTTGAAACCGGCGCCGGCGGTTCTGCTCCTAAGCATGTGCAGCAATTCCTTAAGGAAGGTCATATTCGCTGGGATTCGCTGGGTGAGTATTGTGCACTGGTGCCGTCACTGGAGCTCTGCTCTACCAATGACAACAACCCCAAGGCGCTCATCCTCGCAGAAACATTGGATACGGCGATTGGCACGTACCTCGAGAATCAGAAACTGCCCTCGCGAAAAGTCAAAGAGATCGATAACCGCGGCAGCAGTTTCTATCTCAGCCTGTACTGGGCACAAGCCATCGCCGCCCAGGATAAGGATGCCGAAATGAAGGCGCGCTTCACCAAGGTTGCTAAAGAACTCGAAGAGAACGTCGCCAAGATCGACGCAGAGCTGCTGGCTGCGCAGGGTAGCCGTGTTGATATTGGCGGCTACTTCCGTCCGGACCCGGTCAAGACGAGCCAGGCGATGCGTCCCAGCGCAACCTTGAATGCAATTATCGACAGCATGTAATTAAACGCGGACGGGACGGAGCCTGGTTCCATCCCGTTCTTTATTCCAACTACGAGGAGAGAGACAATGGCAAGACCAAAAATTGCATTGATCGGCGGTGGACAGATTGGTGGAGTATTGGCTCAACTTTGTGCTTTGCGCGAACTGGGTGATGTGGTGCTGTTCGATATTGTCGAAGGCCTGCCCCAGGGTAAGTGCCTGGACATTGCCGAAGCCGCCCCTGTTGATGGTTTTGACATCAACCTGAAGGGCACCAACAGCTACGAGGACATCGAGGGCTCTGAGATTGTCATCGTCACAGCAGGCCTGCCGCGCAAACCGGGCATGAGTCGTGATGACCTGATTGAAGTTAACTCCAAGATCATGACCTCGGTCGCCGAAGGCATCAAAAAGTACGCGCCGAAATCATTTGTGATCATCATCTCCAATCCACTCGACGCCATGGTGACCCTGTGTCAGAAAGTCACCGGCTTCCCGTACAACCGCGTCATCGGCCAGGCCGGCGTACTCGATTCCGCCCGTTTTAAAGCCTTTATCGCCTGGGAACTGGGCGTGTCCGTGAAAGATGTCAATGCCATGACCCTCGGTGGACACGGCGACGACATGGTGCCGCTGATTCGCTACGCCAGCGTTCAGGGCATTCCGGTTCTCGAACTCCTGGAGAACAAATACAAGTCGAAGGAAAAGGCCAATGAAGTCATGGAAGCCATGGTCAAGCGCACCCGCGCTGCCGGCGGCGAAGTGGTTGCCTTGCTCAAGACCGGTTCAGCCTTCTATTCACCGGCTTCCTCAGCCATCGCTATGGCCGAGTCGATCCTCAAGGACCAGAAGCGGGTTCTGCCAACCTGTGTGTACCTCAACGGTGAATTCGGTGTCAAAGGCTACTACGTTGGCGTACCGACCGTACTTGGCTCTGAAGGCGTTGAAAAGATCCTCGAATTCAAGCTCGATGCTGATGAGCAAGCGATGATGGACAAGTCGGTTGCAGCTGTCAAAGGTCTCGTGGACAGCCTCAACCTCTAAGTTAGCAACGTTGTTAAGTCCAGAGAAGGGCAATGGCAACATTGCCCTTCTTTCTTGTTCAGGTCGTAATTTAGTATGATTTGCCTGCTTTTTTTAAAGCCTCGCTAAATATATACAAAAAAGCATACTGCTTTCAAAATTTATAGTGGCAAGAGAGAATCAATCATGCTATCTTTCGCCGCAAAATTCGCCGGTTTCAAGCGATAAACCAAGCACAAAGGAGACGAAACAGAATGAGTGGTGCCAGACTCGAAATTATCGAGCGTAACTGCAAAGGATGCAGTATCTGCGTCGAATTCTGCCCGAAGAATGTCCTGGAGATGGACGTCTTTTTGGTCACAGTCCCAAGACCTGAAGACTGCATCAAATGCATGCAGTGCGAGCTGCTCTGCCCGGACTTCGCCATCAAAGTCCATGACGAGTAAACAATCCATTTCTATACAAGGAGAGAAACGTGGCTAAGAAAGTTGCTCTGCTACAGGGGAACGAAGCCTGCGCACAAGGTGCTCTTTATGCCGGGTGCAATTTCTTCGGTGGTTACCCCATCACACCCTCGACCGAGGTCGCCGAAGTCCTTTCAGGTGAGCTGCCGAAAATCGGCGGCAAATTTATTCAGATGGAAGACGAGATCGGTGCTATGGCATCGATCATTGGTGCTTCCCTTACTGGTGCCAAAGCGTTAACCGCGACTTCCGGTCCTGGTGTTTCGCTTAAACAGGAGCTGATCGGCTACGCATGTATAGCTGAAATCCCCTGCGTGATCATCAACGTCATGCGTGGAGGTCCTTCGACAGGCATGCCGACCGGCCCCGGCCAGTCCGATGTCATGCAAGCCAAGTGGGGCACACATGGCGACCACGCAGCTATTGCATTGGTTCCTGCATCCTGCCAGGAGATCTTTTCCGAGACAGTTCGGGCGTTTAATCTGGCGGAGAAATACCGCATGCCGGTACAGGTCCTCTACGATGAGATCGTCGGTCATATGCGCGAGCGCATCGTTTTTCCCGAACCGGGCGAACTTGAAGTCATCAATCGCGAAGCTCCAACCGATGGCCCCGAAACCTATAAGCCTTACGATTCGACCAAAGGTCAGGTCCCGCCGCTGGCCGCTTTTGGTTCCGGTTACAAATTTCACGTCACCGGACTGAATAAAGCAGACGACGGTTTTCCAACCACCAAAGCCAGCCTGGTTGATGCCGAAGAACGTCGCCAGATCGACAAGGTCACGGACAACATCGCTGATATCGAGTCGTATGAAGAGTACCTGACCGAAGATGCCGATGTTATTGTATGGGCCTACGGTTCAACCTCCCGTTCCGCCCGTTATGCCGTCAATGAACTGCGCAAGGAAGGCATCAAGGCCGGGCTTTTTCGCCCCATCACCCTCTGGCCCTTCCCGGAGAAGCGTACTGCAGAGCTGGCCGCCAAAGCCAAGGCAATCGTCGTCGCCGAGATGAATCTCGGTCAGATGATCTACGAAGTCGAGCGCGTCGCCAAAGGCGCCTGTGTTGTTGTAGGGGAATTCCGGGTCGATGGCGATCCACTCAACCCCGGCCAGATTATGACCAAAGTCAAGGAGGTCCTCTAATGGCTTACGATTACGAAAAGTCGATCCGCCCCGGTAAATTGCCGCACATCTGGTGTCCCGGTTGCGGTCACGGCATTGTCATGAAGGGCCTTATCCGGGCTATGGATACCTGTGGTCTGGATCGCAAAAACACTGCAGTTGTCTCCGGTATCGGCTGCGCAAGTCGCCTCCCCGGTTACCTCGACGCCTGCACCCTGCACACAGCCCATGGCCGCGCGGCAGCATTTGCGACCGGTGTCAAGATGGCCAAACCGGAAATGAACGTTATCTGCTGTGGCGGTGACGGTGACGGAACCGCTATCGGCGGCAATCACTTCATTCATGCCTGCCGCCGTAACATTGACATGACCTACGTGCTGATGAACAACTTCATCTACGGCATGACCGGCGGCCAGTTCTCACCTTGCACCCCGACCGGTGCCAAGGCGTCGACAACACCTTACGGCAACCCGGATCCGATCTTCGATATTTCCAAACTGGCCATCGGCGCTGGAGCCACTTTCGTGGCGCGCACGACCGCAGCCCATCCCCGCGAAATTGACAAGTTGATCGTTCAGGGGATCCAGCATAAGGGTATGGCGATCATTGAGGTTCTGGACGACTGTCCGACCACTTACGGCCGCCGCAACAAGTTTCGCTCCGTCATCGACATGATGAAATATCTTAAAGCCAGTGCCGTTCCCGTAAAGGCTGCATCCAAAATGACCGCAGAGCAGCTCGAAGGCAAATTTCTTACCGGCGTGCTGTTTCATGATACCGACAAACCCGAGTACTGCGCACAGTATGCAGATATCATCAAAAAGGCGCAGGGCGCCTGATCACCACGAAAAGGAGAAAGAACCATGGCTGAACGTTATGAGCTTCGCTTTTCCGGTGCGGGTGGTCAAGGCCTGATCACCGCCGGAATCATCCTCGCAGAGGCTGCCTCGATTATTGAAGGCAAAAGTGCTGTACAATCGCAGAGCTACGGCCCTGAGGCGCGTGGCGGCGCTTCCAAGTCCGAGGTTATCATCTCTGATGCACCGATCGACTATCCTAAAGCAACGATCGTCGATGCCTGTCTGGCTATGACCCAGGAAGCAGCCGACAAGTACGCAAATGGCATCAAGGAAGGTGGCATCCTGTTGCTCGACGCCGACTTCGTACAGCGTGCACCAGAAGGCAATTTCACTGTTTACCGCCTGCCGATCACTCGCATGGCCAAGGAAGACATCGGTCGCGAGATTGTCGCCAACGTCGTTGCCCTTGGTGCTGTTATCGGTTTGACCGGCGTCGTCTCCAAGGATGCCGGTGAAGAAGCAGTACTACGTAAAGTGCCAGAAGCTTTCAAGGACCTGAACAAGAAAGCCTACAACCTGGGTTACACAAAAGGTAAGGAACTGGCAAGCTGATCGTCAGTCCATTCTCGTAATACAAAGCCCGGCAGATTTTCCTGCCGGGCTTTGATGTTTGTTAATGTGATAAGAGTAAGAGCTATGCCTTTTAAGGGATATCAACCCTCTTCTTCACGAAGGCACTGCTCAGCCATGGTTACTGTTTCCTGTGTGCCGATAAACACTGGCGCACACAAGTCGACGCAGTCCGGCTCGATATCAAGGATCCTCCGCCGACCGTCCGAAGCCGCACCGCCGGCCTGCTCAATCAGATAAGCCATTGGATTCAGTTCAAAGAGCAGGCGTAATTTTCCATTAGGTGCATCGGCAAGATGCGGGTACATAAAAATTCCACCCCGTTTAATCAGCACCTGATTAATGTCAGGAACAAAACCACCTGAATAACGCAGCTTGGTGCCGTTCACTTCAAGATTACGGACAAACTTTTCCGTTCCCGGAGTGTATTTGCTGCGCAAGCCACCGGGAGAATAGATCCGGGCCGGGCCGGCCAGGCGCATATTCTCATAGTTAAGGGTATATTCCATCAGGCTGTTCATGCCGAACTCATGAACGCCTTTACCCGTGGAATATACCAGAGTGGTTCGCGGTCCGTACAATATGTACATTGCAGCCACCTGGTTGCGGCCAGCCTGCAACAGGTTTCTGCCTTTGTAGATGGAAACAATTGTTCCTACTGCCAGGTTAACGTCAACCAGCGATGAGCCGTCAAGAGGGTCAAAGGCCACTGAAAACTTGTCATCGTTCTCTGGATCAATAGGGACAATCTCGCTGGTTTCTTCCGAGACCAGATTAGCGACCACCCCGGAATGGCGTAGACGCTTGATTATGATGCGGTCGGAAAGGACATCGAGGGCCAACTGCTGTTCACCGTAGAGGTTCGAGGTTCCGGCCATCCCGAGTTCCCCGGTGCGGATTGCGTGAATGATGTATTTGGACGCATCAGCAATTTCGCAGATCAAACGGGTTAGATCCCTGTCCTCATCACACTCACGAAGATGGCGGCGCAAATCTATTTGCAACGGTGTAGAGTCAACAACTGTCATCTCTCGCTCCTTTTATCTCATCTGTATTTTTTAAAAACGCTTAAGCTTAGACCAAATCCACTGAATGGGCAACCTGTGCATGCACCAGAGTATGCATTATAATAATTTTTTATCCGGGAAACGGGTCTTTTCAGTAATCTCTGTGTCAGTCAGTGCAATGATTTTTACCCTGACTCCCTTAACCTCAAGAGAACTTGCTCGTTTTCACATTAATGACAGCTTCGTGTCGACACAGAATTGCCAGATAGAGACTAAATGCCGACTTCTTGACGGCCTATTTAAAAATGATAGTATAAAACAGTAAGGATAATATTAATTTACCGAACGGGAGTGAGCCATGACTGATCAGAAAAAAACACAGAACCAACCAGTCTCTGATATCGAAACTCCGGAAGAAAGCCATGAAGAACAGCAGCCTGAACAGCACGAACAGCACGATCGCTTGAAAGAGACCACCGAAAAGATCTGGGGAGGCACTAAGCACGTCTGGAGTGCAGCAACGTTTAAAGCGAACCAGTACAAAAAACTGGTTCAAAAGAAAATTGACCAATCCGCATTACATAAAAAAATTCATGTGGCTCATGCCGATCTTGGAAAATTGATCGATGATCTACGTGAAGCCGGGGAAAAGGACATTCTTAATCTGCTTGAAGTTAAGGAGATCTTGAAGAGGATTGATGAACTGAAAGCCGAAGCAGCAACCATTGAAGCAGAAGTAGAACAAATCAGAGCCGAGGAACCTTCACAAGTACAGCCTCATGAAGAAACTCAGGAACAGGATAAATCCAATTAGTTGAGTCTCTTGCAAAAGATTGTCATCTCCGTATGCCTATATCGGGGATCCAGTTTTTCAAATAACGAAGAGCCTGGATCCCCGATCAAAACCTCTTCGGGAATATCATGGAAGGCTTCTTCAGCTCAGACAGAAGAATCTTTTTGAGGCCGACATCCCTGCTGTAAGATCATCTGCATATCGGCGTGTATTAGGCGATTGCTGGCCAGACACTCTAGGGAGTCAAGAGTCATCGGCTTGCCATCGAAATCACTCACCTGACCACCGGCCTCTTCGATCAGCAGAATCCCGGCTGCGAGATCCCAGGGCTTAAGAAACATCTCCCAGAAGCCATCAAAACGTCCGGCAGCCACGCAGGCCAGATCAAGGCTGGCAGCACCTGGTCGGCGACACGCCTGAGCTTCTTTCTGGAATCGTGTAAAATAGTCGTAGTTGTTCGCCTCGCATTTCTTATGATTGTAAGCAAATCCTGTCGCCAGCAACGAATGCTCCAGGGTACTTATTGTCGAGACCTTCAAACAACGATCATTCAGAAACGCGCCAACGCCACGTTCTGCAAAAAAGAGTTCATCCACATACGGATTATAGACTGCGCCAAGTTCCAACCTACCGTTAATTGCCAACGCAATAGACACAGCAAACCATGGAAAACCATGGGCATAATTCGTCGTGCCGTCGAGAGGGTCAATGATCCAGCGATGATCGGAGTCCGAGCGGCCATAGTCATCTTCTTCTGCCAGGATATCGTGATCAGGAAACTTTTCACGTATCCGTTTGACAATGAGAGTTTCCGATTGACGGTCTGCCTCTGTCACCAGGTCATATTTTCCTTTGAACTCGACGCGGATACCAGTTTCGAATTTTTCCATGAGCAGTGTCCCGGCTTCGAGAACTGCCCGGAGGAGTAGATCTTTCATCACCAGAGTCCCTTATTCGTTTTTCTCATAATTCATCACCAGGGCTGCACTGCGATCATGCTCGATCAGGCCTTCTTCCTCGCACCAGAGACGGGTTGCCCCGATCACTGCAAGGGGAATGCAGAACAGTTGAAAGAAGGGGATGGCCAGAAGGGCCATAACACCGCAGGAAAAACCAAGCATGAGGAATTTTCGTGCGAAAATGTAGCTCTTCTGTTCGTGAAAGAACTTGTGTTTACGTACCATTACAAAACTCAGGTATTCGAAGCAGAGAAAAAAGAGCGTCAGGCTGACCGCCAGAAGCGTATAGATGCTGTTGCCGATACCGGGGAACAGGTTGAGCGGCAGGATAAACACCATGACCACAACAAACACCCACATCTTTTTGGCTTCCATCAAGATTGTCTGCAAAGCATCGTGGAGAAACCTGCCTAGAGAAAAAGTTTCATCGCTGACATCGCCGCTCAAAACCTCTTCAGTACGTTCTGACAACAGATCATTGAACGGTGATGCCAGGAGATTACCCACCACCGTAAAGCTAAAAAAAACCAGGACTGCGGTCAGAAGTACTGCGATAACCCAGACAAACCAGTAAATCACAGACCAGTACCAGGTTTCTCCCTGGGGTATGTGTTCAACGACGGTGCTGCCGAAAAAATCCAGCCCCAGATACACGGCTCCTGAAAACACGAGAGCGTTGATCAAAAAAGGAATCAGGATGTATTGGATGAGTCGGGGATTGTTGCGCAACATCCTGACACTGCGGAACGGTGCAAAAAAACCTCTGGAAAAGTTGACTATAAAATTTCTTTTTGCCGGCACAGGCATAAACTCACCTCTCACCTAGAGTTTCCGGATGGACACTAACTCTAACTTTTTCGGGACTTGCCGTCGGGAAAAGACAGAGCCTCTGCCTATTTATCAGGCCACACCTGCCTGACAAATAGGCACAAATTGTTTCTGCGACTCGAAGATAACATCTAAGTACCTATAATAACAGGCAATAAATACGGCACAAGTATTGAAGAGTGAATTGACAGCGCTCGGACAATGTTGTCTGCAGCTAGTGACATAAGACGAGGAGGTCTTCATCCATGGATCCTGCAGTTCACTCTCTTACCAATTCCGGCGACGTCCTGTTCCTGATGCTTGGAGCTGTCATGGTATTTGCCATGCACGCTGGCTTTGCCTTCCTGGAAGTCGGTACCGTCCGTAAAAAAAACCAGACAAATGCTTTGGTAAAAATCCTCACCGACTGGTCAGTCTCGACTGTCGTCTACTTCCTGGTTGGCTATCCGATCGCTTACGGTATCCACTTTTTTGTTTCAGCTGAAGGACTGCTTGGCGGAAATCAGGGCTATGAGCTGGTGCGATTCTTTTTCCTCCTCTGCTTCGCTGCCTGCATTCCGGCGATCATCTCCGGCGGCATTGCGGAACGGACCCGCTTCTGGCCACAAGTCCTGGCCGGTGCAATTTTTGCCGGCCTTACCTACCCGTTCTTCGAATCCTTGATCTGGGGGCAAAACAATACCGGCCTGCAGGCCTGGTTTGAAGGGACTTTCGGGGCGCCGTTCCATGATTTTGCCGGCAGCGTTGTTGTCCACTCCATGGGTGGCTGGATCGCCCTCCCCGCCGTTATCCTGCTCGGCCCCCGCATGGGCCGTTGGGTGCGCGGCAAAAGCCACGCTATTCCAGTCAGCAACATTCCTTTTCTGGCTCTCGGCAGTTGGATTCTGGCGATAGGCTGGTTCGGCTTCAACGTCATGAGCGCCCAGAGTCTCAACGGCATCTCAGGCCTGGTGGCCGTCAATTCCTTGATGGCAATGGTTGGCGGCGTCATCTTTGCCGTAGTTGCCACAAAATCTGATCCTGGCTTTGCTCACAACGGTGCCTTGGCCGGCCTGATCGCTATCTGTGCCGGCTCTGACCTGGTACACCCCTTGGCCGCCTTTCTGATCGGTGGGTTCGGAGCGCTGATTTTTGTCTATGGCTTCAAGTGGGAGCAGGAAAAACTCAAGATCGACGATGTGCTCGGTGTCTGGCCGCTACATGGCATGATCGGCACCTGGGGAGGTATCTCTACCGGCATCTTCGGTTACAATAGCCTCGGCGGCCTCGGTGGTGTCAGTTTTATGTCACAGCTGGCCGGCAGCCTGTTCGCCATTATTTATGCTCTGGTTACCGGCTTTGTTGTCTACAGCGTAATCATCAAGGTATTCGGCTTCCGCCTTAGCGAAGAGGACGAATTCCGTGGCTCTGACCTTTCGATCCATCACATCACCGCCTATCCGGAAGAGAAAGTCACCTGACAAACCTTGCGGACCTCCAAACCTCAAAGGGCCACCGAGTTATATATAATCGGTGGCCTTTTGAGGATGAAGATCAATGGATTTCTTCAACAGCGTCAAGATGTACACACTTGGTTCCGGCCGCCCTTCTTGGCTTCATAAAGTGCCTGATCAGCGGCTTTAATCAATTGCTGCGGAGTGGTGTTTTTATCATCCCGGGTGGCCACACCGATACTGACCGTAACCTGTAGTGTCGCTTTCCCGGAATTTTTCTTTTGTGTTTGCTCCGACTTCTGCTTCGACCTTTTGCGTCCCCTGACAATAAATCCAGCATGGCTAATGGTTTCACGCAGTTCCTCAAGATGTGGCAGAGCCTTTTCGAGATCCTTGCTTGGGAAAATCACGGTAAACTCTTCGCCTCCATAACGATAAGCACGTCCTCCCCCGCTCACCCGTCGCAGACAGGTTGCAACCATGCGCAGAACCTGGTCGCCGACATCATGTCCATAGGTATCATTAACTTTTTTGAAGTGGTCCACATCGACCATGGCAAGCGTATAACGCCGGCCTACCTTGAGCAGGAACTCATTCATGGCCCGGCGTGCTGGAAGACCGGTCAGTTCATCATGAAAGGCCATGTTGAAACTGCTCTCAATAAGGGCTATTGTCAGCAGAAAGGCAGCAACTCCACCCCAGAAAGCAAAATGTTCCGGCCACCAGAATCCGGAAACAATGGCAACCAGGGTCCAACAGAAACTACCTTCCAGGGCTTCCGGTCTCTTGTAGAAACGAAACAGCATCGCAATCAGACTGAGGATCATTATGAGCAAGGTGATTTGCGGAAATGGAAGATCCTCAATGAAAGCGCCGGGAAGCAGTTGATGGTTTAACCAGGCCATCACATCTCCGGGCCGGGTATAATAAAGCACGGCGACACAACCCGACTGGAACAGAAAGGCCAGCAAGCGCAGCAGGCCATGCAAAGTGAACAACCCGCGCTCTGACCGCCAGCTGTAAAACACCAGGTTCAATGGAACCAGGAGGGGCGCAATCAACAGCAGGTACTCACGACCAAAGGGCGTTGCCAGAGTCAGAGCACGTTCAACAACGATCAGCAGGGCTATAACCCAAAACACGCGGGTACGATTGAAACGCCAACCCAGGAACAAACCGGAGATAGCGGCCAGATACGGAAACAATGTCAGCAGTGGCTGCCAGGTTACGGGGATTGCAACCTTGAGACGCAGATACAGGGCTGCACAAAAGATCATACCGGGGATAATCAACAAAAGTAACGATCTTAACAATTTCATGATATGAGACAATGACTCCAGAGAAAAGAGGAAGGTCAACTTATCATGGCAGGGGTCGATTTTGCCAGTGCAAGCCACAACACAGTGACCGGCAACATACATTAAAACGTCACTTTCAACGCGCATGATGTTGACATATGCCCTTGAGTCGCGGTAGAAGCCTGAAAGCTTCAATCATGCAATTGGAGAAAAACGGATTCATTCCGGAGATAAATTATGAACGCTACATCAGAAAAGATGATCCTAGATTTTAGCGAAGCACAGGCTGTTGGCAGCTGGCAAGCCGTCGATGACCGTATCATGGGCGGCTGTTCGCAGAGTCAGGCCATATACATCGACAACATCGGTTTACGTTTCACAGGCACAGTCTCTCTTAAGAACAACGGCGGCTTCGCCTCGATCAGATCCAGCTCTGACAACTTCGACTTGGGACAGTACTCAGGTCTCGCGCTGCGACTGCGCGGTGATGGCAAAGCATTCAAACTCAGCCTGCGGACAGATCTGTATTTCGATGGCGTCAGCTACCAGACGACTTTTAACACCCGGAAGGATACCTGGCAGGAGATCGCTCTGCCGTTTGAAACCTTTACTCCTACCCATCACGGCGTCAAGCTTTCTACTGTCGCCCCCTTGGACACGACCAGTATCAAGAGTTTCGGCCTCTTCATCGCCGATCGCCAGGAGGGCCCTTTCCAGCTGGATGTAGCCTGGATTAAAGGCATCTGATTACTGAAGTTGCTTCATCAGATGTCTGTTAAATATTCATAAGCCGGCCCAGCGTTGGCTCAATTCCCGGAGTCGGCGTCTCGCCTCCTCGTCGTAAGCCTGATCTGCCGCTCTGGCCAAATGCTGCCCGTCAAAGTAAGCTCCTGTCGTCCCTTGCAGCTCCTCTGTCAACACCAGACGTTCCAATGCGCCGGCCCCCTGCTCGACAGTGGTTCTCGGAGTACCGAACCATTCGCGGACCATTTTCGTGTCCATCAGCGATGCCGGACGTGGAGATGCACCCCAAATATTACTATTCGCTCCGTTCCTCATCAGGAGATTTATTGGAAATGTCGGGTTGAATTTCAGGCGTCTCTTTGCCCTCCATGATGTCGACGTCCCGACCGAAATTACGGAATTCGTCGAGGTTGCTGAATTCGCCCCAGGCCAGATACTGGTTCGGCGCATTGACGAAATGATAAACATTTTCAAGAATGTTGAAATGTTCGTGCTCCTCCTCGGCGATGCGCAGCAAGACCTGACGAACAACTTCGTCATTCTCTTTTTCGGCGGCATCCTCATAAAGTCGGAAACTTTCAGCTTCGACTTTCATGGCGTAGCGGTAACCTTCGAGATCATCGGAGAGACTCTCCGGGGTTTTACCGGACTCGCGTAGTTGCTGGAAAACATTTTTGGTGTCTTCGAGCACGGTTGATGTTGCCATGTTCAAAGGCCCAGAGCGCTTTTTCAGCCTCTGAATCGCATCGTGATGTTTCTGTTCGTCTTCGGCCAGACGTGAAAATATCGTGCGCAGGCCGGGGATGTCGGTTGCTTTGGCCTGCCTGGCGTAGAAAGACTTGCCATCGAGTTCCATCTTCAAGGCAAAATCATAGATATTCACATCCTTCTTTTCTTCACTCATAATATTCTCCTCATATCTTCGGCAGGAATGCGTTTCCAGATTCTTCCGGGTGTTTTTCCATGATACCTGAAAATAGTTACAGTGGCTCACCACCATTTCTCATAAGCCTGACAATAATCATATCGCACGATAACCAGCGAGCAATGGGCAAACATCTACCATTCAGGCATTTTTACCTGCCGGGTTACATTTTTTCAGCCATACATCTGCATCGCATTTCTGACAGTTGAAAATTTTCGCAAATCCATCAATCACCTCCGTCCTGGCGGACTTGGTTCTGGCAAAGCAACGTGGTCTTGTTTCACGCATCTTATTTCTCTTCACTGATGACATCTTCGATGCCGTCAGCAAAGGAATTTGGCTCGATATCGAATATCTCCGCCCAGGGCTGCTGGTTGCATTCATTTCCTTCCAGCAACATGGCCAGCTGGTCGGTTGTCATGGGAAACTTCTCAGAGCCTTGCAGCACCTTGACAAACGGCTTGGTCAGAGCGACCGGCTGATGGATTTTTGTCACATCACCTTTGCCAAGAGCCATTCCAATCAGATCTATGATCGTATTAAAGGAATAGCTGTTTGCACCCCCCAAGTGATAGGTCTGGCCTATGGTTTCCGTCATGGCAATGCCTTTCAGGAAGGTTTCGGCCACCTGTTCCACCGCAACCGGCTGCAATCGATACTGGCCGTCCCCGATCACCGGCACGACCGGTAATTTTTTAACCATTGTAATCAGCGTCTCGATAAACTCGCCGTCTTTGCCGAATATCGGCGTAGGCCTGAAGATCGTCCAGTCAAGGTCTGCACCCCGAACGACTTCTTCGGCTTGCCATTTGGACCTGAAATAATCGATCTCACTATTCGCCCGGGCACCGTTGGCACTCATGTGCAGAAACCGTCTGACTCCCTGAGCCATAGCCGCATCGGTTACGTGACGGGTTGCTTCAACATGTAGTCGCTCGAAAGTGATCGCCTTGCCCGGGAATTCCCGGATGATGCCAATCAGATGGATGACGGCATCGCAATCCTGCATGCCGCCCTTCAGACTGTGTGGGTCTGTGACGTCTCCGAGATGCACAGCAATGTTATCAGCGTGGATCAGCTTGTCTTCCGATCCACGACGCACCAGCGCCACAACCTGATGTCCCGCTGTCGAAAGTTGTTTCAGCACATGACTGCCGACAAATCCCGTTCCGCCTGTTACAAATACCTGCATCATTACCTCCATTCTGGAAAATGTCTGACGCTCAGGAAGACAACCACAACCACTGAATCGGATATCCACGACAAAGCGAAGAGATTGCCGGATAGGGGATTGCGGCTGGCGAAGATCACAGGCTTCATCCAGCCTTTGCCGGACAGGGCTGGCATGGGACGGCAAGCGACAATTTACTTTTACTTGTCGATCGATCTTCGGCAGTCAAGGCCTTTTTAAACTTCACTCCCTGAGCGAAGCATCCAGAGTAATCTTCGTAACCAGGAGTTTGCTGATCGGACAACCCTCTTTGGCCTTGTCCGCGATCTGCTTGAACTTGGCATCATCCACACCCGGGATTTTTGCCGTCATTATCAGATGGCTTCCACTCACCGCGAAACCTCCCTCCACTTCTTCCAGGGTAATCTCTGCCTTGGTCTTGATGTAATCCGCAGTAAAGCCTTCTTTTTCCAGCATCAAAGAGAACGCCATCGAAAAACAGCTAGCATGCGCCGCGCCTATCAATTCTTCAGGATTACTGCCTTTTACGCCCTCAAATCGCTGTTTGAATCCATAAGGATATGAATCGAGTGCGCCGCTTTGTGTCGAGATCGTCCCTTTACCGTCCTTCAAACCACCTTGCCATTCAGCTGAACCATATTTTTTAATAGCCATTTGTTCCTCCTTTCATCGCTCTGAATACCTCGATCAGCCTGGAAAACCGTACACTCAAGTTCGCGGCACTTAGATAGTTATCTTCCGGAAATGGCGGTCGTGCACCCCGGAGTTTCCAAGTGGACACTAAATATAGTATCAAATCAAGGAAGAGGGGCAATGAGATGATTGCTACTTTTGATGGCAGTAAAAGCCTCGGTACGCTTAGTTTGCCTGTAGGTATGGCCGTAGTGATGTTTTTGCAAAAGAAATCCACCATGCTGTATCAGCTCGAATAATCAGTTTCGTAGCATGTTCACAAACAATCCTTGTGACCAGTGTAATCCTGCAACAGCAACTTGGCAGGCTCCGTTCTTCGTCTATACTTGGTTTAGATTTCAAGGAGGATGACATGCGCACCAAGATTGCAAATCTTTACGAGAGAATGCAGTCAAGTTACTGGTTCATCCCTTCCATCATGGCGTTTCAGGCGGCGGCACTTTCTACAATACTTCTGTTTATCGATTTGCTGAATGCTGAACAGGAGTTTTTCGATCTTTCCTGGATTAAATTGACCGGCGCCGCCGGTGCACGGAGCTTACTCTCCACCGTGGCAAATTCCATGATCACGGTAACCGGCATGGTTTTCTCCATCACCATTGTCTCCCTTTCCCTCACAGCCCAGCAGTACGGTCCGCGATTGTTGAAGAATTTCCTGCGAAATCGGGGGAATCAAATCGTATTAGGTACTGTGACCGCCACTTACCTGTATTGCCTGTTAGTGCTTCGGACCGTCAATGAGAGGAATGGCCAAAGCTTTATCCCCCACCTTTCAATCCTCTGCGCCCTCGTCCTGGCCGTGGTCTGTGTCGGTATGCTGATCTACTTCATCCACAACATCACCATCTCGATCCAGGTCTCCAATGTGATCGCCAACGTCAGTAGAGATCTGGCCAAAACGGTTGAAAAATTATTCCCTGAGAAGAACCCCCAGAGCACAAGCCCAAGGGAGAATGAAATGGCGATGACCGACATCCTCCCGGAAGGGTTTGCAGAACAGGCCGTGCCGATCACTTACGACAGAGCCGGCTATCTGCAGGCTATCGATCACAACGGCCTACTCGAACTGGCTTCCAGGCACGACCTGGTATTGCAAATTCTACATCGCATCGGGTACTTTCTGATGCCCGATTCCACCCTGGTGAAAGTCTTCCCAGCCGAAGCTGCAGACGACGAAGATCTCTGTAAACAGATCAATCGACATTTCATCACCGGACGACAGAGATCCCAGAATCAGGACCTTGAACTGCTCATCAACGAGTTGGTCGAAATTGCCAGTCGCGCCCTGTCGCCTGGCATCAACGACCCGTTCACGGCCATGTCCTGCATCGACCACCTGGTCCTGGCGCTTTGCGATTTCGCCCAACGTGCCTTCCCCGCACCCGGTCACGAGGATCAGGACAATCGGATCAGGATTATCGACACACCACCCTCTTTCCGCAGGATTCTCGATCTGGCATTTAACCAGATACGGCAGTATAGCCGTTCCCATATAGCCGTGACGCTCCATTTGCTGGAAGGCATCAAGCGCATCATCCCTTTCACCCGCTTTGCTGAGCAGCGCGATGCTCTGTTGCGCCAGGCGGCCATGATTGACCACAGCAACCAGAGCAGCAAGCCTGAAGAGGAAGACCGCCACGAAGTCCACGCCAAATACCTGGAGATCTTCCAGGTGCTCGAAGAAAATTTCGGTCTGACCGGGAGTGAGGTGGCTTGATTAGGGCCAAGTGATAAAACGATGCATCAGGAGCGCCATCTGGAAAATCCAGACAGGCAATAACGGGCTAAAAGTTCGAAACTTTAGCAACTTGATTGTCCTTTCGAAAGTAACGGAATATGGGATATGCAATTTTTTTCTGCCATCAACAGAAGCAAACAGCCCCTTGCCTAATGGCCGTCAACTGCTAAACTTGTTGTATATTCAATAAGCAGACCTATAACCCAAACAATAGTCATATTTGTTGTCAATGGCATCAGGTGCAAAGAGAAAAATTAACGCAGAGAATAGGAGCAAGACGCAAAGTAAAAGCATAAATAACATAATTGCTGAGAAAGGTTGTCTTAGCGTCTTTCTTTATACTTAGCGCCTTTGCGTTGGTTGTACATAGCCTTTGATTAGGTTATAGGTTCGTTTATTTTGAAACATTATTTTTGGAGAGCATGTCAAGGGCTGTTTCTGTCACAAGAGAACCAGGAAAGGAGATAATTATGGCAACCAAATACACAGACCGATTTACTGATGCAGAAAAAGAACTACAGGAAAAGTCGGCTTTTGCGTGTGAAACCTGCAAAAAGACTTACAATAAGCAGGATGCTGAAAAACAGGACATGTCCTGTTGTGGAAGAACCTTGAAAGAATTGCTTAGAGAAAGTTTCGGCCCTTAATTTTGTCCGTTTGGGGAAAGACACTTATTGTCTGGTGGTATTGTCAAGAATAATCAGACTGACAGTAGCTGCATCCCGGTTCAATGGGGAATGACGGTGTTTGCCGTCATTTTTATTTATTAAAATGGAGAAACGTCATGCCAAACAAACCGGACAAAGCGACGGCAATCGGCATCAATCATGTTGCCCTTGAGGTCAGTGACATCGACGAAGCCCTGGCTTTTTACTGTGAAATCCTGACGTTCAAACTGCGTGGCCGCAAAGAAAAGATGGCATTTATAGACCTTGGAGACCAGTTTCTGAATCTGAGTGAAGGGCGGAGTCAGTCACCAGACACCAAACGTCATTTCGGACTGGTCGTCGATGACCGAGAGATTATGCGTCAAAAGGTCAAGCAACTTGATTGCAAAATTTTGCCCAGCCCTTCAGAGACAGGCCTCGATTTTCTCGACCCCTGGGGAAACCACATCCAGGTGGTCGAATACGCATCCATTCAATTCAGCAAGACGCAGGAGGTGTTGCGTGGGATGGGATTGGAAGGATTGAATAAGAACCGGCAAGCACTTGAAGAGTTGAAAAGCAAAGGGATGAGCCCGGTATCCGGATAAGCACAAGGAGTCTGCATAAATGTCCAAAGACCGCATTGTCATCATAGGCGGAGATGCCGCCGGAATGAGTGCAGCATCGAAGATCCGCCGTGTCAACCCAGACCGGGACATACTGGTATTGGAGAAGACAGCTCACACTTCTTATTCAGCCTGTGGCATGCCTTACTATATCGGTGGACTGATCGACGATATTGACAGCCTGGTTGCCAGATCCCCTGCTACTTTTCGCGATAAATATGCGATCGATGTCCGGACCGGTCACGAAGTTGTCGCGATTGATCCGATAGCACAGCGCGTCATGATCAGACACAATGGCCGTGCTGACATTTCCGAAGCCTTTGATCAACTCCTGATTGCCACCGGAGCCTGCCCATACTGTCCTGATGTTCCAGGGGCCGGAGCCGATGGTATTTTCGGGTTATCCACTTTGGCGTCGGGGATCAGGATCAAGGAGTTTATTGAACAGAATAAGCCAAAGAATGCAGTCGTGGTCGGCGGCGGATACATCGGGCTGGAGATGGCCGAGGCACTGGTGCGGCAGAATCTCAAGGTATCATTGATTCAGCTCGGCCGGGAGGTGATGGACACACTCGATCCGGACATGGGGGCCCTGGTTTCCCAAGCGTTAAGAGATATTGGGGTCAACCTCTACCTGTCAGAAGAATTCGAAGCATTCGAGTCAACCAACGGCAAGGTTCAGGCGGTCGTTACCAATCAGCGGACTTTGCCGGCTGACATTGTGATCCTCGGTATGGGTGTACGACCCAATTCGAAACTGGCTGAAGCCGCCGGTATTGAACTGAGCGTCAAGAATGCAATCAAGGTTGATGACCGCATGCGCACTGCCACAGCTAATATATGGGCCGCAGGGGATTGCGTCGCTACCGTGCACCGCCTGACCGGCCAACCGTTTTATGTCGCCCTGGGTACGGTCGCTAACAAGCAGGGCCTGATTGCGGGCACCAACCTCTCAGGCGGGGATGCCTGCTTTCCGGGTGTTGTCGGGACAGCGGTCAGCAAGATCTGCAAAGTCGAGGTTGCGCGGACCGGCCTTCAGGAAAAGGAGTTGCAAAATCTCGATTTCGATTATGCTGCAGAGACCGTCAAAACCAGGACCCGCGCTGGATATTACCCGGGAGCCGGGCGAATCACAGTGAAACTGATCGGTGAGAAAGGCAGCGGTCGCCTGCTAGGTGCGCAGATTGTCGGTATGGAAGGAGCAGCCAAACGCATCGACATCATTGCTACCGCACTGACAGCCAGGATGACCGTCACAGATCTGATCGATCTCGACCTGAGCTACGCTCCGCCTTTTTCGCCGGTCTGGGACCCTGTACAGACGGCAGCCCGCCAATTGCTCAAGAAACTCTAAGAGTCTTCCGGACTCCAGGAAGGTTCGGACCAAACACGTCAAAACAAGTATACGTTTTGATGTTCCATACGGCTATTCCGGTGTCGTCTTCTGGGTCTCACGAATGTGGCCGTAGTTCAGCAGTGCAACGAAGATACTGCCTCCTGCCAGGTTGCCGCAGATGGCCAAGCCGATAAAGCGAATGACTTGAGACACGTTGAAATCATCACTTATCAGATAAGCTGTGAAAATCTCTACTGAACCGGCTATGGAGTGGTGCAGCCCGCCCATGCCAATGATAAAGGTGACGATGTAGATTGAAACCATCTGACTGAGTGTGGACTGGGCCGCCATCACCAGCCAGGCGCCAAGCGCCATCAGCCAACCGGCGAGAAGCGCGCTGATGAACAGGGAGCCGCCACCGAATTTGACCAGATGATGGCCGATTGCCACATACCCCGGCTCTGCCCGGACGACATCGTCGGCTGCGTACAGAAACACGGCAATGATCATGGCACCACACAGGTTGCCGACGATAACGATCAGCCACAATCGAATGAGGTCCTTGAGCTGACCAAGACGATCCAGGATCGGGTAGACTGCGGTGGCAGTGTGTTCGGTGAAGAGCTGCGTGCCGCTGATGATGCAGAGTACAAAGCCGAGAGGATAGACCAGTGCGGTCGGCAACCGTGAGGCATTGGATAAATTCGCAGCCAAAGTCTGGCTTTCGACGACGGCTACGGACATGGCGGTGAAACCGAGGATCAGTCCGGCGGCCATTGCCGAGAGGAACAGGGACAGTGATGGTCGTTCCAATTGCTCAAGCCCCTCGACAATTGCAATCTCGAGGATATCATCCGGGTGCCGCTTGGCCTCATCCGTGCGTTTCACAATAACCGGAACAAATTCCCGATCTTCCTCTTCGCGTTCGATCTCTCGTTCTGTTTTCGACGCATCAAGAGCTTTTTCTTCATCATGAAGTGTTTTTTTTGCATCTTGTTTCTTTCTGGGTTTCTCAGGCATCGTATCAGCCCTTTCGATGGTAAAGTAATGGTTACCTTGCCGGCTGTCCTCTAAGCGGCACTCTTGTCCAGCAAAAAGATTCAATCATCAAGACCCGGCAGAAACCAGAGTACAAAGAATGACCTTAGCCGCGTGTCAATTGGAATAATGTGCGATCAATGGCAGATGGTCGGATGCGACACGTGACAGCGGACTCTTGAAAATCTCCTTCTCATGTAAACACCCCGGTGGGTCGACCAGGATGTGATCGAGGCGGAACAGAGGCCAACGTGTCGGGTAAGTCTTTGGCGAATGGATAGAACCAAAGTGTTGATGAAGCCAACGCATCGGGCGCCCCCAAAAGAGCCATTCATTAAAATCACCCATCAAGATCAGCGGTTTTCGTTCTTCCGGGGAGAGACATTCAATCAACCGGCGGACTTGCCAGCGTCGTTCCCCGGGGCGCAGACCGAGATGGGTCACCGCTACCTGTAATTGTTCACCCAGCCAGTCCTGGTGAACAATCAGGAGACCGCGTGGTTCGCGTTGCCTCACGCTCAGGTCGTGCCTTTCGATGCCCGAGATCGGCAGCCTTGTCAAGAGTGCGTTGCCATAGTCACCTGTCCTGCGCTGCATGGTCGGTCCTGCAATCGCTGACATGCCAGTCAGGTTTCCCAATAACTCAAGGTTGTCTCCGTACTCTTCGATGTGATTGTCGACTTCCTGCAGGCCGATCAGGTCCGGAGCCATCTGTTGGATGACCTGGGCGGTCCGTGCAAGATCCCGTTTTCCGTCCAGACCTATGCCCCGGTGTATGTTCCAGGTCGCCAGACGCAGTTTGCGTTTACCGGTCATGGTTCACATCCCGATTCAACAGCCAGCGCTTGAAGAAGATCAGCACCAGTACGGCACAGATCACGGCAACAATGGACACGGCCACGCTCAACCATCCAGGCTCACGAATGGCACGTTCCAGCCCCCCTTCGAAAAGCATGATCGCCAGAATGCCGGGCCCCATGCCAATGGATGTGCCGATCAGAAATGAGCGGGTCGAGATATGCGTCGAGCCGGCGACCATGTTGACGATCGTATACGGGGCAATCGGGACGATGCGAACCAGCGCAATGGCCAGCCAGCCACGTCGTGCGAGCTTGCGACTCAAACGATTGATATTCTCTCCGGCCAACTTGCGTACGACGTCACGACCGAGCCAGCGGCCCAGCAGGTAGCTGGCAAGCCCCCCCATCAGGCTGCCACAGAAAGCCAGGGCAAATCCCATGAAAGGTCCGAAACTAAGCGCCGTGACCAGGATCATCAAGGTCACCGGAAACATCAGACAGCTACCAACGACATAAACGGACAGAACGATCGGCACGAGCATAGAACTCTCACGGATGGAGTCTACAGTGGCCAAAAGGTTGTCCATAGTCAACCAGTGGCTGATCGGTGACCAGCGCCAGAGGATCGCCAGCAGCAACGCTGACGTGATCACCATGGCAAACCGCCATGCCTTCCGTCTAACACCGGCCTCGCTGTCAGAGGTGTCTGTGCCAACGCCGAGATAATCAAGCAGGCGTTCTATGCTGATTGGTCGCTCAGGATCAACGATTTCTCTTGCCGAAAGAGTCTCGGTCAGGGAATCATTTTCTACATGCGGTAGATCACGCAGTGAACGCTCACTTTTGTTCAAGGCCCTTACAGTCGCCAACAACGACCCGGTTTCCTTAATGCAAGAGGCGACGTTATCCGGAGATGCCCCCAGATGCTCGGCGAGCAAGCGGTTGCGAAATCCGGCGATTGCTTTCTGCACGCGCGTTTGACCTTCCGCAGACATGGCGAGATTGCATTCGGTATCGAATCCCATGGAACGGTTGCTGAGATTCGCGGAACCGATCGTCAGCAGTGCATCATCAATAATCATAACTTTACTGTGCACATTGATGATATTTGAATTAAGCCCCTTTCGATCGGGATAACAGACCTTCAATCTCTGGTGTTGATCTGCCTGGATGAGCTTCTTGAGCAATAGCTGGCGCAGCGCGCCCATGGTTTCCTCTTCCAGCCAACCTGAACTCTTGCGTGGAAGCACGAGCAAAACCTCCGGTCCGTCCGGCTTGCAGAGAGACTTCTCAAGGGCCGTGCCGATGACATGCGACGTCAGGTACTGGTTCTCGATGTAGATCGAGGATTTAGCCCGGTCGATCGCATCGAGATAAAATCCTTCAATCTCCCGGACTTCCGGATTACCGTTATGCTCAGGGATTGTCCTGAGGATCGCGACCCGGGCCCGTTCGAGGTCAGGCTGGGTGCTTTCAGGCCAGGGGTCATGCTCTACACCTTCTACGGCGGGGAGCTCATCACCGGTCATCTGCTCCCAGCGGGCGCGGGCCAGACATCCCAGCGCAGCAGCAGCCTCACCATCGACCATAATTTGCACATCATGAAATGGCCCATAGGTTTCTCCGCTGTCGCAACGTTCCGGTTGTTCTGGCGCATGCTCCTGGGTATCCCAGCGACCGCTGGCCAGATCAAAACCGCCGACAAACGCCAATCGGTCATCGATCACAACAATCTTCTGATGATGCGAGGCGCCGACCGGATGATCATCGTCGAGCTCGAAATGGATCCGTTGATTGGTCTTCCACCCGAAATTCAACAATGGCATGGCTTCACGCTCCAATGAATAGAGCATGGCAAAATCCCACTCGAGAATGTAAATTCGCAGGTCAGGTTTATCGTGAGCCAACCGATTGATGAATTGGGAGAAGGTTTCCTGTTGGTCACCATTGTCGCGACGCAGACGAATCCTGCTGTCGATATCCCAGCCAATGATGTAGATCGCCTGCCGGGCTGCGTCGAAGGCCTCCGCAACAGTCCGGAAGTAGACTTCGCCGTCGATCAGAAAAGATATCCGCCCTGTGTCAACGACTTTCCAGCAGTTCTGTCCTGTGTTAAAGAACATGCGACGTGCTTACTCCTCACAATCACTTGTTGCGACTCCGGTTTTTCCCTATCGAATCCTTTGGTCAAAGCTGTCAGATGCTTACTGCTGTTCAACATGATTGATTCATCAGGTGCATCCAGGCAAGCATGGATGCAAGCTTAACCTCAACCGGAATGACAGTTCTGCGGCTTTTTTTAAAAGTTAGATTTATTATTTATTTGGCACACTTAGAGATTAGCAGGAGGGTCAGATCTGTCAAGATCACCCCCTCTTCCGGAAGAGTTGATTGATCACAACAACAGAAAAGAAGACGTCACAAAACGCCAGGGAACGTGTATGATCGATCAAGTCCGATAATCTATAGATTCGAGGGTATGAAGGTCGAAGTACAACACGCACTGCATCCGCTATAAGATGGATAAGCACCCATCTCCCGGCAATATTGGTAAACTTGAGATTGTTGTCGACATCAACATAAGATGGCCACGATCGTTAATGGCTTCAGATGACTGGATCAATTCAGCCACATCAGTAATTCAGGTTGTCATCTCTCCAGTATTTGGTTCCGGCCAGGTTGATTTTGGCCATCAGGCCCGATTCCGTCATAGTGTACATGCTCGTTTCGGCATCAATAGAGACCTCACCGGTGATCGCGGCGCCCTTTTCCCTAGCCTTGGCAGCGGCGTCGGCCTGAGCGCCGAATTCCCAGCCGTTGTATACAAAATTATTAAGAGCCCGTTCACTATGGAAAACGAACACAACACGAATATCCTGAACACCAAGCCCGAAGCCAAGATCAATCTGGGCCATCTTCATAAAGGTCTTCTGTCCTGAAGACCGGTTGACGGCTACTCCATAACCACCACCACCGCCTAACATAAAAAACTGCGCATTAACATTACTGAACACTGCATAGCCGGCTGCTTTGCTAACCACGGTTTCCGCAGTGGGGCGCTGGTTGTAAAGCTGGCTCAAGGTCTCTCGTTCCATGCGTTCGATTGCCTCACGCCTCTGCTCGAGAGTATTACCGCTCGGCGCCAGGCATGCACTTAACGAGAACAGAACTGCAGCGAACAGGATCAACAGGAGAAGCCTTTTCATTATCGTCACCTCTGTATGAGAGTCCATTGGTTACAAAACTTTTCAAGAATAGTACCATTTTCTTGAAATTATGCACCGGCTAAATGAACGAAACTGCTTCGGACAATTCGTTGATTTTGATTCAGGATTCACAGCATAAGTTAGGCCGCCATGTCTCAGAGACATGGCGGCCTTGTGTCAGGAGGCAACCTGACTTTAAAATATGCCTTTAAAATTTAGAAGGTCAGGGTCACCGACACGCCAGAGACCATTTCACTGTCGATCGATTGCTTGGCATCATCGCTGATCCCGGAAGAGAACAGGAAAGAAGGGGTGACCGAGATTTGGTCGGTTATTGCGTAGTCGATGCTGGCGCTTAATTCATAGTTGTGCCAGTCAGAGTAATCGCCGACGGCGTAGTCACTCTCCTGATTATAGCCAACCAGGGCGCCGATGCTCAGACCCAGAGCATCACTCAATTCGTAGGAATGTCCAATGGAAGCGGTGAAGTAGAGGCCGTCTCCCTGTGCCTCATCCCAGTCGTAGTAAACCTTCACGGCAGGCTCGAGGATGGTCGACAGCGCGGCCGAAAAATACAGCTCATTGGTATCATCCAGGCCGTCGAGCATGTAGTAAATGTTGCCGACGCTGATGGAGACCAGGTCGTTTATATCGCGTGAATAGTCTAGTACAATATCGTTCTCTGTGGCTTCACCACTCTTGTAACCTTCACCTGCGTCAGTGCTGAGTTGCAGGTTCGTCCAGTAGCTCAGGGTGAAGTTGCCGGCGGTCAGGTCAACACCAGCTTGCGCGACGGGCTTGCCACCGCTCAGGTCGAAACCGCGCCACAGGTATTTGTCATAGACGCCGACATAAGCGTCACCTTCGACTTCGATGGTAGCCAGCGCCGGAGTGCTCACGGCAACCAGGGCCAGGGTCAGGGCGAATGCAATCACAATCAACTTCTTCATCTCTTTGTTCTCCTTGGAAAAATTAGGACTTTAAATTCCGCGGGACACATTGCCCCGCGGAGTACGTAAGCCATTGTCAGTTCTGACGAACCGGTGACGTTGCGGCACGTGCTGCGGCAGGAGCGCCAGCATAGCTGGATGCAGGGGATCCCATGCCGCCGAGATGCACAGTCTGGAAGTCGGGGTATGCTTCCATACCGATCTCGGACAGGTCGAGGCCGCGATATTCATCTTCTTCACTGCAGCGGAGGCCGACGGTGTATTTGATGGCCAGCCAAACAACCGCAGAGGTTGCCAGGACAAAGAGTGCCGTGGCGGCAACACCGATGAACTGGGTCAGGAAACTGGCTTCGCCGTTGGTAAACGGCACTGCCATGGTGCCCCAGATTCCGCAGACCAGGTGAACCGAGAGAGCACCGACCACATCGTCGATCTTGAGCTTGTCGAAGAAAGGGACAGCGAGGACGACCAGCACGCCACCCACGGCACCGATCAACACTGCTGCACCAAGAGACGGACTATCAGGACCGGCGGTGATCGATACCAGTCCGGCCAGAGCACCGTTGAGTGCCATAGTGACATCAACCTTTTTGTAGAGGATCTGCACCATGGCCATGGCGGCGATCATCCCGCCGCATGCCGCCATATTGGTGTTGACCATGACATTTGACATCGAAATGGCGCTGGCAGCGTCACCCAGGGCGAGTACTGAACCACCGTTAAAACCGTACCAACCCATCCAGAGGATGAAGGTACCGAGTGTTGCCATGGGGATATTGGAACCGGGCATCGGGTTGACACGACCGCCCTTGCCGTACTTGCCTTTCCGGGCGCCAAGGATGATGGCACCGGTCAGAGCTGCCCAGCCACCCACCGAGTGAACGATGGTCGATCCGGCGAAATCGACAAAGCCCATTTCCGAAAGCCAGCCGCCACCCCAGCCCCAGGAACCCTGGATCGGGTAGATGATGCCGCACAGGATGGCGCAGAAGAGCAGGAAGGACCAAAGCTTGATGCGCTCGGCAACGCACCCGGAGACGATGGAGCAGGCCGCGCCGCAGAAAACCATCTGGAAGAACCAGTCGGAAGCAGCAGCGTAGCCGCTGGAGTAATCGCCAGCCAGGGCAGCTGCATCATCAGCCGCCCAAAGACCGAAAGAACCGACGAAGCCGCCATCAACACCCGCATACATCAAGTTGTATCCGGTCAAGTAGAAGAGGATGCCGGCGATGCCGAACAGTGAGATATTTTTCAGGCAGATGGTGGCGACATTCTTGGAACGCACCAGACCGGACTCGAGCATACCGAAACCGGCGGCCATCCACATAACCAGGACACCCATGATCAGGAAAGAGAAGGTATTCAGGATATAGCTCATCTCGGAGACGGGCACATCTTCGGCCATGGCGAGGGCCGGAAGAGTCATCATCAAAGTGGCGAGCATGGCAATACGTGACTTTTTCATTTTTTTCTCCTTAATCTTTGCGATCAATATTTAGTTTAGAGAGATTCAGGGCCGTTTTCACCGGTACGGATACGAATCGACTGCTCGACATCACTCACGAAAATCTTGCCGTCGCCGATGCGGCCGGTACAGGCTTCCTTCTGCACTGCTGCGATAATAGAAGAAACCTGCTCTTCCGTTACCACCAGATCAATCTTGATCTTGGGCAAAAAATCCACCTGATATTCGGCCCCGCGGTAAAGTTCCGTATGGCCTTTCTGACGGCCGAAACCGCGCACTTCACTCACAGTCATGCCGCTGATGCCCAGCTCGGTGATTGCATTCTTGACATCATCCAACTTGAACGGCTTGACGATACACTCCACCTTTTTCATCATCTGCTTTTCTCCTTTCCAGAGAGCGAATTAAAAAAGCGCCTTAGCCTCCGCATGCGGAAGTTAAGGCGCCATTGCCTGTCAACTCTATCAAGACGTCGTTGTCTCGTTAGTTTATGCTGATATGTTCCCCGGGATCAGGATTACATTGCAGTTTGTCCCGGGTCTGAACTTTCTATTAGCATCAGCCGTGCCAAAAAGTAATAAGCTTTTATTCCAGCATGTTAGCTCACTGATCACCGACAACAAGCGTTGACATGCCTAAAATTTACACAGTGTTGCCAAGATTAAGAGCTCATACCACAGGCAACCGTACCCGAAAGGTTGTTCCCTCCCCTGGCTGACTCTCCAATGAGATGGATCCACCATGTCCATTAATAATATTCTGGCAGATGTAAAGGCCGAGTCCGGTCCCTTCACCTTCCGTTTTGGTCGTGAAGAACGGAGCAAATACCTGTTTCTGCAGTTCCGGAGAAATCCCCGGCCCGTTATCCTTAACGTGCAGCTCAAGCATCCCATCAGGACTGAGCAAAGTTCGCAGCACGATTCTTCCCTGCCCCTGCATTGCATGTACGGCGTTCATCACCAGATTGATGATCACTTGTTTAATCTTGTTAGGGTCGGCAGTGATCACGGGTATTGCAGAGAATTCTGTATCAAGTTGTACTGATTTTCGCTGCAGTTCAAAGCGCAGCAGTCTAAGAACGTCAGATATCAGATTATTCAGGTTGACAACCCGGTTCTTCGTCTCCCGATTGCTCGAAAAAGAGAGCAGACCGCCCGTGAGAGTTTTCAGACGCTCTACTTCCATCTCGATTTTCTCAAGCATTTCCTCCTGAAAGTTGGAGAGTGGCTTTTCACGTTTCAGCAATTCTGTTGCATATGCCACCGTGCTAAGAGGATTGTTGATCTCGTGAGCAATGCCTGCGGTAAGTCGACCAACTTCTGCCAGCTTTTCGTTCTGGATCGTTTGGTCCAGTAGACGCTTGAATTCGGTAATATCTTCGACTATGACGACGACACCTGTGGTTTCTTCACCATCTTTCAGAGGAGTCAACCTTCGCTTCTGAAAGCGGTTGGTTCCGTCTGACTGTCTGTGCAGCAGACGTAACTTCGCTTTGGTTCCACTCTGCAGGACCTGGTTAATCATCTCGATAACCCCTTCCCTAAACAGGTTGGGGAAAAGATCCTGAAGCCGGGAACCGATTGCCCGCTCAGCCGGGACGCCACTCATCTCAACCATTCGGCTGTTCCATGAGGTGATGACTATTTCACTGTCAACCGTATAAATACCGAGACTGACGCTCTTCAGAATCCGATTGTTGAATTCATGCAGATGCCGATAGCCTTCGGTCATGCTTCTGAGGCGATCATAGAGTTTTGCATTATTGATAGCGATCGCAGCCTGACGGCCAAGAATCATGAGTGGTTCAATATCCCCGGCCGAAAAAGCCCCCGGCCGGGGACTCTCAACATTGAGGACACCGACCAGTTTCTTCTTACTGATCAAGGGCACAGCCAGTTCGCACTGTGCTCCGGGAATGCCTGGGACATAATCAGGCAGTTCGCGTACATCTTCGACCAGGATCGGTTTTTGAATTTCAGCAGTACGTCCCATGACGCCCTGGCCAATCTGGATAGGACCCATGGCATCCTCGGTATAACCATAGGACGCGGCTGCAACGAGATGCAATCCGTCATCATCGAGCAGGCGAATAATCGCATTCTCAAAACGGAAAATATCGCGGGCAACTCGAAGCACCGAATCAAGCAGTTCCTCAAGATCAGTCGTCGATGCAAGCTCTTGCCCAATCTCAATCAGAGCGTTTAATAAGCGCTCCGATTTCTGTTCTGATAGGTTCGATAAATTGGTAGTAATCATCACATGATCTACTAACGCATAAGCCATGCCATCTTACAAAACATAAAAAGAGCAACAATATCGGCATGTTCTGGCAAAACATTATCGGCAGGAAAAACAGACTGACTTTATTTGTGCAGCACTTGCCAGCTTTTTAAGCAGATAAAGTTTTAAGGCTGGGTTTCTCCTTGAGTTGCCTGGCCATTTTCCATATACTGATACTGCATTGGCTAATCAGCTAAGCTCTCTGCCCTGTAGGTGAGGTCGCTATGTCCACGCGGAATATTTCTTCATCGGGAAGGTTTCTTATGAACGTGGTGTGCAAGCCCGCCGAGTAGCGGGACGCCTGAAGCGTTCATAGACCCACCCACTTAGTTGGTCGTCGTCGTGAGACCACGGACCCACGGCAGGCGTGGAGAGCTGCAGAAAAGACGTCGGGAGATCCGGCGTCTTTTTATTTCCAATGTATGTTCCGTATTCGGCTGTTCCTCTATCTCTGACCAACAGGATACAGGAGCAGTCAATAACCTTCTTCTTCAACCTGTCTTGTGCTATCTTTGCCCGGATTTTTCGGAAGGCCCTTATGAGTACCCTTGAGAATACCGACATACATCGCATAACCATCGACGATCGGGACTTTGTTCTGGTCGGCACTGCACATATCTCCCAAGACTCTGTCGAAACTGTAAGGGCAGTGATTCAGGACGAAAACCCGGATACTGTCTGCATTGAACTGGATGAACTGCGTCATCGTGCATTGCGCAACCCCCGCCATTGGGAGTCACTCAATCTGGTCCAGGTTCTTAAACAGGGGCAGACTCCCTTTCTGTTGGCAAACCTGGCTCTGGCCTCATTTCAGAAGCGCATGGGTTTGCAGACGGGCGTCAAGCCAGGTGCTGAGCTGGCTGCGGCAGCAGAAATTGCCGAAGAGCTCGGAAAAGACATCAGGCTGGTCGACCGTGAGATCCGCACAACCCTCCTGCGCGCCTGGCGCAGGGCCAGTTTCTGGAAAAAGATGACTTTGTTTTCTACACTGCTGGCCAGTATGTTTGATTCGCAGAAGCTTAATGAAGAGGAACTCGCCAAACTTCGCCAGACCGACACCCTCTCGGCCATGCTGGACGAAATGGCGGATGTTCTGCCGACAGTCAAAATGATTCTGGTTGATGAGCGTGACACTTACATGGCGCATCACATTAGTCAGGCACCTGGCAAGAAGATTATCGCAATTGTCGGCGCAGCTCACATACCGGGTATTCTCAAAAAATTGAACCAGACTTTTTCCGATGAAGAAATCAATGAGCTTTTAGTCATTCCTGAGAAGACCGCGCTCTCAAAAATGTTGCCATGGCTGATACCGGCCATTGTTGTGGGCCTGTTTATCGCAGGATTTATGGCTGGAGATACTCAACAGCTGGCGGATGCTGCTGTGGCATGGATTCTCGCCAACGGAATTCTCTCCGCTCTGGGGGCATTGATTGCTCTGGGCCATCCCCTGACAATCCTGGCAGCCTTCGTGGCCGCTCCGATCACCTCACTCAACCCGACCATTGGCGCAGGATTCGTCACTGGCCTGGTCCAGGCTTTTATCGCCCCGCCACAAGTCAAAGATATGGAACATGTCACGGAGGACATCGCCAGATTTAGCGGCTGGTGGCGCAACCGAATGACCAGAGTCCTTTTGGTCTTCGTCCTCTCCTCAATCGGCTCTGCCATCGGCACCCTGGTCGCCTTCAGCTGGCTCAAAGATCTCTTCTGATCGTTGGTTACCATCCGGAAACTCCGGATAACACATGCACAGTTTTCGATCTGGAAACGAGAAATTTTTCGCAAGGTTAAGGAAATCAAGGATTTGAGCTGAGGCGTAGCCCTTTACGCCGCACAATCAAATCCGCCGATTGACGCAGAGATTGCGGAAAAGGGCCGTTTCCGGACGAAAACTAGTTGGATAAGGCTCACGTCTGCCTATTGCATATTTTCTGTGGAAAGTGCATTTTTTGTGAAATGTGTAACCTGGCCCCAAATCCTTACTTTACTCCTTGATTACCAAACGCGTTCTTGCATCGAGTTTTAATTGATCCATGACCCGATAGGCGGGTTCATTCAGGGCGATGTCAAGATCGAGATCCCGGAAGTAGACATCCTCTCGAAAGTGAACCATATCATTCTGGTCGACCCATGCAGTCCAGTATTGGATATGCACTGGCAATGGATCAATTGAGATTTTTTTCGGGGCAGTGGCCTCGAAAAGCGCCCTGAGTTTACCCGGACCAAGCTTCTTTTCGAGTAGATAGTGGGCCAGCTCTCCTGGTCGCTTGATTCTGATGCAACCGGAACTCAATGAGCGGATATTCTTCTCAAACAGAGAGACCTCGTTGGTGTCATGCAGGTAGACGTCGAATTTGTTGGGGAACATGAACTTGACTCGGCCCAAAGGATTCCATGGCCCAGGATCCATGCGCAAGAATCCAGGAAAGCTGTCGGCCTTGACAGCTTTCCAATCAATTTTCTGCAGATCGTTAGTCACATCCTCACCTGCACGGTTAATTACGCGGAAATGTTTATCTTTCAAATATTCAGAATTCTTCTTGATTTGCGGCAACTTGTCTTCCCGGAGAATTGTTGGTGGCACTGTCCAGTAAGGAGCGAATTCCAGATAGGTCATACGTGCAGAGAAAACCGGCGTCTTGCGATATTGCGTACCGACAATCACCGGCATCTCCATAACAGTCTCATCACCCTCAACGACTTGTAGAGAAAAATCGGCGATGTTAACCCGGATATGCCGCTCACCGAAGCTTTTCGGCATCCAACGCCAGCGTTCGAGGTTCAATTCAATCTGCCGGATACGCTCTTCCACCGAAACATTCAATGTATCCAAGGTCTTTGGCCCGACGACACCATCCTCAATCAATCCGTGCCTGGCCTGAAAGCTGCGTATCGCTTCGATCGTAGCCTGGTCATACAAATAATCAGTTGCGCTGATCTGCTCAAGATCACCTGTTTTCAGCAAGAGAGCCCTTAGCAGAGGCACTCTTTCATCAAAGCCTCCCGGCCTGATTGTCGGGCCGGGTGGAATCTTCGGCCATCCGCCAAGAGCAGAGATGGTCCGGTATTTATCGAGCGCATCAATGAGACGCCGATACTCTGTATGTGGAGGAATCAGGTCGTCAAGCACCGGCGACATCCGGCGATTTTCAATTGCATATTCCAGAAGTTTGATCAGGTCGGCCTTACGACGTCGAGCTCGCCAATCTACATGGGCCAGGGCCGGATCAACCTGGCCCTCCACCATGTGTGTGGCATAAGTCAAAAAAGCCTGAGAAAGCAAGAGATCGATGACGGCCAGACTGCCAGGTGACAGAGGCAGATGATGATTCGCAAAATCCGTTTGAATGCGAAGCAACCCTTCCAGTTCCGCCAGTAGATAATCTTCACCACAAAGACCGTGTGTGCCAGTGTTGCGGAGGCTATCCAACAACGTCTGTGCTTCCGTCTTCAGCTGCCATCCGTTGAACCAGATCGGCAGGAACTCTCTTTGTCTGTAGAGATTTAAAATTTCTTCGTGTGAAAGTAATCTGGGAATGCCGACCAACAACGGCGACTTGGTGCCGCGGCTTTGCAGCAAATCCTCAATGTGTTTGCTGGTATCCCTGTCAAACAACGCAACGATGCTGAACACTTGTTCGGCTCGTAGTGGTGCCGTCCATAGTAAAAGAATTATTATTGTCGTTTTCAACACTTTCAGCATGGCGGCCCCTGATACCTTTTACTATTTATGGTAGTCAACATACGATGATTTAGCAATCGAATAGCGCTATTCAACAGCGATTCTAGACCTCCGCAGCTCAATAATTATCCGTTATCATCTTTCGCTGGCCGATCAAATCTTTTTTGCTTGACAGCATCTTCATGATCCTGAAGCTTGCCTCAACAAACTATCAACGTTATGCTATCCAACTGACAGGGTAGCGCCTCCTTTTTTAGCAACAGTCCGGCGCATAAATCAGGCACGGTCTTCGATGCTCCGGATCGAGACCGGCAAGTCAGCGGGAGTCGTCACTCTGTTGAGCTATGTCTCGAGAGAACGTGAACTCGATCAGATAAAAAGTGAATTCATCTCGACAGCGGCTCACGAATGCTATCAATAGAAACCTTTTTTACCTTTTTTCTTGCCTCCGTGCTGCTGGCTATTGCACCTGGACCAGACAACGTCTTTGTCCTGACTCAATCCGCCCTGCATGGCAAAGTTTCCGGCCTGGTTGTCGTGTTCGGTTTGTGTACAGGACTGCTTGTCCATACCGGAGCCGTCGCTTTCGGTGTTGCTGTCATCTTTCAGGCTTCAGCTATTGCATTTACACTCTTGAAAGGGATTGGCGCTGCTTATCTGCTTTATCTGGCGTGGCAGATCATCCATGCCGCGCCAGAGAAGATTCGCATGCACGGCAATCAGCAGAGGAGCCTGGAGACACTCTACCGGAGAGGAATCATCATGAACGTCACTAACCCGAAGGTGTCGATCTTCTTTCTGGCCTTTCTGCCGCAGTTCGCCGACCCGGAACGCGGCTCTATAAGTCTGCAAATGGCAGCACTCGGCGGTATATTCATAATGGCGACAATCCTGGTTTTCGGAGCGGTTGCCCTTATCGGCGGCGCACTGGGAGATTGGCTCAACCGTTCAATACGTGCACAACGCATTATGAACCGGGTGGCAGGAACCGTGTTTGTCGGTCTTGCACTGAAACTCGTGACCGCTGAGAGATAGATGACCAGGCAGGCAAAGTTCGAATCAATCGGTCACTTTGTTACACCGTAAAATCCTTGATGACATAACCTGACTCTTTGCTCAAGAAATCTGATTGAGGCTCTGCATGGACTGGAAAACCTTTTTTGATCGACTTGGCATGAATGGCACACGCTGGCAGTGGCGGGTCATGAGATGGGAGCGTAGTCTCCAGGGCATACTGCAAGGCAACCCATCCAGCGGCAGCTGGTCCGCCACCAAAGTTCTGATTGCCATCAACCTGTTGCTTTATGGCCTGATGGTCATCCAGGGGGTCGGCAGTGGACTCGGGTTTTCAACCTTGTTAAGCCCTGGCGGTTATCTGTTGATACATTCAGGGGCGCAGTACTGGCCGCTGGTCCTTACCGAAGGGGAATGGTGGCGCTGCATTACTTATGCGTTCGCCCATGGCGGACTCATTCATCTCGGTTTCAATATGATGGTCCTCTACCAGATAGGCCCGATGGTTGAAGAGGAAATCGGCACGACCCGTTTCATCATCCTCTACGTATTGACCGCATTAACCGCCACTTTCGCCGGTTTCGGTTGGCAGGTTCTCTACATCAAACAGTGGGTCCCGGTAGTCGGTGCTTCGGGATCCCTGTTTGGTCTGATCGGCTTTGCCATTTCCTACTACCACCGTGTTGGCGGAACCATGGCGCATAATTATCGCAATTTCATGTTGCGTTGGGCTGCGATCGCCTTTGTCTTCGGCCTGTTGGTAGGCGCTGACAACGCTGGCCATCTCGGTGGTGCAATTGGCGGCGTCCTGTTCGGTCTGGTGCTGCCGGTCGGTGTTCGTGGCCGACAGATCCTGCGCCCGTTCTTCAATGTTTTGGGTGCAGCATGCGTCATTGTTACAATAGGAAGCCTTTTGATGATGGCTGCAAGCTGGATATTTTAAGGCAGGACTGGGAGCCGGAGGTCAGCTAACACAGGCTCTTTCACTCTTGGTAAGGACAATGGCCAAAGACAAAATCCCTGTCACATCAGCGACACGCCTGCTCAAGCAGGCCAGGATCGACTTTACCCCGCATCTGTATACTTACGAAGAGCGCGGCGGCACAAATGTTTCAGCCAGAGAGCTGGGTGTCGACGAGCACCATGTCATCAAAACTCTGATTATGGAGGATGAACAGCATCAGCCATTGATTGTCTTGATGCACGGTGACCTTGAAGTTTCAACCAAAGAGCTCGCAAGGATCATCGGCGTCAAGAATATTTCTCCCTGCAGTCCTGATACAGCACTCAAGCACACCGGTTACCAGGTCGGTGGAACCTCGCCTCTAGGAACGCGCAAAGAGATGCCTGTTTACATGGAAGCGACGATTGCTGCCCTGCCCTTTATCTATCTTAATGGCGGCAAACGCGGCTTTCTGATCCGTGTGACTCCACAGGTTGTGATTGACTTGCTGAAGCCGTTGATGGTGAAGGTTGGGATCAAGACGAGGTGAGAGACACGAGTTGCGAAGCAGATGTTTTTCGCACTTAATGCTTAAGCGAAGGAGGAGATCATGAGCCTTTCAGACCGTTTCGAAAAAGCCGCGCAAGCAGTTAAATCTGCAAAAGCCATGATCGTCACCTCGGGTGCCGGCATGGGAATTGACTCCGGCCTTCCCGATTTCCGTGGAGCCCGGGGTTTCTGGAATGCCTACCCGATGTATGAGCACCTCGGCATCAGTTTCATCGATGCCGCCAATCCGGCGAACTTTGAAGGTGATCCGGCCCTCGGTTGGGGGTTCTATGGTCATCGTACCAATCTATATCGGGAAACTGTGCCACATCGCGGCTTTCAGATGTTGCAGGACTGGGCGGCAGAACTCGTTCAGGACAGCTTTGTGGTTACTTCAAATGTAGATGGACAGTTCCAGAAAGCCGGTTATCGGGGAGATCAAATCCTCGAAGTGCATGGCTCGATCCATCACCTGCAATGTCTCTCCCCCTGCAGCAATGCCATCTGGGACAATGACGAAACAATCCCGGTCGACTTTACCAGCATGCGCGCACTGCGTATCCCCAAGTGTCGCTATTGCAGTCATCCGGCCCGCCCGAATATCCTGATGTTCGGAGACTTCTCCTGGCTTCCCGACCGCACCCGCGGACAGGAGATGCGTTTCGACAGCTTTCTTAGCCAGCATCAGCATGAAACTATGGTGGTGATCGAGATCGGTGCCGGTACAGCAATCCCGACCATCCGCTACATGAGTGAACGGCTCGGTCAGCGCCACGGTGCCACTGTAATTCGAATCAACCCCAGAGAGGCACATATCTCCGGCGGACATATTTCGCTGCCATGCGGTGCCATAGAAGGATTGGAGGGAATAGATCGTTTTCTCTAAACTTCGAAAGAAGGCTTGAGCAGTTTGCCAATCATTCTTGATTCAAAACTCGATCAATCATATAAATGTGGAGAGAAGCAATGCGCCCCAAAAGAATTCTTACGCAGACAGTAAATTTATCAGTTCACGCCTTCTGCCAGGAGGATGTTATGGAAAAGACGTATATCAACATCACAAACCTGCAGACCCTGCTCTTCGAACGCCAGCAGATCGTCGCCCTGCTCGACAACACTGAGCTCTGGCGGCAGATCCCGCTTGCCCAGCGCTTCGCCATCGTCGACTCCAGCGAATTCATTACTTTGATGGGTGAATCATTCACCGAACAGACCCGCCGCATGCTCGAGAACGAAATCGAAGCCATGGTTTCCACTATCCATTAAAATCAAAAAGGGGCAATCACCTTCTTATCAGAAGGTGATTGCCCCACATAAATAGAGTTTGAGGACCAATTTAATTTATATTATCAGTCCTTTTCTGTTGTACATGGGTATGAAGCAGACGATGCTACCTCTCTTTTAACTTCGACAAAAGCCTCAACAATTCCAGATAAAGCCAGGCGAGGGTCACGACCAGACCGAATGCTGCATACCACTCCATGTAGCGGGGTGCAACACCGTCACCTCGTTCGATAAAGTCAAAATCAAGGACAAGATTCAGGGCGGCAATAACCACAACAAAGAGGCTGAATAAAATACCCATTGGCCCTGATTCATGAATCAATGGTATCTGCCAGCCGAACATGCCACCGACAATGCTGACCAGATACACAAGAGCGATTCCCCCTGTAGCCGCAACGACACCCAACTTAAAGTTTTCGGTCGCCCGAATCAGGCGGGTTTTATAAGCGAACAACAAGGCAAAAAGAGTCCCGAAGGTCAGGCCAACAGCTTGAATGACAATACCGGGGAAGCGTGCTTCGAAAAAGGCAGAGATTCCACCGAGGGCCAGACCTTCCAAAACGGCATAAATCGGGGCTGTTTTTGGGGCCCACTCCGCCTTGAAAATGGTGATCATGGCGAAGACCAAGGCGCCGATCAAACCACCTATCATCCACGGCTGGACCGCAGCTGCCCCCTGGTTATAAAAAAGGTTCCAGGAGTAGCTGGCACCGATGACAACTAACGCCAACAGAGCAATGGTCTTATTCACCGTCCCCTGAAGGGTCATCGTCTCAGTGCCCGAAATCGCCTGAGTAAATACACTTTCTTTCATCATCGGGTTGGATGTACGCATCTTGTTTCCTCACTCGTAATCTTATTTAAGATCAGTCGAATATGTCTTGAAATTACATGTCGACGGGAATTGAATACTCCTGATAGGCTCTACTTAAACCTGACCATATTCGTCTTACAAGCCCAGTTCGTTTGCAATCCCTTGCATCGCCTGAAGGGATAAATCGCAGAATTCGTCGAGTGGGATTCCGGCAACTTCGCATTCGCGGATAATGTCGCGGTTTGCTCCGGCGGCAAACGCTTTCTCCTTAATGCGTTTGCGAACCGACTTCGGCTTGACACTGGCCAGTTTTTTGTCCGGATAAACCAGTGCGGTAGCAACAATCAAGCCGGTGATCGTTTCTCCAGCGGCAAGCAGGTGCTGAAATTGCGTGCTGCGATGTTCACCAGGATGGGCTTGTTCGTTGTGCAGACGAATAGCATCAATGATTCCCTCGTCAACGCCCTTCTCGCGAAGGATTCGCGCCGTTTCCCGGGTGTGGACATCGAGAGAGGTGTGCGTTTCAGCATCCAGGTCGTGCAGCATGCCTGCCAGCCCCCATTTCTCAGGATCCTCTCCGACCCGTTCAGCCAAAGCCCTCATAACAGCTTCCGCCGCCAGGCAGTGATTGATCATATTGGGACTCTCGAGGTGCAGCTTGACCAACTCGAATGCTTGTTCCCGGGTGATTCCATAGTTCATGGGTTAATTCGCAATTCTTAACTTTTGATTTTTAGTTCTAATTAATTCACTATTGCAAAATCGATAACTAAGTTTTCGACTTTGTAATTGCCTCATACGCCTCATTGATTTCACGAAATTTTGCTTCGGCAAATTTGAGAAAATCTTCAGGAAGGCCTTTGGAAACTATCTTATCGGGATGGTACTCGCTGACCTGCTTGCGATATGCCTTCTTGACCATGCTCATATCCGCCCCATTCTCCAGACCGAGTATGGCGTAATGATGGGACAGATCACTTACGAACTGGCGTTTCACAGTGTTATAAATATCACCATGTAAACCGAGCATAGCTGGTGCAGCGCGCAAAATCCTCTCTTCAGCCGGATGCAACACCCCATCAGCCAGAGCCACGGTGAAGAGCACTTCATAGAACATCATGCGTAGTTGCTGTTCATGGTTGAAAACCTGACCAAACTGGCGAGCATAATCCTCAAAGGGAGTATTGTTGTTTTTTGCTTCATTGAACACTCCCATAGCAAATTGTTGTGTTGCGGCATCCAGGCGCAGTTTGTCGTGCATAAAACGTCGTACGGATTTGATTTCATCTTCACAGACACGACCATCAGCTTTAGCCATTTTCCCGAACATGGCAAACACCGCAGTAAAGAAGACGGCTTGACGCTGCTCCTGACCGGTCAAACGTCCCGTCTCGGCATAATTAGCACGGACCTTATCGTCAATCAGCGCATGCCCGAGAGACACACCGACCAAAGCACCGATCGGCCCACCCAGCATGAAACCAACACTGCCGCCCATGATCTTGCCAAACCATGACATGTAATAAATCTCCTGTTTCAGTCAGTTGATTCCTGAATATTGAAAATACCGGCAGTCAGTCCATCGAACAGCCCGAGAAGACCAGCCTTTTTTTTCATAAGCCTTTGTCGTGTCGCATATTCTGTTATAGTTCATACATGCAAAGGTTGTCATATTAGCACGTTGACAACTTCACTACCAGACGCTTCCTGAACGGGCAGTTCTATTTGTGAAGAACAGACGCTTCCTGAAGATACGGCTAAACATATTCATCTGTTCGATGGTCAGAGCTGATATTTGGCAAATAGGCTGCGTCACCTTTGGGTCAATTGTTGAAATCCTGCAACAGTATTTATGGCTTAATGACCACACTGTTCAAGATTAAAGTTAAAAGATTCTTTATCCGGCAGAAGGTTAGACACGATTCATCTACTCCCACTTTGTCCCAAGTCTCTTGAATAATTGATGTTCCAGGCAGGGTTCTGTCGCCAGGCATAATTTCAGACAGGAGTACACATTATAGCCATTTATTGGCACAGCGTTTGCTTAATAAATTTAGTTGAGTTTTGATTCCCGGGGGAAAAAGGAGGTCATATGTTCCGCAAGTTATTCATCATCATACTGCTCGCAACCTTTACCAGCGCCTGCGCCCAACAGGCTGCATTTGTCTCCACTCCTCCGGGTGCACAGGTCATTATTGATGGCAAGGAAATCGGTGTCACTCCCTGTACATTTGACTACAGTCTGGGTCAAAATGACAGCCACGAGGTCACGATTGCCAAACAAGGCTATGACCAGGTTGATTTCGTCGTGATAACCGATGAGGTTGATACTGCGGCTCGTGGTCGCTGGTTGGCTGCAGGTGTAATTTGGAGCCCCCTCTGGCTGGGAACTATCTTCACAAAGAAACTCAAGGACACCTATGATTTTGCATTGCGTGCAGAACCTCCGCAGATGACCGCTACAGCAAAACAGGCCGTCTCTGACAAAGAGATGTAGCCTGACGTTGACCAAATTCTTCCCAATTATCAAAAAGGCCGGCTTCGTTAAGAAGCCGGCCTTTTTACTTCTTGGATAGTGTCCATCCGGAAACTCCAGACAACACAGCCATAGATTTCGATCTGGAAATGAGCTATTTTTCGCAAGGTCAAGGAAATCAAGGATTTGAGCGGAGGCGTAGTCCTTTACGCCGCACAATCAAATCCGCCGATTGACGCAGAGGTTGCGGAAAAGGGCCGTTTCCGGACGAAAACTGGCTATAGAAGAGTACCGACAGGCGTATACTCAAGACCAAAAGCTTCAGCGACACCGGCATAGGTGACTTTTCCGCAGACGACGTTCAGTCCTTGCCTGACATCGGCATTGTCTCTGGCTACTTTTTGCCATCCCTGGTCGGCTATTTTCAGCGCGTACAGAAGCGTCGCGTTGGTCAGCGCGACGGTCGATGTCAACGGCACAGCACCCGGCATATTGGCGACACAGTAATGAACGACACCATCCACCTCATAAGTCGGGTCACTGTGGGTAGTCGCTTTGGATGTCTCGAAACAACCTCCCTGGTCGATGGCCACATCGACCAGAACAGCACCAGGTTTCATGGTTTTCAGCATCTCGCGGGTAATCAGTTTGGGAGCTTTGGCGCCATGCAACAGCACGGCACCAATGACCACATCTGCCTCCTGAACAAGTTCACGGATTGTTGCCGGCGAAGACATGATCGGAAAGCAGTTCTTCGGCATGATTTCAGAGAGATGACGCAATCGTTCAAGACTGGTGTCGAGCAGGTAGACCTTGGCGCCCAGACCAGCGACCATCTGTGCAGCGTGCGTTCCGACCGTACCGCCGCCAAGGACCAGAACCGTTGCCGGTTGCACTCCAGGGACCCCGCCAAGCAGGATGCCTCGACCGCCATGGGTCCGCTCTGCATATTTTGCCGCTTCCTGGGCCGCCATGCGCCCCGCAACTTCACTCATTGGAGTCAGTAAAGGTAAACTTCCATCTGCCCCGACAATTGTTTCATAAGCGATGCAAACTGCACTGCGATCAATCATCGCCCTGGTCAACTCCTCAGAGGCTGCAAAGTGGAAGTAAGTGAAAATGATTTGCCCTGCACGAATCAGGGGGTATTCAGAGGGTTGCGGTTCCTTGACATGCATGACCATCTCTGCCCGGCGATAGATCTCATCAGGTTTCGGGACTATCTCTGCCCCGGCAACCAGATAATCAGCATCACTGAAGCCGCTGCCTACGCCCGCCTGAGTTTCGACCAAAAGGACATGACCATTCTTAACCATGATTTCAACACCGGCCGGAGTCATGCTAACCCTGTTTTCAGCAACCTTGATTTCTTTAAGTATGCCGACAATCATAATCAAGTCCCCCTTAACTGCGGTTGATTGCACTTGTTTAAACAGAAGTATTACTCAGCACTGTCAATATCAAGAAGAAAAAGTCTATCATCGCCGAATGGTTCCATCGGGGATTCACGGTTTATAAATCTGGATTTGTGATAAGGCCCTCGGGAATAACAGCTTTCTTTATTGTCTTGAGTAGTGACAAACAAAGTCTACCAGTAAAACCAAAAAATTTTCTTAAAAGATATCAATAATAATCAATGGTTTCAATGACCAAGAGAAAAGCCGCCATCAGCAGTACAGCGCTGACGGCGGCTTGAATCCACGTTCTATAGCAGGGTTAAAGTCTACCCCCCATAGGAGTGCAGACCGGAGAGCACCAGGTTGACGCCGAGGTAACAGAAGATGGTGGCGGCAAAGCCGATGATCGACAGCCAGGCGGCGCGTCGGCCGACCCAGCCGCGCGTGAAACGGGCGTGCAGGAATGCGGCGTAGATGAACCAGACGATCAGACTCCAGGTTTCCTTCGGGTCCCAGCTCCAGTAAGTGCCCCAGGCGTAGTTGGCCCAGGCCGCGCCGGTGATGATGCCCAGGGTCAGCATCGGGAAGCCGACCATGATGGCTTTG
>JACZKE010000014.1 GCA_014860225.1 Desulfuromonadales bacterium
CGAGCGGCCGATTACCTGCACCGAAGGCACCAATGTTCTGGTGGGCAACGATCCACGGAAAGTTCTTGAAGCAGCAGACACTATTCTGCATGGTCCGCCATTGAGCGGCCGGGTGCCTGAAAAGTGGGATGGCAAAGCGGCGGAGCGGATTGTTGAGGTGCTTATCGGTAGCGGCAAACTTGAATACAGGCGATTGAACAATAGGATCGATCGACTCTGTTGATATCCGCTTGTGTGAGTTTGACTTTTCGCTCGTTATTTCATTGGACAAATATACCTGAATTGGTATAATCAGGAGGGTGCGTTGCCGAAAACAGCCAAAGATGTCGTTTGGATGGGGGGTTCGCTCAAGGACCTGCGCGGTTTTCCCGACGAAGTGAAGCAAGTGTTCGGAACTGCCAACTATTATGCTCAACTTGGCGGCAAACATCCCCAGGCAACGCCGATGAAGGGTTACAAAGGCGCTGGGGTTGTTGAAATTGTGGAAGACTGCGACGGCGACACTTATCGCTGCGTATATACTGTTCGATATGCTGACAAAGTTTACGTTCTGCACACATTTCAGAAAAAGTCGAAAAAGGGAATAACTACCCCGCAGGCGGATATCGATGTAGTCAACAGCCGCTTACGGGAAGTCAAGATTCGCGAAGGGATAAAGTCATGACGGTCGAAAAGAATTTCACGCCAAGCAGCGGCAACGTGTTTGCCGATCTGGGATTTGTCCAGTCTGAAGAAATGCGGGCAAAAGCGCAGATTGCCTACCATATTACCCAGATCATCACCCATCGACATTTGACCCAAATGGAGGCGGCTGCTGAACTTGGCCTGACTCAGCCAAAGGTATCCCAAATCATGGCCGGTCGCCATGATGGTTTTTCCCTGGAAAAGCTCATGATGCTCATGGTGAAGCTTGACCGCGATGTCGAGATTGTCATCAAAAGGAAACCGCGGACCCGCGAGCAAGCTCACCTGAACGTTGTCTACACTTAATTCGTGGCGGGCAGGCGTACACCAGTAGGATCAGCGGTGCCAGGGACAGATCCGGATTTCTTAATCCTGTGACCTTTAAACCAGTGCCAAAAACAACAGCACTGAAGATTGTCGTCATCACATCAGAATATTAACACGGGGGCCGATTACACAGGCCCCCTTGGTCTCGTTACAGAAGAGCACCCCGTTACTCCCCTGAATTCAGATAATTGACATCACAGAAAACTACGAGCACGACATGCTCCATGCCATGGCCGTCGTTTTCTTTGCTTACTTTCTTTTCGGCGGGATAAAAAGAAAGTGAGGCGGGTGCAGGGCGCAGCGCCTGCGGTTCTGCTTTTAGTTTTGAAGCCGACTTGAGGCTGGAGGAGCGGGACGTAGTAGTTGGTATTTTGACATTCCTGCGTTCTGAATGGATGTCGGATCGAACAAGCGGGCAAGTCTGCCGTGGGCTCTTTGAAAAAGGTTAACCATTTAATCCATGATCCGTCACCGCCCCTTCATTCTCGGCACCCTTGCCGGCCTGCTCCTCTGAAGATCCGTGACTTGTGAAGGACCGTGACTGGTGACTGGTGAAAATCAGTGACTTGTAAAAACTAAGATCGATGTCTGGTTTTAACCTGGTCACCAGTCACGAGTCACCAGTCACAGCTATCCATCGACACTCGCACCGACGCCCAGCTCACCCTCGCCTACTGCCGCGAAAACAACCTGCACACCCTGCTGGTCGTCACCTCCCCTTACCATAGCCGCCGCGCCCAGTTCGTCTTCAACGACATCCTCGCCGGCAGCGGCATCACCGCCACGGTCATCTCCTCCGGTGACTACGGCCGGCTACTCACACCAAACGAAGACTGGTGGCGTGACCGTACCACCCTGGAGACGGTCTGGTTGGAGTTCGGGAAGATACTTTTCTGGGAGCTGACGCCGTTTATGGAATGGCCGGAGAGCATTCCAGAAAAACCGAACCTTGAATAGGACGCTGATCACATCTGATGAACGCTGATCAAGCCAAATCAAAACCTTTTATTTAGCCGCCCTCCTCCGCCAAGGCTACGGCGGACAGGCTGATCAAGATCTATGAAAATCTGCACAGTCAAAAGCTATTCACCACTGAGACACTGAGAGCGCTGAGAAGAGCAAAATCCTTATGGTTTTAAACCCAATCTTTATCGGTTTTCTCTGTGTTCACAGTGGCTCAGTGGTTCCAGGCTTGTGAATCTTAAAGCACTGATTTCAAGTAAGCGATCGGCTGCTTCCGAAATAAGTGCTGACCAAGTTCAACTTTTTGTGTTATGTTTTACATAACACATAACTTGAGGGGTGGTAAATATGATCCGCAGCTTTCGCGACAAGGATAGTGAGGGTCTTTACCTTGGCCGTCGGGTCCGTCAATTCGAGGGTTTTACAGCTCAGGCGGAACGTCGCCTCCAAACTCTTGACAGCGCAACGTGCCTTGAAGACCTGGCTGGGCTACCAAGCAATCGCCTCGAGGCACTGGGTGGTGACCGGAAGGGGCAATACAGCATTCGGATCAACAAGCAATGGCGGATCTGCTTCGAGTGGCGTGATGACGGCCCTTACAACGTGGAAATCGTTGACTATCATTGAATGCAGGCTGAAAGCTGTGAATTATGAAAGGATTTATCTTATGACCAACAACATGCGACCGATCCATCCTGGCGAGATTCTCCGGGAAGAAATGGAAGAATTGAACCTTTCCGCCCGCCAACTGGCAACTGCTCTCCATGTGCCGACTAACCGGGTGACAGGCATCCTCAATGAACAGCGTGCCATCACTGCGGATACCGCTTTGCGCCTGGCCCGGTACTTCTGCACGACTCCGGAGTTCTGGATGAACCTTCAAGCTGCCTATGAGCTTCGCCGCGCTCGTTTCGATCACGGAGAAAAAATCAGCAAAGAAGTTCATCCGCATGCGGCTGTTGGCAACAAATAGAATTGTCCGGTTTCGTAGCAAATGAACTGTCCATATTCTCTGATTGACAGCAATCCGTACGAAACGTACAATTTGTACAACAAAGTACGGAGGATAATGCCATGATTAAAATTGGTGTTTCAGAGGCACGAGATCATTTGAGCGAAGTCGTTGACCGAGTACGTTATACCCATGAACACGTTATCTTGACAAAACGTGGAAAGGAAGTCGGGGCCATTGTCTCCATTGAAGATTTGAAGTTGCTGGAAGTATTTGAAGACCAGTTAGATATTGACATGGCCCGTAAAGCTTTAGCTGAAGCAGGCGAGGAGCGCATCCCTTATCAACGCCTGAGAGAAAAACTAGGGCTGTAATTCATGTCATATGCAATTGAATTAACTTCTGCTGCTGAAAAAACACTGTTGAAGTTGGCCAAGAAAGACCGTGCATTAATGGTCAGGATTGACCGTGCCCTTCTTGCACTTACAGAAGACCCGACTCCGGCAAGCAGCAAACTTCTGTTAGGTGAAGTCTCCAACCTTTATCGATTGCGTGTTGGAGATTATAGGATCATCTATCAGGTTGATGGAGACAAGCTTGTGGTTCTTGTCGTCCACGTCGGGCATCGAAAAGATGTTTATCGTCATCTGAAGCGTTAGCGTTTGGGGGTGGGACATTGTTGATATTTTGAGATTTTCGCGTTCTGAATGGATGTTGGCTGTCAGCTGAGAATCGAAACCTTAGAACCGGCGGGTCGCGTCCCGCCGGTTCTAAGGTTTTGATTGCCAGTGATACCTAAATTCAAAACCCCCAAATTATTGGTGACACCCACAATCAGACCGTTCCGCTTTCCTTCGTGGCAGATAATTCCGTACCAGCAGTGCTACCAGAACAATTGATGATAACAGGTAAACTCCGGAATCTGCCGAGTCGCCGATCTGATCCATCCAGCCGGTGATGTCTATTGACAGCCACGAGTAAAAACGGTTGACGCCCCAGCCGATGACAAGCGAGGAAACGGCAATGGCTAAGACGTAGACAGTGACCGCGGCCTTGCCAAGCTGCCTGGCAACCACAGTCATGGTGGCTGCATTGGTTGCAGGTCCGGCAAGCAGGAAGACCAGCGCCGCACCTGGCGAAAGACCTTTCAGAACCAACGCCGCTGCAACGGGCGTGGACGCGCTCGCGCAGATGTATAAAGGGATACCGATAACCAGCATAATCAACAGTGAGCTGTATTCCCCGCCCAGGTAACGCTCGACAAAATCTATGGGCACAAAATAGGAGATTATTCCGGCGATCAGGATCCCCAGCATCAGCCAGCCGCCGATGTCTTTCAACAGGTCGGTAAAAGCATAAACCAGCCCATCCTTCAATCGCTGAAAGACGGGTTTCACTGGTGCTGTTTGCGTGTCCATGTCCAGGGTGTCTGAGCAACCACAATCCGCTTGGATTTCGGTGGGCCGGAGGGGAGGACTCTCCGGCAAAAAGTTGATCAGGGTGCCGGTCACCATGGCGGTGAGAAAAGCAGCCAGGGGCCGGATGACCGTCATAAAGGGATCGAGAAGTGCCCAGGTGATGGCGATCGAATCAACGCCCGTTTCAGGGACTGAAACCAGGAACGAAGCTGTCGCGCCTTTGCTCGCTCCTTGTTTGCGCAAGCCGATGGCTACCGGAATGACGCCACAGGAGCAAAGCGGCAGGGGGATGCCGAACAATGAGGCCTTGAAAACAGAGCTGAAGCCGCTTCCGCCAAGGTGTCTGACAATCATTTTTTCAGGGATCAGCGCTTTGAGCACACCCGCAGCGAAGAAGCCAAAAAGCACATATGGCGCGGCTTCATTGAAGATGTTCCAGCACTCAACCATGATTCCGGTTAATGCGTTAAGCATAAGAATCTCTATCCAGTAAAGTTGTGTCCAGGTGCGTCCTACCTCTTTTGCAAATGTTTAATAATTCCATTATACAGTCATGCGTTAGTTGACACATCAACGTCTTTGCACAGTCATCAAACAGTATCTTTTTTGGGAAACGTCACGAGATGCCGCACATCGGACCTGATGCCGATATATTCTCCCGGCTTATGGTCGCAGTGGCTCGGTACCAGTGCCTGCACCAGGTCGCCGCTGACCAGGCGCAGGGTGTAGAGGACGTTGGCACCACGGAAATTGCGGCGCACGACTTCGGCCTTGATCTCACTGGTGTCGTCATGGACCACATCCTCGGGACGGATCAGCACATCCACTGCACCGCGGGGTTCCGCGGTCGCACAGAAGACCCCGCTGAGCATGCCCAGCCCGGTCTCAATCGTCTCTGAATCATGGGCGATTCCCGGCAGCAGCATCCCCTCACCGACGAACGCAGCCACGCAGCGATCAGCCGGGCAATGGTAAAGCGCGTGGGCGTCGTCCCACTGCAGCATCGCACCATTGTCCATCACCCCGATCCGATCGGCCACCGCGAACGCTTCGTGCTGGTTGTGAGTCACGAACAGGGCAGTCGCGCCATAGGCCTTGAGGATATCGCGCACTTCGCATGAGAGCCGCTCGCGCAGGGTGACATCGAGGTTGGAAAAGGGTTCGTCCATCAGCAGAAGATCAGGTTTGGGCGCCAGCGCCCGGGCCAGGGCAACCCGCTGCTGCTGCCCACCTGAGATCTCATGAGGGTACTTGGCGTGAGCGTTGTCGAGGCCGACCAGCTTGAGCATCTCGGTGACCCGTATGATGCGCTCGCTGCGCTCGAGGCCGCGCAGACCAAAGGCAACGTTGTCGAACAGGGTCAGGTGGGGGAACAGGGCGTAATCCTGGAAGACCATGCCGATTGCCCGCTTCGCCGGGGGCAGCGTCTCGTTCTGGCGGCTGACCACCTTGCCGTTCAAAACGATCGTGCCGCGCAGCAGCGGTTCGAAGCCGGCGATGGTGCGCAGCACAGTGGTTTTGCCGCAGCCGCTGGCACCGAGCAGACAGCCGATCTCGCCTTTCTCCAGACGCAGCGACAGGTTCTTGACCACCCAGTGCTGACCGTAAGCCTGGGAGATATCCTTTAATTCCAGAACTGTTTGATCCATAGCTTCCTCGTATTTAAACGTCACTCTTGCGCATCAGGGCAATGATCGGCACCAGCCCGCAGAGCAGCAGGGTCAATGCCGGCAGGGCCGCCCGTTGCCACTCCCCTTCAGAGGTGAGTTCGTAGATCTTGACCGCCAGGGTGTCCCAGCCGAACGGCCTGGTCATCAGGGTTATCGGCATCTCTTTCATGACATCGACAGACACCAGGGTGAAAGCGGTCAGCAGACCGTTGCGCAGCATCGGCAGATGGATGCGTGACAGCAGGTGCACGCCACGGTAGCCAGCCAGGCGGGCAGCCTCGTCGATGCTCGGGGTGACACGATGCATGGCGCCGTCAACCGCCTGAAAACCAGCGGCCATGAACCGCACCAGATAGGCCAGCAACATGATCACAAGGGTCCCCTGCAGCAATTGACCGGTCTCGATGCTGAACAGGCTGCGGCTGAGATCAATGATGGTGTTGTCGAGCGCCGCCACCGGGATAAAGATGCCGACCGCCAGCACCGTGCCGGGCAACGCGTAGCCGAGGTTGGCGATGCGCACCAGGGCCCGGGTCAGCGGATCGGGGTGGCGGCGGGAGGTATAAGCGAGCAGCAGCGCACAGCAGCAGACCAGCAGCGCGGCGCTCAGGCCGAGCAGCAGGGAATGACCAAGCAGACCGACGTAGCGCGACGTAAACTCCTGCTGGAAGACCTCCACGCTCCAGCGCAGCAGCTGCAGCAGCGGCAGCAAAAACGCTACGCCCAGCACCGCGAAGGCATAACCGCTGGCACACCAGCGTCGCCAGCCGACAAGGGAGATCCGTTCGCCGGCAGCGCTCTGCCGTCCTTCGGTGAAGCGCATGCGCGAGCGCATGCGCTGTTCGGCAACAAGCAGCACGAACACCAGCAGCACCAGGCAGGAAGCCAGTTGGGCGGCGGCCGTCAAGGAGAAGAAGCCGAACCAGGCCTTATATATGGCGGTGGTGAAGGTGTCGTAGTTAAAGATAGAAACTGCGCCGAAGTCGGCCAGTGATTCCATGATCACCAACAGCGTGCCGCCGGCGATCCATGGCCTGGCCATCGGCAACACTATCTGGAAGAAGGCGCGCCAGGGGCCGCAGCCGAGCGATTCTGCGGCTTCGAGCATGCGCTTGCCCTGGGTAAGGAAGGCGTTGCGGCTGAGCAGGTAGACATAGGGATAGAGCACCAGCGTCAGGACCGTCACGACCCCGCCGGTTGAACGGACATCCGGGAACCAGAGGTCGCTGCCAAACCAGTCGCGCAGCTGGCTCTGCACCGGCCCGGCGTAATCGAACAGACCGAGGCTGACGAATGCCAGCACATAGGCGGGCATGGCGAGCGGCAGCAACAGCGCCCAGGAGAATATCGACCGGCCGGGGAATTCGCAGATCGCGGTCAGCCAGGCAAGGCTGACGCCCAGCAGAATGGTGCCGAAGGAGACGCCGACGATCAGCCAGAAGGTGTTGCGCAGCAGCTCGCCGAGCATAGTTTCGCTTAAGTGCCGCCAGATCTCCGGGGCCGGCTGCAGCCAGGAGACCATCACCACCGCCAGCGGAATGATCACCAGGACAGCGACCACCAGAGTGGTGACCCGCCAGCCATCGTAGAATTGTCTGCGTAAAAACGCCGGGACAGCGCTCCTTTCGGGCGCTGCCCCGTTCGCTTCTTGTCTGGGCACAGGCGAGCCTTTGGACAGAGGTTAAGTTTACCGGTATCCGGCGCGGTCCATCAGGCGCATCGCCTGCTCTTGCAGCTTGCCCGCCTGGGTCAGGTTGAACGGACTCGGCACAAACGTGCCCCAGGCCGCGACCTCGGCATTCGGTGCCACCTTTGGATTGACCGGATACTCCAGGTTGGCATCGGCAAACAGGTTCTGGGCCTGTTCACTGGACAGCCATTCGAGGAACTTCACGGCAGCCTCGGGATGTTTGGCATATCTGGTCACACCGGCCCCCGAGACGTTGACATGCACGCCGCTGCCCGCCTGCTCCTGGTTGGGCCAGAACAGCGCCAGCTTCAGGTCGGGTTGCTTGCGCAGCAAGCGGCCAAAGTAGTAGGTGTTGACGATAGCGACATCGCCCTGCCCTGCGACTATGGCTTCCATGGCCTGGGTGTCATTGGAGAAAGGCGCCGCAGCCAGGTTGGCGACCCAGGAGCGGACAATCTGCTCGGTCTGTTCTTCTCCGTACTCAGCGATCATCATGGCAACCAGCGACTGGTTGTAGACCTTCTTCGAGGTGCGCAGCAGCAGGCGCCCCTTCCAGGCCTCGTCGCCAAGCGCCGCGTAGGTTGAGAGCTGTTCAGGCTTGACCCGTTCGGTGCTGTAGACGATGGTCCGGGCGCGCAGTGACAGGCCGAACCAGCGGTCTTGCTCATCACGCAGGTTGGCCGGGATATTCTCCTTCAGGATTTGCGAATCGACCGGCTGCAGAAGCCCTTCACTGGCGGCATGCCAGAGGTTTCCGGCATCGACGGTGATCAGCAGGTCGGCTGGCGTGTTCTTGCCTTCGGCCAGAAGTCGCTGCAACAGCGGCCCTTCCTTGTCTGTAATGTATTTGATCTCGACACCGGTTTGTTTGGTGTAGGCATCAAATATCGGCTGGATCAGGTGTTCATTGCGGGCCGAGTAGACCACCAGTTCATCGGCAAAAGCCGGTGCGCTGCAGACGAGGCTGGCGAAAGCGCCGGCCAGAAAGGCGATAGTCCTGAATGATTTCACGTTTGACTCCTTTGTCTTGTTTGAATCTGAAATCCGTTTTCATCATACACTGAAAACGGTGCCTAGTGGGTAACTTTGTCGGGAAAACCTGTTTAGCTGCCCGGTGTCAGAATTAACGTGTTAATTGAACTGTGACCCTATTTGCAGGATCGGCGTCGAACAATCCGGGCTTAATAACGGATCCAGGTTATCTACTTTGCTCAGTTGAGACTCAGATTGGCCACTGAGATGCAGAAAAGCAAAAGGCATTGGCCGCTGATCAAATCTGACAACATCGGATAAACCTTTGAATCAAACCCTTATTTTTTTGATTCTGACTAAAAGACTTTAACCACAAGACTTTGGTTTTTGGCCTTTGACCTATCAGACCTGATCAGATTGTATCTGCGGCCAATTAAGCCTTTGCTGTTTTTTTGCGGCTTGAGTGCTCTCATATAGCTGCCTACTGGAGTTTTGTAGATAACCAAGAAGATTTTTATTTGGATTTTTGCGGGAAATTGAAAATCGAATTCAGAAAATACGTATTTCAGTACTGTTTGTCAATGGGAAAATGAAAACCGTTATCAAGCGGAGGGTGTTTTGTTGGATCGCCTGCAGTTAGCAACCCTATCGCCTTGCCGATGTCCCACAAGTGTGCTCCGGCTACGTTACCACCATGTTGGCGGCAGAACACTGTTGGTTCATTCAGCCACTGATTTTCACGAATGGCGTCTGGCTTCAACATCATCAGCAAGCCAGGCTTTGATCAGAGATTGATAGGGCATGTCGCGTTTGTTTGCTTCGATCTTGATGCGTTCCAACAATGCTTGCGGCAGCCGAAGCGATATCGTCTTGGTTGAAGGCTTCAGGTTGGAAAGTGAAACGGACTGTGCTTTGCTCCAATCGACGTAATCACTGGAGTCATGGGTTTCCCAAAAGGCCCGTTCTTCGGCTTCGGACTTGAATTCAGGATTTTTTTTGGTTTTTCTCATAAACAGTTCTCTCTTTTCGGTGCATGTCACGGGCGGAAATCACCCTGATCAATGATCCCGTTGCGCGTAGGGTAAATGTTATATGCAACAATCGAGCGTCATCAGTTCTGCCAAGAGCATGGTACCGCGTTTCCTGTTGACTATGTTGTCCATCTGCCAAAACCAGCAGCGGTTGATTGAAGAAAACCTGCTCAGCTTCCGGTTGGCTGACATCGTGCTTTTCTACACGCTTGCGCGAGTTACCCTCATCCCAGTCAAAGCCAGTTATTCGGACCAGATTAATCATTTGTGTATATTACCATGATATACATTATTGACAAGCCAAAAACAGCTAGATGAGAATGTCTTTGGCTTGAATTTACATTTCGTTCTGAAATCAAACCAAAAGCAACACCAATAGCAACACCGGCGGGTCGCGTCCCGCCAGACGCCTTACTTTTTTCAACGCCAAAAAAGTAAGCAAAAAGGCTTGCTCCTGCGGAGGGCACTTCTTGCTCGATCGTTCTTCTCGTTCTATTCACATTAAATTTACCGACCAGAGCATTACCCATTCGCTCCGTTTTACGGGGCCGTTACCTTTGGCCCCGGCGCTGCGTTGCAGCGCGGTGGTTTCTGGAGAATGCTCCATGGCCTCGTTTTTTACAGTGATCACGTTACCTTTAAACCAGCGCAAGAAACAACAGCACTGAAGATTGTCATCATCAAATGAGAAAATTAACGCGGGGGCCGATAACACAGGCCCCCTTTTTTCGGTGACTCGCAGCACTCAGCGAGTCGCCATAACTGAAAATGCTTTCGAATCAGAAACCAGGCAAAAGAAGTGCCCTCCGCAGGAGCAGGTCCTTTCTTTGGTGACTTTCTTTGGACCCAGCAAAGAAAGTTACCCGGCTGCCGGCCGGGACCGGCGACTTTGAATTGAGGTTTTTTCTGTACAAAGAAAGACCAAACTTTTAGAACCGGCGGGTCGCGTCCCGCCAGACGCATTACTTTTTGCAAGCCGCCAAAAAGTAATCAAAAATCGACTATCTCCTGCGGAGGGCACTTCTTTTGCGGGGAGTTATCGTGTTTATTACCGACACTGCTCGGGGGCTTTCGGCGCAGTCATTAATGTTGGGGCCTATCTAAACGGCCTTGAAGCATTGGTGGATGACTTCGAGTTTTACACCTTTAAACCTGAAAGGACAGTCCCCAATCGGGACACCCTCGCGGGACACTTGGAAGAGTCGCGCGTGAGTGGCCCACTTATAATTCCTCACCGTCCGGGAAATGACCAATGCATATGTGCAAGTTTCCAGCTGCCCGCCTGGAGAATCCAGTTCTGTGTCTCAAGCCCTTGCGCACCGAAATAACGGTCCGGTAATTTACCTTTAATCGCAAACTGACGGGTTCTGATTGCCGCACTACCCGTTTCCAGAATCCGGACATCGGTGAAATCCGCCTCCATGTACTGGAATGCCTTGAGGTCGGGGCCCAGGTGTTTGTTAAGGGCATCATCCCTGCCGACGTCTTGCGTGCCTTGTTCGTACAAGACGATATCGTCGCTAAACAAGTCCCAAAGGGCCAGGATATCTCGTTCTACAAAAGCCTGATCATAAGAGGCCAGGGCTTTGCGCAAGGTCTCCGATGCCTCTCCCTGCGGTGAGGACGACTGCGCCAGGGCAGCTTGATTGAAGCCAAACAAATTCAGGTTGATGCTGTGACCGTAGCCGTGCAGTTGAAACATGAACAGCAGCACGCCGGCGGCGATGAGCCCCTGGTTTGCCAGACTGGCAAAGCGATCAAAAGATCGGGCCCGGCGCCAGCCTGCAATAACTGCCACCATAACGGCAAGGGCGAGCACCTGACCAATCTCAACGCCAACGTTGAAAGAGAGAATGCGCAGCACCAGGCCCTGGTCACCGAGGGGTAATTGCTGCAAGCGCGTGGATAGTCCGAACCCGTGCATGAGACCGAAACCGAAGATGACAAACATCAGGTTCGGAGAAGGCCGGCCAAGATACTTGTTGAAGCCGTTGAGGTTTTCAAAGCCCTTGTAGCAAACACTCAGGGCGATCACCGCGTCGATGAGATAATAATTGGCTGATATGCCCAGCAGGGTGGCCAGGATGAGGGTGATGCTGTGCCCCAGGGTAAAGGCGGTAATGTATTTCAGAATGCCCCGGAAACTGGTTAAAAAGAAAATGACCCCAAAGATGAAAAGTAGATGGTCGTAACCGGTCAGCATGTGGTTGGCGCCAAGCCAAGCGTATTGCAGGTAGTTGCCATCCAGCATCGTCTGCTGATCGCCCTCGGAAATACCGTGTGCGATCGCAGCGGCCGGCAGCAGCACCAGCAGTACGGCGTAGAGAATCAATCGGGAATTTTTGCTATTCATGCAGCTAACCTCGAAATCAGGGATCGGTTCTTTGATTGCTTCGAAACTTCTGAAATCACAACTATTAATCTTAACGCCCGTTCGCTTCGCTCACTCAAGACGCAAAAAACATGTTTTCTTAAAAACCTTCTCTTTGCGCCTCTCTTTATCCTTGGTGCCTTTGCGTTAATCAAATACCTGGTTATCTACAAAACTCCAGCAGGGCAGCTATATGAGAGCACTCAAGTCGCAAAAAGCAACAAAAGCTTAGATTGGCCGCGGATACAATCTGATCAGGGCTGATAGGTCAATGGCCAAAGACCAAAGACCAAAGACCAAAGACCAAAGTCTTATGGTTAAAGTCTTTCAGTCAGAATCAAAAAATCTGGGGTTTTTGCAATGGTTTATCCGATGTTATCAGATTTGATCAGCGGCCAATGCCTTTTGCTTTTCGACTTTTCAGTAGCCAATCAGAGACTCACTTGAGCAAAGTAGATAGCTAGGTACCCTGTAACCTATAAACTTTCGCATCTTGCTGGTTCTTTGCCACGTCAGCGGCGTTGCGTCTTCATCTGAGTAGCTACAGCTGGGCAGCTGAAGTCGCGCCTTGCTGACACGCCAAAGCCCTGCGCAATCTTGCGAAATCCTATAGGATACAGGGTACTAGTTTCAATAATTTATTTTGCGCAATTCAGCGCGCATTTGTTCACTGGCCTGTTGCGCCAGTTGCACATCACCCCTGCCCTGCCCGGCTATTTCGTCGCCGATATACTGTTCGAGTACCGTGAAGGACTGGTTAAGCCTGTCGATCCGGCTTTGATAGTCGCTCAACGTGGCGTTGATCTCCGCAGCCAGAGAACTGACCTGATCGCCATCGCGCAACTTGACCTGCAGGGTCAAATCGCCCTGGTCACGCACTTTCTTCAGATCCTGCTCGATGCGATAGACGCCGCCGACAATCGTTTTCGGGAAAAACAGGCTGGCAAGCGCACCGAGCGCCAGGCTGATCAGGAAGGAGCTGATCACGGCCGGCAGGAGGAAGTCGAGAAAGTTGCGTGCCTTGATATGAAATGTGCGGTAAGAGGCGGTGACTTCCCGGTCGGCGAAAAAATAGAAAATCAAACTGCTCAGCAGCAGGCTAATGAACAGCAGCAGACAAATCTTGCCGATCATCCGGAATTGCATCTCCCGCTTGATGGAAAAATTCAATAGCTTGCGTTTATAGGGTTTCTGGGCATTCATGGCAGCGCTCCCGGTTTTTGCAGATTGACCTGTACCAGCTGGTTTCATTTCACGATATCCTGTCAATCAAACATGGTACTTGGCGAGCTGTTCTTGAATTTGAAATGGCAGGCGACGCAGAGTTTGGTCTTGATCGTCTCGCGCACCAGCATCTTGCCTTGGGAGCCATGGGGATCATGGCAGGTGACGCAGGTGAGCATGCCATCCACGGTAGGCAGATCATCGGGAATGCGGACATCCCGGCCGCTGTAGAGGCGCACAGGGTGCGAGGTTCCCAGGGTTGATTCCGGGTGGCACTGGTAGCAAGCGTTGATCGCCAGGTTTTCCGGGTTTCGCAGGGGGGGATGCATACCAGTATCGGCCGACTGCTGGACGTTGTCCATTTCTGCAATGGACACGTCCGCAAGGCCCACCCCTTCCAGCTCCTGCAGCTCCACCCAGCCGTAAAGCAGCCGGGGTGTTTCCCAGGCAATGGAAACCGTATTGTCATTGCGGTACAGGGAGGCGGTGTTGATAACATCGCTAACCGGAGCAACCAGACCATCACTCACATCAACTTGTCCGGCAAGGCCGGTGTCATCCAATTCATCCGGCTGCAACCCCAGCCAGAGGCTCTGGTAGATCTCTCCCCCGGCATTTGCAGTTAACGGGCTGACGACAATCCGAAACCGGTAAGCGATACTCGTTTCAGGTAAAGGGATACTGACCAATTGCTCGAAAACAGGGCCGTTTGACCCCGTGTAAATCTGCACCTTGCGCCAGAGCTCATCCTGACTGACGATTGTCCCAGTGACGGTGCCCGTTGACGACATAGTTGTCTGAGCAGACCAGGAGGCCCCCTCCTCCAGATGACAACCCACGCATTGACGTTCCCAGAAGGGAGCATGCAGCTGGCTGTTTGCTGTTCCCTGGTTGAAGGTCGTGATGTGGCAACGAATACACTCTTCATTGACGGCGTTGCTTTCTGTCTGGTTCAGTGCGGCGATTAATAAGCTGCCAAGCAGCAGGAAAATAACTCCGGCTGCCTGGCAGATAATGAGACATTTTTTATATTGGGAGGCCATTATAAAACTTTCAAAGCAGCGCCAAAAAATCTGAATATGCGCAAACTAAGAATAAAGGTCAAGAGGATTGTCAAAAATACTCAGAATGGCTGAGGCCGTTTGTTAAAATATTTCCATAATATTTTGGCAGAGCAGGATGAGGCACTAACAACTTAGGATTTCAACACATTTTCCTGTGGCTGTTTTATAGTCAAAATAATCAGAAACCACTATCAAGCCATTCTACGAATTTATACAAACTTATTGTGAGATCTTACATTATGTTCCCGAAGCAGTCAGATACGCTCTGATATGCGCTCGCTTGTCATTACCTGCCAGACAGGACGTTGCTGATGGCTTCCCTGTGTGTACGTCAGATAGTGAGATGTGAAAAGTTCATAATTAATCTGGGGATATCCCCATTTTTAATAATACGTTATATATTCAAAATGCAGCAGGATATTTCCTCAAGGATAGGGTGGATCGGCCTTTGCCTTATCTTTCCATCAGTTGGCTCATTTACTGCATGTAGGCTTAAATGAGGGGTGCATTTTCTTTCTGTGAACACATCTTGGATGTAAGCTATTAACTAAAACAGGGGGTAAAAAATGAAGAGTAAAAAGAATCTCACAAATAGCAGGGGGATTGTATTTTTAGTCCTCTTCTTGTTGGCAGTTAGCACCAATGCTCTGGCAACAACTGAGGCAACCGTCGAGCTACTGCAGGCGGAAGTTTCTCAAACCAAGGATAAATCGATTGATAATGAAACCAAGATCTACAGCGTTAAAGATAGCATTATTGATCTGCAAACCCAGATAAACAACATCGCACTCACTCCCGGTCCAGCAGGACCTGTCGGCCCGGCCGGACCTCAAGGTTTACCGGGTGGAGCCGGAGCAACTGGTCCTCAAGGTTTACCGGGTGATGTCGGCCCAGCCGGTCCTCAAGGTTTACCGGGTGATGTCGGCCCAGCCGGTCCTCAAGGCTTACCGGGTGATGTCGGCCCAGCCGGTCCTCAAGGCTTACCGGGTGATGTCGGCCCAGCCGGTCCTCAAGGCTTACCGGGTGATGTCGGCCCGGCCGGTCCTAAAGGTTTACCGGGTGATGTCGGCCCGGCCGGTCCTCAAGGCTTACAGGGTGTAGCTGGAGTAGCAGGTCCTCAAGGACTCCCGGGTGAAATCGGCCTGACTGGTCCTCAGGGAATGCCCGGCGCCATGGCCTTCGCTGGCATGAGTTGTCCCGAAGGTGAAGCGGTAGTCGGTTTTGATTTAAGCGGTGGCCTCATTTGCGCGGCCGTAACCACCGGACCTCCTGTCGCCGGCATCTGCGGCGATGGTATCCTCGCCCCGGGTGAGCAGTGCGACGATGGCAACGGCATCGTCGGCGATGGCTGCGAGAGCTGCGTCAGTTACGCCAGTAACAGCTACTGTGGTGACGGCATCCTGAATGCTGGAGAACTCTGCGACGACGGCAATAATTTCAATGGCGACGGCTGCGAAGCCAATTGCACCATTACCCCACCTGTGCTGGACGAGCAGTGCTCCAATTTCGTCGCTTCTGCAGATCTGAGTGGCTGTGATCTCAGTTACCAGGTTTTACCCAATGACGTTTCACTGACAAAAATCAATCTTAACAACACCAACCTTACTGGCGCGATCCTCGTGGGTGCAAACCTCTACCAGGCCAAGATCAGCTACGCGACTATGGCATCGGTGAATCTGGCCAATGCCAATCTAAGATATGCTGTTTTGAGCTATTCCGCCCTGACCGACGGTGCTATTCTGAGTGGAGCCGACCTGAGAAACATTACCGCCATGACGACTGACTTTACATCTGCAAACCTCAGCGGGGCCAACTTAAGCTCTTCCACTTTCAACGGCGCCAACTTTACCGGTGCCAATCTGGAGAACGCTTTAATTGAAGTCGGCTATTTTACTGGTGTCAATTTCACCGACGCCAACCTGCTGAACGCACAATTTGCTATACCGACTTTCCAGAATATCATCTGGGCCAACACGACCTGCCCAGACGGCACCAATAGTGACAACAACGCAGGAACAACCTGCGTAAACAACCTGTAGGATTAGATTGCCAAAGGCTTAGCGGCCCGGAACAAACTTCGGGACGCTAAGCCTTATTCCGCTCCGTACCAGCTCCCGTCATTACATATAAACCGAAAGGTAAAGTATCCGCGCCCAAAGGACGCGGCTTTGTCGCCCCCCATAGGAGGACATGGGCGCCGACTGGGTCTGCAACCGCCATATTACAATCATTGATCAGCTTGAAAATCTCTTCAGAGGGGAAGAGCTTTTCAAATCGCTCAATGCTGCTCTTGGAGGGAAGGCGGGCCCCGTCAATCTCAGAGGTATGGGTAAACCACTGAAAAAGGACACTGTCTGCAACGCGATGGGAGAGAGCTCGATGGGAAAGTCCCGTCAGCGCCAGAAGAATGGAATAGCGCAACGCTTGACGTAAGGTTTTGTAAGACTTTGGACGGTGGTTTGCGGGGCAAGACTCGGCTGCAAAGTTCAAATGGGCAACGAACATACGATGTTCGATTCACGTCGCAGTTAGAAAATGTTCGACCTCTTCGATCGTCTCGCGAAACTCTCGATAATCTTTTGCACCAAAAACGACAGGAAGTGCTGGACGAAATTCAGCTTGAAATGCGATAATTTTCACAGGACGCCTTTTTTCGTTGTGGTGACAAGATTATAAGACATCTGATTCCACGAAAGGAGGCAAAAAGGCCTCCTTTCGTGGATTTGTTTTATTCTGTATCCCTTATGGATAGGGCGTTCACTTTAAATGGGACAGGCTCTAATTAATGCCCATGAAATTGTGAGTTTATGGTTCTCCTTGTCCGGTTGAAACGTATGACCACAGAATCAGGATTCGAGTGATATACGGTCGATTTGTGATTGGATAGTCGGTGGGTGAGGTGTTTTTAGGTTATGTTACGACATTCCTTGAAATGCAAATCCCTATCATTGATATGGGCCACAAGGAGCTTACAAATGCAAGACTGGTTAAGACCAAAGATCGATGCACTCAATTCAAGCTGGCCCGTGTTCTGGCTTTTCTGCTTGTTTTTGGTGATTCCTATTTGGCTTGTGGATTACCCACCTATGGTCGATCTGCCTGGTCACGCGTCGCAAATTCAATTAATGCATAACTTGCAAAATGGGGATTTCTTATATTCTGATCTTTTCATGAGATACTATTTAACGCCGTACTGGGGCGGATATGTTCCGGTTTACCTGTTGAGCTTTATCTTCGGGGTCCTGGCTGCTCTCAAAATTATTATTACTCTTGCACTTGTTGGTATCCCGTATTTCACGAAAAAAATAGTTGATCGTTTTGGTGGCAACCCGGCCTGGATATGGCTTTGTTTTCCGGTCGCTTATTCCAGTCCATTTTACTGGGGTTTTCTGAATTTCATCTTCACGGTCAGCATTGGCCTTGGTTGGGTCTATTTCTGCATTAAGGTATCCGACAGGGACAAGGTGGGTTGGCGGGCCCAGTTAACGATTGCACTGGGTGTCATTGTTCTTTTCTTCGGGCATTTAATTGCTTGTGGAATGCTTGGGTTGATTGTCGCGACCTATTATTTATTTCTCAACAAAACCGTTAAACAACGTATGTCTCTACTGGCACCCTTATTGATTTTCGTTCCGTTGGCAGGAGCTTTTTTTTGGCTTCAAATTTCTAACAATACGGGTTTACAGAGCCCTTTTTATCTTGATTATCAACCTGAACGCTACAAACACTCACTTTCACTACTTGTGGGTAGACCCACTTGGTGGTCGGACTTGGCTGGCCTCATGTTGCTGGTCACCCCGTTTATGGCCGGCGGAATTCTGACGCGTAGATTAAGCCGATTGCTCCCCTTTGTAATTATTCTGTTATTTGTCCTGCTATTGCCATTGCAAATGATGGGCACCAATCTCATTTATACGCGTTTCTTTATCTTCGTTGTGCCACTACTTCTTTTGGCATTGGAATATCGACCCGAGACAGTCACTAGTTTAAGAAATCTGTTGCCGGTTCTTATCGCCTTAATTGTGATGACTATAAACACCTCGGATATTGTGGACTTCGCGGTCGAGTATGAAAACTATGAAAAGGTGATTGAGCAGGCAGAGCCTGACAGTCGAATATTCAAGATCATACCCAATTCGCTGTCAAAGGCAGGTGATTTCATGCTGCCTGTATATGATCATTTTCCATCCTGGCATCACCTGCGCGGCAAAGGACTGGTGGATTACAATTTTGCCAGCTTTGGGACGATGCCCGTGAGTTACAAGGATGTTGCTTTTACGAAAATGCCTCGCTATGGCTTTGACTGGAGCCAACATCATGGTGAGTGCTACGACTATTTTATCTCCCGGGCTGATGGCGATCTCTTCTTTTCGCCATATAGCAGACAGAAAATACATGGAAATAAAGTGGACTTAGTGGCCCATTCTGGCATGTGGTATTTGCACAAAAATAAAAACCCTAAAGTCTGTAATTAGTGGTTCATGACTGTATCAATCAAACTTCACAACTACTGCCATCATTGACAGAAGGCTATATATGTCTGACATCCAAGCTATAAGCGAAGGTCTTAAATTAGGCGATGACGGGATATGGTATAGCAGCGAATCGGAAGTCGTAAGCTATCCTCAAGACGGGAATAAGGATTGCTTAAATATTGAAGATAATTCATTTTGGTTTAAGCATCGGAATAACTGTATCGTATCCATTGTGAAGGCATTTCAGCCCGAAAGCAATGGGACGATTTTCGACATTGGTGGTGGAAATGGGTTTGTATCATTAGGATTAACCGAAGCAGGTTTCGACATGGTCTTGGTGGAACCAGGAAGATTCGGTGCTTCAAATGCAAAAAGCAGAGGATTAAATGATGTGATTTGCGCTACGACAGATAAAGCCAAGTTCAATAAAGGCACCCTACCTGCCGTTGGGCTGTTTGACGTCATCGAGCACATAGAAGACGACATAGATTTTCTTAAATTAATCAGAGACCAAATGAAGAAAAACGGACGTCTTTATGCGACTGTTCCTTCGTATAAATTTCTGTGGTCAGCGGAGGATGATTATGCGGGCCACTTCAAAAGATACACACTGAACAACTTGTCAAGTGCACTGATATCCGCTGGATTTGAAGTGCAATTTTCTTCTTATATTTTTAGATTCCTCCCCCTCCCAATTTTTCTTTTTCGTACTCTACCGTATAAATTAGGCTTATCAAAAGCAGAGAGGAAACCCGAGAGCGCTTGTCGTGACCATGTTGCTCAAGGCGGCATTGGTGCCGGCATACTCAGCTTATTATTACGCTCAGAAATTAACAATCTCAGCAACAAGAAAGCCATGAAGTTGGGTGGTAGTTGTATAATCGTTGCAACTAACCCCTGAATCGCCATAAACGTCCACGTACCAACCATGTCCCTTGCGGTGAGGCCAGTGTTTGCCACGAAGGCACAACACAGCACCAAGTGGCTCTTTGGGCGACATTAACCGACCATGACGGCTCTTGTAACATAACTGAGTTAAAGAACCACAGGTTTTTCTTCGTGGTTTGAGGCAAATCTTTGAGTTATTTGTCGTGTCCACCCTTCTGCGACGGTAAATATTCATTGATTAGGTAAAGCGGTCTCCTTTTGGTTTCATTGAACATTCGTCCAAGGTATTCTCCGATCATTCCGAGGCTTATCAACTGAACTCCACCGAGGAACAGGATCACGACCATGAGAGAAGGATACCCCCTAACAGGGTCGCCATAAATAAGGGCAGTTATGAAGACATAACACATGTAACTTAGAGCTCCGAATGCGGTAAAAAGTCCCATGTAGGTTGATATTTTAAGGGGTGCAATAGAAAAGGAAGTAATCCCTTCTAGAGCAAAATTCCATAATTTCCAATAGTTCCATTTTGTTTTGCCGGCAAAACGAGGATCCCGATTGTAGAAGACCGCTTTCTGAGGGTATCCAATCCAGGCGAACAATCCTTTCATAAATCGGTGCTGCTCCCGTATTTGTTTGAGTGCATCCACGGCCCTGCGACTGAGCAGCCTGAAATCACCGGAGTCTTTGGGTATTGTTATTCCTGTCAAACGGTCAATGACTCGGTAGAAAAGAAAGGCGGTCCCTTTTTTGAGAAAACTTTCGCCGTTGCGAGCCAGACGTTTAGCGTAAACGGAGTCGTATCCTTCGTCCCAGTATTGAATAAAATCAGGGATCAATTCGGGAGGGTCTTGCAGGTCTGCGTCTATGATGACAACAGCATCCCCACTAGTGACATCAAGCCCGGCACTCATAGCAATCTCTTTGCCGAAGTTGCGGCTTAAATCCAGAATAGCAACACGTGGATCACTTTCCCGCAGCAGGCCCATGACTTCAAGGGTGTTATCCAAACTGCCGTCATTGATGTAGATGATTTCCGTTTCCATCCCGAGTTCATTGACGACCTCTGTCAATCTGCGATGGAACTCTGGTAAAACGTCCTTTTCATTGTAGGCTGGGACAACAATTGAGAGACTTTTTTGGGCCTTTTGGGTGTTTTTCTCAGGAGACATACTTTCCTCCCCGGAATGTCCAGAGACGGTTGACTGTAAAATTCCAGGCCAAGGTCAGGGCAGTAGCCAGCAATTGAGCTAGGAGATAGTTTTGATCCAGGACTGTTGTTAGAAGCACCATAATGAGAGTGTTGAGGACTAAGCCGACGCCGGCAACTAAAAAGAACTTGGAGATTGCTTCTTTGTGATTTTTTTTACTTTTAAAAGTGAAATAATAGTTCAAATAATAGTTCACCACGGCACCGCTAACAAACCCGAAAAAAGACGAAACTACAGGGTTAAAAAAGAAAAATTCAACAGTGATAAAAAGAATCAGGTAGTGAACCAGAGTTCCAATTGCACCAACGCCTGAGAAAGTTAGGAATTCCACGACAACTTTTGAGTGGACATGCCTGTCTGAATATTTCAAGCCCTACCCCCCATTTAGCGACGCGGTTATCAGACTCAGGCGTTCCTGGTATCGAAGATTTTCGGGACTTAAGGCGACGGCCCGCTGATAATGACGCACAGCATCTAACGTCTGTCCCATTTGCAAATAAGCTTCAGCGATATTTGCGTGAGAGTCGGCGTAGTAGGGGTCAATCTGAAGGGCTGCGTTGAACTGCTCTATGGCTTTGACTGCTGAACCCCTTCTCCCGTAAGCAATCCCGAGGTTGTTTCTGCCGGCGACAAAACCGGGGTTTTTGGAAACCGCTGTTTTGAATGCGTTCAAGCTCTCGACTTCTTTACCGAGTTGACTGTAGGCAATGCCAAGATTATTGTATGCCCGATACCGGTCAGGACCCAAACTGATGGCCTTTTTCAAGTATGCAACCGCTTCCTTGGTTTTTCCAGTGGTAAGAAGTGCATATCCAAGCTCACCTTGCGGGACAGAAGATTCTGGAGCTTTTGCTGCTGCATCCGTCCAAAAGGTAAGATTGCTCTCCCAGGTTTGATTTCTCGTAAAGGTCATCACAGAAAAGGCAAAAATAACGACCATACAGAGGCCAAGGACACTGGAGCTTATCTTGATTTCTGAGAGAGCAAACCAAACCATTAAAACAACTCCAAAAGACGGTAAATACAGATAGCGGTCAGCCATATAGCTGTTATCTATCGCTGCAAGTCCTTGATATAAGAGAACGGCAGGCAAAAGGGTAAGGACAAAAAACAATAGGCCGAAAAACACCTTCTTGTGTTTTCGACAGAGAAACCAACTAAAACCGATTAACGCCAGCAAGGCTCCGACCAAAAGAAATACAGAAAAGCTTTTTAATTGAGTGATGGGTTGATATTCATAAAAGCCAGACAATTTAGCTGGGTAGATTATCTTCAAGACATAGTCGAAAAACACTTTTGGCAGATTGAGCCAATAAGAGAAATCGAATAAATTCAATTGAATCCCCGGTATTCCCTTGAGGATGATCATCCTGAAGGAAAAATATAAACAAAAAGCTCCGGCTAGGGGAAAGAGGGCTTTCACCCATCGCCCGGAGGCAAGGGCTCCCTTCCAACAGAATTCAAATACGACGATCACAGGGAGTAGTGTGACTGCTGTTTCCTTCAACAGCAAGGAACAAAAAAAGGCCGCGGTTGCGTAAATTAGATAAGAGGCCTTCGCGTCCAATCTGTGTTTGATGTAGAACCAGAAGGCCAGAAGGAAAAACAAACTGAAGCTTAGCTCAGTAAAGCCTGCGATCCAGTTCACCGGCTCTGTATGGATTGGGTGGGATGCAAAAAAGAGCACCCCGATAAAAACAGCCAGCCACCGGTCTTTTCCAAGGAGGGTTATCCCGATACCCAAGATCAGGATGTTCGTCAGTCCGTAGAAAAAAAGATTTCCCAAGTGGAACGCCCAAGCAGTTGGACCGAAGATTTGGTAGATTGGTAAATACCAGAGATATACCAAGGGCCGGTAATAGTTGGATTCTCCGCCCATAAAACTACTTGTGCTTTGAAAAAAAATCTCAGGAAGGTTTTCAAAGCTTCTGAGCAAACGATTATCTAAAACCTGGTAGTGATCGTCCCAGATAAATCCCCCAGAGAGAGAGTTTGCGTAAATACCAAAAGAAAAGAGACACAGCAGCAGGCATAAAAGAGGCAGTGAAACCTTTTCCTTAAAAAATAATTTCATTGAGGTAACCCTACTCCAACAACAGAAAGGTAAGTCAATTCTGCAGGCTTAACAAAACAGGTGCCAAACAACAGACAAATCGGCGGGTTGACGCAAGAGATGTTAAAGATAACTCTCAATCAAATCAATAATATAGCGAGAGCCCTCCATCCCAACATAAAGCGGCAACCGCAGAATCCTGCCGCTGGTAGAATCGGTACATGGGAGCTCCTGATCATAACGCCCATAGCGCAAACCAGCTGGGGAGGTATGAAGAGGGATATAGTGAAATACCGAGAACACGCCATTCTCCTTCAGATGTTGCAAAAGGGCGGTCCTGACTTCGAGATCTTCGACGAGCAGGTAATACATGTGAGCATTGTGTCGGCAGTTGGCAGGAATCACCGGTCTTCTTATATTGCCGGATCGTTCCAGTTTGGCAAAGCCCTGATGGTACTCTTGCCAGATCTGTAAGCGCTGGTTCGTAATATTCTCAGCTTCCTCAAGTTGTGCAAATAAAAATGCAGCAGTTAACTCTCCAGGTAAATAGGATGAACCAATATCCACCCAAGTATACTTGTCAACCTGCCCTCTGAAGAACTGGCTGCGGTTGGTCCCTTTTTCTCTGATAATTTCAGCCCGTTCAGCAAAGCGATCATCGTTAATCAACAGCGCTCCGCCTTCCCCTGAAATAACATTTTTTGTCTCGTGGAAGCTTACGGTTCCCATATGCCCTATCGCTCCAAGCGATTGTCCCGCCCGATGCGCCATGAGTCCCTGTGCAGCATCCTCAATAACCAGAAGTTCGTGCTTTCTGGCAATATCGAGAATCAATCCCATTTCACAACCGACTCCTGCGTAGTGAACAGGAACAATCGCTTTGGTTTTAGCAGTGATCGCCGACTCGATCTTTGTCTCGTCCATATTCAAAGTATCAGGGCGAATATCCACAAAGACTGGCACGCCACCGCGCAACACGAAGGCATTGGCGGTTGAGACGAATGTGAACGAGGGCATAATCACTTCGTCCCCCGGTTGGATATCGGCAAGGATCGCAGCCATTTCCAGGGCGGCGGTGCAAGAATGGGTCAACAGAGCCTTTTTGCAGCTGGTATAATTTTCCAGCCAGATGTGACACTTGCTGGTAAATGGCCCGTCACCGGCCAACATTCCATGGTGGTGGGCCTGCCTGATATAATGGAGCTCCTTGCCGGTCATGTAGGGCTGATTGAAATTTATTTTTTTCATATTAAGATTATTTCCCTTCCTCACATCAACCCTGACTGCTGACAACAATGCCGGCAACGATTAACACCATGCCAAGCATCTTGGGTAAAGTGATGGGCTCCTGAAAAAAAACTCCGCTCAGAACCAGAACAAAGATAAACGCCAAACTCATAAACGGATAGGCGTAACTCAATTCAAATTTGGTCATGGCTGCCATCCATGCCAGTGCTGCAATAAAAGCCGCCGCGAAACCACTGATTATCCAGGGATTGAATAACAAATTAAAAAGAAAGAGCCCCTTCTCAACCGATCCCGAAGGGAGCTCTCCAGCAATACCGACTTGCCATTTGATAACAACCTGGCCGTAGACGGTAAAAATTATGGTGAGAGCAATATAGAGATGATTCATGGTGTCAGCATGTGATAAACGTCAATGGCGTTGCGGAATCGGAAACCAAGAGAGGAGTAGAGATTGAGAACAGCCAAATTTGCTGTTGAGATTGAACTCGACAACTCATCATACCCATGCTTGAAAAGTTCCAGAATAGCAGCACTCCAGAGAAACTTGGCCAGTCCTTTACCTCGATAAGGTTCTGCCACAGCATGTAGTAGAATCCGACTTTCAGAGCAAGCAAAAAAAGCCGCAAGCACACCCTCCCACGTGAGACCGAAAACCCCTCCTTCACTATGCATCTGAGCTAACCACTGAAGGTAGCGACGATCAGCAGCGGATCTGTCCAGATTCCTGTCACGGTGAAAACGGCCATGCTCAAAGGCTCCAAGGCAAATCGGCGTCAACTCTTCCATGTTGACATCACAGATCCCGGCACGTTGATCCTCATAGAGCGTGGCCATGTCCTTTGTTGCGTAAGGTTCAATCAGCGTATCACAATAATAAAAGCCACCCTGCACCAAAGGACGACAATCAGAAAGCGGGTCTACCTTTGTAGTGAAATGCCCCGGTGTTGTTTTCACAAAATCACGAGCAGGCGAATCGAACGTCAAAATTTCAAATGTGTTCAAGCCAAACACATTCTTGTCCCAGGGCGTTTCTCTCACACTGGCAGGGAGTATCATTGTTCCGCAGTCTCCATAACCACATAAAGTGGTCGGTTCTTGGTCTGGTCGAAGGTTTTGCCAAGATAAAGCCCTATAATCCCTAAAACAGCGATGATGATACCGCCAAGGAGATAAATTGAGACAATAAGACTACTCCAACCAAGAACCGGCGAGTCATAAACCAGGCCTCTGTAGACGTAGTAAAGAGCCATGGCAAAAGCCACGCCTGCCATGGTAAAACCAAAGCGGATTGTGAGACGGAGCGGTTTATCGGAATAAGCAACGATCGTCTCAGTAGCCAGCTTCGACAGTTTGCGGAAATCATAAGAGGTCTCACCGGCAAACCGTTCAGCATGCTCAACATTGATACTGGCGGATGGAAATCCGAGCCAATCGACCATTCCGCCAAAAAATCGTAACTGTTCACGCATCGTCAGAAAGGCGTTGGCAACACGGCGTGAAATAATCCGGAAATTACCTACTTCGGGATCATATTTGAGATCTGCCATATAATTGAACAGACGATAGAACATGCGGGAGCTGATGCGCTTCAACAATGGGTCGGACCTTTTCCCACGCTTTGCCAAAACAACGTCATACCCCTCCTTTGCCTTTGCATACAACCGTGGGATTTCTTCCGGACGATCCTGCAGATCACAGTCCATAACAACAATCCAGTCACCCTCACAACGGTCCAGTCCTGCTGTTATCGCATAGTGTTGACCAAAGTTGCGACTAAACTTAAGGCCCTTAATGCGCGGGTCTCTTTTTGATAACTCGCAAATGAATTCCCAAGATCGGTCGCCACCGCAATCTTCTACAAGAATAATCTCAAAATTTTTGCTAATTGATTCCAAAGAATGGACCAACCGCCGATACAGTTCTTCAAGACAACTTTCAGCATTGTAAACGGGAATAACAATCGACAACTCAAGCATAAAAATAAACCTTTCACATTGACCGGCAACTACGGACAGTTGCTTATTTATTGGAGAGCATAATAACCTAAGCGCACACCAACCCTTACCTCAAAATATTCGCATTTCTCTTACTACCCACTCGATAGTACCAGCCGTTCTGCATCGGTTAGAATAGAGAAAACTTTTACCTGGATGGTCGCTCTCCTTTTTCAAGTTTATCTATGACTAAATTGATTGATTCATTATCCGGTACATAGCTTTGGTAGATTTTCATGTGAGCAAGGGCTTTATCATATTTCCTTAGTTTATAATAAGCTATTCCGAAATTGATATTCTTGATTTTATCATCCGTAAAGCCAGCGCTTTTACGAATCACGTCCGTCCACAGAATGTCCTTGTTAATAGTTCTGATGGCTTTATTGTTCAGCAATGATGACCTGACGAAGGTGAAGGCGAAAACATCTTGTTCGACGACACTCCACTCATTGCTCTTGCTTAGGTAGTGAATTATTGGGAAAACCTCAGAGTTGAAAAGAAGTGTTGGTATTACTACTATTTTTAAACTTTTATCGGATATATAAGTTTTCCAATTACCTGTCATATAAAGCAAGTTGTCGTACACTACTTGAGAATTATTATCGGTATAGTGTCTTCCATCAATGGCAACGAGATGCTTGTCGTAAAGCTCCCATCCTAAATAACCACCATATCGATACAAATTGAAGATGTTGCCATTGAAGTTCGCTGATTGAAGTAGAGCAACTGACCGAGATGGAAGAGGATTCAAATCGACACCCAGTCCCCAAATGTCACGTATATTTACTAAATATATTGATGTAACAATGAGAACTATCAAAATAATATTTAACAATATATTTATAATTTTTGTATATTTGCTAGAAAACCAACTGATCATTTCGTTGTAGCCTTTTACGCCAGGCACGAACATTACAATACTAAACAATGCTAGATTTCTATTAAACTTATAAGCAAGAATAAAAAACATCAGAAACAAGAGAAAATAGACAATTTTTCTATTTTTCTTTATCAATATGGATCCCAAGAATACAATTGAAAATATAATAAACGGATACTTGTAAGGCGTTTGGAGGGTAGGTGTAAACTCCATTGTAGTCCTGAGTATTTCAGTTTCGAGTACAAAATTAAAGGGAAGGAGTAGTTGCTGAATTCCATATGGATTCAAACAAGAGGTTACGATCGCAATTATAAATATCGAAAGAATGGGTTTGATTTTATTGTTTTTAAAAAAATGATCTTCTTCGTAAAGATATTGAATAATGTATACAGCAAAAACGGCTAATACAAAAATTGCCGAGGGGTGAAAGAAATTTAAAGCTAAAGTAATAAATGGAATTGGAATCAGGATCTTCCAATTTTTATTTTCATAATATTTTTCGAGTAAAACCAGCTCTATTGCCATGGCCAAAAATAGAATATTTTCTGGCCTGTAAACCATCCGTGCATACATAAAGGATGCTGTAATACAAACAAAAATAAATAATATAATAGGCCTTATCTTGGTTTTACATGAATTGAAAAGTATAAATAGGGTGCTACCTCCTATAGCAGCATTGAAAATGTTCATGCCATAAAATCCAAGGAATTTATATATTAGAAAATAGAATAGACCAAAGCCCCACTCATGAAAGGCAGTTTTTTGGCCCAGTAATGTATAAATGTAAAATTCGGAAGTTGGAATAGCTGCTATATCGGCAATTTTTCTCCCTATGACAAGATGGTACCAAATGTCATAATTGGCGACTTTTACGAGAAAAGGGAGTGACAGTAAGGTGAAGAGAACAATACAATTCACACATTTATTGCCAAATAACTTATTCATCATACCTCCCATAAATTTATCTTTTATTTGAATTTCTTTTCTTCTTCAACGGCCAAAAGAAAAGTTGTGCATTGAAATAGATGCTTGCGCTCATAGACAGCATCTCAACAAAATGAGGAGTTCCCTTACGCGGCAACTCCTCCAGTAATGTTCGGGTTATATTTGATGTCAGTGGTGTCCCAACGTTGCCTCAATAAAACGACACTATTATTTTTCCCTTCCTATAACAAGATGCCACCAGGTATCGTCATCAGCCACTTTAACCAGAAAAGGGAGCGACAGTAAAATGAAAAGAAAGATAAACTTGATAATTTTATGGCTATAAAGTCTATCCAATATATTCTCTCTTAATTTCACCTGATCTGGACGTAACCATACAGCACAATAAGTGCTGATAATAAAAAATGTGTCATCCTCGAGTTCATCTATCAAGTGTCCATCCAGTCCTTCAAACTTATAGCCACTGGATTCAGGTTAAAATCCTGCTGGAATATAGATCTTTGTGTTAGCTGGAGAGCTACAGACAAATCAACTTAAAGAACGGGTCAGAAGTGCAGTTGGCGCAATTCTATGCTTAATTCTTCACACGCCTGCTGTACCACACGCAAATCGACAGCGTCTTTATTAGAATTTTCATCTGCAATTTAACTTTTCAGCTGTTCAATCTGTCGATCGACTTTGGCAAACTTGCCGCGAAAGTCGCTTAACAAAGAGTTGATTTGTTCGGCCAAGGTGCTAACTTGGTCACCATTTCGTAAGGTGATCTGTATAGTCAGATCGCCTTGATCGATCACCCTTTGCAAGTCCTGTTCGATCCGGTAGATGCCGCCGGCAATCGGTTTTGGGAAAAACAGACTGCCGATAACCCCAACAACCAGACTGATGAGAAAAGAGCTGATCACCACTGGCAGAAGAAAATCGAGAAAATTCCGCGCCTTGACATGAAACATCTGAAAGGATGGGGTGACTTCTTGATTGGCGAACAGGTAAAAAATCAGCCCGCTCAGCAAAAGACTGATAAACAGAGCAGTTGTGGCGCAAAGAGCATTTATACCCCGGGGGTACCGACCCCGTTTTTAACCAACTGATCAGCATCCCTTCACTGGATATGAGTACAGCTTACCAGTTTCGGATTGCCGTCAGTCCGATGCCGGAAAGTGCTGGCGGAGAGATTCATAATAGCCTCTGTATTAATGATATCGCTAATCGGAGTAACCAGGCCAGCACTCACCTGGTTGAAGATCGAGAGATGACAACGAATACACTCTTCACTAACGGCGTTACTTTCTGTTTGGTTTAGCGCTGCAATTAATAGACTGCCTAGCAGCAGAACGCTTACGCATGTTGCCAGGCAGATATAGAAACATTTTTGATATTTGGATATCACTAAAATTAATTTCTGCCAGCGACTAAACCAATTGAAATTTGATTGAATAGTTTATTCATTCAGAATATTAAAAACCTGAATGCGGCTGTTATTTCTATCGGCAATAAACAAAGTATCATTTTGGTTGATGCAGAGTTGCGAAGGATAGTTAAGCTGACCCTCTTCCCAACCCATGCCTAATATTCTGCCCTTAAAACTGCCATCCCGGCCAACCTGCACTAAACCACTGCCGTATTGATCAGACAAGTAGAGAACCCCATTACTATCAATAGCCAGGCTGGTCGAAAAATTCATATGTTCTTTAAGATCGCTGCTCAACAGTCTAAAAGACCCATCACCGGGATTTGCCACGTAGACCGTCCCGGCAACACCATCGAGAAGATAGATAGCTCCCTGAGCATTTATCGCAAGATCGGAAAAGGAGCGGTTCCCCTCAGGAAAAGGAAGTTGCTTGATATATTCCTCTGCACTATTAAGAACCAGCACACGCTCAGAAAAGATATCCAGCAGATAGAGATTGTCGTCTTTATCCAGCTTGAAACTGCGTAGCGTATAAGTCTGCGGATCAGGCAACCCTTTCGGTTCTACTTTCCCGGCAACTTGTCCGTCCTTGCTCATTTTTAAAATTGTGCGCGTTTTACCATCCAGGAGATAAATTACCTGTTGGGAATTTAATTGAGCGATGATCGGTGAACTGTCAGGAAGCGGAAAAACTGCCTCCGGCATCAGACCTTGAGCAGACATGGCGTAACGTACAACCCGCCTATTCCCAGTATCTGCAACAACAAAATAAGTTTCGTTGCAAGCCACTCCTTCAGGGTGATTAAGTGAGACTTCCTCATTGTCTATATAGACAGAACCCTGATGTTTTATATTTGCCGCCGCCACCGGCGAAATCAACAAAAGTGCAACGATTATATAAATGAATAATATACGCATGGTTTATCTCCGATACTTGGTATGACATTGAACGCAAAGAGTCTGAATATCCGGGTAATACAAAGACATTTTGTATTCCGTACCATGGGTCCGGTGACAGCTGAGGCAGTCCAGGGAAAGATTCTGGTTACGCGGATCAATGATCTCGGCACCAATCGGATGGGTCGAGTGGGTCTGCCAATCATGGCACTGACCACAACTGCTGATAATAGAGTCCTCTTTTTGTAGGAAAAGGTTATTCGAAGCATGTGGCGAGTGACAGGACGTGCACTCTCCCTCACTGATCGGTTTATGTTTGGTTTTCGACCGATCCTGGCGTGCCAGGGTATCAGCATGGCAAATGCCACAGACCTCCAACATTGAACCTCTTAACAGCCCGGGCTCAGAAGAGGCATGGGGAGTATGGCAGTTGATACAGCCGGTTTTATCGAACAGCGGCCAGTGCTGACGGTTCTTACCTAAGGCTTCGTTGATCATATCATAGTGGCAACCCTTACAGAGTTCAAACCCGTTTTCTTTCAACCCAAAAGGTTGCTCAGAATTTGCCTCATTATGACACTGGTTGCACATTTCGTTCTTAATCGGCTGATGGACATTGTCCGCTAAAATTGCCCCGGTATTTGATCCGTGTGGGTCGTGGCATGATGAACAGCGCCCCTGTTCGACCGGGTAATTCATATGGACCTTTTTGAATCCGCTACTGTTGGACTTGTGACATTCGAGGCACAAGCCCGGCTCCTCGGTCTTGAGGAGGCTGGCACTATTTTCAGAGGCATGCGGATTATGACACTTCAGGCAATCCCTCTTGACTGGGGGATGCCCGAACTTGTTGGAGTTAATTTTTTCACCAAGCTCCTGATGACAGTCAAAACAAAGTTCACTGCCGCCCTTGACCAGGTTGGACGGATTTTCAGACGAATGCGGGTCATGACAGGCGACGCAATTCCCCTTAACCACCACCTGGTGAACACTCTCAGCACCTTCAGGTACAACGTTGTCATGACAGTTATAGCAGATCGAATCGGCATCCCCTTCAAGCATCATGTCATGATTCGATGCGTGGGGGTTATGACAACCGGAACAATTCCCCTGAGCTAAAGGCGTATGAATATGCTTCGCTTTCATCTTCTCAGAGAACGCTGTGTGGCAGCTCAAGCAGAGTTTACCCATGGCCCCTGGTTTGAGTTTAAACTTCCCTTCAGCCTGTGCCAGAGAAGAAAAAAAACAGAGCATTAAACTGATCAAAAGAACACAAACAGTTGTCTCACGGTATCTCATATCAGCCACCTTTATTCCTTCTCAACAATATGGCATGCATCGCAGGATCTCGTTGCGAAGGGAGCATGCATTGTCGGCTTAAAATATTTTGGGTCTTTCGATGCGTGAGGATCGTGACAGCTCATGCAATCCATCACATCGGCCGCAATCGAAATGTGCGCCTTCTGAAAAGACTCGTCATCAGGTGCATGGCACTCTCCACACAGCGACAATAAGGGGAGCGTTAACAGCTTGTTGATACTCGCCGAATGTGGCTGATGACAACGCTGGCAATCCCTTTCGGCTGGCGAATGGGTCTTTTCGTCAGCCATTTTCTTTTTTAACTCAGAGTGACAGTTCAGGCAGAGATCTGGACTTTCCGCCAGCAGTAGTGAGCCGAGCTTTGACTGATGCGGGCTGTGGCACTCACTACACTGTCCGTCAATGACCGGCAGGTGTTTACTCGACGCAGCAAGCATCTGTTCGCCAAAATCGCTGTGGCAACTCAGACAGAGCAACTTCTGCGGTTCAAAAGTCATCCCTTTGTTATTGCTGGCATGAGGATTATGACAAGTCAGGCACTCGCCTTCCTCATAGGGGATGTGGACAGTCGATGACTCTTCTAAAAAGAGGTTTTTTTCGTGACAGGTCGCACAAAGTTTTTCCCCCATGGCCTTAAGGAAAAGGTCGTTGTCCGCACCGTGCCCCATGTGACAGGCAGTGCAATTTCCACGCTGAACGGGCAAATGAACATTCGTTCCCTGAAACTCCCCTGCCAAACCGGAATGACATGAATAGCAGACCTCGTCCGGCCTGCCGAGCAGTATATTTTCCGCGCTCGAACCATGCGGGTTATGACAGCTGTTACACATGTTTTCGGTGAACGGGCTGTGCTGATTCTTAATTTTTGCACCCGACTGACGGGTTTCTGCGTGGCACTCGAAACAGAGCTCGCCTTCGACTTTATTCACCAGCCCTGAATAAGCAGCCGAGTGGGGTGAATGACAAGAGAGACAACCCGTTTCACTTTCTACCGGTGCATGTGGAAAGAGGATCGCCTTGCTGGTATTTTCGTGACAGTTGAAACAGAGATTATTCCCTGCGCTGATCAGCAGGGATTGTTGTTCAGAGGTATGCGGGTCGTGACAGGAGAGGCAACCACCCGTCTGAAAAGGTTCGTGCTGCACAGCACCACCACCCTGCATGGAATCAGTTTCATGGCAGTTTAGGCAAAGTTCTTCCGCAGCCGTATTCAAGCCGAACGGTTCTTTGTCTGTGGCTGGATTGTGGCAGGAATCGCATTCAGCCTCAGCGACAGGACTGTGCAAGCTTCTCTTTAACAAATTAACACTTTCAGAGCTGTGGGGATCGTGACAAGTAGTGCAGGCTGCGGTCGTTACAGGATAGCTCCCATGAGCCTTTTTAAAATCAGACACCTTAGTGTCATGACATGAAAGACACAATTCGCCCGGAGCCATCGTGAGGAGGTCCGGCTGTTCAGAATAGTGTGGCAGGTGGCAAGCCCGGCAACCTTCCTCTTTGATAATGCCGTGGACAACTTTATTCTGGTAATTGTCCTGCTGATGACAATTGAAGCACATCTCACTCCCTTCAGCCGCCAGCAGGTTGTCTGCATCAGAGGCGTGAGGATTGTGGCAAGAGACGCATTTCCCCCGCTTCAGGGCAGTATGCACACCGATCTTTTTATCCAGGTTGAAATCTGTCTTTTCATGACAACGGAAACAGAGGTTGTTGCCTTCTTCGACCAGCAACAACTTGCCGACAATCCCGTGCGACAGATGACAATCCAGACACTTTTCGTCTTTCACTCCAGGATGTTGAGTCTTCATCCCGGTAATTTTTTTCAAAAAATCGCTGTGGCAATCCACACATTCTTTTTTCTTGAATCCCCGGGCCGCATGTCCCTCATCGATACAACTCAACTGTAGCGTAACGACACAGAAGAAAAACAGGATAATACCCAGGGTCAATTTCAATGATCCAGAGCCTCTTGACATCATGACAACTCCATTAATAATTACTTTTTAAGTGAGAACAAGAGATAAGTCCAAGATAGCCCGTCTTTGACGTATAGACGGGCTATCTTTATGCTGACTTGATACCGGGGCCGAATAGCTAGCTCCAGTAATTATGCATGAAGCGAGCCAGAGGTAAAGGCGGCTGCACTATAAATTTCAGAAGAAAAAAACGCTTGTAACCTTGAGAAAATAGCTGTCGACGGGATTTTTCAAAGAAGGAGGCAGAAAAGTTTCATTATTGGATTGTCATTTGCCGCGAAATGGCAGGGCAAAAAGCGTGTAATGACATTGAGTCCACAGACAACCCAGATGAAGGTTGAATCTAAAGTCCGGATGGAATGGTGTAAAGCACAAATAAATCCGGTGTCGCCAATTGGTGACACCGGATTTGCGCATCCAGTCTTCAGCCAGTCGCTGCAATTTCCACATCAGTTTTAAAGTTTATTCTCAACAAGAAACACTTTCGTCTCGTAGACTTCTTTCAACTTGGCCACCCACTCATTAAGAGCATCATTGATTTTCTCGGCATAAATGATTCTCCCGATATCTTCTCTGACTTCTTCATAAGGCTTTACTTTAGGTGGAAACGTACTGTCAACCACCAGAATGTAATAAAGGTCCTTTGGATCAGCATAGTAGAATATATCGCCCTGCTTGGCTCCCTGGACTGTTTTCCGCAGATCCTCTGGCAGGGCAGTCTCTGACAGCAAAACGTCACCGAAATTAAGGATATCTTTATTCTTTACGTCAGCCAAACCGGTCGAGTTGGCGGAAACCCATTTAAAATCACTTCCGTCCTGGAGTTGCTTTAATGCCTTTCGGGCGGCTTTATCGTCAGCAAATGGCAGACTCTTCATTTTAAGCATCAATGGCGAAGCATACTCCTCCTCCATATGTCTGAGATAGTATTCCTTGGCGTCTTGCTCGGGAACTTTAATCCCTGGAACGACCGCTTTAGCCACAAAGGTGTCGAACAACACCTCGGTCTCAAAGTCCTGGACTTTCTCAATAAAATCAACAGACTGATCAATCCCCTGTGCTTGGGCTTCCATTTTCCCGGTGATCGCCACCAGTTTATTCCTGATCACAGTCTCTTTTTGCCCGTTCAAAGCAGGACCATCGATAACCTTGCTGTTGCCATGGTACAGGGTGCCTTCAACACTTTTGGAAATCTCTGCAACGGTAAGCACAATCGTCTGCTGACCATCGGTCATCGTCACCAACGGGCGCATATCAGTATTCAGTCGAGAAAACACTTCTTCCCCAGTGATCTTGGGGTTCTCCGCCGCGATCTTAACAAAATCAAAAGACGCAGCGACCTCCTCATCGAAAGTAGCAAATTTTTCCGTTAAAGTATTCAGGTAGTCAAGCTGCGCCTGTTGAGATTTCTGCTGAAGAAGTCGAGAGGCGGCAGCCAAGCGAACTTCAGGGTCTTCATAGATCCGCTTATCTTCCAGTTGGAAGACTAAATATCCCTTTTGGCTTTGGAATATTTCGCTGACAGAGCCATTTTCCATTGAAGAGACAGCCAAGGCAACGGCCGGAAAAAGCTCCGTCAATCTTACATAGTCAGTCTCTTCAGTCCTCTGAGCTTTGCCGTTTGCAACCATTTTGTCGGCAAGCTCCTTAAAAGTCGCACCTGCCTGGGACTCTGCAAGTACGGATTCAGCCTCAGCCTTCTCTGAGAAACTGTAAGTCAACATTTTAGCCTCAATAGCCATCTGTTGATAGATTTCTTCACTTTCCGCATCTGTCACCTTAATGCCACCAATTTGCTTGGCAAGTAACTGTTTAATCATGGTTTTCAGAGCAAAATTTTCAATCTGTTGTTGAACAGCCGGGGTTCGATCAAAACCGATATTGAGTGCTTCCTGTTTAACCAGTCTTATGGTAATCAATCTATCCAGCATCTTGGTTAAACTTTGCGTTTCAGGCGTCTCAGAGCCAGTCATACCAGCGTGCATCTGCGCAAGTTCCGCTGCAAACTTTTTCAGGGTAATCGGTTCACTATTGACTGTCGCCACAGGCAGCTCAGCATATTTTTCGGAAAACAACGGAACTTCCAGGATCTCATTTGTGTCCTCTTGTCGAACGAGAATTGTCAGAGCACTCATTTTCCCCGCAATAATCGGTTCACTAGATCCAGTAGCGGGTACACTGCCACCGCCACCAAAACCAAACGCCGGGGAAACGGTAAAACCAGCAAATAAAAGCACAGAGATAAAGCGATAAAAAATTCTTTTCATTACGTTCCTCATTTCTAGTATCGGCTATTATTATGCCGACTGTTTAAATAGGCGGACTCAACGACTCATGTCGTTGAACTTACGAATTGAACTCATTATATCAATGACTGCATTATTCTTGCAATAAATTGACCACAGACTGCATCATCCTGCTCATCAACCCATGGGCGGAAGGAACTCTACCCCAGTCAAAGAAAAAAACCCCGGCATCTCCGACGGCGTAGCTGCGTGAAGCCCAGACAACCTCTCGCCTGGCGCCATCAAAGGCCAGCATGGAAAAATCAACCTTACTATTGCCGACATCCCCTTGATAATCAAAAACTCGCCCAGAGACAATAATATCAGCGCCGAGAATGATACTGTCAGCCAGGACATCAGAAGCTGCCAGTGAGGGGCCCGATTGCATGATCATGCGATATCTCAGCAGCGACTCACGAATCACGCCAGGCTCAACCACCCTGAGATTGGCGTAGCGATGAAATTGTTTAACCGCGTGCAGGGTTACAATACGACCGGCATGCTTCCTGGCATTGATATTAAGGAAAGGAATCACTGCAATTTTATATTGCCCAGCCGGATCAAAATTCGATGCCCGATAAGAAAACTGCGGCTGGTGTCGCCCCTTAACTTGACCGATCATTCCATCGGCGGTTCCGGTTTTGCCATTGACCAGACGTAGGCCCTGCTGATCAGCTGCATGGTGGTAACTGGGGTAATGACCAGCCAGGTAGCCTCGCAAGGAATCAATCAATTGTATCAAGGCTTTTTGGAGCAATTCCGGAGTGCTGTCGATCCGTCCCAGATCGAGCAGGCCTGGAGAATCACCCCCGGTCAGCCCGACGCTGTCAATCCAGACTATTTCCGGAGTCTCACCAGTCGTGACTAAACGTGAATGGAGAGAAACTCGAGGCTCCCCCCGGTCAAACCAGGTTTCCAGATTGGTGATAAAAACGGCTTCAACCCCGGTTTCCTCCCGAAGTGCTTTTGCCAAAGTCGAGCTGATCCCCCCTGTGTAGCGCATGCGATGTTTCGCCATAAAGTGTTCAAGTTTATCACTGGAAAGCAGCGACAACTCGGACCCAAGCATTCCACGGTACATGTTACTGATTTCACGACCTGACACCTTGACATCGGTCAAATTTTGCATCGGCAGAAAAGCAATGAGGGTATCGGCCGTAACAGTCGGAGTAATCAGGTACTCGTCAGACCAATGACTCTCGATGACATGGTCATCCGCGTCCCAGGCGCGAACCATCATCCGATATTTGCCTGCCAAGCGAGGTGACCAGTTTAACTCTGGAGAAGGTCCTGTCTGCTCTATCGACTCAACTCCACCCATGATTGAGCGGAATTCATAGTTGATTGCCCCCACTCCACCGGAGATTTCGGCTTTCCAGCGTATAGTTTCCTGTAACGCCTGCTGAGGAGACGGCAGCGAAGGTATCAAAACATTCAATGATAAAAGATCACGGACCTCCATCCAATCCGACCAGGAGCTTTTCTTCAGATTTCCCAGGGCATCAGTCACCAAAACACGCACCCGGTAGAAACCAGCGTTTGCCGGTCGCCAGGTCCAGACGCTGGAAGAACCGGTTTGGGGCGATGCTGTCTCACCCGTTTTGCTTTCATGAATAAAGGAGTAGGTTATCTTTCCGACTCCACCGCTGGACTGAACTTTCCAACTCACCGATGATTGAACCATGTGTTGATTTGCCGTTATGTCCGGTTGCGGCACCGTAACTTGCAGAGGCGGAACAATGTCATAAGCTTCGGACCAGTCACTTGTCAGCTGATTGCCAAGGGCATCGGTCACCACCGTCCGGATACGATAGCTCCCCTCTTTCGTCGGAGTCCACGGCCATGTCTTGTCGACACCTTGCAAGGTCAGCGGTCCGGTTTCTTCGTTACGAGATATTTCGAAGGCATAGCTTGTTGCACCGACCCCACCGGTGGCATCAACGATCCAGGTGATGGGTCCTGTTTGAGCCGCCTGTGGAGAAGGTCTGTCGGCGTAAAGTTTTTCAACCATCAGCGGCGGCACAATCACAAAAGGTCCGGACCATTCCCCCTCGGTACGATTTCCAAGAGCATCGGTCACCACCGCCCTGATGCGATAGCTCCCCGGGACTTCAGGAGACCAGGACCAGGGCCCCAAACCTTCCGCGGTGATCATCGGCAGACGCTTTCCATCTTTTTCAAGCTCAAAGCTCTGACGTAATTCCCCGACTCCACCGCTCGCTGAAACCGTCCAAACAATGGGTACAGACTGCGCAGCCTGGGGAAAACTTTTGTCGGCGGACAGACTCTCGATCTCCAGCGGCGGCGTAATCACGAAGGGCCCGGACCATTCTCCCGCGGTGCGATTTCCGAGAGCATCGCTCACAACCGCCCGGATGCGATAGCTCCCCGGAACTTCAGGAGACCAGGACCAGGGCTCCAAACCCTCCGCGACGATCATCGGCAGACGCTTTCCATCTTTTTCAAGCTCAAAGCTCTGGGTTAATTCTCCGACTCCACCAGTCGCTGTAACCGTCCACACTATGGGTACAGACTGCGCAGCCTGGGGAAAACTTTTGTCGGCGGACAGACTCTCAATCACCAGCGGCGGGGTGATCTCATATGGCTCAGACCAGGCCCCTTCAACCCGGTTTTCAATGGAATCTTCAATAATGACTCTGACTCGATAATTGCCTGCCTTCTCCGGCAGCCATTTCAAGGTCGAGGCCGGACCAGACTGGATAACTTTGAACCAACCATCATCCCTCTTTAACTCGAACCTGTTAGTTAGCTCTCCGGTGCCGCCTGTTGCTGTAACAGTCCAGATGATCGGGTCGGTCCCAGCCATCTGCGGCGCAGGTTTTCCAACCACCAGTGAAAAAATCTGGAGTTCTGATTCCTTCCTTTGGGAATCCGTAGATTGCAGACCACCCCCACCGCAGCCATTTAAGAATATTCCAAACAGCAGCAGAACCAGCAGTAACCGAGAGGAAAAACCGTTAATCAAAAAGTTGATCGAGCAGGTCATTGATCACCAGTAATGTTACATCGTTCATCGGCTGGCCACCGCTACCTAGCATGCGGTCAGACAAAGTTATCCCTCCCTTGGTTGCTTCAGCTGACCAGACAATTGTTCCAGTCTGGGTTTCGATCATCTGTAAACTTAAGGCAACCAGGTTGGCTTCAGCAGAGCCGGAGCGAACCGTACCATACTCCCTGAGCACTCCGGTGATGACGGCATCAACATCAAGCACGCTGTTCAGCTTGTTGATTTCTTCTATAGACGGAGTCTGCGGTATCCTAATACTCGCCCGGTCTACCCCGCGGGCCACCTCACCCGGCGGCAGAACGTAAATAACTTCGGTCGCTAACAACATGCCCATAAAGGCATCACGCATCCGTTCACTCGCCTGATCATCCGAAGTCAGATTCAGAAACGGCAATACCGCCACCGACCGTACCGCACTGAAGTCCATTTGAGAGCTCGTGTAGGCAGGTGTTGTCAGGTTTGATGAACATCCTGCCAACAGTAGAAAAAAGCCGTAAATGATCCAATGCACCAATAGTGATTTTTGCTGTTTCATCTCAATATCCTTACACAATGTAGCGATGTTTTTCTTGACAATTAAACTGTACTACCATAAATGCTTTCAATAAAAAGCACGTAATGTCAACAAGGCGGTTTTAAAATCTACCCTCTCAAAGTCATCCTCTCTTTTACCAATCGAGTAGTTGAGAGACAGCTGGGTTTTCTTGTTAGGACGCCAGAAGATCGTTGGTGTCAACGTGGTTGTATCGGAACTCACAGAGTTATTATCAATCGAATAGGCAATGGAAAAGCGCAGAGTCCCATCACGAAAAGGTGCCCAGCTAACAGAATATTTCTGTCTGGTGACCGTGTCATCACTTTGACGTTTTTTTACAAAGAAATCTGCATATAGGCTCAAAGAAGCAAGCGGAACCCAGCTGATAATTGCCTCACCAGACTCCTCACGTATCTCTGCCTGCCCATCAATATTCGTCCAGCGCTTATCGTAGAACAGACTGAAATTCATCCACCGGTTCGGGGTGACATTACTGCCGACCCGAAAAAATAAGCTGTCACTATTTTCACCTTTTGCAGGTTCCTGCATCGTATAGGCGCCATCAAGAGTTAGACTCCAACCCGTATAAAGATCCAAATTATTCCGCAGCAGTAGTGAATTGGTGGTACCACTTCCCTCGTCTTCGTCATCTCGGTGGGTAAAACTGTAAGTCAGAACCTGGTTGAAGGTAGGCAGATAATTTGCCATCAGAGACGATGAAAAAAGATGACCCGTTTCATCACCCTGTCCTCGTTCCGTAACCGTCGCACGCGACAGGCTCAAGTTGCCGACAAAAACCTCATTGAATATGTGGTTTAACCTGGCGCCATTACTCAGCAAAGTCCGCTTTTCATCGAACGGATCAGTTTCCTCTTGCCGGTAAATAAAGTCATAACCGGACGTGGTTTTAGGACTCATTGCCCAGTTTATGTTGAAAGTGGTGGTCACGTCGGTTGTGGTAAACTCCGAGGTATCGGACGGCAAGGTACGAAATGGCCTTAACTGGGCAAGACGTATTTCTTTACCGGGCAAATAAAACGTCGGTAATGGGGTCACTGCAATCTTCATGTAGGGCGTTTGTGTAGAATTAAAAGAGATTTCAAAACGATTTTCAATTTCGTCATAGATGACCGGTCGCATAGGCTGAGGAAACCATGTTAACTGATCATCGCTGATATAAACAGACCATGAATATAGACTTTGCAAATCGGCAATTTCGCTGGGTGAGGCCTGTCTGTTTGTAGGATCATTGAGATCATAGGGAAGCAGTTCTACATAAATGGTGTCAACCTGAACTTCCCCCAAAAAATCGAGTCCAAAGCTAAGCTGCCCCCCCCCGTCCTGGAGTAAGTTAATATTACTGAGCGGCTGATTATACACAAAATCACCGGGGTTATTCGAGGTTGCTGGTGGGGGGTCATCAGTATTATAAAAAGTGCCCCCAGCAGCTGTTGTCGGAACCAGGCGCTCCCCTTCCCCCCAAAATTTGACCTCATCACGTTTGGCTCTGACCCTGCCATTAAAGGTGACCTTCCCATCATAAAAACTGTTTGAGTAGCTAACGAAACCATGATCTCCAGTTAAACGATTCTCAAACCCGGTGACGTTGTCGTTTATATCACTTCTCGAATGAATATAATTAAATGAGTAGTTCTTATAGTCGTACCTGGTCTCTAGCTGATAAAGATCTGACTGTCTATCCAGTTTTAATTCCTGCGACGTCGGTTCGTTGTAAGCAAGGTTACGAATGTAGGTAAAATCGGATTCCGGAAGCTGCACCGGTTTCCAATTAAAAGTCTGGATATATTCTTCAGTGTACCTCTTTGAGGATTCACTGCTAAAGTTACCCCTCTCAATAGTATTTTTCCCATAACTGCTGACTGAATCTAAATTTGATGAATCCAGCAGAAGTTGGACATAAGGGCGTTGCGAGGTATTTTTGGTCGTTTCTTTTTCTCCATCATTTTTAATTTCTGCATTAAGCTGAGTAAACCCAAAACCACCGCCAAGGGTCAGATTTGGCATCAGTTCCTTCGTCATATCAAGGCTGTATAACTGTTTGAAATCCTCAGATTTAGTGTTTGTAGTCTCTCCAGTCGCTTTTGTGGTGACACGCTGGTCGGTCACGTAATACTCCTCATCAGCTACCAACCGAAAGCTGTCGGCGGCCCAAAGCGGCTGTGGGCTGATGAAAATAGCAACACTCGCCAAGAAGATCAAAGTTGTTGATATGAAAGACAATACCAATAATCGCACTGATCATCTCTCGCCCATAACGACAACAGCATGACTGACAGCACCCAATTCCAGACTTCCGATCTGTCGTTTGCTGATCAGGTCAAATTTCAACAAACGGTTTTGTTGAGGCATGACTGCAAACAAGGCGTTTTCATCCTTGTCAATGGTCATAGACTGAATCAGGCCTGCTGGCATTGAGAAGGTATCAATCGCCATGAGAACTCTCGGATCAACAATCGCAATTTCGCCGCTCTGTTTTCCGACATAAAGTACCCCGCTGGTTTTGTCTCTCAACAGCGACTGGCCTCCTACGCCGACAGTTATTTTACTTAGAACTGACAATGAGCCGGCATCCATGACCAAGAGGTCAGCGGAGTAATCGGTCGCCAGATAAAGGGTCCTGCCATCGGCGCTGATGGCTCCCTTGATCGGCGCATAGTCCAGAGCTATTGATCTCTGAATACGGTATGAATTCAAATCAAGCACGGATAGCAGGCCGGCAGCGGCATGAATGGCATAGCCCCGATTTCCATCAGGACTTATAAGAATATCGTTCGCATCTGCCGGCAGTTTAATTCGTCCTTGCTCAAACAAGTTAGTGGTGTCAATAATGCTGACCGTATGACTTCCCCGGTTTAGAACCAGCAACCGGTTGCCACTGTCAGACAGAACCAGTTCCGTCGGCTCATCACCAAAGCGCAAGCGAATTTGGCCAAGGATATCATTGGTATTTATTTCCACAACAGAGATCTTATGTTCTTTTGCAAGGGCCACATAGAGCCAGCCTCGCCGTTGGTCAAGCGCCAGTCCAGTTGGCTCTCTACCGATCTGAATAGCATCGACCACATGAGCTGTTCTTTTATTGAAAATCGTGAGACTTTCAGACCCGCTGTTACTGACAAAACCTTTTAAGCTGGTTAATATTTGCTCATGTTCCCAGAGCGAAAATTTCGGAGTAAAAAATGCCCCGTCAGTCACCAACCGATCTGCGGACAGACTGAGCATCAGGACTTCAGCTCGTCCTTCATAGATCGAGAAGGAATAATCAACTCGGACTGGACTCTCTGGTGACAACAAATCCATCTTCCCCTCTTCCCCATTCAGAGTCACCGACTCAATCTGTATCCTGAGGCCCAGATAGCGTCCCGGCGGCAGTGTGACAGAAACCAGTTTTTTCTGTTCACCATCAAGGTTGTTTCCCAGGAATTCCGTCTGCCGCAAGATCAAAGGGATTTCGGTACCATCAACCCGCAGGGCAACCAGTTCACCGATGGTGAAATTCAGTCTATGAGTCTCCTGTGGCAAAGGCTGCAGATAAAGACTGAACGCTCCGGTTTCCTGGGGGGGCGGAGCCAATGTCAAAGGCGCGGCACAGGAATAAATCAACAGGCAAACGAGCAGACAGAGAACGGGGCGAAGCGCATACTTCAGCACTCGGCAACTCCGCATATGCAAGCCTTCATCTCTACTGTCAGTTAATCCATCCATCAGACATTACCTCAAGGGAATGTTGCGCCGTGACACTTTTCACAGAACTGGCCCTGTCCACTGCCGAATTCCGAGGTGATATCCCGGCCATAATAACTGTAATTGACATCACTGGCAGTTGCCCCGATATCACCGATTTTCGGGTGCGAGTCGACCAGCAGGCTGGCGGTAAAATCCCAGCGACCGGCGTTAGGAAACGCTGAAGCGTGGGCGCGATGGCACGTCAAACACATGACATTTGAGTTACTGTCCGGACCTGCCGAACTGTTTGGGTCGAGGAATTGTACATTGTTGATGCCGCGTTCGAAAGGCACAAACTGCAGGTAAGCGGTCATGGTGACCCCGGAAAAATCGCCACTCTTCACATAGCTGTTATACATATTGACAAGCTCCAACTCCAGCAGCTCACCATTGCCGGCAGGATGCTCAAAAGAACTGCTTCCGGTCGAATGTTCATTGTTCAGGATGGCGCTATGACAGTTTCCGCACCACTCGCTCATTCCGGACCCATAATCAACGTGTGAGCTGTCAGTTTCCTGGTATTTGTTGACCGAGCTCTGCCTGGCGACTGGAGCATCCTTATTAAAGGCATAGTTGCCGGTCACATAATCCGAGTCCCCAAGCAAGCGATAGTTGCCGCTAATCGCCCCGCTATTGATTCCCGCACCGTAAGAGCCCGACTTTGAAACCGGAAAACGGCCACTGGCAGTCCCCCCGGCCACCTTCCCGTGGGGATCATGGCAACTGGTACAACCCAGTTTGGTTGCGGGGAAAGTTCCTCCCGGGGCGAACGTCTGAACCGGATCGGAGAACAGATTAAAGTCGAAAGCAACTATATTGTGTCCGTGGTCATAATCGGGGCTTTCGCCTCCAAGCCAGCTGAAACTTCTGGTTAGCCAGTAAAAGTCTCCTCCTGGGGTCAGCGCGGATCCGTCCGGGCTGAAAACTGCCGGGCTGTTCACACCACCTGTGCCGGCATGACAGTTAAGGCAGGTGGAGCTGGGATCTGAACTCAGCAACAGCGGTTGGCTGGCGGATTGAGGGCTGTGCATGGAATGACAGCTGTCACAGCTACCGACTCCACCGGAATGAAAACCCTTGGCGCAACTCTGCTCAACATTGCCCGCCAGAAATAGCGCGGCTAAAAGCAGGCTGATCGTTAATTTTAATCCGTTGTGACGAGTCTGTAAATTCATTAAGCCGTGAGCTTCCAGAATTCGGTTATACCATTGGCTTTCGTTAAGGTCAAAAACGACGATGATCTACCATTGTCTCGATGAGAGTCACCTCTCTAAACTTGAACAGTGGTAAAGAGTTTAATATTTAGAGCAATCTCTGTGCCAGCTTAGATCAATTCATCTATCAGATTCGCAGAAATATTTGCATTATATTAAAACAACCTGTTTCTCTCGCAATTTTGAAAAGGAATGATTTTAAAATGATTTTTCTAAAAGGGGCTTTTTAGATAATATAGAAATTTTACTAGATTGTGCTGCAGCTACTCAGTGAAAACGATGAACAGGTAAAGTGAAAAGGCTGACAGTGTCCGGTCACACTGTCAGCCATAATTTCAGATCAGCAGGCTCCGGTTGCATCCAACCGGAGCCTGTATTTTTTTCAGATTAATCTTGTACGTGGCATTTGTTACAGAGTGAACGCTGCCACTCGCCGTAAGTTGCGACGATGTCAACCGCGACGCCGAGGGCGTAGTAAGGAACCGCGCCGTTCGACAACAGGGTTGTGGTGGCTTCGTTCAGGATGCCCGAGTCAGCGAGGAACTCATGATTCGGATCCCAGCGCAGGGCGTTGTCGAATGCCGAAGCATGGGCACGGTGACAGGTGAGACACATAACGGTCTCAGTACCGGTCGAAACACCGGCAGTACTGGCAGGATTGAGCAGCGAGCCATCAGTCACACCACGCTCGAAGGGAACCAGCGCGTCTTTAGCAGTAGCGACCACGCCAGTGAAGTTACCGGAGGCTTTGTATGCGTTGTAGGCAACCGGAACCGGATCAGCGGTCGGGTGCATGTTGGAAGCGCTGTACTGGGTGTGACAACCGAGACACCAGGTCGACATCCCTGAGCCGTAATCGACAGACGTACCGCTGGAACCGTTAGCACGGGCAACCGGAGCAGTGGCGAAGCTGTCTTCGAGGATACGGTAGTTACCATGGATGGAGCCGTCAACCGGATCAGCCGCACCGTAGGAACCGGAGACGGAGATCGCTGCAGAACCACCACGTGTACCCGTACCAACTTGACCATGCGGATCGTGGCAGCTGTTGCAGCCGAGGATGTTGGATGGGAAAGACCCGCCAGGAGCGACCAGGTTGGTGGTGTCTTCAACCAGGGTGAAGTCGGCTGCGATGACGTTGTGACCCTGGTTCATCGGAGTGTTGGGAACGAGGGTTCCACGAACGTTGACGTCATAGATCGAAGTTTCAGCAACCCAGAAAAAGTCGCCGCCTTCGTTCTTATTGGCACCGTTAGGACTATTGATGTGATAACCGCCAGCACCGTTGTGGCAGTTCAGACAGGTAGAGCTGGGGTCGGAGCCTTTCATCAGGCTCGGAGCTAAGGCAGAACCGGTGCGGGGGTTGTCAGCAGAGTTGTGCATGGAGTGGCAGCCATCGCAATGTGCGACGCCGCCGCCGTGAAACGCGAATGCGTTTCCACCCAGAATAAAGACACTTACGACCAGGGCTAACAGAATCTTCGTTTTCATTTGTTTCCTCCTAAAAATTAGTTGTTGCAGCATGACAGCGCTACCGGCTGCGTTGACGTTCCCTTTTTCAAACTGTGCCTATCCATAGAGCAAATGGCGTGCCAGCCCACAAAGAAAATAATAATTCACTTAATTACAGTAATTTAGCAAATCGCTAAGGGATTCTAACCTTTTCTATTCAAACCCATTTAGGGATATTCCTACTTTATTTTTGGAGAATCACCGTTTTTTTTGAGAACGATTTTTCAGGTTTATCTCTTCAAATAAGTAATCAGCAGAAAACTTGCTGGATAGCCATCGTGAATTGAAAATATAGGATTGAGGGCAAAGAAGGATAAACAGATGGGGCTATAACTCAAATGAATGCTGTATTGGCTACAAAGGCACCAAGGCACGAAGAAAAAACTGAGAGTCCTCACTTCTTGGTGCCTTGGCGCCTTCGTGGCCAACCAATATTTTGTGCTTATAAGTCCGAAAAATTATACTTAAGGGCTTGGGAGCAGGACAACCGTATAAACACCAACGCCTTTATTGGAGGCTTGCGATACAAAAATGCGGTTGCTTGCCTGGTCGAGTGCCAAGTCATCCGGAACAATCATATCTTCCGGTCGATATCCGCGGTAACCGAACTCGCCTAAGAAATTAAAATTGCTATCGAAAATCATCACCACCGAACGCAGCCGATCAGCCACAAAGATATTGCCCTGATTATCCGCAACAATCCCGGAGACAACGCCAAATTTACCTGGTGCACTCCCGGAAGTTCCGAAAGAATCAAGAGAACCGTCCGTGTTCAAGCGGAAAGCACTGAAGAGCAGCGGGACGGTAAAGTAGAGACTCTTATCTGGCCCAACGCTGAAACCACTGATATCAATGAGTTGTGCTTTATCTCGTTCCCGTTCCGGATTCTCTTTTGCTTGCTCGTCTTCTAAGTGATTAATGATCGCGGCCAGATCATGCCCCTGTATAAAAGTCCCGTCTGCACTAGTGGTGACAATGCGTAACGAGCCAGAATCAAGGAGATAAAACAGACCACCCTGGTATTCCATCCGATCCGGAGAAAAGCCAGAAAATTGCTCTGGGGAGTCCTTAATTGCAATCTTGGAAATCGGTTCACCACGGTAATTCAGGACCTGGATGCCATAAGTATGAAAATCCCGCGCAAGAGCATAGATATTGCCGTCATCACCAACGGCAATATCTACAGCTGAAACAAGATCACCATCATTGCCGAAAGAAAATAATTCCATCCCTTGCGGATTAAAAATCTTCACATCGTTAACGCTTGGATTTAAAGTGTAGATTTCCCGCCGCTCAGGATCGAATGCAAGCCGCGCCCACTGCGACGGAACGGGCCCGGAAAAGTCGGAGAGCAAGTACTGGAACTTCAACAACCATTGCGTACCGCCTCGCTGGCTCTGCTGCAGAGTCGCTGCAACGACATTCGGAGCAAGCGACAATGTCCAGAGCAGCAAGCTTGTGAAAACAAAAATTATGTATTTTGGATAATGTTTATTCATGATCATAAGTTATCATAGCAACCTCTATACCACAGATCAAGAGCCTGAAGATGATTGATCAAGTCAGCTATTTCGTGGATGTTTAAACGAGTGGACAACCAAGAAAGAAAGGATAGCTTAACTATTCCCCGGAATAGGCTACGCCTCCCATTGCATTTCCATCGATGATGAATAAATGAAACAGCCAAGACCTCAAAAAAGAGGGTTGTGCCCGTGTCTATCTTCTTAATGTTTCTCTCCTGACCGCGCACCTTTTAAAAAGCACCTGCTACGGTTTATATTTTTGGAAGAGAAACCCTGGGTCTAACAAGCAATTCTGGCACCATATTTGCTTCTAGTCGTCTCTCCCAACTGCAACTAAAAAAGGACCTGTTGATGACTTATCGTGCAATACTTTATGCCCTGTTTTTTCTTTCCGGACTTTCCGCTCTGATCTATCAAATCCTCTGGGTCCGATCTTTCAGCCTGATTTTCGGAGGATCGCACATGGCGGTCACGACCGTTCTTGCCGTTTTCATGGGTGGCCTGGCCCTCGGCGGATATCTCGGCAGACACACGGATCGCAGTCCGCGCCCCTTGCGGATCTACGGTCTGCTTGAGATCGGTATCGGCGTGGCAGCGATCCTGCTGATCGGTTTGCTGTCGGTCTATCCGGATCTGTACATCGCTTTTGCTCATCTGGTCAATAACAACCTTGCAGTTTTAACTTTTGTACGAACACTATTCGCGATCATTGCCCTGCTGGTCCCCACGACCCTGATGGGGCTGACCCTTCCGGCTCTTGCCGGATTCGCCAACCGGCAAATGGGTGGTCACCTGGGTGAACAGCTCTCTTTTTTGTACGGGATCAATACCTTCGGCGCAGTTGCCGGAGCCTTGGCGGCCGGTTTTTTCCTGTTGCGGTATTTTACAGTTACGTCAACGTATGGACTGGCCATTGCGATTAGCCTGTTGGTGGGCGTTCTGGCTCTGGCTCTTGATCGTCGCAGTGAGCAGGATGCGTCCGCAGAAAAAGGTACGGAGACGACTATTGAAATTCAGGAGTCAGTTTCTGATCATGTAAGTGAAGGTGGGGTGGTTGTTCCTGTCCGGCTAATTCTGATCGGCATTGGGGTCAGCGGTTTTTGCGCTCTCGGTTACGAAATTCTCTGGACCCGAGTATTGAGTATCGTTGTCGGGACCACGGTCTACAGCTACACCCTGATGTTGGTCGCTTTTTTGATCGGCATCGCTCTCGGTGGCGGTTCGTACCAGTTGTTGCTGCGTCTGATCGGGAAGAAGAGTCATGTGATCGGTCGAATGGTCCTCTGGTTTGGGTTGACCCAAATTGTGATTGGTCTTTTGGCAATTCTGGTCAGTATCGCCTTGCGTGATCTGACCGGCCAGGCACTTATTGTTGAGGAGATATTGAGAGACTGGTACTCCAGTGGTAATAAGATTCTGCAGACCACAAATTTTGTAATGGCTCTGCTCTACATGCTCGTTCCAGCCTTCTTCATGGGACTGGCCTTCCCGTTGGCCGGGGATATTGTTGCGAGGGCCAGGGGGAAAGTGGGGAAAGCGGTCGGAGAAACCCTGACCTGGAATACGGTGGGCGCGATCCTTGGTGCTGCTGTTAGCGGTTTTGTGCTGATCTATCTTTTTGGTATTGAACGCTCCCTCCAATATCTCTCCCTGATCAACCTCGGTTTCGGCCTGATGATTTGCGTCAGTCTGTTCAAAAATCGCATTGCCATGTGGGGCGTCGCCACAAGCGTCGTCTTAATTATGGTTGTTATGGCCGCGAATCCGGAAGTCCTGCGTATTTGGGACACCAAATATTTTGCGACCTTCAACCACAACGCACGGCAGGCATTTACCACGGAAGAGAAAAGAGCGGAAATTGATGAAATTACCGAAGTCATGTATTACGCAGAGGGGACAACCTCAACGGTCAGTGTCGTCAAAATCAAAGGGGTGAACCAGGGGCTGAACGTCAACGGGCGAACGGTCGCCTCGAACGACAAAAAAGACCAGCAGTGTCAGTACACACTCGGTCACTTGCCGATGCTGCTGCATAAAAACCCCGAAAAAGTCTGGGTGTTGGGAATGGGGACCGGAATGACGGCGGGAGCGACCGTAGTCCACCCGGAGGTTAAGTCGGTGACCGTCGTCGAGCTGGAAAAACATGTGGTCCCGGCAGCCCGGACGTTTGCTGCCGACAATCACAGCTTTCTCGAACACCCCAAGGTTAAGGTTGTGTTTAATGATGGCCGCAACTTCCTGCTGACCACTGAAGAGCGTTACGATGTGATTACAGCCGATCCGATCCATCCCTGGTCGCAGGGTGCGGCGTATCTCTATACGGATGAGTATTACCGTCTGGCCGCCTCGCGGTTGCGGAGCGGAGGGGTCATGTGCCAGTGGTTGCCAATCTACGAACTGACGCCTCGAGACTTGCGGAGCGTGGTAAAGACTTTCGCTAATAACTTCCAGTATGTTTATGTCTGGCTGACCGATTACGATGCCGAACTGATCGGCAGCAATGAGCCTATCGAAATTAATATTGACGACCTGCAGAAAAGGATTGAAGCCAGTCCGGAAGTCCTCGCCGACCTGCAACGGGTCGATATGGGCTCGGCAGCTCAATTCCTCAGCTATGGAATTATGGGGCCGGCCGCAAGTCGCGCCTACGGTAAAGAAGCCCCACTGAATACGGACGACAACCTTTTTCTGGAATTTTCCGCACCTGATTCAAAAGGGAAAGCAGAACTTATTGCGATTAATATCGCCAGTTTAGCCAGTTACCGGGAAGACCTCTCCCCGTATATAAGCGGAGAGACTCTGTATGCGAAGCTTGGCACAGATTCGAGCAACTTTCTGCGCGCAACTCAGATCTATGATATTGCTCACCAACGGCGTTATGAAGGGAAAGAGCTCCATCCGGGCTATGCTCTTTTGATGGACAGTCTAGAGCGCCAGTTCCCCTGGTATGCACCAGGGCAGTTTCTGCGCAACGCATTCCAGGTTTCCCAAAGCAGGTCCCCTCAGCGACTTGAAGAGATTAAACTGACACTGGTCGGCAACCAGGGGACCCCATTTATGATGACGCTGACAGCTGTCACCATAAAAATTAGTCCAGAACGCGTCAAATTGCTGATCGTTGATAATCAGGCAAAGAAAATTTACGGTCATATTTACATTGATGGCAGTGCGGCGAAAATCGATCAACGGGTGGCTAAACAGGCTGAGAAGCTATTACAATTGATCGATACCGTTTATCGGCAAGAGAAACCTGCTGGCACCTCCCCTGCTGCGCTGCCTACCCTGGAAAAAATCAAGGCGGCGATCAACAGCTTCAAGGTAGAAGATATTTAGCGATCTATTTAGCAGACGGTCGGGTCTAGCCACTTATTCACAGCCCCCCCTCATTGATTTTTGATCAACCGATGGACATTCTCGTAATAGCCCAGGCAACTGGCGGCCGAAAAGATAAAAATGGCATTTAGGCGCCGTTCAGAGCGACTGCTCTGGTCAATCCAGCTCATAAAGTAAAAAAACTACAGATATGCAAACAAAGGCAATAGACATACCAATGCTGGCGAGCCAAAGGGCGCTTGAGCAAGCGGATGCATTGTTGAGATTACAATATAACTCAGTCGGACCGTTCGCCTTTCTTTTGCTCATTCATAGGGACTTTCGTCGTTAGTGAAGTTCTTTGATTGATGGAAAAATCAATCATCGATGACTGATCAAACGATGCGCATCTCCGTGACACTCCAAACAGTCTGTGTGCTCACTGTGTATGGCCTGGGGATGCGGCAAACCGTGACACTCCTGGCAAGCAGAGGTTGAGGGATGCACACCCTTGTGGCAATAAGTACAGTTTATCCCGCCGTGATTGGTGTTCGTATCAGCAAGATTGCTGGCCTGCCTTGCATGACAAACCCTGCAGAATGACGCCGGCACGTAACCGGCCGCGATAACCTGTAGAGGCTGATGTGCTGAATGACATCGCAAACAGTCTCTGGCAAACTGTTCTCCCAGATGTGGACCGTGGCAATCCAGACAACCGGGGATTTCCTTATGCGTGTTGTGGCAACGGTTGCAAAAAAGCTCTGAATGCCGACTGGGTGCCACAGCCATTTCCTGCCCCACATCCGAATGACACGAGAGACATTCCTTTCTTGCCGGCTTGAGCGGATCGCGCAATGTCTCCAGCGGCCGGTGCGGGTTGACATGACAGTGCAGGCAGTCGCCGATCTCGAAATGTGCTTGCCCCTCATGGCAAAGGGTGCAATCAACCTGTGTCTCTGTGCCTTTCGGCGGATGCTGCGGATGACAATCGAGGCAGCCGATTTCCGTAGCGTGCCGCCCTCCTGCTTCGGCGATCATTTGCAGCTGAAACCTGTGACATTTCCCGCAATCCCCCGCTTGCAGTTCAACAGCCTCACTAGCAAATACAGGAGTAGTGAGACAGACAAACAGCAAGGCAAACGCCGCGCCGCATTTTATGCCACAAAGAAATGTAAACCTGCTCGTCCCGAAAACAAAAAATTTCATAACACCCTTAACGCCCGTTCGCCTTTGCTCATGCAAGACGCCGAGACGTCAAAATAGAGAGAGAAAATCAAACAGTCATAAGAAAGCAATCACCATGCCACGCCGTAACCGCCGGCAAACTAACCGCCAATGCGAAGATTACATTTCAGGTACAGCTTTATTTCGTGCCGCGATTGGTAGCGATGTGGAATCTTCCCAAAACGGGTTTGGGAAAATCCCCGAATTGCGACTACTGCTGAGTTTCAGAAGGCGCCCCTGAAACCTGCCGGGAAAATAATTCTGCCCATGTGAAAAAAAATATCAACAGCTCATCTCACCGCACCCTGTTGGACAAACCAATCATTACCGACAGACAATTTCGCGCCATAGTCAAGATCGGTTATAACATTGCCAAATTTGGAACGACTTTTGCTGTATTTTTAAGTGTTTATATCTACATGCTTGCCATGACATCTATTTCTGGAGGATCAAGTGACTCCCCCCCCAATAAAAATTCTCGCAGTGGACAACGAACAGTTGCTGCTGTGGGCCCTGCAACGGGCCTTTAAAGGACGCTCTCTCGACATCCAAACGGCAGCCTCAGCCGAGCAGGCGCTGGCCGAGATCGGCCAGGGCAGTTTTGACCTGTTCCTGCTCGGCTTCGACTGGCACGAGCAAAGCGATCTTCAGTTGCTGCAGACTGTCGATGAACACTGCCCGTACGTTCCGGTCATACTCATGACAACCTCCGCGGTGGACTCCGGCCAACTGAACGACGCCATCAGGGCAACGCGCAAGCACGGCGCCTGGCACCTCCTGGAAAAACCTTTCAGCCTCGACAGGATGCTCCAGCTCATCGAGGTGAATTTCCAGGACCAAGATAAGGCAAGGGCCTGCCAGGATGTTCAGGTGCAAGACTACGCCCATGAAAATCGTCACTACTATCGCCGTCCGCACGTGCAGCCGATCAACTTTTCGTTCAAGACCATTGTCGATGGCGAGTCCAGAAGGGTCGAGACGAAGGGGATTCTCACCGACATCAGCGACTGTGGCTCAGGGATGCTGGCGAATGTACAGCTGCAAGCGAACCAGGTGCTCAGCTTCGGGGATGATTTCGCCAAACGCAACGGGGTGGTCGCCTGGAGTGTTATGATTGCAGAAAATACTTACCGGTGTGGTTTACAGTTCTGCTGATTGCCACCAAGCACCAGACACCAAGTAAAAACTTATATCTGGTCTCAAGTGAGGCTCTGATTGGCTACTGAGAAACAGAAAAGCCAAAGAAATTGGCCGCTGATCAAATCTGATGAACGCTGATCGGGCAAAAGCCAAAGACCAAAGACCAAAGACCAAAGACCAAAGTCTTATGGTTAAGCAATTCAACGATTCAACAGTTTTACCTGATCAGCGTCCAAATAATAGGTGTTGCTTTAAGGTCAAAGGCAAATTTGCCGCCCACCTGCGCCAAGGCTATGGCGGACAGGCTGGTGAAAATCTATCAAGGTCTATGGTTAACCAAAAGTATTGTGTCCTGATTCCCCAAACAATAAAAGCATGGAACCACTGAGCCACTGAGAACACAGAGAAAACCATAAAGCTTTGGGTTTAAAACCATTAGGATTTTGCCTTTCTCAGTGATCTCAGTGTCTCAGTGGTGAATAGCTTTTGACTGTGTAGATTTTCATAGATCTTGATCAGCCTGTCCGCCGAGCATGATCCGCCGTAGCCTTGGCGGAGGCGGAAGCTTTAGCGAAGGAGGACGGCTAAATAAAGGTTTTGGTTTAAAGTTTGATCAGCGTTCATCAGATTTGATTGCCTCGGGGCACCTACTGTTGGCTGCGTCCAATTGAGGTTTTGAGATTCAACAATTCAACAGTTTTTTTGCCCTATCAGCCCTGATCAGATTGTATCTGCGGCCAATTTAGCCTTTGCTGTTTTTTGCGACTTGAGTTCTCTCATAGCTGTTTACTGGAGTTTTGTAGATAACCAAGAACTTATATAATTCCTGAAAACATCATAATTCCGGGATTAAGGAGAACGCTTATTACCTGTAAAGTGCTTACCCTGTAAAATGCTCTTTTTGGTGCCTTGGTGTCTTGGTGGCTAATCGTTTCATACTCACTTGAGTGAAGCGCATGTCCATATAAAGTCTGTTTAAATCGCCATCGCGATCCGTGCAAAAGATTAAAATCTTTGCTTTACACCTGCCGATTATTATATACGTATCCTTGGCTTATAACCAAAACAAAGGCTACGGACAAACCAACGCAAAGACGCTAAGGGTAAAGAAAGTCGCAAAGAAAATATTATATTTTTCGGTCCTATAACCCAAAAGAAAGTTTAACGCAGAGTCGCTGAGGTGAAGGACTAAAGCTAAGTCATTTTTTCCCAAAAAGAGGTATTTCCTCTGCGTTCTCTGCGTCTCTGCGTTAATTATTGGATTGACCTTTGTTTGGTTTATAGATCCTCACTATCGTTTCAGGCCACCATCTTCACTATTGAGCAATAATCTACCGATGATCCCATTTATGCGCCAACCGTTGACCGCCAGTTTGACCGGACTGGGTTTATTTTGCCTGCTCTGCCTGCTTCCGGTCGGCTGCAGCCAGCAGGAGTCGTCGCCAGTGGCGGAGCAGCAGAACGCGGGCTTGACAACACTGACCATCGGCCTGATCCCTGAACAGAATATTTTTGCCCAGAAAAAACGTTATGAGCCATTGCTGGCCTATCTTGCCAAACAGCTTGATGTGGCCATTGAAATCCGCATTTTGCCGCGCTACGGCAACATCATCGACAACTTCAACGAACTCGGGCTGGACGGAGCCTTTTTCGGCAGCTTCACCGGAGCCCTGGCCATCGACAAGCTGGGGGTCGAGCCCCTGGCAAGACCGCAATATCTCAACGGCAGCTCCACCTATTACGGCATGGTGTTCATCAGAAAAGACAGCGGCATCCGCACCGCCCGGGACATGCAGGGCAAGCGGATGGTATTTGTTGACAGGGCGACGACCGCCGGCTACCTGCTGCCGCTGAGTTTTTTCAGAACCATTGGCATCGAAAATTATACGACCTGGTTCGACAAATATTATTTCAGCGGCACCCATGAAGATGCCATCAACGACGTACTGAACGGTTTTGCCGATATCGGCGCAGCCAAAGATACGGTCTTCTACCGGATGGCAGCAAGCGACACGCGGATTGCCCGGGATCTCGAGATTCTCGCGACGTCTCCCCACGTTCCGGCCAACGGCCTGGCAGTCCGCCACGACTTGCCGGATAGCCTCAAGCAAGCACTGCAGCAACAACTGTTAACCTTACATCAGAATGATCAGGGTCGGCAGATACTGAAAATCCTGGAGGTTGGTAAATTTCTCAAAACGTCGCGTGAGGACTATCAACCGGTATTCGATTACGCCACCGCCATCGGACTCGACCTTAAAACCTACAATTACCTCAACGACTGACAGTATAAACGCCTATGAAAAAACATGTTCTGGTCGGCTTAAGCCTCATGCTTGCCTGTTTTATCGCCGGCGGGGTATATATCGTGATCTCCATCCAGGAGGTCACCAACAAGCTGGAGAATGTCATATCTTTCCACCAGGTCGAATTCCTCCGCGAGAACCTGGAACATCATATCAAATCTGTCCAGACGGGCCTGCTGCTGCAGGGGTCGCCTCACGCGAGTCCCTTTTATGAATCGATTGCCCAGATCGAAAATATGGAAAAGTCCGGCGCTAAGTGTTTGAGTTGCCACCATTCTCCGCAGATCACCGAGCAACTGACTGAATTGCAGGGAAGAATCGATCACTATATGAAGCTGTTGAGCAGCACGCTGACCATCCGCTCCAGCAGTGAGCGGCTTGAAAACGCCCGGGTGCAGGCCTTTGACCATGGGGAAAACCTGCTGAAAAACGTGCAGTCGCTGTCGGTCGCTTCGGCCGACAAAATCGACCTGCGGATCAAGAAGATTCATCGCGACATAACCGGGGCCAAACACCTGCTGATGACATGCATTGTGCTCGGCCCGATCGCCATTTTGTGGATTACGGCATTTTTTCTCAAACGTTTCACCGGCTCCGTCAATACCCTGCTGAGCGCAACGAACACTCTGGAACAGGGCGATCTGGATTTTCGTATCGAAGATCAGACCCTCAAAGACGAATTCCGCGTCCTGGCCAATTCCATCAACGGCATGGCCAAATCCCTGCAGGAAGAGCGCAAGAAGCTCGCATCGATGTACCAACTCCACCAGACCCTGTTCGAATCGTCCGGTGACGCCATCATGATCACCAGCCTCGAAGGCGATCGCTCGGGGCGGATCATCTCGGCCAATACAGCGGCATCCAAACTTTACGGATACACCAGCGACGAACTGCTGGGCATGGATGTCTCCAGCCTCGTTCCCGAAGGCAAGGTCAATCAGTTCCAGGAACGGGTCAAAACCGTGATCGATGGTGGCTGGTCTCGTCAGAGAGTTCATCGCGTGAGAAAGGACGGCACACGGTTCCCGATCGACCTGAGCATGGGCATGCTGACGCTGGACGAACAGAAGCATGTGCTCTCCTTCTGCAGGGACATCACCGATCAGCTGCATGCAGAAGAAGAGTTGCAGCGCGCCAACCAGATGGCCCTGGTCGGCCAGATGGCGGCCGGCCTGGCACACGAGATCAAGAATCCGCTGGCCGGCATCAAGATCTCGCTCGATGTGCTGGCCGACGAACTCGAGCTGCAGCTGGAGGACAAGGAACTCTTTGCCAGGATCATCAACGAAGTCGGCCGTATGGAGAAGCTTCTCAAGAGCCTGTTGAACTATGCGCGGCCGCCGCAACCCCAGTTTGACCAGGTCGACATCAGCCAGCTGCTCGGCAGTTCGCTGAAAAACGCCGAAGTGGCCGCCGCCGGGAAAAGCAATCTCTCCGTACGTTTCCAAAGCCATTTCGCAAAGGATTTACCATTAGTGGAAGTTGATTCGGCCCAGATGCAGCAGGTTTTCCTGAACATCCTGCTCAACGCCGTCGACGCCATCGAGGCCGAGGGCACGATTACCGTCAGCACCCATGCAGAAGGCGACGATCACTTCCGCATCCAGATTTCCGACACCGGCAAAGGCATGTCGGAGGCAGCGCTGGAGAAGATCTTTACCCCCTTCTTCACTACCAAGACCAAGGGGACCGGCCTCGGTCTGTCGATCTGCAAACGGCTTATCGAACAGCACGACGGCAAGATCGTGGTGACCAGCCAGATCGAAAAGAGCACTTCATTTATCATGACCCTGCCGCTGGAACAAAAAAACCGGGAGTCACTGCATGCATAACAAAGGACGCATTTTTCTGCTGGACGACGACGAGCTGATCATCAGCATGTTGTCCAGGGCCTTGTTCAAGGAAGGCTATGAAACTCATATGCTCAGCAGCCCGATTGGGGCGGTCGAAAAGATCTGCGCCTGGCAGCCACACGCCCTGCTGCTCGACGTCGACCTAGGCGAGGGACCGAACGGCCTCGACCTGCTTGAGATGCTGCAGGCGGAAGAGATTGATTTCCCGGTCATCATGCTCACCGCCGACGACTCAGCGGAATCAGCGATCCGGGCAATGCGCAATGGCGCCGCGGATTACCTGAACAAGCCCTTTAATATCGAAGAAGTAAAGATTGTCCTCGAAAAGCTGCTGGCCAACAGCCGCCTGAAGAGTGAAGTTGAATACCTGAAAAAATCAACCTCCGCAACCATCGGCCGAACCTTCATCGGTGAATCGGCGATTATTAGCAGACTGCTCGCGAACGCCCACAAGATTGCCGCTGCCGGCGTGCAATCGGTTCTCATTACCGGCAAGTCCGGCACCGGCAAGGAAGTTTTGGCCCGCAATCTTCACTACTGGCGTTTCGGCGAGCGCAAAGATTATGAGAGCGTGCCCTATATTGCCATCAACTGCACTGCCCTGCCGGAGAACCTGATCGAAGGGGAGCTGTTCGGCCACGTCAAGGGTGCTTTTACCGATGCCAAAGGCGACAAGAAGGGGGTGTTCGAGCTGGCCGACGGCGGCACCCTGCTCCTCGACGAAATCGGCGACATGAAGCCGGAGCTGCAGGGCAAGCTGCTGCGGGTGCTGGAGGAAAGGACGGTGCGCCGGATCGGCGGCAAGGTCGACCAGCCGATCGACGTGAATATCATCGCTGCCACCAACCGGGACCTGAAGAAAGCAGTCAGCGATGGGGTGTTCCGGGAAGACCTTTATTATCGCCTGACCTCGTTTGCCGTTGAGCTCCCCCAACTCAAGGCACGCGGAGACGACGTCCTGCTGCTGACCACGCACTTCCTGCAGAATTTTGCCAATAAATATTCCAAACCGCCGATTACCCAGATCGCGAAAGATGCTGAAGAGCTCTTGACTGCTTATGACTGGCCGGGCAATGTCCGTGAGCTGCGCAATGTGATGGAACGCTGTGTCGTTATGGAAAACACCGATACACTCACCGCTGAACTCCTGCCACTTGATATCGGCGGCAGGCAGCAGCAATTTGCCGATCGCAGGAGAAGATTCCAGGCGATTATCCCGGATGAGGGGATATCGCTCGAAACCGTCGAAAAGGAGTACATCAAACTGGCCCTGGAACGCACCGGCAACAACATGACCAAAGCAGCAAAACTGCTGCAGGTTAGTTATGATACGCTGAGATATCAGGCGAAGAAGTATGATCTGACTTGAGTTTTCGTTTTTGATTATCCTGACACAGGGGGAGGTCTACACATTTTTTGTGGAATGTGTAGACCTGGCCCTGAATCCGAAAGTGTCAAACGAAGACTTGACCCCTTTTCCGCCCCCGGCACCGACAGCCCCCTGGTTGCAACGATTCTTGCGAAACAAAAAAATGGCAAAGAAAGAGGGAAATTGCTTGACAATGCCCAATCAGGGCATCATCATGCCCAAAATGGGAACAAAAAAGACCGACATAAACCTCACTGGCGATCAGACTCAAACCACCGGTTTGGGGGATGCCCTGTTTACGACAACGCAACAAAGAATACTTGGTTATCTGTTTGGACAGCCCTCCCGCAGTTTTTTCGGCAATGAACTCATTCAACTGACCGGGTCTGGTTCCGGCGGAGTTCAGCGTGAACTCAAACGCCTGGTGGAAAGCGGTTTGGTCACTGTCCGACAGATCGGCAACCAAAAGCACTACCAGGCGAACCCGACTGCGCCGATCTTCTCCGAACTGTGTGGCATCGTGCAAAAAACCTTTGGACTGGCGACGCCACTTCGGGAAGCTTTAGCACCTCTGGACAATCAGATCCAGGCCGCCTTTATCTTCGGTTCGATCGCAAAACGAGCGGACACTGTCGAAAGCGATATTGACCTTTTGATTCTCAGTGACACTTTGGGCTATGCCGATGTGATGGCAATACTGTACAAACCCGAGGAGCAGTTGCAACGGAAAATCAACCCGACACTCTATTCATTCGAGGAGTTGCTGATACGGCTTCGGGAAGGCAACGCCTTTGTGACCCGCATAATCCAGCAACCGAAAATCTGGCTGAAGGGAAATGTACATGACCTCCCCACTGGATAACATGACCGGACCCGGGAAGATGCTCAGCAAAGAGCCGGCCGATTCCCGAGAGTTCCAGGGGCTGGTCCATTCAGGGCAAGCTCGGCTGAAAGACGCAGCAAATACGGATAATTCACTGGAGGGCCGCTTTGACCTCGTCTACAACGCCGCCCATGCCCTTTGTCTTGCAGCCTTGCGCTGGCACGGCTACCGGCCTGCCAACCGCTATATTGTTTTCCAAGTATTACCACATACGCTGGGTTTGGGCCCCGAAGTGTGGCGCGTCCTGGCCAAGGGCCATGAAGTTCGTAATTTAAGTGAATACGAAGGCATGCAGAATGTAGAAAAAAGGCTTGTCGAAGATCTTGTTGCCGAAGCTGTCGATAAACTCTCCCTCCCCTAAAGCAAAAAAACACATTAAAATTTATTCTGTCCCCAAAATGGCCACTCCAAGGCTGTTTTTAGAGAATAGGTCTGGGACTTTCTCAAGCAATTACATATGGTTGCACGGTTCTGTCTCGGCATTCAATTGGAGAACAGTGATTGTTGACTGTTGACTGTTGACTAGTCACGGATTTCACAATAAAAACACAACCGCAGGCGCTGCGCCCTGCACCCGCCTGGCTTTCTTTTTATCCCGCCGAAAAGAAAGTCAGCAAAGAAAACGGCGTCCATGGCATGGAGCATTTCTTGCGCGAAGCGTTCTGTGGTGTGAACTATCAGCGTTTCCGGGAACAACAGAGTGCTGTTTTGTAACAAAAAAAGGGGGCCGATTTTGGCTTACTTTTTGGCGGCTTGCAAAAAGTAAGGCGTCTGGCGGGACGCGACCCGTCGGTGTTGCTTGATACGACAAACACAAAAAACAGTTGACTGCAATAAACCAGACACTGAGATCACTGAGAAAGGCAAGAAAGAAAGGCAAGATCCGCTTTCGCCAAGGCTACGGCGGACCAAGTTCGGCGGTCAGGCTGATCAAGATCTATGAAAATATGCACAGTCAATCAACTACCAAACACGCCCTATACGCAACCAAAAAAACGAAAGGCCTGAAATCTTCAATGATTTCAGACCTTTGCTTGTGTGTGGTGCCGAAGGGGAGACTCGAACTCCCACGTTCATACGAACACTAGACCCTGAACCTAGCGTGTCTACCAATTCCACCACTTCGGCATTGAAGCGAGGGCAATTTATAGCAAAAGGGAAAATGCAATGCAATAGAAAAATCGGGGCTGGCGGCTGTGGGCTGGCGGCTGGGGGCTGGCTGTTGGTTGTGACCCCGTACCCAAAAACTTTTCCGCATCAAGATTACCTCATGATTTCCCCTGATTTTAAAGAATCAATCGCCAATCATGAAGTAATCACGAAGCATTTTTTTACCCCTTTTACCCCCGTTCGCTCAACCGCTTCGGTGCGACCACGACGGTACGGTAAGTATCGACGGTCACCAAACCTGGTCGAGCCCCTTTCGGTTTCTTGACATCCTTGCCATGGGCGACGATCACTTCGACCTTGCCGGCATCCTTGCCTTTGGAATATCCGGCGGCTAATGATGCCGCGTAGAGGATATCCTCTTCAGAGACTTGCCCCACCTGCCCCTCGCACTTCAGTACAAGGTGGCATCCCGGCATGCGGTGAGCATGCAACCAGAGATCATCAGGTCCGGTCAGGCGACGGCTGACATAATCGTTGGTACGGCTGTTCTTGCCCCAGAAGAGTCTCAGCCCCGCGGGCGTCTCTGCCTGATGCAGCTGGTCTTGCGGCGCAACGGTTTGACGTCTGCCAAGCTGGCCCTTGGTTTGTTTCAGCAATCCGGCAGCTTCCAACTCAAGCTGAATCTGGTACAGATCATCGCCGCCTTCAGCTTCTTGCAAAGACAGCTCAACCTGGTCCAGCCAGGCGATTTCCTGCTCGGTTTCGTGCAGACGGCGTTGATGGTGATCAGCGGCCCGTTTGGCCTTGCGATACAACTTGAAATAACGCTCGGCATTTTCCTGGGGTGATAATCTGGTATCCAGGTAAATTTTCATCTTGACGACCGGCGATTGATAATAATCATCAACATCGACCGATTCAGCGCCGCGTTTGATCTGGTGCAGGTGAGCCAACAGCAGGTCACCCTTGATGCGCATCCCCTCCGGGTCGGCTTGCCGGACACTTTCTGCGGCAACATTGTCGAGCCTTTTGATGAGCTTTTTACGTTGTTTGCTGATGAGGTTGGCAAGGCGGGCAGTCAGATCCCTTGGCGATTCGTGCCCCTCTTCTTCCCGGGTTGCTTCAAGCATCGCGGAAAGGTCTTCAAATACGTCGATATGATCAAACCCATGCAGGCCGAGCGCCATCGGCATCATGCCGGACTGACTATCCCATGTCACCCGCAATGCTTCAAAAGAGCCGCTGCGGAAGGTTTCCTGCACCTTGTCAAGGATTGTATCCAGAGTGTGTCCCGCACCTTGTTCCATGCAGATCGCCCGTGCCAGAGGTGGTGACATCGGTGCGATATCGAGTCGCGCCATGTCTTTCTCATTGATAGCAGCACTGAGGACGGGAAGCAGTTCTTGCCTGTCAGCAAAGAGCGAAATACGCTGTTTCTGCCCGGGTAGAACATAGGGTTCTCCCGGCAGCAGCGTTCGGGGGCCTTGCTGGCGCCGCAGCAGATCAATGATTCGTCCGCTGGCATCGACCAGGATCAGATTTCCCTGCGCGCCGAAGCCTTCCAGGATCAAATCGCAGCGTTCATGATTTACATCAGTAAATGCAAAATGGACGATGCGATCCAGGGGTTCGGCGTGCACTTCTATCAGACGACGCAGGCGAGCGCGCAGGAGTTGGCAGAACCGGGGCGGTCTGGCAGGAGCGCTATGGGTCTGGCAGGTCTGGTAGAAGCTCCCCTGACCATCAGCTTTCAACAGCAGATGAATCTTCTCACGTCCGGTCCAGAACCTTAAGATCAAGGTTCCCGCAGTGATCTGAACGACCCGGTCCAGACGACTGCTGGCAAGTTTACGGTTAAGCTCTATTGCCATGGCTTGAAAGATGACACTATCCATGCGCAGAGATTAGAGCATGTCGCGACCGGACTGCAAGCAATCTCTGGTTCGGCATCTTATACATTGAGGTTAAGTTATGTGGTGCTGGACGGTAGCGGGCAAGACAATTCATCGGTAATGCACTGTGAAATGCACATACTTTCTTCTTGACTTAACAGATAAATTCGGCATGATTAAAGTCTGTTTTTATTGAAGAAAAAGGAGACAATCCATGTCAGAACAACCGAATTACCGTCTTGCCACCAAGGCTCTGCATGCGGGTCATGTACCGGATCCGACCACCAACTCGCGTGCCGTTCCGATCTACCAGACAAGTTCCTATGTGTTCAATTCGAGCGAACACGCCGCCAACCTGTTTTCTCTTGCCGAGATGGGCAATATCTACACCCGCCTGATGAACCCCACAACGGATGTGCTTGAAAAACGTCTGGCTGAGCTCGATGGCGGCGTTGGTGCATTGGCGGTAGCATCCGGAACGGCAGCGATCAACCTGGCCATACTCAACCTGGCCAAGGCCGGAGATAACATCATCTCGACCCGCTATCTCTATGGCGGGACCTACAATATGTTCAACTACACCCTGAAACGCATGGGGATCACCGTTAAATTTGTCGACAGCAGCAATCCCGATAACATTGCCCGGGCAATCGATGCCAACACCAGGGCCGTGTTTACCGAAACCATCGGTAACCCCAAGAACAATGTCGATGATTTCGAGGCGATCGCAAATATCGCGCACGACAATGGCCTGCCCTTTATCGTCGACAATACGGTCGCAACACCCTTCCTGTTCAAGCCGTTTGAACATGGCGCCGATATCGCCTGTTACTCCCTGACCAAGTTCATCGGTGGCCACGGCACCAGCATCGGCGGCGCAGTCGTCGACAGCGGCAAGTTCGATTGGTCAAGTGGCCGCTTTGAGGAATATACGACGCCTGACCCAAGCTATCATGGACTGGTCTACTATGAGGCGCTTGGTGCCATGGCATATATTCTCAAGATGCGCCTGACCCTGCTGCGCGACATGGGACCCTGCATCTCACCCTTCAACTCATTCCAGTTCCTGCAGGGGCTGGAAACCTTGCACGTGCGCATGCCGCGACACTGTGAAAACGCCATCAAGGTCGCCCGATTCCTTGAAGGTCACGCCACGGTTGAATGGGTCAATTATCCCGGCCTTGAGAGTCATCCGGATTACGCCAGAGCGCAACGCTACCTGCCCGCGGGACAGGGCGCCATTCTTGGCTTCGGCATCAAAGGTGGTAGAGAAGCCGGGGCAAAATTCATCGATTCCGTCAAGCTCTGCAGCCACCTGGCAAACATCGGTGACGCCAAGACCCTGGTTATTCATCCTGCCAGTACGACTCATCAGCAGCTCTCCGACGCAGAACAGATCGCCTCCGGCGTCAGTCCGGACTACATCCGTGTCTCGGTCGGCATCGAAGATGTGCAGGACATTATCGAGGACCTTGACCAGGCGTTGGCAAGCAGCCAGGCCTGATTTCTTCTCCATGCATTCTTGAAAAGCGGGCATTTATGCCCGCTTTTGTTTTGCTCAATGATTTGGCTCATGCTATGTTTCAACACTTGAAAAAAGACATTATCAGGATCAAACGTCATGCGTAACCTGTTGGAATACATTCCTTTTCTTTGTATTGCCACTCTGGTCAGGGCACTACCTAGAACCTTGGCGCTCAATCTGGGCAAGCGACTGGGACAATTGGCCCGACATCTCCAGGGGCGGCGGGTGAGCATCGCCCGCGAAAACCTGCAGAGAACCTTTCCTGAGATGTCCGCCACCGAGGTCTCCGAGACTATCAGCGCGATGTTCAGGCATCTGGGCATCAGCTTTATCGACATGCTGCGCATTGACAAATATCAAGGACGGCAGGATCTTGAGCGTTACTTTGAAATCGACAATCAAGAGTCTTTGGTCGAAGCTCTCGATCTGGGGCGCGGATGTATTATTTTGAGCGGACATGTCGGCTTCTGGGAAGCCGGTACTTTCTTTATGCCGATGTTGGGATTTACCACCGGAGTGGTTGCCAAGCCGATGCGCAACCCTCTGGTTGATGCCTTCTTCACACGCTTGCGTCAAGCCAACGGCAACCACATCATCAGCAGTCGCAAGGGTGCGCGCGGCATTCTCAAATCATTACAGAAAAACCATGCTGTCTGTATCCTGCTCGACCAGCACTTGTCAGGTCAAGGGTCGGTCGCTGCACCTTTCTTTGGCCGACCTGCTCATACCACGACCATCATCACGCAAATGGCAACGCGCTATCAGATACCCATCGTTACGGCATTCTCTTACCGGCAACCGGACAACACCTACCGGTGTCATTTTTCGAAGATGTTTCTGCTCGAGGGAGACCTGAGCAAGGAGAACATTTTCGAAAACACCGCGCGACTCAACAAGTTGATTGAAGATGGGATTCGCCAGGATATCAGCCAATGGTTCTGGCTCCACCGCCGCTGGCGGCCCTGCTGTGAAAAATAGAACTTGGTTATCTACAAAACTCCAGTAGGCAGCTATAGGAGAGAACTCAAGTCGCAAAAAAAACCATCTGCGGCCAATTCCTTTTGCTTTTCTGTTTCTCAATAGCCAATCAGAGTCTCACTTGAGTAAAGTAGGTAACCAGAAAATAGAATTCCATGTCATTTCATATCGTCCTCATAGAACCGGAAATCCCGCCCAACACAGGCAATATTGCTCGCCTCTGTGGTGCGACCGGCACAGTCCTGCATCTGGTCGGAAAATTGGGTTTCTCCATCGATGACAAGCATCTCAAGCGGGCTGGGCTGGATTACTGGGCGGCCGTGGATGTCCGTCAATGGTCGCACCTGGAAGCTTTGCAGGCGGCATTCCCGGACGGAAGGTTCTGGTATACCTCGAAGAAAGCCAGCAAGACTCACGTACAGGCCGTTTTCCGGCCGGGTGACTTCCTGGTTTTTGGCAAAGAGACGCTTGGGCTTTCTGAAGAACTTTTGCAACATAACGCCGAACAGTCAATTCGCATTCCGATTCTCTGCCCGGTTGTTCGCAGTTTGAATCTTTCAACGGCAGCGGGAATCGTTCTCTACGAAGCATTGCGGCAGACTGGACAGCTGGGGGAATAAGTTGTACTTACAGATTAATGGTGATCAGCAGGGTAAGGCTTCGGGGATGCTTTTGACATGTTTGGGATGTTGTTTGTCGAAAAGGCAAAACGTTTAAAACCGGCGGGTCGCGTCCCGCCAGACGCCATACTTTTTGCAAGCCGCCAAAAAGTAAGCCAAAATCGGCTTCTCCTGCCCGCCGTCGCTCTTCGAGCTATGGCGGACAAGCTCTGGGCACTTCTTGCGCATGGATCTATGGCTTTTACTGGCCGCGCTACCAGGGACTTAAGGCGCAGCGGTTAACGCTGCGGCCTATTTTAACGGCCATGAAGCTTTGGTGGATGACTTCGAGTTTACACCTCACACCTCACAGTTGGAAATAAACTACCTGCAACCTTCGCTGAAACACGCAGCAAGTTACGGGGAATAAAACCCAAACTTTGCTTTAAACTATTCCAGGTTCTCCTCAATGCGAATCAGCAGAGCCTCCTCCTGAATCACATCCAACCGGTTAATTTCAGCAACTGCCGCCGCAACGCTGCGCTCTTCAGCCACATGCGTCATAAAGACGATCGGCACAGCTTCTGCTTCATGACGATGGGGTTGAATCATCGACTCAATACTGATGTCATACTTGCCGAGAATGCCCGCTATCTGTGCCAGAACTCCAGGCTGGTCCTTCACGTTAAACCTGAGATAGTAAGAGGTAACAAGCTGATCCATAGGTTTAATTGTGCAGGATTTCAGCTGTGATTGAGGACACCCCATGGCGGGAACCCTGATGCTGGTATTGGTTCGCAAGTCACGGGCCACGGCCAGGACATCGCCCATAACGGCACTCGCTGTTGCCAACATCCCTGCACCGTATCCGGACAACATAACCGGTCCGGAAAAATCCCCTACCAAGCGAATGCTGTTGAAGACGCCGCTGATTGACGAGAGTGAATAATTTGCAGGGATCATGGTGGGATGAACCCTGGCCTCTATCTGCTCACCATCGCGCTTGCCAATCGCCAGCAGCTTGAGCTTGTAGCCGAAATCTCGCGCATATTCGATATCAAGAGCCGTCACCCTGCTGATGCCTTCGGTATAAATCTGATCAAAATCAACCTTTGTACCAAAGCAGAGGCTGATCAGTAAGGCGAGCTTGTGCGCCGTGTCGATACCTTCGACATCAAAGGTTGGATCCGCCTCGGCATAACCATGCCGTTGGGCTTCGACCAGCACATCAGCGAAGTCTTCACCCTCTTCATCCATGCGGGTCAGCACGTAATTGCAGGTCCCGTTAAGGATGCCGTAGACAGCTGAAAAATCGTTGGCACCGAGATTCTCCTTGATCGCCGAAATAACCGGGATACCACCGCCGACAGCCGCTTCGAACATGACATTAACGCCGGCTTCCTCTGCGGCGCGGAAGATTTCTTCGCCATGCTTGGCAAGCAGGGCTTTGTTGGCAGTCACAATATGTTTGCCGTTGCGGATCGCCTGCAGAACAAACGTGCGGGCAGGCTCATAGCCGCCAATCAACTCGATGATAATCTGAATTTCCGGATCATTCAACAACGTATGAGCATCGTCAGTCAGCAGACCAGGAGCAACTTGCACCCCACGATCGGTGGTTGTATCAAGATCAGCGATACGCACTAATTCAAGCCTGGCACCAAGACGACTGGCCAGTAGACCCGGATTTTTCTGAAAAGCCCTTACAACGCCGGTTCCGATCGTGCCGAAACCGAGCAAGCCAACCTTAATATTCTGCATAACACTTACCTTCTCAGGGAAAGAGTGCCCAAGGCTCTCTTAAACGGAAACAATCGATTCACAGGAAAAGCGACACACTTCAATACCTGCCCCCTCAACAACCAGGGCATTTTCTATCTGTTGCTGCAAAACATCCGGGCCGGCTTCTGCGTGCGGCATAAACGTCAAAGAGACATCCTTGAACCCTGCCTGATGGACGACACTCAGCATGTGTCTGACCAGGGCTGCATGGGTTTCTTGACAGAGCCCGTGCCATTTACCGCCGCCGACAAAAAGGACCCAGTTCGCCTTAAGCTTGCCATTGTTCTGCAGCATGACATGTTCACCGGCACGACCCCGCACGTCTCCATCAAGCAGCATTCTGGTCAACTGGCCGTCAAGACGCCAGTCAAGTAGAGCAGCGGGGCCTTCAAGTGGCCTCTGATCGGTAAAGTAGAGCGCTACGACCGATTCCCCCGGCAGGGAATCGGCAGGAAGCGCCACTCGTTGCAACGGCTTCATGATGTAGTGGTTCGATGTTGTTGTGAGAGATGATCCAGGACACCATTAATAAATGAGGGCGTCTCTTCGGTGCCAAAGCGCTTGCCGATTTCAATGGCCTCATTTATGACGACATTGTGAGGGACATCAGGGCAATAGATCAGCTCAAAAGCGGCCAGTCTGAGGAGAGCCAGATCAACCCTCGCCATACGATCAAGAGCCCAGTTGGTCGAGTATGAGCTGATTTCCCGATCGATACGTTCAAGATTCTCTGCAACACCGCAAACCAGTTGTTCAGCAAAATGCCTGACCTCCGGTTGCTGTGGCGATACCTCATCGACAACAGCCTCACCCAGCACGTCATTGCGGAACTGGAAGTTTTTCCAGAAATCCCCGAGCACATGGTCGAGGGTTCCGCCTTCATGGTCGGCCAGGCTGTAAAGTACTTTCAGGGCCATTTCGCGCCCCTGGCGTCTGATACCTCGTGACATCTCGGCTTATAACGCCTTATAGAGGTTGGCCATTTCAACCGCAGCCATGGCAGCATCGAAGCCTTTGTTGCCGGCCTTGCTGCCGGCCCGTTCGATCGCTTGCTCTATCGAATCAGTGGTCAGCACACCAAAGGCCACCGGAATACCGGAATCGAGAGAAACGCTGGCAATGCCCTTCGTGACTTCAGCACTTACGTAATCAAAATGGGGCGTTGCGCCTCGAATAACCGCACCGAGACAGACAATGGCATCATAACGGCCTGATTCGGCCATCTTTTTGGCAGCAGGCGGAATTTCATAAGCACCGGGAACCCGCACAATATTGATATCCTCTTTCTCGGCACCGTGACGCAGCAAAGCATCAATGGCGCCTTCGACGAGACGATCGCTGATAAAACTATTGAATCGGCTTACCAGCAGGCCGACGCGCAATCCTTTGGCGTCAAGTTTTCCTTCGATAATCTTGGGCATCTTTCATCTCCCGTAAAACATGGTCCGGAACGATCGGCTCCGAAACTATAAATTTTCAAGCAGGTGGCCGAGCTTTTCCTGTTTGGTCTTGAGGTATTTCAGATTGCTCTTGGTGGCCGGCATCTCGATCGACACCCGTTCGACGATTTCCAGGCCATAACCTTCCAGACCGATAATCTTACGCGGGTTATTGGTCAGCAGGCGGATCTTGCGTACACCCAACTCATTCAGGATCTGGGCACCGATGCCATAGTCACGCAAATCAGCCTTGAAGCCGAGGGCCTCATTGGCTTCTACGGTGTCATGTCCATCATCCTGCAGGTTATACGCTTTAAGTTTATTGACGAGACCGATACCGCGTCCTTCCTGACGCATATACAGAACCACGCCAGCCCCCTCCTCGGCGATCATGCGCATTGAGGCGTGCAACTGCTCACCGCAATCACAGCGCTCTGAGCCGAACACATCTCCTGTCAGGCATTCGGAGTGGACCCTGACCAGAACCGGCTTGTCAGGACTGATGTCACCTTTGTAGAGCGCAAGATGCTGACATTTATCAACCTCGTTATCGTAGACGACGGCCTGAAATTCACCACCTGAATGGGTCGGCAAACGGGTGACTGCAGCACGGGTAATCAGCAACTCCTTGCGCATCCGATAGGCGACCAGATCGGCGATTGCGACAATGCGTAACTGGTGTTTTTTTGCAAATAAACGCAGTTCCGGCATGCGCGCCATGGTCCCGTCGTCATTCATGATCTCGCAGATCATGCCGGCAGGCTTCAAACCAGCCATTCTCGCAAGGTCAACAGAGCCTTCCGTCTGACCGGCACGCACCATGACCCCGCCCTTCTTGGCGCGCAGCGGAAAGACATGGCCGGGACGGGCCAGATCCAGCGCGACAGTATCGTCGGCGATGGCAACCTGGATCGTATGGGCACGATCAGCAGCAGAAATACCGGTGGTCACTCCGCGACGCGCTTCGATGGAAACGGTAAAAGCTGTACCGAAAGAGGAAGAATTATCCTGGACCATCAGCGGCAGGCCGAGGTAGTCGGCGCGATCCTCAGTCAAAGTCAGACAGATCAGGCCACGACCTTCCTTGGCCATAAAATTCACAGCTTCGGGGGTGACCATTTCTGCGGCCATACAAAGATCGCCTTCGTTCTCACGGTCTTCATCATCAACCAGAATGACCATTTTACCCTGGCGTATATCTTCAAGTGCATCTTTAACACGATCTAACGGCATATAATTTCCTAACGTCTGTGTGTTCAGAAAGACTTTAAAACATCTCACAAAAAACCATTCTTGGCAAGAAGATCCATCGTCACGCCTTGAGGCTCACCGGCGGCTCCATTGCGAAGAAATCGAGCGACATATTTACCGATCAGGTCGGTTTCCACATTCACATCATCACCGACCTTGCGATCCTGCAGAGTGGTCTTGGCCAGAGTGAGAGGGATGATGACCAGTGAGAACGTATTCTCGAAAACTTCATTCACTGTGAGGCTTATGCCATCGATGCTGACGCTTCCTTTTGTAACCAGAAAAGCATTGACGGCTGTCTCGGTCAGAAATTTGAAACGCCATGCGTTACCATCCATACGCCGTTCAATGATACGTGCCCGGCCATCGATGTGTCCGGTCACCAGGTGCCCCCCCAGGCGATCGGAGAGGCGCATGGCCCGCTCAAGATTGACACGAACGCCACGCGTCAAGTGCCCAAGCGTGGTGCATTTCAAGGTTTCCGGAGAGACGTCAGCCGAGAAGACGCCGTCGCCGAAGGATGTCACCGTCAGGCAGGCGCCATTGACAGCGATACTATCACCAAGCGAAAGCTCCGCCATCGGCAACCTGGTCTCAACAGTCAAGCATGCCTGGTTTGTAGCGGTACGGATATCGAGCAACGTGCCGAGATCCTCAATCAGACCGGTGAACATGTTGCACCTCCCCTTCTATCAGGATGTCCGTGTCGATCTGGCGTGCGCGCAAGTTCTTCAGCGAGAAGGCCTCACTGATGCTGGCAGCTCCTTCACCGGCCAACAGATTGTGACCAACGCCGCCAAGAAGTTTCGGCGCGACAAACACCATCATGCGATCCACCAGCCCGGCCCGCATCATGGCTCCGCCTAAAACACTGCCGCCTTCCAGCAAAAGATAATGCAGGTTCCTTTTGGCAAGTTCAGCAAGAGCAGCAGGCAAATCCAGAGCATCGGCATTCCGTGCAACCTGAAGGATCTCAACGCCACTGGCACGATATGGCTGCAAGGCTGACTCACTGTGGCCAGAGGCCGTTACCAGTATGGTTTTTGCATCTGATGACTGGGTATAGACAATTGCTTGTGGAGACGTTTCAAGTTTGCCATCAAAAACAATGCGAACCGGGTCACGATGATCCGCGTGAAGCCTGGCAGTCAGTCGGGGATCATCTGTTTTCACTGTTCCGGATCCAACCATGATGCCGTCAACCTGATTTCTCAGTTGATGCACAGCCTCACGACTCGCGGCGCAGGAGATCCATCGTGAATCACCATTTGCAGTGGCAGTCTGACCATCCAGGGTCATTGCCGCCTTGAAGACGACATACGGCAAACCGCTGGCTGTATACTTGGCGAACGGGGCAATCAACTGCTGACATTCTGTTTTGAGCAGATCGCAGACAACGTCGATGCCAGCGTCGCGCAAACGCTGCATGCCCTTGCCAGCAACTTGCGGATTCGGATCCTGAGTTCCAACAAAAACTCTGGCGATGCCGGCATCAATCACCGCCGTGGTGCAGGGCCCGGTACGACCCTGATGGCAGCAGGGCTCCAGGGTGACATAGAGATCGGAGTTACGAGCCTTGTCTCCGGCGTCACGCAAAGCGAACACTTCTGCGTGCGGCAGACCCGCCGCAGGGTGAAAGCCCTCGCCAACGACTTTGCCGTCATGCACCAGAATTGCACCAACCGGAGGGTTGGGCGATGTTCGCCCCAGACCCCGTTTGGCCAGTTCAATGGCTCTCTGCATAAATTGTTCGGCCTGGATTGTCATCTCGGCTCGCATTGTGTCACCGGTAGGCTGGGAGCAGTATCACCAAGTTTTTTTGAGTACTGCATGTCTACCCGAGGTTCCAGGATTGACACTACTTGGGTGAACCTTTGGCCAGAATTTCGGTTAACTCGGACATGAATTCGTTTATATCGCGGAACTGTCGATAGACAGAAGCGAATCGGACATAGGCGACTTCATCAAGCGACTGCAGGGCTTCCATAATCGCTTCACCTATGCGGCTGGAGTCAATTTCTTTTTCACCACTTTCCTGGAGGGAAACTTCCATCTGGTCGGCAACCTTTTCAATGGTAGCGATTGAAACCGGTCGTTTTTCACAGGCCCGCTGAATTCCGGAGATAATCTTATGGCGATCAAAGACTTCGCGTCGACCATCCTTCTTGATGACCAATGGCAAAGTTTCCTCTACACGTTCATAGGTGGTGAAACGGCGCTCACACTCAACACATTCCCGGCGTCTGCGAATATTGTTCCCTTCTTTGCCAAGACGGGAATCGACGACACGCGTGTCATCGTGGGTACAGAATGGGCATTTCATCAACAGCCTCCGGAGATTACGTGTTCAAAGAGGCACGCCTTGATACCTGACTCTTCCAACATCTCCATGGAGAGTGTATCTGCATAGCCTTTTAGATAAATGACTTTGTCAATTCCTGCATTTATCAACATTTTCGTGCAGATAATACAAGGCGAGTCGGTACAGTAAAGAACAGCATTCTCAATATTAACGCCATGCCGGGCCGCCTGAATAATAGCATTCTGTTCGGCATGCAGACCTCGGCAGAGCTCATGCCGCTCACCGGAAGGTACGTTCAGTTGTTCACGGAGACAGCCGGCCACGTCACAGTGCGTGATGCCGCTGGGTGTTCCATTATAACCGGTCGCAAGTATATTCTTATCCTTGACCATCACGGCACCAACCTGGCGACGCATGCAGGTTGAGCGTCGCGCCACCTGGCGGGTGATATCCATGAAGTATTCGTCCCAGGACGGTCGCTCCATCTAAACGAGCCTGTGCGCGTACAAAGGAAATTGTTGGCAGAGTTCTCTGATTTCGTTACGGATTCTGGCAAGCACTTTCTCATTTTCAAGATTCTGCAGTGCTTCATCAATCCATGCACCGATTTGACGCATTTCCTTCTCTTTAAGTCCACGTGTTGTGCTTGCCGGGGTGCCGATTCGGACTCCGCTGGTGACAAATGGCGAGCGGGTATCAAAAGGAACCGCATTCTTGTTGACCGTAATCCCGGCCTCTTCAAGGACTGCCTCTGCAACCTTGCCAGTCAACTCGGTTCCGGTGAAATCAAGCAGCATCAGATGGTTGTCGGTGCCCCCCGAGACCAGATTGTAACCACGGGAGACAAGCTCCTCTGCAAGAGCCTGGGCGTTTTTTACCACCTGCTCGGCATAAGTCTTGAATTCAGGGGCGAGGGCTTCCTTGAAGGCGACAGCCTTAGCGGCGATCACATGCATCAAAGGCCCGCCCTGAATCCCCGGGAAGATGTTGCTGTTCAATGTCTTGGCAAACTCTTCACGGCAAAGGATCATACCTCCACGCGGACCTCGCAGAGTTTTGTGTGTCGTGGTTGTAATATACTCCGCATGCGGAACTGGCGTCGGATGGACTCCAGCGGCAACCAGCCCGGCGATATGTGCCATATCGACCATGACCGGTGCACCAACCATATCGGCAATCTGCCGGAAGGCTTCGAAATCCAGGGTACGGGGATAAGCACTGGCACCCACCACGATCAACTTCGGCTGATGCTCTTTAGCCAATCGCTCCACTTCGTCGTAATCAATTCTACCGGTTTCTTTGCGAAGACCATAAGGTACGATATTGAACAGCTTTCCGGAAAAGTTCACCGGAGAGCCGTGCGTCAGGTGCCCGCCATGCGCGAGATTCATCCCAAGCACAGTATCTCCGGGCTTACAGGCAGCAAAGTAGACGGCCATGTTAGCCTGCGAACCGGAATGAGCCTGGACATTAGCATGCTCAGCTCCGAAGAGTTGCTTGGCACGATCAATAGCCAGCTGTTCGGCAACATCGACAAATTCGCAGCCGCCATAATATCTTTTGCCTGGATACCCTTCGGCATATTTATTGGTAAGTACAGAGCCTTGAGCGGCGAGGACTTCCTCACTGACAAAGTTTTCCGATGCAATGAATTCCAGGCTGTATTCCTGACGTTCCGTTTCCTTGCGAATCGCTGCAGTGATTTCCGGATCGAATTCGGCGAGTTTATCGAACATGGCAATTGGCCTCCAGATTTTTTTGTAAATATCGCGAGTCAAAAAGTGAAGCGGGCAGGCGATTGGCCTGCCCGTAGGGAACTGAGTTATAACTCACCGGCACGTACGGCGGCTTCCAGTTTGGCAATCTTGTCGAGACGCAGTTGGTGACGACCGCCTTCGAAGGTTGCATCAAGCCAGACATTCACCATTTTTGTAGCCTGGTCTACTGACAGCACTCGCCCACCCAGAACGAGGACATTGGCGTTATTATGCTCCTTGGCCATCTGCGCCATGAACTCATCGGTCGCTAACGCAGCACGTACTCCAGGAAATTTATTGGCCACAATCGACATGCCGATTCCCGTTCCGCAGACCAGGATTCCAAGTGCGGCTTCGCCACGAGAAACAGCGCCGGCAACCTTTTCAGCAAAATCGGGATAATCAACAGACCCGCAGTTGTCAGTGCCGAAATCAGTCACGTTCATTCCACGGGAGGTAAGTACTGCCTTGACAGCCTCTTTCAGCTCCAAACCACCATGATCACTGCCAATAACAAACATGTTGGTTACACCTTGCGGAACAATAAGGTTGCGTTGGTACCACCAAACCCGAGCGAATTCGAGAGCGCGACCTTCACATCAGCCTTGCGCGCCTCGTTCGGAACGTAATCGAGATCACATTCAGGATCCGGTTCAGTATAATTGATGGTCGGAGGCACAACACCGCGTCCCATCGCCAGAAGCGTATAAATGGCTTCGACACCACCGGCTGCACCAAGGAGATGGCCCGTCATACTTTTGGTAGAGCTGACCATCAACCGCTTGGCGTAGTCTCCAAAGACAGACTTTATCGCCAGGGTTTCGTAGAGATCGTTAAACGGTGTCGAGGTCCCATGGGCATTGATGTAATCAACCTCTTCAGGGTTCACGCCAGCCGTATCCAGAGCCATCTTCATGCAACGCGCCGCACCCTCACCGCCAGGTGACGGGGCAGTCAGATGGTAAGCATCACCGGTCAGACCATAACCGGCAACTTCTCCATAAATTTTAGCCCCACGCTGTTTGGCAGACTCATATTCTTCGAGGATAACGATGCCGGCACCCTCACCCATAACAAAACCGTCACGGGATTTCTCGAAGGGGCGACTTGCAGCCTGCGGGTCATCGTTACGCGTCGAAAGGGCTTTCATGACAGAGAACCCCCCCATGCCGAGCGGGCATATCGTCGATTCTGTACCTCCGGCAATAACAGCATCTGCATCACCGCGTTGAATGATGCGAAAAGCCTCACCAATCGAATGAGTGCCTGTGGCACAAGCAGACACTGGCGCAAGGTTGGGCCCCTTGGCACCGCTTTTTATGGAAATCTGGCCAGCAGCCAGATTGATAATCGTCATCGGGATAAAAAATGGGCTGATCTTGCGGTATCCGCCAGTAGACATGGCTTCATGATACTTTTCGATAGCAGGGAGACCGCCCATTCCGGAGCCGACCACAACACCGACACGCTCGGCATTGCCGGCATTGATCTCCAGACCGGAATCAGCCAGAGCCATGGCCGCCGCGCCAAGAGCATAGTGGATAAAGAGGTCCATCTTACGGGCCTCTTTTTTGTCGAAAAACTCTTCTTCGGGGAAATCCCTGACCTCGCCGGCGAATTTGACCGGGAAATCCGAAGCGTCAAAACGGGTGATCGGACCGATACCGGAGCGGCCATTTATCAGGGCGTCCCAGTTCTTTTCAATTCCGGTACCCAGAGGGGAAGTGATCCCCAGGCCGGTTACAACAACTCTGCGCATGAGGCTATTGTCCTCCCAACACAAAGCCGGCCACCGGTAACCCAATCGGGCCACCGGGGCAGGTTCTGTTATAAGCGACAACCTCAGCGGTAAGCCAAGGTTGCCAAAGGTTTAGGAATTTTCGCCGATATAGTCGATGGCATTCTGAACTGTCTGGATTTTTTCGGCATCTTCATCAGAAATTTCGATGTCGAATTCTTCCTCAAGAGCCATAACCAGCTCTACGGTATCCAGGGAATCAGCGCCCAGATCGTCCATGAAAGACGCTTCTGTCGTAACCTGATCCTCATCAACACCCAACTGCTCTGCAACGATCTGCTTGATACGCTCTGCAACACTTGCCATTTTATTTTCCTCCTTCTTGGTTTCGATCCGATCTATGACCGTCTCATTTTGCTTTGTTATAATAACCCCGATGAGCTTACATGTACATGCCGCCATTAACGCCAAGCACCTGTCCAGTAATATAGGATGACTGGTCAGATGCCAGGAAAAGTACGGCATTGGCAACGTCTTCCGCTTCACCAAGACGACCCAGTGGAATTTGTTCGGTCATGGTTTCACGGGCTTTGTCAGTCATTTTTTCAGTCATTTCAGTAACGATGAAACCTGGTGTTACAGCATTCACTGTCACATTGCGACGGGCCAGCTCGCGCGCGACAGACTTGGTCAATCCAAGCAGACCGGCTTTGCTGGCAGAGTAGTTAACCTGACCGGCATTGCCCATTTCTCCCACCACCGAGGATATATTAATAATACGCCCATTTCTCTGCTTGCTCATAAATTTTGCCGCAGCACGGGTGCAGAGGAACGCACCTTTCAGGTTCGTATCAATCACAGCATCCCAGTCGTCATTTTTCATGCGCAACAACAAACCGTCACGCGTTATCCCGGCGTTGTTGACCAGAATATCAACCCTTCCATATGTAGCGACCGTCTGGTCGATGAGATTGTTTGCTTCAGCTTCCACAGCCACATCCGCAACCACAGACACAGCTTCTCCACCTTGCGTCCTGATTTCAGCGACAAGGCTCTCAAGAGCCTCGACATTGCGGGCCGATGCAACGACTTTAGCGCCCTGCGCAGCAAGTGCAACAGCAATGAAACGGCCGATGCCGCGTGACGCTCCGGTAACAATGGCAACTTTATCAGACAGCATTTCTCAAGCCTCCCGCAGTCATTTTACCAAGGCTTTGATATCAGCCACATTCTGCACGTTTTGCACGGTGCTTTCTTTCGCCATACGTTTCACCAGGCCGGAGAGGACCTTGCCCGGACCGATCTCAATGTAACGTTCAACATCAAGGTTGACCATGCAGGCAATCGACTCTTGCCAGCGTACCGGTGCACTGACTTGACGGACCAGCAGGTCACGCACTCGAGAGACATCCTGATTCGGTGTCGCCTCCACGTTAGTTATAACCGGTAAATGCATCTCATCAATAATAATGTCGGCCAGGACATCAGCTAAACGCTCACCGGCAGGAACCATCAGGCTGCAATGGAAAGGCGCACTGACCGGCAACGGCATCGCCCTCTTCGCACCCTTTTCCTTAGCCAGATCAATTGCGCGTGAGACCGCTTCAGTATGACCGGCAATAACCACTTGTCCGTCGCTGTTATAATTGGCTGGTGACACGACCTGGCCCCGGGCTGCATCGCGACAAACAACACCCAGAGATTCAAGGTCAAGGCCAAGAATCGCAGCCATTGAACCGGTGCCAACCGGAACGGCTTCCTGCATGAAGATCCCGCGTTGACGAACCGTTCGGACAGCATCAGCGAACTTCAGACCACCGCTACAAACGAGGGCACTGTATTCACCAAGTGAATGCCCGGCTGCGAACGCAGGGACAAGGCCGGTTTCGGCTTCAAGGACTCGTAAAGCAGCCACACTGGCCGCGAGTATTGCCGGCTGCGTATTGGCAGTCAACCTGAGGTCATCTTCCGGGCCATAATAGCAGAGTGAAGCGAGGTCGAAGCCGATGGCGTCGTTTGCTTCCTCAAAGGTTTGGCGGGCAACCGAAAAATTCTCGGCGAGCTCTTTGCCCATACCGGCATGTTGTGAACCCTGGCCGGGAAATAGAAAAGCAATCATCGTAGTCAGACACCTTAAACCGCTAAAAAGTTCAGATTACCAACGCACTATAGCTGAGGCCCAGGTAAAACCGCCACCAAAAGCATCGAGCAGCAGGATATCGCCTTCCTTGATTCGGCCAGCACGGTTTGCTTCGTCCATGGCAAGCGGAATCGTTGCGCCCGAGGTATTGCCGAAACGCTCGACATTGATATAGACCTGATCATCTCTGAAACCAATTTTTTTCGCCGTAGCATTCAGAATACGGATATTGGCCTGATGAGGAATAAACAAATCGACATCTTCTACAGACATATTGTTTGCTTTCAGAGCGATATTGGCCACATCGGTCATCGAACGCACGGCGACCTTGAAAACTTCGTTGCCCTGCATATGCAAGAAGTAGTTTCGATCCTTCAGTGCTTGCTCGCTCGGCTGCATCCTGGTACCAAACCCGGGCTGGTAAAGAAGCTCGAGATGGGTTCCATCTGCATGCAGGTGTGTGGAAAGAACTCCGTGTTCTCCTTCACAGGCTTCAAGAACAACGGCACCGGCAGCATCTCCAAAAAGTATGCAGGTGTTACGGTCCTCCCAGTTGACAATCCGGCTCAGAGCTTCAGCACCGATAACCAGCGCTTTTTTGCTGCGACCTGCTTCAACGCGATCGACAGCACAGGACAAGGCGTATAAAAAACCACTGCAGGCGGCAGACACATCAAAAGCACCGGCATTGATCGCGCCGAGATTGCTTTGAACGATACAAGCAGTTGCCGGCCATGGATAATCACCGGTAATTGTGCCGACGACGATCAGGTCGATGTCCGCAGCACTGACACCTGCCATCTCCATCGCACGTTCTGCAGCTCGCGTTGCCAGATCCGAGGTGTTTTCGCCATCAGCAGCAATATGACGCTCATTAATTCCTGTACGCGTCCTGATCCATTCATCGCTCGTATCGAGAAATTTCTCTATATCCAGATTGGTCAGAACTTTTTCAGGAACATAGGATCCTGTACCGGTGATTCTTGCTCTGATCACAATTCTGCTCCTTGCAAAGTACTCGTTGAGCTAACGTCAGAGCCGGAGCCACCATGGTTTTCTGTACGGATTTCTTCAAGACGTTCGTTCAACTTCCTGTTGACCTGACTGGTCTCGCTGTCATAGGCCATTTTGATGGCATTCATGATAGCCCGGGGACTGGAACTGCCGTGACAGATCATTGCTGTCCCCTGAATCCCCAACAAAGGCGCACCGCCATATTCTGCATAGTCGATTTTCTTGCGAAAAGCTTTGAGGGCAGGCCTGACCAGCAGGTATCCAAGTCTGGATAACAGCCTCGAGTTCAACTCTTCACGCAGCATAAGGCTCATTGCCTCTGCCAGTCCTTCTGAAACCTTCAGGACGACATTGCCGACGAATCCGTCACAAACAACAACATCAATATGACCATTATAGATGTCACGACCTTCGGTATAGCCGACATAATTTAGCGAGGTTTTTTTAAGGGCCAGACTGGCTTCACGAGTCAAGTCATTCCCCTTGGACTCCTCTTCGCCATTTGACAGAAGACCGACACGCGGCTTACTTTTGCCAAGCATCTGGGAAGCATATACACTGCCCATCAAGGCAAACTGAACAAGATGTGGAGGTTTACAGTCAACATTGCCACCTACATCCAGGATAAGCGTCTGGTCTTTGAGATTTGGAACGACCGTCGCGATAGCCGGACGGTCTATACCGGGGATACGCTTAAGGACAAACATGCCTGCCGCCATTGTGGCACCGGAATTACCGGTGCTGACCACAGCATTGGCTGTCCCTTGCTTGATAAGGTCAAATGCAACGCGAATAGAAGAGTTCTTCTTTTTGCGTACCGCATCAGAAGCCGGGTCTTGCATGCCGACAATTTCACTTGCATGCACAACGCTGATATCCAGGCCCGTAACATCATGGCGCAGCAGCTCAGCTTTAACTGATTCGGCCTGACCAACAAGTACAATAGGGATCTGCCATTGCCTGGCAGCCATAACGGCACCGGCAATCTCATGAGCGGGCGCATGGTCTCCTCCCATGACATCAACGGCGACTATGGGACTGTTACTCAAAAGAAACGTCCCTACTCTTTGGTACCAAGAACATCCTTGCCCTTATAACTGCCACAGGAAGGACAAGCGCGATGAGACTGTTTCGGCTCTTTGCATTGCGGACAGAGAGAGATTCCGGGAGCTTTAAGGGCATCATGGGAGCGGCGCATATCGCGCTTGGATTTCGAGGTCTTTTTCTTTGGTACCGCCATTGTCTGAGTGTCTCCTTGAATACCGGAAGAACCGGTTTTTTGTTATATTAGAGCAGGGCTAAAGCCCTTTGATATTCACTGTTTGACTTTAAAATTTTTCAAAGCACCCAACCCGGCATGAAAAACCGGTGGTTCACAATCACAACTGACCTGATTAAGATTACCGCCACATACAGGGCAGAGCCCCTTGCATGTTTCCTGACACAACGGCTGTTGAGGCAATGCCATGATGATTTCCTGGTCGAGGTCTGGACGTAAATCAATTTCAGGGCCGGAGAACGGAATCAACCCGAGTTCTTCACTCTGTATTTCAATGTCTTCACCGGGAGCAGTTTCTTCACTATCCTCTTTGCCGGCATAACAGAGCATAACCTGAATTTCCAGTTGACTGACTACCGGCATCAGGCATCGACTGCAGGGGGAAGTAACTTGCGTCGTCAGCAAGCCCGCCACTTCGATGACATCCCCAGCCCAGGTCACCTCCAAGGTGCCATGGATTGCTTCATTAAAAGCGACGGTTCCCTGTTCGATAAGCTCGCGCAGGACAGGGAAGTCTGTAGCCTGCTCATTGAGTTTGATCTGGCGTGGTCGTCGTTTAAGTTTGTCGATCTGTATCAGCACGTCAATCTATCTCATGGCAAATCAGGCAAGGCGCCAGTATAGGAACCAACCGGAAACAGTCAAGAAGTTTTCGCATGTGGCCGAAATTAAGTCCCTTCTATTAACGTATTAAGAATAAATTTGCAAGAGTTTAGTAGTTCGCGCTCAAGGGTCTCTTGCAATCTTGCAAGAGCTGCGGTAGAAGGAGTCATCACTGCCTGGGGAAAGTTAAACAATGACTCATAATAATGCTTGCAATAGTTTAGATTCACTACTGAATATCATGCAGGCTCTCAGAGCACCGAACGGTTGCCCCTGGGATGCAATGCAGACGTCCGAAAGTCTGACACCTTTCATTTTGGAGGAAGCTTGCGAACTGATTGATGCAATTGAAGAAGGCTCGACAGAGCTTATCCTCGACGAACTCGGCGACTTGCTTCTGCAAGTCGTTTTTCAAGCACAGATCTTTAAAGAGCGGCAGCAATTTGATTTCTATGATGTTGCCACCGGCATTGCCGAAAAACTGGTGCGACGCCATCCCCACGTCTTTGCCCAGGATATTCCTAAAGTTCACGTATCCGAACTCGACAGGCAGTGGGATGAGATCAAGCGCTCTGAAGCAACGCATAACAAAAGCTGCCTTGCAGACCATCTGCCGAGCAAGCTGCCGGCACTGCAACGTGCCCAGAAGCTGATAGTCAAAACTTACCAGGTTGGCCGTCAAGAAGAGCTGCCGGCTTTACGTCAAGATCTGCTGCAACAAATGAGCGATTCAAAAAACAGCACTGCAGGATGGAAACTTGATGAGGAGACACTAGGGCAGATTTTATTCCACCTCGTCAGGCTGGCTCACGAGGCCAATCTGGATGCTGAAGCGGCCCTGCGCAAAATCTCCCGGAAAGCCATCAAACAATTAGATATGGAATGACGATAATTTTATAGCTACTTAGTTATTTTGGAACCTGAAACTTTTGTTGTGGTGTCATGCTGGAAACGAAAAAAACAAAGTGTTTCGGGCATCTTCCCACCTTGTCCACAAAATATGTGGACAAGGTGTTGAAAAGCATGTGCACAAACCAGTTTCCAAACCACACGACAACCACTCTTACTGTCTGCACAATATTTGGGCAGTTTATTTATTGAACAATTTCAAATACTTATAGTTGCATGACAAGGTAAACTGGATATGGAGTTTCTTCGGGACAATTTTACCTGCAACAACCTATTAATCGAGGCTGCATGTTTATAAGACTACTTTCAATCTTCATATTTGTACCACTTATGGAACTCTACATACTGATTACAGCCGGACAAATTATCGGGATCTGGCCAACTGTCAGCCTCATCATGCTGACCGGAGTTGCCGGTGCCTGGCTGGCTCGCAGCCAGGGGCTTGAGATTCTGCGCAGGATACAGGATGAAACGGCTCGAGGGCAAATGCCCGCCATCACATTAATTGATGGCGCGCTGGTCCTTGTCGGCGGCCTGCTGTTGCTGACTCCCGGTTTTTTTACAGATGTACTCGGCTTCAGTTTTCTGGTTCCTGCAACTCGAAGCCTCTGGCGGCAAGGGCTGACTGTCTGGCTGCAGAGACAGATCCAGCATGGCACGGTTACAATTCACCGTTCTTAAGCTTTGATGCATTCGCAAAAACTCAGAGAATGGCTAAGCAAAAATTTCGTCCTACAAGGCTTGGTGGTTTTTTAGGGGCGAAGGCATACATCAGGTATGTCGAGGTCCTGAAAAAACGCCGTAACGCCGTAGGGCGGACTTTTTTGCGACGCCATCAAACAGGAGAGGAGCCGCAATGTCCGGCTCCTCTCCTGTTTCGTTATGTCGTCCTGTTGCTATCAGTCTTTAGCAACCTCGCTATTCACTCTGGCCAGCAATTGATTGCTTCGATCGAGAAATCGTGTCATTCGGTCCTGATCAAAAGCCCGGCATGTCAGCATGGCCAGATCAAACACCTGAGCAACCAGTAATTCAACGTCTTCAGTTTTCTGTTTTGCATACAGATCAAGGATGTTCTGCACAACCGGACTTGAAGCGTTGACTAACAGAGAGGGGCCTTTCTCCGGAATCCGTATTTCTTTACCAAGAGTGCGGGTCATTTCCTGGAAGCGACGATCCTGCTCGGAAAACAGCGCCATAGCCGGCACAGATTCATCCTTGAGTCTTTCCACACGGACCTCCAGTTCCTCATCCTTGAGGAACTGCTTGAACAGGTCGGCAATTCTTTCATCACGTGTCTTGCCATCTTTGGCATCAACCAGTTCACTGGCCACGTCTTGCTGTATCAGGTTTTCCGTGACATCTGCGTCCACCCGGGCAAAGTGAATTTCAGAGTTTTTCATCTCCAGAAACTGAATAAAATGCGAGTCGATCTGGGCATCAAGCACCAGCACGTCTATGCCCTGTGCTTTGAACAATTTAAGATAAGTCGACTGGGCGACTTCATCATTGGTGTAATAAACCGTAGTCGCTTTAGCCGCTGAAGTGTTTTCAAGGTACTCGGGCAGGGTGGTCCACTCATCAGAGCCGCTCAAGGCAAAAAGAGTATGGTCCTTAAGCTTTTCATAATACTTGTCATCTTTCATCATGCCGAACTTGATAAAGGTATGAATATCTGCCCAAATTGCGGCGAAGGCCTTGCGATCCTGCTTGTCAAGCTCAACCAGTTTGCCGGCAACACGGCTGGTGATCACGTCTCGAATCTTCCGCACCTGCGGGTCGTTCTGCAAATAACTGCGCGACACGTTCAATGGCAGATCGGGAGCGTCCAGACAACCCTGCAGGGGTGAGAGAAACTCCGGAATCACTTCTGCGCAGTTGTCACTGACAAAGACCTGGTTACAAAAGAGCTTGATATGACTTTTTGTAACATCAAACTCATTGGTTAACTTGGGAAAATAGAGAATTCCTTTCAGGTTAAAAGGAAAATCTATGTTGAGGTGAATCCAGAAAAGCGGATCATCCGAGAACGGATAAAGTTTACGATAGAAAGTCTTGTAATCATCATCGTCAAGCTCTGTGGCCATGCGTGTCCAGAGGGGATTCTGGTCATTAACCACGTCCCCCTCCAGGTGTATTGCCACCGGGAGAAAGTTACAGTACCGGGTAAGAACTTCACGTATTCGGGCAGGCTTGAGAAACTCGAGCTCATCATCATCCAGGAACAGGATAATTTCGGTACCACGATCTTTTTTTTCAATCTCAGAGAGTTCATAACTGGTCGAACCGTCACATGTCCAATGAGCTCCCGAAGCACCTTCCTGGTAACTGAGCGAACGTATTTCAACCTTTTTGGCCACCATGAAAGCTGAATAAAAACCCAGGCCGAAATGACCTATGATCTGACTTTTGTCTTCCAGGTCCTTAAACTTCTGAACAAACTCCTCAGCTGAAGAAAATGCAATCTGATTAATATAACGGCGTATTTCATCGGCAGTCATACCTATACCGTTATCTTTGACCGTTAATGTCTTGCCGTCTTTGTCCAGCAGTACATCAATCCGGTAATCATCCGCATTCTGCAAACCTTCAACCAGATTGACATGTTGCATCTTGTGTATGGCATCAACCGCGTTGGAAACAAGTTCACGAAGAAATATCTCTTTCTCGCTGTAGAGCCATTTTTTAATGATCGGAAAAATATTTTCCGTGTGTATGGAGATTGTCCCTTGTTCTTTTAAACTTTGATCTTTCATAAAAAAACCTCCCGAATACTTTTAATGTTCGTGAGGAAGATAGTTATGATGTAATAGAATGTCAAGGAAGGCATTTACATCAGGCCCCGTAGACAATCCCGATCGGATCCGGACCCTTATCTGGCTGCAAGATCACTCTGAGATCACGGTAATATTCAACGTTCAGCTGCAAAGGTGCATCAAAGTCATAAAACTTGACGCTTGCATCATACTGACGCACGCCCCAGCCAAGACATACAACGCAAATCAGCATGGGCAGAGCGACTCTTGCAATAAAATACAGAGAATGACCGACCGTACGGCCCCAGATACGCCTCAGTAGTGCAAGGGCGTCATCCTGCCGTCCGACGAGAACCAGGCATAGAGATATGGCAGCGACATAGAGGGCAAAGAGTCCAAAGACAATATGTGCATTCATGGTGCCAATCTCCCGAACAACTGCAGCAGAACCTGTATTAATTATAATCAATTCTCCACTGAAGGCAAGTACAACAAAACAACGTTTTATATACACGCTCGCAAAAGTCAAAATATGTAACTCAGGTAAGGCTCGTGCCAGGGAGATTCTGACTAAAACCAGATCCCGATAGCGGCTTTCGGTGATGATAACCTCGCTTTGCAAGTGGTTCAGATGCCCCTGTATGCCCTTCGACAATGTCTCACCAACAACTGTCCAGTATCCGACGCATACTTTTCGGCACTCTAAAAAGTATGGTATAGTGCTTCGAATATAATTAGCCATATGACATGGACAACTTAATGATAAACCACACCACAATTTCAAGACTCAGGACTTCTTTGTTTCTCCTGCTTCTCCCCCTGTTCATTGCTTGCCATTTACTAACAGATGAGGCAGCGGCCCAACAAATCGATCACGACAGGGCTCAAACCATTCGGCCGGAAACCACCTCGGGCCTGCAGGCTTTTTACCAAACCCTCGACTACGATTGGATGCAGCTGGAAAAAGGAGTGCCGCCACTTATTCTCGAGAATATTCCGACTGACATAACATACTCGGTCAATACAGCCTCAAAGAAACGTACTTTTTTCATGGGGCTCTTACCGATGGTTTTACTGGCCAACCAGGAGATTGAACAAGAACGCGAAGAGATTCTGCTGATATTTGAACGGCATAGTACCGGAACGTTGAGTTTTGACGACAGGCAACGCCTCGAAGCGATAGCCAATCGTTACGGCCTTCGCGGCCATATGCTTAATGATCATCGGATGCGTTCACGCTTGCTGCGGAGAGTTGACACACTCCCCCCGGCGTTAGTACTGGCCCAGGCCGCCAACGAATCCGCCTGGGGAACCTCAAAATTCGCACAACGCGGGAACAACTTCTTCGGCGAATGGACTTTCAGACCCGGCACCGGAATCGTGCCGGAGGATCGCCCACCAGGGGAAATCTATGAGGTGCGAAAATTCTCAAGCATTTACGAGTCGATCCGCAGCTATATGAATAATCTCAATAGCAACGGCGCTTACCGCAAATTGCGCGACATCAGGGAAAGGCTGCGACAGGCCGAGCAGCCGGTTACAGGGATCGCTTTAACAACAGGTTTGCTGAAGTACTCGCAGCGCGGCGAGGATTACATCGTGGAGATTCAGGCGATGATTCGCCAGAACAGGTTGTCACTTGCAAACAGCGCGTTTCTGCGCCAACCGGAAACAGATGCAGCGATCAGAACCAGGACCTCAGGCAGCGGTCTTTTCTCATCGAGAAACAGAATGATCGGTGGATTCTCCTCAATGGTGCAGAATCCATAGCTGGCTGAACCAATACCAGGATTTGCCGTTGGCGTCCCTGGCCGTCAAGGTGTATTTACTGCGTCTTCCGGAAAGCGGTTGCAGCGAAGTTACCTCGTAAAGACCATCCTCTCCATTGACTTGCGTGACCAGACAATCCGACTGCCCTGGAACAAAACAGCGCAGAGAGCTGCTGTCAATATTCTGCTTCAAATAAAACCTCAGTCTTGGCGGATTATCCTCTTTAACGACCGGGCTGGAGGGTGAGACGACACGGACTGACAACCTTTTCATAAAAAGCTTACTGCTAAACTCAGCAATAGAGGCAAACTCGCCTCCCACAGGGAAGCGTGGCAAACTGAAAAGATCCTGCCCGGCATCAACGACCCCTGACTGCTGACCGAATGCCGCTTCGAAACCAGCCACCTTTACCAGGCTGGCCAACTCCGGCGCAAACTCACCATAGGGATAGGCAAACAGCTTTGGAGAAGAACCAAGCTGCTTCTCAAATGCTTGCTGAGAACGATAAAGGTCTTCTGATACCCGTATGACCCAATCAGCCTCACTTTCAAAAACCAACCTGTCGAGCAAATAGGCGTGACTTGCCGAGTGGTTACCAATTTCAACACCTTCGCCTTGCAACACCCTGAGTTCCTGCCAGCTGAGATACTCCCCTCCGCCAACTGAATCCGTACTTACAAAGAGTGTTGCCGGGTAACCATACTCCTTCAATAACGGCCAACCATCCGTAAAGAATGAACGATAAGCATCATCAACCGTAATCACAGCACAGCGTTGCGGCAGGCTGACTCCCTTTTGCAATTTCTCGACGACCTCGCCGAGTTTGAGGACAGTAAACTGCTGTTGAGACAAGAGCTCAAGATGAGCGCGGAAATCCTGCAGGGAGACGTTGGTTGAGGGATAGCGTGAATCGTTAAATCGATGGTAAACGAAGACATTGGCCTGGTCAGCAAAAACAGGGCCAGCCATCAGCATCAGCAGGAGGAAAACAAGTCCGGACTGGAAAATTTTCAACAAATGGCTATCGCTTGCTTTTTTCACTTCTCGGTTGTTTGACTTTAGAACGCAAATAGCGGCGGATACTGTTGCGTGCACGCGGCATAACCGCCCATTCCAGCCATTTAGGCAGCACTGTTGGACTATCGGCGGTTTCGACCTCAATCTGATCTCCGTCCATCAAACGAGCCTTGAGTTGACGAGTCTTGCCGTTGATACGCACACGAACTGCATGTAAGCCCAACTCTTCATGGATATCGAAAGCAAAGTCAAGAGCACTGCTTCCTTCCGGCAGCGAACGTACATCACCCTGTGGGGTATAAACCTGAATTGAAGCAGAGGCCAGTCGCAGGCTCTCCATATCAAAAGCCGACTCACCCTCTATCAGTGACTGCATTAAATCTTCAAAACTCGAACTGCGAAATTCGAAACCAGGGGCCAGAACCCCCGATTCATTGAATCGCGACAGCTTGCGTGTGGTAATTTCAACCCGCAAGCGAATTTCACCAGCCTGCACGCTGGTCTTCAAAGCCTGATAACCGAATTGCGACGGAACATGCAGATGATCACGTAGCTTCCCCGGAATCGGCGGGTACAGGCGATGCAGCAGACCAAGGGCGTGGTAGGCATCCATGGAACGATCGACCAGGATATCAAGGGTATAGAGGGCAGGCAGGCCACGGGCAGTCGCTCGGGCTGCGACGATGGAGAATGGCCGCCAGCGGTCTTTGACCAGGGCATCGATTTTGTAATGCTCAAGGATATTGTGAACTTCTGAACGGATGCGGCCAAGTGCGGCCTCATGCGTTTTGCGCATCTCATTCACTGCAGCTTCGAAATGCACCGCTCTGTTCGGGTAGAGGATACTCAAGGAAAGTGCGTCAAGCTCAGTGGCGACACGCCCCATGCCGAGGTGCCTGGCAAGAGGGACATAGATAGTGCGCGTTTCTTCTGCAATCAGGCGCTGCTTTTGAGGGTCAAGAGCCTGGATAGTCTGCAGGTTATCGATTCGATCCCAGAATTTCAGACAGAGGACACGAATGTCTCTTACTGCCAGAAGTACCTGCTTCCGGTACGTTTGCTCTTTCAGGACGTTACGACTGAGGAGACCATCATCGACTTTGGTCAATCCATCGACCAGCAGTCCGATTTCCATGCCAAACATATCACTGACATTTTCAAGGGTTGTTGCAGTGTCTTCTACGACGTCATGCAGCAGAGCGGCAATGACTGAAGCGAAATCCATCCAGTGCCGGGCAGCCATATGTGCGACACGCAAAGGATGAAAGAAATAAGGTTCGCCCGTTTTGCGAACCTGCTGGCTATGGGCTTCCTGCGCAAGATTGATCGCTTTCTGCAGGCTTTCAATCGATTCGTCGAGGACTTTCTCGCTGAGACTCCCACCATGATGCGTAACCAGTAATTCCATGATCTCATTGATCAGGCGATGCTGGCGTTTTCCATCATAACTTTCCGGCCTGTCCGGTCGAGATATCGGTTGACGAATACTGTCCATGTAACCACGCTTCCATACAAAGATATTAAATTTGATAGTAAAACAGAATCAGCAGGCGCGCAACTGTGTTGCCGGCCTAGGAGGTTGTCGGACTACACGGACCGAAGCGAAAGTTTGGATGTTTGAGAACAGCTTTTAGCTCGTTTGCAGCTCCATAACCGTAGCTATAGAGCAAAAAGGAGCTGAAATATGGGCCGAACAGCCGAATTTGCAGCCGGTTCATGGATAGTCCAACAGCCTCCTGATCAATCATATCAAGGCTCCATCAACCGGGAGGCCAACCCATATCCCGGCCACCCAACAAGTGGAAATGGATATGCCAGACGACCTGGCCACCGGCTTCGTTACAATTGTTGACAATTCGAAAACCATCCTCGGAAAAACCCATGTCGTGAGCAATTTTACCTGCGACCTGGAAAACATGGCCGATCAGTTCGTTATCTGCCGTTGTCAGGTCGAGAGTGGTACGGATGTGCTTGCGCGGCACAATCAGATAGTGTTTGGGAGCTTGAGGATTAATATCCTCAAGGACGATGACCCGGTCATCCTGATAGACGGGCTTTCCCGGGATCTCTCCGGAGATAAGTTTACAGAAGATGCAGTTGTCCGGCATGTCCTTCTCCTTCCATAGGGCTGATGTCTACAGTGTCCTCATCCAGGGGAACAACATGCCACCGTTCACGGGCGGCACGTTTACCTAAATCCAGATTATGACTGAAGAGAATCAATTGTCCATCCGCTGAAGCAAGATCAATCAGGTTGAGGGTTGTCGCCAGACGCTTTTGGTCGAGATGAACAAACGGGTCATCAAGCATCAGTGGCAGTGAACGACCATCATCGCGGACTTTCGCTAAAGCAATGCGCAACGACATATAGATGGCATCAACCGTTCCTCTGCTGAAGTGATCAACAGGTACCCAGCGACGACCATCGACCTGAACCGAAGGAGCCATGTTCTCGTCGAGTTTTATGGCAGCATAACGTCCGCCGGTTATCTTGCCGAACAGCTTGCTGGCTTCATCGTTTAAGCGCGCCAGGTGTGAATGACTGAACTCGTCAACAGCTCCGGCGAGCAGATTAATTGCTTTGCGCAAGACCGTGATACGCTCTTCCAACTCCCGCTTGCGATTGTGCAAGCCAGTTCCAGGAATTTTAGCCCTTGAGTCCTGATCGACAGAAAGCTCATTGAACTGCAATCGCAAATTTTGCAATCGCAACTCTTTCCGCTTGAATTCTGCCTCAAAACCAGTCATCAGCGCTTCAAGTTGCAACAGCTCTTTCTCTGCGTCATCATTGTCTGATGACGCGTTGCCAACCTCTGTGGCTTCATCTTCACTGGCATTGCCGTTGTCGCATGCATCAGTTTCCACCACAGCACTGCCAGCTTGATTCCAAAACTTTTCGAGCAACTCACGATGCTTGGTAACGAGTTTTTGCAGCCTGACCAGATCAACGGCAGAAGATGGCAACCCAAACGCCTCGCAGCGTTCACTCAACCCAGCCTGTCGTTTCTGCGCGTCCAACTTTTTCTGTTCAAGGTGACTACGCTCTTTGCGACTTTCTGCCAAAGCTTTTTTTCTTTCAATTTGACGCCAGGCCCCCCAGCCAAGACACAGACTGCTGCATATTCCGGCCCCCACAGAAATCCAGAGAAACTGGAAATCCTGCCACCAGGAAACAGCCATCCCGGCGATCAGGACTACGACAATGGGACCAAGAGTCAGCCATGGCACCGTAGGGATTTTCTTCTCGCGGTTGTTGAGCGCAGAGAAGGGTTGTTGCAGTTCGGCAAACTCCTGTCTGACCTGCGCAGCCTCAGAGAGCAGTTCCGGCAACTCTCTCGGTGGGTTTTGCGGCAAGCCTGCAGCTGCAAGCTGCTCGCCCAGATTGTCCATATCCGTTGATATTTTGAGGGTTTCCGGCTTTCCTTCAACAACAGTTGAAACAACATTTTCCGAAGTTTCCGGCACTTGAAGACGGACATGTTCGATATACCGCAAACCTTTTTCATATTCCTGGCGGTCACCTTCCAACTCAATGGAAAGCTTTTCAATCTGTTCCCTGATGTCAGCGGAGCTATCTATTTCAACAAAAACCGGGACGGTTTCTACAGGCTCAGCTTCACCCTGCTCGTTCAACTGCTGACAGATTTCTTCGTATTCGCGATCACGCTGTTTATCGCGGCCCCAGGGATTCCTTCGGGTCAACTGAAAATGTTCATTCAACAGGCCGTCAAGGATCTCTGCATAATCTGTCTCTGCACTACCGCTGACCAGTGTCCTCAGCTTTTGGGCAAGCTCTTCGCCACTCCATTCCTGTGGCTGGTGTCCAAAGAAATACGTTGCCCGGAACAGACTCTCGTCGGCAATACCCAGTAAAGACTCAAGTAGAGCGAGATACTCCCGGCAGGATGCACTCCGTCCTCGCAGTGGGGCTTTCCCGGTGAATTGCGACAAGACATGGTAAAGGTCATCTTTTTCAATCAACTCAACTTCATCGGTAATCAGATTACGCTTGACCTGAATTGTACGCCCCTTCCCTTCAAAAAAGAGTACGGCGGAACAGACGTTACGCCCCCAGGGTTTAAATCTCTCCAGACGATCTGTGCCAAACAGGACAGCAGGGACAGCGCAGGCAATGGTCGATTTACCCGCCTCATTCGGCCCGATCACCAGATTCAAGCCACGCCGGAATTCTATGGTCTGACCACGGAAACGGCCGAAGCTTTCCAGTTCTATGCTACGCAGTATCATGAATCATCTCCACCCATGACCTGGAAACGCGTCAAGAGTAACTGCAGGGCATTTTCCAACAGCATTTTCTCTTCACTGTCGGCATGCTCTGCCTGCTTTAGCACCATGCGTACGAGCACGCCAAGAACACTCTCTTCATGAGCCAGAGTCTCGATATGCGCACTACCCAGCAAACGTGTCATATTGCTCCCCTGTCAAAAGCTCCATACGCAGATGGATCAGGAACTCACGATTTCCCTTCGGGCCCAAAACAGGGCTTTCACAAACATCCATCACCTGACAGCCGAGCTGTGTTGCCAGAAGCTTAATTTTCTCGACAACCTGGGCATGTTGTTCCGGATCGCGGACAATGCCCCCTTTGCCTACCTGCCCCTTGCCAACTTCGAATTGCGGCTTGATCAAAGCGATGACATCACTGCAGGGCGCCAGCAACGACAAGGTTGCCGGCAAAACTTTCTCCAGCGAGATAAATGAAGCATCGATCACGGCGAGATCGGGAGTGGCAGCAAGCGTCTCAGCCGTCAGATGCCTGATGTTGGTACGCTCAAGGTTGACAACCCTGTCGTCATTGCGCAGTTTCCATGCCAGCTGACCATAACCAACATCAACGGCCACGACCATTGCCGCACCATTTTGCAGAAGGCAGTCGGTAAACCCACCTGTCGAAGCACCAACGTCAATGGCGGTGCGCCCGGTGACACTGAGCTTGAAATAGTCAAGTGCCTGGGCCAACTTCAATCCGCCTCGGGAAACGTACGGGATATCTTCGCCTCTCAGGCGAATGGATGCGGCAAGATCAACCCGTGTTCCGACCTTGTCGATAGTCTGGTCATCGACCAGAACGCGTCCCGCCAGGATCAGGGCCCTGGCCCGTTCACGCGAACCAGCCAGCTGCAACTGAACCATCAGCTTGTCAATCCTCTCCTTGGCAGCCATCGAAGTTCTAAACCATCCTGAGATCAAGACTAAAGGGTAGCCAGGAATCGTTCTCTTGCTGTAGCACGATCAAGCTGCAGACAGCGACCAAGAAACAGTTCGAAAATCTGCGTCAGCCATTCAACCTGTTCCAGGAGTGCATGACCGGCCGGAATCAGATGCAGCATCGCCTGATGTTTTTTGGCAAAGTCGAGAACCGGCTCAACCGGGACAATATCATCATCCCAGCCATAAACAACAGTCAACTCACGACTGATCGGTAACGGCGCCTGATTAGCATAACCGGGCAAACCAAAAGCAGGAGCCATGAGGAACAAACCAACCGGCCGCACGACCTGAGAGGCAACCGTTGCCACATAACCGCCCATACTTGAACCAACCAACACAACCGGCCCATCTATCGCTTTGACCTCATCGATCAATCTGACAACGCGCAATTCGGGATCACGGTTATCTCTGTCATCACGGCTGATGACCTGACAACCAAGTCGCTCTGCCACTTTAGCAAGCGCCCTGATCTTTGTTCCCCAGGGGCCGCTTTCGCGCCCATGAGCAAAAATTACGGTCAAAGTCTGCATCTGTTTGCCTCACCTGAAATAATTGCAGACTATAGCATGCTTCCCCGCTGATTCACACTGTCAAGATGTAATTTTTCAAGGGAATTTTAGCTTGTTTCGGAACTAAAAAGACGTCTTGAACCAGAGTCTTGCGGATAACAGATGTTTATGCACGGGTGCAGTAAGTGTCCATTCTAGGAGGCTGTCGGACTATACGGACCGAAGCGAAAATTTGGATGTTTGAGAACAGATTTTAGCTCGTTTGCAGCTCCATAGCCGTAGCTATAGAGCAAAAAGGAGCTGAAATATGGGCCGAACAGCCAAATTTGCAGCCGGTTCATGGATAGTCCGACAGCCTCCTAGCGTCAATGAATAGCAGAGATTCAGCCTGGTAATGAATTTAAAATGACCTGAAGTTCTTCGGCGTCATTCAAAGGTTGATCGCAGGTGAAGTTCTGGCAGACATATGCCGTTGCAAGCTCATTCACGATATGCATATGACATGTGAACGGTGCCAGGGCCGCGATCGCCTCTGGATCATCAACCGCTTTGTAAATAACCACCGTCTGCGGCATTTTGCAGTTGCGGACAGCAGACAGCATGATTTCTGTTGAAGATTCTCCGTGAACCCCAACGATGACGACTTCCCGGGTAGGTCGCAATAACCAGTTCGCCGATTGCAGCAATTGCGTGTAACCCGTTGGGTATCTGGACACTTTTGTCGAAACAGACTGAAGTAGTTGCTCAGCCGCGGTTTGCCATATTGGCGCCCCCGTCAGCAGAAACAGTCGTGCAAAAACTTCCAGGACGATCGAACTGGCTGCCGGCGTGGCACCGTCATAGGTGCTTGACGGCCTTACCAGGAGTTGCTCACCGTCAGACGGAGTATCGTAAAGCTGTCCACTTTCGGGATCTTGGAAATACTGCTTCAGCAATTGTGCGATTTCGATGGCCTGAGCCAGATTTTGAGGATCGAAATCAGCAGCATAAAGGTCCAGAAGGCCGCGAGCCAGGAACGCATAATCTTCCGAAAAGGCGGACACCGCAACTTCGCCCTGACGGTATCGGCGGAACAGACGTCCATCCTGATTGCGCATCGTTGTCAGGATAAAGTCAGCGATGCGCTGCGCACCAGTGAGGTAACCTCGGTCGCCAAGCATCCTGCCCGCGTTGGCAAATGCCGATATCGCCATTCCATTCCAGGCGGTAATGATTTTGTCGTCCAGGTGCGGCCTGACACGTTTTTTACGTTCTTCGAAAAGCAGTTTTCTTGATGCTGCAAAGGCTTCGTCCGCAAACGACTTTTCAGCCTCCGCAACATCCGGAGTAGAACGATGAAGGATATTTCCGCCAGTGGTTTTACCGGTCATCTCATCATGATAGTTGCCGGCGGTCAGGACATTGTAAGTCTTGCAAAAGTCTGTGGCTTTTGCGCCCAGAACATCTTCAATTTCCGCCTTCGACCAAAGATAGAATTTCCCTTCGACACCTTCGGAGTCTGCATCTTCAGCGGAAAAGAGGCCACCTTCGGGTGCCGTCATATCACGTAACAGATAAGCGAGGATTTCGTGTACCGTTGCGGCATAGATATCGGCACCGGTGATCTGCCAGGCCTCAAGGTAAGCTGGAACCAGCCCGGCCTGATCGTAGAGCATCTTTTCAAAATGCGGCACCAGCCATTTCTCATCCGTCGCATAACGATGGAAACCAAAGCCGAGCTGGTCGTAAATTCCACCGTTGCGCATCGCCTGCAACGTCTGCTCGACCATCGACAAACATTGCACGTCTCCTGAGCGCCTGAATTGCTGCAACAGGAAAGTCAGGTCATGAGGGCGTGGGAACTTGGGGGCCTGGCTGAACCCTCCATACTGCCTGTCATAGCTCTTTTTAAGCGTCTCCTCAGCCTCTGCATGCAAATCAAGATTGACAGTTTTCCTCTCGTCAGAGCTCCTGCCTGCCTGCAGTTCGGCAGTAATTTCATGTGCCGCATTGCGAAGAAACTCCGGATTATCGTGCCAACTGGTCGTTACCCACGGCAGTAGCTCCATCAAACCCGGCCGGCCGTGGCGGCCATGCTTGGGGATGTAGGTCGCGGCATAAAAGGGCAGTGCATCCGGCGTCATGATGATGGTCAGCGGCCAGCCACCGCTGTTCGTCAGTCTTTGGCATACCTCCATATAGACCTGGTCGATATCCGGTCGCTCTTCGCGGTCAACTTTGATAGAGACATAATCACGGTTGAGAAGCTCGGCGACCTCGGCATCCTCGAAGCACTCATGGGCCATGACATGACACCAATGACAGGTCGAGTAGCCGACAGACAGGAAAATCAGCTTGTTTTCATTGCGGGCACGCTCAAAAGCCGACTCCGACCATGGGTACCAGTCAACAGGGTTATTGATATGCTGCAGTAGATATGGGCTTTTTTCTGTTTGCAGATGATTCATCGAATTCGCTGCCTTTGAAAGGGTCGTCGTGCCAAGCAGTCTCTTGCAGATCGTTCGCAATGTGTGTAGAAGTAATAATACAGACTCCGGATAGAAAAGCGCTTGCCACTCACCGGGGGAGGACCAACTATGCTTGGATATGCTGCCTTGCTGGACAATTCGTTTGGAGAGCAACTGCGCGTCGCTTTCAACAATTTCACCAGTCTCCTAAGTGATGTACCCTTCTATTGGTATATTGTCGCCCTGGCCATGCTGTTCGTCTTGTTCAAACTCCTGATCAAGAGATGACAGTTGATATCACCCTTGGCCCACCAGTCTCTCAGGCTAACGCGTTTTCGTCCGGAAACGGCCCTTTTCCACAATCTCTGCGTCAATCGGCGGATTTGATTGTGCGGCGTAAAGGACTACGCCTCCGCACAAATCCTTGATTTCCTTGACCTTGAGAAAAATTGCTCGTTTCCAGATCGAAAACTGCGGTCGTGCCAACCGGAGTTTCCGGATGGAAACTAACTCTCTTTCTTGACTGGCCGGCCCGAATGACGCCAGTGACTCATATGCCCGCTCAGTAATTCGATATTTTTGTAGCCGCGCCAATTGAGCAGCATCTTGGCTAGCTGCGCACGGGGGCCATGTTCACAGATGAGCACCAGAAGGTCCATTTTACTTGTAGACGCCGCCCGGGTAGCTGTCAGGAGATTTGTCAAAGGAGCATGTATGGCCCTGGAGATATGACCGGATGCGAATTCAGCGCCGCTGCGAACATCCAGGATTATTGGAGCCTGTCTGGCTTTGATCCGTTTTTCCAGTTCCTCAGCTGTCATGCCTGCCCTCTCCTTCCAGATCGTCTCCTGGCCTCTCAAGGCTAACACGGCCAATCAGGCCGGCCCGCAGTTCACGCAAAAGCAATTCCGATGCACGCAGATGATCAACACTGCCACCTGCGATCAGACAACCACGTTTACGGCCGATAAGATCGATCAGGGCAGAGGCGCTCTCTGGCATTTCTGCAAGTTTATAACGGATGGCAAGCGGTTCGTAGTATCGGCTCATCAAATACTCGGCAGCAAACAGCGCAACACCCTCATAATCCATGCCACCCTCACCGATTGCGCCGCTGGCAGCTAATCGATAGGCACTCTTCTGGTTGCGGATGTCAGGCCAGAGCAAGCCGGGGGTATCGGCAAGGTGAATGCCGTTACGCAGATCGATCTGTTGCGGACAGGTCGTGATCGCTGGCTTATCACCGACACGCGCCATCTTCTTACCGGCCAGAGTGTTGATCAACGTCGATTTGCCGACATTGGGAATGCCGACAACCATGGCGCGCAAGGTTTTCCCCGGCACGCCGCGATGAGGTACCAGGCGACGACAGAGTTTGGGGATTTGACCGGCGGCTGAGCGTTTCTTTGCTTCGAGCGGAATGGCCTTCACGCCCTTCATTTGATCGAAATACTCCACCCACGAGTCAGTCACCTCCGGATCTGCGAGATCGCTTTTATTCAAGACTTTGATACAGGGCTTGTTACCACGGAGCTTTTCCAGCATCGGGTTGGCGCTGGAAACCGGCAACCGCGCATCAAGAACTTCGATAACCAAGTCAATCTTCGGCAATACTTCGGCGATCTGCCGTTTAGCTTTCGCCATATGTCCCGGATACCATTCAATTTTCATTCATTACATTCCTTGCCTTGCACATGAACTCTCAAGCGAAGCAGTAGATAACCTGACAAATCACTCACGGACTTATCATCGTGACAAAATACCACAAGGGCACACACAGTCTTGAACTTTACTGAAATCACTTGCCATGCCTGGATCTATAGAAATGAAACAACACACCCCTGGCGTACATGCATCAATACGATTTACGAAAAATTGTTTTATGACACTTTGGACAAGGGGGGATACGGGTTGTCTTCGACATATGCATTTCAGCATTGCAGTCTTTGCAGGTCAAGGTTCCCGGGCTGGTGATTTCACCGGTTTTATACTCAAGGGACTTTTCAGATCTCTCTGCAAGTTCGGTAAGAGTCTCGGCAGCGCTTGTCAAAATTCGAGAAAAGGCACTTTGCACACCGGCAGCCACGCGCTGGGGTTCGACAGCTTTTTTTACAGCTTCTGTGGCCTTGCCAGCATTCGCTTTCAAGTCTCGGCGTACATATTCACCAATCTTATCTGCGCGCTCGCGCGAAAAATCACCAGCGGCAGAAAGTTCTTCCTTGGCTCTTTTGAGTGCCTCATCAAAGGTTTTCTTTCCCTCTTCAAGGAGATCGGCAGTACGGGAAGCTAATTTCTCATAAAGCCCGATCTCTTCATGCTCCGTTTTTTTGTCGTTTTGATCATTCATGACATATCTCCAGGTTAAAGTAGACTACAACTGTATATGCGTAGGTTACCACAAAGGACGCCTGTTGATGACCTATGAAATCAATATTTTACAATTTTGACAGCAAAAGGGAGAGCAGGGGACAGTCCTGTTTATAGTACGGAGAAATGAACAGAAAAAGAAATTGAAGAAACAGCCAGCACGTGCGAAAATTATGCGTCTTTTAAAGTTGATGCACTCGCAAAAACTCATGGGATGGCTAAGCAAAAATTTCGCCCTACAAGGCTTGGTGTTTTTTCAGGGGCGAAGGCATACATATGGTATGTCGAGGTCCTGAAAAAACGCCATAACGCCGTAGGGTGGACTTTTTGCGACGCCATCAAAGTTGTAAGCAGATCAAGAATGGAGGTAAGCATGCAGAGTCGATATATCCTGACCGCCTTTGGTAAAGACAGGCCTGGCATAGTTGCCGATGTGACACAAATTTTATACGAGAACGACTGCAATCTAGAAGACACCACCATGTCGATGTTAGCTGATGAATTTACAATAAATCTGCTGTTCTCATCCAACAACAGGGATATCGAATCAACTCTCCTTGAGGAGTGTCGCAATTTGGAGCAACAGAAAAGCATTGCAGCTTTCATTCGCCCTGTTAAAGAACGTAGACCGGCGAGCCGGGCAGGTTTTTTTACTTGTAAAGTGCATGTCGAAGGGATGGATCAGGCGGGCATTGTTTTCAAAATAAGTCGTTTTCTTTCTGAGAATTCATTGAATATTGTCGATTTAAAATCATCGGTGAAGATCACCCCGGAGAGTGGCACAGCGCTTTATTTAATGGATATCCACATACAGGGCCCGGGTTCCACTTCAAGAAAAGCCCTGGAAGAGGGTTTGAACATCGTTGCTGAAGAGCTTAATGTGGAAATCACCATCGAAACTTAAGAAACAACTCCTCATGATTTACAGGCATATCTGCAACCCGGCAAACAAATATTTCTTTGATAGAATGCATATACGACATCCGCCAGCGACCTTGGAGGCTGTCCGAGAATAAAAGCCCGGCTGCAAACCCAGCCGTTTGGCCCATATTTCAGCTCCTTTTTGCCTCATAGCTACGGCTATGAGGCTGCAAACGAGCTAAAATCTGTTCTCAAACTTCTGGATTTTCGCTACGGCCCTTATTCTCGGACAGCCTCCTTGGATATCGGCAAGTGAGGTGATGCCATGCACAGGGACAACGTACTCAACGTACTGCAACAATCTGAAGAAAAACATTCACGTTTTTTGAAGGCATGGAAGCATGGCGTTGAATTTTTGGGCCCACAATTTTTTGGCCCTCAAACTCCGGAGACCGCCAGCTGCAAAGAAGAGCTGGTGCCCCTGAGGGATATCATTGAAGCTGTCTTCGAGCAGGAGAGCGAAGGTGAAGAACAGTTCCTTGCAGCCATGGTGAGCTTTTACGATCCAGCCTGGGGTGAAGAACTGGCGAGCCGCATCGAGTGCCACAAATCACTTTGTGGGCTGACCTTTAATCTCGATCATGAATGCACCGGGGTAGTATGTGAACTGCTGTTGAATTATGAAGGCTGGTGATTTAATAACAGCAAAAACCATTTTATAAATATTGAAAAGTGCGTTGCGTCCATCCCGGGTTTCCGGATGGGCACGAGCTGTTAATGTGGAATAAATAATGCCCGGCAACAGATGAAAAAAACTGAATTGTTGTTATAATTGTAATCAAGCAACGTTGCTTGTAACTTAAACCCCCTCACAAGGAGGATCTGCCTATCGAAAATAAGCCTGATCACTGTGAACATTTCCAAACCAACCGGCGCTTGATCCCGCCGGAATAACCCGTGATGAGGGTACACAGATAGGTTAATCAAAGGCCTGCGCATCAAGTGGCAGGCCTTTCACTTTGACAAACATGATGGCGTTTAGCCATCCAATGACTATTTGCGAATGCATCAAAAACATGCGGCAGGCGATTATTCTCCCCGTTGCGAGATCAGCGCGTCACAGAGGGCATAATAAATCTCTTCCCCCGCCAGGAAAGACTTGATCTGCACTCCCATCCCACCTTTTAGTTTACTCAAAAAACTTGGCGGAATCTTTTTGCCCCATTTAACTTCACCGATCAAAGCAATCAACCCTTGGGGGTGCTTGATTTCAACCTTGATTGCCACTCCTGGTTTGAAAACGACTGCCGAGCGGATAAAGAGGCCATCGTGATTGAGATCATCGGTGAAACCGAACTTATCACTTTTGTCGATTCCAAAGTTGACCGAAATCCGTTTACGGTGACGCTTCTTAAAGCGGTCTTCCCCCATACTTTCCCCATTCATTCCCTACAAATCATTACAAATCAGGGTGCAGTTACAAAATTAACGCAGTGTCCATCATTGATGCACTCGCAAAAACTCATGTTGTACTAAGACTGCTCTCGAGCATACCTGGCACGACGTTCTTTCAAAATCTCCGCGTGTCTGGCTTCTTCACCAGCCAGCCAGGCAAAGGCCTCTTTACCATCTTCCGTCTGCGCCAATGCGCTCGCCTTGAGAAAATATTCTGCGAACTTCACTTCCGCCTCAATGGCCATATCCAAGGCTTGAATATCTGCTGTATCGGTTTTCAGAACCGCTTCTAGACGCTCGGCATCCGGAAAAATTTTCGTCGTGGAAAACTGGCTGAGATACGGCAGGAGCTCTTCTTCACCATCTGCAAAGGAACCATCCTGGTAATTTGCTTCCAGCTGATTCAAACGTCGGAGATGTTCAACTTCATCCTGGGCAAGCCAGCTAAAAAGTTCTTTCAACAAAAGATCAGACGCCCGCTCAGCCATAGTGGAGTAAAAGCGATGACCGTTTCTTTCAACATCTTTTGCTGCCGCAATAACCTCAAAACCACTGAAGTATTTGATACCACTCATAAATATTACCTCCATACCTGATATGCAATTTTTGTAACCCAAACAGGAGGGCCTGTCAATTACCAAACAGTTTTTGCAATGAATCCTGCAATAGTTTGCGCGCCGGATCCTCTGCAGGTGCAGAGTCCTTTTCTGCAGGTTGCTGATCAGTATCCTGTGATGCCGGCTCCGATCGCTTGAGGAGTTTGTCGATCTGGCGACCCACTTCGTTGCTTAATGCCTTAGAAGCCTGCTCCTGCACACCTTTGGGATCCAGCCCGAAACCTGGTGAGGCGAAACTGCCCTTGAGCAGTAGCGGTATCTGGGTCCAACCGTCCTTATCTGCAAGATAGCTTAAGACACCGCCCTTTTTGTCTAACTTTGCTGATAACTCCGGGCTCAGACGCGTATCAAGGGCCATATTCAGAGAGCCATCAAGACCGATGGTGCCTTTTGGGAACAGCTTAAGCCTGCTGCTGAGCAGTCGGCTGTCCAGTATGACCTTGCCGTCCTCAATTTTGAACTGACCTTTAAAATCATCAAACGGGATATCTTTCAGCTCTGGAAGCTGCAGAACTTCACTCAAACCACCGACCAGACCAGGACTGACCAGGCGTCCATCCGCAACAAGCATGTTGCCATCTCCGGAAAGATTGCGACTGAGTGCCTGCCACTCTGTTCCACGTCCATTGAGAGAAAATGTAAGATCCATGGCCCCCAGCAGGTTGCCGGCAGCCTTCGGTACAAATGCTGTCAGCAACGGATCCGCTTGTATGGCTTTCAACCCAAGTTGAGCTGAATAAGCCAGATCTTTTTTGCCCAGATCGACACGGGCGCTGTTACTGAAAGACCCCCCGGCAACTTGACCATCCATACGGCTAAGGTTGAGGACATTGTCCTTGAGCTCATATTGAGCCAGAAAGTTTTTGATCTCCAGACCTTTCCACAAGCCTTCAGCAACGGTTATCGTCCCCGTAGCGCGCAAAGGTATATCGAAAGGGCCTATCTGCCCCGTAGACTGCTTTTCCTGTACATCTCCCTTGTCCTGACCAGAGGCGACTGCCGCGCCGGCGCTGCCCGCCAGAAGCGGTTCCAACAAGAAGCGCTCCGAGGATATATCAGCTTTGACAATGATCGGTCTGGCAAAAATCTGACTCGCTTTGAGCTTGATGTCAGCCTTGTTGTCACCAAGCAACACATGCAAGCCCTCGGAAGATATTTGCTCATCAGCGACAATCAGACGTCCGGAAAATGCGGGGCGCAGTCCTCCTGCTGTAGCCTGGACACCCTCCAGATTAACGGTTGCCGTCTTTAACAGTTTTAAAGCATTCTCCGTGCTGCCTGACAACGTTGCTTCGGCCGAAAGGGCTCCGGCCGGATCAAGAGAACTGATATCGCCGACAAGCCCTGCAGGAACGGCGGCTATTGCCTGGAGAATCTGCAAATCGGGAACCTCAACTGTCAGGTCAAGTGCGGGCTTGCTCATCAGCCCGGTGATCACGCCGCTGGTGTTGACTTTGATGCCGTTGTAATCGAGTCCCAACTGCTGAAGTTGCAGCCGTTCCTGATCCCGGGTAAACCGTAAATCGTAATTTGCGTCCAGTCGGGCATTTTTTAGAGGCGCATCAGGCATTGCGTCAAGGATCAGGTCAAGCTCTTTAAGCGATAGCGTTCCTTTGAGCGAGATTTCACCAGGCGTTCCTGAAACAGTCGACTTCAAATTCAGCTTCAGGCCACCCAGTTTGCCGGGCAAAACATTCTGCAGATACGGACGGAAGGCAACGACATCCAAATCCTGCAGCTCGACGTTAAAATCTCCCCCCAGTGGCTGCAGATTCACATCTCCGTCAAGTGTCAGATGGCTGCCATTCAGTTGGCACTGCAACGACAAGGGAACTTTTCCTGAAAGAGACACGCCTTTGGCAGCAATTTGCAGAGAAGACACTTCATAACGATAAGGAACATTATTATTGAGGACATGGTCAAGAAAGATCAGATGACCATCCTGCACCAGAACATTTGAGACCAGCATGCTGATCGGTGCACCGTCTTGCGTATCTGAAGGCTTTTGGGTTGCAGTTGACTCGGATTGATTTGTTTCATTCTCGGCAGCAACCATGAGATCGCTGAAGTTAAACAGTTCTTCATCAAATCGAACAATCCGGATACTTGGTTTTTCCAGTCTGATTTCATCAATCACAACTTTCATGGCCAGCAGCGGCAGCAGCTGATATCTGAGCCTTACCAGGTCAGTCGACACAAAAATCTCGCTGCCGTCCTGCTCATAAATAGTCAATCCTTGGATTTCAATCCCTGAAAACAGGCTGACTTCGATAGTACCCAGGCCGATTTTTCGGTGCAGTTTTTCCTCAGCCATCGGCAGGAGCGTTCCCTTTATCCGTTCCGGGGTAATCAACACGTTGGCCAGCACAATTAAAACAACAATCAAGAGAACCAGAACTGCTGCAGCGACAGAGAATATTTTAGTCCACTTTTTCATTTTAATGACTCCCATCAAGTCCGGTTCAGAGATTGCGCATGCTGTCTGTTAAAACGGCCACAAGCTCATAAGGGATCGGCAATTCCGCTTAAGGTGAGAATGGCCTGCCACTCTTCAGCTTTGACAGGCTGAACTGATAAACGGTTGCCTTTGCGCAACACACTCATGCCGGACAGCAAAGGATGTTGTCGCAAATCATCGCGGTTTAACGGCTGCGGCAGATGACACAGGTACTGGACATCGACCATGAACCAGATTGGCTTTTCATCGGTGGCTTTCGGATCAAAATGCTTCTCACGGGGATCGAGAGCCGTATGATCAGCATAACCTTCGCGAACGACTCTTGCCAAACCAACAATGGCCGGTTCCGGACAATTGCTATGGTAAAAGAGCACACCGTCACCAACCTTGATTTCATCGCGTAAAAAATTGCGCGCCTGATAGTTGCGCACCCCATCCCAGTGTTCGGTTTTGTTCTGCATACGCTGCAGATCATCAAGAGAGAAGTTTGAAGGTTCAGATTTCATTAACCAGTAGTTCATGGCGACTCCGGGATCCGGGGAATAAAAGCCTGGATAGAAATCTTGCCTTGATCCCCATTTCTGCAGACTCCAGTTTTAATGCACTCGCATAAACTCATGGGATGGCTAAGCAAAAATTTCATTCTACAAGGCTTGGTGTTTTTTCAGGGGCGAAGGCATACATATGGTATGTCGAGGTCCTGAAAAAACGCCATAACGCCGTAGGGTGGACTTTTTGCGACGCCATCAGTCTTGTTTATTTGCTTTTTTTGACCTCTGTCAAAGTTAACGGATGGCAGGAGAGTGTATGGTCACACCAACGCTGCACACAGAGCATCAAGTATAGCAAATCACAGGGATATATCAGGCAGACATTTTTCATAAATCTGTTAAAGTTGCACGTTTCTGTCACGGCTGGATCAAAGTTATCAACTTTACTCACCCCAAAAAGGAGAAAAAACAATGTCCATGTTTTGTTACCAATGCGAACAAGCGTCCAAAGGTACCGGCTGCACTTCTATCGGCGTATGCGGCAAGCAACCCGACGTCGCCGCCCTTCAGGACTTGCTGGTCTACACTCTCAAAGGTATTGCTTTCTGGGCTGACAAGGCCCGTGCGAATGGTGCCAAGGATCAGGAAATCGATCGTTTCATGATCGATGGACTCTTTACCACCGTCACCAATGTAGACTTCGATCCTGAAGCCGTTGCCCAATTTGTTACCGAAGGCGTGCGTCTGCGCGACAAAGCCAAGCAGCTTGCCGGAAATTATACTGGTACTGTTCCCGCAGCAGCCCAGGCCTGGACCCTGCCCGCAACCCTGGAAGAGCAGGTCAAGCTGGGCGAACTGCATGGTGTCAAAGACTTCAATGTCGATCCGGACATCCACTCGGTGCGCGAAATCATCACCTACGGAATCAAGGGCTACGCAGCCTATGCCGACCATGCACGTATCCTCGGCAAGGAGTCCGATGAAATCTATGCCTTCACCCACAAGGCACTGGCCGCGCAACTCGACGACAGCCTCGATCTGATGGCCAATGTCGGCCTGGCCCTTGAAGCCGGCCGTATTAACTACGTCACCATGGAACTGCTCAACCAGGCCCATGTTGAAGCTTATGGCCACCCGGTCCCTACTCCGGTCCAGCTTGGCACCAAGGCCGGTAAAGCAATCCTGGTCTCCGGTCATGACCTGAAGTTCCTCGAGGAGCTGCTCAAGCAAACCGAAGGCACGGGGATCAACATCTACACCCATGGCGAGATGCTGCCGGCTCACGGATACCCCGGCCTGAAAAAGTATTCTCACCTGGTTGCCAACTTTGGCGGTGCATGGCAGGACCAGCATAAAGAGTTCGCCGAATTCCCCGGAGCGATCATCTTCAACACCAACTGTATCCAGAAGCCTGCTGATAACTACATTGATCGCCTGTTCACCTGGGGTCTGGTGCAATGGCCTGACGTCAAGCACATCAATGGTTGGGACTTCTCCGCGGTGATCAAAAAGGCCCAGGAGTGCGACGGCTTCGAAGACAATCCGGGTCAGGAGATCCTCACCGGTTTCGGCCATAACGCCATCCTCGGCGTCGCTGACAAGGTTATTGAGGGCGTGAAAGCAGGTGCTATCAAGCACTTCTTCCTGGTCGGTGGCTGCGACGGCGCCAAATCGGGCCGTAACTACTATACCGAGTTTGCCGAAAAAGCGCCCAGGGACACAGTCATTCTGACGCTCGCATGCGGAAAATACCGCTTCAATAAGCTCGATCTTGGCGATATCGGCGGTATTCCCCGACTGCTCGACGTTGGTCAATGCAACGATGCTTACAGTGCCATTCAGGTCGCAGTTGCCCTGGCAAACGCCTTCGAGTGCGGCGTCAACGACCTGCCGCTTTCCATGATCCTGTCCTGGTACGAGCAGAAGGCCGTAGCTATCCTGCTTACCCTGCTCCACCTCGGCATCAAGGACATCAAGCTCGGACCGACACTGCCGGCCTTCATTACGCCGAACGTACTTGACTTCCTGGTTGCCAACTACAACATCGGCCCGATCACAACTGCCGAAGAAGATCTGAAGCAAATTCTCGGCTGATCAGTACATCGATCATAAATAAAAAAGGGACGGCTCATACACGAGTCGTCCCTTTTTTGCGTTCTTGCCTCTTGCGGAGGAAGCTATTCAGCTCCCTTACTCAACGGCACAGCATGTGGGCTGCAGCTGTTGCTTGCGGGAAGTTAAGTGACAACGTTGGACGCAGGCAATGGCTGCAGACCGCATGCACTCGCTTATGTGCTGAATAAGATTAAATTAGTGTATGTGCCATGCTCAACTTTATGCGTCGAAAGCTACAGCCTTCTCCCGGAACTGCGCGTCAAGCCGCCGGGGCTTGCGGCTCTGATAATCAAAGCAGACCAGCGCTGTCTCTCCTTCTGCCATCACCTCACCATTGCGCTCAATGCGATACTCCATCTTAAACGACGAACGGCTGATATCCTTGATCCTGGTGCCTATGACCAGTTCATCACCGAGAAACATCTCAGCCAGGTATCTGACATGGGCCTCTGGAAGAATGATGCCACACTGGTTGCCGATATCAAGCTCGGAATAACCGCCAAGCTTATGCAGATAAGCGATGCGCGCGTCCTGAAAAAAGTTGAGGACCGCAGAATTGGCGACATGTCCGCCATAATTTACGTCAACGACCCGCACTGAATAAGGGATGGTGAAGTTAAATCCGTCCATAAAGACTCCATTGTGTAAACAGGGTATTGATCAACAACAATTCACACCTTACTTCTGACACGCAGGACAGTAGTAAGTCGAGCGCTGGCCAAGCTTGATCTTCTCAATGAGAGTACCGCAAGCAGTGCACGCTTGCCCTGCCCGCCCATAGACACGCAGTTCCTGCGCAAAATATCCAGGCCGTCCCTGGCTGTCTGAAAAGTCCCGAATCGTAGTACCACCAGCAGAAATCGCTGCATAAAGGATCTCTCTGACAGACGATATCAGACGATCATATGCGGCCTTCGTGATCCTTCCGGCGGGACATGCAGGGGCAATGCGGGCACGGAAAAGCGCTTCACTTGCATAGATATTACCTACTCCCACCACCACATTCGCATTCATCAGGAACGGCTTGACAGCAACGCTGCGACCGCGGGAAAGCTTGTACAGATAAGCAGCGTTAAACACAGAGTCGAAAGGCTCTGGTCCTAAACCGGCCAGACGTGCGTGCTGGTAAGGGTCACTCTCGGTCCATAACATGGCACCAAAACGCCGGGAGTCATTGTAGCGCAACGAGGAGCCGTCTCTGAACACGATCTCCACATGGTCGTGCTTGCGTCGCTCCGCTGTCGATGAGTCCAGTCGCAAGTGGCCGGTCATGCCGAGGTGAACAATAAGCGTTCCCCGGTCGAAATGAAAGAGCAGGTACTTTGAGCGACGGTCGACAGCAGAAACCTGCTGACCTGGCAACACGTCAACAAGTTTGTCAGGGATCGGCCAACGTAACGAAGCATTGTAAATCTGCACATGATCGATAACTTTATTGACGACCAGAGGCTCAATACCGCGACGGGTGGTCTCTACTTCAGGGAGTTCAGGCATAAGGTTCCATAACTAGTTTTCGTCCGGAAACTTCAGTCGTGCCATCCGGAGTTTCCGGATGGGCACTAACTAGGATTCTACAGATACTCAGCAGAGAAGTCTTTCAGACACACGCGACATAAGATAAGTCAGGTATTCGTCGGTTTCCGCTGTCCCTTCAACCGGCGACCAGGAAGCAAAATCCTTGTCAGACAATGGCTGATATGGGCCCGGTTTTGTTTCAAAAAAAATGCTGCCGTGCTCAAAGACAAGCAAGGTGTGCCATAGACCGGGGGGCAGCTCTATCGCCACGGCATCGCAACCGGTCCCAAAGGGAACGACCTGCTCAAGCTCACCATTGTCATCAAAAACCACCAGGACCATCCGTCCGCGAACTGCCATGAAACACTCGGGCTTGGGCGGGTCAAGATGGCGATGCGGACGGATGTAGGTACCTGGCTCCATGGCGTTGAACAACCGCTGGCAAGGATCGGCATAATCATCATGCATATTGAGGTTTTTGCGCAGGCGGTCTGACTCAAGCGCTTCACAACTTAATTTATCAAGCCGGGCCTGATTGATGATTTTCATCTGTCAGCTCCTGATTTTCAGAAGATCGTCGCTGGATCGAGTTTGGCAAAGTCCGCAAAGCTGAGAGATTCCGGATTATCAGGGAGCTCCTCGGCAGTGATCTTCTGCCCGCGATAATAGCGCCATGCTTCATTTTCCCAACGCAGCCAGGCGAGTTCGGCGTATCGTTGCACACTTCCACGGGTTTTCATCTCCATCAGGAAGATCACTCTTGACTCATGCTCATCATCCACTATTTCTGCCAGAACCTGGCAACTGAGTATCCGGAAGTCCTGTCCAAGGCTGGATTGGCCGTATTGAAGATATTCATCCCGTTCGAAGAACTGTCTGCGGAAGTTTGACCCGGAATGATAGGAGTCGTAGATAAAGCCGAAATCGCCTCGGGAAAACGCCTGACTGCGCGCAAGGATAAGCTCGGATGGGCTGTAATCATTCATAGCAGAGCACCGGTTGAATGGTTGAATCGCAGCGATTCAGCAGAGTTTTACAGTCTCAGTCCCTGATGCGTGGATCCATGGCATCACGAATACCCTCACCCAGCAGGTTGTAACCCAGGACTGTTATCAGGATTGCCAGACCAGGAAAAACCGAGAGCCACCAGGCGGTCCCCAGAGTCTGTTTTCCGGCAATCAGCATGTTACCCCAGGATGGTGTGGGAGGTTGTACACCAATGCCGAGAAACGAAAGAGCGCTTTCTGTGAGGATGGCGCCGGCGACACCGAGGGTTGCTGATACAAGCACAGGAGAAATTGCATTGGGCAGGATATGGCGAAAGATAATGCGGGCATCCCTTGCTCCGATCGCCTGTGCGGCAAGGACAAAGTCACGTTCTTTCAACGAAAGAAATTCAGCGCGCACCAATCGCGCCACCCCCATCCAACTGGTCAGACCGATAATAATCATAATGTTCCAGATAGAGGGTTTCAGGAAAGCGATGACAGCGAGAATCAGAAAGAACGTCGGGAAGCAGAGCATGATATCGACGAAGCGCATAATCAGAGAATCTATCCAGCGGCCGTAATATCCGGCCATAGCGCCAAGAAGGATGCCGATGAACGTGGAGATGCCAACGGCAACAAAACCGACCATCAATGAGATTCTGGCACCATAGAGAATTCTGACCAGAACGTCGCGACCCAGATCATCCGTACCAAAGGGGAATTCAAAGCCCGGGGGGTGCAACCTGTGAGCGATATCAATGGCGCCAGGGTCGCGGCCAATCATTGACGCCAGCAAGGCAAGAAGAAACATGGCCAGCACGATTGCAGCACCAGCCATGGCCATGTGGTTGCGTCTTAACCGTTGCCAGAGAACTTCACGGAAAAATGCAGACATTTAAACCTCAAAATGCGAAGCGCCTAGCAGCCTGTCGGACTATACGGGCCAAAGCGAAAATTTGGATGTTTGAGAACAGATTTTAGCTCATTTGCAGGTTCATAGCCGTAGCTATGGACCAAAAAGGAGCTGGAATATGGGCCTAACAGCCGGATTTGCAGCCGGCTCATGGATAGTCCGACAGGCTGCTCATACCACCTGTTCTGGTTCCCACTTCGACATTATAGTAATTCACGCAGGTCTTCAGAGTTACGTTTTACTGCCTTGCAAAACATCTGTTTCAACGCCGCCCGATGCCAAAGTACTCAAAACCGTCTTCTTGCAGATTTTGCGGGTCGTACTGGTTGCGTCCATCAAAAATGATCGGCTGTTTCATCAGGTTTTTCATGGCGTGGAAGTCCGGATGACGGAACGGCTTCCATTCCGTCACCAGAGCCAGAGCATCGACCTGTTCCAGCGCCTCGTACTGATGACGGACAAGGGTCACATGCCCATTTTCTAACCAGTGCAATGGCAGTTCATCCTGCGCCGCCTCGAGTGCTTCAGGGTCATAGGCTTTGACATGGGCCCCCGCAGCAATCAATTCACCTAAGAGGACAATCGCCGGAGCTTCACGGATATCATCTGTACCGGGTTTGAATGCAAGTCCCCACAGGCCAAAAGTCAGCCCGGAGAGATTTTCACCAAAGCGGGCAGTGATCTTGCGAAAAAGTACATGCTTCTGGTCCTCGTTTCGCTCATGCACTGCCTTCAGAACCATTGAATGATAATCTTTTTCACCGGCCATGTGGATCAGGGCACGGACATCCTTGGGAAAACATGAGCCGCCGTAACCGCAGCCCGGGTAAATAAACGAGTAGCCGATACGACTGTCGGAACCGATGCCGAGACGTACATTCTCCACATCGACCCCAAGGCAGTCGCACAGATTGGCGACCTCGTTCATAAAAGAGATCTTGGTGGCCAGCATGGCGTTTCCGGCATATTTGGTCATTTCAGCGTCTTTGACGCCCATAAACAGGATGCGATCATGGTTGCGGCTGAAATCCTTATAGAGTTCCCGCATAACCTCACGGGAACGGTCAGAGTCGATGCCGACAACGATGCGGTCCGGTTTCATGAAATCGTCAACCGCAGCGCCCTCTTTGAGAAATTCCGGATTGCTGACCACGTCGAACTCGACGTCTGCATCACGTTTTGCCAACTGTTTGCAGACTGCCGCCTTGACCTTCTCAGCGGTCCCGACCGGCACGGTGGACTTGGTAACCACGACCGTATAGCCGGCGAGGTTCTCACCGATTTCACTGGCGACAGCCAGAACATGCTTCAAATCGGCTGAGCCATCCTCACCCGGAGGGGTCCCGACGGCAATAAAAACAATCTCTGTGTCAGCGATGGCTTCGGCAAGCGACGTGGTGAAGAGCAATCGGCCTTGTTCGTGATTACGCTGCACGATCGGCTTAAGTCCCGGCTCATAGATCGGCATCCAGCCCTCTTTGAGTTTAGCGACTTTGCCGGCATCGATATCGACGCAGGTCACGCGGTGGCCCATTTCCGCAAAACAGGCCCCGGTAACAAGGCCGACATATCCGGTTCCAATGACTGCCAGTTTCATAATTACTCCTTAATGCGTTACGCGTGACGCGGGAATCAGCTCATAGTTTTTTATCAGCCCGATCGTTTTCACTACAGGGTACTAGGTCTCATGAGCTTTTTCTCCCACTCCCAGGCCGTACGCAGAATGACCTCAAGATCATCAAAACGCGGCTGCCAGTCAAGTTGCTTACGAATTTTACCACAACCGGCAATTAGTTCAGCAGGATCACCCTCGCGGCGAGCGGTTTCCTCGACAGGGAAATCAATACCTGTCACTTTCTTGGCGACAGCAACGACATCACTGACAGAAAAACCATGACCGTAACCACAGTTGAACACGGTTGAAGAATGACCGGCGGTCAGATAGTTCAAGGCATCCAGATGCGCCTGAGCCAGATCAGCCACGTGAATGTAGTCACGAATGCAGGTGCCATCCGCGGTAGGATAATCGGTGCCGAATACCTGCAGCTTCGGGAAAATGCCCAGAGCCGTCTTCAACGCCCGGGTAATCAGGTGCGTCGGGTTGGCATAGTCCTGCCCAAGGCGGGCCTCGGGATCGGCACCGGCGACATTGAAGTAGCGTAAGGCAACATAGCGAAAGTCGGTATTCGCCCGGGCAAGATCGGCCAGGAAACGCTCGGTCATCATCTTGGATGCGCCGTACGGATTAATCGGCTGCAAGGGCGCGTCTTCAGTCACCGGCAATTGCACCGGATTGCCGTACACGGCCGCGGTCGAAGAAAAGATCATCTTCCCGGTCCCGGAAGATCGCAGAGCTTCCAGGAGATTCAACGCATTGGCAGAATTATTGCGGTAATACTTGAGTGGATCCGTGACACTTTCGCCGACCTCTATCGAAGCAGCAAAGTGCAATACCGCGGCCGGGTTGAACTCGGTGAGAACCCTGGTCAAATGATCCCTGTCGGCCAGGTCTCCAACCACCAGTTCGCCGGAGAGAATTGCATCGCGATTGCCGGTCGAGAGGTTGTCATAGGTCAGCACATCATAGCCGGCCTCACCCAGGGCCAGAACGACATGACTGCCGATATATCCCGCCCCACCGGTGACGACGACGCGGGTTGGCGAAAAAGGTCTATTCATAGCCGAACTCTTTCATCATGCGCCCGGAGCTGGTCCAGTTCTTTTGTACCCTGACAAAAAGTTCCAGATGCACCTTGACGCCCAGCATGCGCTCCATCTCTTTGCGGGCAGATTGGCCGATCTGGCGAATCATTGTGCCGCCCTTACCGACCAGAATCCCCTTGTGCGAATCACGCTCAACATTGATCACCGCGCTGATGCCGATCATGTTGCGTGCAGGGTTTTCCTCAAACCTCTCAACCACGATAGCGACGCCGTAAGGCACTTCATCTTTGGTACGCATCAGGATCTGTTCACGGATCATTTCGGCAACGATAAACCGTTCGGGAACATCCGTCAGCTGATCCTCGGGATAGTAACGTGGTCCTTCCGGAAGCAAGGCAGGGATTTCGCCCATCAATGCGTCAACGCCATCGCCTTTCAGTGCTGAAACCGGCACAATCGAAGCAAAAGGGCAGATTCTGCTATAAGCATCGATCAACGGCAGCAGTTTATCTTTGGGAACAGTGTCGATCTTGTTGATGACCAGTAAAACCGGATTTTTACTCTTTTCCAGGAGACGCGGGATCATCGGGTCCGTGTCAACCGGGCGGTCCGCCTCGACCAGCCAGAGGACCACGTCAACATCCAGGCAGGCAGAACGGGCCTGATCCACCATATAGCGATTCAATGGGGAACGGGCCTCATGAATCCCCGGGGTATCGACAAACAGCACCTGCGCATCATCCGTATTCTGGATCCCGAGAATTCGGTTGCGGGTGGTTTGCGGCTTGGGCGAAGTAATCGCAATCTTCTGCCCGACAATACGGTTTAACAGTGTCGACTTGCCAACGTTCGGCCGGCCGATAATGGCCACGAACCCTGATCGGAATAGGTGTTTTTCAGTCATAATGCCCTCCCTGGGCAGACAGATCGATTAATGATACCTCCCGGTCAGACATACGCAAAAAGCCTCTAAAAACAGCTTTATCAGCTATCACGCAAACTGCCGGTCTGGTCCTTTTGAGCCAATCGCGATTCTCGTTGCGATGCCCCATGACATCGCTCAGGTCATTGGGATTGACGTAGATTTGTTTGCCGTGTGAGCCGGCATGATACAGAGCACGACGCCAAAGTCGTGAGCGGACCAATTGCCCGAAAGCAGGATGATAAGGTCCGGCGAGAAGATTCTCTTCCAATTGAGGATCTCGTTGCAAGCCCAGACGAATGACCGGCATCTCAACCTGACGACAAAGAAGCAGCATATCGGCACAGAGATCAACAGCTTCGTCAAGCGTCCAGGGTTGATAACCACCGGATTTCCAAAAATCCGCGAGCACCGTGCCGTCAATCACAACGGTCGGGTAGATTCTCACGAATGACGGCTTGAGTTCCAGTGCCTGCCGCAACGACATCAAGGCTTCCTCGGCATCGCCACCAGGCAGACCGGGCATCAACTGCACACCGACCTGCAAGCCGGCCTTCAGGCAACGGCGAACGGCAGAGATGCTGTCAGAAGCGGTATGCCCACGCCCGGATGCTGTCAGGACAGACTCGCTGAAACTCTGGCAGCCGATTTCGACCGTTGTAACGCCAGAGATCCGCAGACGGGCAATGCATCGATCATCGAGCGCATCCGGACGCGTTGAAATCCGTATTCCGGCAACTTGTCCGGAAGCAACAAAACGTCCGGCGATTGTCAGGTATTGATCCTGCTGTATTGACGGCAGCAGTGAAAAGGTGCCTCCGTAAAAGGCAATTTCACCATCGCCCTGTTGTGGCAGAACCTCTTCAAGGAAATTGGTGACACTCTTGAAATCGGCAACAACAGATTGACTGATGGACCGATCCTGAGCACAGAAGAGGCACCGATGCGGACAACCTGCATGCGGAATGAATACCGGGTAAATCCTCACGAATTTTCGTCCAATAGCAACAAAGTCGCTTTCGCAGCAGCCTGCTCCGCGCTTTTCTTGGTGCGCCCCTGACCCGAACCGTAGGCGCAACCATCAATCTGCACATCAATACGATACAGACGCTCATGAGCGGGTCCTGTGGTTTCGATTAATGTATAGACGGGCAGCTCACGTCGTGTGCTCTGCAAGAGCTCCTGTAGACGACTTTTAAAGTCCTGTCCTTCATCGGTTGCAGCCTGCTGCAACAGGGGTACGAATAAAGGCATAATAACCGATTTGGCTGATTCAAAACCACCATCAGTAAAGACAGCGCCGAACAAAGACTCCAGGGCGTCAGCCAGCAAGCTGGGCTTATTGCGGCCGCCACTGCTCTCTTCTCCCCTGCCCAGCAGCAGGCACGAGCCTATCTTGAGAGAACTGGCCAGACTTGCCAGGCTTGGCAGGGCAACAACTTCCGCTCTGATGCGTGTCAGATCACCTTCATGAGATTCTGGCAGTGTTTCCATCAGGTGCTGGCTGATAACCAGGTCGAGCACCGCGTCACCAAGAAATTCCAGTCGTTCATTGTCCGGCAAAGCTTCTGATTGAAATTCATTGGCATAAGACCTGTGTGTCAAGGCCTCAGCAAGCAGGGAACGCTTCTTGAAGGAGTATCCCAGGGACTCTTCCAGGCTTTGCCAATTCTCTTGTACTATTTTAGCAGACAGTTTCATAAGCGAGATATGCTGTGGAGGTTAAAGTGCGCGACCGTTCATCCTGAAACTTTCCGCACAAAATTCAATTATGCTACACTACTTATTCACAGATATCAATTGCGCCAGGCCAGGTAACCATTATAGGATGCCGATTGGTTTCCAACACTTACAGTAATTACTTGGATTTCGATCCAACCCGTTGTTTTGCTATTGCTTTATGACTTTTAATAGCGCAGGGGCTCGCGACAGAACGCAGAGCCTCTGATATCGATCATTTTCTTGCATGCTGAAAACCTTTATGACTTTTGACCAGATCCTCGGCCATGACCGACAAAAGGAAATCCTGAGCAGAGCCCTGGCCAATGGCCGGCTTGCTCACGCCTATCTCTTTTCCGGGCCAGACGGCGTCGGCAAACGACTTATGGCGCTGGCGCTGGCACGTGCCATCGTCTGCCTCGAACAACGCGGCTGTGGCCATTGCCTGGCCTGTCGCAAAATTGACCACCAGAACCATCCTGATTTGCACATTCTTGAACCGGACGGCAACTCTATCAAGATTGAACAAATCCGGGCTTTCCAGCGAGAGTTGAATCTCAAACCGCTGGAAGCACCGCGCAAAATCTGTTTGATTGAACAGGCGGAATCGATGACGGTCGGAGCATCGAATGCTCTGCTTAAGACCCTTGAAGAACCACGAGGTGACACTCTGCTGATGCTATTGAGTGCACAACCGAACCGCCTGCTCGAAACGATCCGCTCCCGCTGTCAGCTGTTGCCCTTTGCCAGGCACCCGAACAGCCGGATTCAGGCAGAACTGGAGAAGCAGCTTGGTATTGAATCTACAGAGTCTCATGTACTGGCCGCCCTTTCTGAAGGCAGTTTCAAAAAAGCCTTCGGCAAAGATCGCGAACTTTACCTGGGACAGCGCAGGGAGCTGCTAAAAACCTTGACGGGGTTATCCTCAGGAAGTATCTTGCCCATTCTGGATTTTGCTGAGCAATTAGCTGCAGACAAGACCATTCTTCCCGATATCCTGGAGATTTTTCAGGCTTTTTACCGCGATGTCCTGATGACCCTGCAAGGGCGAAGCGACGAAGAGCTGGTCAACCTTGATCTCAAAGACAAGGTCCGCAGGGTATCAGGCCGCGAGAGTGTCACATCAATTCTCGCTAAACTGGATGCGTTGATCGAAGTTCGCCGTCAGTTGGATCGCAATGTGAATCGCCAACTGGCCATGGAGGTTCTCCTCCTGAAACTGGCGGCTTAAATTGACGTTAATCGCGGCATTAATCTTTACATAATCGATGATAGAGATCTCATGATACGAATTGTTCCACTCAAATTCCAGCAAGCTGGTCGACAATATGACTTCAACGCTTTAGCCCTGGAACTCAAGGCTGGTGACAAGGTGATCGTTGAAACCGATCGTGGCAGGGCGATGGCCATAGTCGTCATCCCGCCTCGCGAAATACAGGAGGATGAAGCGCCCGAAGGGCTGAAGAGCATCCTGCGCATCGCTTCAGAAGAAGACCTGGCCCTGGCTGAGACCAATCACGCCAGAGAAAAGACCGCCTATCGTTTCTGCAAAGAACGAATTCATGAGCGCAAACTGGAAATGAAGCTGGTTCGTGCTGAATATGCTTTTGACGGGTCGAAAATCATCTTCTTCTTTACCGCTGACGGACGTATCGATTTCCGTGAACTGGTCAAAGACCTTGCTCATCATTTTCACACGCGGATCGAAATGCGTCAGATCGGAGTACGCGATGAAGCGAAGCTGGTCGGCGGGCTCGGCATCTGTGGGCGTGAGCTCTGCTGCTGCAGCTTCCTCACGCAGTTCAGCCCGGTTTCCGTGAAGATGGCCAAAGAACAGGGCCTGGCACTTAATCCGACCAAGATCTCCGGACAATGCGGACGTTTGCTTTGTTGTCTTGGTTACGAATACGAGACCTACGGAGAGCTCAGGAAAGGCATGCCGAAGTGCGGCAAAAAGGTCATGTGGGAGAATCGTGAATGTGAAGTTACATCTCAGGATGTCCTGCAACAGAAAGTGACTTTGCGAGACCGTGAAGGAACCTGCTGCCGCGTGACAATGGCAGAGCTTCGTACCGGTCAGGCCAGTCAGCCGATCACACAGGAAAACCCTGTCGAAGAGACACATGCAAGCCGATTGACCAAGAGCAGACCACAGAGGCAGCAGCCCCGCAAGCAAGTCGACAAGGCCCAAAAACCCCAAAGACAAGCCAGCAAGACTCAGCAGCCGACGCAAAAGCAGGTCAACAAAAAGCCGCGACCTGCGGATAGAGCGGCCGAAGAACAACCGAAACCTGTCGAGCAGCAATTAAAGCAGGTACCAGGTGAAGCAACCGAAGGAAAGAGTCCGACCAGTCGCAGGCGGCGCAGCAGACGCAGGCCTCGCAGTGGTCACAAACCAGACCCGAGCAAGCAGGGAGAATAGTTCATGTCGGACGATAAACATTTTTACCTGACAACCCCGATCTATTACGTCAACGACGTCCCTCATATCGGTCACGCTTACACGACTCTGGCCTGCGATGCCCTGGCGCGTTACAAACGCGCACGAGGCTATGAAGTCAGTTTTTTGACCGGCACCGATGAACACGGCCAGAAAGTTGAGAAAGCGGCTCATGCCAAGGGAGAGACACCCCTGGAATTGGCCGACCGTGTCGTCAAGCGTTTTCAATCACTCTGGGAAAAGCTGAACATCTCGAACACCGACTTTATCCGCACCTCTCAGGAGCGTCATAAGCTGGCCGTTCAAGAGATTTTTCGCAATATTGAAGCCAAAGGCGATATCTACCTTGGCGAGTATGAAGACTGGTACTGTACTCCCTGCGAAACGTTCTGGACTGAAACCAACCTGCTCGACGGCAACTGCCCGGACTGCGGTCGACCGACCGATAAACTCAAGGAGGAGTCTTATTTCTTCCGGATGAGCAAGTATCAGGAGCAACTACTGGCGCACATTGAAGCCAACCCTGATTTCATCCAGCCGAAAAGTCGACGCAACGAGATCCTCAGTTTTATTCGCGAGGGTTTGCGCGATCTTTCAATTTCACGGACCACCTTCTCCTGGGGAATTCCGGTCCCGAACAACGACAAGCATATCATCTACGTGTGGTTCGACGCCCTGACCAACTACATCAGCGCTCTCGGCTATCCGCATGACAGCGAAGGTAATTTCAAGAAGTTCTGGCCTTGTGATGTTCATGTCATCGGCAAGGACATCCTGCGTTTCCACACAGTCTACTGGCCAACATTCCTGATGGCGGCCGGCATTCCCTTGCCAAAAAAGGTTTTTGCACATGGCTGGTGGACCGTCGAGGGACAGAAAATGAGCAAAAGCCTGGCCAACGTGGTCGAACCGAACATGCTCATTGACAAGTATGGAGTCGATGCCATCCGCTACTTCCTGTTGCGTGAGGTTCCCTTTGGCCTGGACGGAGACTTCTCCCACAGCGCCCTCGTGCATCGCATCAATTCCGACCTTGCCAACGATCTCGGCAACCTGGTCAGCCGCTCTACAGCAATGCTCAGCAAATACTTTAACGGTGAGCTGACAAATCCTGGAAAAACAACAGAAACAGACACAATTCTGCAGGACAAGTTCATCCGGCAAATCGGCGTGGTTGATGATCACATGGAGGCTCTCGCCTTCAATAAAGCATTGCAGTCAATCTGGGAGCTGGTCAGCGCTGCCAACAAATATATCGACGACTCCGCCCCCTGGGCTCTGGCCAAAGATGCCGACCAGCGTGAACGTCTCGGTACAGTCATGTACAATCTGCTCGAAGCTGTTCGACTGATCGGCCTGCTCGTCACGCCTTTCATGCCTGGAACAGGTGCGAACATCTGCAATATCCTCGGTATTGATCCGGATGACCAGCAACTGGACAAACATGACAAATGGGGTTTATTGCAGCCCGGCACCAAGATTGAAAAAGCCGCCCCACTCTTTCCCAGGATAGAAAGCGAATAACCGGGACGCGTGACACGATAAATCTTCTGATTTTACCTGTCTGCGTGCCGTGTCCCCCTGCTACGGAATTTTTCCATGAAAAGCTTAAAGACCTTTCTTGTTGACTCCCACGCCCACCTCGACTCAAAACCCTACACGACCGATCTCGATGCCGTCATTGACCGCGCCGGAGACAATGGTGTTGGCCACATCCTGACGGTCGGTTGCGACCTGGAGAGTTCGCGCGCCAGCGTAGACCTGGCTCTGCGTTATCCCAATGTCTACGCCAGCGTCGGTATACATCCGCACGATGCCGATACCGTGGACAATGAGACCATCGATGAACTGACCCGAATGATCGAATCGGTTGACAAAGTGGTTGCCGTTGGAGAAACCGGTCTTGACTTCTATCGTGATCGCTCACCGCGGGACCAGCAAAGAGCCTCGTTTCGCAGGCACATCCAACTGGCGAAAGACACTGGCAAGCCACTGATCATCCACGACCGCGATGCCCACGACGAGGTTGTCAGGATCATGCAGGAAGAGAATGCTGCCGAAGCCGGTGGCGTGCTGCACTGTTTCTCCGGCGACCTGGCCATGGCCCGTAAATGCGTGGAAATGGGCTTTTACATCTCTTTCGCGGGGCCTTTGACCTATCCGAAAAACGATGCTTTGCGCACAATCGTCCGGACCTTGCCGATTGACGTCATGCTTGTAGAAACCGACTGTCCGTACCTTTCTCCGCAGAAATGGCGGGGCAAGCGCTGTGAACCAGCCTATGTGAGGGCGACTGCGGAAAAACTTGCCGAGATCAAAGGCTTGACACTTGAGGATGTTGCCCGCATCACCAGCCTTAACGCCTGGCGACTTTTCGGCATCGGAGAGGTTGACCAAAGTACACGTATTGCCTATGTGATCCGCAACAGCCTCTATCTCAACATCACCAACCGCTGCACCAACAGCTGTACCTTCTGTGCAAAGTTTCATGATTTCACGGTCAAAGGTCACCAACTCTGCCTGGTGCGTGAACCCGGTATTGAAGAAGTTATGACAGCCATCGGTGACCCGTCATCCTATGACGAAGTCGTTTTTTGTGGTTATGGAGAACCCTTATTACGTCTCGACCTGGTCAAAGCTGTTGCAAGTTTTCTGAAGCAGAAGAACATCCTCGTGCGGATAAACACCGACGGCCAGGCCAACCTGGTCCATGGACGCAATATTCTGCCCGAACTGGCAGGACTGGTTGACTCAATCAGCGTCTCGCTGAATGCTCCCGATGCGGCAACCTACCAAAAGATCTGCCGTTCAGAGTTTGGTGAGAAGGGTTACGATGCACTAAAGGATTTCCTTCTGGAGGCGAAGAAGCACATCCCGTCCGTCACAGCAACCGCTGTCACTCTGCCTGGCATTGATATCGCCGCGTGTCGCAAGGTTGCCGATGAGTTGCAGGTGGATTTTCGCGAGAGGGTTTACAACGAAGTGGGTTAAGATAACAGCATGCTCGCAAAGCACTGATACTACAGGGGGTTGCGTTTTAATTGGCAGCCCCCTGTTTTGTCTATAAATCCCAGCATAATTATGCACAAATCGTACAATCAAATCAGCCGATTGACGCAGAGATTGCAGAAAAGGGCCGTTTCCGGACGAAGGCTAGCTGCCGTGGATGTAGTGTTCCAACTGATTGATCATAAAATCCTTTTCAGCGACATGCGCATTAACCAGGTCGCCGATGGAGATTATCCCGATCAACTCCTTGTCCTCGAATACCGGCAGATGACGGCAGCGCTTGTCGGACATCAACGCCAACCCCTCTTCAACACTCATATCCGGGGTGATGTAGAGAACTTTGGTGGTCATGATTTTCTTGATGACCGTCTTGAGAGACGAGCGTCCTTCAAGAATCACTTTCCTCGCATAATCACGCTCGGTGATGATGCCGATCACCTGGTCACTCTCCATAACGAGAAGGGCGCCGACATTTTCTGCTGCCATCAACTCCAAAGCCTTGTAAACCGTATCATCAGCATTGATCGTTAATACATTATTGCCTTTGTTCTTCAATACATCACGGACAGATTTTGTCATGGCGAATTCCTTTCCAAGCTCATAGATAGAATGCTGTTATATTAACTTTAGCGAAGGCGTTAGGCTTGTCAATTTTTATTGCCAACGGGACTCTTTACATAATAACAGGCTTTTATGCCGATAGCTGATATGGCTGATTTGCGCAGCCATGATAAACAGGATATATTTACAAAGACCTGATTTTGTTTGGCACAGCAGCCTGTAGGACTATCCATGAGCCGGCTGCAAGTCCGGCTGTTTGGCCCATATTTCAGCTCATTTTTGGTCCATAGCTACGGCTATGAACCTGCAAAAGAGCTAAAATCTGTTCTCAAACATCAAATTTTCGCTTCGACCCGTATAATCCGACAGGTTGCGTAGAAGGAGGATAAAATATGAAGTGCCCATTATGTAAAAGCAGGAAGCATGTGGAAATTGACCTGCATGCAGAAGGATTCTCTCAGGATGCGCGTGAATGCGCAGTATGTGGTGGAATATGGACGTTCTCTGGTGATGTGCGTAAAATTATTAAGGGCCGTGTTCAGAGACAACAAAAAGTCTGCACAGACTTTGTTTGTCCAACCTGCAAATGCATGGTCAGCAACGAAACCGATTTGAACGCATTCCAGTTTCATGAACAACTTTACGAGTGTACTATCTGTGGAACGGTGTGCTCTGTTGCTCATGATAAAGTGGTCGTCGTTAAAGATTCACAAAAAGGATCTTTCCTCGATTCCACAGGCGACACAGTAGAGTCAGACGATTACAACACTATGTAGTCTTCCTGCATGTAATCCGGTGATAATGCTTCCCAGACCTGATTGAGTTCGATCGGGAATGTGGTGACGATTCAAGATTTATTTCTGGACGGTGCTGAGCGATCAATAGCGGATTTTTAGCCAAAACGAAAGCGCGGCCCGACGGGCCGCGCTTTCGTTTTGGCTAAAACTGTGGCTCTATATTAGAGCTTCACGGAATCATGCAACCTGTTCCGCTCGCAGGGCATCATCAATCCAGGAGGTCGGCTTAACCAACAAACACTGTCCCGCAAGCGAGGACTCTCCAGGGAACCGGATATCCAGATAATTTCTTGACATGCCCTTTAACAAACCAGCTTTCTTACCGTCTTCGACAATCACTTCAAGCTCTTGGCCAATGAAACTTTCTGCAAACAGACGATATTTCTCTGCAGCCAGATGGCGCAATCTTGCTGCCCTCTCGCGGCTGACATCGCCGGGGATCTGATCAGGAAGAGTCGCCGCAGGGGTGCCAGGTCGCTTGCTGTACGGGAAAACGTGCAGATCAGTTACCGGCAAGCCAGCTATGAAATCAAAGCTATTTTCAAACTGCCGATCCGTTTCACCTGGAAAACCGGTAATCACATCAAGACAGATGGCTGAAGGCGGCAGGACGTCCCTGATTTTGTTAACAAGACGAGCAAAAAAACCTGTGCCGTAAGTCCTTCCCATTCTCTGTAAAACATCATCATCGCCAGACTGAAGCGGGATATGCAGGTGCGGGCAAATCACCCGGGAAGCAGCAATTGATTCGAGCAGTTCATCCGTCAACTCGGTGGGCTCTATGGAGCCAAGCCGCAAACGATGTACTTTGGTCTTTTGCTCAATGTGCTGAACAAGGTCGTTCAGAGTCACCGGTAATTGCAAATCGGCGCCGTATCCACCGATGTGAATGCCAGTCAGAACTATTTCCCGGTAACCGGATTCGACCAGACCGGAAACCTGTTGCAGGATCGCATCCGGACGTGCAGATCGACTGGCACCGCGGGCATAGGGAATGATGCAGTAGCTGCAGAAAGCATCACAACCATTCTGGATTTGAACAAAGGCTCGACTGCGACTTGCAAATGAGGTTAATGGCTGTAGACAGACGTTTTCCGCCTTACGAATATCTGAAACCTCGACATATGTTGAGTCTCGTTCCTTTTTCAGGAATTCAAGGAGTCGCTGTTTCTCTTCGTTGCCGATCACCAGGCTCACACCAGGCAAATCATGCAGCGCGTTTGGATCAACCTGCGCATAGCAACCGGTTACAACCACCCGACAGCGGGAATTAAGCCTGCGGGCTCGTCGGATCAGGTTGCGCGACTGGGCATCAGTGGCACTGGTAACAGTGCATGTGTTTACTATGACCAGCTCTGCCCCGGCATCGAGCGAGACAACCTGATAGCCGGCATTCATTAAAGTCTCCTGCATGGACGCAGATTCAAACTGGTTGGTTTTGCAACCCAGCGTCGCAAAGGAGACTGTTTTCAACGCCGGAGCCTGGCATGCTGAAGATGGGGCGAGTACATTGCTCTTGTCAGAGGTCTTCAAAATCATGACCCTCGTCCCGCATCCCGGATTCTCTTATCCAGCCGCCGCCAAGCACACGATCACCAGCGTAAAACACTGCAGCCTGCCCGGGTGTTACACCACTCTGCGGTTCATAAAAATCGACCCTGGCAGAACCGTCATCGAGCACTGTGATCAACGAAGGGGCTTCCTGGTGACGATAACGGATGCGGCATGCCGCTTCGATATCCCTTTCAGGGGCATCAATCAGCCAGTTGATATCATCAACATAGCAATGATAAACAACCAGACAGTGCTTTTCACCGACAAGCACTTTCCGCTTCAGCGCATCGATACCGACCACATAAAGGGGGTGCGGCCAGGAAAGACCGAGACCACGGCGTTGGCCGATCGTATAACGATAGGTGCCCAGATGTGTTCCCAACACTTGACCATCAACATGCACGATGTCGCCGTTCATGGCTCCGGAACCACGTTGCTCCTCGAGAAAACGCACGTAATCGCCATCGGGCACAAAGCAGATATCCTGACTCTCAGGTTTTTCCGCCACGTTCAGTCCCAGGCGCACAGCATGCCCACGCACCTGCTCCTTGGTCATGCCACCCAATGGAAAGCGAACGTACTGCATCTGCTCCTGGGTCAAGGTAAAGAGGAAGTAGCTCTGGTCCTTGTTGCGATCCCTGCCTTTTTCCAGCGCGAAGAATCCATCCTTGCGGACAAGTTGAGCATAATGTCCGGTAACAAGGTAGTCAGCCTGGAGCTCACGCGCACGTCGCAGAAGGACCTCAAATTTGAGGACCTGATTGCAGACAACACAGGGATTCGGGGTAAGACCTTTAAAGTAATCATCACAGAAACGATCAATCACTTCCTTCTCGAACTGCTTTTCGAAATTGACCACATAGAATGGGATGTCGAGGGACTCGGCGACCCGACGCGCATCGTATACATCATCGAGCGAACAGCAGGACCCGGAACTTTCTCCGTGATCAGCAGTAAACTTTGAGTAATCCCAGATCTGCATAGTCATACCGATCACCTCACAACCCTGCTCCTTGAGCAAGGCCGCAGCAACCGACGAATCGACCCCGCCGCTCATGGCGACGACAACTCTTTTCCCTGGTTCAATCATAGCTGAATCTGTTCATCGTAAAAGGTTTTCACAATTTTCAAGCTTTTCCTCGTCACACCAAGCAGAGAGAGCGACCCTGTTGAGAGCCGCCCTCCGTTCTATAACTTGACAGCTGAAGTAATGACACTTAACTGTTATGTTCCCTGTAATTCTTGATTGCCTCGTGTAGAGCGTCCGCCGCGAGGTTCGAACAGTGCATCTTCTGCGCCGGCAGGCCGTCGAGAGCCTCGGCAACAGCCTGATTGCTCAATGCCAAAGCCTCATCGATCGTCTTGCCGATAGCCATTTCTGTCACCATCGAAGAGGTCGCAATTGCCGCACCGCAGCCGAAGGTCTTGAATTTGACATCTTTGATGATGTTGTCTTCAACCTTGAGGAATATCTTCATGATGTCACCGCAAGAGGCGTTACCGACCTCTCCTACTCCATTGGCGTCTTCAATCTCCCCCACGTTTCGCGGGTTGGTAAAGTGATCCATGACTTTATCAGTGTACATATTTTTTTCTCCTGAATGAGACGGATAATTGGTTACGGCAGCGAACCTCTACTTGAATCATCGATTTAAATTCTTCTCACCGTTTCACAGGTCTCGCAACCTTCGGCGGTTCTACCGCAATTGTACAATGGACTCATATCGCGAAGACGCTGCACCGTAGCCGGCAGAACTTCCAGAACTTTATCAATGTCTTCGGCAGTGGTTTCCGGTCCGAGGCTGAAGCGCGTACTCGAATGCGCCAGCGTCACCTCAACGCACATCGCGCCCATAACATGCGAAGGTTCGAGGGAACCGGAAGTACAGGCAGAACCGGATGATGCAGCGATGCCAAACATGTCGAGGTTGAGAAGCAACGACTCCCCTTCAATATAGGCAAAGCTGACATTCAGGGTATTGGGTAAACGCTGGTCCCGGTCCGGCGTTCCATTCAATTTAATATCAGGAACCTGACTGAGAATACCGTCTTCCAGCCGATCACGAAGGAGGCGTACACGCTTATAGTAATCATCAAGTTCTGCACCGGCAATCTCGCAGGCTTTACCGAGCCCCACAATTCCAGCAACATTCTGGGTGCCGGCACGTCGATTACGCTCCTGATGACCGCCATGAAGAAATGTTGCCATGCGCGTGCCACGTCGGATATAAATTGCTCCGACTCCCTTGGGGGCACCGATCTTGTGCCCGGAGATCACCAGAAGATCAACATTGGCCTTCTGGACATCAACCGGAATCTTGCCGACAGCCTGAACAGCATCGGTATGAAAGCGAATGTTATATTTTTTGGCGATCTTGCCGATCTCTTCAATCGGGTAAATGTTGCCGGTTTCATTGTTGGCCCACATCACTGAAATCAGAACGGTCTTGTCGGTAATCGCCTTTTCAAGATCAGCAAGATCGAGCTGGCCGTCCTTGTCAACCGGCAGGAAAGTGACATCATAACCTTCTTTTGCAAGGGCCTCGCAGGTTTCCAGTACAGCAGGATGTTCCACAGCAGTAGTGATGACGTGGTTGCCTTTTCCCTTGAGGGCTGTCAGGGTTCCCTTGATCGCCATGTTGTCTCCCTCGCTGCCACAGGACACAAACACGATCTCTGCAGGAGAGGCATTAATCAAAGCAGCGACCTGTTCACGTGCCTTTTCAAGAGCTCCGGAGACTTGACGACCGGCCCAGTGCACGCTCGAAGGGTTTCCGAATTGCTCTTTATAAAAAGGCAGCATGACCTCAAGTACTTCAGGCCTGACCGGCGAAGTGGCGTTGTAATCCAGGTAAATACGATTCACCTTCAAACCTCCAATAAATCAATCTTCAATTTTGAGTTTCCGGGCTGTTGACAAATGCTTTTCTGAACAATCCACTCTAGCAGCCTGTCGGACTATCCATGAGCCGGCTGCAAATCCGGCTGTTTGGCCCATATTTCAGCTCCTTTTTGGTCCATAGCTACGGCTATGAACCTGCAAATGAGCTAAAATCTGTTCTCAAACATCCAAATTTTCGC